>CAJJAT010000015.1 GCA_905182175.1 Flavobacteriales bacterium UBA1494 | reverse complement strand
ATTAGCTGTAATGGCGGGTCAAATGGATCAGCAACGGCTAGTGCAACAGGAGGAACAACACCTTACACTTACGTTTGGAGCAATGCTGCAACTACAGCAAGTATTACAGGCGTAGTAGCGGGGACGTATACGGTAACGATATCAGATGCAAATTCATGTACGAGTAGTACTTCAAGTGTAACAATCACTGAGCCTGCTGCATTGTCATCATCATCAGCAGTAAATACAAATATTAGCTGTAATGGCGGTTCAAATGGATCAGCAACGGCTAGTGCAACAGGAGGAACAACACCTTACACTTACGTTTGGAGCAATGCTGCAACTACAGCAAGTATTACAGGAGTGGTAGCGGGGACGTATACGGTAACGATATCAGATGCAAATTCATGTATGAGTACTTCAAGTGTAACAATCACTGAGCCTGCTGCGTTGGCATCATCATCAGCAGTAACTGTAAACATTAGCTGTAATGGCGGTTCAAATGGATCAGCAATAGCTAGTGCAACAGGAGGAACAACACCTTACACTTACCTTTGGAGCAATGCTGCAACTACAGCAAGTATTACAGGAGTAATAGCAGGAACGCACACAGTGACTGTTACGGATGGGAATAACTGTGTATCGACAGCTAACATAACCATTACAGAACCGTCGTTATTGATATCAAGTATAATCATCTCTTCTTGTAATAGCTATACTTGGAATCAGAACAACATGACGTATACAACCAATGGTGCGTATACTGACACTATCACGAATGCTTTTGGTTGTGATTCTGTGCTTACACTGAATTTAACTATCAACAATTCAACTGCTTCTAGTTCGTCAGTTACGTCTTGTGATAGCTATACTTGGAATCAGAACAATATGATGTATACAACCAGTGGTGCGTATACTGACACTATTACGAATGCTTTAGGGTGTGATTCTGTGCTTACATTGAATTTAGCCATAGATACCTTAGATTTAACCATTACTAATTTTAATGACTCTTTAGTGTCCAATGAGGCTAATGCAATTAGTTACCAGTGGATTAATTGCGACAGCAATAATGCAATTATTGCAGGAGCTACTAATCAAGGCTATCTCCCAATAATGAGCGGTAATTATGCAGTTATAATAGACAAAGGAGGCTGTACTGATACTTCTGCTTGTGAAAATGTTATCATTACTATTACAGGTATTTTTGAAAGAAGTATAAGCGCTAAATATACAATTTACCCAAATCCAACTGCAGGTAATCTTTATATTGAACTAAGAGGAGAACCCGAAATAGGGTCAATGATTGAAGTTTATAACTTAACAGGTCAATTAGTCCAGGAATTTCAAATCAAAGATAGAAAGACCCTTATAGATATTAGTCATCTTGAAAAAAGTGTGTACTTCTTTAAATATGGGGATAAAATGATAAAGATAATCCTATCACATTAATTGGTAGTTTGATGATTTTCAAAAGCCTCATACTTATTAAAGTATGAGGCTTTTGTCTTTTTGTTATGCAATAGCATCTCGACCAAAGCAGCAGTGTTGAATAAATTATGATTGATATATAAATTGGCTACCTATTAATTAAAACACAGCGGCCCAATTTCTGGAGTTGAAACGGAATTTCTTATAGTTTTCGTTCTAAAATTTTTTTACTTCCTATCTTAATTCGTAACTTGAATAAAAGAGCACATTCCAGCGTAATAATTTTTTTATTGTTTGAATTGTGTTAATAGTTAATGTTTTTAGTTTGACTTGTGCATGTGAACGTTCATTTGTGGGAAAGGTATGTTGATTCCTTGCTTGTTGAATTCGTTGTAAATTTTCTCGTTTGTATCCATAAATACTCCCCAATAATCTGCTGCATTTACCCAAACTCTCGTAGCAAGGTTTACTGAACTATCAGCTAAAGCAGAAACTTGAATAAATGGTGCAGGATCTTTAAAGACTCTTTCATCAGAATTTAAAATATCTAGAAGAATTTTTCTTGCTTTATCAATATTATCTCCATAGCCAATACCAACAGTCCAGTCAACCCTTCTTGTTGGTTCGGTTGAATAATTTATTAACGCAGCTGTAGACAAACTTCCATTTGGAATAATAACGGTTTTATTGTCTGGAGTTTTAAGAATAGTGTTAAATATTTGGATGGAAGAAACAGATCCAGAGTATCCTTGAGCGTCAATAAAATCACCCACTTTAAAGGGTTTTAATATAAGAATAATAACACCCCCAGCAAAGTTTTGCAGCGTTCCTGAGAGCGCTAAACCTACAGCTAAACCTGCAGCACCAAGAATAGCGACAAACGAGGTCATTTCAATGCCAATCATACTTAACACAGAGGTAATTAAAAATGCTTTTAAAAGAGCACTCACCATACTGCCTAAGAACGGTCTTAAAGAAGGATCTATGTCTCTTTTTTCTAATGTTTTATTAAAGAAGGCACTAATTTTATTCACTACCCATAGACCAACAATAAGGGTAACTAATGCTCCAAGAAGCTTAGGACCATATTGTAACGCTAAATCTGTGAATATGCCTGAATATTGCTCTATTTTTTTCATTTTAATATCTTTTAGAATTTGCGATGTAAAATTAGAAGAACTTAGTGAACAAACAAGCGTTTAAACTACTTCCTTTGTCATTATGAATAGAGTTTTGTTTGTCACCATTTTTAGTATTGTTTTTCTACTCATAGATTACTATGCTTTTCAAGCTATAAAAACCATCACATCAAACCAATCAGAAGGTATTCAAAAAGTTATAAAAACCATATATTTTTCCTTTACATCGCTAGTTATCATTTCGATAGTAGTATATAATTTTGGCAATCCCGATGGATTAGGAAAGCACGCAAGAACTATGTTAATGTCTTTTGTTTTTATTAATGTTCTCGCAAAGTTGTTTCTCGGGTTGTTTGTATTTATCGACGATATTCAACGCTTTTTTCGTTGGATTGTAATGAAGCTAGCCAACCCTAGGTTGGAGGCTGCAGAAGAAGGAATTTCTCGATCAAAGTTTTTGGCAACCACTGGTTTAGTTGTTGCTGCAGCGCCCATAGTATCGTTAAGTTGGGGAATTGTTAGTGGGGCGCATGATTATAGAGTGCGAAGAATAAAACTACCGGTGAAGAATTTACCGAAAGGTTTGGAGGGTTTGCGGATTGGTCAATTATCAGACATACACTCTGGTAGTTTTTGGAATAAAACGGCAGTAAAGGGAGGCGTGCAGATGTTCGCGGACGAAAAAGTCGATTTGGCTTTTTTCACTGGAGATTTGGTAAATAATAAAGCAACCGAAATGCAAGAATGGGGCAGTATTTTCTCAAAAGTAAATGCTCCTTTGGGGGTATACTCCGTATTTGGAAATCACGATTATGGGGATTACGTTCAGTGGGAAACTCCTGCGCAAAAACAAAAGAATTTAGCTGACTTAGCAACAATTCATAAAAATATGGGTTGGAATTTGCTGATGAATGAGCACAAGGTCATTGAAGTAGATGGCGAAAAATTAGGCGTTATTGGGGTAGAAAATTGGGGGGCAAAAGCAAGGTTTCCGAAGTACGGAAGGTTAGATCAAGCAATGAGAGGGCTGAACGAGTCGTCGGTGAACCTACTTTTATCGCATGACCCCAGCCATTGGCAAGCGGAGGTGCTACTCAAACACAAAAACATAGATTTAACGCTTTCGGGGCACACCCATGGAATGCAATTTGGAGTAGATATTCCTGGCTTTAAATGGAGCCCTGTTCAATATGTTTATGATGAATGGGCGGGGTTGTACCAATCTGGAGAACAGTATTTATATGTAAACCGGGGTTTTGGATACCTTGGTTATCCTGGCCGAGTGGGTATACTGCCTGAAATAAGTGTAATTACATTAGAGCGAGCGTAAATTATGTTGTTTTTTATTATCATTAATTATCATTTCTAACTTTATTAACTTTATTATTTTGAATTATGAAATACTGCAGTCTTATTTTTTTAAGTTTATTTCTATTTTCTTGTGAGTCTGAGAATGAGGAGGGTTTATTCCCCAACGACACAACTGGCAGTTTAACCGTTTCTTTTCAAAGAGACATTGCTCCGCTAATTAGCACAAACTGTGCTACCCCAGGTTGTCATGCTGCGAATGCAATCTTTCCAACTCTACTAACCTACAATCAGATAGATGCGTCTAAAACCAGTATTAATGCGAGAGTTAGTGCAGGAACGATGCCTCAAGCCGGACCTTTGCCCCAAAATCAAAAGAATTTAATAGCAACTTGGATAACAGAAGGGGCTAAAAATAATTAGACTAATTTACATTAAATGTACCCTATGAAAAAAAGTCTACTAGCGATATTGCTTGTTAGTTCAGTAGCAGTGTTTTCGCAGGAGGATGTTAGCGAAACGTTTGACGACACTAGGGTCGTAAACGGACATTCTGTTGAAACCAACAAAGAAGGTTCTATGAAATTTATTATTGCGCACCGTTTTGGTTTGCTCAATGGTGGATTGTACCAGCTCTTTGGATTAGATCAATCTACCATTCGAATGGGATTCGATTATGGAATTACTGATAAAATTACCATAGGAATTGGGCGTAGTTCTTTTCAAAAAACAATAGATGGTTTTGTAAAAGCAAGGCTGTTAACACAAAATACAGGCGGAGGGTCGCCTATTTCATTAACGTGGTTAAGTACATCCGATTATAACACCTTAAAAAGCCCTGCAAACCAAGAAATAGAGGGAAAGCTCCGGTTTTCCTACACACATCAATTGTTACTTGCAAAAAAGTTTGGAGATGCATTTTCCATTCAGGTTATGCCAACCTATTTACACCGTAATTTAGTTCCAACCAAAGAGTTTAGCAACGACATATTTTCTGTTGGTACTGCAGGTCGACTTCGACTAACCCAGATGTTGAGTTTGAAAGCGGAATACTATATCGCAATACCTGATCAGCTTTCAGATGCCAATACAAATTCATTAGCAGTAGGAGTCGACATTGCCACGAAGCACCACGTATTTCAATTGCATATAGGAAATTCTAGAGGAATGATTGAGAAATTCTTTATTTCTGAAACTTACGGGGAGTGGAGTCAGGGAGACATTATGCTAGGCTTTAACATTACAAGAAATTTTCAAGTAAAAGGAAGGAAGTACAAATAGAGAATCTTGGGGTGAAGAGTATGGAATTCTGAAATGGAAAACGAGAGTTGCCTTCGAAGTGTACTGGAATTTATTTTGAGTTAAATATTTGCACGTTACAGTTAGTTTAAAAAACAGGGAAATGAAATATTTAATAGTGTTTTTAGCATCAGCGGTTTGTCTAGTTATGGCGCTTGCTCTTAAGTTACCGGCTTTAAAAATAAGCGATGAATTAACCGTTTCTGAAGTTCTTTTGGCCAATGGCGAAGAGCTTCCGAAGCATGCTAGGCCAAATGCAAAACCAGAGCAAATCCAACAAGGAAACGATCTGGTTTTTAAAGGTAGAACGATTGGTCCAGATGGCAGAAAATCTAAATACATAAGCCGATTTTATACCTGCACCTCCTGTCATAGCTCTGTTCAAGAAGATCCCAGTGTAGCTTCATTTGATCCTCAAGCCCGATTGGAGTATGCAAAAGAAAAAGGATTAAAATTTTTACAGGGAAGTACTTTTTATGGAATTGCCAATCGCGAAAGCTGGTACAACGACGACTACTATAAAAAGTACGGTGATTTGGTGAAGACTGCCAAAAGTAGTTTAGCAGAATCAACTCAGCTGTGTGCGAAGGTTTGCTCTTCAGGAAGGTATTTGGAAGACTGGGAGTTAGAAGCAATTTTAGCCTATTTCTGGGACAACCAGTTAAAAGTTAAAGACCTTGATCTTTCTGCCGAACAAAAGGTGACGTTAGAAAAAACCATGGTGAAAGAATTGATAGAAATTGATTGGTTTAAAGAACTGTACGCTCAAAAATCACCAGCAACTTTTGGACACTCACCAAATCGCCAAGATTTAGGATATGAAGATGTAAAACTAGGAAACCCCGAAAATGGGAGGCTAATTTATGAATTGAGTTGTATGTCTTGCCATCAAGAGGGGGGTGTTTCAGGAATGACATTCACCAACTCCAAGCTTGATTTTCAAAAATTTAAAAGAAGTATCGGTAAGAAAACGGACTACAATTTATACGACATTGTGCGTAAGGGGACTTATGCGGGGCAAGGTAAGCCTAGATATATGCCACTGTATACTGAAGAACGAATGAGTAACCAGCAACTAGAAGATTTGAGAGCATACATTGAGCTCAAGGCGAATTAATTTTTAATTTTTAAACATCGTTAGCATTTGTTGGTTATTTTTATAATAACCTCTCTAAATCAATCAAACCAATAAGGGCCATTTTGCCAAACAATTTAGGTTACTAACTTTTTAATATTAAAAAGATGAATTTTAACACGGTTGATTTACAAGCAGAACTTGAAAGAATCAAAAGAAAATCTAAAGTTGACATTCTCGACGAAGTTCAGGATATATTAAATCATGAAATTGAAAAGGAAGCGATAATCTCTGAAAAAATACAGGGCAAACAAGAAGGACAGCCGGACATTGATTGGTCTAAATTGAATCCGCAGAGCATTTATAATCTGGAACAAATAAAGAAAATTTGTGTAAAGTACAGATTGCGATTTCTAGATTCAAAAGCATTTATCGGAGAAATTCCTGCAGAAGCGATTTTAAAAGTTAAAGCATTGGAAAAAGAACTTGGCCATCCAATTGATGGTTTTAAAATAGTGGCACCTAAGAAATTGTTCCAGTTAGAGGATAAAGATTCTGACCCTTTGCTGTTCCTTCAATTATCGGACAATAAGTTCTATTTTATTCACAAATGGGGAGGGGAGCTCAATAAATTTAGGTCTTTGCTAGCCGCGCCATTGCGAAGCTTTATGTCTTTATTTTGGACACTAATGGGAGTGGCATTTTTGTTTGCGCTTGCAATACCGACGACAAGTATCGATGTTTTTATGTTCTTGTTTGTTCATAGCTTTATTGCCCTCTGCGGGATTACTTGCATGATTATCTTTATGATCCGCGAAAATTTCAGCGATGTGGAATGGAATAGTAAATTTTTCAGTTAGTAAAGTGTAAAATTTCCAACTATCTTTGTGTTAAACAACAACATGAAGAGTTTAATTCTATTTACAAGTTTAGTGCTGCTTTTTGGGTTTTCAGAAAAACCTGATGGGCATCAACTTTCTATTAAAGTAGAAGGAATAAAGGAACAAAAAGGGAATTTAGGTATATTGTTATTTAACTCAAAAGACGGATTCCCAGAAACAGGTGAAAAGGCACTTAAAGGATATAGCGTAAAAGTAGAAGGAACTTCAATGGTAATCGACCTTGGTAAGTTTCCAAAAGGTGAATATGCAATCACCCTTATGCAAGACATAAACATGAACGGCATGATGGATAAAAGCATGATTGGGATTCCGAAGGAGCCATTTGGATTTACTGTTTTACAAGACATTCCTTTTGGAGCGCCATCTTTTGATGAAACTAGCTTTCTACTTACGAAAAACGCTATAGAACTGATTAAACTAATGGAAATATAATAGCCCTAATTATAACTTTTTAGACAGCTAAAATTTACAAAACAAAAACCCTCCCAAAATCATTTTTTGAGAGGGTTTTTATAATAATACGTCAGCCTGCTATAAAGGCTATTTTACTCTGATTATTTCTGACTATCAGCATAGCCAAATACCTTCTTTAACAATCCTGTAGTTCGTTGTATCGGATTACCTCTAATAGCAGCCTCTTCTTGTGCGATTTTTGTAAATAAACCTTGAATAGCTTTTTCTGTAACAAATGAATTTAGGTCTGGATTTAATTTAGTTACCAATGGCAATCTATTGTAGGTGTTTATTACATTGGTCCAATATTTTGTTGCGTTCACTTTATCTAGTGACGCTTGAATCTTAGGTTTAAATGCTGCTTGTAATTGAGAATTGGTTTTTGCCTTCAAGTAATTGGTTGCTGCCATATTATCGCCCATTAAAATATTTTTAACATCTGTAAAAGTCATTTGCTTAATTGCGTTAACAAATAACGGCTTTGCTTGCGTAACTGCGTCCTCTGCAGCCCTGTTTAAAGAGACAATTACTTTATCGACTTCGCTTCCAAGGCCAATGTTACGTAAAGTGCTTTCTATTTTTTCAGCATCCTTTGGGAAAGGAATTTTAAATTGAGCATTGTCTAGGTATCCCCCTGCTTTTGAAAGATTCAAAACCCCATCAGATGCTCCCTTAACTAGGGCTTCTTTCAAGCCATTTCCTATTTCCAGGTTGGAAGGAATTGAGTTGGTTGTTCCCGTCGTTTCGTTTAAGACCTCTTCAACTCCTTTCATAATCTCATTTACTGTTCCGCAAGAAAGTATAACAGAAGAAGCAAGTGCAACGTAGGCGATTTTAATGTTCATAGTTTGTTTTTCTAAAAGTAAATAAAACACAAAAAGAGGGCTGCGGAAGTTCTACTATTGTTTTGCAATTTCTTTTTGCCAAAGTAACGTGCCTTTTGAATCAAATGTCCTAAGCTTTAGTACCCTATTGTTATATTGTCCTGAAACAGAAATGGTACCAAAGTTTTGGGTTGCGACATGAGTTCCTTCAACCTGGTTGTCATTTCCTTCGTCTTTCGAGTCGAAAGCTTTTGAAGCCATAGGGGAAGAGGTAAAATCATATAGCGTTGTTCCGTTTTTTAATGTCAATTGACTGAGCTCGGTTTTGTGGCGATCACCTGTAAGGAAAACAATGTTTTTTAATTCTTCTTTTTCGATTAGCTCTAATAGAAACTCTCTCTCCTTTGGATAGGTAGCGTGATTTTCATACACCGCGGCATTACTTAAAAATTGACCGCCAACAACAATAAATTTGAAGCTAGCTTTACTGTTAACTAACGCATCAATTAGCCATTCAATTTGCTTTGCCCCAAGTATTTGTCGGTCACCTGTTATTCTTTTGTTAGGGCTTCTAAAGTACCTGTTGTCCAATAAAAAAAATTCAGCATCTTGATGTGTAAAACTAGAAGTAATACCGGGCTGTTCATTGATCCCGTAGCTTGGGTTTGCCCAAAAGTCCTTAAATGCTTGAAGTGCCAATTTCTTGTTTATAAAACTTCTATCTGCGTCGTTGGGACCAAAATCATGATCGTCCCAAATAGCATAGTGGGGAATGCTTTTCCAAAAACGCTGTAATTCAGGTCTTGATTTAAGATCGGTGTAGCGTCTGTATATTCCAGTTTTCGAACCCCATTCGCCTTTCCTCAAATAAATATTATCACCTAGCCAAATCATAAAGTTAGGGTGTTGCTGTTCAATAGTATTAATAATGTCTAAAGGTCTCCCAAAAGGTTCTCCGCTTTGATCATAAGCTTTTTCATTAATGTAGGTGCAGCTCCCAAAGGCAAAACTAAAGTCAGATAATTCAAGCGTATTTAGCAGAGCTGGAGTCTTGAATGTTCCTTCAATCAGCAAGGTATCATCAGATTTTATGATGTAGGAATAACTGGTATTTGGATCAAGTCTGTTAAAGTTAATAGTGACCGTGTTCCAATTTTCTATTTCAGTTATGATGCTCTGTGGGAGTTTTTTCAGAGCCGAATCTTCTTCAGATGTATAGTAAACATTCAAGGACATTGGAGTCTTCGTTTGTAACCAAATCTTTGTTTCCATGTGTGTTTGGTGTCCAATCATAGGTCCAGAAAGTAGCTGCCCGAAAACAAAATGAGAGAGTAAAAGGAACGGTAAAACAAGAATATTTTTCATGGGTGCAAAATTAGCACAAAAAAACCTCCAAGAATTTCAGTTGAAACTTTTGGAGGTTTTTTGAAATACGTAAAAACTACTTTACTGCATCAACAGTTTCAGCTTCCACCGCGTCAACAGTTTCAGCTTTTATTGAATCAACAGCTTCTTCCATTACTTCTTCAACAGCTTCCATTGCTTCATCAGTAGAATCAACTGCAGTTTCAGTTACTTCTTCCATTGCAGCATTCATGTCATCCATCATTACTTTTGCTTCTTCTTCAACATTAGAAGCATCTTGTTTTGCGTCTCCGCAAGCTACAGCCGAAAATAGAGCAGCTACAGCAAATAGTGTTAAAAATTTTTTCATCTTTTTTTTGTTGTTAATTAACAACAAATGTAGATAATTAAGAAGTATTAATAAAACAAGTTTAACATTTGCCGGTTTTTTTATTACTAGAAAGATTTTTACCTTTGAAAAGTAAATTAAATAGAACAAAAACAAATTATTATGGCTTTTGAATTACCAAAATTAAATTACAGTTACGACGCACTCGATCCACATATTGACGCTAGAACAATGGAGATTCACCATTCTAAGCACCATGCGGGGTATACGTCTAAATTAAACGCAGCTATTGAAGGAACTGTTGATGCAGAAAAGTCGATTGAGGATATTTTATCAGGAGACAATTTGTCGGCAGGCGTTAGAAATAACGGTGGGGGATTTTACAATCACGGATTATTTTGGGACATTATGTCTCCAAACGGCGGTGGTGATCCAGCGGGAGAGTTAGCAGAAAAAATAAATGAAGCTTTCGGTTCTTTTGAAGAATTTAAAACAAAGTTTAGCAACGCAGCAGCAACTCAGTTTGGTTCTGGTTGGGCTTGGCTTTGTTTAAAAGATGGGAAACTAGAAGTTTGCTCGACGCCTAACCAAGACAATCCAGTTATGGGATATGGTTGTGGTGGAACACCAATCTTAGGAATTGACGTATGGGAGCACGCGTATTACTTGAATTACCAGAACAGAAGACCTGACTACATTAACGCTTTTTTTAATGTAGTAGATTGGGACAGAGTCACAGCACACATGAACAATGCAAAGTAAACTTGTAAGTTTAGTGCTTTTTATATTTTTTGGGATATCTACTGCTTTGCTTGCTTCAACCAAGGCAGTAGATATTTCTATTTTACAGCAGACAGAGTTTTTGGAAACGATAGATTTAAGTGTGCCTATAGATGAAACTACTGTTGTGAAGCCTAAATTTAGAAAACTAAAAGCAGTTCTATTAGCTTTATTTTTAGGTCATTTTGGGGTTCATCGAATTTATTTAGGAACAAAAGAGAATGTACCAGTAGTGTATTCTTTAACTTTGGGTGGAGGTTTTGGTTTGCTGCCTTTATTTGATGTTGTTGCAATTTTAGTTTCTAAGGATCTGGATGAATATGTTGGTAACGATAAAGTATTTATGTGGAGCAAGAGCAAGAAGGATTAAAGCTGTAACACGAGGTTTGTAGTTAGGTAACAATCTATTTTTGTGTGGATTAGAATACACAAGGAGAATGGTGAGATAGACAAACAGGTTTTGTTCTCATTGAATATTTGAGTGTGTTTTATATCTATGAAAGTCTTCGACAATTCCACTTATTAAAACCAAATTTCTTCTTCAAATCCACTTAAAAAAAGACTCGTTATGGCTTTATTAATCCCAATGCTATTCCGTTTTTTATACCCCCTTGTATCTTAAAGCGCAGTTGAACCTAGATCAATAGTCGATCGCATTGCTTTTTAAAATAATAGAGTAACCCACAAAACAAGGTAACAGAAATAAGAGGAATGTAATTTGTTTCTTCACTTGTTCCGAGCTGTTCAATTTGTTCTTCAATTCCATTGTCTTTGAAGTAGAAAGAAATCAAGACTGCACTTCCGTTGTTTATGAAGTGTCCTAAAATTGGCAGCCACAAGCTCTTAGACCAAAAGAATAAATATCCAAAGAATGCACCCAACAGTAATCGAGGTAAAAACCCGAAAAACTGAAAGTGTATAAAGCTAAAGATAAAGGCAGCACCCCAAATTCCCCAATGTGGATTTGTGGTGTGTTTAATTAAAGTTTGTTGTATAACCCCTCTAAACGCTAATTCTTCCCCAACTGCAGGGAGTAATCCAACTAAAATAAGGTTGATAAATAAGTCTGTGTAGCTATTCATTCGTAATAAAGCGGTAGTTTTTTCTGTAGCGCTATCTTCAGCAGTTTTCATCCAAGTTTCAACATCGGAAAGCCAATCGGGAAGGTTTAAAAGTTTATTCCACTCTACTGTGAAGTTCAAGATGGGAAGAACTAGTACAAAAAGTAGAAATAATACTGGAAATAACCGAATAGTTCGAAATTCATTTAATTTGAAAAAATCTATAATTGGAAGGCGAAAAATATAACAAAAGGTAAGTGGTGGAAGAACGAACAGTCCAAAACTATTCATAAAAAGTAACACTTTAATTAAGTTTATATTGTACTCAGTATTTAAGTTATCTAACTCTGTTGAAATTTGGCCGAACGGTATTCCACTAATTAAATTAATTACCAAAAAAGATAACAACGAAAACAAAAAACCCGACGATAATGTTAATGCAGTATACGTTAGTATTCTTGAAAATCTGCTATTAATTGTGCTCAAAATAGAAATAGATTATTGGGTAGCTTTGTAAAAAAATTAGATAAGTGGCAAAGATAGGAAATATCGACCTTGGGGAATTCCCTTTACTACTCGCCCCTATGGAGGATGTTAGTGACCCTCCTTTTCGTGCATTGTGCAAAGAGTTAGGGGCAGATTTAATGTATACCGAGTTTATTTCGTCAGAAGGCTTGATAAGGGACGCTGTAAAAAGTGTTCAAAAATTGGATATTTTCGAATATGAACGACCGGTGGGCATTCAAATTTTTGGAAATGACATTGAGTCCATGAAAAAAGCTACGGAATTGACGGAAAAAGCAAATCCGGATATTATTGACATCAATTACGGTTGCCCGGTAAAAAAGGTAGCATGTAAAGGAGCTGGCGCTGGAATTCTGCAGGATATTCCTAAAATGGTAAAAATGACTTCCGAAATTGTGAAATCTACTAACTTGCCGGTGACTGTTAAAACGAGGTTGGGTTGGGACGAAGACACAAAATACATTGTAGAAGTAGCAGAGCGCTTGCAAGATGTAGGCATTCAAGCGATTTCTATACACGGTAGAACTAGGCAGCAGATGTATAAAGGCCAGGCAGATTGGTCTTTAATTCGTGCGGTAAAAGAAAATCCAAGAATGGTGATACCTGTTTTCGGAAATGGGGACATAACTTCACCCGAAATAGCCCTACAAAAGCGCAATGATTATGGTGTTGATGGGGTAATGATTGGTAGGGCGAGTATTGGATACCCTTGGATTTTTAGAGAAATAAAGCACTTTTTTGCTACAGGCAATCACTTAGCCCCTCCAACCATTGCTGAAAGATTGCGTGCGGCAGAACGTCACTTAGAAATGTCTGTGAAGTGGAAAGGTGAGCGCGTTGGTATTAATGAAATGCGCAGACACTATACCAACTATTTTAAAGGTATTTCAAACTTCAAGGAGCACAGAATGAAATTGGTAACCCAGGATTCATATGAAGTGATCAAAGAGGTTTTCGAAGAAATTAAGTTGAAGTATACTGGAGAAGAAATGGCTTTGGTATAATCAGAATTTCGGATTAAGAATGTTTTGAATCCAATACTAGTATGCTTAGTTGTATTGTTGAGGTTCGCCTCTTAGTTAAAATCGAGTAATCCTTACTTGGAGTCACTCTCATTCCTTTGTTTATTTCAGAATACTTGTTTACAGGTAATCAATGCACTAACGGTGGTGGCAATTGAATTTCACATATTAACTAAAAAGGTGTGAAAGAGAACGGACAGTTTCGAGTTAGAGTCTTGAAGAAAAATTGTACTATTGTCAACCGTCAAACTAATTATGCTTTCGTTAAGTTTCTTACCGGATACCAAGAAGTTAAAAGTCCTATTATAAGTACGGTGATTAAAATGTAAATTAATTCTAAAGGGTTTAAACTGACGGGGTAATAATCTACAATTCCATTTTCTAGGGTTATTAAACCAACATGTTCTTGTAACAAACAAATTATTACACCGAAAATCATTCCGGAAAGAGCTCCAGTTAAATTGATTAAGATACCTTCTAAAAAAAAGATTTGTCGAATGAGCTTTTTTGTCGCACCAAGGTGGGTTAGGGTAGTAATGTCTTTTCTCTTGTCTATGATAAGCATACTCAAAGAGCTCAAAATATTGAACGCAGCAATCATTAAAATGAAAACCAAAATGAGAAAGGTTACCCATTTCTCCGTTTGGTTCGTTTTGTAGAGTAGCTGATTAAACTCTAATCTTGATTTGATTAAGAAATCATTTCCAAAAAAGGTGCTTAGCCGTTGAGAGAGGTCTTCAAGATCTACCTTCTCATCTGCAGTAATTTCGATAGAGCTTATTTTGTCATCATACTTTAATAAATCTTGTGCGAATTTAAGAGGAGTGATAATGTACTTATTATCGTATTCCGGACTTAAGTAGAAGATAGCTGCAGGCGAAATCTGTTTTCTGTAAAACGAATTCATGGTGTTTAGGCTAGAAATTTTACCGCGTTTTGGTGCGTATATAGTTATGTTTTCTATTCCGGTTTCTACCGTTAATCCCAATTGTAATCCAATGCCATAACCAACAATCGCATAATTTATATTGTCCTTACTCAGTAGCTTTCTGCCTTCCACAATAGTGTTCCCAATGTTGCTCATTTCAAGATAGCTTTCGTCAACTCCTTTGATTTGAACAATGGTTTGCTGCCCTTTATAGCGCACCCCACAAACTTCTTTTAAGACCCTTGTGTAGTTTTCAACTCCTTTTACCTTGTTTAACTCTAAATAGTTAACTGTATTGGCGTCAAATGTTTTCCCTTTTTTTAATTCAATTCTGACATCTGCATCAAAAGATTCGAAAAGCGACTCTACTAATTTTTCTAGGCCATTAAATGCCGATAAAACAACAACCAACGCAAATGTCCCAATAGCAACGCTGAAAACAGAAATCCAAGAAATAATGTTGATAGCATTTTGTGATTTCTTAGCCACCAAGTATCGCTTTGCTATGTAAAACGGCAGATTCACACGACTACTTTAAAAGCAAATCAATTTCTTCAGCGTAATCGAAAGAGTCGTCTAGGTAAAATTGCAAGTCAGGAATATGCCGCAATTGTTTGCCAACTTTCTTCCCTAGAATATATCGAATTTCTTTGGAGTGTTTTCGAATCTCCGCAATTACTTCTTCACGTTTGTCTGATGGGAATAAGCTTAAATAGCTCTTTGCGATTCCTAAGTCTGGACTTACCCTGACTTGAGTTACTGAAATCATCAGGTTAATAGATAAGGTTACTTGTCTCTTGGTAAAAATTTCGCCGATTTCTCGTTGCAGTAATCTAGAAACTTTTTGTTGTCTAATGCTTTCCATATAGCTTACAAAGTTAATAATTCAAAGCACTACATAAGCAAGCTTCTTCGTTACTTCTTAATTTGACTAATTTCGCATAAATTCTTTGCTCACATGAAAATTAGCGGATTTAGTTTTGGAAGGAATACTTCTAAATTATACTACCCCATAAAAGAGTCAATTTTATCGATTTTACCTATCTGTCAAGAATTTATCTTTGTTCTGGGAAAAGGTGATGAGGATGACGGCACCTTAGAGATTTTAGAGAGTATTGATTCTTCCAAGTTGAAGATTATTCATACAAAGTGGGATGTAGATAAATACCCTCAAGGAATGGAATACGCTCATCAAACGGACATTGCTAAGGAACATTGTTCGGGAGAGTGGTTGTTTTACATTCAGGCAGATGAAGTAATTCATGAAAAATATTTGCCGATAATTGAGAAACGCTGCGAGGATTTATTAGAGAATAACAAAGTAGATGGATTGCTCTTTCATTACAAACATTTTTTTGCGGATTATAACCACTATATCAACGATCACGGTTGGTATCAGAATGAGGTTCGGATTGTCCGTAACTTGCCGCAAATTCACTCTTTTGGAGATGCACAGTCGTTCAGGAAAATTGAGAACTTTGATGGACTTAGTTATCGAAAAATAGAGAATACATACCCTGTTAATGTTGCAACAGTAGACGCATATGTTTATCATTATGGTTGGGTTAGGCCTCCGTTGTTCTTGCAGAAAAAGAAAAAAGCAATGGATTCGGCGTATAAATCAGCCGCTAAGGTTGAGGCTATTTACAGGGATCAATCGGCGGATTTTGACTATGGACCATTGAAAGGTTTACCTAAATTTGAAGGGACACATCCAAAGGTAATGCTGAGTAAAATGAAAGATTTTAATTGGGGTAAACAATTGAACTACACCACGAATAAAGTCCCTGATAGAAAGAAGTTTAAGCACGAGAAGTTAAAGTATAGATTAATTTCTTTTTTAGAAAGAAACTTGAACGGAGGAAGGCACTATTTCCCCTTCAAAAATTGGAAAGTTTTAGATGTATAAAGTCACGCTATGAAGAGTTTAATTAAAATATTAAGGTACATAAAACCTTACAAATTCGATGCTTTTTTGAGTGTTGGATTTAACTTAATTGCAATTATACTCAACCTTGTTTCTTTGGTTGTTTTTATACCTTTTCTAGATTTACTGTTCGGAGAGGTTAATCTGGTGTTGATTAAACCAACATTTGAGCTGTCAATCGATTACTTAAAAGAAATGTTTAGTTACTTGATGACTCCTTTTATTGAAGAGCAAGGTAAAAAAGGGGCACTTTTATTTGTCTGTGTTACTGTGGTCTCATTGTTTTTCTTAAAGAATTTATTCGGCTATTTGTCTAGAATCTATATGGCAAATATTCGGAGTGGAGTTGTGAAAGATATTCGGAGTACTATTTATTCTAAAATTCTAATTCTCCCCCTTGCTTTCTATTCAGAAGAAAAGAAAGGTGACATTATCAGTAGAATAACTGGCGATGTTCAGGAAGTAGAATGGTCGATAATGAATTCGTTGGAAATGCTTTTTAGGGATCCGATATCTATCATTCTTTTTCTACTCGCAATGATTGGAATGAACGCGGAATTGACATTGTTTTCATTAGTACTACTTCCTATTAGTGGCATTCTTATAGGCAAGGTTGGCAAAAGTCTAAAAAGAACATCAGGAAAATTACAAGAAAAAATGGGAGAGTTACTTTCCAATGTGGAAGAAACACTAACTGGTTTAAGAATAATTAAAGCGTTTAACGCCGAAGGTGAGCTAGATAAAAAGTTTTCATCGTTAAACAATAGCTACCGAAATATAATGCGACGAATGTATTTAAAAAGAGACTTGGCATCGCCAATGAGTGAGTTTTTAGGATCATTGGTGATGATAGCCTTAGTTTGGTTTGGAGGAAATATGGTAATTGATCCAGATGTTGATTTTAGCGGTGGAGATTTCGTGGGTTACATTATCATTTTTTCACAGCTGTTAAATCCGGCAAAATCACTCTCAACTGCATACTACAACATACAGAAAGGGGCAGCCTCAACAGAAAGAATAGACGCTATACTTCAAGCGGACGTTAGAATTGAGGATAAAAAGAATGCTCATTCTAAAAAGAATTTTAACAGCGAATTAAAGTTTGAGAATTTGAGCTTTGCATATGAAGATAAAGAGGTGCTGACAAACATTAATTTGAGCATTCCTAAAGGCAAAACAATTGCTTTGGTTGGACAGTCAGGAGGAGGTAAATCTACTATGGTAGATTTATTGCCTCGATTCTATGATGCAAAAGAAGGAGCGATTACGATTGATGGAGAGGACATTCGAAATGTTAAGATTAAAGATTTACGAGGGTTAATGGGAATTGTATCTCAACAGTCAATTTTATTTAATGATACTGTTTTTAACAACATTTCGTTAGGATTCGAAAACCCCACTGTGGAAGCCGTTGTTGAAGCTGCGAAAATTGCAAATGCTCACGAGTTTATTGAACAACTAGCAGATGGATACCAAACTAACATTGGCGACGGGGGAGGGAAGCTTTCGGGTGGACAGAAACAGCGAATCAGCATAGCACGAGCAGTTCTTAAAAACCCCCCAATTATGATTTTAGATGAAGCAACATCAGCGCTTGACACCGAATCTGAAAAATTAGTCCAGGAGGCTCTATTTAGATTAATGCAAAACAGAACTTCTATTGTAATTGCTCACAGACTCTCTACCATTCAGAATGCAGATGAAATTGTGGTGATAGAAGACGGGAAAATTGCGGAGCGAGGCAATCATTTACAATTGATAGAGCAAGGCGGGATTTACAAAAAATTGACAGTTTTACAGGCTTTTGCTTAACTTCAATTTTTAAAATTTTTTAATCAATTTTTTTCATAAACGCAATAACGGAACAGGAGTTTTGTAGCGCGTAAATCAGAGCTTATTGAAGTATTTTTAACAATTTAATATGGTGTTAAATCGATGAATCTCGTCGTTTACAATCGCTTACAGTGCATGTGTTCCTCTCTCACTTTTATCAACTAAAGTATCAACTCATGCAGCAGAGTATAAATTATTAGTTTGTTGTGCGGAATCCAGAGCGGCTAAAGGGGCAAAAAACCTCTGCTAACGCTAATGCTGCAGGGGTGTATGGTTTTTCTTTTCACGTAGTAAACGCCGTATTATCAGAATCTAACGGTAGGGTAATAATGACTTTGGGTTATGGTGCCAAACCAACTATTTTTAAGGCTATTGGATTAAGTAATACTGCTACTTCTACCAATAGGGTTTATTGATAAAATTGGGTTAAACTTTCCAAGCGCAGGCGCTTGGACTTAGAACTAGTGCTATAAATACAGGACTTAATATTGCTGTTAGTGGCGTGACAACAAATTATAACGCCTTATTTAATAGAGGGAATGTTATAATAGAAGAAACCGCACCTGCCTATAAATTAGAAGTTGGCGGGTATGTTATTGCCTAATAGGCATTTATATGACAGGGTGGTGTATTTGTTTCTGATAAGCGTTTTTAAGACAAATATAGTTTTCAAAAAAAGGTATTACCACTGTTCATGCAATTAGAAGGGGTCTACCACCGTTGGGACTCAACTTTATCTCTTGATAAAAATTCCAAAATCAGAGAGAACGGAGGGTCACATGAAATATTTATTGATTTTGATTTAAAACTTTTTAAATCAGGCATCACTTCTCCACGTTATTTTTAATAGATTAGATAATATTTAAAAGCACACCTCAATTGTTAAAAAATAGTTCTATACTTCTTATAACGATTCTTTTAAGTCTAGGTGCGTTTGCTCGCCAAAATGATAAAAGAATAGAACGGTCCAAAAAAAAGTATGAAGTAAGCGAGTACAACGGAGCGATAGAGCTATTTAGGAAACTTTATGCAGAATATGCGAATGCACATGTACGCGGAAAGTACATTGCTAACTCCTACTGGAAAATCAACAGATACAATCAAGCTGAAACGTTTTACACACCACTAGTTAATTCTATTTATGCTACAGCAGAGGATCATTTAAACGTTGGTCAAACTCCTCGAGCAAATGGAAAATTGGCCGCCACAAAAAATCAGTTTGAAAATTTTGCAACAAAATTACAGAATAGAGTTTTAGCTAATTTACTGATAAAGAATATGTATGAGGCAAGCTTGTTGAAAAAATCGGCTAAAAAAGGTATTGTAGTGGTGGGAGAAGGATTAAATTCCGCAAAAGCTGAATATGGCCTGATTGCTTTTCATGACAAATACTACATTACTTCAAACAGGGAAAAAAATTACAACTCACCTGAATCTTTTTCTTGGAATTGTTTTGCATACATGAATGTTTACGAATAAGATACGATGGTAATTTTAAAGAACGATGCATTGTTTTTGGAGGCGAAATGGAAATTAAATAGTGATTACTGCGATGAACCCATGACGGTTAGCGAAGATCAGTCAAAGTGCATTATTATGAGAATTAATGATGATTCAAGAGAGAAAGACTTTATAAACAGGATGAAGCTCTGCGAAGGAGAATACAAAGAGGGTAAGTGGATAGAATTAAAAGAGTTACCATTCAATAGTGATTCATATAATACAGATCATCCTAGCTGCGGTAAAGATGAAAATGAATTATTCTTCGTATCTCCAAAAAATATTTTAGATAAAACAATCAAAAATGATGGCGGAAGATCTAAATTTAAAAATCTTATTGTTAATGAGCACATTATTTTTATAGAGTATGAAATTGGTTATCAAAAGTTATATATTTTGACAAGAAAAAAATTGAGTTAGATGAGTCTCCGTTATACTATAAGTTCGATACTGTGAAACGAAACACCGGTTCAAAAACTAGGCTAAACAGCTTTGCTGAAAACAGCTACTGTACAGCCTGTTAAGGTCGAGATTCATTCGTATACAGATAAACGAGGTACGTTAGAGTATAATCAGAAACTATCGAAAGGAAGAACCAACAATGAAATTGCATTTTTAATCTCGCAAGGGTTGAAATCAGATGACTAATAATGAACTACTATGGCGAATTAAATCCGGTGGTTGATTGTAAAAAACAACATTTTGATAATGAAGATGATGCATCAAGTGGAATAACGGCAGTTAAACTTATAAAAAACGAATGATAGGGACAGTATTTGTAGGATTTATTTTTTCTTCCATTTGGGTGGACATTATTGTGCTCTTATCAGCAGTAATTGCGCTGTATGCATTATATAGGAGTAGAATTATTCGTATTCAGAAACAAAAAGATTTACTTGAGTCTCAAGTAAAGTTGCGCACAATTCAAATTATAAAGCAAAAAGAGCAGGTAGAAAAGCAAAAGCGGATGCTGGAGCAAGAAAAAGCGAAAACAGAAAAGCTTCTACTAAATATTCTTCCTCGAGAAATGGCTGATGAGTTGAAAAATAAGGGAAAGGCTAAGGCTCGAAAATACAGGTCCTCCACGGTAATGTTTGCAGACTTTAAAGGATTTACAAAGTTGGCAGAGGATTACAAACCCGAGGACCTTGTAGCACAACTCGACAGTTATTTCATAAAATTCGATGAAATCGTAGAGAAGTATAATGTTGAAAAAATAAAGACAATCGGCGATGCCTACATGGCAGCAGGTGGAGTTCCAATTCGAAATAAAAGCAATGCTATAGATACAACACTAGCTGCTTTAGATATTCAGCGAGCGATGAAGGAAATGAAGCTTCAAAAAGAAGCGTTAGGGGAAAAAGCTTGGGATTTAAGAATTGGATTGCATTCAGGTGCTCTTATAGCAGGAGTTGTAGGTATTAAAAGGTTCGCATATGATATTTGGGGAGACACCGTAAATGTGGCTTCGCGGATAGAGTCTAGTGGCGAAATAGGAAAGGTTAATATATCGGAAACTACATACGAAGCCGTTTCGGAGTTTTTTACTACAGAATACAGAGGAAAGATTAAAGCGAAGGATAAGGGTGAAATAGATATGTATTTTGTGCACGGAGTTAAGACTGAACTATCTGAAAATGATGATGAAATAACTCCGAATGATGCTTTCTGGCACTACGTAAATTTGAAGTTATACAGTAACATCAATTATAAAAATGCTGAAAAATATATTATTAAAAGGTTGGCCGGTGATTTACCTCAAGGGCTCCATTATCACGGTATTCATCATACGAAGGATGTTTGTGAAGCAGTGGAGCGATTAGCAATTTGGGAAGGGGTAAAAGGAGAAGACCTGTACTTGCTCAAAACTGCTGCGCTTTATCACGATGCAGGGTTTATTGACTCCTACGAAAGTAATGAACCTATTGGAGCTAATTTAGCAAAAGAAATGTTGCCAAATTTTGGATATACAGAAGAGCAAATTGACCAAGTGATTCGACTGATTGAAGCGACTAAAATGCCACAAAATCCTCAAAATCATTTAGAGCAAATAATGTGCGATTCTGATTTGGATTATTTGGGCAGAAATGACTTTTATGCGATTGCAGAAACACTCAGACAGGAACTGGTTGAATTTGGAAAATTAGAAGACAATCCACTGCAATGGGTTGAAATGAACATTGGGTTTTTAGGAGGTCATAAGTATTTCACTAAGAGCTCTCAAATGAGGAGGCAACCTGAAAAAGAAAGGAGAATAGGAGAATTAAAAAACAAATTGGAGGCAGCGAAACAGTAAATCGGCATGATATTTACAGTGGGCCTTAAAAATTTTATTAATTTAGTGAGCTATTAAAAGTAAAATCCTTTGATTGTTAGGATTAAGCAGGTAATTTAGACGATTAATCGCGTAGATAACGAGATAAAACAAAATAAATGAAACGAATTAAGCTTTTCACACTCACTATGTTGCTAGGTTTTTGCGGTATTGCAAGCGCCGGTGTTATTGTTCTTGAGGGCAATTATATGGGAAAAAACATTTTCGTTAAAAATCCATTTGGTGGTGCAGGAGTTGGTTTCTGTGTGTTTGAAGTAACCATAAACGGCAAACTTTCACCAGACGAAGTAAATCAATCTGCATTCGAAATAGACTTTGGGAACCAAGGATTAAAAATTGGAGATAAAGTAATTGTTAACATAAAACACAAAGACGATTGCGCACCTGAGGTATTAAATGCTGAGGTGTTGAAGCCAAAAAGTACATTTAATAACTCTAAAGCCTCCGTTAGCAAAGACGGGCTGTTTGGCTGGACGGTTGATAACGAGAATGGAAAGTTAGATTACATTGTTGAGCAATTTAGATGGAATAAGTGGGTAAAAGTTGGAGAGGTTAGCGGCCATGGAATACCTGGGGTGTTCAGTTATGAGTTCAAAATTACACCACACAGCGGAGAGAACAAATTTAGAACGAAGCAAGTTGACTACACCAACAAACCTCGATATTCTAGGGTAGCAAAATATATGTCTTCTTCGCCGGAAATTTCTTTAGGGTCAGATAAATTTAAAGGTTCGGTTGACTTTAAAGGTGGGGCAACAATGTATGAAATTTACGATCGATTTGGAACCATTGTAAAAAGAGGATACGGACAAACCGCAGACATTACTACACTTGAGAAAGGAACATATTACATTAGTTTTGATAATAAAACAGAAACAGTACAGTTTAAGTAAACACAATAAAATAAATTAAAACCACGCTAATCAGCGTGGTTTTTTTATGTCTAAATAATTATGCTAAACAAAATAGAACATTTAGGAATTGCAGTGAAAAGCATTGAAAAGTCTGCTAAAATGTACGAGGCATTGTTAGGGAAACCTGCCTACAAAACTGAAATAGTAGAAAGCGAAGGAGTGTCGACAATGTTTTTTCAAATAGGAGAAAGCAAAATTGAACTATTAGAAGCGACAAAGCCTGACAGTGCGATTGCAAAGTTTATTGAAAAAAAGGGAGAAGGGATTCATCATATAGCATATGATGTGAACGACATAGAGGTAGAATTAGAGCGATTGAAAGGGGAGGGCTTCGATTTGATACATTTGACACCAAAGGATGGAGCAGACAATAAGAGAATCGCCTTTTTGCATCCTAAATCAACCGGTGGTGTGCTAGTGGAGTTGTGCCAAGAAAAAAAGGTTTAATGTTTCTGATGTTTAGAGGTTTTTAAAGAAGCAAGTTTTTTCGTCTGAAAGTTCGTCCAAAGGTCATATGTAAAATCTTTGATTTGTCACACCTTAAAACTCCTTAAATATCCTAGTCAAAAACCAACCTTCACGAACAAAGGATCCGATTTAATTACCAAGTGTGCCGTTACATCGAACATGGACTTTCTAACAAAAGTAAAGATTGGCTGCGGTTGATTAATTTATAACAAAGGTGCTGTTGCTGGTTAATATCATGCTAATTTGCATATAGTTAAACATAATTTTCTAATTAAAAAGTTAGGATTAAAGGATGACGTTGATTTAGATAAAGCGATAAGGTCCGTTATAGAAACATAAGGGAAGTCTAACAAATATAAATACAGAGCAATAGTATATTGCATGTTTGATAGGTGCTTAAAAAAGAGCCTATTGACAACAAGTAAAATTAGAGTCTTAAGAAAATAAAAAAGGGGAAGTAAATTTGACCTGCCTTTTTTTGTTGTTTACAATAATGGTAAATGTTGATTTACTCCAAGTAGTTACAAAGTACCTCTCTTTGCTTGCTCTCTTTCAATCGATTCAAATAAAGCCTTAAAGTTTCCGGCTCCAAAACCCCGAGCACCCATTCTTTGTATTATTTCGAAGAACAAAGTTGGTCTGTCTTCCACGGGTTTCGTGAAAATTTGAAGTAAATAACCTTCTTCGTCAGCATCAATCATTATACCGAGAGCCTTCAAGTCCTCAATATCTTCTTTTAACTCATGGCTGTGCTCCTCCAATCTTCCCGGCACAGATCTGTAATAATCATCAGGCGGAGTAGACAGGAACTCAATTCCCCTGCTTCTTAAATCAGCGACGGTTTTTAGAATATCATCTGTAGCAATCGCAATGTGCTGCACACCCGGTCCTTCATAAAAGTCCAAGTATTCTTCAATTTGAGACCTCTTTTTCCCTTCAGCTGGTTCATTAATTGGGAATTTAATTCTACCGTTTCCGTTACTCATTACCTTACTCATCAGGGCAGAATATTCAGTATGGATCTGCTTGTCGTCAAATGATAGGAAGTTGACAAATCCCATGACGTCTTCGTAATACTTTACCCAAGTATTCATTTCATTCCAACCAACATTTCCTACCATGTGGTCAATGTATTTTAAACCAGTAGATTTTGGGTTGTAATCCGATTCCCATTTTTCGAAACCTGGCATAAACGTTCCGGTGTAGTTTTTGCGTTCCACAAACATGTGAACTGTTTCGCCGTATGTGTAAATACCGGCCGTTATTACTTCGCCATGCTCATCTTTTTCAACGGTTGGCTCTTGGTATGACTTTGCTCCACGTTTTGTGGTTTCTTCGTAAGATTTGCGAGCATCTTCAACCCAAAGTGCTACAACCTTAACTCCGTCGCCGTGTTTAACAATGTGATCGTTAATTGGGCTTTTTGAGCTTAATGGAGTCGTTAGAACTAACCTAATTTTATCTTGTCTTAGTACATACGATACAGAATCTTTACTGCCCGTCTCTAAACCTCGGTAGGCGTGAGATTGAAACCCAAATGCCGTCTTGTAAAAGTGAGCTGCTTGCTTGGCATTTCCCACATAAAATTCAACATAGTCTGTTCCTAAAAGGGGCAAAAAATCCTGTGCTCCTTCAAATATTTTTTCTAGTTCGTAGTCAACTGATTTCATTTCTTTTTTCATATTTAAAAGACTTTAGATCTTAGAATTTAGACATTAGAGTTTGCTTTTTAAGCCAATTGTCATTCGTTGAAATTCATTGATCGTTTCTATTATTGAATTAAATTTTTCTTCTGTTAGGTAATCTCGATTCTTAGCAATTATTAACTGTGTTTCAAGTTCAAAAGAGGAACCTAAGGCAATGTCAATAAAATGAGAGAAGGACTTATCTGTTCGTGAAGAGCCCTCAGCTATATTACTTGGAATTGAAACTGAATACCTGCTAATTTGTGAAGTTAGTCCAAATTTTTCTCACTTCGGAAAAGAGTCAAGTATTTTAGAAACTTCATTGGGGATTTTGATACCTAAATCCTAAATTTTTAGGTTTTTATATCGATGTTTCATTCTCTTTTTAATATTGTCTAATGTCTCCTACTTCAACACCACCAACTTTTTATCTCCGTTTGCGTCTATTTTAGTTAAACCAAGCTTACTTAATCCTTTCATTCCTTTATCCCATTGTTTGCCGCTTAAGCCTGACTTCTCCTTTAATTTCGCAATTTCCAAGTTGCCTTCTTTTTTTAGTATCTCAAAAATTGTTTTTTCTGAGTCACTTAACTCTAGTGCTTTTTTCTCAGGTCTCATTTGAGGGAAGAACAAGACATCTTGTATTGAATTTGAATTAGTCATGATCATCGCAAGTCTATCGATTCCAATACCTAAACCAGAAGTTGGGGGCATTCCAATTTCAATAGCTCTTAAAAAATCTTCGTCTAAAATCATGGCCTCGTCGTCTCCCCGCTTTCCAAGTTCTAATTGTTCCTCAAAACGTGCTCTTTGGTCAATCGGGTCATTTAACTCTGTAAAGGCATTGCAAATTTCTTTACCATTACAAACTGCTTCAAACCTTTCTACAAGTCCTTCTTTTGAACGGTGCTTTTTAGCCAATGGTGACATTTCTACAGGGTAATCTGTAATAAATGTTGGTTGAATTAAAAGGGGCTCGCATTTTTCGCCGAAAATTTCATCAATCAATTTTCCGCGTCCCATCGTATTGTCGATTGGGACATTTAATTTTTCAGCGGCAGCTCTCATCGTAGCTTCGTCCATTTCGGAAATGTCAACACCTGTAAAATGCTCAATGGCTTCATACATGGTGTAACGTTTCCATGGGCGTTGAAAGTTGATGATGTTATCACCTACTTGTACTTCAGTTTTCCCATGAATGTCAAGTGTGATTTTCTCAACCATTTCCTCTACAAGATCCATCATCCAATAGTAATCTTTGTAGGCAACATACAGTTCCATTTGAGTGAACTCAGGGTTGTGGAAACGACTCATTCCTTCGTTTCGAAAATCTTTTGCAAACTCATAAACACCGTCAAACCCGCCAACAATTAGTTTTTTAAGGTATAGCTCGTTAGCTATCCTTAAATACAAAGTCATGTCCAATGTATTGTGATGTGTTTTAAACGGACGAGCTGCAGCACCCCCATAAATGGGCTGCAAAATAGGGGTTTCAACTTCTAGATAACCCTTGTCATTCAAAAACTGACGCATAGAGTTGGTCAGTTTTGTTCGTTTGATGAACGCTTCTTTTACGTGAGGGTTCACAATCAAATCCGTGTATCGCTGTCGATAACGCTGCTCTGGATCTGTAAAAGCATCGTACGTCTTACCGTCGCTATCTGTCTTTACAACTGGCAAAGGACGGAGTGATTTACTCAGAAGAGTTAATTCAGTTGCATGAACCGAGATTTCTCCTACTTGAGTGATAAATACTCTTCCCTTAATACCAACAATATCACCAATGTCAAGATATTTCTTAAAAACGTCGTTATACATTGTTTTATCTTCGCCGTCACAGATGTCATCTCTACTGATGTAGATCTGAATTTTTCCATGTGCATCCTGAACTTCAGCAAAAGAAGCCTTGCCCATAATTCGTTTACTCATAAAACGACCTGCAATTACAACTTCTTGAAAATTATTCTCGGCTGCACTATAGCCTTCTTTAATTTCCTTAGAATTTGAATTGATTGGGAAGAGTTCTGCAGGATAAGGGTTTATGCCCAAATCGATTAATCGGTCGAGGGTTACTCTTCTTACTTTCTCTTGCTCTGTTAGTCCAATGCTCATGTTAAAAAAATTTGATTGCAAAGATAATATATAGTGGCGTAAAAAAGGTGTGGTTAACGCCTTTGTTTACTGAATGTGAAGCTTTTTTTGGTTACTTTGCATTTCTTAAAAAATGAATCGTTATGATGGATGAATTAATCGCAGGTTTTACTTCACACCTAAAAGAAGCACTTGAAGTTGGGAAAAAGGCCAATTTTTCTAAAACGGATAATTCTTTCATGAATGTACTGGTTTGTGGTTTAGGTGGCTCCGGAATTGGTGGAACAATTATTAGCCAATTAGTAAGCGAGCAATGTGCACTGCCAATAACGGTTAATAAAAATTATAAAATTCCGTCATTCGTTAACCAAGACACGTTGGTAATTTGCTGTTCTTACTCTGGAAATACAGAAGAAACACTAGAAATGTATCAGCAAGCATACGATAAAGGGGCAGAGATTGCTGTAATAACTTCAGGAGGAAAATTCGCAGAAATAGCGAAAGAAAACGATCACAATTTCATTCAGATTCAAGGAGGATTCCCTCCAAGAGCTGCGTTTGGGGTGTCATTTCCTCAGCTATTCTTTGTGCTAAATCAATATGGTTTAATTAGCGACGATTTTATAGGAAATATTGAGAGTGCCATTAATTTAATGGATGATGAGGAAGAGGCTATACAAACTGAAGCAATGGGTGTGGCAAAAAAGCTGCACAAAACATTTCCAATTATTTACACTGAAGCGCCAATGGAAGGTGTTGCTGTTCGTTTTAGACAGCAGGTTGCTGAGAACGCCAAAATGCTATCCTCCCATCATGTAATTCCGGAAATGAATCACAATGAACTGGTAGGATGGAAGACGAAAAACGAAGATCTTTCAGTACTTCTATTTAGATCAAAAGATGAGTATTACAGAAATACTGCTCGAATTGAAAAATCAAAAGAAGTAGCTTTACAATGCACTAGCAATGTCAACGAAGTTTTTGCAAAAGGTGAAGGAAGAATTCAGCAAGCTCTTTATTTAATTCACTTGGGCGATTGGATTACATATGACCTTGCAAAACTGAAAGAAATCGATTCTGTTGAAGTGGATGTAATTGAAGGATTAAAAGAGATGCTTTCGGGCTTAGCTTAAAAGAGAAGAAAAAATTAGTTAACTTTTTTCAAAAAAGAGTCGAGCAGCTTCCTGTTCGGCTCTTTTTTTTGAATTGCCTTCACCTATAATAGAACTTGCAGCCCCAACGAATAATTCGCACTGAAAGAATTTACTGCTTTCATTTTCAATTCCGTTCGTCTGGAATTTATAAGAAATCTTTTTACTTTGAGTATATTCAATTAGCTTGCTTTTGAAGTTTGTTTCTGTAGCCAAAAGCTTTTCAACATCAACATAATCTTTAATGATTTTATCGACTACAAATCGTTTACATTGCTCGTAGTTTCTGTCTAAGTATATCGCACCTATTAAGGCTTCAAAAGCATCGCCATAGAGTGAATTTGTTCTGCTTGTGTGAACTGAAGTTTCTAAGAAAGCATCTAACCCAATATCGACAGAAAGCTGATTTAAAAAGTTTCTACTTACTAATTTCGACCGAATTTTAGTTAAAAAGCCTTCATCTTCAAACGGAAATTTCTGGAAAAAGAATTCAGCAACAATTGCACCTAAAATGGCGTCGCCCAAGAACTCCAATCTTTCGTTACTCACTTTTTTTGAATCCAGTTGTTCATTTACAACAGATTTATGGGTGAAAGCTTGTTCGTAGAGTGTAAAATTACTTGGATAAAACCCAAGAATTTGTTTCAAGGTTTTTTGTTTGCTGTTGTCAGAGAGTAAAAAATATTGTATTCCTCTGAATAGGCTCAATAGTTATATTTTTTTGAAAATTGCAGATGCATTATGCCCTCCAAAACCAAATGTATTACTCAATGCTGCTCTAACTTCTCGTTTTTCAGCTTTGTTAAACGTAAAATTTAGTTTAGGATCAAATTCTTCATCATCCGTAAAGTGATTGATTGTAGGAGGAACAATGTCATTTTTTACGGAAAGAATACAAGCAATAGCTTCAATAATTCCTGCAGCACCAAGCAAGTGACCTGTCATTGACTTTGTGGAACTAATGTTTAACTTGTGTGCATGGTCTCCGAAAACACCAATAATAGCTTTGGATTCTGCAATGTCTCCAAGTGGGGTAGAGGTTCCATGAACATTTATATAGTCAATGTCCTCAGGCTTCATTCCTGCATCTTCCAATGCATACCTCATAACATTCATTGCACCTAATCCTTCAGGATGCGGGGCTGTCATGTGATAGGCATCAGCTGAAAGACCACTACCAACGACTTCAGCATAAATTTTTGCTCCACGAGCTTTTGCATGTTCGTACTCTTCTAAAATTAGAGAACCACCACCGTCGCCCAATACAAATCCATCTCGATTTTTGTCAAATGGACGAGAAGCTGTTGTGGGATCATCGTTTCTTTTAGAAAGTGCTTGAAGAGCATTAAACCCTCCAATTCCCGCCTCAGTAACTGCAGCTTCTGATCCTCCGGCTACGCAAAGGTTCATTTTACCCAAGCGAATGTAGGTAACTGCGTCTATTATAGCGTTTGTACTAGAAGCGCAAGCTGAAACAGTTGTAAAGTTAGGACCTCTTAAACCGTGCTTGATTGAGATATGCCCAGGAGCAATATCCGCTATCATTTTAGGAATGAAAAACGGATTAAATCGTGGAGTTCCGTCACCTTGACCGAAAGCAATTGCTTCATCTTGAAACGTTTTTAAGCCCCCAATACCTGCGCCCCAAATTACACCAAAACGATCTTTGTCAATTGCACCCATGTCTAAACCCGAATCAGCAATAGCCTCATCAGTAGCAACCATGGCATATTGAGCAAAAAGGTCTAGCTTTCTGGCTTCCTTTCTGTCAAAAAAATCATTCGGATTGTAATTTTTAACCTCACAGGCAAACCTTGTCTTAAATAGTGAAGCATCAAATTGAGTAATGGGAGCAGCGCCGCTCCTCCCATCTATCAATGCATTCCAATATTCTTCAACTGTGTTACCAATTGGCGTAATTGCGCCAATGCCGGTTACAACAACTCTCTTTAACTCCATCGTTTAGAGAATAAATTATTTGCTATTTGCTTCAATGTAAGTAGTTGCATCACCTACTGTGGCAATTTTTTCTGCTTGGTCATCTGGAATAGCAATGTTAAATTCCTTTTCGAACTCCATGATTAGCTCCACTGTGTCCAAAGAATCGGCACCTAAATCATTTGTGAAACTAGCTTCTGCTGTTACTTCACTTTCTTCTACGCCTAATTTGTCAACGATAATTGCTTTTACTCTTGATGCTGTATCTGCCATCTTTTTTGTTTTTAATTTAAGTTGCAAAGAAAATCCTATTTGAAACAATATCAAAATTTATTTTCGATGTGAATTTTTTCAATAATTTTAATCAATTTTTATGCCAAAATAAAAGTCCGAACCCTTCCTTGTCTAAGGACTATCTTGTCATTAGCTTAATTTTTAGTTTACATATTTAACTCTAATTTTTAGGATACTATTTACGTTTGGGTTTTCGAGAGTGCTAAAATTCCTTCTTAATAGTACTTCATTATCTCATTTAACCCCTTTCTTTTTAATAATGGAACTTGTGTGTCATCTTCAGGAAACCCCACAGGCAGTAATAGAAAAGGTTTTTCGTTTTTTGGTCGATCGAGCAAATCAGCTAAGAAATTCATTGGACTTGGAGTATGTGTTAAGGTAACGAGTCCTGCCTTATGAATTGCAGAAACTAATATTCCTGCAGCGATACCTACCGATTCGTTGACATAGTAATTTTTTGCTTTCCCCTCTTCTGTTTCCTCGTAAGTCTGCTTAAAAATAACAATTAGCGCAGGAGCAACTTCTAAAAAAGGCTTGTGCCAATCGGTGCCAAACTTTTCTAAATCCTTGAGCCAATTGTCGCTCATTCTGCCGTGGTAGTTTTCGTATTCTTCTTTTTCCGCAGCGTCACGCACCTTTTTTTTCATTTCAGGAGAAGTAATTACTCCGAAAAACCAGGGTTGTTTATGGGCTCCGGAAGGTGCAGTTGCTGCAGCTTTTATCATGTTTTCAAGAACACCTTCGGGGATTTCTTTAGCTGAAAATTGTCGAATAGAGCGCCTGCCATTCAGTTCGTGGTAAAACTGAGCACTTCGGTATTTTACCTGCTCTTCGTTGTAATTTTTTGGCTCATAAAATAGGAAGCCTTCTTTTATTTGATTTATACTACTCACGAAGCGATTTAAACTAAATTTGGGATTTGATTTTTTATTATGTCTAAAGTAGCCATTTTTGCATCAGGTGCAGGTAGCAATGCCGATCGAATTCTTCAGTATTTAGCGAAAAAACAAAGTTTAATACAAATTGACTGTTTGGTAACGAACAAGAGAGAAGCAGGAATTTATAAAGTTGCAGAAGAGTTTAATGTGCCTATTTTCTGCTTTCCGAATACTGCCTTTGCTAAGGGAGATTCCGTTTTAGAATTTTTAATGGCAAGAAACATTCAATGGATTGTATTGGCAGGATTTTTAAGGAAGATAGAACTAAATTTAATTGAAGAATTCGAAAATAGAATATTTAACCTCCATCCTTCTTTACTTCCTAAATATGGCGGTAAAGGTATGTATGGTAGTAAAGTGCATGAAGCAGTTTTGGCAGCGGGCGAAAGCGAAAGCGGAATTTCCATTCATTTGGTAAACAAGGAATTTGACAAAGGGGAGGTCTTATTTCAAGCCAAATGCAAAGTCGAGAAAGGACAAACGGTAGAAGAGTTGAGTAAAAATATTCAGAAATTGGAGCACGATAACTTTGCTGATACGGTTGTGAAGTATATTGAGAAATCTGATGCACAGATGTAATTGTCACATTGGGTGATAGTCGAAATGTAGACCAAAGAAATTGTTTTGTCTACGACTTCGCTCAGAATGACAACAATTAGAAAAAGATGAAAATAGATTATAAAACCAAAGCAAAACAACTTCGCTACGACAAGGCATATTTACGAATGGCTTTGCAATGGAGTGCACTTTCGCATTGCGAGCGGAAGCGGGTTGGAGCGCTCATTGTAAAAGATAGCATGATTATTTCTGATGGGTACAATGGAACTCCAACAGGATTTGACAATTGTTGTGAAGATGAAAATGATAAAACACAATGGTACGTTTTGCATGCTGAAGCCAATGCGATTATGAAAGTTGCAAAATCCACGAACAATTCTAACGGTGCAACACTTTATATAACACTATCGCCGTGCCGGGAGTGTAGTAAATTGGTGTTGCAATCTGGTATAAAAAGAGTCGTGTACTGCAATGCTTACAAAGATGATGCTGGCCTAAACTTTTTAGAGAAGGCAGGCGTTGAAATAGAACATATACCTAACGTAGAAGATTAAATGAAGTCGAATAAATTATTGGTAATGCTTCCTATTTTTATTGCAATTGCTTTAGCAATAGGAGTGTATTTAGGCAAAAATATGGGTGGGCAAGTTCAGCCTTCGTTGTTTAACAATGCAGAATTTACTCAAAATGATAAATTGCAGCAGATTATAAGTTACATAAGTAGTGATTATGTTGACACGGTGCGTTCGCAAGAAATTGTAGAAGAAACAATATCCGAAATTTTGCACAATTTAGATCCTCACTCATCCTACATTAAGAAGCAAGACTACGCAGAAATGAACGATCCATTGGAAGGGGAGTTTGATGGTATTGGTGTTGAATTTAGAATTCAAGGTGATACTATAACTGTTGTGCAGGCGCTAGCTGGAGGGCCCTCGGAAGAGCTTGGGATTATGGCAGGTGACAGAATTATTGAAGTAGACGAAGAGAATGTCACTGGAAAAACGATTAATAATCAAAAGGTTGTTAAGTTGTTAAAAGGGCCTAAAGGAACTACCGTGAACGTTGGGATAAAGCGTAAGGGAGAAAAAAAGTTGCTTGATTTTGCTATACGAAGAGATAAAATTCCTGTGTACAGTGTTGAGGCGGAATACATGATTGATGAAAAAACGGGGTATGTAAAAGTTCTACGTTTTGCTAAGGAAACGCATAGTGAATTTATGACGGCTATGCGGTCTCTCAAAAATCAAGGAATGCAGCAGTTGGTTTTGGACTTAAGAAACAACGGCGGCGGTTACCTAAATTCTGCGGTTGACATGTGTGATGAATTTCTTCCGAAAGGGAAACTAATTGTTTATACGGAAGGGAAAGCAAGAAGTAAGCGAGAATATGTTGCAACCTCACGTGGAGAATTAGAAAACATTAAGGTGGCGGTTTTAATTAATGAAAATTCAGCTTCAGCAAGTGAAATTTTAGCAGGAGCATTACAAGACAATGACGTTGGTGTAATTGTGGGGAGAAGGTCTTTTGGAAAAGGATTGGTGCAAGAAGGCATGCAATGGCCAGACGGTTCGGCTATTCGACTAACTGTAGCTCGTTACTATACTCCAACCGGTAGAAGCATACAACGCTCTTATGAGGACGGTTTGGAAGCTTATTATAAAGATTCTTATGATCGGTATAACAATGGGGAATTGTTGAGTGCAGATAGCATCGATTTTCCAGATTCATTGGAATACATAACCCCAGGGGGGAAAGTAGTATACGGAGGAGGTGGAATTATGCCTGATATTTTTGTTCCGATTGATACTTTAGGAGGTTCTTATTACTTGGGTAGTTTAAATTATCAAGGAATATTTTTTCAGTTTGGGTTTCAGTATGTAGATGTTAACCGAGAAACGTTGACCTTAAAATATACGGCGGAAAATTTCACTAAAAATTTCAAAGTAGATTATAAATTAATGACTGAGCTCTTTGACTTTGCAAAAAGTAAGGATATTAAGTATGACGCTGAGGGAGCAAAGGTATCAGTTGATCTAATAAAGAGGAATCTAAAGGCAACGATTGCCAGAAACTTGTTTCGTGAAAAGGTATCTTATCAAGTAATGAATAGTGATGACAAGGTGGTTAAAACTGCCTTAGCAAAGCTGAAGGCGATGAGATAGTGATAGGATGACTATTTTATTTTTAATGAAATCATCATCTTTTTAGCTTTAGAATTCCAACTTTTTGTCTTTTATTGTGCAATTAAATGTGCACAAGAATAGTTGTAAATTTAAATTTGTGAAAAGCATTAAATTGTAAACCTTCGTATCATTTCCAGAAGCTATCATTTTCAAAATCTCCGCTTGATTCCCGTTAAGTTGTTTAATTCTATTTGTTTGCTACTCGTTAGCAGGGAGCGTTTTTTAAAGGTTCTTACGAAATTGTCTTTACAAGCCGGGATGTAATCTCTGTCAGGTTTGCTTTAAGTATGATTTACGCAATATCAATACCGACACCTCCATTTGTGTAAATTATTGTTGCTTTTCGTGCAGATGGATATGTAATTTTTAGAGCATCCTCTGACAAAATGTTGAGATTAGAGGGAACTTTTGGTTCAATTCTATCGTTTAATAAGGATGCTAATCTTAAGTCAGATAACGGCGCAAATACTGAGGGTAGTATTATGAATAGTTTCTATAAAAACTGTTTGTAATCGAGACGCAGAGTGGAGGGTTTAAATGAGAGTTATTTTTTATTCTGGCAAATGGAATTTAAAAAAATGAAGATTAAATAGTAGAGATGCTATTTAAGTCTGGCAGTTATTCAAAAGGGGAGCAGCCTGAATAAGCTAAAAATTTCAAACTATTGTTAACCATTTTTTTCATCATTATCTGCAATAACAGTTATCTCAAATGTTTCGTCGCCATCCATATTTTCAGGAGTTGTTCCGTAAATAAAGGTCATATCATCTACAGGAATTACTTTCTTTCCAGTAGCAACTAATGATGCGGCCATTATAACACAAGAGATAATGATAGTATATAATAAAATACCTGAATCAAAAGCTTCAGTTTGGTATTCTTCAGGTATGGCAAAGAATAAGAGAATGGTAATTAATCCGCGAGGGGCCAACCAAATTTGTGGGTTTATATCTCGTCTCACGAAAAGTTTGATAGCAATAATTCTAACAATATAAAGTGCAGCTAAAATGCCGAGACTAATTAGGGCGACCTTTAGGTTTAGCAAAGAAGTAAGAGTAATTGTAATCCCAAAAAGCACAAAGAAAAATGTTCGCACAACAAAGGCCGTCTCCATAGTAACTAAATGAAAATCGCGTAGAATACCTTTCACTTTTTCAGGGCGCAACCATTTTTTTAAGGTGCCTTTAAAAAATATGTTATGGTTGTTCAGTACTAATCCAAAAATTAAGATAATTAGAAGTGAAGAGAGATGAAATAACTTGCCTACGGCGTAAAGTATTAGCAGCACTGCAATAAGCAAAAATAATTTTACCTGAGAATTCATTTTTTGAAAAACAAGCACTAAAGCGTAGCTAATAACTACACTCAAGAGAATGGTTATCGAAATATTGCTCACTACATCCCATACTACAACTTGCGCATTTTCTGCTCCGGCATTTCCAATTAAAAAGTAGAAAATCATAATTCCTAAAATGTCAGAAAAAGTACCTTCGTATACCATGAACTCTTTTTTTTCTGCACCTAATCCACCAACAGAGGGAATAATGATGGCACTACTCATGATTGATAGAGGTACGGCGTAGATAATGCACGTGAAAAAGTCATCAATAATAAAAGCATTAATAATGTAGGCAATAGCGGTTGCAGAGAGTAGTAAAGAGATTAACGCAACACTAAATGATTTCCAAATAATTGGCCATTTTTCTCTGGTAAGCCGAAGGTCTAATGCTGCTTCTAATACAATCATGATTAACCCAATAATCCCTAGCAACTCCAATACGCTAAACAATTGCTTGCCTGCAGAAATACCCATAAAATTCATCCCTTGTTTGAAAAGAATTCCTAAAATAATTAACATTAAAACCGATGGAATATTGGTTTTTTGAGAGATGACATTAAAGAAGTAGGAAAGAATAATAATTAAACTAATTCCAATAATGGCAATGTAGGGGTTTATTACTTCCATGGATTTTTTAATTTAATTTTTGAGTTTGATTTTTCCTCCACTGGAGGGAATAAGTCTTCAAAAATATACCGTGCTAAAATTGGGAAATTATTTGTAATAATGGTATTGATATTGTTCTCTTTATTAGAAAAATAGGTCTTAGAAATTCCCGTTGTTAAAATGCTTCCATCTTTAGCATATAACGTATAATGCAACTGAATAATTCGGTCAAATGTCCCTTGTTGCACTGCAATCATATCTGAGTAATCATTTTTAATGTCCAATTGATTTACAAATAGGAAAAAATCATTGTTGAATTTAAAATGCATACTGTCCAACATGCTGTTGTCTGAGATGACAGCTTTCATATAACGCTCGCGAACGTCTCTTTTGGTTTCTATTTGTCCGTTTGTAATTCTGCCTCTTTGGTAGCTGTCTTCTTCCTTTCGTTTGAGTTTGTCTTTTAGCTTTTTGGCTTTGCCTTTCTTTTCAGTTTTTGAAACCAACTCATATTCCAATTTCAAATTATCGAAAATGTACTTTAAGTCTTCTACTGCAGAAGAATCGGCTACTTGGTAAAAGGAACTAACGCTGCATTTTTCTGCGAAAGCATAGTAAATGCTTTGATCTATCGCTGTTGTAAAACGTTGAATAATTTGGTTAGATGTTAAACTGTTGGTTTTTGCGAGCGCTTTATTAATATCGCTGAGGTACATTTTACTTTCAAACGGAACTACCAAAACTGATTTCTCGCTCAAGTTGATGGTGTTGTCTGTAAAACGCAAAGTAGAATGTTGAGCCTGAGCGGAGAGTCCCAAAAGGATTGCAGCAGAAAGCAGGGAAGTTTTCATGTTCTCTTTTTTTCAAAGATAACTCAGCACAAACATTTTAAATCTAACGAACAGCTCGGATTTACCACACTGGAATGTTAACAATTAGTTGAACAATTTCAGAATATCGTTTCCATTGGCAAACACCATTAAAGAAAGTAAAATCACAATACCGGCAACTTGCGCATATTCCATAAATTTTTCAGGGGCAGGCTTGCCTACAATCATCTCATACAACAAAAACATAACATGTCCGCCATCTAAAGCAGGAACAGGAAGTATGTTCATAATCGCTAAAATAATAGACAAAAATGCAGTAAAATTCCAAAAGCGCTCCCAATCCCAAGTGGTAGAAAATGCTTTTCCAATTGTAATGAAACCACCCATGGATTTGTATGCTCCAGTTTCAGGAGTGAACATGAGTTTCATCTGTTTCAAATAAGAATCAAACTTAGTGTAGGCCTCACTAAGTCCCTCTGGAACAGATTCGAAAAAAGTATAGGACTCTGCACTAAATTTAAGTTGTTTGTCTAACGCTAAAACTGCAATACCAATTGCGCCCTTTTCTGATACTTGAACATTCAAGTTTTCAGTATTGCCGTTTCTTAGCACACTTAAGTTGACTTTTTGGCTTTTATTTTTCTGAATATTTGTAACTAAATCTCTCCAATACCGCACTTCAGTTCCATTAACTGAAGTAATTAAATCTCCTTCTAATATTCCGCCTTTTTCTGCATTAGAACCGCCGTCTACTAACCCAATCCTTGGTTGAACGGCAACCTGTAAAAATGGCCTTTGGTTTTTCAGCATGGTTGTTACCGCTGCCATTGGCATCGGTAAGTCTACCACTTCTCCCTTTCGGTCAATAGTTACAGTTTTGTCGTCTTCTAATAAAATGTTGATTTGAACATCAGTAAACTTCTTTACTTTATTTCCACCTACAGCTATTATCTTATCACCGCTTTCGAAACCAAAGGATTGGGCGGTTGAGTCTGCGTAAATCCCATATGTCATGTTTTCTGGCGCCATGTATTCACGTCCCCAAACAAACATTACCATAATGTAGATGAGTATGCCTAAAATAATATTTACAGTGACTCCGCCTAGCATAATAATTAAGCGCTGCCAAGCTGGTTTTGAACGAAATTCCCACGATTCAGCAGGCTTTTTCATCTGTTCTTTGTCCATAGATTCGTCAATCATTCCGGAAATTTTAACGTAACCACCTAATGGTAACCAGCCGATACCGTACTCCGTGCCTCCTTTTTTAAACTTGAATAATGAAAACCAAGGATCAAAAAACAAGTAAAACTTTTCCACTCTAGTTTTGAAAAGTTTGGCAGGTATAAAATGACCTAGTTCGTGTAACACAACTAGTATCGATAAACTTAAAAGCAGTTGACTTGCTTGAATTAGGATCTCCATTCAAAAAAATTGAGGTGCAAAGTTAGTCATTAAAAAAGGCTTGAAAAGCTTTGGTTTTGAGCAAAACACAATCGTTTGTATTAATTAACAACAAAAGCTGCGCTAGGTTTACATTATAACATTTCAGTTGCAATTCTGCGGGCTTCGGTATTGCTGTTTACATAATCATCTAAGCTTGGTTTTTTAACAAAAGAGGCAGCATCCATTACCTTTTCGTTAATATTTGCAATGTCTAAAAATTTGATTTTGTCTTGTAAAAATGCGGCATTAGTAATTTCATTTGCAGCATTTAATGCGCAAGCAGCTGTTCCTCCTAAATCCAACGCTTTATAGGCCAACCCTAAGTTTTTAAAGGTTACTTGATCTGTTTTTTCAAAGGTTAGCTCTGGATAATCCATAAAATTGAAACGAGGAAAATCAGACGTTATACGCTGTGGGTAAGCCATAGCGTATTGAATGGGTAATTTCATATCTGGCAAACCCATTTGAGCTTTCATACTCCCATCTTCAAATTGAACAACGGAATGAATGATGGATTGAGGATGAACTACAGTTTCTATTTGGTGACTTTCCAATTGAAACAACCACTTTGCTTCAATAACTTCTAACCCCTTGTTCATGAGAGTTGCAGAGTCAATGGTTATTTTTGCACCCATTTCCCAATTGGGGTGTTTTAGTGCTTGTGCTTTTGTAACACCCGCAAGTTGCTCTGTGGTCCAACCTCTAAATGGACCACCTGAAGCAGTTAAATATATTTTTTCAATTTTGTTGTGAAATTCTCCTGCAAGACATTGGAATATAGCAGAATGTTCAGAGTCAACAGGTAAAAGAGGAACGTGGTTTTTATTAGCCAAATCGGTAATTAAGTCTCCCGCAACAACCAGTGTTTCCTTATTTGCTAAAGCAATTGGTTTTTTTGCTTCTATTGCTGCAATTGTTGGTTTTAAACCAGAGTACCCTACAAGCGCAGTTAAAACCAAGTCAACCCCTTCCATTTGAACCACATCTTCTAGCGACTTTTCGCCGCAATACGTTTTGATGTTTTCCTTCCACAGTCGTTCAGAAAGAGCTTCATACTTAGACTCATCTACGATGACCACTGCATTTGGCTTGAACTCAAGGGCTTGCTTTAGTAGCAATTCGTCATTTGAGTAAGCAGTTAAAACTTCTACCTCAAATTTATCAGGGTGTTGTCTTATTACATCAAGCGCTTGTTTGCCAATTGACCCAGTCGACCCTAGGAGGGCAATTTTTTTCTTTTTTGTTGTACTTTCCATAAAAAACAAAACTTTTGTGCAAAAGTAATGTCGATTTAATTGTGTGACATCCACAAAAGCGGATATTTGTTACTTTAAAGGAATAGAAAACTGAAAATGAGTCAGGAAAAATCAAAGAAACGGACATTAATTTCATTTAGTCTCGCAGTAGTAACCGCTTTAATAACACTTTATATTCAAGATTACACCTCAGCCGTTGATTCTAAGCAAGCCTCAGAAGCTAACGTATCGAGTCATCCTTCTTCAAGCTTTATAGAGACCATTAATTAGAGTTTCGCCTTTCTCTTCATGCTTTGTAATACTTTGCTTGCGTCGCGCATCGATTTTATTTTCAGTAGATCTCCTTCCCCTAAGTCGGCAATCTCTTTTAATGATTTATTTGTCCAATTATCATTTTTAATACCCAAAACGGTTATTGTTAGACCCTCTTCAGCGGTCTTAACTATTTTTTTACGAAGACTCATATTGTTTTCACCAATGTTAAAGTCACCATCTGATGCTAAGAAAATTTGATTATTTCCATTTTCTAAAAAGTTACTTTTTCCTACTTGGATGGCTTTTTTAATTCCTTTTACTGCATTTGTGCTTCCATCAGCGGTTAAATTTTCTATTTGCACTGCAATTTCATCTTTCAAGTTTCCTGACGAAGTGGGTAAGACAACTTTTGCTTCTCCTGAATAGGTGACAATGGTTATAAAGTCAATTTCGCGTAAAGGTTCCAACAACTGAATCATGGCAGTTTTTAGAAGGTCCATTTTCTGTTCCTCTCGCATTGAGGTGGAGGCATCGATCAAAAATACAATATTGTTGGGCTTAAACGATTCGTCAAGTAGGGTTTGGTTTTCTTCTATTTCTTCAACTTGCGAAGAAGGTTGAATGGTTTCTTGTTTTGATGATACTTTAGGATTTTGCACTTTTTCAATCAATATCTTTTCTGCAATAGGCTCTGCTTCTACCCCCATTACTATTGCTTCCCTTGTTTTTTGAACAGGCTTCAACTTTTGAATTAGCTTCTCTTTTTGCTCTGGCTCTTCAGTTACTGCCGTGCTGTCCACTTTTTGACCAAACAAAGTAGTTCCTAAAGAAGGCGAATTTCTGCGCTCTTCCGGAGATTTTCTAACCTTTTTAAATCTAACGGGTCTGGCAGTTCTGTTTGGTCTAGTTGTTGGGCCGTAGCTTTTTGGCGTTGAAGTAGGCGTAGTTACTGCAACAGTTTTTTTAGCTTGTATTTCTAAATTGCTCTCCACAATTACTAACTGGTTTTCACTTTCAGTATCAAACAAAATCAAGTCGAATTTTTGGATTTTAGCAACCGGCTGAGGTCTGCCAGTTGGTGCTTTTAAAGCAGTTCCAAATTGAGGGCAAGCTGTTCTATTGTTTTTTGGTAATGCTTTTACAACAGCTCTTAAGGTAATCTCAATTGGATTAGAATTATTGCTGAAAAAGAGTTGTACTTTTCTCTCAACTTTTCCTCTGCTATCAGGGTTTAGTTTTATACGAATACCCTCTTTTGTACCTGGTCTAATTGTTTTTGAGGTGTATTGAAAACCGACACTTTGTTCCGCCTCAATGCGCAACAAGAAAATTGTTTTGTTGGAAATATTTTGGGCCTCAAAATCTACTATATCGGAGTTTAGCAGAGATATCTCTCCTAAGTCAAATACCGTTTGGCTAAGTTGAATTTGTGAAAATCCGCTAAGCGCTGAGTAGCTAAGTAAAAAAAATAAAATAATTCTCATGTGGGTGGGTATTCAAATACTGTGCAAAAGTGTGCTTTTTATTATTGTGGATGATACAAGTTAATTTTAGGCTGGAAAAGAATTAAATTTTGAAGTAGTTTAGCGCAACAATAATTCGATTAAGAGTAGTATGATTAACAGATTAATAGATAAAATAGGTCGAAAGCTATTGGGCAATTCTATGTGGTTGTTTATAGATAAACTAATACGATTAATTGTTGGCTTATTTATTGGTGTTCTGGTTGCAAGATATCTTGGGCCCGAGCGAATGGGGATTTGGAATTATTGTATTGCTATTTTTACTTTTTTCATCATCTTTCCTTCATTAGGATTAGAATATATTAGTCCAAGAGAGTTCGTTAACAGGAAAACAGAGGCAGAAAATTTATTAAATACAGTGTTGAAGTTAAAGTTTATTGGAGCCACTTTTGGAATCCTGTTTTCCGTACTTTTTATGGGATTGTTTAAAGGCTTTTCAAGTTATTTAATTCCTTTAATTTTTATTCTAACATCGGGTTATCTATTTCAATCATTCGATGTGATTGACTTTTATTACCAATCGAAGTTGGAACAAAAAAAGTCAGTCATAGCTAGAGTGGTGGCATTCCTTTTTGTTTCTGGCTATAAATTTTATCTGGTGCAGTCTGACGCTCCTTTAATTTGGTTTGTAGCCTCCTCGACAATAGACTTTGGAATAGGAGCAATAGGTTTACTGTATTCGTTTAAAAACTCTCCTATTCGATTAAGGGTAACATTGTTTGATTGGAAGTTGGCAAAGCAATTACTGAAGGATTCCTTGGTTTTTTCAGTGAGTGCACTGGTAATCGTAATTTATTATAAAGTTGATCAGGTAATGATTACCGAGATGATAGGGGAGCAGGAGAACGGAATCTATTCTGTTGCTATCCGTATTCATGAATTATTTGTTTTTCTCCCTGCGGTTCTTGTGTCTTCGTTTTTACCTGTTATAACTCAAAAATTTCATGAAAATGAAGTGGAATTTAGAGCAAGTTTGAAACAGCTTTACTCTGTTTTAACCTATTTGGCTATAATTTTTACCATTGTGGTTTGGTTTTTTGGACCTTTCGTAATGAATTTACTATACGGGGAAGATTATAGTGGTTCCGGGCAGATATTACAATATGTAGGCTTAGGGTTTTACTCTATTTTTATGGCCATGGGCATTGGTAATTACTTGATTATAACCAATAGGAAGAAATTTGTACTTTTAAAAAGCTTAATTGGTTTAGGTGTAAATGTGACCCTAAACTTTTGGTTAATACCAATAATGGGGATTACGGGAGCAGTTTTAGCATCTATTATTTCCAACATTGTTTCAACATTCTTGATTTTAATCATGTCTAATAATCATTCGCACTTTGCATTAATCTTGTCGCCTTTTAATATTTCATCAATCCGTCGGTTTATTAAATATTAGCTCACTCGCACCCTAATAAAGTCCCAGCATTTAGATTTGTACTTTTGAACTTAAAAGTTGTTTATGAGCAGGTATAACAGTAGTAAAGAAAGGTGGGTAAAACGGTTACTACCCAAAAGCCAAAAAAGCAACTATCAGATCAAAATAGATCAGAGGAAAGTAGACCAATGGGAAAATGCCAGTACACTGTTGCCACCCCCTCATGTCATAAAAGTTAGAACAGTTGCTGCCTTTCAAAAACAAACAAACTATAAAGTCCTTGTCGAAACAGGAACGTTTATGGGTGATATGATTTTATCACAACTTGATAATTTCGATAAAATATACTCAATTGAGTTGAGTGAAAAGTTTTGGAAAAATGCCAAAGTACTGTTTAAAAAAGAAGATAAGGTAAACTTGTTACAAGGTGATAGTGGCAAGAAAATGCATGAACTAATTAAAAAATTAGATGAACCTGCTGTTTTTTGGTTAGATGGTCACTATTCAGGAGCGGATACCGCAAAAGGGGAAAAGTCGTCGCCAATTTATGAAGAATTGAGAGCCATATTTAGCTCTAATGTAGCCCATTGCTTGTTGATTGATGACGCGAGGTTATTTGATGGAACGGATGATTATCCCAAACTGGAAGAATTAAAATCGTTTATTTTAAAGAATAGGGTAAATGCGAAGATTAATGTTGACGCGGATACGATAAGTGTTGTTTATTAAGAAGTGTAAAAAGGTGAGCAATTTGCTAATTGTTTTGGGTGTTATCGAATTTACTTTAGGGCGAATCATAAGCAAGGAAAAGTTTTAAATCACGCTACTAAACAATTTTAAGAAGAATTAAAATGAAAGAAATAGTAAGAAAATATATTTCGAAGGCACACTTATTCGGATTTGATGCTCATAAATTTAAACGGAGCATTAAAGGATTGTCGTTTTATAAAAAAGATTTAAAGGAGTTAATTAAACAAAAAGGAGATGATACGTTATTTCCCTTTGGAGAAAAAAAACAAATTTTGGATGAACGAGAAGAGTCCTCTGGGAATATGACCGGGCACTATTTTCACCAGGATTTATACGTTGCAAGACGTTTATTTAAGGCAAACCCTAGAAAGCATTTAGATATTGGTTCTAGAACAGATGGATTTGTGGCTCATGTTGCGAGTTATAGAGAAATAGAGGTAATGGATATTAGGCCGCAGACTATCGATATTGTCAATATTTCTTTCAGGCAAGCCGACTTAATGATATTGCCCGAAGATTTAGTGGGTAAGTATGATTCAATATCATCGCTGCACGTAATTGAGCACTTCGGGCTTGGAAGGTATGGTGACCCTATTGATTATAACGGTCACCTTAAGGCATTTAAAAATGTCACAACACTTTTAGAAGATGGGGGAACGTTTTACTTTGCAACCCCAATTGGAAGGCAACGGATAGAGTTTAACGCTCACCGAATTTTTTCAGTAGAGTATTTACTGTCAATTTTTAAACAGGATTACGAAGTGAAGCAGTTTTCTTTTGTAAACGACGAGGGAAACTTTTTTGAAGATGCTAAACTTGACGAGAAGTCGATTAATGAGAGCTATAATTTCAATTACGGCTGTGGAATTTTTGAATTAAGAAAAAAGTAGGTCTCGAATGAAAGCTTCTATTAAAGCATTATTAGCAAACTTTGGTATTCGTAATAAGTACGATGCAGATAGACATAGCGAATACACTAAATTAAAACAGAAGTTAGAAAAGAGCAGTTCCGTAAAAAATACTGAAGTAGCCAAAATTGTCGTTTTTTCTAAGGATAGAGCCATGCAGTTAGATGCGCTTTTGAGCAGTTATTTCCATTATACCACTAATCCCGTTCCTGTTAGAATATTGTACCACGCCTCTTCCGCAGAATTTAGCGAAGGGTATAATGAGCTGCAAAATATATTCAGCGAAAAGCAAGTTGAGTTTGTACAGGAAAAGAAGTTTAAGCCCGACTTAATTCAGTTATTTAATCGTTTAAATTGCTCTAAGGTAATTTTTATGGTAGATGATTTGATGTTTAAAAGGAATATAGATTTTGGTCAGTTTACCTCTATTGACACCAAACAATGTGTTGCGAGTTTGCGGTTAGGCAACCATCTAAATTACGCGTACACCCTTGAAGAGAAACAGCCATTGCCTAAATTTGAGAAAATTGAAAACTTGCTTAGCTGGTCATGGCAAAAAGCGATGGGCGATTGGGCATACCCTCTTTCTTTAGATGGACATCTTTTCGATAAAGAAGAATTAGAAATATTAGTGAATGGATTAGTTTATAAAGCCCCCAATTCTTTTGAGGAGGCATTGCAACTCATGAATCCTCTTTTTGCTAAACGAAGAGGGTTATGTTTTCCAACCTCCGTTATTGTAAACAACCCCTGTAACAAAGTTCAAGTAGAGAATGATAACTTATTTGGAGAAATAAGCATTGAACAGTTAAATCAGAAATGGCTGGAAGGATTTAGAATTGAATTTGAGGAGCACAAAGATTTGAAAAACACAAGCGCACACCAAGAGCTAAGGTTTAATTTTGTAAAGCGATGAAAGAGAATCTGCCCTTAGTGAGTGTTATTATGCCGGCATATAATGCAGAAAGGTTTATAAAAAAATCAATTGAATCAATTGTAAATCAAACTTATAAAAAATGGGAGCTAATCGTAATTGATGATGGTTCAACTGACGGAACAGCTACCATTGTTCAATCTTTCATTGAGAGAGACGATAGAATTAAGTTAGTTGTTAACGAGACCAACAAGGGGTTAATTATAACAAGAAACAGGGGCCTAGAAGAAAGCAAAGGAAAATACATTGCTAATTTAGATAGCGATGATATTGCATTTAAAACTAGGTTGAAAAAACAAGTGCATTTTCTGGAGGAACACAGCGATTATGTTTTAATTGGATCTTCTTGTGAAAATATTGATTCAGATGGAAATAAAGTAAAGACGGTTCGGTTGAAATTACCCCACCACCACACTGCAATATTGCTGCTCTTTAGTAATTATTTTATCAACTCCACTACTATGGTGAAGGCTGACGTTGCAAAGGAAATTGGCTATGCTCATGACATTCCACTTGCTGAGGATTATTGCTTTTTAGCTAAAATTAGTAAAATGGGGCGCGCTGGAAACCTTAAAGAAATACTCGTTCAGTACAGAACTCACGAGAGCAACATTAGCAAGTTAAAAGCCATTGAACTAAACGCAGCGATAAAAAAGATACACCAAAAACAATTAGAGAGGTTAGGCATATTGCCAACAGAAAGTGAGCTAATGTTGCACGGGTCTCTGGTAGTTGGAAGCGCTTTCGATCTAAACATTAAGCTAATTACAGTAGAAAAGTGGTTGTTGAGGTTAGTTGCAATTAATCAAAAAAAGAGGCTTTACGACGAGGAGTTGTTCAATTATTATTGTGCTTTTTTTTACAGAAGGTCTTGCGAAAAGGCTAAGTTGGGAGTAAGAGCATTGCATATATTTCGAAAATCTGAAATATCTAAGTATGTTAAAAATGATACTAAAGGAAATTCTACTTTCTTTGTAAAATCGATACTTAAAGGTTTCTAATATGAGCGCAAAGGTTAGTGTTGTCATTCCTGTATTTAATGCTGGAAAATATTTACAAGAAACAATCAATTCTTTGCTAGCGCAAACGTATCCAAATATTGAAATAATTATTGTAAATAACTGCTCTACAGAAGATGTTACAATTCAATTATTGAATCAATTAGGAGTAAAGTATAAAGTTATAGAATCAACTATACAAGGCTTAGCACAAGCAAGGAATGATGGAATTAAAGAGGCCACTGGAGAGTTTATATTGCCTTTAGACGCAGATGATATCATAAAACCAACATTTATAGAATCATGTTTAGATTTGTTTCGGCAGAAGCCGGTTCTTGCTTTGGTTAGAACAAACATTGAGTTATTTGGAGCAAAAAAAGGAACTATTATTTTTGATGAGTATTCCTACTCTACACTATTGGCAAGAAACTTAATGGTGGCTACTAGTATGTTTAAGAAAAAAGATTGGGAAAAGGTGGGAGGATACGATAATTCATTCAATACTTGCTTTGAAGATTGGGAGTTTTGGATTAGGTTGCTAAAAAACGAAGGTAAAGTTGGAACGATTGACGAAACGCTTTTTAACTACAGAATTCAAAAAGGCAGTATGATGCACTCTCTTAAAATGAATAATCTAAAAGAAGCAAGGAAAAGAATTTGGGAAAAGCACAGAGAGGAGTATGGAAAATATTTCGTCGACCCTACTGAAAGTTTTGAGTATAAATTTATGGAAGATAGTACTGCTAATAAGTTGGGGAATATTTTGACAAAGCCATTTTTGCGCTTTAAGCTAATGAAATAATGAAAGGGCGAGTAAAAATTGCAGCAGTATTAGTTGTTTATGAGGAGGTTATTGCTGAAACAGAAACATACCGAACCTTATTAAAAAATACAAATATTCCTTATTTAGTTTACGACAATAGTTTGAATGAGCAGGTCGTGGAAGGGGAGAACATGAGTTACGTTCATAATTCCAATAACCCTGGAGTTAGTAAAGCATACAACGAAGCTATAAATTGGGCGAAGAAAATAAAAGCGAGTCATCTGTTATTGTTGGATAGCGATTCGGTATTTCCAGATACCGCATTTGAACAATATCAAGCGGCAATTTTAACCTTCCCGAATCAATTGATTTTGCCAAGCATGGTTTCGGCAAATAGAAAAATTTCACCATTTTATTTTTCAAATGGGAAAACTCACTATGGCGATTCTATTGAGGAAGGACAAATGGAATTGGGGGAAAAGTTGGCAATAAACGCAGGCTCGTTATTGCCAATTAATGCGTTGGGAAATATTTGTTTTAATGAAACTCTTCCTTTAGACTGGAGTGACGTGTATTTCTTTCGAAGACTTTCTAAAACATCTATCAAGGTGCAGCACATAGCATTAAAAATAAACCACGGACTGTCAGAACATGAACAGGGAAATTTAGCATCTGCAAAATTCAGGTTTGATTTGTATTTAAGAGGAATCCCAGAAGTTTCAGAGGGCAGTTGGGAAAAGTTATTGATGTACTTTTGGGCAAAGTTAAAAGCGATTAAGTTAGTTCTTCGCCACAAATCGCTTTGGTTCCTAACTCAATACCTAAGGAGACTCTATGAATAAACCTCAAGTGCAAATATTGCTCTCTACGCATAATGGTTCACGTTTTTTACGAGAGCAACTAGATAGTGTTTTATGTCAAACTTACAAGGGGTGGCAGTTGCTAATTAGAGATGATGGCTCCGAAGATGAAACAGAGGCCATTATTAAAGAATATTGCAATAAGTTTCCGAAATTAATGGTAACAGTTTTTGGAGGTAAAGGTGGTAATGCAAGCATCAGTTTTATGTCCATGTTGCCTTTCGTAAAATCACCTTACGTCATGTTTTGCGATCAAGATGACATTTGGGTGCCAGAGAAGGTACAAAATGCGCTAGATCAAATTCAAATCTTAGAGAAGCGTTGTCCGGAAGCGCTGTTTTTTACAGACATGAAGGTTGTTAATGAATGCATGGAGGAATTGTTTCCTTCATTTTTTAAACAACAAAAGTTATTGCCGCAGTGGGGTTTAAATTCAAATTACGCATTTGTTCAAAGTGTCGCTGCAGGGTGTACCATGATTTTTACAGCAGCACTAATTTATAAATTACACCCGATAAAAGCACCTTTATTTCAACATGACCATTGGTTATTAATGCACGCAGCACACTACGGAGTTGTAGGTTACGGTTTGGAAAAAACAGTTCATTATCGTCAACATGCTTCAAATGTAGTGGGGTCTCATGCAATTAATACCTCTTATTTTTTTGGAAAAATTCACTCGTTAACAAAAGTATGGGAGCGATGGAGGTACATTAAAAAGTGTTTTGGAAACCAAATTTCAATGTTAAATTTGATGAAAGCAAAATGGGAGCTTAACAAGCAAAGAATATAATATAGATACCCAATAAACGGTGAACTGATTACAGCAAAAAAGGGTAACTGTTGTTACATTAAAATACTTTAGAAAGTTAATTTCTAAATCTTCTAATCGGAAATGAGTAAGACAAACCAATTTTTAAGCAAGGGAATACATTTCAGTATCCTGTTCGTTGCTGTTACATTTCCACTTCCTTACAAAATCTCAAATCTTGGAATTGTTTCTTTGCTCGTGTTTTGGGCAATTCAAAAAATTGTGACTAAGAGTATGCCCAAGTATACTTTTGAAACACAACAAGAAAATTGGATTTTCTTTTCATTCATTGGGTTTTTTGCCCTGCAAATCGTATCATTAATCTACACTACTGATCTTTCAAATGGAATTAAGAATGTAGAAGGCAAGTTGAGCTTTCTAGTCTTTCCACTCATTTTATTCGATTTGAAGCCCAACTACAAGCAAATTGTATTTTGGTTAAAAGCATACGTGCATTCCATGTCACTTTGCACCATGGTTTTAATAGTCCAATCTGTGTCACATTACTTTACAGAAGGCTCTTTGTTAACCTATCATGACTTTACAAGTTCGCTAGCATTTCACGCTGTTTTCTATTCTTATTACATCTTTTTATCTTTGCTACTGACTGCTTTCCTTTTCCAAAGTAGCTTGTTGAGTGGCAAAGAAAAAATACTGTTTATTGTCAGTTTAGTATTATCTCTCGTAGGGTTATTAATATCTGCATCCAAGAATGTGTTAGTTGTAACTAGTGTATTCCTAGTTTTCGGTTTTTTGTTTCGGGCGGTAAAGCAAAAAATTAGATGGAAAGAAATTACTATTGTCTTATTAATTGGAGTTACTTCAGTGTACGGCATATCTAAGGTGTCCGCTGTAAAAGACCGTATTGCCGAGCTTGCTCAGTTAAATGGCATGGAGAATTTAGACAAGATAAAACGCGGAGAATTAATTGTTGCAGAAGATATTCCAAAATTTAATGGCACTTCAATGCGAATAACGTTTTGGTATGTTGTAGTTAACAAAATACTAGACGAAGGGAAAATGTTCTTAGGCTATTCACCTGGAGATCGAAGAGCAGTGGTAAATGAAGAGTTTTATAAAAATGGCTTAAATCCTTGGTACGAGAATTATAATATTCACAATCAGTTTATTCAAGTTTTAGCAGAGTTAGGTTTGTTGGGGCTGGTTGTTTATCTGTTGCTTCATGTAAGTATATTTATTCAAGCACTTAAAACAAAGAATTACCTTTTAGCAGCCTTTTTAATTGGCTTCACTATTTTTCAGATTACGGAGTCAGTAATTGAACGGAACAAAGGGATCGTATTCTTTGTATTTTTCCTACTATTGTTGTCGCAAATAAGACCCATACTGAATGAAAATAGGGATATTAGGAACTAGAGGCATACCGAATCATTATGGTGGTTTCGAGCAATTTACAGAGTTTTTGTCAGACGGTCTAGTAAAGAAAGGGCATGAAGTAGTAGTCTATAATTCATCAGATCATCCGTATCAAGAAAAGATGTGGAACGGAGTGTGTATTCAACATTGCAAAGACTGGGAAGGGAAGTTGGGAACTGTGGGACAATTTTTCTATGATTTGAATTGCATTCGGAATGCACGGAAACAAAATTTTGATATTTTACTTCAGCTAGGATATACAAGTAGTTCTGTATGGAAAAACCTGTTGCCTAAGAAAGCGGTGATTGTAACCAACATGGATGGTTTGGAATGGAAGCGATCTAAGTTTTCTAAACCCGTTCAACAATTTTTAAAAAAAGCTGAAAAGTGGGCAATAGAAAGTTCAGACCATTTAATAGCAGATTCAAAAGGAATTCAGCAATACTTGAACCAATCGCATGCTACTGAATCAACCTATATAGCTTACGGTTCTCACCTGTTTAGCGACTCCAATGAATCGTATTTAGAAGGCTATGGCGTAGAAAAAAGCAATTACAACATGCTGATTGCACGGATGGAACCTGAAAATAACGTAGAAGTTATTTTAGATGGAGTGGTACAATCTAAAAATTCATCTCCTTTTTTAGTAGTAGGGAATACTAACAATCGCTTTGGGCAATATTTAATTGATAAGTTTAAAGACAACGAGAACATACAGTTTATTGGAGGGGTGTACGATTTAAGCGCGTTAAATAACTTACGGTTTTTCTCAAAGTTATATTTTCATGGCCACTCAGTTGGCGGAACCAATCCTTCACTCTTAGAAGCAATGGCATCGTCAGCATTTATTGTGTCGCATAAAAATGAGTTTAACTCTGCTGTTTTAGAAGCCTCGGCCATTTATTTTAGCACTTCAGATGATATATCAAGAATCATCAATCAACCAATAATGCCCGAAAAGCGAAAGAGCTTTATTCAATTGAACAGAAATAAAATTGAGGAGCTGTATACCTGGAAAAAGATCATTCAGTCCTATGAGGACTTATTCCTTAAATTAGCAGCTTCTAAGCATTAACGGTGTATAAAAATCACGAATATCTACTTTCTCTCTACTATCGCTTTGTAGATTTAGCGGTGCTAAATTTTGCTTTTTTTTTAGGGGTGTATTTGAGATTTTATTCTGGAAATAGTCTAGAATTTCAAGACATAGCTGTATTTGATTTGGTGGAAAGCAATTACGTCAGTTTGTTATTGTTTATCAATATTACATGGCTTTTTATTTCGGGTTCGCAAAAAGTATATGACCTACAAAGGTTTACAAGTAAAAACCGGTATGTGCTTTCTGTAGCCACCGCAATATTTTTACAACTTCTTATTACAGTTGCCTTTAATGGTTTAATTAAAACGTTTTATTCTCGGTTTTTTCTATTTTACACGTATTTCAGTTTTTCAGTATTCTTAATTGTAGGACGCTTAATTACACATAAATTGTACGTGTTAAAATTGCAAAAGGTAACCGCTCAAAATTCCATAGTGCTTTTTGGGTACAGCAATCAATTGAGTGAAGTCGTAGATTTTTTAGAAAATAACATCTCTACAGAGACCCAAAAGCTAATTCAATTGGAGCCAAATGGAATTCAATTAGGGAAGCTTGAAGAAATAAATAAAGAGTTCCCAATATCTGAACTATACCTTTCCTTTTCAAATTACAATGAAAATGAGTTAGAATCCCTTTCGGTTTTTTGCGATAATAATTTTATACGGTTAAGGTTGGTTTTTAACTGGAAAAAAGTTGGCTCGCAGAATGTTGAGGTAGTAAAATTCAATCAGACTAACGTATTAAAGCTATCGTTAACACCGTTGGACAACCAGTACAATGCACTTATAAAAAGGATGTTTGATTTGCTTTTTACAATTGTAGTAAGCATATTGCTTTTTAGTTGGCTGTTTCCAATTTTGGCAATCGCTGTAAAATTAAGCTCTCCTGGATCAGTTTTTTTTAAGCAAAAGCGATCTGGCATCAATAACAAAGGGTTTAACTGCTACAAGTTTCGCAGCATGCGCCAGAATGCAGATGCTGATCTAAAGCAAGCCACTCAAAACGATCCTAGAATTACGAAAGTGGGAGCATTTTTACGAAAAACCTCTTTGGATGAGTTACCCCAATTCATAAATGTTCTGAAAGGGCAAATGAGTATTGTAGGTCCAAGGCCACACATGCTTAAACACACAGAAGAATACTCAAGCTTAGTAGGAAGTTTCATGAACCGGCATGCAATTAAGCCCGGAATAACGGGATTAGCCCAAATCAAGGGATTTAGAGGCGAAATAGATGACTTTACGTTGCTTCAAAACCGAGTTCGGTTAGACCGTTTTTATGTGAACAATTGGACATCATTTTTCGACCTTAAGATTGTTTTTCTAACTGTTTTTACGCTATTCAAAGATCATAAATAAGCGATTAGTTTTGGGCCAAACAGAACAACACCAACAATAACTGCAAAAATAGCGGCGATTAGAACAGCTGCAGAAGCATAATCTTTCACGGCTCCGATGGTAAAATCAAAATTTGGTTCAACCTTATCTGCAAGCCGTTCCAGTGCAGTGTTAAATAGCTCAGCAAAAAACACCAACGCAATTGCGAGCAATAAGAATAACCATTCTATAGAAGATAGTTGAACGACTATTCCAATTATAACAGACCCAACCGCACAAAATAAATGAACCCAAGAGTTGTGTTCATTTTGAAAAAGGAGTTTAATACCGTTAAAGACGGGAATAAAACTTTGTAAACGTTCTTTTAGAGAGAAAGGACTTGATTTTTTCATGAGTGTGTGAACGAAGATATTGGAGAGGAATTGTTTAGCTATGAGTTTGCATTTGCTAATTTAGGATCAAAGAGGTTATTGAAAAAATCATTCCTTAATTTTAAAGATTTGATTTTCATTAAACTAAGTAATAATATACTACTGCCCCTCGTTCTGTTGCTAAATATGTTTGCTATTCCAGCGCAATACGTTCACGTTCAATAAGATTTTAATACTGCAGCTTTACCAATTGGCTGTTCTACAATTGCCGTAACAGGCAGCGCTGCTTGGAGCACCGGTATTGATAGTTCTGTTACGAATTTCGGGATTAATAACTTTAATGGTAAGTCTATGGTATTCTTTGACGGTGATGCATTAGAGAGGAGTCAAACGAATCATAAAACAGTATCAATGACTCCTGTTTTCGATAACTCAAATTTTCTAAATACCAAAGTTGCATTCGATTACAATTGTAGGCATTTTTAATGTAGCTGTACGAGACTCTTTTTACGTTAAAGCCTTTGATGGAATTACTCAGGTGACTGTTTTCTATTTAGATACGGATGATTGTGGCAGTTGGAATGGCGGCTTTTGCGGAGCTTCTTTGCCAAGAGTCAGCCTTGATATTTCAAGTTATGCTAATCCTAATTGTCAAGTTCGATTCACATATTTTGATGGAAATGATTGGTGTTGGTGTATTTCAATTAACACTTTATCAATAACTTAAATGGTTCCGATTGACATTGGAGTATCTCAAATTAATTCCCCCATCTCTAGTTGTAATTTATCTTCAATGGAACCTATAGAAGTTAAAGTTTTCAATTTTGGCACGGACACTATTTTCAATTTTACAATTACTTGTGATACAGATAACGTTACTCAAACCTTTTCAGAAAGAGTTAATTTACATGTTGCTCCATTAGATCCAATGAACTACAGTTTTTTTGCAACTACGCAACTAGCGTTCAACACCAACCTTTTTAGCAGGCCCTGATAGTGCTTATGCAGGAAATAGCTTTCTATATTTTAAACCAGCCTTTAATTCAGCAATCGACACTGCTTTAATTAAAAGCACCTGTTTGGATTTCCGAAATGACACTTTAGTGGCATTGGACTTTTTTTACTAAATGTAGGGTGTAGGAACAGGGTAATTATATGTTGATGTAAAGGGAAACGGTGGTTGGATTCAATTGTAGGTCATCAGCACATTGGTGGTTCAGACGCCCGGAGCTTTCGAACGACTAACTTTGATCAATTTGCAGGTGATATTGTCCGAATTCGATTTACAGCCTTTGAATTGTCAAACAGAAGTGTCTCAAATGAAGGGCTAATCTCACTAGATAATATTAAGGATTACCTTCCTACTTTAACGTCAATAAATGATAATGCGGGAGTAAAATCAACTTTTCAGCTTTTCCAAAACCCAACTGCAGTGGAATTTACAATTCGGGCAAAGGGATTTAAAGGAGAACAGATCAATCTTTCATTAATGGACTTGCAAGGCAGAATTGTGTGAGAAAGAGAGATCAGTAAGAACTCAAACAACAGTATCAACGAATGTTTCAATTTAAGTGGGAGAAGTAACTGAGTGTACTTTGTGGCCATTAGAAGCGAAAGTGGCACGGAGGGGAAGAAGTTGATTTTGACAAGGTAGGAGAATCTAACTTTTTAGTTCTACGGAACATTTTTTTTAATCGCTGCGCTATTAAGTGTTTGATAGCAAGTAGGGAGTATGTGTAAAATAAATCAAATGCGAATATTGTAAATCAAAAAAGCCTCGACGCAAGTCGAGGCTTTTGAGGTGGTGCCAGCTGGAATCGAACCAGCGACACAAGGATTTTCAGTCCTTTGCTCTACCGACTGAGCTATGGCACCCTAACCGCTACAATTAAAACTGTAAGCACAATTTTTAACGGGCGACAAATGTAAAAATAAAAAGTGTGCTAAATCAAAAAATAATTCAAAATATTCTAAACAAAATTAATAGGTGCTCAAACTATCCATACATTTGAGTAATGAATCTACGTTTAGCGATAGATATAGGGAATACTCGCACCAAGTTTGCGGTTTTCGAAAATCGTACTATTTTACAGGCATCCAGTTTAGCAAACGAAGCTTTAGAGCTAAATAATGAAATAATAAAGGACTTTAATGTTTCTTCGCTCATTGTTTCATCTGTAAATACAGAAGTCGAAATGCTGTTAAAGTTGAATCAAATTCATCAACCAAAAATTATTCTAAATCATACCACAGCGCTGCCGATTACTTTAGCATACCAAAGTCCTGAAACCTTGGGGAAAGATAGAATTGCTGCAGTGGTAGGAGCGCAATATGAATTTCCAGGGCACAACGTGCTAGTAATAGATGCTGGTACTTGCGTTACTTATGATTTTTTAACAGCCAAAGGCGTTTATTTAGGAGGAGCAATTTCCCCAGGTATACAATTGCGTTTAAAGTCAATGAATAGCTATACGAGTAAATTACCACTGTTGAATTGGACCGGAGACGATAAGCCCCAAAATATTGGTAGAACAACAATTACATCTATGTTGTCAGGTGTAATAAACGGCTTAATAGCTGAAATGATTGGATTTATATCCAACTATGAAAAGCAATATAAATCATTAAAAACCGTAATTACAGGAGGCGATGCTAATTTTTTTGTAAAAGAGTTAAAAAATGGCATCTTTGCAGACCCAAATTTGGTGCTAAAAGGCTTGAATGAAATACTTATTTACAATGGCGAATAAAACCTTCGCTTTCACCCTAATTTTATTGTTTGTATCTAGCTTTTCTCAAGCTCAAAAAAATACAGATTCACCTTATTCTCGCTATGGAATAGGAACTTTAAGTACTACCGGATTTAATGGTAATTTTGGTTTAAGCGGCGGAGGAATTGCTTGGAGACCGTTTCAATACAAACCCCTTATTTATGATTCTCTTTCGCGAAGCAATGCGAACATAAGAGACAGAGGTTCTAACTTTATCAACATCGTAAACCCAGCCTCCATGTCGAACGTAAGTTTAACAACCTTTGAGTTTTCAGCAGTTTCGCGAAATGCTCAATATACATCAAATGGACAGTCAAGGACAGGGTCACATACTCAGTTTGGTCACATGAGTTTGGGTATTCCGTTAGGTGAAAAAGCTGGATTTGCTGTAGGAATTAAACCCTTTAGTTTTGTAGGGTACGACTATGCAAATAGCACAATTATAGAAGATGATGGAGAAGGAGAAGCAGTAAATTACGTTTACGAAGGTTCCGGAGGGGTGAATGAAATATTCTTCGGTGTCGGCTATGAGTTCTTAAAAAACTTTTCTGTTGGAGCAACAGGAAGTTATTACTTTGGGCAACTAATTGATGATAGACGTGTAGTTTATGATGACCAGAGCTCGGGGTTAATGAACAGTTTAGATGAAAGAAAGACCATAGTGAATAGTCTAGGTTATAAACTGGGAGTCCAATATTTCAAACATTTAAATGATGATTATAGATTCGTTGCAGGAGTTACAATATCTCCTATAGAAGAGTTGAACGCAGAACGGACAAGAATTTTTAGAAATTATACAGGTGCAGAGGGTACTGAAAATTTCAGAGATACTGCCTTGTTTGAAGGCAATAGAAAAATAACGGTTGCAACAGCAGCTGTCGTAGGAATTGGTGTGGCATTCGAAAAGAAAACAAAATGGATGTTAACTGCTGACTTAAAAATGAACAACTGGGGCGATGGTTCGGAGCAGTTAAGTTCAGGAATTGAGGCTGGAAATGGGCAGTCAATTAACATCGGTTTTGACAAGTACTCAAACACATCAACTTTCGGTTCGTACTTCGGCAAGATTGGTTACAGAGCAGGAGTAAGATACAATACATCAATAATTAGAATCGAAAATGAAGACGTTACGGAGTTTGGCATAAGTTTTGGTTTATCCTTACCGTTACGGAAAAACTTTTCTACACTAAACTTTGGTGCTGAGGTTGGGCAAAGAGGAAAAGATGAGGGAGGATTAACAAAAGAGAATTTTTTCAACTTACAAGTAGGAGTAACTATAAATGATAAATGGTTTATCAAAAGACAATACGATTAATTAAAACAGATATGAAAAAATTAGGATTATTAATGATAGTAGCTTTAATGGCAGGAAGTTCATTCGGGCAGAAATATGGTGCTGATAGCATAAAGTGCATTGAGAACCTATCTCTATATCAAAGTTATTACAAGCAAAAATCGTACAATGATGCTTATAAGTATTGGCAAGTAACGTATGACATTTGCCCTGCATCTTCAGAGAAAATGTATGTAGATGGAGTTAATCTGTTAAGACGAAAACTAGGCAAAGTAAAAGGTGAAAAGAAAGAAATCCTGATTGATTCTTTAATTGCTGTTTACGATAGAAGAATAGAGAATTTCGGAAGTAATAGCGGCAAAACGGCTGGTAGAAAAGGAACAGACCAATTGCGGTATAAAAGTGATCAGCCCGAGTTAGCTTGTGTAACATTAGAAAGTGCGATTACTGAAGGGGGTAAAGGATCTGAAGCTGGAACAATTGCTTCTTACATGAATGCTGCGATATTGATGGAGCGGGCAGAGAAAAAAACAAAAGAAGACGTCGTTAAAATTTTTGGAGAACTCTCTGAAATTTTAGCATACAACGTTTCCAAGTATGAAGCCAAGACTACTCAAAAGTATTACCTTCAAGCACAAGAGAACGTAAACGATATAGCAAGTCCTTATTTAAGTTGCGAAATATTGATAAAAATGGCGAATGAGGGATATGAGCAGAACAAAGCTGATGCAAGTTGGATGGAAAGGACGGCTAATATTTTAGATAAAAAGGGTTGTACAGATGCTCCAATATTTTTTACAATAGCGAAAGAGTTACATGCATCAAACCCATCATCAGTGTCTGCTGAAAAAATGGGTATTATGAGTCTGAAAGGCAAGGAATATGGTGCTGCTGAAAACTTCTTTCAACAAGCTATTAATCTGGCGCAAGATGAAACGAAAAAAGCTGATTACTACATTGAGTTAGCTCAATCTCAAAGTAGTGCAGGTAAATATGGTCCGGCTAGGACAAATGCTAGAAAAGCAGCAAGCTTAAAAAGTGGATGGGGCTTACCTTACTTAATGATTGGAGATATGATAGCAGGGAGTTCTTCTTGCGGTGGAGAGGATGCTTGCAAACAAAAAGCAATATACTGGTTGGCTGCTGATTATTACGCAAAAGCAAAATCAATTGACCCGTCAGTATCAGGAAAAGCAAACACAAAGATTGCAACCTACAACAAATACTTTCCAACTAAAGAAGATTGTTTCTTTGGCGGAACTAAGGAAGGTGATGTAATTAATATAGGTTGTTGGATTGGAGAGTCAACGAAGGCTAGATTTTAATTAACCGATCAATGAATAAAGAAGTCAAAAGCACTCTATTAAAATGCTGTTTCGCAGCGTTTTTTGGAGTTTTTTTTTCTTGTTCTAACGATTTGGAAGAGGTTAAAAGACTAACAAAGGGAGAGCTACAGCCAGATCAAACTGTCAAGGAGGTAGAGGTAATGCACAGTACAAAGGGTAAAGTGCTTTTTCAGTTAAACACCCCTGTTTTACATCAATTTGAAGGAGAAAAGAGCTACAATGAAATGCCGGAAGGAGTAAAGGTTCAAATATTTGACGAACAAATGGTTGTGACCTCAATGTTGACCTCAAATTACGCTATTGATTCAACCTATGCCAACAAAATGGAAGCCCATGAAGATGTTGTGGTTGTAAACGAGAAGGGGGAAAGGCTAAATACAGAGAAATTGTACTGGGATAGAAATACTGAGCAGATAACCTCAGATGTATTTGTTAAAATAACTATCGAGGACCAAGTTATTCAGGGAACCGGATTAATCTCAAACCAAGATTTTACTGAATACAGAATACTAAACATTACAGGTATAATAAACATTGACAATGATAAAAGTAATTAAGTTCATGGAAAAGGCATGGCTGGTAATTGCTATCGCTACCTTCCTAATTGCAATCTTCTGGTCGATTAAAAATAGCATTTACGACGCGCTTTACTTTTTTGGATTTTCAGTTATTGCTATTTTTCTTTTTGTTATGCGAAGAAAACAACGGATGTTTCACGAGAGAGAAGCTGAAAAAAAGGCTAAATAAGTTATATTTAACTCATGGACAGTTACCAATGGGGAATCATCCTCAGTACGCTTGTTTTTTCAGCTTTCTTTTCAGGAATGGAAATTGCTTTTATTTCGGCCAATAAGCTTAAAATTGAGCTTGACGGAAAACAAGGAGATTTCTTCGCAAAAATTATTGCTAATTTTTTTAAGAGGCCTTCTCGTTTTATAGGTGCTATGTTAGTTGGAAACAACGTTTCCTTGGTTATTTATGGAATTTTTATGGCTAAATTATTAGAGCCACAAATTGAAGTGTACACTAAAAGTAGTCTCTTTATTTTATTGATCCAGACGATTATATCTACTTTAATAATACTTGTCACTGCTGAGTTTTTACCAAAAACATTATTTCGCATAAATCCAAATTCAATGCTTCGCTTTTTTGCATTGCCATTGTTTATTATTTATTGGATTATGTTTTTACCAATGTTGCTCGTTATTGGGATTTCAGAATTATTAATCAAGATATTCTCTCCTCAATTGAGCTCGGAAGAGGACTTAAATTTTGGACGGATTGATTTAGAACATTACCTAAAAGAAGGAGCGGACCAGAGCTTATCGCAGGAAGCGGTAGATCATGAAATTCAAATATTCCAAAATGCACTTGATTTTTCCAAAGTAAAAGCTCGTGAATGTATGATTCCAAGAACGGAAATAGTGGCGCTGGAGATGGAAGAAGATATTGAAAAACTGAAAGAGCAGTTCATTGAAACAGGACTTTCAAAGATTCTTATTTATAGAGACAATATTGATAACATTATAGGATATACCCATTCGTTCGAATTATTTAAAAAACCGGAGAGCATCAAAGCAATTTTATTGCCGGTGCCTATTATTCCTATGTCAATGCAGGCCAATGAGATATTAGAAATTTTTATTCAGCAAAAACGAAGTATTGCTGTTGTAGTTGACGAGTTTGGGGGTACTGCAGGAATTGTTACCATTGAGGATATTATTGAAGAGATTTTTGGAGAAATTGAAGATGAGCATGATAAGGAAGCGCTGATTGAAACTAAAATTAATGACAATGAATTTTTATTTGCAGCGCGTTTAGAGGTCGATTATTTGAACAATGAATACAATCTTGGTTTACCTGAATCTGATAATTACGAAACCTTAGCAGGGTTAATTATTGATACGTTTGAAAGCATTCCAATGCTGAATGAGCAAATTCAAAAAGACCAGTTTCTTTTTACTGTAAAGAAGGTTTTTCAGAACAAAATAGACTTGGTTCATTTACGAGTTTTGAACGAAGATAATTAACAATTTCAATATAAGCTGTTTACCCTTAAATTAAGCATTTTTAATGCCTTTGTATTTCGGTTTACTATCGTATATTCGCAAGCTTAAAAATTTAATATATTTCAATGGCAATAATTGGAAAAATAAGAGAACGTTCGTTTCTCGTACTTATCATAATCGGAATAGCAATATTAGCGTTTGTACTAACGGATTTATTTTCCGCAAAATCTAACGGTCAACAGGCACCACCTAGCATAGCTGAGATAAACGGCCAGCAAATTTCTCCTCAAGAGTTTGAGTATAAAGTGCAAAAAGGATATGAGAACTACCAAAAGCAAACTAAACAGGAATTAGATGAAAGAACAAAGTCTTCAATCAGAGAATCTGTTTGGGCTGAAATGAGTTCAGATATATTGGTAGGTGAACAATTAGAAGAGCTTGGTATAAATGTAACCTCAAAAGAATTGATGGATTTGGTGAGTGGAGACAATCCCCACCCTCAAGTTCGTCAGGCTTTTACAGATCCGAACACAGGTCAGTTTAATCCTAATGCTGTAATTCAATTTCTTCAAAATTTAGATAATGACGAGGCTACAAAAGTACAGTGGGTTGATTTTGAGCAAGCATTGAAGAGAAATCACCGAATGGATAAGTACAATACTTTAGTAAAAAAAGGTATATATACCCCATCAGCTCTGGCAAACGTGAAGTATAACGAAAATAACGGAGCGTTAGCTTTCAAATATGTTTACAAGCCCTACACAGCAATAGAGGACAGTGCGGCCGACCTCACTGAATCAGAAATTTCTTCGTTCTACAAAAAGACCAAATCAGAGTATGAGCAAAAAGCAAGTAGAAAAATAGCATATGCTTATTTTCCAATTGTTCCCTCTTCAGATGATCAGGCAGAAGCCAAACAATGGGCGGACAGAATGTATGGTGATTTTAAAACCAACAGTAACGACTCAACTTTTGTAAATGCGAATTCAGATGCAGGATTTATTCCAGTTTATTATTCTGAATTAAATGCGCCAGTAGGAGTTGATACAACACTCTGGGATCAAGATTCTGCATATGTAGCAGGTGCTAAATTAATTGGCAGCACTTGGTCTATATCTAAAGTTAAAGCTATAAAAATGGCTCCTGACTCTGTTAAGGCTCGTCATATTTTAATCAGTTCTCAAATTAGAACTAGGGAATTAGCTGAAAAAACAGCGGACAGCGTAATGATGGCATTGCAAGGTGGAGTTGCTTTTGATTCTTTAGTAGTATTATCTGATGACGATGTTTCTGCAGAGAAAGGCGGAGATTTAGATTGGTTTGCAGAAGGTATGATGGTAAAGCCATTTAACGATGCAGCTTTTACAGCAGAAATTGGAGAATATAAGAAGGCTGAGAGTCAGTTTGGGTTCCATATTATTGAGGTAACTGAAAAGTTGGAAGATGTAAAAAAGATTCAAATAGCAACGATTACGCGGGAAGTGTTGCCAAGCAAAGCAACCTATGCTGATTTATTTAATCAAGCAAATAGCTTCTCCATTAATGTAGCAGATATGGAGTCTTTTGCTGCAGAATTGACAAAAAACAATCTTCAACAGCGTTCGGCAATACTTAATGAATCAGATAACCTGGTACAAGGCCTAGACGCATCTAGAGATTTAGCAAGATGGACACAAGATGCTAAAGAAGGAGATGTATCTGAAGCAAAAGATGTGGATGGAGCGTTTGTAGTCGCCATTGTTGAGAACGTAGACGCCGAAGGATTCTCTACTCTAGACAAAGTCAGAAATAGAGTGGAGTTTTTAGCGAGACAAGAAAAGAAAGCTGATATGTTAAGTAAAGAGTTAGTTGACGCAAGTGAAATTTCTGAATTAGCAACTAAAACAGGTCTTACAGTGGAAAATGTTAATGTAACTTTTGCAAGCCCTTCCATTGCGGGAATTGGATTAGAGCCTAAGGTGGTTGGAGCTGCTTGGTCGTTAACACCTGGTCAATTGAGTCAGCCAATAGCTGGTAACAACGGAGTATTTGTTGTTTCTGTAGACAAGAAGGTTGATGCAGGTGAGCCAAATTTATCAGAAATTAGATTAAGTGAATCTAGAGGGATAGCCGCAAAAGTTGATAACGGAGCTGTTTATAATGCATTAAAAGAAAAAGCAGACTTAATTGACAATAGAACTAAGTTTTATTAGTAGAAAAAGTGTGACATAAAAAAACCTCGATGAATTAATTCATTGAGGTTTTTTTATGTCCGAATTAAATGGTTTTACTCTATTACGTTTAACTCTTTGCCAATCTTTGTAAATGCCGCAATAGCATGATCAAGTTGTTTTTTAGAGTGTGCAGTAGATAGCTGAACTCTTATTCTTGCCTGGTCTTTTGGTACAACAGGATAAAAGAAGCCAATCACGTAGATTCCTTCTTCAAGTAATTTATCAGCAAAAATTTGCGAAAGTTTTGCATCGTAAAGCATAATGGGTACAATAGCTGACTCGCCATCCTTGAAGTCGAAACCCGCAGCCTTAACACCTCGTTTAAAGTAAGCTACGTTCTCCATTAATGTGTCTCTAAATGCTGTCGTTTCTTTTAATAAATCAAGTACAGCATTAGAAGCACCAACAATTGCCGGAGCTAACGAGTTAGAGAATAAATAAGGTCTCGATCTTTGGCGTAACATTTCGATTATTTCTTTTTTGCCTGTCGTGAATCCACCCATAGCCCCACCTAAAGCTTTACCTAAGGTTCCTGTAATTATGTCTACTCGTCCAAGAACATTGCAATATTCCGCAGTACCTCTTCCCGTTTTTCCAATAAACCCGTGCGAATGACAATCGTCAACCATAACCATTGAATCGTACTTATCTGCCAAGTCGCAAATTTTATCCAATTGAGCAACGTATCCATCCATAGAAAAAACACCATCAGTTACAATGATCCTGAATCGTTGGTCTTGTGCTTTTTTTAATTGCTCTTCTAAGTCTGCCATGTCATTGTTTGCGTATCTGTATCGAGCAGCTTTACAAAGTCTAACACCATCAATTATGGAGGCATGATTTAACGAGTCTGATATGATAGCATCCTCAGGGCCTAAAAGAGGTTCAAAAACACCACCATTTGCATCAAAAGCTGCAGCGTATAGTATAGTGTCTTCAGTCCCACAGAATTCCGCTAATTTTGCCTCTAACGTTTTGTGAATATCTTGTGTTCCGCAAATAAACCGAACGGATGACATACCGAAGCCGTGACTGTCTAAAGCTTCTTTAGCAGCATTTATCACTTTCGGGTGAGAGGAAAGCCCCAAGTAATTATTAGAGCAAAAATTCAACACTTCTTGACCGCTATCTAGTCTTATCACAGCATTTTGTGCTGAAGTAATAATCCTCTCTTTTTTGAATAAGCCTGCACTTTCTATTTCAGATAGTTCTGCTTTCAGGTGGTCTTTAATTTTTCCGTACATCGTTTTCTATTTTATTTTTCAAAAGTAATGAAAGGCACGTGCTTTGTCATTATACTGGTTTAAGGAATAATTATTTTCATTGAATCGGAGTGGTTATTTCTTAAGCATATTAGGGGTAATAAAATTTGCAATCTAAAAAAAGGATTACCTAGAAATAGAAGTTCCGAACTTAATTATAGGCTCTTTAACAAGAGGCTCGTAATGATTGTTTTGGAAAGCGTTCAATTAATTTAAATAAGGAGTTAAGATTATATTAGTAAGATTTTCAATTGTCTGATCAGAAAAATTATTAATAGGAACCATGTCCAATGGTTAATTCGTTGTCAGATCATAGAGAACTATAATCCGTCTAAATTCAATCGACAGAACAGAAGGGGAGTGGGTCCGATAGAACGAACAATTTAAAATAAAGAGACGGCTAATTCGAAAGTAACATAAACTTTACGCAAGTGCAAAGTTTTCATAGTTAGAACTCTATGGGTTTCCTTGAACAACTAAATTTGAACAAGAGTGAACCTTTGTTTATAGTTTAAAACCATGAGGTTTTTCAATTGTTATATTTAGGTCTTATATTTAATTGTTACAGTCGTAACTGTTAAGGATTGTGTATAAAATGTGAAACGAATCAAGATTAGGGTAAAATTAATAATTTTTGTGTGATTTAAATTTTTGGAAAGTAGCTCAGCTATTCTTCTTCAAGTTACTTACCAAGTGGCTTTCTCGTCATTAGGTCATGCAAAATTTGGTTAATTTTGCAGAATTAAATAAGATCAAATTATGGCCGAAATAGAATTGATAATGCCTAAGATGGGCGAGAGTGTAGCAGAAGCGACAATAACTAATTGGTTAAAGTCCGAAGGTGATTCTATTGAAGCTGAAGAGCCAGTATTAGAAATTGCAACTGATAAAGTGGATTCAGAGATTCCTGCACCAGAAACAGGAATTCTGAAAAAAATACTATTTCAAGTGGACGATGTAGTAAAAGTAGGCGAGGTTATAGCTATTATTGAAGTTGAAGGCGTAGCAAGATCTTCTTCCCCAATTACTATCGAAGAAAAAGCTCCGCAAGCAGTTCAAGAAATTCAGAATTCTCCAACTACTGTGCTGACTGAAGAACTGACAAAAAATTCTCCTTCAGGGAAATTTTTATCCCCTTTGGTGAGAAGCATCTCTGAAAAAGAAGGGATATCAGGTTCAGAGTTAGATTTAATTAAAGGTACAGGCTTGAATGATAGAATTACCAAAGACGATTTGGTATTGTATATTGAAAGCAGAGGAAAGGCCAATTCAAAGGCACCGCAGGCAGTCCTTACTCCAAAATCAGCTCCTGCAGTTGTCGCCTCTAAGCCTCAACAGGTAATTTCAATGGGTGAAGGAGATGAAATAATTCAGATGGACAGAATGAGGAAGATGATCTCAGACCATATGATAATGTCAGTTAACACCTCTGCTCACGTCACTTCATTTGTTGAAGCAGATGTTACTGAAATGGTAATGTGGAGGAATAAAGTAAAAAACAGCTATCAGCAACGAGAGGGAGAAAAAATTACGTTTACTCCAATAATTATGGAAGCTGTAGCGAAGGCAATAAAAGAAATGCCAATGATTAATGTTTCCGTAAGTGGAGATACAATTATAAAGCGCAAGCACATTAATTTGGGAATGGCTACTGCATTGCCTTCTGGTAACTTAATAGTTCCTGTTATTAAAGATGCTGATCAAATGAATTTGGTTGGACTTTCTAAAAAAGTAAATGATCTTGCGAATCGTGCAAGAAATAACAAATTAAGCCCCGACGAGGTTTCCGGAGGAACATTTACTGTAACAAACGTGGGAACTTTCGGAAACGTAATGGGAACCCCGATTATCAATCAGCCGCAAGTAGCTATTATGGCTATTGGCGCAATACGCAAGAAACCGGCAGTAATAGAAACTTCATTTGGCGACACAATTGGAGTCCGACATATGATGTTTTTATCCTTATCATATGATCACAGAGTTGTAGACGGATCCTTAGGGGGTAGTTTCGTTCAAAGGGTCGCTAAAATATTAGAAGATTTTGATTTAAATAGAGAAGTTTAGTTCACCAACAACGAATTGTTAACGTTTCGTAGCTTTTTACAAGAATTTGCGAATTGAATAAAATATATTTGTATCTGATGAAGTTTAGTTACACCAATTAAATAAAGATGAACCACCAAATAATCAGGTTATTATTCTCTTGTTTTTTATTTTCAAGTTTTTCGGCTTTTGCTCAAGTTGTCGATAAAGAGAAGTTTAGAGAAGCATTGTACTTAATGGATGAAAGTCGATTTGCAGCCGCTCAGCCAATACTAGAACAAGTTTACGCGAATGACAAAGAAAATGCAAACATCAATTACTGTTTAGGGTTATCTATGTTTAGGGCTTTTACTGAAAAAGATAAAGTTGACGCATTAGTGTTTCTTCAATTTGCATCGCTTCAGGTTGACCCCAATTACAACTACATGGATCCAAAGGAGCAAATGGCGCCTGTAGATACTTGGTTTTATCTGGGGAAAGCGCAACATAACGATTATCAGTTTTTAGAGGCCATAGAAAGCTTTACAAAATTTAAAACGTTTGTGAATGAAAAACATCCACTTTTCAGTGAGATTGACAAAAGTATTAGTATGTCAACTTACGCTCAACAATCGGTTCTGAACCCTGTAAACATTAAAACAATAAATTTAGGTGATAATCTGAATGGCTTTTACCCTGACTTTAGCCCTATAGTGAGGATTGATGAAAGCGCTATTTATTACACTTCTCGAAGATTGAGAGAGGACAGCTCAAATTTTGGAATATATGATCCAATTGATGGAATGATGTTCGAAGATATTTACGTTTCATTAAGAGAAGACGACGGAACGTGGGGTACACCTTATCCTCTAAACATTAATACAGACGATCATGAGGCGACGGTCAATCTATCCATTGACGGAAGAACTTTATACCTTTACAAAGATATTAATGGGAATGGGCAATTATTTGAAAGTAAGCGGGAGGATGATTCAATGGGGTACGAAACTTGGTCAGAACCTGAACTGTTAGGTTCAGACATTAATACCAAGGCCTATGAAACACATGTCACTATAACTCCTGATGGTAAAAAGTTATATTTTATTAGCGACAGAGAGGGCGGCATAGGAGGGAAAGACATATACTATTGTAACAGGTTACCTACAGGAAAGTGGGGTCTTTCTAAAAATGCAGGGCCAATCTTGAATTCTGATCATGATGAAGATGGGGTTTACATGCACCCTGACGGAAAAACGATGTACTTTAGCTCTGATGGTCACGAAAGCATGGGAGGTTACGATATTATGTTCAGTACCATTACAGATACAGGTTGGACCAAACCCAAAAATATGGGTTATCCAATTAACTCGGTTGGTGACGATGTTTTTTTTGTAACAACTCCTGATGGCAAGAGAGCCTACTTTTCTTCTTTCAAGGAAGAAGGATATGGAGAGAAGGATGTATATGTTTTGGAGTTAATTGATGCAGAGGAGTCAGGATTAACGTTATATAGAGGAGAGTTTACGTTTGTAGACCGTTATGTTCCACCTTCAGGGGCTCGAGTAACGATTACCAATAATACCGATGGAGATTTAATTGGAGATTACACTCCACGACCAAGAGATGGGCAGTTTTCAGCAATTTTGACCCCTAACCAGAGTTATCATTTTGTTTATGAAGCTGACGGTTACGAAACTTACGAGGAAGATATTTACGTATCATCAGCAGGGAATTATCAAGAAATTTATAAGGACATTAAGTTAAGGCCCGTGAGAGTTGGGGATGGCTTAGGTAAAATTGAACCTGTAGGACTTTCTTTAGCCAACGTAAAAGGTGGTATAATGAAAAATGATGGTCCACTAGCCGGAATGCGCATCAGGTTACTTGACGAAAATGAAAATCTTCTTAAGGAAACAATTTCAGACAATACAGGTGATTTTGAGTTGTTAAAATTAGATCCATCAGAGGTTTACTTAATTCGTGTTTATGACGCTACCGAAAATCCATTAATGGGTTTTGATGTGAAAATTGAGAATGATCAAGGAGAGATTTTACCTTTTGAGGAATTAGATGATACAACATATATTTTTATTCCATCTATTCAGCCCTATGAATTTTATGGTATTGGTAGAGTCAAAACGTTAGCAGGAAAGGTAAAAAAAGGTGGCCGTCCAATTAAAGGTCTTGTAGTGAAATTAGAAGATGACTCCAAATCCCTTATTGACTCTCAGGAAACGGATCAATATGGACAGTTTAACTTTCAGAAATTAGATTTAGAGAAAGAATATAAAATTGTTTTTGAAGGGGACTTTCCTGATGATCCTGAGATCACAATCACGAACGATCTAGGGCAAAAAATTAGATTTATAAAAGAGAGAGATGGAGTTTATAAATATGTTCCGGTGACGACTCTTATGCCCAAGGCATTGCTTACCGATGTGGGAGGTGCAGTTACTTCTGAGGGAACACCACTGCCTAACCTTCAGGTGTTATTGTTAAGGGCTGACTTGAGTTTAATTAATTCTGCCGCTACAGACAATGTTGGAAAGTTCAACTTTGAAGACTTAGACTTGATAAAGCGCTACTTTATAAAATTTGAAGGAGATTTCCCTCCAGATCTTAGGTTAGTTATGTCAAATGATAACTTTGATTTATTACTTTTTAGGAAGATTTCAGAGGGGCTGTATCAGTATGATCCTATATTCGTTAGGCTTGAAGATGGGAAGAGTCAAGTCTTAGGAAAGGAAGTTACAGACAACGTAGGCGAGTTAAACTTAAAGAAATTAAGGATTGATGAATATTATCAAATTATTTTTGAGGGGAACTTCCCTGATCAAGACCTAATTACTTTAATGAATGATAAAGAGGAAGAGTTAAACTTTCAATTTGTTAGATCAGGAGTATATGAATATGCGCCGAAACGAGAATTAAAACTGAAATCGTACACTGTAGATTTGAGAGACGGATTGGATTTCAAAGAAACGTACCCAAGACCCGAAGAGTTGAAAGATGTTGTTGCATACTTTCAAAAGTATTTTATATATAACGCGAAAGATATCAGTGAATCAAACAAGGAATTTGTTTCATTTATTAAAGATATAGGAGAGTTGGTTAAAATAAGGGGAGACGCAAAAATCATTATAACGTCAAGTGCATCCAAAGTTCCTACAGCAACTTGGAAAACAAATTCAGTTCTTACTAAAAAAAGAGCAAATGATACAAAGGCATTATTAGAAAAAGTTTTTGCAAAGCAAGGAATTAAGTCTGAAGAATATAATTTTGTAGACATCAATACATTGATAACAGGGCCTGAGTACAATGGAGATTACCAAAGCAATATGAGTACTTATGAAAAGTATCAGTACGTAAGAATATTTATTAAATAATATGGCTTTAGAACTTAAAAAACCGATTGTATTCTTTGATTTAGAAACTACCGGAGTAGACGTGTCTAAGGACCGAATTGTTGAAATTTCAATTTTGAAATTACATCCTGATGGTAAAAAGGAAGTTAAAACTAGGAGGGTTAATCCGGAAATGCACATCCCAAAGGTAACATCGGAAATTCATGGTATTTATGATGAAGATGTAAAAGAGGAGCCCACTTTTAAAGCTATGGCTAAAAGTCTTGCTACTTTTATAGGAAACAGTGATTTGGCAGGGTTTAATTCTAATAAATTTGATGTGCCACTTTTGGTAGAGGAATTTCTTAGAGTAGGGGTAGATTTTGATATTGAAGGCAGAAGTTTGGTGGACGTTCAGAATATATTCCACAAAATGGAGCAGCGGACCTTGGTGGCCGCTTACAAATTTTATTGTGGAAAAGAGTTAACGAATGCGCACAGTGCAGAGGCAGACAATATTGCTACCTTCGACGTTTTAGAAGCGCAAATAGAACGTTACGACGAGTTAGAAAATAATGTGAATTTTTTATCTGATTTTTCAAGGCGAACAAGTAATGCTGACTTAATGGGCCGTATTGTTTTTAACGAAGAGAATATTGAAGTTTTTAATTTTGGGAAGCACAAGGGAATGCCCGTAGCGACCGTTTTAGAAAGTGATCCATCATATTACAAATGGATGATGAATGGAGACTTTCCGCTTTATACTAAAAAAGTTTTGACAGCTATTAAGCTAAGGAACTTTAATCAAAGGTAAATGAAAATTATTTGCGTTGGCAGAAATTACGCAGCACATGCGAAAGAGTTAAATAACCCTGCTCCAAAAGAGCCAGTTATTTTTTTAAAACCTGATACCGCTTTATTACCTAAGAGTATGCCTTTTTTTTACCCTAGTTTTTCTACCGATGTTCATTATGAGGCAGAGTTAGTGGTTAAGATTGATCGTGTAGGGAAAAATATCTCTCAGAAATTCGCACATAAATACTACTCTGAGTTTTCCGTAGGTATTGATTTCACGGCAAGAGACTTACAGGATACTTATAGAGAAAAAGGTTTGCCCTGGGAACGGGCAAAGGCTTTCGATGGCTCAGCACCAGTTGGCCAGTTTATAAATAAAAAGGAGTTGGTAGATCAATCGAATTTAAACTTTTACTTGCGAATAAACGATTTAGAAAGGCAAGCCGGTAACACCTCCAACATGCTGTTTTCGATAGATTTTATTATACAATACGTATCGCAGTTCTTTACGTTAAAGATTGGTGATTTAATATTTACAGGAACCCCAGAGGGAGTTGGTTCTATAAAAATCGGCGATACTTTAGAAGCTTTTTTAGAAAGTAATAAGGTACTTGATTTAAAAATTAAGTAATATTTTTCTCTGTAAAATAAATCCCGTAATCCTCTAGTTCATTCAAAATAGGCTTGTAAATCGTTTTTTTAATTGGAATGTGAACTCCTGGTTCTGTAATGGTCCCATTTAGAATCATTTTAGCGGTTATGCCTACCGGCAAACCAACGGTTTTAGCCATTGCTGTATGTATTTGATCATCACCCTTAACAACCATCGATGAATGCTTTTCAAACCTTTTACCGTTTTTTGTGTAGATAAATTTATGCCACATTACGATCATATCTTTATCGCCTTCAGCTAATTCCCATTTACGCATCAATATTTGTTGTAAAATTTGGGCTGGAGTAGCATTTTCTATTTCTACAGGTATTTCCTTAAATAAATCTAACCATTCGTATTTTTCAAAAAGCTCTATATCATCATGCGCCATATTTAGGTAATGGCGAAATTTTAATTCAACAGAATCGTGCGGGTTGTAAGGTAAAAACAAATTAATAAAAGATCTAAAGGTTAATTCTTTTGAATTAGGTATGGTGTAAGAATCGTCAGTAGCTCCTAATTGAACAAAGGCATCCCAGGCTCTGCCATAACCGGGTCTCCTTAATGTCCCTCTGAACATTGTGCCAATATTTTCTAACTCATATACTTTTCTGTACTTGAGAGAATCTCTATTTGCATATCCTTCAAATTTCCCGTATCCTTCAATATCTATTAGTTCTGTTCTGCGGAAGACTTTATTGTAAGGGATATACTTATATGTTCCTTCTTGAATAAATTTAACAGCGCCACCTTGACATGCTAAAACTACGTTCCTAGGATTCCAGGTGAATTTGTAATGCCAAGGATTATCGTCACTTTCAGGGGCAACAAGGCCACCGGTGAAAGTTTCGAAATCTTTTAATGTTCCGCCGCCTTCAATAATTTCATCAATTACTTTTTTTGCAGAAAGGTGGTCTATCCCCGGATCAACACCTATTTCATTTATGATGATTACCCCCTCTTTTTTTGCTGCTTCATCTAAATTTTCCATTTCCTTTGAAATATAAGATGCAGTAACCATGTGTTTTTTGAACTTTATACAATCTTCAGCCACACTAATGTGCATGTGGGCAGGAAGCATAGAAATAACTAGAGAAGAAGCTTGAATCTGCTCTTCTCTAAGCGAATCATTATTTACATCGAAGATTAGCGTCGTTACGAAAGGCAAATTGGCAATCTTTTTATCTAAGAATTCAAAATTTTGATCAGCAATAATAAGCTCCCAATTGTTGCTATCCGCGTTGTCCGTTAGGTACTTTATTAGACTTCCCGTTGATCGTCCTGCACCTATTAAAAGTATTTTTTCCATGATTCGAATGTAAGCCTTTAAATTAATTGTGCTTAAATGCAACAGTGATTTAATGTGGGATTAATTGCTATGTTTATTTTTGTTGTATGGAAAACAAATTTCTTTTATTTGGCTTGTTTTTTGGGGGCCTAGCTGTTGTTATAGGTGCGTTTGCAGCACATGCATTAAAAGAGGTATTAAATCAGGTTCAACAACAAAGTTTTGAAACAGGAGTAAGGTATCAAATGTACCATGCCTTTTTCATGCTTTTTATTTCAACTCAGCCTCATTTAAGAACGAAGCTTATTTTTAATTTGTTGTTTGCCGGAACTGTGGTGTTTAGTTTTTCTATTTACTTGCTAAACCTTAGAGAGGTATTAGATGCTGATTGGTTGAGGTTTCTAGGGCCTATAACTCCAATTGGAGGGTTACTTTTGATCTCCGCTTGGGCCATCGCTTTATTTTTAACTATTAAAGTAAAACTGAGGTAGCATGTGTGGCATTACAGGTATAATATCAAGTTATAATCTCTCTGAATGTGAGGGTAAACAAGTTGTAAGAGCTGTAGCAAAGATTGAAAAACGAGGACCCGACGCCGAAGGAATAAAAAGTTATGGCTCAAGTATTTTAGGTCATCGGAGGCTATCTATTATCGACATTAACCCTGCTTCAGATCAACCAATGGAAGACGCTACTGGGCGGTATTCAATAGTGTTTAATGGAGAAATATACAATCATAAGATATTAAAAGCTGACTTAACAGCAAAGGGGTATATCTTCCAAAACGAAAGTGATACAGAAGTTCTATTAAATGGGTACGACTTTTACGGCACAGCATTTTTAAATAAGTTGAATGGCTTTTTTGCTTTTGTTATTTACGATAAAAAGGATAAGATAAGTTTGGTTGTCAGAGATCGATTTGGAATAAAGCCATTACTTTTTTACAAGAAAGAAAATGCATTTTATTTTGCCTCAGAAATGAAGGCATTGTTGGAGTATGATATTCCTAGAGAAATTGATCATACCTCGCTTTATACTTACTTACAACTTAATTATGTTCCCGAGCCACACTCAATGATAATGGGGGTTAAAAAATTAGAACCGGGACATTATTTAAAAATTGACGCCCAAAATAGAGTCCAAAAAATTCCTTTCTATCAGTTAGATTATCCCAAAGTTGGGGAGAATTATGCGGACTTAACTTACAACTCAGCAAAAAACAAGTTTCTTGATATTTTAGATCGCTCAGTAGAGAAAAGAATGGTCGCAGACGTTCCACTAGGAACGTTTTTGAGTGGAGGGATAGACTCCTCGCTAATCACTGCATTGGCGGCCCAAAAGGTTCAAAATCTTTCTACGTTTTCTATTGGCTTTAAGGACGACCCACACTTTGATGAAACAGAATATGCACTAGCTGTTGCAAAAAAATACAACACCAATCACCATGTTTTTTCCCTTTCTAGAAAAGACATGGTACAGAGTTTATACGAAACGATAGATTGCATTGATGAGCCATTTGCAGATTCTTCAGCACTTGCAGTTAATGCTCTAAGTAGAGAAACCAAGAAGCATGTAACAGTTGCATTATCAGGTGACGGAGCAGATGAGTTGTTTTCAGGCTACCACAAGCATATGGGAGAATATATGATGCGTAAAAAAGGATTTAAACTGCAGATGGTGAAGAGCCTTTCATTGGCATGGTCAGTTCTTCCAAAATCAAGAAACTCAAAATTGGGTAATTTATTCCGAAAGCTTGATAAGTTTGCGACAGGGGCATCATTAAGTAAGGAAAAGAGGTATTGGTTGTGGGCCAGTTTATTAAATGAGGCTGATGCGTCGAATTTGATGTTAAAAAGTCCGCAAAAAGAGAGTTATTTGAAGCGAAAAGAAGAAATTTTGGCAGTTATTGCAAAAGGAGATGACTTCAACGATGTACTTTATACCGATGTTAATTTAGTGCTGCAGAGTGATATGCTTCGTAAAGTTGATCTAATGTCTATGGCGAACGGTTTAGAAGTACGAACTCCCTTTTTAGATCACGAAGTGGTAAATTTTGCCTTTTCAATCCCCACAAAGTATAAAATTGACGAGCACATGAAAAAGAAAATTGTGCAGGATGTGGCTAGAGACTTATTGCCGGAAAAAATCTACAATCGACCAAAGAAAGGTTTTGAAATTCCGTTACATTCATGGATGAATAATGAATTGCGAGGCTTAATTGAAAATGATCTTCTCTCAGATGAATTTATAAAGTCCCAAAACCTTTTTAATTTGCATTACGTACAGCAGTTAAAGAATAAATTGTATTCTATAGATCCGGAAGATTCACAGGCTAACATTTATGCGCTTCTTGTGTTTAACAGTTGGTGGAAAAAATATATTGCATAACTTAGAAATTAAAGAACGGAGATTGAATGCCTAAAGTATTAAGAATAATAAATCGATTTAACTTGGGCGGACCTACGTTCAACGCGGCCTTACTTACAAAACACATGGCTCCTGAATTTGAAACCTTATTGATTGGAGGTAGAGAAGAAAGTTCCGAGGGAAGTTCTCAGCACATTTTAAGTGACTTGGGAATCGGAGTTCATTTCATAGACGAAATGCAGAGAGATATTGGGTTGTCTAACGATTTACAGGCGTACAAAGCCATTAAGAAACTCATTAACGAATTTAAGCCTGATATTATCCATACTCATGCTTCAAAAGCGGGAGCAATAGGCAGGAGTGCGGGAATAGCGTATGGTAAAGCAAAAATGGTTCATACTTTTCATGGGCATGTGTTCCATTCGTATTTTGGGAGGATAAAAACAGGAGTTTACAAAAATATTGAGCGTGCGCTAGCAGTAAAAACAGACAAAATTGTCGCCATAAGTCAGCGGCAAAAATTAGAACTGGCAATCCGTTACAAAATTTGCTCGGCAGACAAAATAAAGGTCGTTCCTCTTGGTTTTGATTTGACCCGATTTCAGGAAAATGTTGCTGAGAAAAGAGCTTCATTTAGGCGAAAGTATAATATAAGCGAAGATGAGGTAGCTATTGGTATTATTGGTAGATTGGTTCCAGTAAAAAATCACAAGTTATTTTTGGATTCTTTAAAACAAGTTGTTGATCAAACTACAAAAAAGGTTAGGGCTTTTATTATTGGAGATGGGGAGGAGAGAGAAGAATTAAAAAGGTACACCTCTGAACTAGGGTTAGATTATTTAAATGGAGACTTTGAAGAAGGAATGAAGGCTACAGTGCACTTTACCTCTTGGATTCAAAATGTTGACTGGGCTAACTCAGGCCTCGATATTATCGCTTTAAGCTCACTAAATGAGGGGACTCCTGTTAGTTTAATCGAAGCGCAAGCGTCCTGCAACCCGGTTGTTTCAACAAAAGTTGGAGGTGTAAGCAACATCGTTATTCCAAACGAGACCGCACTTCTTTCGCCATCAAAAAACTCAATTGCATTTGCTGAAAATTTGCTTCAACTTATTGAAAATGATAGTAAAAGAATAGGGATGGGTCAAAAAGGATGGGAATTAGTACACGAAAAATTTCATTATACCAGATTGGTAAAGGATATGAAAAACCTTTACAATGACTTACTTCTGTAATATTTTACTGTAAAGTACCATTAATTGAATAGCTTTGTAAATTAATATACATCGCAGTTATGATAAAAAGGATTTTAGGAATAGTAGTGGCTTGTTATTTTTTAGCGTCATGTAAGCCCTTGAATCCAAGTATTATGTTTAGAACTCCTAAAGATTTTAAATATGACACTCAGGTAAAAGATACCACCAAAGAGTATAGAATAGCAGCTAACGATGCAGTAAGCTTCAGGTTATTTACCAATAACGGGCTAAAATTAGTGGACGTTACTGAAGGTAACCAACAGATGTTTCAGCAGCTGAATCAAGGTATAACTTATACAGTTGAGTTTGACGGAATGATTAACTTGCCTATCATAGGTCGGGTAAATGTAAACGGAATGACGGTTCGGGAAGCAGAGTTTTTTTTAGAATCGAGATATGACGAAGTTTTCATTGATCCATTTTTATTGTTAAATGTTATCAATCGAAGGATTACAATATTCCCAGGGAATGGAGGTGATGGTGTGGTAATTACGTTGCAAAATAACAATATCAAGTTGTTGGAAGCCCTAGCTTTGGCGGGGGGGTTAGCAGATCAAGGGCGAGCGTCAAGAATTAAGTTAATAAGGGGAAATCTAGCAGACCCTGAAGTTTACTTAATTGACCTTCGTACAATTAGTGGAATAAGCCAAGCAGACATCATTCTTCAAGCCAATGACATAATCTATGTTGAACCTGTTGGTATAAGAACTAGGCAAGTAATATCAGAAATTGCGCCAATATTTGGGATAATAACTTCTGCCATAACATTTTACGTTCTCATTCAGTCTCTTCAATAATAATAAACTATCGTGGAAGAAGGGCTAAATTCTCATACTAACAATACCTCTTTTACCGAAGGTCAATTTAGTAATTTCAATACTGACTTTGATCTTGGATTGTTTTTATATGTTTTTAAAAAGAATATTCTTTGGATTATTCTTTTTGTCGGGGTGGCCGTTTTAGGGAGTTTCCTTTATCTTAGATATACTTCTCCAATTTATCAATCGAATGCTATAATTCAAATTGAAAAGTCCAATAAAGCAAATCAGTTGCTTAAAGTCGATGATTACTACGAAACTGGAGATATTTCTTCGGAGATAGAATTATTAAGATCAAACCTGATAGCAAAAAATGCAATCAAACAGCTTCCGCTTGAAGTAAGTTATTTTAATAAAGGCCAGTTTTTAGATTTTGAATTGTATCGTTCTGCTCCTTTTACAGTTAATGTTTTCTCAAAAGACAGCTCGTTAAGTTCAACGAAGGTGGATATCGTCTTTCTGAACGGACAAGAAGGTGTTCTCAGTTGGGGCGGAGAGAATAACAGGGTGGAAGAAAGAATTGTATTTGGTGAATTTATTCCGCTTCCTTTTGCCACGATCAAAGTTGCGATTAACAATTATGAAATTATAGAAGAGAACATTAATTCTGTTAATCCTTCAGGTTATCACTTTATTATTAATAATTTAAATTCACTTTCGCGAGAACTTATGTCGAAGGTGAGTATTATAATTCTGAATCCTAGTGCAAAGACAGTATCAATAAGTGTTCAAGAAAACAATCCTTTAAAAGCGAAAGAAGAAGTAGTTCAACTTATTGAAGAGTTTAAATTTTATAATGTTGAACGGAAGAAACAAGGATCAAAGCAAATCGTAGATTTTTTAAACGCTCAAATATCAGTGGTCTATGAAGAGCAAAAGCGATCAGAGAAAGATATTTCTAACTTTAAGAGAAATAATAATTTATCAGAAATAGGAGAGTTTAGTAGCATTGTAGCTGATAGATTAAATCAGCTAGATGAAACCTTAGTAGAATTAGGACTTCAATTTTCTGTTTTGGAACAAATTCGAACAGAAATTGATAAAAAGGGAGATGAAATAGATGTATATGAACTACTTCCAATTCTAGTTGGGAACAATTACGATGGAGGAATAGAAACTCTTATCGAATCTCTTAATGGACTGCTTCTCGAGAGGCAAAATTTCCTTTTTTCTACGAAAGAAGGAACTGCCCCACTCAAAAAAATTGATTACAAGATTGATATCCAAAAAAAATTGATTGTAAACAGTATATCATCTATGATGATTAAAATCAATCAACGGATAGAGAATTTGGATAAAAATGTAAAGGAATTAGAAATAGAGTTCTTTGAAGTACCTGACCAAGAAATTGAGTTAGTAAGGAAAAAAAGAAAGTATGATATAAATGAGAAATTTTACACGCTTTTAATTGAAAAAAAGACGGAATATAGCATATCTCAGCAAGGGTTCGTTTCTGCAGAAAATACATTAAGCGAAGCAACGGTTGCTTCTCATCCAATTTCCCCACAAAAAAACATTGTTTTTTTTGGCTTCTTAGCAGGAGGAGTTTTATTAAGTTTAGTTTTTGTAGTAATTAAATACCTGTTGCACAATCAAATTACTTCAATCTCAGAAATAACAAAGTATGCACAATCCTCTTTTGGTGTTCTTGGTATGATTCCAAAATACCAAAAGGACATGCCATTGTCTCAGCTGGTTGTAAATAAAAATCCTAAATCATTAATCGCGGAATCTTTTAGATCGATAAGGACTAATTTAGAATTTATCGCAGTTCAAAAAGGTTCTAAAATTATGGCAGTAACTTCTACCGTTTCAGGGGAGGGTAAAACGTTCATTGCGATTAATTTAGGGGGGATTATTGCTTTTAGTGGTAAAAGAGTAATTATACTTGATTTGGACATGCGTAAACCGAAAATTCACAAAGGGTTTGATGTTGAAAATGTGAAAGGCATGAGTACTATTTTGATTGGTAAGGATGATGTTAACTCATGTATTCATCATAGTAATCAAGCAAATTTGGATTTTATTACTGCAGGTCCGGTTCCTCCAAATCCATCTGAGTTAATCCTTAATGAAACGCTCAAAATAGTTTTAGAAACATTAAAAATTGACTATGATTTAATAATCGTTGATAATCCGCCTGTAGGGCTCGTAACTGACGGAATAGAAGTTATAAAAAATGCAGATTATCCTTTGTATATATTAAGATCGGAGTATTCTAGAAAAAATTTCGTTCAAAATGTAGACCGTCTAGTAAATGAAAATGGGATTAAAAAGCTTTCTGTCGTCTTAAATGGAGTTGATTCTAAAAAGCGAAGCTATGGCTATGGCTATGGCTATGGCTATGGTTATGGCTACGGTTATGGCTATTACGACGATGAGGATGAGAAAGTGACTGGGTTAAGAAAATACTTTAAGAAAAAACGTTAAAATGAAGGTTATAAAAGTAGAAATTGAAGGGTTATTAATAATTCAACCCGACGTATTTGAAGACGATAGAGGTTTCTTTTTTGAATCATTTAACGCTCAAAAAATTAAGGGTGCCGGTTTAACTGAAAGTTTCGTTCAAGACAATTTATCTAAGTCCACAAAAGATGTACTGCGCGGACTTCATTTTCAAAATCCACCGTTTAGTCAAGGTAAATTGGTTTCAGTGATTAGAGGTTCTGTTTTAGATATTGCTGTAGATATTCGTAAAAGCTCACCTACATACGGAAAACACCATGCTATTATACTGTCAGAGCAAAATAAGACTCAATTTTACGTTCCTTCAGGTTTTGCCCACGGATTTAAAACGTTAGAAGATGATACGATCTTTTCTTATAAATGTACAAACGGATACAACAAGAATTCAGAGGGTTCAATAAAGTGGGATGACAGTGATTTAAATATCGATTGGCAAATTGAAAACCCAATTGTTTCTGAAAAAGATCAAGTAGCTCCGTCATTCAAAGACTTAAACTCACAATTTAGTTAAGATGCAAGGAGAGTATTTTATCTTAAAAATATCTTCGTTATTTCTGGGGAGTTTGGTGTTCAGTTTTTTAATAAATAGAATTTTTTTAAAATTTTCGAAGAATCTGGGGATTCGCAACATTGATGACAAAGTAAGTCGTTGGAATACAACTTCAAAGCCTTCTTTTGGGGGAATTTCTTTTTTCATTGTTTTTCTATTGGTATTGTCTCAATATCAAATTTTCTTTCCAAATCAATACACGCCAATAGATCTGAGGTTAGTGGGGATCTTAATTGCCTCTAGTTTGGGATTTTTGGTAGGATTAACAGATGATGCTTTTAATACAAACCCACTCTTAAAATCAATAGCGCAAGCGCTTTGTGCTATTATATTAATAGCCACCGGCAATTCTATTTGCGTATTTGAGACAGAATGGATGAATTATGTTTTAACCTTTTTATGGGTCGTTGGTCTTATGAATTCCATAAATATGTTAGACAACATGGATGGGATTACAACCATCGCTTCCATATTCGCGTTAATCGGGATGTTAACGGTTATAGTATTCAATAAAACTTTTGAGTCATCATACTTCGTCTTGGTGCTCGGTCTAATTGGTGCACTTCTTGGCTTTTTATTTTTCAATTGGAATCCGTCGAAAATGTATATGGGCGATACAGGAAGCCAATTTTTAGGTGTTGTGTTAGCCGCACTATCAATTAAGTTTTTATGGAATCAATCAGTTGTTGAATTTCATGCAAATTCACGTCAGTTCATATTGCCAATATTAGCTTTTATCGTGCCGCTCTCAGATACAGTTACAGTTGTAATTAACAGAATATCTAAGGGTCAATCTCCGTTTGTGGGCGGAAGAGATCACACAACTCATCACCTATCTTACCTTGGCCTGTCAGACCAATCTGTTGCTTTGTTGGTAGCGGGTTTGGGCATTTTTTCTACAGTAGTTCTACTAATCGCGCTCTCTATATCAAATTGGTCACATCTGTTTACTATTCTGTTTGGAGCTTATGCATTGGTGGTTTTTGTTTCCTTATTTTTAACTACAAAACCACAACTATTTGGAAAAGAACCTAAGCATGATGAAGAAATACAACAGCCCACTGAAGAAGATTAACTTACTACTAATTCCACTAGCTTTTTTTGGATTATTTTATCTATTTACTTTTTCTTTTGATAAGGAAGAGGCAGAAACTGTGCATCAGGCAAAGATGCAAGAGGATTATCAAATTTTCTCTCTAAGCCCGCCCGCTGAAATATTGTTTGCCGGAGAACAGGTTCCTCTTGGAGAACCTGAAGTGTATGAAAGGTTAGATCGTGAAATTCATTCAAACACTTATTTCCATTCGAATACTATTTTATATTTCAAGAAGGCAAATCGTTGGTTTCCGGTGATTGAGCCAATTTTAAAGAAAAATGGTATTCCTGAAGACTTTAAATACTTGGCATTAATAGAAAGTGGGTTACAAAATGTGGTTTCTCCGGCAGGAGCCGCTGGTTATTGGCAGTTTATGAAAGCGACTGGAAGCGAATATGGTTTGCAAATTAATGGGGAAGTGGATGAGCGTTATCACATTGAAAAGGCTACTGAAGCAGCCTGCCAATACTTAAAGGATTCTTATGAGTTGTATAATGATTGGGCATTAGTAGCTGCCTCATATAATGCAGGAAAAGGTAGAATTTCTAAAGAGCTAGAAAGGCAGAAAGTAGAGAATTATTTTGATTTACTGTTAGTGGAGGAAACTGGGAGATACGTTTTCCGGATTTTAGCTGTTAAACATATTTTTGAGAACCCTAAAAAATACGGTTTCAATATAAGAAAGTCAGATTTGTATGCCACATTAGATTACAGAACGGTTACTGTTGATTCAAGTGTAACAAGTTTTGCCGATTTTGCAAAAGGTCATAACATCAGTTATAAAATTTTGAAACATTTTAACCCATGGCTGCGAGAAGCTGATTTAAGAAACACAAGTAAAACAAGCTATCAAGTTAAACTTCCGGTTAATCCTGATTACGAATTGAATTAATAACAATTTTAAGGTTGTGGTGTTACTTCAATAATCATGAGAAAATCAGAAACAGAAGCAGTAGAGTATTTGGAAGTAGAGGGAGCTAGAGTTCACAATCTTAAAAATATTTCACTAAAAATACCGAGAGAAAAATTAGTTGTAATAACTGGTTTGAGTGGCTCAGGAAAATCTTCTTTAGCGTTTGATACCATTTATGCAGAAGGTCAAAGACGCTACGTAGAAAGCTTTGCTTCGTATGCTAGGCAGTTTTTAGGAACTCTTGAACGGCCAGATGTAGATAAAATCAACGGACTAAGTCCTGTGATTTCTATTGAGCAAAAGACGGTCAGTAAAAACCCTAGATCTACGGTAGGAACCATTACCGAGATCTACGATTTCTTAAGGCTGCTTTACTCGAAAACAGCAACTGCCTACTCTTATGTTACGGAAGAGAAGATGGTGAAATATTCCGATAAGGAAATTCTTAAGCTGATCTTAAAAGATTTTCAGGGAAAACCAATTACATTGCTTTCTCCAGTAATTAAAGCCCGAAAAGGACACTACAAGGAATTATTTAAAAATATTCTGAAACAAGGGTTCTTAAAAGTTAGAGTTGATGGTGTAATTGTTGAGATTTCTCGAGGCATGCAGGTAGATCGTTACAAAACGCATGATATTGAAATCGTAATTGACCGAATTCAAGTAAACTCTAATGATAAGACGAGAATTACTGATGCTATTGGGTTATCAATGAAGCATGGGAAAGGTGTTTTAATGGTAATCGAAAAAGGTAAGGAGAAGAGTGATCCGCGTTTTTTTAGTCGCAATTTAATGTGCCCAACAAGCGGCATTTCTTATGATGATCCTGCTCCCAATACATTTTCTTTTAATTCGCCATATGGTGCATGTCCAAAGTGTAATGGATTAGGAGAAGTGGCAGAGGTTAGTAGAGAAAAAATAATCCCGAATATCAAAAAATCTATAAAGGGAGGGGGGTTTCTGCCGTTAGGAGAGTATTCAAATAAGTGGATATTTAAGCAAGTTGAAATTATTTTAAATCATTTTGGGTTTAAGTTAACAACTCCAATAGAGGATATACCCGAGGAAGTGCTTGGTACACTTTTACAAGGAACTAACTCTTCGTTAACGGTAACTGAAAAAATTGGGAGTAGTTCTACAAAGTATGCATTCGATTTTGAAGGTATTACAGCATTTATTAATCGACAGTATGAAGAAAATAAAAACAAGCAACTAGGAAAGTGGGCAGTTCAATTTATGAACAAAGTAAATTGTGATTCTTGCCAAGGTTCACGTTTAAAAAAGCAATCGTTATTTTTTAAAATCGGGAATAAAAATATCTCACATTTATCTTCTATGGATGTAGATGAATTGGCGATATGGTTTGAAAAAATTGAAACGTATTATACGAAAAGGGAATTAGTTATTGCTCACGATATATTAAAAGAGATTCGCAGCAGGATTCAGTTTTTACTAGATGTAGGATTAACTTATTTATCATTAAACAGAAGTGCAAAAACTTTATCAGGTGGGGAAGCACAAAGAATTCGTTTGGCAACTCAAATCGGATCGCAGCTGGTTGGGGTATTATATATTTTGGATGAGCCGAGTATTGGTTTACATCAAAGAGACAATAATCAATTAATCCAAGCACTTCAAAACCTACGGGATATTGGGAACTCAATTATTGTGGTTGAGCACGATAAAGATATAATGTTAGCCTCTGATCATTTAATTGATATTGGACCTTTTGCAGGGGTTCACGGGGGTAAAATTGTAGAGCAAGGGACACCCGAAGAAGTTTTGAAAGGCAATTCTATTACAGCCCAATATTTAAATAATGAATTAAAAATAGAGATTCCTCAAAAAAGAAGAAAAGGGAATGGACAGTTTATTGAGTTGAAGGGAGCGACAGGAAACAACTTAAAAGGAGTGGATTTAAAATTGCCTTTAGGAAAAATGATCTGCGTTACTGGAGTTTCAGGAAGTGGTAAATCTACTTTGATAGATGCTACTTTATACCCAATTCTGAATAACTACATATACAATGGAAAACGGACTCCAATGCCTTACAAATTGGTTAGAGGAATTGAGCAGTTAGATAAGATTATTGAGATTGACCAATCACCAATCGGCAGAACTCCTCGTTCAAACCCCGCAACTTACACTAATGTGTTCACAGACATAAGAAAGTTGTTCGCTAACATGCCGGAAGCGAAAATTAGAGGATATAAACTTGGGAGGTTTTCGTTCAACGTAAAAGGTGGCCGTTGTGAGACTTGTCAAGGGGCTGGTATTCAAACGATTGAAATGAATTTTCTACCTGATGTTTATGTGGAATGTCCAGAGTGCAGAGGTCGGCGTTACAATCGCGAAACGTTAGAAGTCCGGTACAAAAGTAAATCAATTTCTGATGTACTAAACATGACAGTAAATCAGGCAGTAGAGTTTTTTGAATATATTCCGTCCATATTGCTTAAGATTAAAACGTTGCAAGATGTTGGTTTGGGGTATATTCACTTAGGCCAAGCGTCAACCACTCTTTCGGGAGGAGAAGCTCAGAGGGTAAAATTAGCTACAGAATTAGCAAAAAAGAATACTGGCAATACCTTCTATATTCTTGATGAGCCAACAACAGGATTACATTTTGAAGATATTCGAATTTTACTGAAAGTTCTAAATAAGTTGGTAGATTTGGGAAATACAGTTCTAGTTATTGAGCATAATCTAGATATTATTAAGGTTTCTGATTACATTGTGGACTTAGGTCCTGAGGGAGGAAAAAATGGAGGGATGATTATGGCGAAAGGGACTCCCGAACAAGTTGCTAAAATTAAAGAAAGCCATACGGCACGTTATCTTAAAAAGGAGCTAGAAGATGGAAGATAAAAGGATTATTCAAAAATTTGAAGATAAGGAGTGGAGCGAAGTAAAAAGTAACGACTCTTGGGCAGTTTTTAAAATAATGTCAGAGTTCGTTACAGGATTCGAAAAGCTTTCCGAGATAGGTCCTTCGGTATCTATTTTCGGATCTGCAAGAACTAAGCCGGACCATAAATATTATAAAATTGCAGACGAGTTAGCGTATAAAATCTGTAAAAAAGGCTATGGAGTAATTACAGGTGGCGGTCCTGGTATTATGGAAGCTGCAAATAAAGGAGCTCACAGGGCAGGAGGGAAATCGATTGGGTTAAACATTAACCTACCTTTTGAACAGTCTCATAATAAATATATAGATCCGGATAAGAATTTAGAGTTTGATTACTTTTTTACACGAAAGCTCATGTTTGTGAAATATGCACAAGGTTTTGTTGTCTTGCCAGGTGGTTTCGGAACATTAGATGAGTTTTTTGAGGCTATAACGCTTATTCAAACAAATAAGATCGCAAAATTCCCGATTGTGTTAATGAGTAAAAGCTTTTGGGGTGGTTTAATTGACTGGATTAAAGCTACCATGTTAGAGGAAAACAACACCGTCAGCTCTGGCGATTTAGATTTGTTTTATTTAGCCGACACTGTTGATGAGGCTGTTGAGCACATTGATAATTTTTACAAGAAATATACTCTGAAGCCAAATTTGTAGACTAACAAATACAATTACTTGTATAAAGGAAATAAAAAACCCTTTGTCATGCTCAACGAGTTCGAGAAATTGACAAAGGGTTCTCTTTGTTTTATAAGTTCTTTCTTACACTACACCTTGTGCAAGCATAGCATCTGCTACCTTAACAAATCCTGCGATGTTAGCACCTTTAACATAGTTAGTAAAATCGCCTTCTTTACCGTATTTAGCAGCTGATTCGTGAATTGAAACCATAATGCCATGTAATTTCTCGTCTACTTCTTCTGCAGTCCAAGAAAGGCGTAAAGAATTTTGACTCATTTCTAAACCCGAGGTAGCAACGCCGCCTGCGTTTGAGGCTTTTCCTGGAGCAAAGAATATCTTCTTATCTAAAAATACAGATACAGCTTCTGGAGTAGAAGGCATGTTTGCCCCTTCTGCGACACACATACATCCATTAGCAACTAAAGTTTTTGCATCTTCTTCATGTAATTCGTTCTGAGTAGCACAAGGAAGAGCAACATCACATTTCTCGTTCCATGGAGTTTTTCCTTCATGATAAGTTCCGCTACTAAATTTAGAAGTGTATTCAGAAATTCTACCTCTTCGGCCATTCTTTAATTCCTTAATCCAATCTAACTTTTCAGCATCAATGCCTTCACTGTCTACGATATATCCACCTGAATCAGACATTGTAATTACTTTTGCGCCAAATTCAGTAGCTTTTTCGCAAGCATATTGAGCAACGTTTCCAGAGCCAGAAATTACTACTGCTTTTCCTTTGAAGCTATCGTCTTTCGTCTTCAGCATTTCTTGGGCAAAGTATACTGTTCCATAACCGGTTGCTTCTGGCCGAATTAAAGAACCTCCGTAAGATCTGCCTTTGCCGGTTAAAATTCCAGTAAATTCATTTCTTAATCTTTTGTACTGTCCAAAAAGGTATCCAATTTCTCTTCCACCAACTCCAATATCTCCTGCAGGTACATCAGTATCTGCTCCAATGTGCCTTTGAAGTTCAGTCATAAAACTCTGACAAAATTTCATCACTTCGTTGTCAGACTTTCCTTTTGGGTCGAAATCTGATCCACCTTTTCCACCACCCATAGGTAATGTAGTTAAGCTGTTTTTGAACACTTGCTCGAAAGCTAGAAACTTCAGGACACTTAACGTAACAGTTGGGTGAAATCGTAAACCACCTTTGTACGGTCCGATAGCAGAATTCATCTGGATTCTAAACCCTCTGTTAATTTGCACTTCTCCTTTATCATCTAACCAAGGCACTCTAAACATCAAAACTCTTTCTGGCTCAACCATTCTCTCCAAAAGTTTACCTTTTTGGTATTCTGGGTGGTCTTCAATGAATGGGATTACTGTTTCTGCAACCTCTTCAACAGCTTGCAAAAATTCTGGTTCATGGCCATTTCTAGCTTCAACATTTGCCAAGAAATCAGTGATCTTCTTGTCAATAGTGGCATTTCCTGTTTTACTCATTATGGGATAGAATTATATTATTTCTCTAAATTTCTAGGAGCAAATGTAAATAATTTAATTACTCGTTATTACAAGTAAATATGGCAAACCTATGATCTTATCAAAAAGTTAAATAGTGTTGGTATTATTCTTTGACTAATTTTTGTGAAATAACAATTTGTACATTTTTTTAATTACTTGAAAGAAGTAGAATCCACTAGTTAATTCTGCACTGTCAATAGTAGTTAGGACTGAAACTAGTTTTTCGATAACTAATTCATCATCGATAGAATATAGTCTAATCAACTTTGGAGTGCTTGAATCATTAAATTCAAATGTAATTTTTTCGTTAAAAGGATTTGGGAATGCTTTAACAAACGATGAATTATCATCAACCTCGTTAATACTTGTTGTTATTTGGCAAATAGTATCTAACACCCCTGTCGCTCCATAAATAATCCCATTATTCATATTACCACTAGAGTCAGAGGTGACGGTGACATTAGAACTGTCGTTAAAGTCCTAAACTCCAATTGTTGACGATAGGGCTACTAAACCAGGATAAGAAGGGGTAAAGTTGGAGGAATAAAGGGCGGTATTTGAAAAGCGTAAATTGTCAATAGAGCCATTAAAATAGAACAGTACACTAGATCCGCAACTCCCAATTAAAGTTGAGCTAGATGGTATAATTGTTGGGAATAGAAAAGACGATGTAGAATTCTGCTTTATACCATCAATAAACAACATCATTCCTTGAGGTGGGTGAATAACTGCTGCAATGCGATACCATTGATTGGCGTTCCAATTATTACTATTAGAGTATAATCTGTAGGAAGTATTACTTCCTGTGAAGAGGTAAAACAGCAATTCCCCCGAGTTGCTTGTTGAACTGTGCAAGAATGTTAATCCAAATTCATCTGCATTTGTCGTTTCGTCTCTCACTATTAACGGAGAGTAATTCAATGCCTGTGCGTTGATTGCAGCCTCAAGATTAAACCATATTTCGATTGTTCTAATTCCTCTTGCGACGCTACCACCTAAATCGACATGCTTATTTACGCCATCAAAACTCATCACTTTGTTTTGAGCTTGAGTTGCGACACGGCATAACATATTTAATACTAGCAAAATAAATACTTTTATCAGAATTCAATAACAATAAATTAAATTCTTATGTACAGCTTGCTTGGAAGAGATCGAATGACACCCTTAAATTCTAAAGACACCAATATGGAAGCTGATTTGCTCATTATGGGACATAATTATAGACATTCGTTAAATGTCTATAAGCAAACAAAAATCATTTAAAATCTATGATATACAACAGTTTAATGGAAACGTCAATCCTTAAGATTAGGGCTTTTTTGTAACTTAATTATTTTTTAATCAACTTGTTTGCGGCTATGGCCTTACCATCTTCAATTACTTTATAAAAGTACATGCCACTCGGTAATAATTCTGTGTTGATTGTTATTGACGAATTACCGGATGTTTTAGTTATAAGTTTCCCATCTATCGAAAATAGTATAATCTCTATTTCTGCTGTTTCGTCCTTGCTAAACTTGAAGTGTACCTCATTTACCATAGGGTTAGGAAAAACCAATACTTTGGTATCGCTTTTTCTAATTACATTAATCGATGTTACTACAGGTGGGCAAATTGTGTCAATTACACCATTTGCACCGTAAATAATACCATTGTTATTGTTGCCACTCGAATCAACAGCAATTGTAACATTTGAGCTATCATTGAAATTGAAAACCGCTATGGTATTATTAGTTGCTTGAATGTCTTGACATGGCGGAGTGAAATTTACGGAATAAAGTGCTGAATTGGAAAGTCTAAGATCGTCAATTTTACCATTAAAATACCTTCCTGATAAGTTACCTTGAGTACCTACAAGTGTGGGGTCATTTTTGGGGTTTGGAGGAAAGATATATGGCGTTGTTGAGTTTTGTTTAATTCCATCGATAAATAGGAGAAGACCTTGAAGGGGATGAATGACAGCTGCTGCATGATACCACTGGTTTGCATTCCATTGATTTGAATTAGAATAAACGGCGTATCGAGTTCCATTTGGAGAGAATATTAAAAACTTTAGTGCTCCTGAATTTACACTAAATGAAGGCTCAAAAGATATAATAAATTCATCAGCTTGACCAACTGCGACAGTCTTACGGGCAATTAAAGTGGCAAAGTTTGACAAGGTATTGTCAATTAATAAATTTGGACTAAACCACATTTCAATTGTTCTAGCACCCGATGCTATTGTGCTTCCCAAATCTATATGGTCATTGACACCATCAAGTTCTAGGCAATTTGCTACTGTTGTAACCTTACAAATGTCTTCAACACTTTTTATAGCACCATTAATTATTCCGTTGTTCTGATTGTTACTAGAATCAATCGCTATATTTTGAAAACTGGTATTATTAAAATTCCAAACCCCGGTGGTTGAAAAAAGAGCTTGTAGATTGAAACAAGAAGGGGAGAAGTTTGACGAATACAAGGCGGAGTCGGAAAGACGAACATCATCTATTGCTCCATTAAAAAACCTATTTGCGACTAGCCCCCAAGATCCTATAGTTGTGGGGTGATTGCTGAGTAAAATAGCTTGAGAATTGCTATGGGTAGATATTTGCCTGACACCATCAATAAATAAAGACATTCCTTGTGAAGGATGTATGACTGCTGCTACATGATACCACTGTGATGAATTCCAAATGTTACTGTTAGAATAAATCGGTATGGGTGTGTTACCTGAAGTGTAAATAATGAACCGTAACTTTCCTGATAGATTTGAAGAAATACCAGAAGGGATAAAACTTAGATTAAATTCATTTACATTGGTTCCGATTGCATTTTCGCGAGCTATTAAAGCCTTAAAATTATTACCTGTTGAGTTTATACTAACGTTTGGTTTAAACCACATTTCAATTGTTCTAGTTCCTGTAGCAACTGTGCTTCCTAAATCCACATAATCATTAATTCCATCAAAATTTAATACTCTATTTTGACCTGTAACCGTATTTGCTGAAAGGATGAGTAATCCTAATAGTTTAAAAATGTACTTCATACGTTAAAAATAACAATAAATTAAATTTTTACGTACATTTTGCCCGGAAGAGATCGAATCACACCCTTAAACTCTAAAGTCAACAATGTAGAAGCTGTTTTGCTCACGGGCATTTTAGCATGTAAACTAATGTCGTCAAACGTTTTTGCTTCTCCATTTTTGAGCTCGTCAAAAACAACTTGTTCTTCTTCAGATAAATCAACAAAAAGTAAAGCTTGATTATTTTTAGGGCTCGAGGATGACTTTTCCCACCCCATAATGTATTCAATATCTTTCGCCGATTCTATCAACGCTGCCTTGTTTTGTTTAATCAGTCTGTTGCACCCAACGGACTGACTGTCGTCTGGCCTGCCGGGAACGGCGAATACATCGCGGTTGTAACCATTGCCCAAGTCTGCAGTAATTAGAGAACCTCCTTTTTCTGAGGATTCAATCACTATTATTGCGTCTGCCATGCCTGCCACAATTCTATTGCGTTCTGCAAATTGTTTCGGAAACAGCTTTGTCCCACTTCGATAATCTGAGGCAATACCTCCGTTTTCTAACATTTTTTCAGCCGTAGAAAAATGGACTTTCGGGTAAATTTCGTTTAACCCACAAGCTAAAACACCAATGGTCTGTAAGTTATTTTTTAAAGCTGCTTTGTGAGCACAAATATCAATTCCATAAGCTAGGCCACTTACAATTATGGGGTTGTGCAAAGCAATCTCTTCAACTAATTTTTCAGTAAATGCTTTTCCTTTTACGGTAGCTTTTCTTGTTCCAACTATGCTAATCACTTTTTGCGCGTTCAAGTCTAAATTGCCTTTTGTATAAAGTACAATTGGCCCATCTTCACAATGCAGCAGACGCTGTGGGTAGCTTTTGTTGAGGTAAAAGTGCGCTTGAATGTTATTTTTCTGAATGTATTCGATTTCTTGCTCAGCTTCAGCAAAAACATTCGATTTAATGATTGTTTTAGCTGCTTTTTCACCAATATTGGGAATCTTGAGTAATATCGCTTTCTTTTCCTTAAAAATAGCTTCCGCTCCTCCGCAATAGGCAATTAGTTTTTTTGCTCCAATTGAACCTATTCCTTCTAACAAGGTAACCGCAATTTGATATTTTAATTCTTCTTTGTTCAAGTATTCCTGAAATTAGCTATTTTCGTTAAAAGTATTCAAATTATGAACTCAATTGGTATAATTCCCGCAAGATACGCTTCTACTCGATTCCCAGCTAAACCTTTAGTCGATATTCGAGGGAAGTCCATGATACAGAGAGTTTATGAGCAAGCTAAAACAGCTAGAGCTTTAGACCATGTTGTAGTTGCTACAGATGACCAAAGAATTTATGACGCGGTAAAAGCTTTTGGAGGAGAAGTGGTAATGACTGCAGAATACCATCAAAGTGGAACAGACCGTTGTTTAGAAGCAGTGCTTAAATTGGATATGGAATTTGACGTAGTTGTAAACATTCAAGGTGATGAGCCCCTAATCTCTCCAGATCAAATTAATTTAATTCTTTCTTGTTTCTCACAAGAAAACACAGAGATTGCCACTTTAGTAAAGTTAATTCAAGATAAAAAAACATTGTGGGATGCAAATAAGCCAAAGGTAGTTATCGACGATGACGACTTTGCTATTTTATTTAGCCGCCAATGCATACCATATTTGAGAGGAGTGGAAAAAGAAAATTGGAACGAGGAGTTTAACTTTTACAAGCACATTGGAATGTATGCTTATCGATTAGAAACGCTCAAAGAGATTTGTAAACTAAAACCGAGTAGACTTGAAAAGGTAGAAAGTTTAGAGCAGTTGCGTTGGATAGAAGGTGGCTATAGAATTAAGACCGCAATTACAGAAGAAGAAGCCTTCGCTATTGATACACCGAAGGATTTAGAGGAATTGTTGAAAATGGAATTTGAGTGAAATTGAAGTTTGAAGCGAGTAAGTAGGGGTTAGAAATATAAAATTGATGGAGTTTATAAAAATTCTTCATTCTTCATTCTTTATTCTCCATTTTAAAATTTATCTTCGCACCCATGCAAAACATCAAAATCGACGTATATATTTCTGACTTATTGTACAGCTACGATTGTGTTGTAATACCTGATTTTGGAGGTTTTGTAGCCAATTACGCCTCTGCAAAGATTCAACCGATTCAGCATAAAATAACTCCGCCATCGAAGAAAATTTCTTTCAATAAGAACCTGAAAAGTAATGATGGGTTATTGAGCAATCACATTGCTGAAAAGCAAAGTTTAAGTTACGCTGAAGCCAATGAGTTGATTAAGTCCTTTGTAGACCAGTCAATTGAAGGGCTAAATAAAGGCGATAAAATCAAAATTGAAAAAGTAGGTACTCTTTTCTTAGACCCTGAGAGAAATATTCAATTCATTGCGGAAGAGAAAAACGAGTTTTTGTTAGACTCTTTTGGGTTAGGAACGATGAGAGTTCAGCCAATTATCAGAGTAGGTTCAGAGGAGCGAATTAAAAAAGAGATTAAAAAGGTTATTCCAATTGTTCAAGAGGAAGAAAAAAAGCGAAGATCTATTTTTTGGCCTGCAGCCGCAATGTTTCTAGTTTTATTGGTAGGCACATACTTTGTTAATCTGCAATACAATGTAATTGATACATCGGCTATTCAATATTCGAGTCTGTTTGATACGAGCAAGGAATTATCAAGATTTGAGGAGAGAGAAGCCACTGACTTTAATGATTTGGACGAAGCAGTTGAAAACGTTGAATTGAAAGAAGGACTGTTCAAGTATGAAGTTTCAAAAGAGGAGCGAACGAATCTTTGGGTAGATAACAGAAAAAAAGAAATTGAGGCTAAAATTGACAATACAAAGGTAGCTGAAGAAGTAGTAAATCAGAACCTTAAATTTCACGTTATGGGAGGTTGTTTTTCTAATAAACGTAACGCAGAAAAACTAGTTAAAAAACTAGTTAGAAAGGGCTATGATGCGCGATTGTTGGGAGAATTTAAAAACTTGCATGCGGTTAGTTATGGGAGTTTTGTAGTAGATGCTGATGCTCGTCAGTTATTGGCTAAAGTAAAGGAAGAAGAGTTAAAAGCAGCGTGGCTTTTAGCAAAAGAGTTTTAAGTCTTTTATTTCAAAATCTCTTCATTAATTCAATGTTTCAAACTCATTATTCTAGCGTTGCTTTCAGTAATTTTGCTGGATGAAATCAAGAATTGCGAAAGATACCTTTGCCCAAACTTCTAAAATAGTTTTACCAAACGATACCAACGTATTGGCAAATTTAATGGGAGGACAATTATTGAGCTGGATGGATATTAGTGCAGGAATTTCTGCTCAGCGTCATTCGCAAAGAGTGGTAGTTACAGCCTCTGTGAACCATGTATCGTTTAGTCAACCAATTAAATTAGGAGATATAGTGACCATTGAAGCCAAAGTTTCAAGAGCCTTTACGTCATCTATGGAAGTTTATTTAGACGTGTATGTTGACTTGCCGAATGGAAAGCGAAAAAAATCTAACGAGGCTATTTACACCTTTGTGGCGGTCGACCAAAATGGAAGTCCGATTGACGTGCCTGAATTGATACCTGAAACTGAGTTAGAGATAGAAAGATTCAACGGGGCTTTAAGAAGGAGACAATTGAGTTTGATTTTAGCTGGAAAAATGAAGCCTGAGGCAGCAACGGAATTAAAGGCGCTTTTCGGCTAGAGTGCATTTTCTATTCCACCTAAATCAAGATCTTCCATGCATTTAAAATGTCCTTTCGGGCATTTGTCAAACCCAATTTTGGAACACGGGCGACAACTTAAATTGTTGTTTTCAATCACTGTAAACGAGCTTTTATTTTCATCGTTCAAATAAGGATACATTCCAAATTCAGGAGCGGTATTTCCCCAAATTGAAATAATTTTTTTCTGAAATGCAGCTGCAATGTGCATCATTCCCGTGTCATGAGTGATTACGGTAGAGGCTTTTTTTAATAATACAGCAGACTCATTTAAAGACATTTTTCCTGCGGCATTAAATATCCGCTCAGGGTGAATCTTTTCAAGTTCAATACCAAGGGGATTATCCTCTTTCCCTCCAATTAATACTACAGGGGCCGCTAATAGAGTCACTAATTCTTTAAACTTTTCCTCTGGCAGCCTCTTCGTTGCATGGGTTGCCCCCAAGACTAACCCTACATATGTTTTAGGGAAACTTGACGGTAGAAGCTCCTTCTCTTCGATGCCTTTAGGTAAGAAATAATCTAGCCCCAGGCCGTCGTTTTCAATCCCCAATGCTTTAACAGAGTGCAAGTAGCGGTCAACAATGTGAATCTCTGGCATTCGATTAATCTTCAAATTAACCAACAGCCATTTTTGCCAGTTTAATTTGTCAAACGAAAAAGAGAGGGCTCCTAGTTTTTGCTTTACTCTACTAGAGCGAAGGTTTTTGTGTAAATCAACTATGTAGTCAAACTTCTCATGTTGCAATGCTTCAATTACTTCGTTTGTGCTTTTTTCAATTGAATGAATTTTGGAGATATATGGGTTATTCTCAAGCAAGCTGCTGTAACTTTTCTTGGTAAGGAAATGAATTTCAGGCTCGCCTTCCAATTGCTTTTTTAAGCAGCGAATTACAGGAGTGGTAAGTACAATATCTCCAATGGAGCTAAAGCGAATGACTAATATTTTGACAGTATGGTTCAAGATGACAAAATAAACCAAATTAAAAACAGGGTGCATGGCTTTTCAACTCAAAATAATTTTATCTACTCCTTTTAGAATTATCCTTAAACCTACTTTTGCCACATGCACTTAATCGATACACACACCCATTTATATTCCGAAAAATTTAATGAAGATAGAGAAGAGCGGATTCAAGAGGCAATAGATGCAGGGGTTAAGCAGTTTTTTATGCCAAATATAGACGCGACTTCTATTGAAGGAATGAATAATTTAGTTCAGCGGTTTCCTAAGAATTGTTTTGCTATGATGGGATTGCACCCTTGTTCGGTGAATGAAAATGTGGAGCAAGAGTTGCAGTTAGTAGAGCAAGAGTTGAAAACTAACAAGTACATAGCTGTTGGAGAGATTGGAATGGACCTTTACTGGGATAAAAGTTTCCAAGTAGAACAAGAGATGGCTTTTCGAAAACAAATTGAATGGGCTAAAGAGTTGAATTTGCCAATTGATATTCATTGCCGTGAGGCTTTTGATGAAATTTTAACCATCATGGACGACCTAAATGATGACGGTATGAAAGGCGTGTTTCATTGTTTCACTGGCTCATTAGAACAAGCTCAGCACATTTTAAACTATGGCGATTTCAAGTTAGGAATAGGTGGAGTAGTTACTTTTAAAAATTCTGGGCTAGATAAAGTTATAAAAAAGTTGAAGCTAAAGGACCTTGTTTTAGAAACAGATGCTCCATATTTAGCGCCAGCTCCGTTCCGCGGTAAACGCAATGAAAGCGCTTATTTGGTTAATGTAGCAGATAAAGTTTCGGATATATTCGAAGTTTCTGTAGCTGAGGTGGCAGCTCAAACAACTAAAAATGCACTTCAAATATTTAAGCCATGAGTAAAGTAGCAGAGTTATTACTGATTTATACTGGCGGAACAATCGGAATGGTTGAAGATGCTGAAAGTGGCGCGTTGCACCCCCTAAATTTTGATCAATTAGAAAAGGAGATTCCAGAGCTTAAAAAGCTCGAGTGCAATATTACGGTGAAGTCTTTGAAGGTACCTATTGACTCCTCTAATATGAGCATCATCATTTGGAGAGAGCTTTTAGAACTGATAGAAGAAAATTATTCTGAATTTGATGGCTTTGTCATTATGCACGGTTCCGATACGATGGCTTACACTGCTTCAGCAATTAGTTTTTTATTAGAGAATGTCAATAAACCAATAATCTTCACAGGCAGCCAACTCCCAATTGGAAAAATTAGGACAGATGGCAAAGAGAATTTAATTACTGCCATAGAAATTGCTGCTGCTAGAGAAAATGGAAGACCCATTGTACCTGAGGTTGCCTTGTATTTTGAATATTCTTTGTATCGCGCAAATCGAACAACGAAGGTAAGTGCAGAAAATTTTGAGGCTTTTCAATCGCCAAATTATCCTCTCCTAGCTGAAGCTGGTGTACACATAAAGTACAACCGCTATGCGATTAGGAAATGGGAAGATGCAAGATTGATTGCAAGAAAAAATATTATAGACAATGTAGCTTCGATCAAAGTCTTTCCCGGTTTGCGCAGAGATGTTTTTCAGGCAATTGCCAATTTACCAAGCTTGAAAGGGTTAATCCTTGAAACCTTTGGGAGTGGGAATGTGCCTTCTGACTCATGGTTTGCAGAAGAAATTACAGGGCTAAACGAAAGAGGAGTAATAGTGCTAAACGTAACGCAGTGCACAACAGGAAGTGTTATTCAAGGAAAGTATGAAACAGGAGTACATTTAGAACAAGCCGGTGTAATTAGTGGCAGAGACATGACTTTTGAAGCGGCTATAACGAAATTAATGTATCTTTTATCTTGCGATGAATTAACTGCTATGGAAAAAATAAACTACGTTAACGTTAATATTCGAGGAGAAATTTCATAGCTGCTTGGCATTTTAACAAAATGTTAATACACGTAGCTTGCCGATGTAGGGATTAAATTTGTTAATTTGGCAAGCCGTTTTTGGGCAGCCAATTACGGGAAATTAGGGAGAGGTGGCCGAGTGGCTTAAGGCGCATGCTTGGAAAGCATGTATACGGGCAACCGTATCGGGGGTTCGAATCCCTTCCTCTCCGCATAAAATATCGGGAAGAAAGAAGCGTTCTTTTAGATGAAATATCACATGTTTCGTCAATTTGTTGAAGGGTCAAAAGTTAAAAGGTTTTTAAATATAAATCTGAAATAGGGTTTCGAGCTTACAACGTTTACAGCAGTATTACTTATCTTATTCCCATGTATGCGAAGAAGTAGAGGGGTCTTTTAAAAAGATGAAAAAATTATTTTGTAGACGGTATTTTATCTTTATCAGTAATATTTTGAAATAAATTATAACAATTGCTCAAAGACTATTAAATTCGCAAACAATATCAGGAAAATCTTAAACGTTAAAACTAAATCTGAATCACTAATTATTAAATTATGAAAAAGTTACTTACTTTATTTGCTCTTGCATCCTTTTTAACTTTTGGAGTTAGCAATAGCACACTTGCACAGGACGGCGATGATGCTACGACTGAAATGGTAGATTCTGCTGCTATGGCTGCTGAAAAAGTTGCTCAGGAAGCTGAAGCTGCTGCGGAACAAGCTAAGATGGAGGCTGAAGCTGTTGCTGAACAAGAAGCTGAGGCTGCTGCACTAGAAGCAGATAAATCTTTTCACCAAGTTTTAAAAGAAAAATTTATTGAAGGTGGCCCAGAGTTTATGGGAATTGTATTGTTATGCCTTATCTTAGGTTTGGCAATTGTAATTGAAAGAATCATTTACTTGAATATGGCAACTACCAATTCAACTAAATTACTAGCAAATGTTGAAGATGCTCTTAACTCAGGTGGAGTGGATGCTGCTAAAGAAGTTTGTAGAAATACAAGTGGTCCTGTAGCAAGTATTTTTTACCAGGGTTTAGATAGAAGTCATGAAGGTGTTGAAATGGTTGAGAAATCAGTTGTTTCTTACGGAAGTGTTCAAATGGGAATGCTAGAGAAAGGAGTTTCTTGGATTTCATTGTTTATTGCTTTGGCCCCAATGCTTGGTTTCATGGGAACTGTAATTGGTATGATTGGAGCATTTGATGCAATTGAAGCGGCCGGAGATATATCTCCTTCTTTAGTAGCAGGAGGTATTAAAATTGCACTTTTAACAACTGTATTTGGATTGATTGTTGCAATTATATTACAAGTCTTTTATAATTACATCGTTTCAAAAATAGACAGTATTGTAAACGATATGGAAAATGCATCTATTAGTTTAATTGACTTATTAGTTGCTCATGAATTGAAAAACAAAAAAGCTTAATTATGTCAGGAGGACTATCAAAAATATTGCCTATAGTACTATATGTTCTGCTTGGAGTTAGTGCTTTGTTAGGTGTTTTATTCTATGGAGGAGTTGTAGATACTGAATTGCTAATGACTTGGTGTTACTTATTAATGATTCTTGCAACAGCTTCAGCTATTATATTCCCAATATTAGCAATGACCAAAGATCCTAAAGCCGCGAAAAATGCTTTAATTGGCGTTGGTGCATTGGCAATAGTTTTTGGAATATCTTATGCCTTGGCAGGTGATGAAATGACACCAAAGTATGCTAAATTTATATCAAGTTCTGAAGAATCGAAATTGGTGAGTACGGGCTTAGTTGCATTTTATATTCTTGCGATTGCAGCTGTAGTCTCTGTCTTTTCTTCAGTATTTGTAAAACTTTTTAAATAAAAATCGATGGCAAGAAGAGAATCCCCAGAAATAAATGCAGGTTCGATGGCAGATATTGCCTTCTTACTTTTGATTTTCTTCTTGGTAACAACTACTATGGATGTCGATACGGGTTTAACCCGAAAGTTACCGCCGCCTATTGAAGAAGAGCTTGAGAACCCGCCTGAGATTAGGGAAAGAAATGTTTTTCAGGTTTTGGTAAATGCTAACGATGATTTGTTAGTAGAAGGTGAGCCGATGTTGGTTTCTAATCTACGTGCTGAAGCCAAACTTTTTATTGTTGGTGATGCTTTAGACGAGTCCATGCCAGAGTTTAAAGATACTGATGTTCCATTACTTGGGAGAATGCCGGTGTCAAAACAAATTGTATCACTTCAAAATGATAGAGGTACCTCTTACGAGATGTACATTAAAGTTCAGAATGAGTTAGTAGGAGCGTATAATGAGGTTCGGGAGGAGTATGCGCAACGTAAGTTTGGTAAAACCATGCAACAATTGGAAGACGGAGCGCAGGCTACAGAGCTATTTGAACAGCAATTAAAAGCGGTTAAAAAAGTCTATCCTCAGCGGATTTCAGAGGCAGAACCTAAAAATATGGGAGAATAGCTATGTCAAAGTTTAAAAAGAAAAAGAGTGGAGGTATTCCAGCCGTAAATACTGCTGCACTACCCGATATTGTTTTTATGTTATTGTTTTTTTTCATGGTCACAACCGTGATGAGAGAAGTTACCTTAAAAGTTAAAGTGGTTACACCACAGGCAACCGAGGTGAATAAGCTAGAAAGAAAATCATTAGTTAGTTACATTTATATTGGGGAGCCTACAGAGCAGTTACAAAGTCAATTTGGAACTGCGGATAGAATTCAGTTAAATGATGCTTTCGCAACTGCGAAAGATATTATTGCTTTTGTAGAAGGTGAAAGAGAGCAAACAGATCCTGCAGAGGTACCCCTGATGACTTTCTCTATTAAAGCCGACCAGAAGGCTGAAATGGGAATTGTAACGGATGTGAAGCAAGAACTTAGAAAAGCCAATGCATTAAAGATTAATTATTCTACTAAGAAAACAGATAAAATTGTTGATTAAGTAGATTTTTTAGAATATTTAAAAGCCTCTTACTTAATTTTAAGTAAGAGGCTTTTTTGTTATTTATAGTTACGATCTGTTGTTTGAGAAACAAAGCTTTTCGAAGTCTAAAGAGGGTGCAATTGACGCGACTATGCAGTTAGGTTTGATTTGGGTGCTTTCTCGCCTTATATAGGTGTTGATTTGGACCCATTTGGAGATCTTGATTAACGCATTGCAGGAGTGATTGCATGAAAATCAGCACTAATTCTTGCTTGTCTAAAGCTCCAATCTTTGGATGAGCTCAAACAGGACTAAAAAATAAAAAAGCCCGGTTATTCAAATTGAATCGTCGGGCTTTTTTATAACGACTGAAAATCTGTTAGTTATTCTACCGTAACAGATTTGGCTAAATTTCTTGGCTGGTCAACATTACACCCCCGTAATACCGCGATGTGGTACGATAGCAATTGCAAAGGAATCACAGAAACTAATGGATCTAAAAATTCATCTGTTTTAGGTACCTCAATAACATGTTCTGAAATTTCTCTAATGCTTTCATCTCCTTCAGTTACAATCCCAATAATGTTGCCATTTCTGGCCTTTACTTCTTGTATGTTACTTACTACTTTGTGGTAGTTGGCAACCTTGGTAGCAATCGCTACTACAGGCATACTTTCGTCAATCAAAGCAATTGGGCCGTGCTTCATTTCTGCAGCAGGATAGCCTTCAGCATGTATGTAAGATATTTCTTTTAGTTTCAAAGCGCCTTCTAAAGCTACGGGGAAGTTATATCCTCTACCTAAGTAAAGAAAGTTAGCAGCATCTTTGTATTGCTCTGCAATGTATTTTATCTGATCGTTAGACTCTAATACTTTTGTTACTAAGTTTGGAATGTCATTCAGTTGATTCGATAACTCTTGGTATCTGGTTTTTGTTATACTACCTTTCTTTTGAGCGAGGGTAAGTGCCATTAAGGCTAAAACAGTAATTTGGGCAGTAAACGCTTTTGTAGAAGCAACGCCTATTTCTGGTCCCGCATGAGTATAGGAACCTGCGTCTGTTGCTCTTGCAATCGAAGAACCTACCACGTTACAAATACCATAAATGGTTGCTCCTTTTTTCTTTGCCAACTCTAAAGCAGCTAATGTATCTGCAGTTTCTCCGGATTGACTAATGGCAATTACAATATCTTTTTCTGTGATGATTGGATTTCTATACCGGAACTCTGAAGCATATTCTACTTCTACAGGAATTCTAGCTAGGTCTTCAATCATATATTCTCCAACAAGAGCAGAATGCCAAGAAGTGCCACATGCAACGAAAATTATTCGTTCGGCGTTCATGAATTTTGTTTCAAACTCTTCAACCCCTCCTAAGGTTACTTGCCCAGTAATTGAGTTCAATCTACCCAACATACTTGCTCGAATCGATTGCGGTTGCTCGTAAATTTCTTTTAGCATAAAGTGATCGTAACCATCTTTTTCAATTGCTTCAAGGTTCATTTCTAGTTCTTGAATATAAGGCGTTATAGTTTTGTTAGCAATGTCAACTATCTTAACTTCTTCACCTCTTTCAATAATTGCAACTTGCTCGTCATCTAAGTAAATAACATTTTTTGTATATTCGATTATAGGAGTAGCGTCAGAGGCTACAAAAAACTCATCCTTTCCAATTCCTATTACAAGTGGACTGCTGTTTCTTGCCGCTATTAATTTATTTGGATTTTCTTTGTCAATTACAACAATAGCATATGCCCCAACGACTTCATTTAAAGAATAACGCACTGCCTCTTCCAACGATACGTTATCTTGTTTAATGATTTCTTCAATTAAATGAATTAAAACTTCAGTGTCTGTATCACTTTCGAATGAGTGCCCTCTTTCAATTAACTCTTTCTTTAAGGAGCTGTAATTCTCTATAATGCCATTGTGGATAATTGCGAGTCTATCATCTCCACTTTTATGAGGGTGCGCATTAAGATCAGTAGGTGCGCCATGCGTAGCCCATCGTGTATGGCCAATACCGACATTCGAATCTAATGTTTTATCTTTAGTGTATTCCTCCAAGTTCGAAACTTTCCCTGCTTTTTTGTACAACAATAAATCGTCGTTCAATAAAGCTACACCGGCGCTGTCATAGCCTCTGTATTCTAATCTTTTTAGTCCTTTTAAAATAATAGGGAAAGCTTGTTGGTGCCCTATATACGCTACAATGCCACACATAGTTATTGAATGTTAGTATAGTATAAGTTTAGTTTTACTCTTTTATCAGTGTTATCTCCCGTAAGAATAACTGCCCTATCTGCTTTTACCGCACTACCCGATACTAAAAGAGTCAGGCCATTTTCCGTTTGACCTCCGTTTAAATAACTTTGGATATACCTAGAAATATTGAATTTATATTCATTTTTCGATTCGTCAAACTCTCCTCCAAAGAATTCACTGTTTAGATCAAAATCTGGAATAAACTTTAATTCTTGATCATTATCTCGTTCTGCAACAATTAATTTTTCTGCTTTTCCAACATCTATTGAATAGCTACCGTTAGCTGCCGGAATAATGAGTTCTGCTTTGTTTATCAATATTTTACCTGCAAACTCATCTTTTAAATCTGGGAATTTTATCACCGTTTCTAACCCCGCCATAGCTTGCACATAACCGAAGCTTGAGTCCTGGTTCTGTAAAGCGCTTTCAGCCGCACTGCCGGAGTAATCGTGTTCAAAAGTATTAAACCTTACACTCCCTGTGCTAACGGGAAAATCTGCTGCCCTTTGTGACGTATCAAATACTAAATTGGTCTCTCGAATAGCAGTATAATAAATTGTCATTTTAGTATTGGACGCTGTTAGTCTAAAATACAAGATTGCTGCTTGGTTGTCTGTTAAGCTTGTGTTATTTACTGCTGATATCTTTAACCCCTTGAAGTAATTTACAAAATTCATACTGTTAAGTACTTCCTCACCACCTTGTTTGCCGACAATCTCATTTCCTAAATCATTTCCTAGGTTAATGCGAAGTTGTGGGTTAACCTCAGCGGAAGCAGTGTCTCCTAGGTTATTAGGTTGTATAATTACTCTTCTTGTGGTTGGCTGCGGAGTGAAGTTTATAGTTGCCAAAGGTGCAGGCTGTATTGCAGTTGAATAGTCTGAAAAATACCTATCGTTTGAATCAATATATAATGTTTCGTCTATACGGTGCACCTCGAATGTTTGAGCAACACTTGTGTCACCAAAATGGCCGCCATATTCTAAGCTTAGAATAACGGAATCTACCGTAATTACCTCATTAGACCCTTCAAAAACTGGATCGTTTGATGATAATATCGGTTGTATGTGGATTGTTGATTTAGAGTACCCAAAAGACGAGTCACGGTATTCTCCTACTAACCCAACGGCAATTTTATCGGCTAAAACTCGCTCTCCTCTGCGAGTAACAGTTTGTATATTAGTTGAATTACTAAAATACGAGAAAGTTGTGTTTTCTTCAAATTCAGGGACTAATTCTCCGTCTTTTTTACAAGCCTGAAAGGCCAATAAAAAAGATGCGGAAAGAATTAATACTTTCCGCATGCTGTAAAATAATTTATTTTTTCTCATGAATTTAATCTGCCAAAACTTCTGATTCTTCCAAAATTTCTTCGTAAAAGTCGTTAAATGCATCAACGTAGTCTGTACTTTGATATTGTAATGTAGGCTTAGTAATGTTCTCTACCATTTTCTCTGCACCTTCTTCTCCAATAATTACACCATCAGACCAAGAGGCTGCAGCTGAGCATAAACTTGAGTGCGTAGGTGTAATAAAGTTTTTTAAATCATCTTCAGAAACCCCATCCATCATCGCTTTCTTAGAAAAGTTAGCATCTAAGCTACCTTCAAAGCAATCGTTGTAAACAGAAGTTACCACTTTCGCATTTTCGAATAATGGTTCATCCTTGTACGACGTTTTCAAATAAAGTGGAATTAAACTTGTCATCCATCCGTGGCAATGAATTAGGTCAGGAGCCCAGCCTAGTTTCTTAACAGTTTCTAAAACTCCGCGACAAAAGAAAATAGCCCTTTCGTCGTTGTCTTCAAAGAAATTTCCTTCAGCGTCATTGAAAATGGCTTTTCGTTGAAAATAATCTTCATTGTCAATGAAATAAACTTGCATTCTAGCAGGTTGAATAGAAGCCACTTTAATAATAAGGGGATGATCATTGTCGTCTATAATCAGGTTCATGCCTGAAAGACGAATTACTTCGTGTAGTTGATTCCTTCTTTCATTGATGCAACCGAATTTAGGCATAAAGGTTCTAATTTCTTTGCCTTTTTCTTGGATGTGTTGAGGTAGATTTCTTCCTATGTTGGAGAGGTGATTCGGTGGTAAATAAGGAGTAATTTCTTGGGAGATGTAAAGAATTCTTTTCTTACTCATATTGGGATTGTTAATTATTATAGCTTTACAAAATTACGGAAAAATAAAGCACATAGACAAGACTTTTTTAATGTGATTGCATGAAAATGATGAGATTTGATGCTAATTACTATTTTTGGGTTTTTACAGGAGTATGGAGTTAATTGAAGACAAAGCGGTCATGTTAGACCAAGTTAAAGCCTGGAAGGGTAAGGGTAAATCTGTTGGTCTTGTACCAACTATGGGTGCTTTACATCAAGGACATTTGGAGCTAGTTCGACGGTCTATGAGAGAAAATGATGAGACAATTTGCTCTATTTTTGTCAATCCATTGCAGTTTAATAATCAGGAGGACTTAGAAAAATATCCAAATACCCTGCAGCAAGACATAGAGTTATTGCAAAAGGAGGGATGTAGTTTAGTCTTTTCTCCAACTGCTGATCTTTTTTACAAAGGGGTGAAGAACAAGATGTTTAACTTTGGAATATTGGGGGTGGTTATGGAGGCAAAATTTAGGCCGGGGCATTTTGAGGGGGTAGCTGCAGTTATCAGTGAATTTTTTAAATGCGTTCAACCAAATAAGGCTTACTTCGGCGAAAAGGATTACCAACAGCTTGCTGTTATAAGATGGCTGGTTAAAGAAGAATTGTTTTCAGTAGAGGTCGTTGCTTGCAAAACTGTGCGTGCCGAAAGTGGCCTCGCTCTTAGTTCAAGAAATTTAAGGCTAACAAGTAGCGGTGTAGAAGTAGCTTCGGACGTTTACAAAGTGTTGAGTTTTTGCAGGAATAATAAACACATTTTTGATCCCGAAACGTTAGCAGAAAATGCATTTGCAAAGTTGAGTGAGAATTTTGAGGTAGAATATTTTGAAATTGTTGACGAGAACTCGTTCGAACGGATAGACGACTGGGTCGACACAGAATACCCAAGGGCATTTGTTGTTGCTAAATTGGAAGGCGTCAGACTGATCGATAATTTGTCATTAAATAACTAAATTCGCTTAATAAAATAATACTATTGAAATCTATACTATCTTTTTTAAAAATTGCTGTACCGCTATCTTTTGGAGCATTTCTAATTTGGTATGTTTTCAAGGACTTGACACAAATTGAAAAAGAGGAGTTGTATACTTCATTTTCAAGTGCTAACTACTTTTGGATAGTGTTGTCAGTCTGTTTTGGAGTATTAAGCCACATGAGCCGTGCCGTTCGGTGGAAATATACGATCCAACCTCTAGGAAAAACTCCAGGATTTTGGAACAGTTTTTTTACAGTTATGATTGGTTATGTTGCAAACTTAGCATTGCCTAGGCTGGGTGAGGTTACAAGGCCGGGATTGTTGGGTAAATACGAAGGATTGCCATTCAATAAATTATTCGGAACTATTGTAGCTGAGCGAGTAGCTGATTTGGTTATTCTAGCAAGTATTATGGCAACAATTGTCTTAGTGGAATTTGACATGCTAAAAGAGTTGCTTTTTGGTTACATCGAACAAGGGACTGGAAATATTTCAATTGAAAAAATTATAATTATTGGAATAGTCGTTGTGGTAGGATTGGCCGTTTTGTTTTTCTTTATTCTATCTAACTCAAATAATCCTTTCTTTGAAAAAATTAGAGAGTTGTTTCGAGGAATTTTTGAGGGACTATCATCCATTCTAAAAATGGAGAACAAGGGGTATTTTTTGTTGCACACAGCTTTTATTTGGATCATGTACATAGGCATGTTTTGGATCTGTTTCTTTTGTTTAGAAGAAACTTCCCAAGTTCCTCTAGCCGGAGTAGTTGCTTCATTTGTTATGGGGAGTTTAGCAATTGTATTTGTGCAAGGAGGACTCGGTGTCTTTCCGTTGGCAATTATGAATACTCTGTTATTGTACGGTGTTTCTAAGTCTGGAGCTTTAGCATTGGGTTGGATTCTGTGGACATCTCAAACTCTTATGATTATAGTTTTAGGCGTAGCTAGTATTCCTCTTTTAAGGTTTGTAAATCGAAATAAAACAATTGAAAGCATTACAGATAACAAAAAATAGAATCGTTGAACGTAAGCAGTTAAAAGCCATCATAAACAGATGGAGGTTAAAGGACGAAAACATTGTTTTTACAAATGGGTGTTTCGATATTTTACATCAAGGCCATGTCGATTATTTGTCGAAAGCTGCAGATTTGGGTACCAAGCTAGTAGTTGGAGTAAATACTGACGCTTCTGTTAAAAGGTTAGGGAAAGATGCAAATAGACCTATTCAAGACGAGCAGTCAAGAGCCATAATTGTTGCGGCATTGCGGTTTGTAGACTTGGTTGTTCTCTTTGGGGAAGACACACCTTTAGACTTAATTGGAGAAATTCAACCACAGGTTTTAGTGAAAGGGAGTGATTATAAAATTGAAGAAATTGTAGGTTACGAATCTGTCACAAAAAGGGGGGGTAACGTAATTGCAATTGACTTTTTGAAAGGGTTCTCTACCACAAAAATAGTAGAGAAAGCCCGAAAATAAAATAACTATGAAGCAACTGCTTTTTTTACTTTCTATTTGTTATTTAGCATCATCTCATGCGCAGCAGAGTGGCGAATTGCTATACGAAGCGGGGAAATTTAGTGAGGCGGCCTCTGCATTTAAAGAAGCTTTAAAAAATCAACCTAATGATTATAAATTAAGATTTGGATTAGCAAATTCGCTACACAAGCAAGAGGAGTACAAAAAAGCAATTGAACAATATACCTTGGCTGAAAAGCTAAACTATAAGGATGCTGAATTATTTTTTAATCGAGGAGCGGCATTCGTTTTTATAGAGTACTACAGAAAAGCAATCAAGGATTTAGATAAGTCAATTGAATTGAACCCAAATAAAGCTGAAGTTTTCTATTTTAAGGGATTCTGTAAATATGAGCTTTCTAGGTATAAATCAGCGGTTGAGGCATATACAAAAGCAATTGATTTAAAGCCAGGTTATGCAGCGGCAATTTATAACAGAGGAGCCGCAAAAGCTGAATTGAAAGATTTTGAAGAAGGGGCTAAAGATTTTGAATTAGCATTGGAGAAGGATCCGAAACTTGAAAACGGCCTCATTAACATTGCCTTATCAAAATTAGCCCAAGAAATGTTTGAGGCGGCAATAAAAGATTTTGATTCAATAATTGAGAATCGGAGTAAGAATTTAGCGAAAGCTTATTTTTATAGAGGAGAAGCATATTACGAGTTAAAAAATAAAGAAAAGGCTTGCGATGATTGGTTAAAAGCATCTAATCTCGGTAACGATAAAGGCAGTTCCAACATTGAAGATTTTTGTGGTTCAGAGATCAAGTCACGTAAGGAAATTGATATAGTATTTTAAAGATTGGCTAAACTAAAAAAGGCATACTTCTGCCAAAATTGCGGAGCTCAAGCAAGTAAGTGGATTGGCAAATGCCCATCTTGCAATGAGTGGAACACGTATGTAGAAGAAATAATTCAGAAGGAGAGTACTTCTCTGTCACCCACTTCTCGTGGGTCTACTAGAAATAGGCAAGCAAAGGCAGTAGCAGTTCAAGACGTAGTTACAAAGACGGAGGTGCGTTATCGAACCCCCGACAATGAGTTGAACCGTGTTCTTGGCGGAGGGCTAGTCCCCGGATCGTTGCAGCTATTTGGCGGTGAGCCTGGAATTGGGAAGTCTACATTACTGCTTCAAATGGCACTAAAATGGCCTGGAATTAAGGTGCTGTATATTTCTGGAGAAGAGAGTGAACAGCAAATTAAAATGCGAGCCGAACGAATTGGAATAGAAAACAAAAAATGTTTTCTATTGGCTGAAACAAACGTTCAAAATATAATTCAACATTTGGGTCATGCAGAGGCAGATGTAGTTGTTATTGACAGTATACAGACGTTACATTCTTCTTTAATCGACTCATCTGCAGGTAGTATTTCCCAAATTAGGGAATGCTCAGGCCAACTCATGCGCTTTGCAAAGGAAACAGACACTCCAATTTTTTTAATTGGCCACATAAATAAGGAAGGAAGTATTGCCGGCCCGAAAGTATTAGAACATATGGTTGACGTTGTGCTTCAGTTTGAAGGTGATCGGAATCACATGTATCGATTGTTGCGATCAGCTAAAAATAGATTTGGTCCAACGAATGAAATAGGGATTTATGAGATGCAAGGAAATGGTTTGCGGGAAGTAGATAACCCTTCAGAAATTTTACTTTCAAATAGAGATGAACAACTTAGTGGCTCAGCCATTGCATCTAGTATGGAAGGTCTGCGTCCTATGTTAATAGAAATACAAGCCCTAGTTAGTTCTGCAGCCTACGGAACTCCCCAGCGATCAGCAACTGGTTTTGATTTACGAAGACTAAACATGTTGTTGGCGGTACTGGAAAAACGTTGTGGTTTTAGACTAGGGGCAAAAGACGTTTTCCTAAACATTGCAGGAGGAATTAGGGTTGAGGATCCTGCAATTGACTTGGCCGTTGTAAGTGCAGTTTTATCTTCATCGGAAGATTTTCCCATTACAAGTAAAACTGCTTTTTCAGCAGAAGTTGGATTGTCTGGAGAAATTAGGCCTGTAAATAAAATTGAGCAACGGATATTGGAAGCTCAGAAACTTGGTTTCGACAGTATATTTATTTCAAAGTATAATTTGAAAGGCTTGGTTGTTGCTGATTTTAGAATTGAAATAAAGGCAGTTGGAAAGATAGAAGAGGTTTTTAATCAACTTTTCGGTTAATGATTCTATCCTACCCTCCAAACTTTATTAAAAAAGTATATCCATCTTTAACTTGGAGCGAAAGTACCGCTGAAAAAGAACTTTATCTTACGTTCGACGACGGTCCAACCCCCGAAATAACGCAAAAGGTGTTGGACTTATTAGCGATTTATAAATCAAAGGCTAGTTTTTTTTGCTTGGGTAAAAATATTGTAAATAATCCCAAGCTTTTTGGCAAAATACAATCAGCGGGGCACAGCATCGGAAATCACACCTTTAACCACACAAATGGCTGGAAGAACACGACAGCAGAGTTTATTCATGATGTATTAAGTTTTGACGAGGTATACAGAACAAAACTGTTTCGACCGCCATATGGTAGATTAAAAGCATCTCAGATTAAGGTATTGAAAGGCCGCTATAAAATTATTATGTGGTCCATTTTGACTCAGGACTACGATTCGAGAATAAGTCCTAAAGAATGTGCAGAGGTTGCTTGTTCAAATTGGGAAAAGGGATCAATAATCGTTTTTCACGATAGTGTAAAAGCGAAAGAAAACATGCTTTTTGCGCTAGAGCAAGTTTTACAAAAAGCTAAAAAAGAAGGATGGAAGTGCATTGCTCTTAGGGAATAGCTTTTACTTGTGCTACCAATTCAGTTGCTGGAATAACTCCTGATTTTCGCCAAACAATTTTTCCAGCTTTGAAGAGAATTAATGTAGGGACCCCTTGAATTTGATAGTCAGTAGCTACCTTTTTATTTTTATCCACATCAATTTTTAAAACCTTGACTTGATCTCCTAAAGTAGACTTTACGTCTTTTAAAATGGGAGGCATCATTTTACAAGGACCACACCACTCGGCAAAAAGTCAACTAATATAAGGGTATCAGAGTTAATAATATCTTTAAATGCAGCCATCCTTATTTTTCTTCCGATTTTTCTTTTCGATCTCTTCCTTTGTTGAAACGAATGGATAGCATAATTTCGTGAGAGCCTGTGCTGTAATTCACAATATCTGACTGGATGAAATCATAAGAATATCCAAGACTTAGACTTTCCTGTAGAGTTATTCCGATTAGTAGACTGATAGCAGCATCTTGTCTATAACCAATTCCTAGCCAGTAATCATCTTTATACAAAGCACGTAATGTTGCTTCATATTGCAGAGGTACTGGGCTAATGTATTTTAATAAAAAGGAGGGCTCTAATTTAAAGTTTTGTCCTAAACCTGCTTGGTACCCCCCCATTAAAAAGAAGTGATTTTCTAAAGTCCCTTGTTGCACGCCAACGCTTTTATCAAATGTTATTTCATTTCGAATAAGTTGTGGGACTGACCCGCCAAAGAAAAATTTCTTGTGGTGTAAGTAAAAACTAAAACCTGCATCTGGTAAAATATTATTTTCAAGAAAAGTACTTCCAACTATATCTGGTCGGTCATACGTTATTTCTGAGCCATCAGCACCATATTGCAATAGTCCTGCATTGACCGAAAGGGATAATTTTAAAGTTGAACTTAACTTGATGTGGTATGCATAGGATAAACTAAAACCATTTTTTTTAATTGGTCCTGTAATATCTGTAAAGACATACCCTCCAATTCCCATATTTTTGTTTGAAATAGGGCCGTTTACACTTAAAATATAAGTTCTAGGGGCATCCTTTATTCCCTCCCATTGAGAGCGGTAATTGGTTTGAGCGGCAAAGTAGTCTTCCGTCCCTGCACTTGCAGGGTTGATTACATATTTATTTAATATGTATTGACTGTATTGGGGAAGTTGTTGAGCGTAAGTACTCAATAATCCTATCCCAAAAAAAGCTATGATCAACAGTATCTTTTTCATCTTATCTAATTATTGTAATTGGACCTGAAAGTGGTTTTATGGACTGGTCTTTCACATCGATGATGTAATAATAGGTTCCTATTGCTAGGTCTTTCCCTTTATACTTCCCATTCCATGACACTCTATAACCATTTGGTTGCTCGAATAACAAGGTTCCCCAGCGGTTAAAAATTTGAACAGAAGCATTTGGGTATTCTTCTAACAATCGAATATTCCACACATCGTTGTTCCCATCTCCATTTGGAGTAAATCCTGACGGTATGTCAATGTTTGGAAAGTAAAGAAGCAGCAATGAATCTTTGAACGTGCAGCCATTTGTGTCGGTCACCATTAAGGTGTAGGTTATATCAATTTCGCTTACTGTAACGGGTTCCGCTATTGTAGAGTCATCCAATGCTGCACCTGGAGTCCATTCATACGTGTACGATGGATCATCGTTACCAAGAATTATGGTAACAGGTTCGTCACCAAATCGTCTTATTTCAGATTGTAAGTTTACGATCGGGTTTGGAACAACTGTTACATCGAATTGTGCAGTATCAGAACACGTTCCACTTGTTGCAATTAATAGATAAGTATAGTTCCCAATTGGCCTAGCAAAAGAAGTGTCTAATGTGGTAGTAAATAAAGTCGTCGCGTCTGCTAAGTACCAACCAAAAGAGGTAATAGAAGACCCTGTAACTGTTCCCGAAAGGGTAACGAATTGACCGTTGCATATTAGAGGCGCTCCAAACGATTCTGTAATGACAGTGTCTATGGCAGAAACAAATATAGTATCTGTAACGCTGCAACTTCTGGCATCAGTTACTGTTAACACATTTATCCCAAAACATAGATTATTTGGGTTTTGGCCAATTTGACCACCACTCCAATTAAATTGATAAGGAGGATTGCCACCCGAAACAATGGAAGTTGCAGTTGCATCACAATCTGAGCTACAAATTAAATTGGTATTCGAAGTTATGCTTGCGTTAAGCAAAGGTGGATCAGTTAACGTTACTGATGTTTCTGCTGTACAACCATTTGCGTCTGTCGCGGTTACAGTATAGGTCCCCGCGTATAAACTGTTTGCAGGGATTTGATTCTGATTGTTTGGATCACTCCAAGAGTAGGTGTAAAGAATATTCCCACCTGTAGTATTGATAAAGACTTCTCCGTCAAAATCGACATTGCAACTTATATCCTTTACGATACTAGAAGAAAGAGTAATAGAATCTGGTTCAGAAATAGAGACAGAGAGATAAGATTTACATCCCTCAGGAGCTGTAAGTATTTCTAAGAAATAATTGCCGGCGCAAACTGAATTCTGAAGGTCTGTATTCATTGGAGCCAATGTGTTTCGTTGAGCATCCAACCATGTATAATTTACAGGAACTCCGGTGATGTTACTTATTAATGATCCATCACATTGTCCAAAGCAATTTACATCAGTTACTGTTGGGTTTGGAGTAAACGGTAAACCCGTGTTGTTGAGAACTACGGTCGTATTTTCAGTACATCCGTTTGCATCAGTCACATTTACAGGGTATAAACCAGCTGCTCTGCCATCGATAAAGTTTGTATCAGCTGTAGTTGCTGTTCCCCAATTGTAACTGTAAGGACCTTGTCCACCTGTTACATTGAGAAGAATAGAACCGTCAGCTTGGAGACAAGTCGAAGTAATAATAGACGGGTTTAAGACTAGAGCTGTTGGACTAGTAATATCAATTTGTACTGTTCTTGAACAGCTTCTTACATCAGATATTTGAACGAAATAAGTGCCGGCTGATAAATTACTCAGACTGCTACTTGTCGCTCCGTTATGATGCCATACGTAAGAGTAAGGAGGTGTTCCACCAATAGGTGTTACGCTTGCAGCTCCATCGCTAGAGTTGGCGCAACTTGCTGAGGTGATACTAACGGTCTCTCCCGTTGGGCCACCAGTTGTATTTACACCAAAATCAAACGATTTACTACAATTGCTAGCATCTGTAACGGCAAGTGTATAGATGCCACCGCAGAGGCCGTCTGCATTGTTTGCAATTTGTCCATTGCTCCATAAGTAGGAGTACGGAGCAGTTCCTCCGTTTAGTATAACAGAAGCCGCGCCATTACATTCGCCACAAGTAGCATCAGTAACACTTATATTGGCAATTAATTCTGTGAATTCTCTTACTGTATCTGCAAGATTAGTTATACAACCTAAAGCGTCTGTTACTTGTACTGAATAAATTCCGGCTATCACATTTGTTAAATCTTCGCTTACCGCTCCTGTTGGAGACCAAGTGAAGTTGAATGGAGGGTTAATGCCACTAGCTGCAATAAATACGGCACCATTGCTTTCTCCAAAACATCCCGCATTTAGTATAGAATCTACTGCGACTGTTGGTCCATTAAGATCAGAGATACTAACGCTGAAATCCTGCTGACAGGCATTATCATCTCTAACCCTCAAGCGATAATTTCCTGCGCCAACATTTTTAAGAGTATCTGTAGTTTCTCCAACTAATAAAACATTATTCCCATTAAACCATTGGTAATCGTACACTAGCGGAGTCGCAACTGTTCCGCCTGTAGCTGTGGCTGTAATTTGACCATCTGTTTGATTACAATTAGAATTAGTTGTGGCAAAAGTTGCCGCAATAATAGACGGTTCTGTAATGTCAAAACTCATAGTTGAATCACAACTGTTAGCATCTAAAATAACAACGGTGTATGTTCCTGCTGCTAATCCAGATATTGAATTAGTTCCTTGACCATTCGGAGGTGCTGGACTCCACAAATAAGTGAATCCACCGGCTCCACCGGAGACACTTAAGGTTATGCTACCGCTTATTCCGTCGAAACAAAGATTTGAAACAATAGATTCGGAAATTGCGAACCCGTTTGGCTCTGTAATAGGAACTGTTTCAACCGCTAAACATCCGCTGTTGTTTGTTACTTCAACATAGTAATTTCCTGCAGAAAGGCCAGTAATAATTCTTCCTGTTCCAACACTTGTCCCTCCTGCTCTGAACCATTCTGTAACACAAGATGGATCGTTGCAAATAAAGCTTACTGTGGCTGTGCCATCATCTCCACCAAAACATGAAACATTCGTAGTATCTGTAATTGAAATATTTTCAGAGCCAATGTCATTGATGTTTGTAGCGAATGTATCTCTGCATCCAGTAGCATCTATAACTACTGCGAAATAAGCACCTGCAGATAATGTCGTAACAGTATTTCCGGTTCCAATCGAAGCGAAGTTGTTGTCTAACCATTCAACTGTAAGAGCGCCTGTTCCTCCTGCAGGGGAAGCAGTAAGCTCTCCGTTTGCCAAGTTACAAGTAGAGTTGGTAATCAAAATGTTAGCTACAATTGCAGCAGGACCGCCAATTACAAAATCAACCCTTTTACTACATCCTTCTGCATTGGTAATGTCTACAAAATAATTTCCCGGACAAAGATTAATTGCTGCTGAATCGTTTCCAACTATGATAATTCCTGGGCTCCAAGCGTAGCTAAACAATCCTGAACTTGTTACTGTTAACTCTGCACTACCGTCACATATTCCTGTATTTGTGCAGGTTGCATCATTTTCAACAAGTGATGCAACAATCGCATTTGCTGCAACAATAATAACACTAATGCTTGTATCGCAACCAGAGGCATCAGTAACAGTAACATTGTATGTTCCTGCTGATAAACCTGTTGCATTATCTGTTGTTCCTAAGGGTGCGTTTGGTGACCAATTGTAACTGTATCCTCCGGCGCCACCAACGGTACCAAGTACAATTGTACCATCGTTTTGACCAAAACAGCTCTCATCTGTGGCTGCTTCATTTGGGTTTATTGGAGAAGAAGGTCTTATGTCAATTATTTCTGTTACAGCACAACCGTTAGTTGTATTGGTAATAATTACAGAGTATGCTCCAATTGACAAATTAGAAACATTTGCTGTACCCTGACCAGTTGTAGGTGTAGGAGCCCAATTGAACGTAAATCCTGCTGTGCTTCCAACAATCAAAATGTCAGCTGTTCCGTCACTTCCGCCATTACAAGATAAATCAGTTGAGTTAATGGTGTAATCAAAATTTTCGGTACCGACTGTTATGTTTATAACCGTATCGCAACCCGATGCGTCAGTAATTGTAACAAAATAGTTTCCCGGAGCAACGTTGGTTCTATTAGAGTCAATAACGGTGCTCATAGACCACACATAGGAATATGGTTCTTGACCACCTGTTGGAGTTACGGAAATTGATCCGTTGGCTGTTGCTCCGCAAGTCTCATCTTCCACAAATTCGTTAGGAATAATTGTCTTTTTGCCAACAATGGTAAACGTAACAGTAGTGTCGCAGCCTGAATTATCAGTTATTTTAACTGAATAGGCTCCTGCACAGAGGTTCTCTATAGAATCTGTAGTTAAAGGAACTGGAATAACTCCGCTAGGAGAAGTCCATTCGAAAGTGTAGGGAGCCACTCCTCCTGTCGGAGAAGCGTGTGCCATTCCAACGCACGATCCTGAGGTTTGACAACCGTCATTAAGTGTTGTTAAATTCGGAATAGTGGTAACTGTGAAACCAACTGTAAATGAATCTACCTGTTCACAAGTTATTCCGTCAGAAACGGTTATGAAATACTTTCCTGCAGATAAATTTGTTTGGTTTTGTGAATTTAAAGAGACACCATTACCAGACCAAGTAAAGGTATACGGGCCACTGTCCCCTCCTGTAGGAGAAATAGTAATTGATCCATTTCCTCCTGGATTACAGTTTTCATCTACAATAACGGCATTTGCTTTTATGGTGTCAGGTTCATCTATGATAATTGTTAAGTCTTCGTCACAGCCATTTGCAGGATCAAAAACATTAACAACATACATGCCTGCTAGTAATTTACTCTGAGTTGAGTCAGTTCGATCTAGTACAGAACCCAACGGCCAATCGAAGAAGAGTCGGCCAGGATTGGTAATAATACTAGCCGTGCCACTAGAATCTCCCTGGCAAATAGCATCAGTAAAAATAAAGCTTGCAGCAAAAGGTGCTTCTTTTTCAACGACAAACGAATCTACAGCAGTACAGCGCAGCTGGTCAGTAACCGTTACTACTACCGTGCCGGCAGATAATTGGTTAACTGCATCGCTTCCAACTGGGGTTCCGGCTGAAAAAGAATAAGTATAAGTAGGAGTTCCTCCTTTACTAGAATCGACCTTAGCAATGCCATCTCCACCTGGGAAACAGTTTTCACCAATTACGGAGAAGAACATTTTAATGCTATCCTGTTCATTAATAAAAACAGAATCTTTAACCGTACAGCCCGATATAGCATCTGTTACTGTTACTATATATTTTCCTGAGAATAGTCTACCTCTTAATCTGTCCGTATTGGCGCCATCACTCCACGCATAAGTAGGGCCATTTGCATCAGTAGTTACAGCAATAAAACCGTCTCTAGCTCCAGGACAAGAAATGTCAGTAGAGCTGAGGCTAACCGTAAATTGTGGAAGATCATTGACAACATAAGGTGGAGGGAAGAATAGACAACCGTTATTGTCCGTAATTATTACATTGTAAGTTCCAATTTGTAATCCGCTTCTGTCTTTCGTATTTATTCCGTTGCCCCAATCGTAGAAGTAAGGAGAATTCCCACCTGTTGGAGACAGTACAATAGTTCCATCAGCTCCACCGCCGGTGCAACTAACGTTTGTTACTACTGCTGCAGCGCCAATTGTGTCGGGTTCAATTATAATAAATGTTTCTGTTTCTTCGCAACCGGGATTAGTTGGGTCAGTTACGGTTACTTTATACGTTCCAATTGCTAAGTTGGTCTGATTTTGATTGTTAATGTTAGCGGCTCCAACATTTGCATCCCATAAATAAGTCTCCACCACTCCTGGTGTTGAAACACTCAGGGAAATACTACCATCAGATAATCCATTACAACTAATGTCATCTTTTGCGGAAACTAGTGTAAAAGGAGCTGAACTTTCTATTGTAAATGGAATTCTATTTACGCAGCCAGATGCGTCTGTTACGGAAACTTCAAATGTACCTGAAGGTAAATTTGAGAATGTTTCCCCTGAAGTACCTGAAATACTGGCGCCTATAATTATTGGCCAGCCGTAGCTGTAAGGAAATAGCCCATCTGCAGCAGTTGCAGTGACGCTTCCTGTATTTGTAGCAGGACAGTCATCTTTAACATAAGTATAAGAAACAGATATGGGTGCTTTGTCAAATAACGTATCGGTTCTAACAATTTCACACCCATTAGCATCGCTAACGGTAACTGTATATATTCCTGCAGTTAAATTGTCTGGGTCTGCTGCGGAAGCTTGACCATTTCCTCCTGACCAAACAAAAGTAATAGGGTTGCTACCCGCAACTACATTCACAAAAAACTCACCATCTGCGCCGTTGGCGCAAGTTGGGTTCTTTTTGCTTTGGATGTTTGCTGTAAACGGCAATGTACTTGCGTTGATAATAGTGAAGTTTCTATTCGAGGAACATCCACTAGAGTTTGTTGCTGAAACACCATACGTTCCAGCTGATAAATTTTCATAGATATTGTTTGAGCTACCTACAGTTCCACCTGGGGAAAAGGTATATGTAAAAGGCGATCCTGTTCCCGTTGGAGTTACAGTTGCACGTGCATCATTTCCTGGGAGACAAGTTTCTATTGTGGTAGCTACGTCTATAGAAAATGGATCTGCCGCTATAATTGCTATATCGAACGGCTTTTCACATGGAGGAATGGAGTTGTCTGTGATGGTTACCGTAATGTTACCTGAGGTTAAATTATTGGCAATTGAATCAGTACTTCCATTAGACCAAAGGTATGTATATGGCGCTACGCCGCCTGTAGCATTTATTCTCACACGACCGTTAACATCTCCAAAACATAGTGGGTTTGTTTGTTCCAAAACATCATACCCTAAATTTGCTCCGGATTGTATTCGAATAGCCGCTACAGAAGTGCACTTGTTACTATCAGTGGTAGTGACAAAATAATCACCTGCTACTAAATTAAAAGCTGAATCAGTCAAAGCTCCGAAAGTGACATTGCTTCCCCATGAGTAAGTGTATGGCTCAATTCCACTAACTGCCCCAACTACAGCCCAACCGTCAGTTCCGGGGGAACAAGTCTCATCCTCATTGCTTGTGACTAAACTTTGTAGATTAGACTCTGAGTCAACAGGTATGAGTATCTTTATTTCGCAGGTAGTCCCATCGGTAACTGTTAAAAAGTAAGAGCCTCTTAATAGACCAGTTGGGTTTGGTCCAGATAAACTAGCTACTGACCAATTGTAGCTAACAATCGGTATTGTATCCGAAAGGTGCACAAGAATGGATCCATCGCTACTATTAGGGCATGTTACATCTTCTACGGTAATTGAATCAATTTTAAAGGGTGCAGTGTTTGCAATTCTAAAATTAGCTACATTCGAACAAGATTTTCTATCCTGAACAACAACAGTATAATCGCCAGCGGTTAAGTTAGAAATAGTATTGGAGGCATTAAATCCTCCTGAAATACTAGAGCCACTTGCGTCTCTCCAATTATAGCTATTAGAAGAATTTCCGCCACTTGCGAAAGCCACTGCAGATCCGTCAGAACCTGGAACGCACGTTTCGCTAATTGTGATTACGGAATCAAGTAATAGTTTATCAGGTTCTCCAACTTCAGCTAAACCGGTTGCAACACAACCTGCTGCGTCGGTAACGTTAAGGCTGTATGTTCCTGCGAATAAACCCGTTGGAGTGGCCCCGCCTGAGATGGCAGGAAACCAGCTATACGTCGTTAAACCAACAGGTTGTCCTGGTGTGGTAACTCTTATTGCCCCGTTTGGAAATCCTTTGCAAGTTGCACTGTCTATATCAAACAAAATAACAAACGGAGCCTTGTTGCCAATAGCAAAGTCTTCTGTATAAGTGCACTTATTGGCATCGGTTATGGTAAGTTGGTATGTAATGTTGCCCAATAAGCCGGTTACTGCTTGACCAGAAATACCTCCTGGCCAAGTAAATGCATAAGGAGGTGTTCCTCCGGTTAATGTGGTTGGGTCAATGGAAGCGCTACCAACTGAATTTAAACAGGTATCTTCTATCGCTATTACTGAAACCTTAAAGGTATCTGGTTCAGTTAGCACTGGAAAGTTGAAAATTGAATCACAACCGGTGCCATCAGTAATTGTAACAGAATAGTTGCCTGTTGTTAAGTTGTCTAATGAAGCATTGCTAACTTGTACGCCTGGGTTTGTTGACCATTCGAATGTGAAAGGTATAGCTCCTCCTGCTAAATTCTCAATTCCTACATAGCCTTTTCCTGCTCCTATACAAGAATCATTTCGCACTGAATCTACGAAGGTGAAGGCAGATATCGTTTGTGATATTGTAAAGCCAATAGTCGTGTCGCAACCTTCGAAATCAAAAACTCGAACAGAATAATTTCCTGCTGCTAAATTAAATACAGAATCGGTTCCACCGCCGTTTGCAACCCCCGGGTCAGGCAGCCAAGTAAAAGATTGTCCTCCTGTGTTTCCTCCTGTTATGTTTCTAATAGCTGCACGTCCTAATATGGTTCCACTGCAATTAATATCGTATTTATTTAACTCGGCTTTTAAGGTGTCAGGTTCGTTCACAATAAAGTCTAAACTATCCAAACATGGACCATCGATTACAATTACTCTGTACGTTCCTCCGGAAAGGTTAGAGAGAGAAAAGACGTCACCTGCAATAGAAGTAGTTCTGTTCGGCAATAAGAACCACTCTTTTATTAAAGTAGTACCGCCACCAGTAGCTGTAATGTTTAATGTGCCATCTTGATTTCCTGCACAACTTACATCTTGGCCTGGGGATGCAGGGTCAATTGCCAAAATTATTGGGGAAGCAGGGTTGATTATTGTTGAATCCAACGTTTTGCAACCATTACCATCTGTTATCTCCACAAGATAGGTTCCCGTAACAAGTCCAAATATGCTGTCTACATCTCCAAAGGCAGTGCTTATCCATTCGTATTCATATGGAGACGTACCGCCAATTACATTTACTTTTATGGTTCCATTATCCGCACCTGCACAACTTACATTAGTGGTGTCGAAAGTTATATTAAATGGAATAGGTTCTGATAACAATGTAAAAACATGATTGGAGTCGCAGCCTGCATCATCTCTTATTATAACTGAATATGTTCCGGTTGTTAAGTTGTCAATAAAGGAGTTGGTTACAATTACTCCGGGATTCGTTGACCATTCATACGTATAAGGTGCAACCCCGCCGGAGATACCATCTATGTGAACATAACCTTTTCCTGCTCCAACACAAGAGTCGTTTCTTACGGAGTCAGTAAAGTTAAAAGTAACGCTTGTTGCAGAAATTGAGAATACTATTGTTGTGTCGCAATCTTCAAGATCAAATACTCGCACAGAGTAATTGCCTGCTACCAAATTGAAAACAGAATCAGTTCCGCCGCCGTTCGCAATGCCAGGATCAGGGATCCAAGTAAATGACTGGCCTCCAGTATTACCTCCTGTTATATTCTTTACAGCAGCTCTTCCTAAGATAGTGCCATCGCAACTTACGTCATATTTGTTTAATTCAGCTTTCAGGGAATCTTGTTCATCTACCACAACATCTAAACTGTCTGAACAAGGACCGTCAATTACTAAAATTCTGTAGGTTCCTCCTGAAAGGTTTGTAACTGAGCTTGTGTTTGTAGCTATCGTATTAATTCTGTCGGGTAATAAGTACCATTCAAGTCCTAAAACGCCTACTCCTCCGCTAGCTGTAATAGTGATAGAACCGTCTTGGTCGCCTGCGCAAGTAACATCTTCAACTGGGTTTGCTGGATCTAGGGAAAGGTTGATAGGGGTGGCAGGGTTGATGATTGTGGAGTCTAATCCAGTGCATAAATTTGCATCTGTAACTTCTACTCTATACGTTCCCGTTGAAAGCCCAAAAATACTGTCTACATTACCAAATCCCGTTCCTATCCAACGATATGTATATCCCGGCGTTCCTCCAATTACATTAACTTTAACATTTCCGTCGTTGAAACCTGCGCAACTTACATCTGTTGTATCAAAGGTCAACGAAAGGCTGGTTCCTGGTTGATTCAAATCGAAAGTATCTCGAGCTAAGCAACCTCTTGAATCCTCAATTAAAGCGACGTATTGGCCAGAAATTAGATTGAAAATGGAATCGCCGTTAGCGGTAAAGAGAGGAGAGCCTGTTAATGTCCAAGTTATGGTATACGGACTTGCTGGTGCAGGAAACGGTGTTCCCCCGACTGGCGTTAATCGAATGAAACCATCATTTCCACCAAAACAACTAACATCTTGCATGTTAGAATCACTTGTAACAAACACATTGGGTGCAGTCAACGTTACGGTAACAAACATAAAACATAGGCTGTCATCGGTTACTGTTACGACGTACAATCTATCAGCTTCTAGTCCAGTTGCAGTAGCGGTTGTTTGAACAGGAGTTGTATTCCAAGAATAAGCATAATCTGAAGCGGGTAACAAACTACCACCTGTTACAGTTATTGTTGCTGAGCCATCTGTGCTTCCAAGACAACTTGGACTAATTGATGAAGTAATAGATGCCTTTAAAGAGTCCGGCTGTGTAATAATTACTGTAATGTCATCATTACACCCTCCAGCATCAGTAACTGTTACTAAAAAAGTATCTGCAGGCAAATTTCCTTGTGTAGCATTAGTCCCAAGGGAAACAGTTGGACTTCCTGTATTTACCCAATTAAATTGGTATGGTATTGAGCCACCAACAACGTCTACTGTAGCTTCTCCTGTCGTACTTCCCGCGCAATCTATATTTCGTTGATTTATTATGGCAAGGGTTAAGGTATTCGGTTGTCCAACCTGAACAGAATCTTTTTTCTCACATCCATTTTTGTCAGTCACCGTAACTACATAAAAGGCTGGAGCGTTGGCTAATAAATTAGTAGCTGTAGCAGTAATTTGGCCAGCTGCAGCAGCATCCCACAAATAAGTGTAAGTCGAACCTGAAGTAAATGGTGTTCCATCGGCAGCTGTTACAGTTGCACTTCCATCATTAAACCCCGAACAAGACGAAGAATCACTCGTCATTAGAGTTGTCATTGCAGTAGGTTCAAAAATAGTAGTGTTTACCAATGCTGTAACACAATTATTTGAGTCAGTTGCTACCACAGAATACGTTCCAGGAGCAAGTCCGGTAGCTGTTGCTCCAATTTGAATTGGTACTGTGTTCCAAGTATAAATATAGCCAGTCCCTTCAGTACCGCCTGTTGCTAAAGCTGTTGCTGATCCGTCGTTCGACCCTTTACAATTAACGGAATCTGTGTTAGTTATAATTACCGTAAAAGGAGCAGGTTCTGAGATGAGTTGAATAACTGAATCTTTACAACCATTTGCATCAGTGGCAACTATTTTGTACGGGGTAACTGAGGCAATTAAATCTGTTCTGTCTTGTGTTGTCGTTGGTCCATCACTCCATACATACGTTGGAAACCCTGCGCCTGCTGTTCCTCCAGAGTTACTAAGAAACATAGCTCCATTGTTTTCTCCAAAGCACTTTACTAATTTGAAACTGTCTAAGAACAAATTGAAATTTGTAGGTTCTGACAAGGTAATGGAGTCTTTCTTAATACAACCTTCTCGATCTGTTACTGTTAAAATGTATTTTATGTTTGCATCTAAGTTTGTAGCTGTAGCGATAGCACCTGTTCCGTTTTGAGGGGGAGTGGTATTCCAAGACCAAGCAAATGGTGAATTGCCATTTGAAATATTTGCTGTTGCGCTTCCAGAACCATCTCCATTACAATTCAAATTTGCTCCTACAATTACTGTGCCTATTGGGTTTGGTTCTTCAATTTCTACAGAATCTATAATTTGGCAACCGTTCCCATCAGTTACTGATATGAAATATTTACCAATTGGCAAGCCTGTAATGATACTATCATTTGTTCCAATTGCAATACCCCCAGAATTTGTCCATGACCAAGTATACGGCCCTGTTGTTAAAGGAACTTTTGGCGTTGCTATTGCTCCTCCTGTTGACTCACCATTACAATTAACAGAATCGGCCACTATATCGAGTTCGAATAAATTAGTTGGTTCAGTAACTGCTATGCTTCCAGTTCCTATACAGTTATCGCTATCAGTAATCGTTACAAAATAAGTCCCGGCGCTAAGCCCACTTAATATTGAATCGCTACTATTTTGGAGGGTATTTATTCCATCTCCAAATTCATAATTAATGTAAATTCCTGATCCATCGGTAGGAGTGGATACTATTCTACCATCATTTCCACCTAAGCAACTTGGTGGGTCAAATGCTAATCCTGCTAGAATAGGATCTGGATCAGTCAATGTAGTGTCAAATGTAACGGCGCAATTTTTTGAATCAGTTATTGTTAAGATATATGTGCCTTCTAATAAATTAGTTATGTTTTGCTGTGTTTGGTTGGTAGCGTTGATGCTTGGACCTGTCCAAGAAAATGTTTCACCTCCATTTCCTCCTGAGAAGGAAACATCTATTTTACCGTTTGCGAATCCAGCACAATTTGGATCTTCTGTAGTATTTAGAAAGCTCGCGATTAAAGGCAAAGGCTCGTTCACTACAATTGAATCGGTTTTTGGACAACCTAAAAAGTCATTTACAGTGATGATTATTTTACGACCGTTTAAATTTGGTACTGATATGTTTGCAGTATTACCAGTAGTGACAGCAGGGTCATTGGCGCTCCAAGAATATGGACCTACGCCTCCTGTAATTGTGCCTGTTACACTACCATTTACATCTCCATTACAAATTACATCAACAGAGTCAAGACCAAGCGTTAGCTCATCTCTTTCTTCTATGTCGAAGGTAACGGTTTGGTCACAACCATTAGCATCTTCTGCTCTTAACGAATAACCGATACCAGCTATAAATCCTCCTTGAGTATTTGAACTACTACCTGGATTTCCCGGCCAATCATAAGTGTAAGGAAGAGTTCCTCCATTTACAGTAGCATCTGCTATTCCCGTAGCACCAAAGCAGGGAATGGTGTCTGGGGCAACGGTTACTAGAATTGGGTCTGGTTCAGTTAAAGTAAAACTACTAGAACCGGTACAACCTTTGCTGTCCGTAACTGTTACAGAATAATTTGGCCCTGGCACAGCCACAGTTAATCCAACTTGAATCAAGTTGTTGGTTATCCCAGTGCTGCTCCATTCCACCTGCGTAAAGGTTCCATTACCATTCCCTCCTGAAGGGTTAGCAGTGACCGCAGCGGTTCCTCCAAAACAGTCAGCAGTGTCAATTGTAACTGGAATTAGAATTGGGTCTGGTTGTAAAATCTCCACAGAATCTTTAATAGAACAGCCTACATTATCCGTTATAGTCACAATGTATTTACCTGCTGGTAGATTAATGGTTAAATCAGTTCCTGCACCTGCATCATTATCAACAATCGTTCCGGTAGCATTGGACCAATTGAATGTATAAGGACTGGTTCCTCCATTGTTTGGATTTGCGAATGCTGTACCATCATTTCCTCCAAAACAATCTACGCTATCTTGGAACAAAGTGGGGGTGATTATAGCTGGAGCAACAGCTGTAGGTTGTTGAGTACCAGCTTGCGCTTGAGGAAATAAGTCGGAAGGATCAATTCCCTTAACAATGTACCTAGGCCCGGCAGGCAATTCTACAGAATCTCCTGTTGCAATGATTACCCCTGGGGTTGAATTTATAGCCCATGTAAAAACAATTGGGCCTTGAGGATTAGGTCCGGGTGTCCTAACAATATTTGTAATCTTAAAAGTTGCTGAATCTCCGGCACATAAAGGGGGGGTAACATTTACTGTAAAAGTTACTGAACCAATAGATTCAAAAGCCATTACTTGGAGAGTTATGATCAAAAAAAGCTTGAAGAACTTTTTCATAGAATGAGGTATTTATGCAGCCAAAGGCTAATTGTGTTAAGTATTTTTAAAATTTTGTATATCAAATGTAATTAAATCTTAATTGCATTCGATGACATACAAATAAAGACGCTGTAAACGCCGTTAAGGTTGTGTTATTTATTGATAAGCCGGGCAAGCTACTCTTATTTTATTATGGTCAATTTTACAGGTATTAAATTGGAGTACAATTTCATGGGTGTTTGGTGCCACTCGCGCTAATTCAGTGAAAGCGTATTCATAAGAATAGCCTAAACTCATTCTATTGTTTAGGTTAAATTGAGTGGTTAAATAACCTGAATTTAAGAACTTGCTCCCCAACGCCAAAGACACCATATTTTTATAATCTGTTGTAAGCGTAAAATCGACTGTTGGAACTGCGAAAGCCGCGAAGCTAACGAGCATTGAAGAAGTAAAGTTTAATTGCTCACGTTTCCACCGGTAGCCTGTCATCAGAAAGTAATGAGCTGCCATTCTGTTTTTATTTGTACCAACTTCTCTAATTATAGTCGGAAACTGCTGATACATGGATACCCCTGCAAAGAACTTATTGTTGTCAATGTATACTCCTGGGCTTACTTCTGGCAATGTCAGTGCTTTTCCTTCCTGATCATTAATTGCAGGATCATTTGCTTTGTCTCTTATTCGAATATTTTGGAAATTTGTTTTTTGGTGATGTATTCCAGCGAAAATTCCTGCACTAAAATGGTAGTTTCTCGACATTTTTAAATGGAAAGCATAGGCTACCTTTAACATGGAATAATCAGTAAACCCCATCTTATCGTTACTAAAATAGGCTCCTAATCCATGAGAACTTTTTCGCCAATCTCTTTGTTTTTTAATTCTTGTGTGAAAACTTGCAAAAAGGTGGTTTGGAGAACCTTCAAAGCCAGACCACTGTCTTCGGATTCCGAATGTCGTTTGGATGCAATTTTTAAGCCCAGCTACTGCAGGGTTAAGTGCAAATTTGTTCAACGTATATTGGGTGTAAGATGGATGTTGCTGTCCGAAAATCAGACAACTAAGTAGTAAACCAATTATGCATAAAAGTAATTTTCTCATCTAATTATAGTTACGGTTCCTGTGATTCTCTCCTCAACGCAGTTGTCGATGATCTCTATCATATAGAAATAGGTACCTGAAGGGAGCTTTAGTCCATTCTGAGTTCCGTCCCAACCAAAATCATTTCCATATTGGCTATTGTTGAGGACTTTTTGACCCCACCTGTTAAAAACGAGAACTTTCGTTCCTTCAAAGCTTTCAATTCCTGGAATGTACCATGTGTCATTGAAGTCGTCGCCGTTAGGAGTAAAAGCGTTGTTTGGTTTGATTGTTTCTTTAATATCCTTATACATTATGTTGATATTAAAGGTGTCTCTGCAGCCTATAAAATCTGTGATAATCAGTTCATAAATACCGATAGTTAAGTTATTAAATGCGCCAAATGGGTTTGATGAGCCATTAAAAATGAAGGTGTAAGGTGGAGTTCCTCCACTAGTGTTAGAGAATAATATAGAACCACTAGAGTCATTACACGCCGGTAAGATTATTAAAGAGTTTGTTTCAATTTCAACACCAAAACATGCTTGTCCAAACACATTTGTGCAAAGCAGTGTAAGTAAGACTAGGAAGGTAGAAGCAGCTTTCATTTGTAAGGGAGATTTAATAACTTTCTAGTTAATTTGCAAGTATTAATTTATCGTTGCGCCGTTTGTGATTTTTTTATCCGGTCGCATTAGCCTTAATTCTCCAAGGTTATTTTCGGCCATGAGGATCATTCCTTGAGATTCTATTCCCATCATTTTTCGAGGAGGTAAATTAGCGATAACCTGAACTTGTTTGCCCACCATTTCCCCTGGGGAGTAGTGCTTTGCTATTCCGGATAAGATTGTTCGAGTCTCACTTCCTAAATCCACAGAAAATTTTAATAATTTTTCGCTTTTTGGAATGTACTCTGCGCTGAGGATTGTACCTACTCGTAAATCTAATTTTAGAAAGTCATCAAATACAATGTCTTCTTTAAAAGAGTCAATTGGGGTTTCTGAAGTCTTTGAAGGTGATTTACTATCTAGTTTTTCTTTTTGTTTCACAATAATGTCGTCTTCTATTTTTTGGAACAAGTGTTCCACTTCTCCTAATTGTGTATTGGGTTTAACAATAGAAAGACTACCAAGTTCATTCCAATTCAATTGATTCAACCCTAAGATACCGGAAAGTTTAGTAGAACTTGACGGCAAGAAAGGGGCTAAAGCAATAGCGCAATTTGCCGCAATTTGCAAACTTAAATTCAATATATTTTTAACTTCTTCTGGGGTGGTTTTAATTAGTTTCCAAGGTTCGGTTTCTGCTAAAAATTTGTTCCCTAGACGTGCAATATTAATCGCTTCATTTTGGGCATCTCTAAACTGCTTTTTATTTAATTTTTCATTAATCGCTTTTGCGAAGCCTTGAAGTTGTTTCTCAATTTCTGGATAATTATTTTCAGAAAGCTCTGGAACTGTTCCTTCATAGTACTTGTTTATCAATACTGCAGCCCGATTAACAAAGTTGCCATAAATAGCGACTAATTCACTGTTGTTTCGAGCTTGGAAGTCATCCCAAGTAAATTCACTGTCTTTTGATTCTGGAGCAATTGAACATAAAACATATCTCAATACATCTTGCTTTCCTGGAAACTCTTCATTGAATTCGTGCAGCCAAACAGCCCAATCTCTAGAGGTTGAAATTTTGTCGCCTTCAAGGTTTAAAAACTCATTGGCTGGAACATTTACAGGCAGGTTATACCCAGTATGTGTTTTTAACAAAATTGGGAAAATAATGCAATGAAATACAATGTTGTCTTTCCCAATAAAGTGGACTAAGTCCGTCTCTTCATTTTGCCAATAATCTTTCCAGTCTTTGTTGTTCTTAGCGGCCCACTCTTTAGTTGCAGAAATATATCCAATGGGAGCATCTAACCAAACGTACAATACTTTTCCCTCTCCGTCTTTGGTTGGCACTTTTACTCCCCAATCTAAATCTCTGGTCATTGCACGAGAATGTAACCCTCCATCAATCCAAGATTTACATTGACCAATTACCTGATTTCTCCATTCTTTTGGGTTGTGATGGGTCTTTCCGTCTAAGGTTCCTTCTTCAATCCATTCTTTTAGCCACTTTTCATGTCGACCCATTGGAAGGTACCAATGAGAAGTTTCTCTTAATACGGGAGATTTTCCACTTAAGGTAGAAACAGGGTTAATTAAATCTGTGGGGTTTAAACTTGAGCCACATTTTTCACATTGATCGCCATAGGCTCTTTCGCTGCTACATTTTGGGCACGTTCCCGTAACATACCGATCTGCTAAAAATTGATTGTACTCATCGTCGTAAAATTGTTCTCGGGTTTCTTTTGTGAATGCTCCCTTTTTCTCTAATTCTAAGAAAAATTCCTGTGCTGTTTCGTGGTGTATCTTGGATGAGGTACGATGAAAAATATCGAAGTTGATCCCAAAATCTTCGAAAGATTTTGCATTTAAAGCGTGGTATTTATCTACAATAGCTTGTGGAGTTGTCCCTTCTTTTTTTGCGCGAAGAGTAATGGCTGCTCCATGTTCGTCTGAACCACAAATAAAAGCAACGTCATCTCCTTTCATTTTTAAAAAGCGACTGTAAATATCTGCTGGTAAATATGCTCCTGCTAAATGGCCGATGTGTATTGGACCGTTTGCATAGGGTAAAGCTGCCGTTATTAAGTGCTTTTTTGTCACTTTCTTCTCCATTAGTTGCTATTTTGCGCAAAGATAAGAAGTTAAAATAGCTAGTGTTGTTTATTTTACACTGTCTTTCAAGGGTGCAAAGTTAATAAGATAACCTTTCTTTTTGAGCCTTCTTTTAATCCAAACATTCAGAAAAAGAGAGCATAAAATAAGGGAAGTTCCAATGTAAAAGCCTGGAGACATCTTTTCTGATTCTCCAAAAATGAGTAAGGCAAGTAATATTCCATAAATAGGTTCAAGGTTTATACTTAATGAAACAGTGAATGGGGTGAGTTCTTCCATCACTTTTACACTTGCAACAAAGGCAAAGGCTGTGCAAACAATTGCAAGTACTAGCATCCAAAGCCAATCAGAGCTGGAAAGTTGAAAATTGGGAAGACTAGAACGGGAAAAAATTAAAAAATACAGCGTTACCGCGATAACACCGCCGCCTAATTCGTAGAATGAGATTCTTGTAGAATCGTATTGTTTGATTAATTGGCCATTCATAACGGTAAATAAAGAGGCTAAAAATGCCGCCAGCACACCCAACCAAATTCCGAGTGAATTATCTGTTTCGAATTGGAAAATAAAATATAAGCCCAAGAGTACAATGCTGCCCAACAAAAGCTCATAAAAATGTAGTTTTCGCTTGAAAAAAATAGGTTCTAACAGTGCCGTAAATAAGGATCCAGTTGCTGTCGCTGCTAAGGCTATCGATACGTTGGATTGTTTGATTGCTTCGAAGAAGAAAACCCAATGTGCCGCGATTATAAAACCAACGCCAATGGTCTTTAGTATTCCAATGCGTTTCATTTTAAAGCTCTTTTTCATTAAAACTAAATATACCGCTAACGAGCAGGTAGCGAAAAACATGCGGTACCAAACCAATTGGTCTGAAGGTATGGTAATAAGTTTTCCTAAAATTGCAGTAAACCCGAAAATGAGCACCACCAAGTGCAAAAGTAGAAGGTTTTTCATTTAAGAGATCGCGTATAAAATGGGTTTGCTTGGACTTGCATCATTTTCGAAAGGAGCAATTTGAAGGTTTAGTAAATATTGCCTGTCCGTTACTTCTTCTGGAACGTAGATTAATTCTGTAATGGTTCTGTTGAGGTTTGTTTTTTCTGGATGTTCCCAAAAAGCATGATGCGCCGCCAAAACACCGCCGTCCATTTCTTTGTCAACAGAAGGTAAGTCGACTAAAAAATGTTCAATTCCCAGCGCAATTAATTCAGTCATTGCCTTGGCTTCAATAAAGGCAGGATTTGTATTTGAATATTGTTTGCTTAGCTTTTCTGAATAGTTTGGTAGGGTTCTAATTACAATTGCTTGGTTGTTTTCGTTGTGCAAAGCAGAACGAATTTGTTCCCATGTAATAATCTCGTCCCCATTTTCTTGTTTTTCAGGTACAACAGAAATTAGTTCAGCTAAAAAGAAAAACTGTGTTAAGGTTTTGTTGATGGAGTATACTTCGTTGGCAATATGGCCTACACATTCTGTATGAGTGCCGTGGCCATGTGGGTTAAAAAATATATTCCTAAAATTTACACTGCCACCCTCAGCAACAGCACCTATGAATTGCTCTGTTCGCACAGGTTCAATTGTTGGTGGGGCAACGTACCAAGCGCTCGGGTTGTCTCTTCCAACATGCAAGGGCATTGAAATATCAATGGGTTCCCCAAGATCAACTTTATATTCAATTTTACTAATGGTTATGTTCGACTTCATTTTCATGAAGTCAAACGTAAAATAAAAATCAGTAGCAAACCAGTATTATTCCATTCTAACTACAACTGGAATTTGTACTCGCAAAGCAACGGCTCTTCCTTGTTGCATGGCAGGGTTCATTTGAGGTAAACTTCCAATTGCTTTTTTAGCAGCTTTTTCGATGTATTTATTTTGAGACTGTACTGTTTTTATGTTTGAAATAGTTCCATTTTTATCAATTACAAAGGATATTAGCGTAGCCTGCTTTCCTCCAATTGATTTCATTTGTTCCGTTACTTTAAAACGTCGTTTAACTTCATTGACTATACTCAATTCGCTACAGTTTTGAAGTTCATCGCCTCTTAGTTCAGCGCACTTATCGTAATGAGCAAATATTTCTACTGCGGTATATATTTCGTTTTCAAGTTCGGAGTTATAATTTGTGTCCTCGGCGTAATCAATAAGGTTAACTTTACTTGTATTGTTATCTGTTGACTTATCATCTGTTGGTGTTTCGTCAACTGTTGGCTCGACCACTTCAGGGGTCTGCTTATCTACAACTATAAATTCAGGAGTCGGCGCTTTTGGTTTTAGTTCCCGTATTTTTTCCTTCCTATACGTGATTGGAGGAAGTATTAGGTCATCATCAAAGTAGGTGGAGTCCACCTCTATTTCGGGTATGTCTGGATTAATTTTTACTGACGTCCATTCAAATGCGGTTAAAGATAAAGTCAACGCAATAATTAGGCCTGTTAAAAATCGTTGAGCGAAAGGAAATCGTACTTCTCTTTTATGATTAGGATTTTTCATGCTTACAGATTTAATTGGTTTATTGAATGAGAACGAGACTGATTGCCTAAAAATTGCGGAGAAATATAAATGTTATGTTAAGTTTTAGTTATCAAAAACTGGGTTTTTGAGTCTACTAGAACGTATAGTATTAATAATAGGGTATTCGTTATAGAGCTTTACAAGGATTAATCTGTAGCAAATATTCTTGTTTTTGAAAAATATTCGTTTGAATAAATAATCGATAATTTGCAAATTGTAATTGTTAACCCATTTGTAATGAATAATAAAACTCAAATAATCTCAAAATTTTTTGTCCTTTTTTTCATTGCCAAAGCTCCGAAATGCACTATTGTTCAATGGGCGAAATTGGGGTTAGATACAGATGGAGAGGCAGCTGGTGATTTTTCAGGCTGGGCGATTAGCTTAGATTCTGCTGCGATACATTTAGCTATTGGAGCTTATAGAAATGATGGGAATGGAGCAAGCTCTGGACATACTAGAGTTTACCATTGCAAAAACACAACTTGGGTTCAGATTGGGTTAGATTTTGACGGTGAGAATTCAGGCGATGAATCAAGGATTTCAGTTGAATTAAACGCAGATGGTAATTGGAGCTCATCTTAATGACGGTAATGGTTCAAATTCAGGGCATGTTAGAGTTTTTGATTGGAATGGCATTGCTTGGACTCAACTAGGGGTTGATATCGACGGAGATTCTATTGATGATAGGTTGGGATTTTCTATTAGTTTGAATGCAACTGGCGATCGCTTAGCTATTGGTGCTCCTTCAAATTATGGATACTTAACAGATGCGGGTCATATGCGAGTATCTGAATGGGACGGGGTTTCTTAGAATCTGTTAGGTGCAGATCTAAATGGAGAAGCTGTAGGAGCTGGGTCAGGAGTATCTGCTAGTCTTAAATAGTATTGGAGACCGACTGGCAATAGGAGCACCAAATGAATGATGGCAATGGAATAGATGCCATGTTCTAGTTTATGAGTGGACAGGGACAAGTTGGACTCGGCTCGGATTGGATATAGATGGAGAAGCTGCCGATGACCATTCAGGTTCTGTCACACTAAATTCTACCGGAGATAGACTTGGCAGGGGCTTTCAATAATGACGGAAGTGGAAATAATGCAGGACATGTTAGAATATATGAATGGAATGGATTATTATGGCCTCAAATGGTATTAGACATAGACGGTGAAGGACAAAGTGACGGTTCGGGGGGATCGGTTAGTATGAACTCAATCGGTGATAGAGTCGCCATAGGAGCCTCTAGAAATGGAAGAAATCGTTCTGCATCGGGTCATACTCGTATCTATGAGTGGAGTAGATCGAATTGGGTTGAGTTAGGTGTAGGTATAGATGGAGAAGCAAGCGTAAACTTTTCAGGTATTGCAGTAAGCATGAATTCAATTGGAGATAAATTAGCAATAGGAGCGCATAGGAACAATGGAAATGGCAGTTACTCCTGTCATCTTAGAGTTTTCGAAAATTATCTATCAACTAACCTTGCTATAGCTGAAAAAATATACGCATATTAATTTATCCCAACCCTGCAAGTGAAAATTAACCCTGGAAATTCAGAACTTAATTGGCGAAGTAGTTGAAATTAATTTTATTACGGGAGCGATAATCTTAGGATTTCAAATCACTCAAGAGAAAGAGAACTTAGCTGTAAGCCGTTTTCAGAACGGCATTTATTTCTTGAAAGTTGGAGGAGTGACGAAAAAAGGAATTGTAGCTCGATAGAAGGTCTGTGAGTTAGTTGCTTTTACCAATTAAATACTGTTTAATTTCTAAATCGTTTTGCATTCTCATGTTACGTCTGCTTTAAGATTCATGCTAATTGGTTCTAAATCGCATGTACCTCAAAAACCATCCTTAAATTTGTGGTAATCAATAGGAAATAAAACCTACATTCCTACCACATTAATATCAGTTTCATTCATGCCTAAAAATCAAAAATCAAAACCCAATTCATTGCAAGAAAAAGTGTTAAGTGTATTTCGTTCGAATCCAACTATGGATATGAACTACAAACAAGTATCGAGACAACTCAATATAACACAAACTTCTAAAAAGAAGATTATTGCTAAAGTGTTATATGAATTGGAGGCGAATGATGCTTTGGTAGAAGAGAAACCGGGGAAATTTAAACTTGTTGGAATTGATGAAAATTTAGAGAAGCTTATTGGCAAGGTAGACATGACCTCAAGCGGCACAGCCTACATTGAGGTAGAAGGTTTGCCAAACGACATTTACATTGGAGAAAAAGATTTAGACATTGCGCTTCATGGAGATACCGTTGAGGTTGCAATTTTACGGGTAAAGCGAAATGGCAAACCGATTGGCAAAATAATTGAGGTAATAGAAAGAGCGCAAACTGAATTTGTTGGAACATTACAGAAATCTGCAAAACATGCATTTCTGGTTCCTGACAGTAGAAGAATGACAGTGGATCTCTTTATTCCGCTAGATAAATTAATGGGTGCGCAAGACGGGGAGAAGGTGATTGCAAAAATGACCAAATGGCCAAGTAATGTGGACAGCCCTTTTGGAGAGATAATTCAGGTGTTAGGAAAACCTGGAGAAAACCAAACTGAAATGCATTCTATTTTGGCAGAATATGGTTTGCCAATTGAATTTCCGAAAGGAATTGAAGCCGCAGCTGAGAATTTAGATGTTAGCATTCACGAATCGGAAGTAAAAAAGAGAAGAGATTTAAGAGAGGTTACAACCTTTACGATTGACCCGGCTGATGCAAAAGATTTTGATGATGCACTTTCATTACAAAAGCTAAAGAATGGGAATTGGGAAATTGGAGTGCACATTGCAGACGTTAGTCATTATTTAAAAGAAGGAAGTGAGTTGGATCAGGAAGCGTATGAAAGAGCAACTTCTGTTTATTTGGTAGATCGAGTAGTACCGATGTTACCGGAAGTGCTTTCGAATTTTGCTTGCTCGTTGCGACCAAAAGAAGATAAATATTGTTTTTCGGCCGTTTTTGAAATGAGTGAAGACACCAAAATTCACAAACAGTGGTTTGGTAGAACAGTAATTCATTCTGACAGAAGATTTACCTACGAAGAGGCTCAAAATGTAATTGAAACTGGAAAGGGAGATTATCAGGAAGAGATTTTAACGCTAGATAAGTTGGCAAAGCAACTTCGAAAAGATCGTTTCAAAAAAGGATCAATCAATTTTAATACGTTAGAAGTAAAATTCAAGCTGGATGAAAAAGGGGAACCATTAGGCGTTTTCTTGAAAGAGCAGAAGGATGCAAATAAATTGATTGAAGAGTTTATGTTGTTGGCCAATATGAAAGTGGCAGAATTTATTGGAGCTCGAGCAGAAGAAACGCAAGTGCAAAGAATTGGAGAAATGAAAACTCCAAAACCATTTGTTTACAGAATTCATGACAGCCCAGACCCTGAGAAATTAGAAACCTTTAGTGAGTTTATTAAAAAGTTTGGATACAGAATAGACACGACTTCGCCAAAAGGGATTTCTGCTACTTTAAACAGGTTGATGGCTGATGTTGAGGGAAAATCTGAAGAAGCATTGATTTCACAATTGGCCATTAGAACCATGGCGAAGGCGGTTTACTCAACTGCAAATGTTGGGCACTATGGATTGGGATTCAAATTTTACTCACATTTCACTTCACCTATTCGCCGTTACCCAGATGTAATGGTACACCGCTTATTGCAATATTATTTAGATGGCGGAAAGGCGGTAGACGCTGTTGCGTTGGAAGAGAAATGCAAGCACTCCTCTAACAGAGAGAAGTTGGCAACAGAAGCTGAACGTGCAAGCATTAAGTTCATGCAAGTCAAATTCATGCAAGATAAAGAAGGAGAGGTCTTCGCAGGAGTTGTTTCAGGGGTAAGTGAGTGGGGGATTTTTGTAGAATTAGAAGACAACAAGTGCGAAGGAATGGTTCGACTGCGAAGTTTGAAAGATGACTTTTACAACTTTAACCCAGAAAATTATGCAATAGAAGGCAAGAAAAGAGGCAAGATATTTAGAATTGGAGACGAGGTTAGGGTAAAAGTTCTAAAAGCAGACCTTTCTAAAAAGCAACTTGATTTTGAATTGATAACAGATGATTATAAATAGCAAAAATTAGACTGGTAAAATCTCCAGCCTAATTTTTACTTATATCTAAAGAAAACTTACTATCCAAGAGAATAAATTTTATTGAAGCCTAATTCTTTTTTTTGCGTTTTTAGGCTTCTAACATGCTGGAAATGTCACGCGTAATTACTTCTACAGTTAAGATCTCTGCCAAATATCTTGGATCAGACTTTACTCTCTCTTTGTTGTCAGCAATATCTTCTTGGATAATGTTTTGATAGTGGATTCTTAGTAGAAGCAACATAAATACCAGCGACCAAAGCGCAACTGTTAGCTGTTTCTGGAGGGTTTTTTGTTTTGTTTGTCATTAAGGCTCCAGTTCCATTTCCAATGTTTTCTCTGAGTTTAATTTCAGGCAGACTATATTTCCTCTTTTCTTGAGAAAATCCTTGGGTTGAGATTGTAACTAAAAGCGCTAGAAGAAGTGTTGTTTTTTAGAGGCGTTTTGTTGTTGTAAAACACCTACATCGAACTTTTTGTGCCAATAAATAGAGGAGGTGATCGCTATAGTAAAATGAAGGGATATTTTAATGTTAGTCTGTCCTGTGAAATGGAGTTCGTTTAAAAAATTTTGCATTGTGGGATTTAGTAATTTTGCCGCCCCAAATTTTAATAAAAAAGAAATGCAATTCAACATAAAAGAAATATTTACAGTAGGAATGATTTTGTTCGCTGTTATCGATATTATTGGTTCTGTACCCATCATTATCGACCTTCGTCAAAAAGTAGGACATATAAAATCTGAAAAAGCAAGTATTGTAGCGATGCTTCTTATGATTGCTTTTCTATTTTTAGGAGAATCAATTTTGAATTTAATTGGAATTGACGTGAGCTCTTTTGCCATTGCTGGTTCTTTTGTAATTTTCTTCTTGGCACTGGAAATGATTTTAGGAATATCTTTATTTAAAGACGATATTCCAGCAACAGCTTCCATTGTTCCCTTGGCTTTTCCGCTCATTGCAGGAGCAGGTACAATGACCTCCCTTCTTTCGTTGAGGGCGGAGTATGAGGTGCAGAATATAATTATCGCTATTATTTTAAACATAATTGTAGTGTATGCAGTTCTGAAAATGTCTACAAAAATTGAAAAAGTATTAGGTTCTGGAGGAATTGCTATACTTCGTAAAGTATTCGGAATAATACTACTAGCAATAGCAATTAAGTTATTTAGAACCAATGTTGGCTTTTAAGTACAAATGTGGACTTCGACTTCGGTCAGTCTGATAAAATGTAGAAGGAGGAAAGCTGAAATGTTGAGGTGGATTTTATGCTAAACAGTGCTCAATTTTGCCTATTGGTTCTTTTTTATTCGATTAGCGTTGTACATATTGCTAGTAAAAATTTACCTTATTTTAGGTATTGTTTTGTCTGCCAACATAAACAAGGTGTCATTTTAATATATAAATGTAAATACCTTTATCGCATCGTCCAAAACCTTTCCTTTAATACCTTTGTTAAACTAAAAAACGATGAACTGTGGCGAATTTATTTAAGAACAAAGAAGATCAAGAAATTAAAGTTGGCAAACCGAATTGGTTAAAAACAAAGATTTCTTCAGGCAAGGAATACAGAGAAACCAAGCAAGTTGTAAAGGATCATAAATTGCACACCATTTGTGAGTCTGGTAATTGTCCAAATCAGGCTGAATGTTGGGGTGCAGGAACTGCAACTTTCATGATTTTAGGCAACACATGCACTAGATCGTGCCAGTTTTGTAATGTAGCAACTGGAAAGCCTGAAGACGTTGATCCGTTTGAGGCCGCTCGAGTTGCGAAGTCTATTAAATTAATGGGATTAAAGCATGCTGTAATAACTTCGGTTGATCGAGATGACTTGAAAGACGGAGGTGCTGCTGCATGGAAAAAAACAGTTGAATTAACGCGACAACATAATCCTGGAATAACCATTGAAACCTTAATTCCAGATTTTAAAGGTGAGTGGGAAAATTTGCAACCTATTATTGATGTCGCTCCAGAAGTTGTTTCGCACAACATGGAAACTGTGCGCAGAATTACAGCCCAAGTTAGAGTTCAAGCAAAATACGATAGAAGTTTAGAGGTTTTGAAACGTTTGAAAGACGGAGGAATAGAGAGAACAAAGTCTGGTATTATGGTTGGCTTAGGAGAGTTTAAAGAAGAAGTTTTAACTACTATGGACGATTTAAGAAGTGTTGGCGTTAGCATTATGACCATCGGTCAATACATGCAACCTTCTAAAAAACACTTAGCCATAGCTGAATTTGTTCATCCTGATGTTTTTGCTTTTTACAAGGAAGAAGGCATGAAGCGAGGATTTACACATGTTGAAAGTGGACCTTTAGTTCGGTCATCCTACCATGCAGAGAAGCACCTTTAGGGTTATTCTATTTTAAAGTCGTTGTATTCTCTAATCAGAGACCAAAGAGACGAAAGCCCTTTTCTTGGTTTCATTGCAGATGCTTTTGCGTGCAATACGGGAAAATCAGCAATTAGAGGCAAAAAAGAATCTGTGAATGATTTTTTATTGAAGATAGCGATGTAACTGTACCTCCCGTTTTTTCTTACAACATAGGTTTCTGTCAAAATATTCGCAAATCCGGTTCCCATTCCCGCACCATAGTATCCTGTGCTTTGTGTAACCCGTCTTTTATGCAAATAAAGATTAATGGCTCCCACTTTAACTACTTTGGCAAAGTCTGCACTATAATAAGCTAATTTAGAGGGGCTAAAATTTTGAATGAGTGCAAAGCTGTCACTTCCCATAACAAAGCTTTTAACTTGTTTTTTGGTTAGTTTTTGTTTTTTATTACCGGTCTCTAAAAACTTTATAGTTGTTCCGGCTCCCATTTGAGTGGTGCAGTAAACCTGTAGCTTTCCTTCATGCTTGTTTCCTTGAAAGTCCCAATAATATCCTTCCAAAGGTGTTTGACCAAATCGTTGAAATTGTTGACCGTAGCTTAAAGTTGATACAATGAAAAATGAAAGAACAAGAAATGCTTTCATATTATTTGAAATGCTTTTCGAATTGAGAAAGTAGCTTATTTTGAACTTCGTAAAAATCTATCTTTTCCCCTAATTCTTTCTCTAAAGAAGTTACCGATTTATCTCCTAAACCACAAGGAACAATGTGGTCGAAATAACTCAAGTCTGTATTGATGTTAAAAGCCAAGCCATGCATGCTAATTCCTCTACTTACTTTCAAACCAACCGCACAAATCTTTCTAGCATTCTTGTCGTCGGGGTCTAACCAAACACCACTAGCTTCTTCAAGGCGTTCGCCCTTTAGACCATAACCTGCAATGCAGTCAATCACACACTGTTCTAATTTTTCAACATAAGCTCTAACGCTCATATTAAAACTTTCAGTGTCGAAAATAGGATAAGCGACTAACTGACCTAATCCATGAAAAGTTATGTCGCCGCCACGTTTGGTCTTGTAAAACTCAGCTCCTGTTTCTTCTATTGGAACTTTTAAATTTTCAATTTTTCCTGACTTGCCAAGTGTGTAAACAGGAGTATGTTGTAATAATATTAAGGTATTGGTTGTCTTTTCTCCTTTCGTTTTTTTTTCTAATTGCGCATCAAAAAATATTTCTTGAAACGCCACTGCGTCCATGTAATTGGTAGGATTTAAAGTAATAGTCGTGAAACTCATTAAACAAATTTAATCATAAACCTGTGAAGCACAACGGTATTGATCGATAAGTTTTTCTGAAAGTGTTTAAATTTGTGCTAAAAGGGCTTGTACGTGATTTACAACTTACGATTCGAACCAAAACTTCTTCTTATTTTCGAAAAGTATAAAAACTAAAAACTCTGCACTCTATTCTCTGCACCGATGCAAGTGTAAAAAGAAATGAATGGAGTAGATATTACACTGCTGTGTACTTTCTGGTTTAGATCAGATAGATTCAATTTGATAATCATAAAATCCTCAACGATATAGTTTTGTAAATTGTTGGGCACTAAATATTCCCGTTTTAATAAAGATGAAAAAGAAAAAGTTTTACGTTGTTTGGAAGGGAAAAAAGAAGGGCGTTTTCACATCTTGGGACGAATGTAAAAAGAGCATTGACGGGTTTAAAGGTGCCGAATATAAATCTTTTCCTGACTTAACTGCAGCCACAAAAGCCGTGCAAGAAACATACGCTAAATACAAAGGTGTTGCACAGCCCAAAGTTGCAATTTCTGCAGAGAAGCGAGCATTGGTTGGAAACCCCAAATTGAATACTATTGCAGTAGATGCTGCGTGCAGCGGTAATCCTGGATTGATGGAATACCAAGGGGTAGATACTGAAACAAAAAAAGTAATTTTTAAAATGGGACCGTATAAGAATTCGACCAATAATGTTGGAGAATTTTTAGCTCTAGTGCATGCATTAGCCTTTTTAAAAAAAGCAGACAACCTTACACCAATATATTCAGATAGTAAAATTGCAATCGGGTGGGTTCAGCGTAAGCGAATCAATACCAAACTGGTACGTAATGTTGCAAATGAGGATTCTTTTGCATTGGTGGATCGAGCGCTTATATGGCTTCACACAAATGATTTCCAAAACAAAATACTGAAGTGGGAAACCAAAGTCTGGGGAGAAATTCCAGCAGATTTTGGTAGAAAATAAAGTCTACTCTAGCGCTCCTTCGATCATTCTCTTTAAGTTGCTGTTCGTTTCTTCCTCTTTTAAAGCTTCTAACGCTGTTATAAACTTAGCTTTCATTGTTTCTGAATATAACTTCGCTTTTCGTAACTTCTCTATTTCAGATACATCTTCCGTTTTTGCAATGTCAGCTGCTAGTTGCTCGATGGCTTTTTCTTTTTCACTTTTCATTTTAATTAGCGAATTCACACCTGCCATCCGTACATACCAAACTCCATCGCCTTTGCTGTTTTCAATTAAAATGGGTAGAGCTTTTTCTACTGCCTCATCGTTCTGTTTCATTAAGAAATCTCCGTAGCTGTTCATGAGGCCATACTTACCATAACCACTTGTCTTACTGATTGCATGTTCAAAAAACGCCTGTTTCTTAGGGTCTCCATTGGTGGCATAAATACTGGCTACCGTTGCTAGAATTGCCGCATTATCTTCTTTCTCGAGCTCCTTCGCAACTGCTAAGCCTTTTATTGGGTCTTTTTTGTTGATGGCGTCTAAACAAGCCGAAACCACAGTATATGATAAATCCGATTGTCTTTGCACTAAGAATTCCATTTCTACCTCTTCGATAAAATACTTGGAAATTGCAGATACCGCAGCTGCTCTGTTGTTTGATTTTAGATCTGAAGAAGCAATAGTTTTTAAAGTAATTAAGGTGCTCTCAGGTCTTTCTTTCGCCAATTTTTTAGTTGCCTTAATGGCAGATTTTCGAACCGACCAAAACCCATCTTTCATGGCCAACTCAATTAAGTCCAATGAAACGGAGTCTTCTATGCTCTTTAATAAACGAATGGCCGAAACCTTGTCTAAAAAGTGGGTTGCATTTTGAAACAATGTAATGGCTTCTTCTTTTTTGATAGCTTGATCTATAACTCCCAGAATAATTTTTCTAGTATCAAAGTTTACCAGTAATGGTTCGCTTGTTAAGGAGATTTCGAACGTTTCGGTTCTCTGAGTAAGCCTAATCTTCTTTGTCATCACTAAACCATTTGCTTGTACAATCTGTAAATCCGTTGGGATTTCAAAAGCGTAGGGAATGTCTTCGCCTTCTTGCGTTTGTTTAATGGAGACTGTTAGTTTCCCATTAGCGTAACTTTTTTCTACTTTAATAATGGGGTGGCCTGGACTTAAAAACCACTGATTAAAAAACCAGTTCAAATCCTCGCCAGTTACTTTTTCAAAAGCCAATCTTAAGTTGTGAATTTCTACCGTTTGAAATTCATTGTCTGTTAGGTAAACTTTTAATGATTCGAAAAATGCATCGTCGCCAACGTAGTTTCTAAGCATGTGCAATACTCGTCCACCTTTTTGGTAAGAGTGTGCATCAAACATTTCCATGTGGTTGTCATAGTTGAATCGTATGAGTGTCTCCTTATTAATCCGCGAAGAACCTAAATATACTTTAAGGTCATTGTCGATGTGCAAATCAGCTTGATTCTTTCCGTATTTGTGCTCATTCCACAGGTATTCTCCATAAGTAGCAAAAGATTCATTCAGTGGCAAGTTGGACCAAGATTCACAGGTCACTAAATCGCCAAACCAATGGTGAAACATTTCATGCGCTACTATGTCTTCTCCCGAATTATCGATTAAAAACCGTCTATTTCCTTGAATAAAATCTCCAAAAATTACCGCGCCAGTATTTTCCATAGCTCCCGAAACATAATCTCTTACAACAACTTGGTGGTATTTGTCCCATGGGTATTCATAACCAAGTCTGTTTGAGAAAAATTCAAGCATTTCGACTGTATTTGGGTAAATGTCCTTCGCTACATCAGCATATTTTTTCTCTACAAAATAATGTACGGGCTTTCCTCTCCATTTGTCTTTTGCAACAGCAAACTCACCAATTGCCATCATGAACAAGTACGGGGCATGAGGTAAATTTTGTTTCCAATAATCAGTCCGAGTGCCGTCCTCATTTTCCGATTGAAACATTAACTCGCCATTCGATAACGTAGTGTAATTTGAATCAACTGTAATGTAAATCTCTTGAGTTGTTTTTTCGTTTGGAGAATCAATTGTCGGAAACCAACACGAACTAGACTCTGTTTCGCCTTGTGTCCAAATTTGCTTTGGTTTGTCAGCAATTTTACTATCGTTGTTGATGAAATAGAGGCCTTTATCGCTCGTAATTGCTGAACTCCCGCCTGCATTTAGTTTGTTGGGCATTGCGGTGTAATCAATAAATATCCGGTAAGTATCTAATCTTGTATATGTTTTTCCTAAGTCTATTTTCAGAAACTCTTTATCGTAAACATATTTTAGAGGCGACTTTTTCCCAATCTTATCTAAAAGGGCAACTTCTTTAATTTCAAATCCCTTTGCGTCCAAAACTAAACTATCTGAAGGGTAAAAATAGGGGGAAAGAGTCAAGTTTGCTCTTCCGAAAAGGAATGCGCTATCCCAATCAAAGCTTACCTCTAATTTAGTGTGCAACAAATCCGTAATTTTTTTCTCAGACGCTCTGTACATCTCTCTAGGACTGTCAGCTTCCACATTTACTGTATCAAGGGTAACATATTCAGTAGTAATAACAGAAGGCTCAATGCTTTTGCAAGCTTGAGAAGTTGCAGTTAAAGCGATGATATATAGCGGAATAATAAGTTTTCTCATGTAAATATATTTAAAGCGCAAAATTGCATTTTATACTTAGAAATATCAAATTGAATATGATAAAGACTAAACGCATAATAAAGTACCTTTGTGCTAATATGAGTAAATTGAAGGTAGAAATTGAAAACGGAAATAGTTTTTCCATTGAGCAATTGAAGGGTAATTCTGCACAATTAAATGGTGTTGAAATTAATTGGGATCAAATAGAGGTGAAAGATGGTAAGTTTCACATTATTAAAGACAGGAAATCATATACTGTTGAAGTAGTGGGAGCTGATGAGGCACAAAAAACCTTTGAACTAAAAGTGAATAACAACATTTATAAAGCGAAAGTAGAAGATCGGTTTGATTTATTATTGCAGCAATTGGGAATGGATAATTTGGCCACAACCGCTGTAAAAGAATTAAAAGCACCTATGCCAGGTTTGGTATTAAAAATTGAAGTAGAGCTAGGTCAAACTGTAAAAGAAGGTGAGGCTTTGGTTGTTTTAGAAGCGATGAAAATGGAAAACGTTTTAAAATCTCCCGCAGACGTAACTGTAAAATCAATTAGAGTTACCGAAGGTATTGCGGTAGAAAAAAATGAAGTATTAATTGAATTCGAATCTTAAAAACAAATAAACATGAAAAAGATAAACACATTAGTAATTGCACTAGGAGTACTTTTAGCGTCTTGCGGCGAGGCACCAAAAGCAACAGAAGAAAAAGAAATGTCTCACGACGAAATGCATGAAGCGGACATGGATCATGAAGACAATGACCACGATGAAATGGTAGAAAAGGCCGCAGAGGCTGAGCCGGTTGCAATTCCTGAAGGAGCAAAAGTATTTTTTGCTAACCTTAAAGATGGTCAAACGGTAATCTCTCCGTTAAAAGTTGAATTTGGTGTGGAAGGAATGGAAGTTGAAGCTGCAGGGGAGTTGAACGAAGGAAAAGGTCACCACCACATTATAATTAATGGTGGAGCATTGGATCTTGGGATTGTTGTACCGGCTGACTCTGTAAACATTCATTTTGGGAAAGGACAGTTAGAAACGGAATTAGATTTACCAAAAGGGGAGCATACATTAACCATGCAATTTGCCGATGGTTACCACCAAAGTTATGGTGAGCAAATGAGCGCTACCATCACAGTAGTAGTTGAGTAAGGTGAAATAAATTTTAATTTAGGCTGCGCAATTTTGTGCAGCCTTTTTTATTTTAAAAAATGAAACGATTAACAACAGCTTTTTGTCTCTTTATTTTACTCAATTCTTGCACGGAAGTAGTTTCCCTAGAAGAGCGTTTGAACGTTGAATTAGATTCAGACGCAATTCAGCAAAAAGGGCCACTAACGATTGTTGCAGTGGTGTATAAACAAGAATATGCTTTGGAGAAATTGACGTTTAAAAAGGAAGCTTTTCTGATGAAAACAAATAGGTTAAACCTACAATTCGAGGAAAAGTTACCGCAGGGATATGAGATTCGCTATTCAGTGAACAATGGAGAGGTTCTCAAGAGCGAAAGCACTGATTTGGAAGTGCAGCTGCTAAAAGGTAATAACGTCGTTCTCGCTTTTTTGGCACTTGCAAATGGATTGCGAATTCCTAATAAAAATGCTGTTTATTTAAAGAATCATTTTGTTGGAGAAGAGGAACAAGATGACGTTACAGAAACAGGAATTCACTTGTTTCACAATGTATCAAGTCAGGTCGATAGTGCTGCATTTTACTTAGATTTTTATGGTAAAAATGTACCGGAGGAGTCAAATTACTTCGCTCGTGTTATAGCCGATGGCAATCAATTTAACGTTCCACTAAACAAAGCCTTTAAGTTAAATGGAGTAACAAAAGAGTACCACAATTTGCGTATTCAATTGGTGGATGGAAACGGCAAAGTAGTAGCCGGCCCCTTTAACGATACTGGAGTGATGAGTGCTGAGGTGAAGTAGAATGCTACTCTTTCAATAACTTCATTGTCGTTTGACTTTTATTTGTTACGACATTTAGAAAGGATAAGCCTCTGGGTAGGTCTCGCACAGCAAATACATAGCGATTAGCATTCGGTTGAACGCTAAACTCAACGTGCTGACCAATTGGATTATAAAGTTGAAAGTGTAAATTTTTTTCTTTCTCAATTTTTAAATAGAATGTGTTTTCTATCGGATTTGGATAAAGTTTGAAAGAGTTAATCTGACTTACATCTGATATGCCCGTTCTTAAGATCGTATCGTCGCTATTGTAGGTTCTATAAAATTCGGCAGTACCGCCCGAATAAAGTGTAGTAGTTGATATAGTAAATATGCCGGCTAGAGCATCAAACACGATGCTACTAGGTGGAGTGAAAGTTTGATTATTCCAAGTTGCTCCTCCGTCAATTGTTTTGGCCATTCTAAAGCCGGGAATAAACCCAACAGAATCATTCACAAACTCAATCTCACGAAAACCAGATATATTAACGGTAGAAATAAAATTCCAAATGAATCCTGTGTCAGATGATGAATGAAAAGTGCCACCATTAGGGAACAAATTTAGTTTGGATAATGATGGTACACTTATACTGTGGATGACGTAATTAATGGAGCTATCTATAACAGTTCTTGTCCAAGAGGCTCCTTGGTTATTCGTCTTGTAAACTGCGCTATTCGTTCCTGTTATAAAGCCATTGAAATTGGGTATGAAATTTATGTCTGTAATGTATTCTTGACTGAAGGAATAGGGAATTTCTAGTCAACTCAAACCTCTGTCAAGAGATTTTAATATAGGAGACCTGTTGGCAGTTGTGTTTGAGTATTCTCTTCCTGACATCAAAATAATAGAATCGGGAACGTTTTCAATATTAGTCAAATGATAAGGGAAGAGCGCAGTATCTTATGTTACTCCAGAATTAATAGACCCTGCATACATTCCTTTATTGTACGTATCCAATGTGTAATTAAGTTGACTTCTAATTGCTGGTGCAATGTTTGTGTCTGCATGAATTACTTTTTGAAAGTAAAAAGAAACAACCTCTAATCGATAAGTCCAAGTTGATTCGCTATCGTTGGTGGTAAGAATTGAACCAACATTATGGCTATTGGTGCGGTAGGAGTTAATGGTGCGGCAGGCAGCGATGCAGCCAGCAGCGCTGCTGAAACTTAATTCAGAGATGCTAGGTAGTGTATCGCGACTTATTTTAACGTCATGAACAGTTTTCCATTGTGCAAAAGAATCAATGCAGATAAAAAATTGAGAACGAAATATCAAAAGGAATATCCTGAACTCGAAATAAGTCTTTTTTAGAAAAAAGTTGTTTCATACTACCTCGGTTATTTTTCTTTTTCGTGAAGGATCTATGTCAAATGTAAAACGATAAGAAGATAAATAAGGCGGCCTCTGAGAATTTTTTAATTTATGAATTCGTTCTTGTTTTGTGACTTTTCATTAATCGAGAGGTTTTGCAGTTCCCAAAGGAATAGTTAATTTGGGAGTTGTTTTCATTTGATTAAGATGTTCTAATATTAACTCTACAAAAACGTCGTTCCCTTGTATTGGCTTAACATCCAACCGGTGATACTATACCTGCTTTTATTTGCCAAAATAACTTCGTGTTCTAATAATTCAGATCGAAATATAACGACCCTTCCTAATAGCGGATCTACAACAACTGTTTTTTCAATGTCTTTCTCCTTCAAATAAAGCTGTAATTCTCCGCCATCCTCCCTTTTCCAGTTTTGGTTGAGGTAAAAAACAAAGCTCAGCACTCGGTGGTCTGATAGTTTTAGTAAATCGAGGTGACGCTTGTAGAAAGAACCCGCAGGGTAATGTGCGAAATGGCATTCAAAATCTTTCAAGCTCAAAAACAGGGAACGATTAAAAAAATCCATCATCGCTTGAATTTGTGTGATATAAATTTGATTCGCAGGAGACAGATTAGACTCATCTAACCACTTTATTTCATCTCCACGAATGTTCTGGTTGATTTGAAATTGATTTGAGGTTCCAATGCCTGCTTTTTTAAATTTCCCTTGTTCCTTATTCTTTTTTAAAACGGTTAAGCAGTCCAGGGACTCTTGATCAGATAAGAAGTTGTCAATAACAGCATAGGAATTTAGAGCTAAGCTATCTGCTACCGACTCTAATATGTTAAACGCTAAATTGTTATCAATGATTGATTCAATGGCCTTAAAGTCAAATTTGACTTTCATCAGTAAAATATTGTTAGTAAGTAGATTGCAAGGAATCTGTTCAGCGATATTACGCTTCTTTTTCAACCCTACCTGCAGAAATAGAGGGTTCTATATACCTTTTGTGAACAACAGAGATAGAATACTTTTAGAAGTACCTCCTCATTTCTAATCCAACTGGCAAATATAAAATACGTTTTATATTTGCTCTTAATTAAATCAATACTATTGTAAAATTTACGAAATATAACATTGCTTTTTTGAGAGTTGTGTAGAAAATATCAAATAACTGTGCAAAAAAATATTTGGTGTACATGCGTAAATGTTGATGAAAGTGAAACACGTTCGGAAAGTTATTAATTTGACTGTTCTGCTGAACCTTTTAAGTTGTTTACATTTATTTATCGAAATATAATAGTAATTATGAACGAGCAGGTGCTGAAGAGAAATAATGTCAAAGTAATCGGTAAAGGAGAGAAGACACTTGTTTTTATTCACGGATATGGCTGCGATCAAAGTATGTGGAGGCTAATTACACCTGCATTTGAAGAGAATTATCAGGTAGTGTTACTTGACCTTGTAGGTTGCGGAAAATCAGATGAGAAGGCTTACGATTATGATAAGTACAGCACTTTACAGGGATATACAGACGACTTATTGGAGGTTTGTGAGGCGTTAGAATTAAAAAATGTTACTTTGGTAGGACATTCAATAAGCGGTAATATATCAATATTGGCTAGCATTATTAGAAAAGATATATTTGATAATTTGATTCTTATATGCCCTTCTCCGCGGTTTATAAATACCAAAAACTACCACGGAGGATTTGATCAAACAGATATTGATGATCTAATTGAAGCGTTAGACTCAAATTATTTAGGATGGTCAAAAGCAATTTCTCCGGTAATTATGGGGAACCCTGAAAAACCTGAATTAGCGCTTGAATTAGAAGAAAGCTTTTGCGACAATAACCCTCAAATTGCCAAGCACTTTGCAAAAGTTACTTTTTTCTGCGATAACAGAAAAGATTTGGAGAAAGTGGATATAAAAACACTTATAATTCAATGTGCAGAAGATAATCTGGCGGCTTTGACAGTTGGTGAATTTGTTCACAGTAAAATAACAGGAAGTGAGTTGACAGTATTAAATACCAATGGGCATTGTCCTCATTTGAGTAATCCAAATGAAACGATTCAGGCTATGAAACAATTTCTCTTATACTAAAATTGGAATCAAAATTTAAAATAAATTATGAGGAGCTTTATAACACTGCACCTTGCGGATATATCTGTTCGCAGCCTGATGGGAAAATTATTGAAGTAAATAATCGCTTTCTTGAATTTACCGGCTACAAGCGAGCAGAAGTTATTGAACGAAAAAATATTGTTGACTTTCTTACAAAGGCAGGTAACATACAATACGATAGTAGTTTTGTAGTTATTTTAAAACTACAAGGCGCCGTGAGAGAATTTAGTTTCTTTTTTGTAAGAAAAGACCAAACTAGAATACCGGTCCTTGTGAACTCTGTGGAAATAAAAAATAAAATTGGAGAAAGTTTATTCATTCAGACGACAGTTTTCGATATTTCTCAGCGGAAAAACTTTGAAAATCAGTTAATAATTGCAAGAAATAAGTCAGCGAAATTAACGGAAGAGTTACTAGAATTAAACAAGGAGCTTGAAAGTTTCGCGCACATAGCAGCACATGATTTGAAAGCACCGATATTAGATATAGAGGGTCATTTTGAATATATTCAAGATAAGTTACCTTCAGATAATCAAGAAACAACAGAGTCAGTTAAATATATTCATGAGAGCATCAAGCAGTTTAAGAACACCATTGAAGGATTAACGGCAGCATTAAGAATTAAAAGTATTCAGGCAACCTCTGAAAGGTTGGATTTAAATAAAATAATCGCTGATTTATCTCCAAAATTTCTTGCCAAGGTACTTGCGCTGAAAGGTACCTATGAAGCTGACTTGGGAGAAAGGTTAATTGTGCAGGGTAGTGAAGTTTTTGTTAGAAGTGTTCTTCAAAATATAGTTGGAAATTCGATAAAATATCATTCAGATCAGCGGCCTTTAAAGATTCAAGTCATATGTAAAGCTGAGCGAGATTTTATTTGTATTACGGTTAAGGATAATGGAGAAGGCATTGATTTAGAATTATATAAGGATAAAGTGTTTGGTAAATTTAACAGGTTCAATTCTACTTTAGAAGGTTCTGGTATGGGGTTACACATTACTAAAAAAATGGTAGAGCAAATGAATGGAAAGATTTACCTCGAAAGTAAATTGAATGAGGGAACCTCCATTTTAATAAAGCTTAGAAAAGGAGATGAAACTTAATTTAAGTAATTGTGTATTTCCATTGTGTTAGAGGAGATAATTACAAGCTATTATGTATTTAAAAAATAGAGACAATAGGGACAATGTATTAAAATGTGAAGAGTACAGGTTTGTTGTTAGTTGAGATAACTAGTAAAATGCATAAAAGCTAGTTTTTCGAGTAAAATAAGAAATTGTAAATGATGAAGTTAGGTGAGATATTGCTAATAGATGACAGTAAGGGAACAAATAGCCTTAATACGAGGTTACTCCGAGAAATGGATGTTGCTGAGCATATTTCAACAGCATTAAACGGAAGATTAGCTCTAGATTACCTTTTATCTAAAAATGAAGAAGGAAACTACCCTTCGCCTGATATAATATTTTTAGATATTAATATGCCCATCATGGATGGGTATCAATTCTTGAAAGAGTTTAAGAGTATTGAAAAAGATGAGGAATCAAAAAGAATCATTGTAATGATCTCAACTTTAATTAGTAATGCGGATATGGAAAAGTCGATGAGTTATTCAGGTGTAAAAGGGTATCAATTTAAACCTCTTACAAAAGAAAAGGTTAATGCGGTAATTGAGCAAGTAATTAAAAGTTAGAATCAAAGAAAGAACAGGGAGTGTTTTTAATCTATCGTAATAACAGGAAAACTATTTTAATAACAAGTCATAATGAATATAAATTGCTTGTAATAAGAAAAATAAGCACTGATTAGCTTGGCTGTTTGTACTTAAAAGGTTAGGGAACCACGCTATCAAATGTAATTGCGAGTCATCCTTATTCTAAGATATAAAGCCAGTGAATTTTTGGTGAAAATAGGAGATATTCTAAATCGCCTTCAAAAATGCAAACCTCACTCCAACTCTGCAATTCATTGCGAGCATATTTTTCATATCAAAAAGCTAATAGATTTATTAGCAAAAAATAATATAATGTAGGCGTGGCGAGTAGCTCGTAGCTGCAAATGGTAAGAGGGTTCGATCGTCTCTTGGGTCAATGTAATAACCTAGATTTATTGGGATGGTTATTCCTAATCCGATGGCCCTCCTTTCATTTGGTTAATTAGGCTAAATTTAGCTTTTACCCTAATCGCTTAAGAGGCTCGAAAGGGCTAACACATCTATTTCATTTGAAAAATAGTTCAACCTTCCTTATACTATCGATTCAACTGAATAATTGGGGTTTTAGGCATAAAAGAGGACTTTGATTTGAAGAAGCTTGAGATAGTAGACATTAAATAGGCAATGAGTTATAAATGTAATACAGCTCTAAATAGATTAAGCACCTGCATTGTGCTGTATGTGCTTCTTTCTTTTTGCTCCTTTTCTTGGACTCTAACCAAGTATCCTTCCAGTTCGAGCGGGATTATATGCTCCGGCATTCCAAAATTATTTTTTGGATAATTCTTTTACTCTTTGTTTTTTAATGAAATGCTCCCACTTCGAGGATAAAATGGAGTTTTCAAACTCTACTACCTTAATTAACTAAGGGGTTCCTTTAATCGTCCAAATTTTATTGAATTCCGAATTGTGATATTCTAACCTGTTATCTATGTTTCCAATTTTACCAACATAGTACTCGTCAATGCTTTTTGAATATAGTATATAGACAGAGTGAGCCATGTTCAAATGTAGCGAGAAAGATTTAGGCATTAAAAAAACGTCTAGCTTTCGCTAAACGTTTTTTGCTCCTTTTCTTCGACTCTTTCGTCGCTCAGCATAAACACTTCGGTTAACTCAGTGTAACGCCTTTAGTCCAAAATCTTAAACATAAAAAAAACCACACTTGCGTATGGTCTTTTTTGCTCCTCTTCTTGGACTCGAACCAAGGACCCTCTGATTAACAGTCAGATGCTCTAACCAACTGAGCTAAAGAGGAATTTTATCTCTTTCAAGATTGGGAGGGCAATATTACCCGAAAGTTTTGAATTAAACAATACCTTTGTGGGAAAATTTACATCTTTTTTACTGCATGAGCAGGTTTAGAAGTGACTGCCAGATACAAGCAGCAAGGTAAAAAGAACAATAAAGTTCAAAATAAAAGGGAAATGGGTAAAAAATATAATGTATTTGGAATAGGAAATGCTTTGGTTGATATTGTCACTGAGGTAGATGATCAGTTTTTAACAGATCACAATATTGAAAAAGGCTTGATGACCTTGGTAGATGAAGAAAGTCAATCTAGAATTTCTAAGGCGATTAAGATGAGTTCAAGTAACAAGCAATGCGGGGGCTCAGCAGCTAACTCAATCATAGCGGTAGCACAGTTCGGGGGTTCAAGTTATTATTCTTGTAAAGTAGCTAATGATGAATTAGGCGATTTCTATCGTAAGGATTTAAAAGCGAACGGAGTAGATTCAAACTTAGAAGGTAAAGATTTAGAAAAGGGAATTACCGGCAAATGTTTAGTTATGACAACTGATGATGCTTCGCGAACGATGAATACTTTTCTAGGCATAACATCTGATTATTCTAGAGCTGAAATTACAGAGCATGCGTTGAAGGATAGTGAATATTTATACATTGAAGGGTATTTGGTTACATCGGAAAATGGACAGGATTCAATGAGGTATGCTAAGAAGTTAGCGGAAGAGAATGGAGTAAAAACGGCTTTAACTTTTTCAGATCCGTCAATGGTAAAGTATTTTAAGGAAGCAATGGAGTCTGTTGTGGGCTTAGGTGTTGATCTGTTGTTTTGCAACGAGGAAGAGGCAATGCTTTACACCGGAAAAGACAACTTACAAGAAGCAAGAGAGGCCTTGAAGAAAAATGCAAAAAGATTTGTGATTACTCAAGGGTCAAATGGCGCAATGATTTATGATGGTGATACTTTTATAGACATTGAGCCATACAAGGTAGACGCAATAGACACAAATGGAGCTGGTGACCTTTTTGCGGGTGCTTTTTTAGCGGGAATTACAAACGGACGCAGTTATGCAGACGCAGGAAAACTGGCTTCTTTGGCCTCCTCTCAAGTGGTGACACAGTTTGGCCCCAGATTGGATTTATTGCAAGCAAAGGAGATGTTGCAGAAGCTGTAAATGATACAGAAGAAACATAATTTTGGAGCAAGAAAATTTAAAATTAAAAAAGGCAATTCGAAAGAATTGCCTTTTTTTTATGCTGAAGAGAGATGGGTGGTTTACTTTTAACAACCGATTTAAGCTGGTATTTTGGCGTAATTTTCTATTATATGAAAGGTCTGTTTTCTTTACTAGATCTTGAATTAAACAATATCTTTGCAAGTAAAGATTAGATGAGTTTATTAACTATTGGAACAGTAGCCTTTGATGCTATAGAAACCCCATTTGGAAAAACAGATAAAATTTTAGGTGGTGCAGCAACCTATATTGGGCTATCAGCTACCAAGCTTGTAAAAAAAGTAAACGTTGTATCTGTAGTTGGTGAAGACTTTCCAGTGGAATACATTACTATGCTAGAGGAGCATGGAGTGAACACAAAAGGATTGCAAGTGAAGAAAGGAGAAAAGACTTTTTTCTGGTCTGGAAAATATCACAACGACATGAATACAAGAGATACGTTAGACACTCAGTTGAACGTATTAGAAAATTTTGATCCAATTATTCCTGAAGAGTACCAAGATTGCAAGTATTTAATGCTTGGAAATTTGGTGCCAATGGTCCAAAAAACCGTAGTTGAAAGAATGAAAAACCGCCCAAAATTAATCGTGATGGATACGATGAACTTCTGGATGGACATTATGATGCCACAATTGAAGGAAACCTTAAAGTTGGTAGATGTAATTTCTATTAATGATGAAGAAGCTCGTCAACTTTCTGAAGAGTATTCTTTAGTAAAGGCTGCTAAGAAAATTATGGAAATGGGCCCAAAATTCGTTATTATCAAAAAGGGGGAGCATGGAGCGCTATTGTTTTACAGAGAGGAAGTGTTTTATGCACCTGCTTTGCCTTTAGAAGATGTGTTTGACCCAACAGGAGCGGGAGATACTTTTGCAGGCGGATTTATTGGTTATTTAGCTGCTACTGATAATATTTCTTTTGACAACATGAAAAGGGCATTAATTCACGGAAGTGCACTCGCTTCTTTTTCTGTTGAAAAATTTGGAACAGAAAGAATGGTTGGATTAACGGACGAGGAGGTAGGAACAAGAATTCAGCAATTTGTTAATTTAGTTCAATTTGACATTACAATATAAAATACCTTGTAAAAAAATATTTTTTATAAAATTCTAACCATTCCGAATATTTGGAGTGGTCTTTTTGTGTCTTGTTGCTTTTGAAATTTTTATCAAATATTTTCTTTTTTTAGTAGCATTTAGTGAACTATTTTGCCTTAGAAGGTTTGGAAAAGGAGAGTATTATCGAAACTGCAACTTACAGAAAACACCGACCTGAATTACTATGGGAGTTTAATCAATTTACAAGAAGACGTTGTCCGGTATGATCAGCAGTTTGCATTGATTTGTCCTGACTATTTAGAGTTTGCTTTCAAATCAATTAATAAAGCCTCTGTTGTAAAGGAGGATGCTGCAGCTTCACAGTGGAATAGATGGATGATTTTAATTGATTTAGTTGCAGCAGTTCTTCGACAACCAACAATGTTTGAAGATGTGGTGTAGCAAGGTGTTTTATATAAAATCAACCGAAATTTAGCAAAGAATACAGGAGACTTAACTTCGTGAGGAAATTCTTCTAGAAACGTTTATGCAAATTTATATCCAGAGTGCTCTAAGTCAGAACTAAAGAAGATCTCAAAAATTGGGAAAGAATTAAATCTCAAAAAAATTGAAGGAGATTTGAAGAAAATAAAAGGGATTGAAAATTACTTGTAGTCTAATTTATAAGTTGTTGAACTTCCGAATCCATATTTGGCGAAAATAGATTTTATAGTGGAGGAAAAAGCTGCAAACTCAACAGGTATAACGCGTTTGCATTTAGCTCTGTTGGACATTGCAGAAATCAAGAATGAGATTGTTCTAACGACTGATAGAATGGAAATTAGATTTGATTCGAAGTTTGAAGCCTATTTTTTTCTTGACAATTATTTAATATACTTTCCTAAGTAAAATATATTTCTTGCACCTGACGAAAAGTACTTGAGAGCGCCAATAGTCCCGAGTGAATGGATGCATAACAATGGTTTACTTATTAAAAGGGTCGAAGTAGGAGATGTTGTCATGCCCAATTGGGAAAGTAAAACTTATTGATGCACTGCTGTATAGCATGTCGAGTGACGACATAGAGGTTAACATTGATTTTGCAGAGGATATAGCTCAGCCTAATATTAAGTTTCAAAAAACTTCATCTGGGTATTCTGTGCAATTTTTTCAACCTTACTTTCGTTTAATGGATGAGAAAGCCATAAAAAATGTGAAAAAAGCTATGGTGAAAATGGTTAATGAAGAGATGGAGGCAGATGAGGTTGAACTAGGAATACGGGGGTAAGATTTTGGATCAAAGCCACTTATTTACCGCTTTGAGACATAAGAGCACTCATTCGTTGAGAGGGCTGGAGAAGATTACCTGTTCAAACTCGGATTCTTGATTGGACAACAAATGGAAATGTACCAAGATAAAAAGCGACAATTCGATGTAGAATCGGAAAATTCAAGAAGGTATACTAGGTTAATTAAGTTTAACGTGCCTGCAGGATATGAGATTAAAAATATAGATGACCTTAAAATAAGCTGTAAATTTGGCGAGGCTGAAGATATAAATATATTATTTAATTCTGAATATAATATTGATAAATATGTAGTTACGGTAACAAGTGAAGAATATTATACTGAAATTATTTATCCAAAGGAAAGATTTGAAGAATACCAGAAGGTTATTAATGCAGCAGCAGATTTTAACAAAATCGTGCTAGTTTTGCAAAATAAATAGGAAAGTCAATTCTTTAGAACATGCTTCTTGCATATTTTAATAGAATAGGTATATTTGAAGTCCTTAATTAAAAGAATTACTCTATGGCAAACATGTACAAAGTTTTAGTACCGCACGACTTCTCTGATGTGGCTGACAGTGCCATTTCGCATGCTGCAACTGTAGCAAAAAGTTTTAAGGGCGAAGTAGTATTACTTCATGTCATTTCAAGTGAAAAAGCTCGAAGTGAGGCTGAAACTAGACTAACAGAATTAACGAAAAACGCATCCAACACCCACAGTGTTTTAGTTTCTTTTGAAATTAGAAAAGGAAGTATTTTTGATAGAATTCCTGAAGTAGGAGAGGAAATTGGGGCAATGCTTGTGGTAATGGGTACTCATGGAATCAAAGGAATTCAGCATTTAACAGGGAGTTATGCGTTAAAAGTAATTGGCCACTCTAAGTTACCGTTTATCGTAAATCAAGGAAACAAATCTAAAGGGAGTATTAAAGATTTAGTACTGCCAATTAAGTTTTCTCAAGAAACAAAGTCAAAACTTTCAATTACCGCAAGTATTGCAAGGCATTTTGATGCCACGATTCATATTTTCATTTCGAATGAAAATGATGAATTTATTGCAACGAAAGTGAAGCGAGAGTTGACTTTTGCAAAGCAGTATTTTACGGAGCGTAAAGTGAAATATGAAGTAGAAATAGCCCCAGAGCATGGCAATTTTATCCCACAATTATTAGATTATTCTAGCGATATTGATGCAGACATGATTGCAATTGTAAATGCCTCTGGAGATGGTGGGTTTTTACCTGACTTGTTTAAAGGAAGCGGAGAAATCGAGGTGTTGAATAATAAATTTCAAATTCCAGTAATTGTAATGAACCCCTCTCAAATATTCGTCCCAGAACATTTCGGATAGCAGACACACTAATATTAAATATAAAAACCCAAAGTACCCCTGGGCGTATTTTGGGTTTTTTGTGTTCTATTGTTTCGTTTACGCAGGGTTATTTGCTGTTAAACTTTCAGCAGAAACTATCATTTTTTCCACCCACTTTTGCTTGTAGACTTTATTTAAACTTTGAACAGAAAACAGTTCGCCATTGAGATTTTTCGTTAAATAAAAATGAAATTCAGGATCTATATCACTGTCTTTAATAGTTTTTTTGTAAAGGAGTTTTTCAGGGGTTTCTTCTATGTATTCGATACGATACACCAAATCTCCATCTAATTCTGTCTTTTTTTCAGCAACCGTTTGCCCAAATGGTATAACCTCAATACCGAAAGCATTTCCAACCATAATCTCAATACTCTCTATTGATGAGGTTTGAATTTTCTGGGGCCCTTTACTTTTGTCTGGAATTTGTAAACTGCCATCCACTCCGTAATCTGACAAATTAGCTAATTCCATTCCCTTGTAATCTTCTACTTTGGTTTCAGCAGGTTCGGTTGTCTCAGGACTTGATGTATCTGTTGACTTTGCATCGCCGCCGCAAGCAACAAAACTAACAGCGATAACGAGAGCACCAATAAATTGCAATTTTTTCATGTTCATTAAGTTGAATTTTTCTCAAATGTAAGAAAGCTGATGCATTAATCTTGAATGCTTAGCCTTTTACCCTCACTATGGGTAGAAAACTCAGGAGCATATTGACATTGTAAGGTACATACTCCATTTGAAAACTCTCCACTTACTGTCGCTCGTAAATCATATTCGAAAACATATACGCCTGTGTTTACTCGGTCCATAAAAAAGCTCGTAGAGGCATCCTTTGTGGTTTGATAGTAACCTAAGCCGTCTTGGTATTTGTATCTAGAAATTACATTGGTCGGCTCAAAACCGGAAGCTCTCATGTCTTTTACATGCACAAACTCTAAATTTCGTTTAGACTCAATTCTCAGTCGAACTCTAATTTTATCTCCTATTTCAATTCCTGAAGTATCAATTGGTATCATCTTCTCTCCGTTGCTATTAATTACCACTTTAAAAATAGTTTTCGACACTGAGAAATCTTCCACTTCCGATGAAGTTATTTTGTCTATGTTTTCGTAATACTGCCAGTAAGCGGCGCCCCAAGCAATGCCATCAGACGCTTTTTTAATTTGGATTGAACCCAACTCTGCTTGAACCTCGCTTTTTGTCCAAACTTGTCTGAAGTAGCCTGTTCCGGCCTCTAAATCTGTTGGGGTGAATTGTTGCTTGCCAACTTTGATTAAAACATCTGACCCACTAGCTAATGATGTTACATTGTCAATTAAAAGGGCATAACAGGCCAATGCAGTCGCCTTAGAATTGGACCACATTTGTGTTTGCTTTTCTTTCAACAACCAAATGCGCAATTCTTCAACTGTATTTTTGTCTTTTGCTACTTCATGAAAAACTTCCACCATCATGGCCTGAGTCTCTATGGGGGAACTGTGCCAATAATATCCAGCTTGATTTTCTTTCCAATATATCCCCATTTGCTCAGTTTGCAAAGCATTATCTCGCAGTGAAGCAACAATATCCTTTGGAGTTTTTGAAGCTGGGTTGAACCTTCTTAGCGTTAGCGCTTGCATTCCTTTCATGTATAAATTGCGCTCCAACCAATATTGCTCCGCTTGTTTTAAGTAATAATCCATCGCGGTAGAATTTTTTGGAGCACCCTTTTCTAAAAAGAAACTTCTGGTATACAAATAATGAATCTGAGTTTGATTTAAATGGTTTCTTGAAAGGTCTTCGCTGTTTGCTTTTAATCGATCATAATCTTCATTAATTCGTTTGTCTAAATAATTGAGGCCGTTATTCACTAGAGCATCCATACCCGGTTCAGATGAAAGGTCGACTCCCAATTGCTTTAAGTGTCCGAAACCTTCAATTATATATTGGGTGATGTATCTATTGTGGCGCATGCCTTTGTACCAAGCCCAGCCGCCATTGGGCAGTTGTAGTTCCTGTAGTTTTTTAAGTGCAGCAGCTTTTTCTGCTGCCATTTTATTGAAATCAAACAGTAAGGCAATTCGTTTTTTCTGTTCCGTCTCTGATTTTGCTTGCTGCAACCAGGGCGTTTCTTCAATTAAAATGCTTTTTAATTCTTGGTTTTGCATTAATTTAGAAGTCAATTCTTTTGAATCTAATCCCTTCCACAGTTCGAAAACCTCCTTAATTCTAGGATTACTTGTGGCAATTTTTTGAGCCAAAAGGTTAGCGTACAAGCGAGTGAAGACTTGTTCTGAGCACTCTGATGTAGATTCTACAACATAAGGCAATGCTTGCACGGCATACCACGCAGGGTTAGAAGTCAATTCAAGCGTAAACGATTCGTGCGTCAACGTTTTGGAATTGTTGTTGACTAGCTTCTCAAAAACAAACTGTTTTTGTTGGTTGCCTCTTATTGCCAGTGGAAGAGATTCCGACACTAGCTTTCTATTCGGTAAAACTGGAATAACTCTTCCCTCTCCATCACTAAAGCTTTCTGAATTGGCGGTTACTTTGTATTTAAGGGCTTGAATGCCATTTGGAATGCTCACGCTCCATGTTAATGCCGCATTCTTTCCTGAAAAAAGATTGAATTTTTGGTCAGCAGCGGAACCGTTGGCAATGTTGATGGCCTCATTGGTAAAAGCATCAAAGAATCGAATTTTAGCAGTTCCATTTTGTGGTTTTTCGCTCAAGTTGGTTACCAGTACCTTTAAATTTAGTTGATCTCCTTCTCTAAAAAAGCGAGGGACAGTAGGAGAAACCATTAATTCTTTCTGTGTTTGAATGGAGGTTTCTGTTGTTCCAACTTTTAAATTCTTGGTGTGCGCCAAGGCTCTAAATTTCCATTTGGTAAAAGCAGCAGGCATTTCGAATTCGAAACTAACACTTCCATTTTTATCCGTTCTTAATTGTGGGTAGAAAAAAGCAGTTTCTCTGAAGTCGGAGCGGATAGCATTTGTAAAGTTAGATGATTCTTCTGCTATTTTAATTAAAAGCTTCTCTTGGATAGGGTTAGTTTCTTTTAAATCAATATGATAATCTATAATGTTAAGTACTTCTTCTGATGACATATCATCTAACTCAATGCCCGCCATCATTGGCTCAGATTCAAATCGAGCGCTTTTCTGCATTGTTACTCCATCGATAAATCTAACACCATTAATATGTCCATTCACACTAAATCCAAACCAATTCAAATATGGAAAAACTCGTTTAGGTATTTGATTGTAATTTCTTCTATTTCCAAATGGTGAAGCGCCTTTCAGCCAAAAAGTACCATCTGTCTGCCAAGAATTTGTGTTCTGGTTTTTGCTGTGCAAGCTCATATTCCAATCTTGGGTTTTGAATTGATCTAAAGATTGGTCATACATACCTGCTAATAATTCAGCAGCTAGTTTTTCGTCATTTAACCCTGTAATCGTCATGGTCCATTTTTCCTTGCCTCCGGGTTGCACCTTATCTCTATAGGTTCCTATAGTCAGCTTTAATCTTTTGTTGCTGAAAGGTACAGAAATATGTCTAGTCACAGATATTTCTCTATTGTTATAAACCCCGATAAAACTCACTTGAATTCCGCCTCTGTAACTTTCTTTAATGGGAACAGTAATCTTTCGCTGCTCCTTGTCTAGTGCAATCCATTTCTGAGAAATTCGCTTTCCACCTAAATTTATTTCATACAGCAGTTTAACATCTTTTAAACTCGATCCAATTATAAAAATAGCCTCTTCTCCAGGCTCAGCTTCCATCTTTATTGGCTTAAAGTCAAATGAATGTTGAATCGCAAGTTGTTTAGAATTCTCATCAAATAACTCAAATCGGTGTTTAAATTCAGATGCTTCACCATTCATTGTTGTGGCCACTAATTCATAAGCACCAACAGGTAAATTGCCAATTATGTCGCTTTTACTATTGCTATTTATAATGCCTTTGAGCAATGCAGGCCCTCTTTCAAACTCATGTAATTTATTGTTTGCTTTCGCTTGAAGTTTATTTTCAGAATATTCAGCAGTCTTCCAGTAGGTTATTCTTTGGAGTGTTTTAGATGACCTAAGTACGTATAACGTATAATTTAGCTTTTGGCTTAACTCGATACCTTTAATGTTTCTTGCATGAATAATAAAATTTTTGAGCTCGTGTAACTGTAAACTAGCACTCAAATTGCTGCTAAGGTAAACTTCCTTTGTTCCGAGTGTAATTGTTTCGCTTAAACTTTGTGTTTCTCCACTTGGGCTAGTTGCGTCGATGGTTATTTCGAAGTTGTAGTTTGGGCTCCATTTTGAAGCTATTTCTTCATCGGCTGCTGCAAAAAAGGGGATAATAAAATTGCCATCAAAATCGGCAACAACCTCCCCATTCGCAATTTCTTTATCTTTCGTTCGTGGATTTTTTTGCCACCGGTATCCCTTCCATGGGAATGTTGTTTTACGTTGAATCCGGTACTTCACTTTTGCGTTGGAAACCTTTGCGCCTGAAAAGGCAAGCACGCTTCCACTTATGCTTATCTCCTGATTAATTTTTGCAGATGTCTTGTTGGTGTTTAGAGTAACTTCGAATGTAGGTCGTTTGTATTCCTCCACTAGTATGGAGAGGTTTCCACCTTCCGTTCGTAAAAAGTGTCTGCCATTTAACCCTGAACTTGGCAGTGTAAAGCTTCCTTGGTATGAGCCATAGTCGTTTGTTGTTACATCCAGTTTTGAAACCAATTCTGCGTTTGTATTTTGCAGGCTTATTCCACTCAAATAATTGGGCATCATTTTATTTGATTTTCCTCCCCGCTCTAAAATAATTCCTTTAAAATAAATCGTTTGCCCCGGTCGGTATATGGCTCTGTCTGTAAATAAAAAGGTCACTATTTCCTTGCTTTTTGTGCGAGTATAACTTCTAGAGTAGAACGAGTTATCGTTGTTTAAGGTATCTCCTTTGAAAGTTACTAGCACATTAAAATTTCTACGCCTTTCATTCGAGGTAATTTGAGCAAATCCATTTTTATCAGTAGTATATGCGTCAGTTATTTTGAGTTCACTTTTTCTGCTCTTGTAATTGTAATCTTCATAGTAGCTTGTCAGTTTTGTATTAGCGATTAGATTTCCTGTTGTGCGATTTAAAACATAAAAATTAACGATTCCTTTGTTTTCGTTTTTACTAATAGAACTCAATTCGCTAACCTGAAAATCGATATAGTTTGTTATCGCAGTTTGATCTGCAAAATCAGATTTGGTAGATGCTATTAAAATGTATTTCCCGGTTGCTAAACTTTTAGATAAAAACTCATAGCTGTGATTTAGAAAGTCTTTTGGATTGGTTAATCTTTTTTTCCATTCCTGCTGTCCGGTAATATTGCGAAGTCGCTTAATATAATTTTCTGCTCTTTCATTTGGTTTTTGGTGCGCTTCTATTGTATTTGGAATTCGAATTAGTTTAAAATAAAGACTGTCAATATTTTTAGCTTCAATTATATATGGAATTTTCTCAGAAGGTAAGTAGACTCTCTCAGTCCTTAAGCTCAATGTTTTTTTCTCGATTTGGGACTTTAAATTCTGGCATTGAATTGCTCCGTATGATTTGCCATCTGCAGAAACTGAGCAAATATTATGTGCTTTTTTCAGGCTCCATCTGTGATTCTCATCTTCTATGTTAGAATAATTTGAACCTTGGTCGTAATGGTATTTAGCCATTGCATATTGAATTTCTGCTGCATTTTCATTGCCGCTAAAGTTTTGTTGCAAAACGGCTAACGCGTTCAAGTATAAACTGTCTTTTTTTGCTCTTTGCGAAGTAGAATAGTAATGTCTTAGTCGAGAAAGCTCTATTTGAAGCAATGGTGATTTATTTTTATCGTCTTGGTGGGTATCAATTAATTCCTGATAAAGCAGCGCTGTTTTTAAATCGTTTGAGCTTTTGTCGCTGCTATTAAAGTCAATTTTTAAAAATCCTTGGGTAGAACTAAAAATGGGGTGGTTATCCAACTTAAATTCATCTAGCGGAGTTGTTATTCTGCCTTCATTTACTTTGTAATAATTTAATGCTCGGTTGGCTAAAAAATCAAACAACGTTGGCTGTAAGTTTTTTCCATCAAACTGATTTTTGGATTGTTTCGCATCTGGTAAATGTAAAATGCCCTTTAAATTATCAATTGGGTAGCTCAATAAATCTTCTTTTTCGGTTAGTGAACCCTGATAGTGTTCATCTACTTTTTGAAGAATGTAACATAAGCTCCAGGTTCGAAGGTCTTTTTTGTTAAAATCTTGTGTTGTAGTTCTACTTTGAAATTCCCATCTATTTTGCATGTAATACTGATTGTATAATTCCGCAGTGGCAGAATGTAAAAGTTGCTTTAATGGAAATTTAGAGTTTTCAATTTGCGCTTCATATTGAATGAATATTTTTAAGTTCGATTCTTCAATCAGTTGGTTATAATACTTCGACCGGTAGGCTAAGGCTTTAAAAACTTGAGCTGTATTTTCTTCAGCAAGTGCTTTTAATAAAATTGTATCAACTTTAGTTACAATGCTATTCCCCAACCCTTTTTGTTCCATTTTATCAATGGTTTTCCAATCGGCTTCGTAGGTAGCAGTAATACCTTCTTTTTTTTGAGGTTGAGTATTCTTCTTACAAGCTGAAAAGCCAACAAGTAGTATGAATGCACTCAAAATTATTTTGTTCCAATTCATTGCGATAGATTTCAATATTACTCTGATAAGCAAATAAGATAACAATTCTATATTATTCTGATTTTGTAAAAATCCTACGCTTGGAGTCGTCGATACTTGATAACCCTAACTTAAACTGAATAACTACTATTCTTATTGCAATAATCAGCGAAATTGTTGCTGTGATGTTCCATTCAAAACTTAAAATGTCCTGTAAAAAAACAAATGCAGTTCCACCTGCAACACAAGCCATAGCGTAAATTTCTTTTCTGAAAATTAGAGGTATTTCATTAATCAACATATCCCTGATAACTCCACCTAAGACTGCAGAAAACATGCCCATCATCACAGCAATTGGTGCAGGAACATCTAAAATTAGGGCCTTACTTAATCCAAGAATGGTAAATACGCCAATTTCGATGGTATCAAACAAAAACAAGGTCTTTCTTAATTTCCTTACCCAAGATTTGAATAAAAAAGTAATCCCAACTCCTCCAAGAATAACATATATGTACATGGTGTTTTGCATCCAACCAACAGGAGTTGTGCCCAACAATAAATCACGAACGGTACCACCACCAACTGCTGTCACGAAGGCAATAAAGGCAGCCCCAAATAAATCTAGTTTTTTTGAGGAGGCCGCCATAGACCCACTAATGGCAAAAACTAGTGTTCCAACAAGGTCTAAAATGTACAGAACTTCATCGGCGTTTTTTGGGAATTCTATGGGCATAAATAATGTTGTTTTTAGAACAATAAAATTGCTATTTCTTGTTCAACTTCCCTAATTTTCGATGCTGCTATTAATTTTCGATATTTGCAGCTTGAAAGCTGCGACTATTAAGCGGCAATAAACGTTGTGAATTACTTATGTGGGAACCATTTTCTAGTTTTATTTTAAGGCAACGAGTCCTAATAATTTTCGTTCTGGTTGCGCTTACCTCATTTTTTGGATACCATAGCGGATCAGTGAAAATGAGCTATGAAATGGCTCAAATGCTACCTGAAACTGATTCAACACTTCGGGTTTTTAATCAGTTTAAAGCGCAATTTGGACAAGATGGGAGCATCATGGTTATTGGTGTTAAGGATGATCAACTTTATGAGCTCAAAAATTTTCAAGAGTGGTTCAAGTTGTCGAAACGATTAAAAAATGTCGAAGGAATTGATAAAGTAGTTTCAATGGCTGACATTTTTGGACTAGAGAAAGATAAAGTTAATAAACGACTAGTTCCATATCCTGTCATTGCAAACATTCCGCAAACTCAAATTGAACTAGACAGTGTTTTGGCGGAGGTGTATGGACTGCCTTTTTACGAAGGGTTTATTTATAGTAAGGATAAGAAGACAACTTTGATGGCACTTACTTTGGACCGTAAGTTACTAGACTCCAAAGATAGAAAAGTTTTAATGGATGATTTGCATACTGAAATTGATAATTTTAAAGCAAATACAAATCTTGAAGTTCATTATTCTGGTCTACCCTTTATAAGAGCTAATAACACGACAAAGGTCAGTGCTGAAATAAAGCTTTTCATTTTGTTGGCGGTACTGATTACATCGTTGATTTTGTTGCTCTTTTTTAGATCGTTTAGGGCGATGGCTTTTTCAATGGTAATTGTTTTAGTAGGAGTTGTCTGGTCAGTTGGGATTCAAGCATTGTTAGGGTTTGATATCACCATATTAACTGGCCTCATGCCACCCTTGATTATCGTAATTGGTATTCCTAATTGTATTTTTATTATCAATAAATACCATCAAGAATACAAGTGGCATGGAAATAAAGTGAAGGCATTGAAAACGTCAATTAAGAAAATTGGAAATGCTATATTTTTAACTAATACCACTACCTCGCTTGGTTTTGGAACGTTCATTTTTACCGATAGTACCATTTTAATTGAGTTTGGTATTGTTGCTACCTTTGGAATATTGTCTGTTTTTGCAGTTTCAATAACCTTACTGCCCATTATATTAAGTTTCCAAAAACCACTTAAAAAGAGGCATACAAAGCACCTCGAACGTAAATGGGTGCATGTCGTGGTAAATTATTTGGTAACCATTGTAACAAGTCACAGGAAGGTTGTTTTTATTACTACAGGAATTTTAATTATAGTGGCAGGTTATGGAGTTACTCTCATGAAAACGACCGGTAATATTGCTGACGATTTACCTCGAAAAGATCCGGTGTACTTGGACTTAAAATTCTTTGAAGAAAACTTTCAGGGAGTTTTACCATTCGAAGTAACGGTAGAAACAAACAAAAAAGGAGGAGCGACTACGTTGTCGACTTTAAAGCGAATTGATAAACTTCAAAATTTATTAGGTGAATACCCTGAGTTCTCAAAACCACTTTCTATAGTTGAGGGCCTGAAATTTGCGAAGCAGGGATATTATGGAGGAAATCCAAAGAAGTATTCTTTGTTTAACAATCAGGAAAAAAGCTTTCTAGGGCCATATTTGACCTCCGGAAATGGAGAGAATGAAGGATTATTATCCTCGTATTTAGACAGCAACATGCAAATTACCAGGATAACGGCTCAAATGGCAGACGTAGGTTCCAACAGAATGGAGACTATTTTGTCTGAGTTAAAGCCGAAAGTTGACTCTATCTTTCCACCTGAAAGGTATACTGTTAACTTTACCGGTACCTCTGTTGTTTGGTTAGCGGGAACTAATTATTTGGTGAAAAACTTATTTTTAAGTTTAGGAATTGCCATTGTACTGATTGCAATTATAATGGCCATTTTATTCTCTTCAGCAAGAATGGTTTTGGTTAGCTTGGTTCCGAATCTACTTCCTCTTTTATTGACGGCCTCCATTATGGGCTATTTTGGAATATCCATAAAACCTTCAACGATTTTAATTTTCAGTATTGCTTTTGGAATTTCTGTCGATGATACCATACACTTTTTGGCAAAATATAGGCAAGAACTAAGTAAACATTCTTTGAATCTCAGAGAAGCAGCGATTAGTGCATTAAAAGAAACCGGTGTAAGTATGATCTATACTTCAATTGTACTATTTTTTGGTTTTGGTGTGTTTACAGCATCACAGTTTGGAGGAACAATAGCATTAGGATTATTAGTATCTCTAACGCTATTAATTGCCATGGCCTCAAACTTGATTTTGTTGCCATCATTATTACTGTTTTTCGATAGCTGGGTAACGACGAAGGCATTCAAATCTGAATCAATTGTGGTATTAATCGATGAAGAAGAAGATATTGATTTAGACGAGTTGGAGGTTAGATAAATAGAGAATTGTTAATTTGGCCAATCTTAAAATACACTTGTAAGTAAATAGTATGAAAGGAATAGTTTTAGCAGGAGGTTCAGGAACGAGATTACACCCCCTAACATTAGCAGTAAGCAAGCAATTAATGCCGGTTTATGATAAACCAATGATTTACTATCCACTATCGGTTTTAATGAATGCGGGGATTAATGAAATTCTAATTATTACAACCCCCCATGATAATGCTAGTTTTAAGAAATTATTAGGAGATGGAACTCAATTTGGGTGCAACTTTGAATACGCAATTCAAGAAATCCCAAATGGGTTAGCACAAGCCTTTGTGATAGGGGAAGAGTTTATTGGGGACGAGAAAGTTGCCTTGATTTTAGGGGACAATATTTTTTACGGAAGCGGAATGGGTAAGTTGCTGCAAGCAAACAATAACCCTGAAGGTGGTATCGTATATGCATATCATGTATCTGATCCTGAGAGATACGGAGTTGTTGAGTTTGATGATAATCAAGTAGCTATTTCAATAGAGGAGAAACCGGAGAATCCTAAGTCAAACTTTGCCGTTCCAGGATTGTATTTTTACGATAATGATGTTATACAAATTGCAAAAGAATTAGAACCTAGTTCAAGAGGAGAGTATGAAATTACGGATATAAACAAGGTATATTTAGAAAGAGGCAAGCTGCAAGTGGCCATTTTAGACAGAGGGACAGCTTGGTTAGATACTGGTACGTTTTCTTCTCTAATGCAAGCAGGTCAGTTTGTTGAGGTTATTGAAGAGCGACAAGGTTTGAAAGTTGGCTGTTTAGAAGAAATCGCCTACGGACAAGGATTTATAGATAAAGCTCAATTGAAAAAATTAGCTGAACCACTTTTAAAAAGTGGTTATGGCTCGTACTTAATGAATTTAGTATAAGGTGGGTAAAAGAAAAATATTAATTACAGGGGGAGCAGGATTTATTGGGAGTTCACTGGCAGTTAAGTTGGCCGAAGACAAAAGGAATGTCATCACCATAGTTGATAATTTATTGACGGGCGATTTGAATAGAATTCCTAAGGTAGATAACGTAAAGTTTATTAAAGGCGATGTAAACGATAATCAAGTTATCTCAAGTATTTTCTATGGAAATCATTTTGATTATGTATTTCATTACGCAGCTGTTGTCGGTGTAAAGAGAACTATAGAGAATCCGATAATGGTTTTGGACGATTTGAAAGGGATGAGAAATATCTTGGATTTGTGTAAAAACACATCAGTTAAAAGAATTTTCTTCTCTTCATCCTCTGAGGTATATGGCGAGCCGGTAGAATTACCGCAGCATGAATATACAACACCATTAAACTCAAGGTTGCCCTACGCTATTGTAAAAAATGTTGGAGAAGCCTTTTTGAAGTCTTATAAACAGGAGTATGACTTAGATTACACCATTTTTAGATTTTTTAATACGTACGGTCCGCTTCAAAGTAAAGATTTTGTGGTATCAAAGTTTATTTCAGCTGCTCTTAAAAATGAAGACATTACGATTTATGGAGACGGTTCTCAAACTAGAACATTCTGTTTCGTAGACGATAACATTCAGGCTTGCGTGAATGCGTTCATGAAAGATGAAGTAATGAACGATGTAATTAATATTGGTTCAGATAAAATTTTGACCGTGTTGGAATTAGCTGAAATGATTGTTAATGTTGCAGGATCTACCTCGAAAATAGTTCATTTACCACCCCTAGATGAGGGTGATATGTCTAGAAGACAGCCAGACACCGGAAAAATGTTGCAATTACTAAGAAAGGAACCACTTTCATTAGAAGAGGGTCTTAAAAAAGTAATTGATAATCCTTCCTATTTTTTATAAAAATGATCTATTCTTGGCAGGAGTTAAGTCAGCAAGTTGAAACGAGTGTAAATTCATTTGATTTTTCAGGAAAACCGGACGAATTGTATGACCCAATAAGTTATACTATGACGCTAGGGGGAAAGAGAATTCGACCAACATTGTGTCTATTGGCAGCCCAGTTATTTGGAGGTAATTTATTGAATGCGAACAATTTAGCAATGGCAGTTGAAGTATTTCATAACTTTACTTTAGTACATGATGATATCATGGACGAAGCACCCATTCGGCGTGGAAAACCAGCTGTGCATGCCAAATGGAACAGAGATATTGCCATTCTTTCTGGTGACGTAATGTTTGTTCAAGCGTATCAATTATTAGCAAAAGGAAACCCTGAGAGGTTGAGTGAAATGTTAAGCGTTTTCAACCAAACGGCTATAGAAGTTTGCGAAGGGCAGCAGTTGGACATGAATTTTGAAACAAGAGATGATGTAACAGCGGAGAATTACATTGATATGATTCGATTGAAGACTGGAGTTTTATTGGCTTGTAGCTTGCAACTTGGAGCACTTGAATCTGGAGCATCTGAAAAAGATGGGAAATTGATTTATGAGTTTGGAGAAAAAATTGGAATTGCCTTTCAAATTCAAGACGACTTTTTAGACTGTTACGCCAAGCAAGAAGACTTTGGAAAGCGAGTAGGGGGAGACATAATTTCTAATAAAAAGACTTTTTTAATGTTGACTGCAACGGAAAAAGCAAACGAAGGTCAAGCGAATAAGTTAAATGGGTTAATGTCAATCAAAATTTCTGATGAAGAAAAAGTAAGTGGTGTTCTAGAAATCTACAACGAACTAGAGGTACCATCTCTCACTAAATTTGCGATGCAAAACTATTTTGACAAAAGCCTCGCTGCATTGAATCAAATTGAGGCCGCTACTGATTTGAAGCAACCATTGATTGAGTTGGCTGAAATGTTGATGATGCGGAAGAAGTAGAAGGTTAAACTATTTTTGAAAATAGTAACTCCTATCTTTAAGATATGAATAAGCTTCAGCTTTTTCTATCTGTATCCATTTCAGGTTTTATTTAAATATCACACTAGGATTAACTTGGACTCAAACCTATTTTCAGGTAGTCTTCCCCGTTTTTGAGGGCAATCTCATTCGTATATTCCTTTAAGTCAATTTTTAAAAACATGCACGAGGTAGGTTAAAGTCAATCTGTTTTAAGCTCTATGTTTAAGTATCATTTAAGAAGTGTCTCAGCGTTGGGATACTAACTCAGTATTTGATTTTATGATCTGGTCTTTAGTATTCTAGGGTTATTGGCAGGGCTCTTTTTACTTGTGTGGATTAGTCGGCGTAGTTCTTAACCGAGACTGAAATATTGCAAGGGAAATAAGCAGGTATTTTAGTTAATTCTAGGACAAGTAGGTGTTAAAAGGTAAAACTGAGAAAACATTTTTTTAACAGATACCCAGTTCTTATTTGGATGTAAACTCTTTCTTATCACTAAAATTATCATACCAAATAGTAAAGTGATTTAACATTCCACATTCTACCCATAAATCTCCTTTAATGCTCCTTCTAATTCAGTAAACTCAAATTCAAACCCGGTTTTCTGAATCTTTTCAGCAGAAACTCTGCTACCTTCTAAAACCAGCAGAGCTCTAGTTCCTAAAATGAGTTTCATCACAAATGGTGGAACGTTCGGTAAAAAGAAAGGTCGTTTTAAAACCTTTGCTAAGACTTTAGTAAAAGTTTTGTTGTTTACCTGATTTGGTGCGCCTGCGTTATAAGGGCCTGCTAGTTTATTTTCCACAGCATGAATAAATAGATTACACAAATCATCAACATGCACCCAAGGCAAATATTGCTTGCCTGTTCCTAAGGCTGCAGCTGCAAATAATTTAACGGGTTTTGCCATTTCTTTCAAAGCACCACCATTTTTATCGAGTACAATTCCAATTCGAATCAATGCTGTTGGAATGCCTAGTTTTTTTATTGAATCCGTGCTTTGTTCCCATAATTCGCACGTCTCTGCTAAAAAGTCAGTGCCTGCGGCATCCGTTTCTGTAAAAATGTGCTCTCCTGTTACAAATCCGTAAAACCCAACTGCAGATGCTGAAACAAACGATATTGGTTTCTTGGAATTTTGTGAAAATGCTTTTGCTAAAAGTTCTGAGCTTTTTACCCTGCTGTCAATAATTTCCTTTTTGCGTTCTTCCGTCCAAGGTTCATCAACTATTCCTGCGCCTGTTAAATTAATAACATACTCGAAGCCTTCTATTGCGGGAGAATCTAATTTTTGGTTTTTTACATCCCACTTTATGGCATTTTTTTTACCTGTTGAACTTCTGCTTAAAACCCACACTTCGTAGTTTTTAGCTTCTAATAACTGGTGAAGTCTCTTTCCTACTAAGCCGCTTCCACCGCCAATTAAAACCTTTTTTTTCATTGCACTGTATTCTTGAATTGCTAACCTTTTAAAGTAAAAATAGTTCCTAAAATCCTATTTTTATCTTTTAAAAGGAAACAAATTTATGATTCAATTGAGCAAACTTGAATTGAATGCTTACAAGACCAAATTCGATTTTGTAAAAAAAGTGGTACTTCAAGTTCAAAAAGATTTTCAGCTCTACGATGAAAATATAGAATTCAGTGGAAAGGCCGAATTAGCATATGATGAACTATCCCAACAAATAGAACCTGTCATATTTCGGATGTTGGAGTTAGATTCGGTGCGCTTTTTTTCTTTGTTGTATGCCATAGATGTTGAGGAAGAAAAAGTAAAAGAGCTATTGTTTGGGCAAAGCGAAACCGATGTATCGAGGGAATTAACACATTTGATTTTAGAAAGAGAGTTGTTAAAAGTAGTGAGCCGTCAGATTTATGCTCAACAAATCAAAAAGGATTAACCTTGAATCTGCTAAGTATTTTGGCAACCAGGTAGGCTGTATTTTGTTAACAAAATACAAAGTTTAAATTTGTTTTGGATTTCTAGGACATTTTAGAGGTAACGGGCATAATATCTAATCTGTTTTAAAGGATGGTCGTGTAGAATTATTTAAATTTACACCGTGATAATTCACCTTACAATAACTTATGGATAAGTTTTCTTATTTGAGCAATGCAGATGTGTCAGCCGTTGAAGAGCTGTACCAGAATTACCTAAATAACCCTCAGTCTGTTGATGAAGGATGGGCTAAGTTCTTCGAAGGGTTCGAATTTGCTAGAAAGACCTATGAAGATGAAGTTACAACTTCTGGTAAATCAGGAGCATTCACTGTGGGGATTTCAACAGACAAAGAATTCAAAGTTCTTAATCTAATAAACGGCTATAGAACTAGAGGACATCTGTTTACTAAAACAAATCCGGTAAGGGATAGGAGGAAATATACACCCACACTTGAATTAGAAAATTTTGGGTTAAGTAAAAGTGACTTAAATGATAAGTTTCAAGCTGGTTCTGAAATTGGATTGAAAGATAGCACGTTAGAGCAAATTATTGCTCATCTAGAAGAAACGTATTGCAGCTCCATTGGCATTGAATACAGGTACATTCGAAAACCGGACAAGGTTCAATGGATTCAAGAGAAATTGGAGTCGAATAGAAATCGACCTGATTTTACGAATGACGAACGCCGGCACATGCTGAAAAAGCTAAGCCAAGCAGTAATGTTTGAGCAGTTTTTGCATAAGAAATTTGTTGGTCAGAAAAGATTTTCGCTAGAAGGTGGCGAAGCTTTAATTCCGGCATTAGATGCTGTTATTGAAATGGGCGCCAATATGGGAATTGAAGAGTTTGTTGTAGGAATGGCACACAGAGGTAGATTGAATGTATTGGCGAACATCTTCAATAAAACTTACGACGCTATTTTTAGTGAATTTGAAGGGAAAGAATACGAAGATAATCTGTTTGATGGTGATGTAAAATATCACTTGGGATATACCTGCGACATTAAAACAGATAGTGGAAAGCAGGTTAAAATGACGCTTTCGCCAAACCCTTCTCACCTTGAAGCGGTTGCTCCAATAGTAGAGGGAATTGCAAGGGCAAAAGTGGACGATTACTTAGTGAGTGATGCTAAAATCGCGCCGATCTTAATTCATGGAGATGCAGCTTTAGCTGGACAAGGAATTGCTTACGAAGTTGTTCAAATGGCAAATCTTGATGGGTACAAAACAGGAGGAACCATTCATATTGTCATCAACAATCAAATTGGGTTTACCACGAATTACTTAGACGGTCGGTCAAGTACGTATTGCACGGATGTGGCTAAGGTTACTTTATGTCCTGTTTTTCACGTAAATGGAGATGACGTAGAAGCGGTAGTTCATACGATTAAACTGGCATTAGAATACCGAAATAAATACAAGAGAGATGTTTTTGTCGATTTATTGTGCTACCGAAAATACGGTCATAATGAAGGTGATGAACCAAGATTTACGCAACCAATTTTATACAAAGCTATTTCAAAGCATAAAAACCCTAGAGATATTTATTTAAACGAATTATCTGAAAAAGGAATCATTACAAAAGAGGAAGCAAAAGCGACAGAGGCAGAGTTTAATGACTTATTGCAAGCCCGATTAACTGAATCGAAAGAGATAGTTAAGGCGAAAATAACTAACTTCTTGGAAGCCACATGGGAGGGCATTAGACCCTCTGAAGAGGAGGATTTTGTGAAGTCAATTGAGACAGGTTTTGGGAAAGAAAAGTTGATGAAAATTGGCAAGAAGTTAGTAACTCTTCCAGAGGATAAGGCGTTCTTTAAAAAGTCTAAAAAGCTGATGGAAGATCGCCGAAAAATGTTGGAGGATACCGACAAATTAGATTGGGGAATGGCAGAAACATTGGCATATGGCTCATTACTAGAAGAAGGTCATTCAGTCCGAATTTCTGGTCAAGATGTTGAAAGAGGAACATTTTCTCACAGACATGCCGTAATTAAGGTAGAAGATTCAGAAGAGGAATATGCCCCATTAGCCAACGTCAGTGAGAATCAAGGAAGATTTGACATTTATAATTCTCTACTTTCAGAATATGGGGTATTAGGATTTGAATGCGGTTATGCTATGGCTATGCCAAATACATTAACTATTTGGGAAGCGCAGTTCGGAGATTTTAATAACGGAGCACAAATTATAATTGACCAATTTATAAGCGCTGCAGAAGATAAGTGGCGTTCAAAAAGCGGATTAGTCATGCTATTACCTCACGGTTATGAAGGTCAAGGTTCGGAACATTCAAGTGCAAGATTAGAGCGTTATTTATCGCTTTGTGGCGACAATAACATGCAAATCGCAAATTGTACAACACCTGGAAACTTCTTTCACATTTTAAGAAGACAACTGAAGCGAGAATTTAGAACTCCTCTAGTTGTAATGACTCCAAAGAGTTTATTGCGCCATCCCGAAGCTATCTCAAAGGTTGAAGACTTAGCAACAGGCTCATTTCAAGAAATTATTTCGGAAGAGGTAGATTCCAAGAAGGTAAAAACAGTGGTTTGTTGTTCGGGTAAGCTTTTTTATGAATTGAGAAAAGCGAGAGATGAAAAAGGATTAGATGATATTACAATTGTAAGGGTTGAGCAGTTATATCCATTCCCGCAAAAGCAGCTAAACGATTTGTTAGGTGGTTATCCTAACATTAAAAATTTAGTTTGGTCTCAAGAGGAGCCTGAAAATATGGGAGCATGGAGGTTCATTAAAACGACAACAGAACAAGCTGCAGATTGGAATCTGGTTAGCCGACACTCAAGTGCAAGTCCTGCTTCAGGTTCGTCTAGAGTATTTGAAAGACGACAAGCTGCAATTATAGAACAAACGTTGGGTTACTCAATAAAAAAATAAAATAAGATGGAAGAAGTAAAAGTTCCAAGTCCGGGAGAATCAATCTCAGAAGTTGATATTGCATCATGGACAGTTGCTGATGGCGACTATGTTAACATCGATGATGTTATTGCTGAAATTGACTCAGACAAAGCAACCTTAGAATTAACTGCAACAGCAAGTGGCACTATTTCGCTTAAAGCGGAAGAAGGAGATACTGTTGAGGTGGGACAAATTGTTGCAGAAATTGATACTGCTGCTGAAGCTCCTGCGGCTGCTCTGAAATCCGCTGTGCCGCAAGACAAGTCTTTAGATTCGGTACCCGAAGAATCATTAAAAAACAAGAGTGCACCGAGCGAGGCAGAAGCTGCAGCTCCCGATGCATCCTCTCATGCTGCCGGTCATCCTTCTCCGTCAGCTAAAAAAGCAATGGCAGAGAACAATATTTCTACAAACCAAGTGAATGGTAGTGGCAAAGGTGGTCGAATTACAAAACAAGATGTTGTTGAAGTAATGGCAGCAGCCATACCAGTGAAGTCTACCCAAGGGTGGGGAGGTTCTCGAGAAAAGTCTAGAGAAAAAATGTCCTCTCTGAGAAGAAAGGTCGCTGAACGCTTAGTTGCTGTCAAAAATGAAACAGCCATGTTAACTACTTTTAATGAGGTAGACATGACGGAAGTAATGGCGCTGAGAGGCAGGATGAAGGAGCGTTTTAGAGAGCACCATAATGTAAATTTGGGTTTCATGTCTTTCTTTACGAAAGCAGTTACTGAGGCACTAAATCATTTCCCGAAAGTGAATGGTATGATTGATGGCAATGAAATCATTTTTCATGACTATGCAGATATCGGCATTGCAGTGAGTTCTCCAAAAGGGTTAATGGTGCCTGTAGTAAGAAATGCTGAACAGATGAGCTTGGCAGAAATTGAAGCAGACATTAAACGTTTGGCAATTAAAGCTAGAGATGGGAAATTATCAATGGATGAAATGACAGGCGGAACGTTTACAATAACAAATGGCGGAGTTTTTGGCAGTATGATGAGTACTCCAATTATTAACCCACCACAATCAGCGATTCTAGGTATGCACAACATTGTTGAGCGTCCAATGGCTGTAAATGGAGAGGTTAAGATTAGACCAATGATGTACTTAGCCTTATCTTATGATCACAGAATTATTGATGGAAAAGAATCTGTTGGATTTTTGGTAAAAGTTAAAGAGATGATTGAGAACCCATCGAAAATAATTTTTGGAGGTAAAGATCCAGATGAAGTGTTACTGGGCCTATAAAAAACTCGCACATTCAAAAAGTAAGCCTTTGTACTCATAATGAGTATAAAGGCTTACTTTTTTTATAAAGACATTTATTACCATACTTTTTATTATTAGTTGCTTAGCGCTTTCGGCACAGCAGACAGGTTTCTTATTGTCTATGGGATAATGAAGTACAAGAAAAGTATTATAAACGAAGTTCAAATTGAAGTTTATCCTGATAACGAAGTTTACAAGGTGTCAGAATTTGAAAAACGGGAGCTAGGGTTATGCGTGCAGTGTTACTTTTAAGAAAGAGGTTTTTATAGAAAAGTCAGTTGCAGTAGTTGCAAAAACTGATTCATCGATCAGTATAAATGGTCGATTTTCTTTTAACTAGACATTGAGCTTTCTAAAGAGGGAGACCACGAGGTGGATGAAAGTATGCTGCCACCAGTGGCTAAACTTTATATAAAGGATCAAGATTCCGGTTTTACTTTTGATAAAAGTATGTAAAGTGGGTGGCTGAAAATTTGATGAAGAATTCAAAAAATAAGCTTCGATGAAGCGGTGAAGTAACAAATGTGCAAATAGTTTGTAAGGGCGCTTTTAAACTAGATTTCAACAGCTAATCTCTGGTAGTAAAAGACTCATAATTGTTCTTTCCACCTTAAAATCTTAGGCAGATACACTCCGTAGTTCGAAAAGTAACCCATTAAAAATTTCCTAGTTCTAAAATTGCTCCTTGCAATTCGCTTTTTTTGATTAAAACTAAAAGCTTTTGCAACTACTTTTCGTAATTCTTCTACTATAATTCATTCTTTGGTAATCCGGAATTGAAAATTTGACATTTCAGAATTCTTCATTTTCAATTTCGTTTCTTTGCAAAAAAAGCAAATGAACATCCTTATTTTAGGTTCAGGAGGTAGAGAGCATGCAATTGCATGGAAATTAAAACAAAGCCCAAAAACCAGCAATATTTTTATAGCACCCGGTAATGCAGGAACAGTAACTGTTGGAACAAATTTAAATATTGCGGTTAACGATTTTGATGCTATTGCAGATTGTGTGAGGGTAAACAACATAAGAATGGTTGTTGTTGGGCCCGAGGCACCCTTAGTTGAGGGAATTGTCGATTACTTTAGAGCGAAGCCAGAGTTTGCTTATTTAAAACTTATAGGACCGGCTAAGCACGGAGCACGGCTAGAGGGTAGCAAGGAGTTTGCTAAAAAGTTTATGATTCGAAACAATGTTCCAACGGCAAAATTTGAGTCGTTTACCGCTGAATCGTTGGAAAATGGATATGCTTTTTTAGAGACACTAAAAGCACCGTATGTTTTGAAAGCTGATGGTTTAGCAGGTGGCAAGGGTGTTTTGATTTTGAATGAACTATCTGAAGCAAAATTTGAATTAAAAGCAATGCTTGTTGATGCTAAATTTGGCGAGGCAAGCTCTAATGTTGTGATAGAGGAATATTTAGATGGAATTGAAATGTCTGTTTTTGTATTAACGGATGGGGAGAGTTATCAAATTATGCCTGAAGCGAAGGACTATAAAAGAATTGGCGAAGGAGATACAGGTCTAAATACTGGAGGTATGGGTGCCGTTTCCCCAGTTTCATTTATGAACGAAGAACTCAGGAAAAGAATTGAAAACGCTGTAGTTCAGACGAGTGTGAACGGGTTGAAGGTTGAAAAAATAGACTACAAAGGTTTCCTTTTTATTGGACTAATGATAGTAGATAATCAACCGTTTGTTATTGAATACAATGTAAGGATGGGTGATCCAGAAACAGAGGTAGTAATGCCACGTATCAAATCTGATTTAGTAGATCATTTTATAGCTTGTGCTGACGGCAATATGGCTAATTCTAGAATAGAGTTCGAAGAAAATGCAGCTACCACCGTTATGTTAGTTGCTGAAGGATATCCTGAGGAATATGAGAAAGGAAAGGAAATGACAGGTTTTGATCAAACAGAGGATTGCATATTATTTCATGCAGGTACTAAGTTAGAAAATAAAAAAATAATAACCAATGGTGGAAGAATTTTGGCCATTACTGGTGTAGCCGAAAATATCAAAGATGCACTTGCAAAATCTTTTGGAAATGCAGACCGTATTTTATACGAAGGTAAATATTACAGAAAGGACATTGGGTTTGACCTAATGGAATAATAAATAATTACTCTATTGTCCCGTTTTTCTTAGCTTCGGCTCTGTATTTTTTAAGTTCAAAAATCCAATAAACAAGTCCAGCGAAAATGACACCTGAAAATAAGATATTAGGAATATTTCCCAACGTAGGTAATATTTTGAAAGTTGCAGTTATTAAATCTCCTAATCCGTATACAATTTCATTCCAGGTCATCGTCGCTTGTTTTAATTGAGCTACAAAAATAATAAACAATTGTAATTTTAAATCCAAATATTTGAATCAATCTTTAATACGTGTTATTTAAAATTCCTCAAAATGTAATTATTAGTCTTATTATCTCCTTAATTGGGGCAACTTTGTTGTGGATGTTGATAGACGATTATCAGTTAAGTCTCAGTGGCACATACTGTTTGATAAATAGTTCGACTCAGTTAAATTCGGGAGTTTCAAAAGTGGCGGTGTTGTTAATTTTATTTTTTGCTTCGGTCGTAGTTTTTCAAATAAACAAAGGACATCGTTTAGTAGAGGGTAATCAAAATCCTTTTGTGCTTTTTACGATGCTAGGGTTTGTCTCTACTTTTTTCGCAAATGGTTCTTTATTAGATGTTCTTGCAGTTTTACTCTCTGTTTTTAGTTTGTCTTTGGTGCTTCGAGTTTACAATCAAAAGTCCGTGCTAGGTTTGTTGTTTGCAGCATCGCTAATTCTCGGAATAGCATCAGTTTTATTTTATCCTATTCTATTAGCCGTAATTATTCCACTCTTAACAGTTTTGTTTTTTCGACCCTTTGAATTAAGAAATTACATTGTAATAGCCTTAGGGTTTGCTCTTCCTTTTTTCTACTTTTCATGCGTTGTGTATCTTTTTAATTTACCATGGAAGTTAGAAAATATAGAACTGGCCTCTCCCAATAAAACGCTTTACAGTCTGGAATATATTGGTTCGAGTCTTGCGTTTTTAATCCTCTCTTTAATTGCTGCTGTTAAGATATTCTTTAATAGATCAAAGTTTGTTGCGCGGCAAAGAAATCAATTATTGATCGTTAGTATCTTTATATCTGTTCAATTGGGAATTTTAATTGTTCTTCAGAACTGTTCTCCTATTGTAGGGATTATACCATTTTTAGCATTATTTATTCTTTATTATTACAAAAAGCATACCCGAATGTGGGTCATGGATGCAGTTGCATTGCTGTTACTTTGCACTTTGGTTTGGATAAACTTTTAACCAAAAATATAGTTTTCTACTGCATTGATTTTTTTATCTTTGTATAAAATAGAAAGGCATGAAATTCGGAGTAATTACTTTTCCAGGATCCAATTGCGATCAAGATATGATATATGTGTTGGAAAGCACAATGGGCTATAAAGTTGAGCGACTTTGGCACAAAGAAGCAGATTTGAAAGGGGTTGATTTTGTTATACTTCCAGGAGGATTTTCTTTTGGAGATTATCTTCGCTCGGGTGCTATCGCAAATTATTCTCCAATTATGAATGAAGTCCAAAAACATGCTGCGAAAGGCGGATATGTTATGGGAATTTGCAATGGATTTCAAATTTTGTGTGAGTCGAAATTGCTGCCAGGAACATTGTTGCACAACAATAATCAGAAGTTTACATGTAAAAACGTGTTTTTAAAAGCTGACAATAATTCCTCAATTGTAAATCAAGGTATTTCTACGGATGATATTTTGAAAATTCCTATTGCTCATGCAGAAGGGCGTTATTTTGCTCCGGAAGATACGCTAAGTAAAATTGTGCACAACGACCAGGTGAGTTATCGATATTGCGATGTTGATGGGAACATCACTGATGAGTCCAATCCAAATGGGTCGTTGGAAAACATTGCAGGTGTGTGTAATGAGGGAAGAAATGTTTTTGGTATTATGCCACATCCTGAAAGAGCCGCGGATCTAACTTTAGGCAACACAGACGGCTTGAAGATTTTTGAATCAATGTTGGGACTAGTAGGGGCCTAACTAGAAAATATACCGGAACCTTTCCGTACACTAAATACAATGGATATAACAAAGAAGAAAGAATTACTCCAAATTTGTAATCATGCAACATTAGTTGCCGGCAAAGCGATATTAAAAATATACAATTCTGATTTCGCTGTAGAGCATAAGGATGATAAGTCTCCTCTGACAGAGGCAGACAAGCAAGCACATTTGGCTATTGTAGAAGTATTAAAACCTACAGATTTTCCGATCTTAAGTGAAGAAGGCCGAGATGTTCCATATGAAGAAAGGAAAAAATGGGATTATTTTTGGATGGTAGACCCATTAGATGGAACCAAAGAGTTTGTAAAACGGAACGGAGAGTTCACTGTCAATATAGCGCTAATTCACAAGCAGAAGGCGATTATGGGAATTATATATGTTCCAGTAAAAGATGAGCTGTATTTTGGTGCCCAAGAAGTTGGGTCATTTAAAGTAAATGACTTCTCTAAGAATGACGAAAAATTTCTAGAGGATTTCATATCCAATGAAAACAAGCTGCCACAAAGCAACGATAGAAAGTACACGATTGTTGGGAGTCGTTCTCACATGTCTGTGGAAACTGAGCAATTCATTGAATCCAAGCGTCAGGAACAAGGGGAGATTGAAATGATTTCGGTAGGAAGCTCTCTGAAATTGTGCATGGTTGCTGAAGGTAAAGCGGACGACTATCCAAGGTTCGCTCCTACAATGGAATGGGACACAGCTGCAGGTCAGGCTATAGTGGAGGCTATGGGTGGTAAAGTCATAGACTACCGGACAAAAGTAGAGATGAAATATAATCGAGAGAATTTATTAAATAATTGGTTTTTAGTTACCAAAGAGTAGGTTTTTGGGAAAACAGTAATATTGTAAGTATAAAAGTTAAAAATGAGCAAAGTTGCATTAATAACAGGAGTTACAGGACAAGACGGAGCTTATTTAGCAGAATTGTTGCTGGAGAAAGGTTATGAAGTTCATGGTGTGAAACGAAGAAGTTCAATGTTTAATACCGCGAGAATAGACCATTTATATCAAGACCCGCATGACAAAGGAGTGAAGTTTAAACTGCATTTCGGCGATTTAACAGATTCATCCAACTTAACAAGAATAATTCAAGAAGTTCAACCCGACGAGATATATAACCTTGCGGCTCAGTCGCATGTAAAAGTTTCTTTCGAAACACCTGAGTATACTGCAAATTCAGATGCCATGGGAACATTAAGAATTTTAGAAGCAATTCGGATTCTGGGGCTGGAAAAAAAGACCAAGTTTTATCAAGCTTCAACATCAGAGTTATACGGAAAAGTGCAAGAGGTTCCTCAAACTGAAACGACACCATTCTATCCTCGAAGTCCCTACGCAGTTGCAAAATTGTATGGCTTCTGGATTGTAAAAAATTACCGGGAGGCTTACGGTATGTTTGCATGTAATGGGATCTTATTTAATCATGAAAGTCCTCTAAGAGGGGAAACGTTTGTAACTCGAAAAATTACTCGAGCAGCTGCTAGGATAAGTCTAGGAATGCAAGAAACAGTTTATTTAGGTAACATGGATGCTCAAAGAGATTGGGGACATGCTAAAGATTACGTTGAAGGCATGTGGAGAATGTTACAGGTTGACAAAGCAGATGATTACGTGTTGGCAACCGGTGAGATGATTACTGTTAGAGAGTTCGTAACAAGAGCATTTAAAGAGTTAGATATAGAAGTTGAATGGAGCGGACAAGGAGTCGATGAAACTGGAAAGAATAAAGCAAATGGAAAAGTTCTGGTAAAAGTCGATCCAAAATACTTTAGACCAACGGAGGTTGAGTTGTTAATTGGAGATGCCTCTAAGGCGAAGAGAGAATTAGGCTGGACCCCAACGTATACAATCAATGAGTTGGTGAACGAAATGGTTCAATCAGATTTAGCTCTTTTTAAAAGGGATAAGTACCTGATGGAAGGGGGACACAAAGTGTACGATGCTCATGAATAAAACGGATAAAATTTATGTTGCAGGCCACCGAGGAATGGTAGGTTCTGCAATTGTTCGTAAGCTAAAAGCTGAAGGGTTTAACAATATCATCTATAGAACCTCAGCAGAATTAGATTTGAGAAAACAAGAAGCTGTAAATATTTTTTTTGCAGCAGAAAGTCCTGATTATGTTTTTTTAGCTGCGGCTAAAGTTGGAGGAATTCAAGCTAATAACGCTTACAGAGCAGATTTTTTATACGAAAATTTAATGATCGAAGCAAATATTATTCATGCTTCGTATGTCAATAAAGTTAATAAATTACTGTTTTTGGGTTCATCTTGTATTTATCCAAAAATGGCGCCACAGCCCTTAAAGGAAGAGTATCTACTTACGGATACGTTAGAATATACCAACGAGCCTTATGCCATTGCAAAAATTGCTGGCATAAAAATGTGCGAGAATTATAGAAAACAATATGGGTGTAATTTTATTTCAGCAATGCCAACCAACCTTTATGGGCCAAATGATAATTATGATTTAAATACCTCTCATGTTCTTCCTGCTCTGCTTAGAAAGTTTCATTCAGCAAAGGTTGAAGGTGCCGATACAGTGGAAATATGGGGCTCTGGTAGTCCGAAACGAGAGTTTCTGCACGTAGATGATTCTGCAGAAGCTTGTTATGTGTTGATGCAAGAGTATGACGGCGAAGAATGGTTTAATATAGGAACGGGAGAAGACATCTCTATTAAAGATTTAGCTTTAACCATTAAAGATGTTGTTGGCTTTGAAGGGGAGTTAAAGTTTGATGCAAACAAGCCTGACGGGACGCCGAGAAAATTATTGGATGTTAGTAAACTGCATGCTGTAGGGTGGAAACATAAAATAGAATTGCGCAACGGGATAAAAGAAGTGTACAACGAAGTAAAAAATATGGACTTTGAATTGCTCGGATAATCCATATAAGAAATTGTTATTGTTGGGAATTATTTTGTTAATTCCCTTTTTTGCGTTTGTACAAAACTTAAATATCCCGCTGAATCAATCTTTTAATGTTGAGCTAGAACGGCAGGTATTATTATCCGAAGAAATAGTTCACAGTAGTTTCAAGCCTATCTTAGCAAGAGATTCAAAGCAAGAGGGGGCTGTTAACTCTCTTTTAACCTTAAATACCAATAAGTCGTGGGTGGGTAAACGTTTGTTTTATCAACATTTTATAACACTTGATTCTGCCAACTTTAAATTGACCATAGATCCTCTTATCAATTTCGAAGGTGGTTTTGATAATGAATTTGACAGCAGGACAAGTGCTAATTTGTATAAAAATACAAGAGGATTTGTTGCACGATTGCAGTTGGGGAAAAAAGTAGCCATTGAGTCTTCATTCAGAGAAAACCAAGCAGTTTTGCCATTTTATTTGCACGAGAGGGTAAGAACACAAAGAGCGGCTTCAGGAGAGGGAGTTGCTTTTGGTCAGGGCAGGGTTAAAACATTTAAAGAGAATGGATATGACTTTGCGATGTCATCCGCCTATTTAAGTGTTTCAGTAAATAAGCACATTAACATTCAGGCAGGGCACGGTAAACATTTTGTGGGCAATGGTCATAGATCTTTGTTGTTGTCTGATTTAGCATTTAATGCCCCCTTTTTGCGAATTAACTCCAATTGGTTTGATGGGAAATTACAGTATCAAAATTTATTCACGCTTTACCAAGACTTAAATCGATTAACAACAATTACTATCTCAGAAGGGTTGTTTGAGCGGAAACAAGCTGCAACTCATTATCTTGAATTTTCTCCCAACCATAAATGGAGTTTCGGACTGTTTGAAAGCACAGTTTTTCCAAGCTTAGATAGTTCTGGAAACATTCCAGTCGGCGCTAATTTTTGGGTGCCTGTAATGTTTTTAAACACTCTGATTGAGGGGCAGAAAAAAAAAGGGAACAGTAAAGTTGGAGTAAACATTAGTTATAAATTAGCGAGGCAAGTTCAGTTATATGGTCAAGCGGTGCTTCAATCTAGTGTGTTAAGTATTCAGCTAGGAACAAAGATTTATCTCCATAAAAATGTAATGCTTCAGGTAGAATACAATCAAATTAATGCTCAAAGTGGAGTTAATTTATTCTCTCATTATAATGAATCATTAGCGCACCCAATCGCGGGTTTTGATGCTGATGAATTTTTAGGTATTGCTCAATTTCAAAAAAATAGGTGGTTAAGTAGGGTCAGTGCAAATGCCATTTTAAATAGTGATGTAGATGTTGCATACATTGATCTTCGACAAAGTTTTATTGTCAATCCTAGTTATAATTTTACAATCCACGTTGGGACTCAGGTTCGACGAGCAGATATCTCCAGGTCAATGATTCAAATTGAACCACTAATTGGCGGGGGCGGGTATGTATTAAATTCCAACTTTATTTATGTCGGTTTAAGCACTAATTTGCAGAACATATACTTTAATTACTAATCCAAATTATCATAACTTCACATTATCATAACGTAACATTATGGAGATAGCATTAGCCATCATGATTTCTTTTTTTATTGTCCTGCTCTCTACACCGTCATTCATTAAAGTTGCCCAATTAAAGCACTTGTTTGATGACCCTAATGAGAGCCGAAAATTGCATACCAAGAGCATCCCTTCAATGGGAGGCGTTATGATTTTTGCTGGCACACTTTTTTCATTCATGATTTGTTACCCTACTGAGGATATTGGGTATGTGAAATTTTTAATACCAAGTATATTGGTGATGTTCTTTATTGGAATCAAAGATGATATTATTGGCACAGCGGCTGCTAAAAAATTATTAGGTCACTTATTGGTAGCGTTTATTATGACGCTAATGGCTGATATCCGCATAACTAGTTTGTATGGTATTTTTGAGATTCGTGAGATTCCAGAGTGGGCTAGTATTGCACTTACAGTTTTTACTTATGTAGTTGTCATCAATGCATTTAATTTGATAGACGGAGTAGATGGACTGGCAGGAGGTGTAGGATGTATCGCTTCTGTATCATTCGGGATTTGGTTTTTATTGGCGGGTTCTATGGTAGATGCCATTATTGCTTTTGCCTTAGCCGGAGCTTTATTAGGGTTTTTGCGCTTTAATTTTTATCCAGCAAATATATTTATGGGTGATTCTGGTTCCTTGACTGTAGGCCTCATTGTTTGCGTATTGGCAATTCAAGTAATTGAATTTGATTTTTCTCGGGTTCCAGAAGAGATGAAGCACATTTCAAAACCAATCTTTGCGATGGCTGTTTTATCTTATCCGTTAATTGATACATTTAGAGTGTTCACGATACGAATAGCTAAGGGGCTTTCTCCTTTCATAGCAGATAGTAACCATATTCACCACAGATTGCTAAATTTAGGATTGAATCAAGCCCAAACAGTTGGAATAATTTATTTATTCAATACGGTTTTGATTGCTTATGCCGTTATTATTCCGTTAATGAATACAAGCATAACCTTCCTAATTATGTCTGCAATTGTATTCGCATTTTTAGGTGCTTTATTCTTAATTCCTGCGAAGTCAAAAAGTAAGTAGAATATGCGTTTTTTAGCTCTAATTGTATTTGTTGTCGCTAACATAACTGCATATGCTCAGCAAGTTAATGATAGAAACCTATTTCGTTATAATGAAGTCAAACGACAGTATTTTAAAGAGTCAGCCAGTCATTCAGCTTTTAAAAACACGTACTCCGATTCTTTAAGCGGGTACATTGGCGTAAATAGGATATCAAGCAATTCAACCCAGTTTTTTGTTCGACCGCTCATAGATTTTTCCTTTGGTTTACAAAATGAAGAACAGAGTCAACTAGAAGGGGTCGGTGTAGGGTTGGAGTTTCAATTTCGACACAAGAAGTGGCATTCTGGAATTAGTTATTTGTTCAACAAGCAGCGGTACGGCGCATATCAAAGTGCGTTTATAAATAAAAATAAAGTTGTTCCAGGAATGAGCGTGGCTTCAGGTGCTCTTGGTGGAAGAGCAGGGAGTACCTACTTGTCTGCTTTTGTAAATTATACACCAAATAAATATGTTGAACTCGAAGCTGGTTACGGTAGGAATTTTATTGGAGATGGTTATCGATCATTGTTGCTATCAGATGCGGCAAACGCCTCACCCTATTTAAAAATACAAACTAAATTTTGGAAAATTCAGTACACAAATCTCTTTGCTAGTCATAGAAATATTTATAACGTTGAGGGGAGGGGCGAGTTCTATGAAAAAAAATACACTGCTACCCATTATTTGGACTGGAAAGCGACTAAATGGTTAAATGTTGGTCTGTTTGAAACAATAATATGGGGAGCCAAAGAGGGGACTTATACTAGAGGTTTTGATCCAAATTATGCTAACCCTTTTATTTTTTATCGACCGGTAGAATTTTCAGTGGGCTCATCTGATAACGCATTGGTTGGTGCAAACCTAAAGCTAACATTGGGGAAGATTCATGTCTTTTACGCTCAATTATTATTTGATGAGTTTTTGCTTAGCGCGTTAAGAGCCGATGTTAACCAATGGAGAAACCCAAACGATTCGATTCTTTCAGGATGGTGGGGAAATAAATATGGAATTCAATTGGGCTGGATAGCTTTTGATTTATTCAAGGTAAAGGGCTTGCAAGCTAGAGTAGAGTTTAACATGGTTCGTCCATACACTTATGCGCATAGTAATTCAACGCAAGCGTATTCGAATGATAATATTTCTCTTGCACATCCATTAGGAGCAAATTTTCACGAATTTATAATGAGAATTAATTATGAAGTTAAACGATGGAACTTTGCATTGAATTACCATCAAAGTGAACAAGGCCGCTCGAGTCTTGGACAAAATTTTGGAGAGAACGTTCAATTATCTAATGTTACCCGAGCGATGGAGTATGAGAATGAGCTTACTCAGGGGAATAAATTTGTAATTCGTTTTTCTGAGGTTTCAGTATCTTACTTACTATCACAAAAATTAAATACAACCGTTTCTGCATCTTATATTGCAAGAGGTGAAACGCATGTGGGAAATAACACAAATAATAATTTATTTATGCTTCGCATTCATTCAAATCTATTTAATAAATATCTCGACTATTGAAGGAACTGTTTATGTGGTGAAGTGTTTGCTTTTTATGTTAATTAACGGTTTAGTGGTCATTTAATAATTTTTTGATCTACAATTAATTTTAAACTTCCTTGCGTACTTTTGCAGTCTTAAAAATGGCCTAATCTTTTATGGATTTGACGACAGAACAACAGCTTTCTATACCCACAACTTTTGCAAATAAAATTGCTGATTATGCAGCTTTTTTTAAGCTAAGGTTGGCCTCGTTGGTTGTTTTTTCTGCAATTTTAGGATATCTCATTGCTGTTGATTCTGTTATTTGGGTTGATTTATTTTGGCTGTGTTTGGGAGGTTTCTTGGTCACAGGATCTTCAAATGGGTACAATCAAATAATAGAACGTGACCTGGATAAGCTAATGGATAGGACGAAAGTTAGGCCGTTAGTTACAGGAAGAATGACCAAAAATGAAGCGCTAGCTGTTGCTGGAGTTTCAGGTGGATTAGGAGTTCTGATTTTGTGGTTTTTGCTGAATCCATTGTCAGGAGTATTGGCGTTAATATCTCTTGTCCTTTACGTAGCAGTTTACACTCCATTAAAGCAAAAAACACCTTGGGCGGTATTTGTTGGAGCCTTTCCTGGAGCCATACCTCCAATGTTAGGGTGGGTCGCGGCAACAGGCCATTTTGGTTTGGAGCCAGGTTTGCTATTTGCGCTTCAATTTATGTGGCAATTCCCGCATTTCTGGGCAATTGCTTGGAAGGCAAGTGACGACTATGCAAAAGCCGGATTCTATTTACTGCCATCAAAAGGGGGGAAAGACTTTACTTCAGCATTTTTGATTTTGCTGTATTCTCTTTTTTTACTTTTGGTGAGTGTTTTGCCGGTTGTGTTTGGTTTTACAGGTAACATAGCATTGGTAGTCATAATTATTGCAGGAGGAATTATGATTTATCCCTCAATTCAACTCTTTAAAAATAAATCGGACAAAGCAGCAACAAAAGTGATGTTTGCTTCTTTTATATATGTGCCAATGGTTTTATTGGCATGGTACATCGATAAAATTTAAAATATGGAAGATCAGTTCTCATTAAGCGAAAAAGATTTTCAAGACGAAAAGAGGAAGAAGGTAATGAAGCCTCTTTTGTGGATTGGGATGGCGAGTATAGTTATGATGTTTGCGGGCTTTACAAGTGCTGTGATTGTTAGAAAGGGAGATGGGGTATGGTTGAATTACGAGATGCCAAATATGTTTTTGCTTAGTTCAATAATTGCAGGTATAAGCAGTATTTTTATTATTGCTGCTTTATACATGGCAAAAAAAGACAACCAACAAATGGTGAAAACCTTTTTGTGGTTAACGCTCGCATCTGGATTGGCATTTGTTTACACACAACTTTCCGGTTTTGGGCAGTTAGTTGATAATGAAATTTTTCTCACAGGCCCATCATCCAATCCTTCGGGATCATTTGTGTATATAATTTCAGGGTTACATTTAGTGCATTTAGCAGGTGGAATAATTGCTTTATTTATAGTCATTTTTAATGCGATGAAAGGTAGATATAACTCAGAAAATTTATTAGGTTTGCAGGTGTGTTCCACCTACTGGCACTTCATGGGGGCAATGTGGATTTATTTGTATGTATTTTTTAGAATGATAATTTAACAATAGCACTATGGCAGGACACACTCCTACTGTTGATTCAAATACCCTCTGGGGTGGAGGAATTTCACCTTTTAATATCAGTTACGGCAAAATCATGATGTGGTTTTTTCTTGTATCTGATGCATTTACTTTTTCAGGTCTTTTGGTTTCGTATGGATTCATGAGACACAGTTTTGTCGAATCCTGGCCAGTGGCAGAGAGAGTTTTCACACACTTTCCTTTCATGCATGGTGATCATCCATTGTTGTATGTTGCTTTAATGACTTTTATTCTTATTATGAGTTCTGTGACAATGGTTTTAGCAGTAGAAGCGGGCCACAGAATGGATAAGAATTCTGTTATAAAATGGATGGCTTGGACGATCGTTGGTGGTCTAGTGTTTGTAGGTTCGCAGGCTTGGGAATGGTATCACTTTATCCATGGAACTGAGTTAGGAGCCTTACAATTAGTCGATGGCACTATTGTTCAGTGGGTTAATGAAGCGAAAGATTCATTCTATTTACCTGGGAAGGAACAAATAATGATTTCAGGTGCAGAGGCTGTTTCGATGATGAAAAATGGAGTAGAAGTGTATGGTGCTAACCTTACAGTTAATGAATACGGCTTACCTTTATTCGGAGACTTCTTCTTTTTTATAACAGGTTTTCATGGGACACACGTTTTCAGTGGAGTAGTATTAAATTTCATAATATTCGTGAATGTAATTAAAGGAACTTATGAGAAGAGAGGTTATTACGAAATGGTTGAAAAAGTAGGATTATACTGGCACTTTGTAGACTTAGTATGGGTTTTTGTATTTACCTTCTTCTACCTAGTATAATTTTTAGATAACGATATAGAATTTTCACGATATGGATTTCGATAGAACAAGAGAGTACGTGCAACATCATTCAGAAGCTGAGGGTAAGGCACAAAGAAAAATCATCTGGGTTATATTCTGGGTGCTACTAGGGATCACCGGAGTTGAAGTTGGCTTGGGGTTGTCTTGGCAAAGTATTGGCTTGGCTTGGGCATTTGTCAAATGGACTTTTATAATTCTTACCTTAATAAAAGCATATTATATTGTAGCATATTACATGCATTTAAAACACGAATATAAAAACTTTATATTCGCGGTTGCGTTACCCTATTTAGTATTGGTGGCATATTTAATTGTGATGATGCTTACTGAAGCAATTTACGTTCACGATATACATGGGTTGATATAAATAAATTTCTATGAGTAACAAAGTTGTGAAGAAAGGAGCTATCTTACTGTGCATTCTTCTATTGCCGACTGTCGCGTTCTTTATTCTTCACTCAGGTTCTCACAATTTCAAAGCACCTCCAATTTATGGTCCAAAAAGTTTGGCTGAGAATGGTATGGATACTATATACCACTCCATTCCTTCCTTTGAGTTTACTAATCACTTAGGAGAGAAAGTTACAAGTAAAGACTATGAAGGTAAAATTTATGTAGCAGATTTCTTTTTTGCAACTTGCCCTACTATTTGTCCTAAAATGGCAGTACACATGTTGGAACTTCAAAAGCATTTCTACGACAGAAACGATTTCGGATTACTCTCGCACACTATAAATCCTGAGCATGATACTGTTGGAGTTCTTTATGAATACTCCAAAAAGGTACATTCAATTGACTCGGTTTGGGAGTTTGTTACCGGATCTAAAGAAAGCATAGCAAGTATCGCCAGAAACGGTTATTTTGCAAATGCCATGAAAGATTTAGATGCCGAAGGTGGCTTTTTGCACTCAACGAACTTTTTTCTAATCGACCGAAAAGGTCAAATTAGGGGTATCTTTGATGGAACTAGTACAAGAGATATTGATAATTGTATGGATGCCATAGAAATCTTGTACAGAGAGGAGTATGCTCCTTTAAAAAAGAGATAGAATTATGGATTTATCATCACCTGCTTCAAAGAAGCTAATCATTGCACTGTCGGTAGTTGTTCCGGTTTTGGTAATAATATTGTACTTGCTACCAAAGAACTTTACTGTTGGGGAGGAAGTATACTACTTACCTATGCTAAACGCATTTCTTAATGGTACTACTTCAATACTATTAGTCGCAGGTTTTATTGCTATTAAGAATGGTAAGAAAGAGACGCACAAGCGGATTATGCTATCCGCTTTGGTATTATCAGTTTTATTCTTATTAAGCTATGTAGCGTATCATGCTCTTACTGAATCTACCCCTTTCGGAGGGGAGGGAATGATAAAAGTAATTTACTTAGTCATATTGCTAACGCATATTGCATTGGCTATTGCAATAGTGCCGTTAGTACTGATTAGCTTTAGCCGTGCATTATCTAAAAAGTTTGATAAGCACAAAAAAATCGCTCGAATTACTCTTCCTCTGTGGCTTTATGTAACGGTAACTGGAGTTATTGTGTATTTAATGATTTCTCCGTATTATTAGAAGTAGTAATAAAATTAGAGTATTATTCAATCAAATTGATTATTTCCATAGGGTCATAGGCAAATACTATAAATCTGTACGTTTCATGTTTTTTATTAAACTGTGTCAACATGGACAACATCTTTTCTCAGTAATTCCGTTTCAAGCCAAAGCGATAATTATGTCCTGTTCACCAATTTTCATTATGAGGGTTTTATAGATATAAATGTAGATAATGGCGGTTACGTTAGGATTATTAGCTTCCCGTATAGTTAAATGTACAAAGGTTTAGAATCTAGTAAAACTGATAAGCAGGAGGTAATGTAAGGCTCATTTACGCGTTTTGATGAGTACAAATTGGATGCTAAGTATGTTACAGATATGAATGGGGCTGTTTTTTTATTTATAGTTAAGCTATAATAGTTACAAATGAAAACATAAAGCTTCAGAAATTGAATGCACATAATAGTATGCTGGATATTAGATTTGATCGAAAGTGTTTTACCACTTAATTTAGTCATGATGGGGCTGAAGGGATAGTAGAAAATAAAATTCAAAACATTTTACCGAAGTCAAGGGGCGAAGCAAAGGCAGGTTTTAGCTTTATGCTCAGGAAGATATTACTAGTGTTGTTACGAATGATAATTCCAATAAAAATCACAACAGGTCTGACTGAAGCCAAGTATTTTAGATATATGACAGTAATTTCAGCGCAATAGACTTAATGAGCTATATGTTATTAGGGGTTACAATATCAACATGTTATTCCTTATGAATAAAGGATAACTATTTGTTTTAAGATGGGAACCATAATTTGATTGAATTTAATTCCAACGGAATCGTAAAAAAATAGGTTACTATTCTTATCTAACTAGAGTGTTGGTAGATCAGCAATATAGTTTACGGATTAGTACCATTAAAAAATGGACTCGACTATTATCTAGGGTCAGACTTAGTGAATTCGAGGAAGAAAACGATATTACAGGGTGAGTAT
>CAJJAT010000014.1 GCA_905182175.1 Flavobacteriales bacterium UBA1494 | reverse complement strand
TGTTCCTAAATCTCCGGTCTTAAACCAACCATCTTCTGTAAAAACACTTTTAGTGGCTTCCTCGTTTTTGTAATAGCCTTGCATTACTCCGGGGCCTTTGGCGAGGATTTCGCCATCTTCAGCAATTTTAATTTCTACGTTATCAAGCGGTCTGCCGCAAGTTCCTATGCGAACACCATCATTTGCCTCTTCGTTCACAGCTAGTACAGGAGAGGTTTCTGTTAATCCGTATCCTTCCATTACAGGAATTTGAGCTGCTAGGAATACTCTTGCTAATCTTGGCTGCAGTGCCGCAGCTCCGGAAGCCACTGCTAATGCATTTCCTCCAAGTGCTTCTCGCCACTTACTGAAAATAATTTTGTTGGCAAGTTTTAGTTGAAATTCGTAAAAAGCTCCATTTGCTCCATTCACCTCATATCTCTGTCCAAGTTTCAATGCCCAAAAGAACATTGCTTTTTTAACTCCTGTTAAATCTGCTCCTTTAGCAACAATTTTATCGTACACTTTTTCTAAAAGACGAGGGACTGCAGTAAATACTTGAGGCTTCACTTCTCTAAGATTGTCTCCTATTGTTTCTAACGATTCAGCATAGTATATCGAAGTTCCAACATAGAAGTATAGATAACTAATCATACGTTCATATACATGGGAAAGTGGCAAAAAACTCAGGGACTTAGAGTCGCTAGTACACGGTAATCTTTTTCTCGAAGCTAAAGAATTGCTTACTAAGTTGGTGTGAGAAAGCATGACCCCTTTTGGACGTCCTGTTGTTCCTGAGGTGTATATTAATGTTGCCAAGTCTTCACCCTTTACAGCTGCTTTTATTTCTTCAATTTTTTCTTTATTTTCTCCTTTTCCGGAATCTCGAAGAGTACTCCAATGGTCGCATTCTGAGAAGGTATCGAAGGCATAAATTTTTTGTAACAATGAAACTTTTGGTTGTACAGAGCTTACTTTAGTAAATAGGTCGTGGTCAGAAACAAAACAAAGCTTTACTTCTGCGTTGTTTAAAATGTATTCGTAATCTTCTACGGTAATTGTAGGGTAAATAGGAACACTAATCATCCCTGAAATTAATATTGCTAGGTCCACAATTAGCCACTCTGATCGGTTATTCGCAATTAGTCCAACTTTATCTCCACGTTTTAGCCCAAACTCTAAAAATCCGGAAGCTAAAGACTCAGCCTGTTCAATCATCGATTCAGTACTAACAGAAACCCATTGACCGTCAATTTTGTCGTTAAGTGCATCACTTTTAGGGTAATTGCTTAATTGGTGGTAGTGCAGGTCAAAAATTCGTTCTAGCATAATTTTAAAAGATTTACAGTAAATATAAAACCAAAATATGTTTTATTGTCTTTTTCAATAAATTAGTGGCATGAAAAATAAGAAGTATTGGATTGAAAAGCTAAAATTATTGCAACATCCGGAAGGAGGATATTACAAAGAGACCTATCGTTCAGAGTTCAAGGTCAATTTAAAAGACTTGGGAGAGAAGACCAATGCTGTACGTAATTTATCTACTGGGATTTACTTTTTGCTGGGACAAGAAAGTTTTTCAGCTTTTCATAGAATAAAATCTGACGAGTTGTGGCATTTTTATGATGGAGACCCAATTACAATTCACATGATTGATGGTAATGGTAAATACACTTCGCAAGAAGTAGGGAGAAATATCGAGAATGGAGAAGTTTTGCAATACCTAGTGCCAAGAAACACTTGGTTTGCTTCTGAGGTAAAAAGTAATAGACATTATGCACTTGTTGGCTGCACAGTTTCCTTTGGTTTCGACTTTAATGATTTTGAAATGGCAGATAAATCGTTGATAGAGGAATTTCCGATGCATGGGAGTATTTTGGAGCGATTGATTAGATAGGGGATTTTTCTCATTCAATTAATTGATATTTAACGACAATCTATTTGAGAGATTTTAACGCTCAACTTTAACACTTTGAGAATATTTTGAGACCATTTATTTTTTTGTGAACAAACGATTCGTCTTGTTCGACGTTAAAGTATTAATTTTGTTGATATGAATGTTGAAAATGATATACAGCATAAGAAAGATTTGTTCAGTCTGCCTTACGTTAAGGACCAACTAGAATATTGGGGACCGGTAAATCGTGCCTTTGCTGACTCGTTTTTGACAATGGGTTATAATTTTATTTATCAGCACTTTGGAAGTTTAGATTCAAAATTTCTTAAGTCTGTGTTTTCTTCTTTTGTTGAAATTGTGCAGAATATCGCTGAGTATAACGAAGGAAGTTTTAATGATAATTCTCCTCATTCTTTTATTTGTTTGAAGGATTCGGGAGGACAAATTGTAATTGAAACATGTAATAGTATTAAACCGGAAGATAAATTAGCAGTTCAAACAGTTTTTGAAAAAGTTTTTAACTTGCCTAGAGAAGAATTGCAGGGGGAGTATAAAAAATTACTTTTTAAAGGTGGGAGTTTGGGATTAATTATGCTAAGGAAATTAAAAAATTCCGAAGTTGAGTATTCCTTGTCAGAAAATGATCAAGGAGAGTATTGGCTGAGCATTGAATTAAAAATGAATTATGGAAATACTTAATATAGAGTCGTTTTTACAAACACTTGAAATTAATTTCAATCATGAAACAGGTATTTTGTATTTGTGTGGAAAATCGTATCCTGCAGATGCTATTGATTTCTACAAGCCTATTATAAATTGGAGTAAAGAGTATTGCCAAAATCCGGCTGATAAAACTACACTGATTTGCGAAATAGAGTATTTGAACTCAGCATCCCAAAAGCAATTAGTGGAGTTAATGTTAGTGTTTAAGCCGCTATTTGATAGTGGTAAGAACTTTAAAGTGAAATGGAAATACGAAGAAGGAGATGATGATATTCTTTCTGTTGGAGAGCTTGTGGAGCATGAATTAGAGATACCTTTTGAATATCAAGAAATTCAATTTTAGAAGTAATTTCTTATTGCCCAAAAACTTTTTTTCCATCCACATAGGTAGAAATTACTTTTGTTTTAAGTAGTTTAAACTCCTCTATTACCAAAAGGTCTTGGTTTAGAATGATGAAATCAGCGTTCTTTCCTTTCTCTATGCTACCTCTTATGGTATCTTCAAAATTTGCCATTGCAGCCCAAATTGTCATTCCTCTTAATGTCTCTTCTCGGCTTAAGGCATTGTCTATTTGAAATCCTTCTTTTGGGTTTCCTTCAGCGTTTTTTCGTATACTAGCGGCATAGAAGGTTTTTAGCGGATCAATATCCTCTATAGGAAAATCCGTTCCTAATGCTAAAATACCATTTGCATTAAGGAGTTGTTTATACGCATAAGCATGCTGCATTCGTTCTACGCCTATTCGCTCTTCCGCCCAGAGCATATCCGAGGTAGCATGTGTGGGCTGTACCGAAGGAATAATTGTATACTTCCTAAACAGTTCAAAGTCGTTTGGATTCATGATTTGAGCATGTTCTATTCTCCAACGGCGGTCATTCGTTCCTTTTAAAATTTTACCGTAAGCGTTTAATACTTCTCTGTTCGCTCCATCGCCAATACAGTGAGTGTTTACCTGAAAACCTTTGTCGTACATTAATTCTAAGTCGGTCAAAAATGCGACAGAGTCTAATGTTGATAAGCCACTATTAGAGAGCTCATCGTGGTACGGATCGATTAGTTTGGCTCCTCTCGAGCCCAAAGCGCCGTCAGCAAAATATTTAAATGCATGAATGTTTAGCTTATTTGTAACATACGGTCCAACTGCAAGAAATTCTTTTCTATTTTCTTCCGATGGAACCAGCATGCCGTAAATATTCATTTTTAACTCGCCACTTTGTTGCATACTGTCTATGAGGTGAACAACTTCGTTTTCCATATAGGCATCGGCAACTGAGGTTAAGCCCTTAGCAAAACACATTTCCTGCGCTTTCATTAGAGCAAGACCCATTTGCTTCGGATTCATTTTTGGTAAAATATCCGAAACCATCGGAATTGCCTTGTCAACTAGTAGTCCGGTAAGCGTAGCATTTTTAACTTCAACAACTCCACCGCTTATAGTAGTATTCTCATTTATTCCTGCCAACTGCAGAGCTCTGTTACTTACAATAGCTGCATGAAAATCTATTCTCGTTAAAAAAATGGGCTTATCAGGAAAGCGATTGTTTAATTCTTCATTCGTAGGAAATTCTTTTTTCGCCCAATCATTCTGGTCCCAACCTCGACCAATAATCCATTCATTGCTATTCGTTTTTGAGAATGCCTCAATTCTTTGTAAAACCTCCTCCCAACTTTTTGATCCAACTAAATCGACTTCGTTAAAAGTATTGCCGTACCACAAAAAATGACAATGCGCATCGATAAATCCCGGGTAAATTGTTCGAAGCTGTGCATCGATAATTTCCTTTGATTCGTACCTGTTTTTTAGCTCATTGTTTGGTCCAAGGTCAATAATTTTTCCGTCTTTAATTGCCATTGCTTCAAAGACATCAAAGTTGTTGTTTACTGAGTAAATTTTGGCATTATGTATTAAGATATCAGCAGTTTCAGTATAATAGCAAGAGCTCATAAATAGTAAAGTTAAAACGGGAATAGGCCAACGAAATTTTTTCATGATAATTTGGGAGATATTTTGGATAAATCTACAACTGTAAAAATGGCCAATAAGTAAAAAGGTAGTAAAGGTGCCTTGTAGCGAACAATACCACCCAAAACCGGAACAGTAAGTCCTATGACACAACTACTAACAAGTACAAATGAAATACAAAAAAGGACTAATCTTTGTTCGGTTATTGAAGTTGCTTTCTTCCAGATAAGTGGAAGGATTAAAATGCTAATAAGAAATAGATGTTCTGCGGCCGAAAGAAGTGAGAGGGAGTTCCAAGTTGTTGGATATATTGGTCGAACAAGTACATTAAATAGAGCTTGTGGTATAGTTATGAGTAGACTCCAGAATGAATCAAAAGGTGAAATAGCAATAGCACTACTGGCATTGGTTTCTTGAATTAACGTTTTAAACTGTGCTTGTTTGTCAGCCAAGATAGTACTTGCTTTTGAAGAAAATAGGAACAATGCCATTAAAATATGAATCCCGATATAACGCATTCGAATTTTTACTTTGCTTTTGTTTAAGCTGGTCGTCCAAAACCATAAACCGGGAACTAGGGCAAAAAGAATGTAGATTTTAAGACTGAGCAGGGTGAGTATGCCTAGTGTAAGAAGCGTAAAATTTCTAAAGCTTTTAATTTCTGAAATGTTTGCAATGCCAAACAATAAAAGTCCCAATCCAAAAATCAGAACAGTTTCTTTTAATGGAGCTGAATTCCAAAATAAAAAAGAAGGGACTAAGAAGCAAAAGGCAAATAAAATAGAATCAGAGAGGTTGCTGCTTTTTCTGAAGAATTGAAATATTCCACAAGATCCAATAAAAGATAAAATAGCAAAAAAGAGCACGTGAAACGAATAAAGTCCTCCCGAAAAGTGGAGTATAGCTAAATGTATTCTAGTCATGGTACGATTGTCATTGAAAAAAATCTCTGATGAACTGTACCAAAATTGGGTGTCTTTTAAAATAGGAAACAAAGTGGAATCATTTTGAAAGCCGAAGAGTAATTCAAACCTTAGAGGCCAATTTTTTTGAGTAGAATTAAAGAGATGAAGGGCATCATCGTAGTACTTATAAATATCAGCATTCATACGATTGGTATAATAATAGGTGTAAATGAACCACAACGCGAAGCCTGCTGAAATTTTTAGAAACAATGCGACAAAGCTAAACTTCCAAGACAGCTTGCCCAATTGAAATAGCCGATTTTTCTTCACCCAAAATAGAAAAAGAAGAAAGAGTGCGACAAAAGAGAAATAACCCAATAACATAGAGATCAAAAGTAGTCTATTCTTGAAAATATGAAGCAATAAAACTTGTATTTGAGCTTTACGACTGTTTAAAAAAAGTTACTTTTGTAACACACATTATTGCCCTTTAAATACTATGGAAACTACCGAAAACCATTTAGCAGAAGCAAGTCTAGAAACCGCAATGGAGCTAGGATTACTGAAGGAAGAATTTGAACTAATTATAGAGATTTTGGGAAGAACGCCCAATTTTACTGAAGTAAGTATTTACTCGGTGATGTGGTCAGAACATTGTTCGTACAAAAATTCTATTAAATGGTTAAAAACATTGCCAAAGGAAGGTCCACACATGCTGGCGGAAGCTGGAGAAGAAAATGCCGGATTAGTTGACATTGGAGATGGGTTGGCCTGTGCTTTTAAAATCGAGTCACACAACCATCCTTCTGCTTTAGAGCCTTATCAAGGAGCAGCAACGGGAGTTGGCGGTATTAATAGAGATATATTCACAATGGGCGCCCGGCCAATTGCTCAATTAAACTCGTTGAGGTTTGGTAATATTGAGTTAGATCGGACAAAGTGGTTAGTAAAAGGTGTTGTAAAAGGAATTGGGGATTATGGAAATTCATTTGGCATACCTGTAGTTGGTGGTGAATTGTTTTTTGATGAATGCTACAATACGAACCCTCTAGTAAATGCGATGTCTGCGGGAATAATGAAAACTGGAGGTATGATTTCTGCTACCAGTTACGGTCTAGGAAATCCTGTCTTTATTGTTGGCTCTTCCACCGGGAAAGACGGAATTCACGGAGCAGCTTTTGCGTCTAAAGATATTCACGAAGATTCAATGGAAGATTTACCTGCAGTCCAGGTAGGAGATCCTTTTCAAGAAAAGTTATTATTAGAGGCTTCCTTAGAATTAACCGAAATAGATGCTATAATTGGAATGCAAGATATGGGAGCGGCAGGAATTACCTGTTCAACTTCAGAAATGTCGGGTAAAGAAGGCTTCGGAATGATTATCGATTTAGATAAAGTGCCATGTCGACAAGAAGGAATGCTACCATTTGAGATATTATTATCAGAGTCGCAAGAGCGTATGCTGGTCGTAGTTAAAAAAGGAAGAGAAGCTGAGGTTGAAGCAATTTTTGACAAGTGGGATTTGAATTGCAAGCAAATTGGAGAGGTAACTGAAGGAGGAAGACTAGAGTATTTTGCGAAAGGTATTAAGGTCGCAAATGTACCTGCCGAATCACTAATACTAGGTGGTGGAGCTCCGGTTTACGAAAGAGAATATAAAGAACCTGCGTATTATCAAGAAAATAAAAAATTCTCAATTGATTCAGTTGAAGAACCAAAAGACCTAAGAGCAGTTGCTAAATTTTTATGGACCCATCCAAACATTGCCTCTAAAAAATGGGTAATGGAGCAATACGATAGCATGGTGGGAACCATAAATATGAGCACCAACAGACCAACTGATGCAGGCGTTGTAAATATTAAAGGTACCGACAAGGCATTGGTTTTTACCGTAGACTGTAACGCGCGTTATGTGCATGCAGACCCTGAAAAAGGATGTGCAATTGCTGTTGCTGAAGCAGCAAGAAATATTGTTTGTTCAGGTGGTGAGCCATCTGCAATTACAAATTGCTTGAATTTTGGAAACCCTTATAACCCGGAAGTATATTGGCAGTTTGTAGGCGCAATTAAAGGCATGAGTGCAGCATGTTTAAAGTTTAAGACTCCTGTAACAGGCGGAAACGTCAGTTTTTATAATCAGAGTGCTCAGAGTGGTGTGGATGTTCCGGTCTTTCCAACACCAACAATTGGTATGATGGGAATTATGCCTTCAAAGAAGAACATAACAACGTTAGCATTTCAAGCAGAAGGTGATTTAATTTACCTCTTAGGAGGGGCGAAAAACGATATAAATTCATCTGAGTATTTATATGCGTACCACAAAGAGAAAAACTCTCCCGCCCCGTATTTTGACTTAGACACGGAATATGAACTTCAAGACACCTTGAAGAGTCTGATTAAAAAAGGTTTAACTGTCTCTGCCCATGATTGTGCAGATGGTGGTTTATTTATGACTTTAATGGAGTCAGCAATGCCGAATAACCTAGGTTTTGAGGTTTCAACAGATGCTAACTTTAGAAAAGATGCTTACTTATTTGGAGAGGCACAAAGTAGAGTGGTTGTTTCGGTAAAAGCTGAAAACAAAGAGAAATTTGAAACGCTTGCAAAGGAAGTCGGATTTACCAACTTGGGCAGTGTCAAAGGCAAAGCGATGCGCATTGATGGGGAAAGTTTCGGAACAGTTGCAGCAGCAAAGGATGAATTTGATTCTGCATTGGAAAACTATTTAATCAAAAATAACTAAGTGAGAGTATTTATTCTGACTTTACTTTCTATTTTGTTGGGAAGTGTAGGAGTTGCACAAGAGGAAAGTACGTCAACGAAAGATTTTTCTTTGTCAAGCAATAAGCATAAATTCTTTTTCTTTTGGGGTTATAATCGAAGTGTTTACGCTAAAAATGACATTACTTGGAAGGGACCAGGATATAATTTTACGCTTTCTAATGTAGAAGGAACAGATCTACCTCAGAATGGATTTGGTGAAAATTATTATAACCCTACATTGTTCACCATTCCTCAGTTTAACATAAGGGTTGGATTCTTCTTGAATGATAAATATGCCATTGCTGCAGGTTGGGATCACATGAAGTACAGGACGAAAAATGGATCTACTGCAAGATTTTCAGGAAACATAGATCCATCTGTTTCTTCTCACCCGGATATTTCTACTGATTATGGTTCTCTAGTAAATGGAGACTTTGCTACTATTGATAATTTTTATCTAAAAATGGAGCATTCAGATGGATTCAATGTGTTAAATTTTAATTTAGAACGCCACGATGTTTTGTATTCTATATTTGAAGAAAAGCTTGGACTTAAATTAGTTTCAGGAATAGGTTTAGGGGTCGCAATGCCGTGGACTAACTCTAAAACCTTTGGTATTAGGAATGATGATCGCCCGCACTTTTCAGGAATGGGAGCACAAGTATTTTTAGCTCCTGAACTTATGTTGTGCAATAGGTTTTTTGTGAGAACTACTTTACAGGGAGGATTTGCGAGTATGTGGGACATTGCGATAACACCAAAGTCTGACAAATCTGATACGCACGCTGAGCAAACAATATGGTACTTAGAAAGGTCTTTGGTCTTAGGGTATCGATTTCATATATTTAAGCCAAAATCTTAGTAACTCGATCGATGAATTTTAAAATTAGGTCGAACTACAAATGATAAGCACATTGGTATTATTTGAGTCTCGTCAAGGTACAAATTGTCTAAATTCTTAAGCTGACAAAAGCTTGCTGGTAATTGCAAGGCGCCTCCGCTTCTGTAAAGATTTAATTCAGTTAAGGAGATGATATTTCCTATTTCTTTCGGAATGTGGTTGAGGTTGTTTCTCGTAATAGAGAGAATTTTTAGATTTGGAATATTCCCAATTTCAGGTGGTAAATGAGTTAAGTTATTGTAATCAATGTAGAGTTCAATCAAACTTTCTAGGCCTTGTATTTCAGGTGGGAGAGTGTAAAAGTTATTGAATTGAAGTTTCAAGATTTTCAATTTTTTTAAATTCCCAATTTCAGGAGGCAGGTGTTTTAAGTTATTTCCACTCAATGAAAGAAATTCCAAGTTTTCTAATTGACCTATTTCAGGGGGCAATGAATCAATATCATTATTACTGAGTACCAAGCGCCTTAGACTTTTAAGCCCTCCAATTTCTGGAGCTACTTCTCTTATTTTATTGCTGAATAAATATAGTTTTTCTAAATTTTTAAACTCCTCGATTCTGTCGGGGGTGGTTAAAAACTCACCATTCGAAAGGCGAAGTGTTTTAATGCCTTCGGGTTCGCGCAAGCTTTCTTGGTAGGTTTGGTAAGGGTGGCAAGCTGTTAGAAGGAAAAGAGGTAAAAGCTGTTTGAATCCTAGTTTCATTGTTGTTAAGACGGTTTAATTCTTGATTTCGTTTCCTACAAGAACTACTCCAAACCTATAAATTCTTGTTAACTTTAGCAGCAATGGTATATGAAGGTAGTTTATCAATTAAAAGTTGGGCTGAAGAGGATCGACCTAGGGAGAAGTTTGCCCTGAAAGGGAAATCAACACTAAGTGATGCAGAGTTGGTTGCGATCTTAATTGGTTCAGGTAACACTGAAGAATCTGCTGTAGAACTTTCTAAACGAATATTAGCTTCAGTAGATAATAACCTAAATGAGCTAGGCAAAACTGATTTGGCAGAGTTGATGAGGTTTAAAGGAATTGGAGAAGCCAAAGCAATAACTATTGCGGCGGCTTTAGAGCTGGGCCGCAGAAGGAAATCAACTGATGCTCCCAAACGACCACAAATCAAACAATCAGGGGATGCAGCCGACATAATGGCTCCGTTGTTGGCCGATTTAAAACATGAAGAGTTTTGGGTGTTGGTGTTAAATCATAGTAATGTAGTTATCCATAAGGCATGTATAAGCACAGGTGGAGTTACCCATACTGTTGCTGATTCAAAAATGATTTTTAAACCAGCTATTGAGAAACTGGGAACAGGAATTATTTTATGTCACAACCATCCTTCAGGCGGCTTAAAACCTAGTCAATCAGACATAATGTTGACGAAAAAAAATGTTGAGGCGGGAAAAGTCTTAGACGTTCGAGTACTTGATCACATTATAATTGCCAACAATAAATACTTTAGTTTTGCCGACGAAGGCCTACTTTAATATGCTGTTAGTTTACGTCCAAAAAATTACTCCAAGAAATCGGTATGTTTTTAAAACAATTTTTAAAAGCTACCTCTCTGTTGATTATACTTTAACTTCAGACATTGAAAAGTTTAAGGAATGGGATCGCCCAAAATTCTCTTATCTCTCAAGACCGATAGGGGATGAATTTAATTTTACTTCTGCTGGATTGTTGGAGCAAGTTGGTATAGCTGAGCAGTCCTTGCCTTCAAAGTTGTATTTAAATACACCAACTATTTTCCCGGTTCGAAGTGATACCCTTCCTTTTGATGTTTTTGCAGCTACTTTTTATATGTTGAGTCGTTACGAGGAGTACTTGCCTCATATGCGAGATCAGTATGATCGGTTTATGGCCAAAGATAGTTTGGCGGCGAAAGAAGGATTTTTACAAGTCGCTGTTGTTGATCGTTGGATGATTTTGTTGAAGGGGGTTCTACAAAAACAATTTTCAGAACTTAAATTTCCTGAGAGGAAGTATGATTATATTCCAACTTTAGACATAGACAATGCATATGCATTCAAGCACAAAGGGCTTCTACGGACTATTGGGAGCTTGGGAAAAACACTGCTGACATTTGATTTTTCTAAGTTAGGAAGCCAATGTCAAGTGCTTTTTGGTGTTAAAAAAGATCCTTTTGATACCTACGATTATCAGTTGGCCCTTCAACGAAAGTTTAATTATAAAGCTATTTACTTTATTTTAATAGGAGATTATGGCTTAAATGATAAAAATTTATCTTTTGAAAACAGGTACTTTAAGAGTTTGATAAAGTCTATTTCTGACTATGCTTATTTAGGAATTCATCCTTCTTTTGGTTCTAACAAACAGTTATCTAAGCTACAAGTAGAAATTAATCGTTTAAAAGATATCATCAAAACAGATGTTAAACGCAGTAGGCAGCATTTCTTAAAGCTGAGCTTACCAGAAACGTATAGAAATTTATTAGAAGCGGACATTGAAGAAGACTACACCATGGGCTTTGCTTCTGAGTTGGGCTTTAGAGCAGGAACATGCACCCCCTATCCTTTTTATGACTTGGACGGAGAAGTAGAGTGTAAGTTAACTGTATTTCCTTTTCATGTAATGGAAGCTACCCTCAAATATTACTTGAATCTTTCGCCGGAACAGGCTATTTCTCAGAGCAAGCAAATTATAGATGAGGTAAAAGCTGTAGAAGGTACATTCATTAGCCTTTGGCACAATGAAAGTCTGAGTAATGAAGGAGAGTGGATGGGTTGGCGCACAGTGTATGAAAAGGTAGTCGAATATGCCATTTCAATGAAAGATGGAAGACCTTAAAAACTTAACTTTGTATATCAAAAATATCAAATATGCCAAACGTTCGTATCCTTTCGGAAGAAAGTAATTCTGTTTTCAATCAATTTTTATCGGAAATAAGAGATCATAACATTCAAAAAGATCGTTTACGTTTTCGAAGGAATTTAGAACGTTGTGGTGAAATTTTTGCATACGAAATTTCGAAAGAATTGGAATATGCTAAAACAGAAGTTACAACTCCTCTAGGTGTTTCTGAAGATATGCTACTTTCAGATCAACCTGTATTAATTACAATTTTGCGAGCTGGTCTGCCAATGCACCAAGGGTTGTTAAATACGTTGGATAAAGCAGGAAATGGGTATATTTCTGCTTACAGAAAGCACCATAAAGACGGTACATTTGATATTGAATTAGAATATTTAGCCTGCCCTTCTATCGAGGGAAAAACGATTATACTTTCCGATCCTATGCTGGCAACCGGCTCTTCCATGGTGCTTGCGTATAAAGCCTTATTAGAAAAAGGAAATCCTAAACACTGTCATATAGTGTCGCTAATTTCTAGTGCTGAAGGGTTGGAGTTTACCAAGAAGAATATGCCACCTAATTGCACGATTTGGATTGGGGCAGTAGATCAGGAAATGACAGCTCAGTCTTATATTGTCCCTGGCTTAGGTGATGCAGGTGACCTAGCCTTCGGACCGAAAGAGTAAGAGTGCTCGAGTTATCAAAAATGTTTGGCTTACTCGTATTTAGTACGCTAAAATTCTTTTTTGCACCAAGCATGGCGCTCTTAGATGGTCACGGAATTTTAGAAACTATTTTAATCCACGTTTCTGGAGGCTACATTGGGTTTTTACTTTTCTTTTTTGCTGGTAAATTTATTGTTTCATGGGGGCGTAGTATTTTTAAACCCAAAAAGAAAAAACTATTTAATAAACGGAACCGACTTATAATTAAGATTAAATCCAAGTACGGATTGCTGGGAATTGCGGTTTTAACACCTTTGATTTTGAGCATACCCGTTGGAGCAATATTGGCATCATATTATTTTCCGAGAGCACAAAAAACCTTGCCAATTTTCTTTGCTTGTATCGTAATTTGGTCGTTTATATTAACCTCTGGTTGGAGTCTATTTTTTGGTTCATGAAAAAATACAAACATCTGTTTTTTGATCTCGATCGCACACTTTGGGACTTTGATAAAAACTCTGAAGAAGCTATTCGTGATTTATATGATAAGCACAGTTTGCAATTGAAGTTGGGTGTGGGTTTCGATGAATTCTTTCAAGAATATGTGGGAATCAATCATGAGTTGTGGGCGGTTTACAGAATGGGGCAAATTACCAAAGACGAATTACGTCTACAACGATTTCACAGCACATTTAGAACGTTCAATTATAATAATCCTGGTTTGGCGCTTTTATTTAATGATGATTATGTTGAGTTGTGTTCGTCAAAATCAAATTTAATTCCATATTCTATTGAAGTGTTGGATTATTTGAAGCCGAATTATACAATGCACATTATTACAAACGGATTTGTTGAAGCACAGCAAGTAAAAATGGGCAACTGTGGTTTAGCGTACTATTTTGATGAGATTATAGTCTCCGATGGATTGGGATATAGAAAACCGGATAAACGAATCTTTGACTATGCTTTCGAAAAGTCAGGAGCTATCGCCGAAAATAGCATTATGATAGGAGACGATTATGGATCGGATATATTAGGGGCAAAAGCAGTAGGAATGGATCAAATTTATTTTACCCAAGATCTTCAAAAAGAAGAAGAGGCAACTTTTGTTGTTGGTAGTTTGTTAGAAATAAAAGATATTTTTTAATGACTAGCGAATCAAACCTTAACAATATATCCTGGATTAGTGGTAATAGGCCATATCAATTTTTTGGTCCTTGTAGTGCTGAAAGTCCTGAACAGTTGCGAGCAACAGCAGTCGGAATAAAAGAGCATTTTTCGAATGTTATATTTAGAGCAGGCATTTGGAAGCCAAGAACCCGACCAAATACTTTTGAAGGAGTGGGTGAAGAAGGGTTAAAATGGCTTGTAGATATAAAAGAAGAGTTTGGTTTTCAAGTAACAACAGAAGTGGCAAATGCATCGCATGTTGAAGCTTGCTTAAAGGCAGGAATAGATATATTGTGGATAGGAGCAAGAACAACGGTGAATCCTTTCTCTGTTCAGGCCATTGCGGACGCTTTAGAAGGAACAGATGTACCAGTTTTTGTAAAAAATCCATTAAACCCTGACGTCTCTTTGTGGTCTGGAGCGGTAGAGCGAATTTCGAAGGCTGGTATTACCAAGTTAGGTGCTATTCATCGTGGTTTTCATCTTGCAGACAACAAACCGTTCAGAAATGCTCCCTCCTGGGATTTGGCTGTTCAGTTTAAAACGGACCATCCTGAAATTCCTTTGATTTGTGATGTTAGTCATATTACCGGGAATCCTGATTTAATACCTCATGCGGCGCAACGAGCTCTAGATTTAGATATGGATGGGTTAATGGTAGAAACTCATTGTAACCCGCAAAAAGCATTGAGCGACGCCAAGCAACAAATTACCCCTTTTCAACTCAAGGAACTATGGGGTAGTTTAATTTTTAAAAGTGCAAAGTCGAAAAATATAGAGTTTCAAAATCAGTTAGAATTATTGCGGTCTAAGATTGACAGAATTGATGACTCTATCGTAGAATTATTATCTCAACGAATGAATATTTCAGAAGAGATAGGAGTTTATAAAAAAGAAAATCAAGTTACGATTTTGCAATTGCAGCGATGGCAGGAGATATTAAAGCGGACTCTAAAGTCGGGAAAGACCCTGAATTTAAGCGATAAGTTTATTTCAAGTTTATATTATGCTATTCATGAAGAGTCGATTGATAAACAGACAAATAGTTAAGCTGTGAGCTCGACAGAATTCTCACCATATTATGCTGTGATATTTACTTCGAAATTGTCAAATTTTGAAGGATATGCAGAAATGGCTGTTGAAATGGAAAGGTTGGCTAAACAGAAAGAAGGCTTTATTGGAATAGACAGTGCAAGAGACGAAGTTGGAATAACTGTTTCTTATTGCAGAGGTATTAAATCTATAAAGGTTTGGAATGAGAACCTAGGGCATTGAGAAGCTCAGAAATTAGGCAAGGGAAAAGAGGTATGAAAGCTACTTACTTAGAATTGCCAAAGTGGAGCGGTAATATTTTAATTAGAGGTTGTTGCGTCTTGTTAGATAGAAATATCAGTTAGAAAACTTTGGGTGCTTGCGCATTGTAGCAATTCCATGATTTGGATAGTAGTAGGAGGATGGTTTTGTAAGAATGCTTAAAATAATACTATAGTTTAGAATAAACTTACTGAAGCTGAATTTGGAGAATACACTAGTTTTACGAAGTATCTGAGATTTTAAGAAAACCCTATAAATAATACGATAAAATACATGTAATCTGGGGCGAGTGAATTCAATTGAGAGCTTGGCAACAGGGAAGTACAGTCAATTTTTTTGTTTTGGCAACATACATTTTAGATTGAGTATGAAGTAAATTCGATCTAATAGAAAGTAGTTATTGGTAGAAATCCATTGCTAAGTATATAGGACTTTAACAATGGCGTAATGGCGGCAATGGAACAAAAAACGAAGTAAATGATACGTTTAAGTTGTTCTTGAACCCTGGTAAACGATCGGTGGGAAATAGAAACTTTCCTTTTTCGAATATATTCGATGAGAAATAGGTAGCAACGTCATAACTCGTTGTTATCACAACAAAAATAAATGCACCGTAGCCGTGTTAATCCTAAACATTCTACGGTAAATTATTTTATATAAAACGGTTGAGAAATACAGAATAATTGTAATGCGCTAAAAAATCTTTTCAATTTAGAAAACCCGGCTATATTCGTTAAATAAATAACTTTAAATGGACATCAAGCATTCCGAAAACATAAATCTTTATATCGTTAATGCGATTAAAGACTATGGGTCTGAAGTATTTCAAGAGCCTCAAGTTTTTTAAATGAGGCCTTCTGTCGAAAAAAGTAAAGCTATTGTTTCTTTGTGAGGTGTTTGAAGACTTTGAGAGTATGAAAACTTTTGTTCAGGGCATAGCAATCCATAATTCAAAGGTTACAAGATTGGAAAAATATGCAGTCGTGAGTAATAAAAGATGGTTATAGCAAGTATTAGAATTTGAAGATAACCTAGTTCCACAAATCTTGTTCAAATTTTTTAAAAGTGACAAAAAGCAAAAGACCACTGACTGGTTGTTCTCTTAAAATCGCTTAAATTTATTTAACCATAAGCTTAGTAGTATCTACTCCGCCTTCGTGTGTTTTCTCCGTACTAAGAGGTTTAACCTTTATAACAGTATTAGACTTGAATCTAATTTCCACAGGTTCAGCATGCGTAGCTTTTGGCTCAAAGGTTTTACATGAAGCAAAAATTGAGCAAATCAAAAACAGAAAAGGGTAAATTTTTTGCCGCATATTACCAGATACTTAGAATCTTCAGGAAAGTATATACCATTGGTGCAGAAATAAAAATACCATCAAAACGGTCTAACACTCCTCCATGACCTGGTAATATCTTACCTGAATCTTTGATACCTAAACTCCTTTTAAATAAGGATTCAACTAAATCTCCCAAGGAACCAAATACAACCACTATAAGCGCAATAGCCATCCAAGTTAAGGTGTCTAAGCCGTTGAATATTTGGGAATTTATATACCCTAGGAGTAGTCCAAAAAACAGTCCACCAATAGCTCCTTCCCAAGTCTTTTTAGGTGAGATTCGCTCGAATAGCTTTGTTTTGCCAAACTTTCGACCCACTAAATATGCTCCAGTATCATTTGCCCAAAGCACAAAAAAGTATCCAATTAATACTTCGTAATTGTAACTTGTTCCAAAATCATAGTTGTTGAAATACGAAATTTGATGCAATAAGGTGAATGGGACAGAAACATAAATAATGCCTAAAATAGTATATCCAATATTCGCAATAGGTTCCTTTCTCTCTCTGAATAGTTCTAAAACGAAAACAAAGAAAATTAATGGAACAATTAGGAATAAGGTATTGAAATTAAGGTTTGCCTGAAACGCGATAACTGAGGCTAAGAAAAATCCGAGTCCTCCTAACACTCCTACAAGTGCTTGAGGTTTTATTTCACTTGCCTTAAAGAAACTATAGAACTCCCTTTGGCAAAGTAAAATAATGACAAAGAACAAAATTGATGATGCAAGTTCACTTTGATAAATAGCTCCAAGCAAAACAATTACAAATAGAATTCCGGTAAGAAGTCGTTCGTTAAAATTACTCACAAATCATGCTTTGTTATCAGGTGAGTTGCTTTTATTGCATCATCAGGACTAGAAAATACTTCTATCTCACCAACTGTCAAATGGATATGCATGGAGTCCATTTTATTCATCTCAGTAGTAGTAATATCGTGATCTTCTAAAACCGCCCTCACAATCTCAGCTTTGTGCAATTGAGTAGTTGAGTAAATTTTAACCCAGTGTTTTGACATACATTAAAAGTAGAATATTATCCTGCATTTTCCTCTTCAGGAGTTGCTTTTTCTTCTTCAGATGCTTTTTTATCTTCACTTTCCGGTGAATCCTCAGTAACGTTAGCTTTTGTGTCAGATTTTTTATCAGCTTTCTTCTCCTTAGCTTGTGCTTCTTCGTTTTCTTCCATTAAAGTATCAACTCTGCTTTTCTGACCAAAAGAACGTTCTCCAAAAATTGCTTCTAAATCATCTTTGTAAATAACCTCTTTTTCTAGGAGCTTTTTGGCTAAAAGGGCCAGTTTATCTTTATTAGCAGCAAGAATTGCCTTTGTTCTAACGTAAGCTTCCTCGATCATCTTACTTACTTCTTCGTCGATAATCTGACCGGTTTTCTCACTATATGGCTTACTAAAGCTGTACTCACTTTGACCTGAAGAGTCGTAAAAACTAACGTTACCGATTTTGTCATTTAAGCCGTAAACAGTAACCATCGCATATGCTTGCTTCGTAACTTTCTCTAAATCACTTAAAGCTCCTGTTGAAACCTTCCCAAAGGCAATCTCTTCTGCGGCTCTTCCACCTAAAGCGGCACACATTTCATCAAGCATTTGCTCTTTGGTTGTGATTTGTCTTTCCTCTGGCAAGTACCAAGCAGCGCCCAAAGAACGACCTCTGGGTACGATTGTAACCTTTACCAAAGGGTTCGCATATTTGGTTAGCCAACTAACAGCAGCATGTCCTGCTTCGTGAAAAGCAATGACTTCTTTTTCTTCAGTCGTAATAATTTTGTTCTTTTTCTCTAAGCCGCCTATTATACGGTCAATGGCATCTAGAAAATCTTGGTGTCCAATTTTCTTTTTCTTTTTTCTCGCGGCAATTAACGCCGCCTCGTTACAAATATTTGCAATGTCTGCTCCGGAGAAACCGGGGGTCTGTTTTCCTAAAAATTGAAGGTCTACTGTATCATCTGTTTTTAGAGGTTTTTCATGAACCTTAAATATTTCAATTCTTTCATTCAAATCAGGTAAGTCAACACTAATTTGGCGATCGAAACGACCTGGACGTAAGAGCGCTTTGTCTAAAACCTCTGCACGGTTTGTTGCAGCCAATAGAATTACTCCACTGTTGGTTCCAAAACCATCCATTTCAGTTAGTAACTGGTTTAATGTGTTTTCTCTTTCGTCATTTCCACCCTGAGCCATATTTTTACCTCTAGCTCGTCCAATCGCATCTATTTCATCAATAAATACGATGGCTGGTGATTTTTCTTTTGCTTGTTTAAATAAATCTCGCACTCTAGACGCCCCGACGCCTACAAACATCTCTACAAAGTCAGAGCCTGAAAGGCTAAAAAATGGAACTTGAGCTTCACCGGCAACAGCTTTCGCTAACAGTGTTTTACCTGTTCCAGGAGGTCCTACCAACAACGCTCCTTTTGGTATTTTTGCTCCAAGCTCTGTGTACCGCTCTGGGTTTTTTAGAAATTCAACAATTTCTTCAATTTCAACTTTTGCCTCAGCTAATCCTGCGACATCTTTAAACGAGACCTTGACATTTTTTGTTTTATCAAACAACGTTGCTTTTGACTTACCAATGTTGAAAATTTGCCCACCTGGCCCGCCTGCTCCGCCGCCCATGCGCTTCATAATAAATATCCAAAACCCAACCAAGATAGCAATTGGAAGCAGCCAACCAATTAAATCTCCGGCCCAATTCGTCCTTGTCTCATAATCTATAGCAACTCGTTCCTCTTCAGCTTTTCCTGCTTGGACTCTGTCTAGATCATCGTTAAATTGCTCTATAGTTCCTATTTTTAGATAATATTGAGCTGTTCTGCCTCCCATATTGCCGCCACTATTCTCTTTTACAGCTTTGTGTTTTTCAAGCTCAAGTGCTTCAGATTTAATGTATATGTCAACTCTAGACTCTCCGTTGGTTGTTACTACTAAAAGGCGTTCGACCTCGTCGGTTCGCAGCATTTCGTTAACAAAATTATTCCAAGTAGTTCGCTTTTCGCCGCCACCCATCTGGAACAGTTGAAGACCTAATAAAAGAGCTCCAATGATTCCATAGATCCAGTAAAAATTGAATTGTTTTTTATCCCCTTTCTTTGGGCTACCTTTTTGAGGTGAAGGTGCACCTTTTTTATTTTTATTCTCCATGTTGTGTTTTAATACTCTGCTCGTATTTCTTTTATCTTAGCGTCTGCCCAAAGTTCCTCAATATTGAAAAATTCTCTTTTTTCAGATTGAAAAATATGCGCTACTACATTTACATAATCTACTAACACCCATTCTAGGTTTTCTGTTCCCTCCACATGCCAAGCTTTTTCGCCACAGGCCTCCCTTACTTCTTTTTCAATGGAATCTGCTATCGCTCCAACTTGAGTTGTTGAATTTGCTTCGCAAACAACATAATAGTCCGTAACGGCTCCATCTAAACCTCTAAGGTCAAGTGTTACAATGTTTTCGCCTTTCTTTTCTTGGATTCCTTTGACAATTAACCCTGCCAATTCGTCTGCATTTAACTGCTTTTTTGCTTTCGCCATAAAATTTTATCCTGTAGTAGAGTAAAAATAAGAAATTAAACACTCAATTTTTTGTTTCTTTGTAGGCTAAAGGCCTTTAAAGTAAATGGATTCAAGCGATTTTAATTTTCAATTTACCCGTCTAAGTTCACTCAAATCAACCAATATTTATGCCCTTGAATTGCTCCGTCAAAAAAAAGGTTTTACGGGTACAGTAATTGTCACTGACTTTCAAACAAAAGGCAAGGGACAGCAGGGGAAAATCTGGGAATCTGAAAAAGGTAAAAACCTACAATTCAGTATAATAATATCTCCGAAGCTTGCTGTTGAAAAGCAGTTTGAGTTGAGCCAATTTGTTGCAATTTGCCTGCGTCAGTGGTTAGACAGTATGTCAGTATCTGTAGTCCAAATAAAGTGGCCGAATGACATTTTGGTTAATGGAAAAAAAATTGCAGGAGTGTTGATTGAAAATAGTATCCAAGGTCAAGAAATAAGCCATTCTGTAATTGGAATAGGGTTGAATGTAAATCAGGTTGGTTTTAGCATATTTTCAAGATTAGCTACTTCTTTGAAAAAGGAGTTAAACAAGAACGTCGATATGGACAAAGCATTAACTAGTTTTTTAGAACTATTCAAGTCAAACTATTTAAAATACAAATCAGGACAATTGGACGTAGTTAAACTGTATTTATCCTATCTATTTGGTCTTGGGACACCACAAAGATATGTGGACGATAAAGGTGAGTTTTTAGGTGTAATACTTGGCGTTCGGCCAAACGGGAAATTGCAAGTAAATAAAAACGGTAAATTAAAGAGTTACGATATTAAGCAGCTGCAATTTTTAGATTAGAGTTTTGCTTCTGCTGCTTTACTCACTAAAAAATTAAAGAAGTTGGTCAGTGGTTTTTCAACCATCATCTTCATAAATGGATTAATGTCTCCTTTAAAAACAATGCTAATTTCTGTTTGATGATCAGCCTCTTCCTTTAGATTAATGTCTAAGTCAAAAGTAAAAGGTACCTTGCCAAATGAAGAAACTTTTATATGATTCGGTGGACTGGTTGTCTCTTTCTTCAAACCAATTCGCGCCATTCCTTTAATGGTGAATTCACATTGGTTCTCTGTTGACTCCCATTTATCTATCTTTCCGTCAGGCATCAACTTCTCAAAGTTGTTCATGTCGTTAAGGAAAGCAAAAATCTGCTCGGGACTATTCGGTGAAATTTTCTTTTCGGTTTCTATTGTAGTCATAGTTATACATTCCAATTAGCTGGGTCTTTTCTCCAGCTTTTTAATGAGTTAATATCTTCGGCGTTAATATAGCCCTCTGCAGCGGCAACATCAATCATTGATGTATAGTCGCTAAGAGTGTGTAAGGGGCAACTGTATTTTTTGAAATTGTTAGCTGCTGTTTCAAATCCGTAACTAAAAATAGCAACCATTCCCGCTACTTGGCACCCCTTTTCTCTCAAAGCCTCCACAGCTCTTAAGCTGCTCATTCCTGTAGAAATCAAGTCCTCAATAACTACGACTCTTTGTCCTGCTTGAACCGCTCCTTCAACCATGTTTTGCAAACCATGTCCTTTAGTAGAGGAGCGAACGTAGATTAAAGGTAGTTCCATTTCTTGGGCAATTAAAGCAGCTTGTGCAATACCTCCGGTCGCAACGCCCGCTATAACGTCTACCTCTCCAAATTCTCCTTGAATTGTCTCTACATACTTCTGACGGATGAACGTTCTCACTTTAGGGTAAGAGAGTGTTTTTCTGTTGTCGCAATAAATTGGAGACTTCCATCCCGATGCCCACGTAAAAGGTTGAACCCTATTAAGTTCAATAGCTTTTATTTGTAGCAGACATTCTGCTACATTTTTCGCTGTTTCTTTGTTAATTTGCATACGTGCAAATGTATCAAGTTTTTATTGACGAGCATTCGATTTTTATCGGAGAACAACGAAAAAGTAATCAACAATTCGATTCTATTTTTGAATTGAACGAGCCCTATGTTGAAGATCTAAGTTTTGTTGTAGATTGGTTGTTTAAAGAGAAAGAATCTGTTCAACATATATTTTTGAATTCCAAAAATGCAGAGAGTCTTTGGTTACTTTTTCAAGGCCAGTTTACGTTAATTTCTGCAGCTGGAGGTAAAGTTAGAAATCCAAAAGGACAACTTCTTTTTATTTACAGACTGGGTAAGTGGGATTTACCGAAAGGGAAAATGGAAGCAGGAGAAACACCCGAACAATCAGCTGTTAGAGAAGTAGAGGAAGAGTGCGGCATTACCAACCTGAGTATAGGGGAAAGGTTATCCAATACATATCATATATATGCTCAAAAGGATAAGCTGTTTTTGAAGACTACTTTTTGGTTTAGAATGGATTATTCAGGAAATGAGCAGTTAGTTCCTCAAAAAGAAGAAGCGATTGAAAAAGCAGTATGGGTGGATCCTTCCAACTTATCTGAACAACTTTCAAATACATACAATAGTTTGGCAGGTATTATTTCTGAAAACCGTTAACAATTGGGGTATTTTGTTTTCACGCAATTAATGTCATAAAATTGACACTAACAGTTTATCGCTTTTGCTAACTTTATACACCAAATAATAGCACATGAAAAAAATTGCTACCACCATTTCAATTTTCTTACTTGCAATTGTTTCAGTGGCGAGTGTCGGGGAGCCAAAATTTGATCACTCACCTTGGAACAATTTACTGCAAAAGCATGTTTCTATTCAGGGAAATGTGAATTATGATGGGTTTAAAAGAAATGTTGCTGCACTGGATTTATACTTAAATGCACTTTCTGTAACAAAGCCGGGCTCAGATTGGACTAGAAATGATGTTATGGCTTATTGGATTAACGCTTATAATGCATTTACAGTAAAGCTCGTGTTAAACAACTATCCCCTCAAATCTATTATGAATGTTAATGGAGGTAAAGCTTGGGATTTAAAATTTATTGAGATTAAGGGAGAAAAATATTCTCTGAATAATATAGAGCATGACATTCTTCGTAAAAAATACGCTGACCCAAGAATTCATTTTGCTGTAAACTGTGCTTCAGTTTCCTGTCCCAAGCTTTCGAATACAGCATTCCTTGCAGACGGACTAAATGAAAAGCTAGAAAATGCAGCGAAAGAATTTATTAATAATCCATCAAAAAACAGCATTTCTGCAAATGATGCAGAAGTGTCAGGTTTATTTGATTGGTACAAAGATGACTTTACGAAAAACGGAAGTGTGGAAGATTATTTAAATAGGTACTCTACAATAAAGTTAACTTCTGATAAAATTAGTTTCAAAGAATACAATTGGAACATCAACAAATAAAGAAAAGGCTGTATTTTCGAGAAATGGAAAAATCATATTATAACCCAAAGGATTTAAAGAAATTTGGAGACATCGCCGAATTTGAGCCAAAATTAGCAGAGAAATTCTTTGATTATTACGGAGAAGTATTCAAAGAGGGAGCGTTAACTGCTAGAGAAAAAGCGCTAATTGCTTTGGCTGTTTCCCACTCAGAACAATGTCCATACTGCATTGATGCATACACAGAAGATGCTTTAAAAAGGGGAGTTAGCGAAGCGCAAATGATGGAAGCGGTGCACGTGGCGGCCGCCATCAAAGGTGGAGCAACTTTAGTTCACAGTGTTCAAATGATAAACAAAGTGAAAAAACAATCGATGTAATCGAATTCAATAAAATAACATGATTAAATCTCTAAAAGCCAGTGGGAAAAAACTGGCAATAATTGAGAATCAATTGAAGGTACTAGCAGGGGAGCCGTTTAAAACGGAACTACCAACTTTCGTTGACAAGCTTAAGCCTCTCAATCAATTCCCTTTAAAGCCAAATAAGTTAGAAATCTTTCAAGTCAACTTGGGGTACATGTGCAATCAAGTTTGCAAGCATTGTCATGTCGATGCAGGTCCTGACCGAAAGGAAATAATGACCAAAGATCATTTGGAACGTTGCATAGAAATTTTAAAAGTAAATAACATTCCAACAGTTGATTTAACAGGCGGCGCGCCAGAAATGAATCCCCTGTTTAGATGGTTTATTGAAGAGTTAACCAAAATTGGTGTTCAGGAAATTATTGTACGGTCAAACCTTACAATTATAAAAGCCAACAAGCAGTATTATGATTTGCCTGATTTTTTCAAGAAACACAATGTTCATGTGATTTCCTCCTTACCTTACTATAAGGCTGGCAAAACTGATGCGCAGAGAGGCGACGGTGTTTTTGCAAAGTCTATTAAGGCATTGCAAGAATTGAATGCTGTTGGATATGGGTTGGAAGGAAGTGATTTGAAAATGGACTTGGTTTACAATCCAAATGGAGCATTTTTGCCGAGTGACCAAGGGGAGTTAGAGGCTGAATTTAAGAAAAACCTGAAGAAAGATTTTGACATTCATTTTCATAATTTATTTGCCATAACGAATATACCAATTAGTAGGTTTTTAGATTATTTAGTTGCCAGCGATAATTACGAGGAGTACATGGAAAAGCTTGTGATGGCTTTTAATCCCGTAGCCGTTGATGGAGTTATGTGTAAAAATACGATTTCAGTGGATTGGGATGGGTTTATGTACGACTGCGACTTTAATCAGCAGTTAGGTATGAAGGTGGCGGATAAGAGTACTCAACACATCAATGATTTTAATTTAGAAAAGCTTGCAGCTCGCACAATTTTAATAAATCAACATTGTTACGGTTGCACTGCAGGAGCTGGCTCAAGTTGTAAAGGAACAGTAGCATAGCATGCAAAAGCATCTAATTGTTTTCGTAAGAAACCCAGTTTTAGGAACTGTTAAAACTCGTTTGGCCGTATCAATTGGAGACGAAAAAGCACTTGAAGTTTACAAAGATTTAATTGAAAAGTGCAGACGTGAATGCTTAGCTGTTGATGCGAAAAAGAACCTCTTTTACTCAAAAGCAATTTTAAATGACGCGTGGGATAACGAAGCATTTACAAAGTACATTCAGAATGAGGGAGATTTAGGAGATAAGATTACAGCCGCATTTAGAGAGATTTTTAAGGAAGAAGGAAAAGTTGTAATAATTGGCAGCGACTGTTATGATTTGGATGCCAAAACCATTGAAGAAGCTTTTGAAAAACTAGCTGACTCAGATGTTGTAATTGGTCCTGCTAACGATGGAGGATATTACCTATTGGGAACAAATAGCTTTCAACCAGAATTGTTTCAAAACATAACTTGGAGTACAGAGTTGGTTTTAGGTGAAACGATTCAACAAGCAAAATTTAAAAATTTATCGGTGAGTTTATTAAAAGAATTAATAGATTTGGACACCCTTGAAGATTTAGAAGAATCTGGGTATAATTTAAAATAAGAGAATTATGGAAAACATAAGAGCAGCGGCAGATTATATTAAAGCTCGAGGAGTAGATAATGCAAAAATTGGGATTGTATTAGGAACAGGGTTAGGGAACTTAGCGCTGCAAATTGACGCTGAACAAACAATTGATTATGCTGATATTCCCAATTTTCCGGTTTCAACTGTCGAGTCTCATTCGGGTAAACTGATTTATGGAAATCTGAACGGTAAAAAAGTTTTGGCTATGCAAGGCCGTTTTCATTACTACGAAGGATATTCTGGCCAAGAAATAGCCTTTCCAATACGAGTGATGAAACTACTAGGAATAGAAAAGTTGTTAATCTCAAACGCAGCAGGAACCGTAAATCCTAGTTTTAAAAAAGGGGAGCTTATGTTGATTGATGACCATATTAACATGCTTCCGGATAATCCATTGCGAGGGAAAAATTTCGATGAATTGGGTCCAAGATTTCCTGATATGAGTCAGCCTTACAATAGGGAAATGAACGACTTGTTGAAAGTTATTGCGAAAGAAAAGGGAATTACGTTACACGAGGGAGTTTACACGCCAGTTGCAGGACCTAACCTAGAATCTAGGGCAGAATACAGATACCTTAGAACCATTGGAACTGATGCTGTTGGAATGTCAACCGTACCTGAGGTTATAGTTGCGAATCACATGAGTATACCTTGTGTTGCGATTTCTGTATTAACTGATGAGTGTGATCCCGACAATTTACATCCCGTATCTATTGCAGATATTCTAGAAATTGCTGGCCGTGCAGAAAAGGATTTGACCAAGCTATATGTTGAATTGGTGGGAAGGTTTTAAAATAGTTGGGAAAAGTTAGTAATAATGATTACTAATTTAGAAAGTTAATATCAATGCATACATGAATATTTACCAATTGTGGATTTAGGAAGTTGATATTTTTATGTTGTTCTTATTTCGATTATACAAGTACTATTTTATTTTTTTTATAACAGTTAAGTCGAGTTTTTGTTAAAAATTTTATGTATATCCGCAATTGCTCATAGCCTTGTAATGTTAGCAATTATAAGCCTATCGAAGAGTTTTTCTCCAAAATATCTTCTATTCGGCTTATAACAAAATTCATCTAAATATAATTTCAAATATTTCCCTATGATTTTGCGATAATTACCTAGAATATTTCTTTTAGCATTGCTGATTGTTACATGAACCCATTTAAACGTTTCTTCTGCTGTCTTTTTACTCGATTTCTCTGTAATATGCAACCCCACATAGCCAGCTATATCAATGTAGGATGAACTCTTATCTGTAAACAAAATACCTTGTCTTACGAATTGAATTGACGATGGTACCATGAATTTCATCTTTATGAACATATTAAAGATCTCTTGTTTTACTAATTTGTGATAAAAGAAACTGAAAGTAATGGATATTGCAAGAGGCTATGTGTTTACGAAAGCAAATAGCCTTCATAAACTTTAATTGTCTTGTAACCTTTCTGTTGCTATAAGATAGGAGGAAATAACGAAATAAATAATAAGAGTGATGGAACTATGTATCAACTATAAAGTTGTACAATCTTAATTCTATTTGAAATTTAAAAAGAGGCTTATTAGTTGTAACTGTATTCTTTTTTTGTTCCGTCTTCAAGGAAAAACTCCCATTTCCCTGTTTTTCGGTTCTCAATAAATTGTCCAATCGTCTTTTCCAAGCCTGACTTGTACCACTCAATGTAATTGCCGTGTGCACTCGAATTTAACAAGCCTAATTTTGACTTTAATTCGCCTGTTTTGAGATAAGCAAATTGAATATTTAATGAATCATTAAGGGTAAATATCTGCTTTTTTAATTCTCCCGAGTCATAATAATAAATCGAGTTTTCGCAAATGTCATTTATAAACTTCTCTTCTTTAACCAGGCTGCCAGTCTCATCATAATGTCTCCAAGATCCTGATCTTAAGTCTAATTTAAATTTACCAATTACAACTGAATCGCCTGTTTCATTATATTTTATGTATCTACCGTCTTTCATGCCATCCTTAAAACTTATTTCTTCAGAAAGATAACTCTTAGAGAGGAAGCCTTGATTAGCATACAGTTGTGCAATTCCATCCAAAACACCTTCTTTAAAAAAAAGCAATTGTTTTATGAAACCATTGCCGAAATAATATTTTTGTTGTCCCTGAAGCTTGTTTTTGAAATAGTTGGAGCTTTGTACTAGAACACCATTATTATCATAAACTCTCCATTCATCTGTCAGCTCCCCGTTAGTGTAGTTGCCAATTTGCCACAATTTTCCAGATTCGTGAAAAATTTGATAAAGTCCATTTTTAATAACACCATCGGTTAGGTAAAATTCTTTTCGTGCTTTACTGTCGTAGAAGGTTATGACGGTGTCTGTCTGACTGTAGATTAACCTCGATAGACAAAGAAATAAGAGTAATAAAAAGAGAGTTACTACCTTCATTCTATAATAATACGTTTTCTAATTGCCTTTAGAGTTCCTAACACACCTGGGTCAATCAAGAATAAACATTCATGCGCTCCCGTACTTAAATAACTTAGGTCATACGTTATATTTTTTATCTGATTTGGATAAAGAGTAGTCGTAATCGGTGCAGATTGGTATTCGTCATTTGATGTTTCAGAATAAGATGAATAGAAATATTTAAATTGTTTGACCTCTCCCTCAGTTGTGTTTTTTAGTTTAAAAGACAAAACATCATTTAATTTGTTGAACAAAATTGTACTGTCTATAATTTCAAATGAAACGTTGGTTTCTTCGTTGAAGTTCTGTATAATTTTCACCGCAATCCGAGGGATTAGCCTTATACCGGTTTGAGTGGATTTTTTTTCAAAAACACCTTCAATATTCTCTTTTTGAATACCTACAAATGCCGTTAGCCATTTAGTTTTGTTTGCGCCAGGATCACTTGGGCTCAAAGTTAAGGTTATTGAACCTGTCTGTTCAGGGCCAACTAATATTTCTTCCTTATCCAAGGAAATCCATTTATAACAGCTATTTATAGTAGATCCCGCTTCAACATAATGTCTTTTACCATCTTGCCCAAAATATTCGTCTGAAAAGCTAAGTTTATAGGTGTTTGGGGTTTCGTCGTGGTTTGTGATATATAAATCAATGGATTGAGGGGTTTTGGTAGTAGCCGTGAAATTTAAAACAACTGGGGCAACCTCGAAGTCTTGGGCTAATAGAGTTGAGCAAAAGCTGCATAATAGCGTCAATATAATTTTCATATCATTTTCATATAATGTTTTTCATTATCTTTGGCGAAATTACTAACAAATTTAAATAAAAATGAAAAATAATTGTTTTACAAAAGTATGTCTTACTTTAATGGCGGGTATGTTTTCCGTGAATTCCTATTGTCAGCCAGTTTCTGACAGAGCCGTAGTTCCAGTGGCCTTAACACTAAATCAAATTCTTAGACTTAATGTTGTTGACGGAGGGAATATAGAGTTCGTATTTAATAGAATCGATGATTATGAAACTGGTATTGCAAATGCTGACATTTACGATACACAAATAACTGTTGCTTCATCTACCTCTTGGCAGTTAAATATGGGAGCTGAAGATGCAACTTTTATTGGTGTTGATAATCCTGCTAATACACTTGCCCTTGGGTATGTTGGTTTTCAAATTACATCCGATGGGGTACATACATTTGGTGCAGAATTGACGGACCTAGGAACAGCAAATGCAGCAGTGATTGCATTACCTGTATATCCTGTTACGGTTGTTGGTAGTAGAGCTGCAGCGACTGGAGTTACGACAAATGCAGGAGATATACTAGATAACATTTTAACAATCAATTGGGAGGCTAACACGGCTACTGCCGCGCTGCTTTCAGCAGTTGATCCAATTATTGATATAAATCAAGCCCCTGACCGTTACGTTACTAATGTATTACTAGATATTTCAATTGAGCCTTAAGGTTTTATTCAAAAACACAATACTGCTACTTCTGCATTCTGGATGGGTATGCGCTTTAACTGCGCAAGACTGGAACTCAGCAAGGATTTCAGTTTTATCTGCGACTAATGTAGAAGTAGTAGTAAATTCTTTTGATGAAATTGCGAATGGAGTTGAAATTCCTGGTGCTTTAACTTTTGGAGTAACTTTAGCAAATGTTGTTAATGCTCCGGCTACTCCTGGTCTTACGGGATTCGATATAGTATTTAGAACTGCTAACGGCATTGCCACTTCAATCGAAGGCTCTGGGGGTAATAGTTTGGATTTAAATACAATTGCGATAAGTTTGTCCAATAACGTTGGGTTTGGAGTGAATTCAGCTTTTAATGGTTTTGTCATGCTAAGTCAAGCAAATCAAACCTTAATGAGTAGTACTGTTTTTCCATGCGATTGGACTACTCACAAAATTGATGCTCAGTTTGATTTTGGCACTATAAATTGTTTGGGTAAATTAAATGATCAACCATCAGACTATTATACAGTCGAAATTGAATATACGTTGGAGCCAACTTTTTAATTTTTTCATTCTTCTATTTTTAGTAGGACAATCTATCTATGGACAAGAAACCGATTCCACAGTAATCTCAATAGACAAGGACGAGTTTTTTGAAAATCTAAATAAGGGATGGTTGCCTGATTCTGTGAATCCAAATACGAATATTATAACATCTAATTTTTATTTTAAAAAGAGAAAAGAAGTTATAGTTGGTCAGAATATCCTGTGGAAGAGCTTGGTAATCAAAAATGATAACAACACAAATCTCAAAGGTGAAATAAAATTTTACTCCGGTAGCTTTGTTAAGCCGTTAGGAGCAAGAGGTATATCGATTAATTTAACTCCGTATTCGGATACAACAATTGTTATCCCATTTATTATCGATGCTAGTAAAGTTGAAGGAGGGAAAACAACTACAATTCAAGCATCTTTCTTACCTGCGAATTTGTTTCTTAATCGAGAATCTCAATTAGAGGCCGTGAGCTTTATAAAGGTAGAAAAAAATGGAGGTTGGTTAATTAAATCAAAACTAGATAATCCAATCTGGTTGAGCTTTGAAAATGAAAAACACATTAAGCTGTTCATTAGTAATAATTCTAATTACTCAAAAAGGTTTAAGGTCAATGTAAAGAATTCGAAATCAGAAGATTTGACACTTGATAGATTCGTGGAGCTACAAAGGTTTAAAGATACCGTGATAGATATTTCGATTTCTAAGCCTCTCTCAAACTCACTAGACGAGAATAGGTTTCTTGTGCAGGTCAATAACGAAAATGTTGTAAAGGAAAATAGGGTGTACACAAATCTTTATGATAATAATTATAATTCTCATAATCGATATGGCACAACTCCCTTCAATCTTGAGGTTGGGGTATTTAATTTTGGAGGGAATGGTAACCCCGGCTTTTCATTAAAAACATGGGGCGATATTAACTTTTCAGAGGAACAACGATTGCGTTATTCCATGTTACTATACAACCTTAATAATAACAGTGATGCAGAAGACATTTGGAGGTTTAGTAGAGGAGATGTGTCATACTCTAAAGGTAACTCTTCTATTAGTGTTGGAGATCAAAGTCTTGGTGGAGATTTTTACCGAGAATTTGGTAGGGGCGCGCAATTGAAGTCAGACTTATTGACGGGAAAAGACTTTAATGTTGGTATTGGTTACGTGAAAAGTCTATTCGTCGATAGATCTAGTTATTCATCTTCGGGTTCTTTTAATTTAAAAGGTATAAACATTCGTCCTGCTTTTATATATTCAATTGATAAAACCAATTTTGTTAATAAGATGGAAGGGAGTGTTTCAGGATCTACTTCTATTAAGCAACACAGCATATCCATTGGATTATCTCAATCTGTACGGGCCAATAATTACGATTCAACAACTTTTCAAACCGCTTCTAACACATTTTTAGCTGATACTACTCTTCGCGGGCGTGGTGTTCGGGTAGCATATAGTTTTAACATAAATCGATGGAGATTTAGTGCAAGTTCTATGTCAAAATCAAGGCATCATGCCGGTTCACAAAATGCAGTTCAGCAACAAAAGTTGAACGTTTTTAGAGAAATTGGTGAAAATAGTAGTGCTTCGCTAATATTTAATAGGATGAAAAATATACCTTCTGAGTCCTTCTTTGGCCGCCTAGTAAATAGTAACTATTTAGATATAAGTCGAACCTATCTTAATTACAACTATAAATTTTTTGGCACAAAGATTTCTTCAGGTGTGCATTATTACTATTCGGAGTTGACAAATGTATTGAATCCTACAACTGCCGCTCCAAGCGATATGATATTTTATGCCTCTCCACGTTTTTTTACTCGGGTTAGCGGAAAAATTGAAGATATTAGTTTGACGGCTTTCGTTGAGTCAGGTGCTACATATTTTAACTTGCCTGAAATTAAAGGAGGAGAAGAGGAGGGCAGACTTACCCAGATTGGAATAAATGTGAAAGATGGAAACTCTATTCTATCAGTTAGATTTAGTGATGGTGTTTTTACTCCCAGTATATTAGGGTTAAACGCATTAAATATTAGTAATTCTTCTAACTTTAATGCAAGGTATAGGCTCAATAAAAAAATACTGCAGGACAAAGTTCAGCTGGATTTAAGCGCAAATTATGTTAATTACACTACGGCTAAAGTTTCGTTGTTTACTGGTAACATCGGTTCGCAACTTAATTTAAGTCAAGGAATAAACATCTCTACTTTTTTTAATATATCAACGTACTCTTCAAGTGATCAAGAACGAATATCAAAGTCTATATTTACCAACGTAGGTTTTAGAATTAGAAAAGAATTCAACTTTGATCAGCCTGTTTTAAGTTATAGGGATATTAGTTTCAATTTATATTTTGATCAAAACGGCAATAGTATCCGAGATAGCAACGAAATCGTAATTTCTGATGTGTTAATTACTATTGAAGGAGATAAAAATAATCTTCAACAAATCGAAGGAACGTCAATTACAGAAAATAATGGTGCTGCTTTCTTTCAAGATATTCCCACTGGTAATTATACAATTAAAATTGACCCTATTGGGAATACAAACTCGGGTGTCAGTGGAACAGATTTTGTACTAAATCTTTCAAAAGATATGGTAATAAATGTGCCACTAACTGAAAAGTATGTGCTAGACGGGGGGGTTATGCTAAATAAGACGAAATATAGTAGGATCAATAATTTTGATTATTCGCTTTTGAGAATCAAAGTAACTGACCCAAGAGATGAGGTAACATTTATAAATATAGATAATAATGGATCATTTAGGCGGCAACTTACTAAAGTTGAGGGACTTTATAAAATTGAGTTAATGACTGATCAAGTTCCTAGTTTTCTAATTCCGGAGAACAGGGTTTTTTATTTTGATATTGATGGGTTTAAGTCTTATCAAATAAATTTTAAGCTAAATGAAGCTAAGCCGGCTATTTTTATTATTGACAAATAAGTTCAGATTTGAATTTGACCAAGTAAATTTGAATTAGGCTATAATGGGAAATGGTTTTTGTATAAATTCATCTCAGTAACATATTTAGCTACTTCTGCAGGCATGTAATGTCGAACATTCTGACCTTCTTTTAAAGCATTACGAATAAAAGTAGACGAAATTCTCATTACTGGCGCTTCTACATAGTTTACTTTGTAGTGTCGCTTCAGCTCACCACCTTCATTTGAGTCCATTCTTGGGTAAACATACAAATCGTGATTCTCTAAAATAACCTCGTGGTTTTTCCACTTGTGAAAATGATTGAGATTATCGGCACCCATAATTAGTGAAAAATGGACACCCGGATTTTTCTCAGTTAAGTAGGCAAGAGTATCGCACGTATAATTTGGTTGGGGAAGGTCAAACTCTATGTTGGAAGCTTTTAATCTTGTATCGTCGTTAATGGCTAGTTGTACCAAGTGCAATCGATCGTAATCTTTTAATAGAGAACTCTTTTTTTTGAATGGATTGTGAGGTGTTACTACCATCCAAAGTTCATCCATATCGGTAAACTCTACCATGTAATTGGCAATAACCATGTGTCCAACATGAACAGGGTTATACGTTCCAAAAAAGAGACCTACTTTTTTCATGCATCCAAAAATTTTGAGATTACTAGTTTAGCAGCTCCAATTGCTTTCTCCAATTCATCATTTAAAATAACGTAATCAAATTGATCAGCTGTTATGAGTTCTTTTTTTGCCTTACCTAATCGTGTAGCGAGGTGCTCAGGAGTTTCAGTTCCTCGACCTTTCAGTCGCTCTTCTAAAGCTTGTATACTGGGAGGCATTACAAACAGAGCAAGAGCCTTCTCTCCAAAATATTTTTTCAAATTTACTCCTCCAACTACATCTACATCAAAAATTACAGATTTGTCTTTAGCCCAAATACGGTCAATTTCTTCTTTTAACGTTCCGTAAAAGTTGTCTTTGTATACCTCTTCCCATTCAATAAAATCGCTAGTGTCAATCCTTTCTTTGAAAGTACTAACGTCTAAAAAATAGTAATCCTTACCGTCAACTTCTTCTTCTCGCTTTTCTCTTGTAGTTGCCGATACAGAAAACTCTAAAGGAAACTTTTCAGCCAGCAATCGTTTTACTATAGTTGTTTTACCTGCTCCGGAGGGGGCTGAGAAAATAATACATTTGTTCATTACAAAACGTTTAAAACTTGCTCTTTAATTTTTTCTAATTGATCTTTCATTTCAACAACTAACTTCTGCATTTGTGCATGGTTTGCTTTAGAACCAAGTGTATTTATTTCTCTGCCAATTTCTTGTGAAATAAATCCAAGTTTCTTTCCCTGGCCGCTTCTGTCGTTCATTGTTTTTTTGAAGTAATCGCAATGGGCTTTTAAGCGAACCTTCTCCTCAGAAATATCATACTTTTCTACATAAAATATCATCTCTTGTTCGAAGCGATCCATGTCTATCTTATCTTTTTGTTGAGCATCTTCTAAGTTCGCTAAAATTCTAGTTCGAACTGTTTCTGTTCTTTCGCTCTCATACTTTAAGGCCTCTTCTAACAGAGTTTCGATTTTATTAATGTGTTCGGTTAAATCTACCTCCAATGTTGCGCCTTCGTCTATTCTAAACTGTTCGATTTCTATCAAGGCATCTTTTAACAAATTAAATAGACCCACAGTATCATTTTCGTCTATAGTGCCCTCTTCAGTTGATTTTAAAATTTCAGGCATCTTTAAAATACTGCTTAGTATTGAATCGTTGTTGAGACTGTATGTTTTGTTGAGTTGATTTAGTTGATTGAAATATCGATCGAAAACAACTTCGTCTATCTGATAACCTTTTTCAGACTCTGATGCTTCATAGGAAAGATACATCTCAATCTTTCCGCGCTGTAATTGCTGTGCGATTTCTTTTCTAAAGGTCAATTCTTGATCTTTAAAAAGGGAAGGAACTTTAACATTTACATCCGCTTGCTTACTGTTCAAAGATTTAATTTGAATGGTAATTTTTTTACTGCCTATTGTTGCTTCGGCCTTACCGTAGCCTGTCATTGAATGTATCATACTACTATTTTTTAGGAGCCTTTAGTGCTAAGCTTAATTCATCTAATTGTTCGCTACTTACAGGTGCTGGAGCATCAATCATTACATCTCGACCGCTGTTGTTTTTTGGGAAGGCAATGTAATCACGAATAGAATCTGATCCTCCGAAAAGTGCACACATTCTATCAAAACCTAGAGCTATTCCGCCATGAGGTGGAGCTCCATATTCAAATGCATCCATCAAAAATCCAAATTGCGCTTTTGCTTCTTCGTCACTAAAACCTAGTAAGGCTAGCATCTTTTCTTGAGTTGCTCTGTTGTGAATTCTTATCGATCCGCCACCTACTTCAACACCATTAATTACCATGTCGTAAGCATTTGCTCTAACGTCAGCCGGTGCAGAGTCTAACTTGTTAAAATCTTCAACTTTTGGAGAAGTAAAAGGGTGATGCATCGCATGAAACTTCTCAGTTTCTTTATCCCATTCCAACAATGGAAAATCGGTTATCCAAAGTGGTGCGAAAGAATCTTTGTTCCGTAAACCTAATGCAGCTCCCATGTGTAATCGTAGTTCACTCATGGCAGAGCGACTTTTGTTTACATCCCCTGAAATCACTAAAATAAGATCTCCTTTTTGAGCTCCTACTTTATCGGCCCAAGTTTGCTTTTGTTCTTCGTTGTAAAATTTATCTACGGATGACTTAATGCTTCCGTCTTCATTCATTTTAGCATAAATCAGTCCTGATGCGCCAACCTGTGGTCGCTTTACGAAATTAGTTAAAGCATCTAATTGTTTTCTAGTGTATGTAGCGCAACCTTTAGCGCAAATACCAAGGACTAGTTCAGCATCGTCAAATACTTTAAAGCCTAAATTTTGAGTTACATCATTCAATTCGTTAAACTCCATTCCAAATCGAATGTCAGGTTTATCTGAACCATATAATCGCATGGCGTCCGTATACTCCATTCGCGGGAAGTCTTTTAATTCAACTCCTTTGACAGATTTAAATAAATGACGCATCATGTGCTCGAAAGTAGTCAGGATATCTTCTTGCTCTACAAAAGTCATTTCGCAATCTATCTGAGTAAATTCAGGTTGACGATCAGCTCTTAAATCTTCATCTCTAAAGCACTTTACAATTTGAAAGTAGCGGTCAAAACCAGAAACCATTAGTAATTGCTTGAACGTTTGTGGAGATTGTGGTAAAGCATAAAATTGACCTTCATTCATTCGAGAAGGAACAACAAAGTCTCTAGCTCCTTCAGGAGTAGATTTTATCAAAACAGGGGTCTCAACTTCAATAAAATCTGCGCTGTCTAAATAATTCCGGACTTCCTTTGCTAATTTGCTCCTCAAAAAAAGTTTCTCTTGAACAGAATTTCTTCTAAGATCTAAATAGCGATACTTCATTCTTAACTCTTCACCGCCGTCAGTTTCATTCTCGATTGTGAATGGAGGAGTTTTAGAGGCGTTTAGAATTGTTAGTACTGAAACATTTATTTCGATGTTACCAGTTGCAATCTTAATGTTTTTGCTACTTCTTTCTATAACAGTTCCCTCAACTTGAATAACAAACTCTCTACCTAATGTTCTAGCTTTCTGACAGATATTTGGGTTATCGTCCATATTGAACGTCAACTGCGTAATGCCGAATCTGTCGCGTAAATCGACAAAAGTTAATCCTCCGAGGTCTCTTGATTTTTGAACCCAGCCTGAAAGCTTAACTGTATCGTTTAAATGTTCAATTCGTAACTCTCCGCAAGTGTGTGTTCTAAGCATGCTCTAAATTTTATGCGAAATTAACAAAACCAATTACGAATTGAGAATGTGGAATGTGTGATTGAGAATGGTGCACGAATATGGTTTATTGAGGAACCTATGTTTTGTTAAAAACTCAACGTTAGTCATTTATGTTATACATTTCCCGAGTAAAGCATGAAGAGAGTGATTTGGAAAATGTGATTGTTTCTTCTTCTTCAGCCGTAATTCTTCTTCTTTTATCCTTCTTCCTTTGTCTTTCATCTTTTTCTAATTTTTATCTTCTCTTTTATCTTTTGTCCTTAATCCTTTTCTAATTTTACCTTCGATATTTTTCAATCAACAACTCTACATTCTTTGCGATGATTCAGCCTTTCGACGATCAATACTTTATGACGCAAGCTTTAAATGAGGCAAATTTTGCTTTTGATAAAGATGAGATTCCAATTGGAGCGGTTGTTGTTCATGATTTTAAGATTATTGCTAGAGCACATAACTTGACTGAAACGTTAAATGACGTTACTGCTCACGCAGAAATGCAAGCTTTTACCGCGGCTGCTGACTTTTTAGGAGGAAAATATTTAAAAGAATGTACTTTATATGTTACACTTGAGCCTTGTGTTATGTGTGCAGGTGCTTCCTATTGGACACAGCTGAAAAGAGTGGTTTATGGAGCAAGAGACCAAGAGCCTCGTCAACGAACCATAGATAAAACCACTCTGTTTCATCCTAAGACAGAACTTTTAGGAGGTGTAATGGAAGAGGATTGTAGAGATTTGTTACAGTTGTTTTTTGAGGAGAAAAGGAAGTAGTATTATTGCTTTGGGTCAACTTCTCCTTTCACTAAAAATGCAGATGGAAATTGAACTTTAACCTCGTTTAACACATGATGTGCTTTAAGTCTGTCCAAATAGTCTCCAACGTGAACCTTAAAATTTGGTGTTTGGTAAACTAAGTAGGTTTTTACGGTTGGAAACGATCGTATAAAGTCTGACTTTACTTGAACAGCGTCCCACTTGTTATTAGAACTTGAGAAGATTTGTATCCGGTACCCGGTAAATGTCTTGTTAGCTAAATAGTCTTCTATTAACAGGTTAATTTTTCCGTCTTTATTTTCTACTAAGCCCAAAATTATTTTTGTTGAATCATTCGTCACCTGCTGGAAAGAGTCTATTGAAATCGTAGGTGTCATAGTTGGAGAAAATTCTACTGGAATGCTATCTTGTCCATGGCTAAATATGAATGACAGAAGGAGTGTGGTGGTGCTGATAAGCTTCATTGATGTCTGTTTTTTAACAAAGATAACGAAGTTCATATGAAGTAGTATGTTCGGCAATTTAACAAAGATTAGGATTAATTTAGAATGGTTCTAAATTAGCAATTATTGCCTGAATTTTAACTGGAATGATAGGACAACAATGAGACTTGTGGTTAAATTTGCATCCGATAAAAAGCAGTTTTATCGCAACGGTTTAAAAGGTAAAAAACCAATAAGTTAAATATGAACGGAATATCATTGAAAAAACCAACCAGTTATTTCTTAGCTCTGTTTTCTTTTTTGTTGGCATTTAGTGTTTCAACAACATCGCTTCAGGCTCAAGAAGACGGAGAAAAATTATTCAAAAGCTATTGTGCCTCATGCCATAGTCCGGGTGCAAATCAACTAGTTGGTCCGGGATTAGCTGGAGTTTACGACAAATACGAAAAAGAGTGGTTGTATAAATGGATAAAGAATTCTAGTGCATTAATTGCGACTGGTGATGCGCAAGCTATTGCAGTTTATGAGCAGTATAATAAGGTGATTATGCCGGCTCAGCCTGTAACGAACATTCAAATTGATGCTATTCTAGATTATCTAAAAGTGTATGCTGAAAAAGCTCCGACCGTAGCTGCTGCAGTAGTCGGCGGAACGGAAGATGTGATCGCGGAAGATTCTGGATTGTCAGGATATGCGATCGCAGGTATTATAGTATTGTTCTTAATCTTAATTATTCTTCTTAGAAAGGTTCAATATATTTTTACTGCCGCAAATGCCAGAGATTCTGGAGATGAGATGCCTGAAGAAACTACCTTAACACAAGCGCTCGCCTTAACAGTTTCTCAAAATAAAACAATTTTTGCAGTGATGGGCATTGTATGTTTGGCACTATTTGCGAAAGGCGGATGGGACTCGGCTTTCGGTGTAGGTGTTTTTCAAGGATATGAGCCAGAGCAACCAATTATGTTTTCGCACAAGCTTCACGCTGGAACAAATGGAATTGATTGTAATTATTGCCACACGAGTGCTTCTTATTCTAAATCTGCAGGGATTCCTTCCCCAAATTTGTGCATGAACTGTCACACATATATTCAAGAGGGCCCTGAATATGGAAAAGAAGAGATTGGTAAAATATACGCGGCGTTGGATTTTGATCCGGTTACTAAAACCTACGGACCAAATCAAACTCCAATTAAATGGGTGAAGGTGCATAATTTACCTGATCACGTTTACTTCAATCACTCCCAGCATGTCGCTATTGGGAAAATTGCCTGTGAGAAGTGTCACGGTCCTGTTGAAACGTATACTGTAGGAAAGCAGTATGCTGAATTAACAATGGGATGGTGTATCAACTGTCACAGAGAAACTAAGGTTCAAATGGCCGATAATGGCTATTATGATGAGATTCACGATAGACTTCCTGATGAGTTGAAGAAACAATATTTAGAAGACGGTACAATCACCGTATCTGAATTGGGAGGTATTGAGTGTTCAAAGTGTCATTATTAAGATTTAACAAGAAGCAGTATAAAGCTTATGTCAAATAATAAAAAATATTGGAAAGGATTAGAAGAGTTAAATAACTCGCCGTCTTTCCAAAAGGTAAAATCAGAAGAGTTTAACGAATACCTGCCCGCAGAAGATTTCTTAGGTGATAAAGAGGTGCTTGAGAGTTCAGATACATCTAGAAGAGATTTTTTGAAGTATCTTGGTTTCGGAGTAACGGCAGCTTCTTTAGCCGCCTGTGAGGCCCCTGTTAACAAAGTCATACCTTACGTGGTTAAAGGAGATAAGACGAATCCTGGAGTTGCAAATTATTTTGCAACAAACTATTTTGATGGTTTCGATTACTGTGATATCGTTGTAAAGACGAGGGAAGGTCGTCCAATTAAAATAGAAGGTAATAAAAAGTCTCCTCTTACAAATGGGGCGATTAACGCAAGAGTAAATTCATCTGTACTCTCATTATATGATGAGAAAAGATACAGAGCTCCTCAAATGGGAGGAGAGTCAACTTCTTGGTCTAAATTTAATAGAACGATCAAGAAAAGACTTTCTAATGCCATAGTAGCTGGGGGGAAGGTTAGAATTTTGACAAATACCATCACTAGTCCTTCTACTAAGAAACTGGTGAGTGAATTTGTAGCAGCAAATCCTTCTGCAGATATTAAGCACGTTTCTTACGATGCTGTTTCTGCAAGCGGAATGTTAGAAGCGAACAAAGAAAGCTTTGGTGTTGCCGCACTTCCAACGTATGACTTGTCGAAAGCAAAATCAATTGTCAGCATTGGTGCTGACTTTATGAATAGTTTCCCATCTTCGCTTGAACTCACGTCACAATACGCTAAAGGTAGAAAGCCAGAGAATGGTTGGATGTCTAAGCATTTTCAATTTGAAGCTTCGCTATCGTTGAGCGGAACTAACGCAGATGTTAGAATGCCGATGAAGCCATCTGAATATGGAAAAACAGTTGTTGCTATTTACAATTATTTAAATGGGAATAAATCTGGAGCTGCACCAAAAGTAAAAATGGCTGCGGAGCATTTGTTGTCAAACAAAGGAGAGTCTATTGTTTTATGTGGTTCAAACGATAAAAATATTCAGAATGTAGTAGTTGCTATTAATCAAATGCTAGGGAATTATGGTAAAACGATCAACATCGATAAGCCATCGTTTCAAAGACAGGGAATGGATGCAGATGTTGCAGGTTTAGTAAAAGAATTAAAAGGTGGTTCTGTAGATGTGTTAATCATCGACGGAGCAAATCCTGTTTATAACCTGCCGGCAGACATGGACTTCAAAGGAGCCATGAGCAAAGCAAAAACATCTATTGTATTTGCAACTAGACCAAATGAAACTTCAGTCGAGGCTAAAATGGTTGGAGCCGCCGCTCATTATCTAGAGTCTTGGAATGATGAAAATGCCGTTGCAGGACATTATTCATTAACTCAACCGTCAATTAGTCCGCTTTTTGATACGAAGCAATTGCAAGATTGTCTGATGTATTGGATGGGATTAGATGGGAATTATTACGATTATATTAAAGCTACTTGGAGTGCAGTTACTTTTCCAATGCAATCACAGTCTTTACTGTTTGAAGATTTTTGGAATACAACGCTAGAGGACGGTTTTTTTAGTCTTAATACCACGGAATCTAGGAATGCTACATTTACCGATAACTCTGCTTCAGGAGTATCGGCCATCGCAAAAATAAAATCATCAGAGTTAGAAATTGAATTTTATTCTAAGGTGGGGATAGGAAGTGGGAATCAATCTCACAATCCTTGGTTGCAAGAATTACCTGATCCCGTTTCTAAAATTACTTGGGATAACTATATTGCTATGAACCCGGTTGAGGCTAGAGCAAAGGGATTTGCTACTGAATACGGTGAGCAAAAAGATGCAGACACCATCAACATTACCGTTAACGGTGTGGTATATGAAAACGTCCCGGTAGTAGGTCAGCCTGGTCAAGCTCCGGGAACTGTTTCAGTTGCCGTAGGATATGGTCAAGTAATAGGGAAAAGCAATGAAGTGATTGGTTTTAATGCTTATTCAGCAATGAAAGGCATGAAAAATTATTCAACTGATGTTTCTATGGAAGCAGCAGGTGGGAAATATCAGATTGCAACTACTCAGACGCATCAAACGGTGATGGGAAGAACTTCTATTGTTCGCGAAACAACGTTAGATGTGTTTCAAAAAGGAGTTAAGGATAACTATAATCCGGCTCACATGTTGGCTACCCATGAGGGTCCAATGAACATTAATGATGTTGATTTATGGGCTGCTCATCCTGTTGCTACAGCTGGTCATCATTGGGGAATGAGCATTGACCTTAATTCATGTATTGGCTGTGGATCCTGTGTTACATCATGTAACTCAGAAAACAACGTACCGGTAGTTGGAAAAGACGAAGTGCGTCGTTCCAGAGAAATGCATTGGATTCGGGTTGATAGATATTTTAGTTCAACTCCAGATTCATTAGAAACCAGAAGTTATGGCGAAATGGAGCAGCCGGAGGACAACCCTCAGGTAGTTCATCAGCCGATGATGTGTCAGCATTGCAATCATGCACCATGTGAAACTGTTTGTCCGGTTGCGGCAACTACTCATAGTAATGAAGGAATAAATCAAATGACTTATAATCGGTGTATTGGTACAAGGTATTGTGCGAATAACTGTCCTTACAAGGTAAGACGTTTCAATTGGTTTAACTACATGGGCTACGATAAATTCGCTGACCTTAATCCATCTCAAGATGATTTGGGTAGAATGGTATTGAACCCTGACGTTACCGTTAGAGCAAGAGGAGTAATGGAGAAGTGCAGCCTTTGTATCCAGAAAATTCAGACTGGGAAATTAGATGCAAAGAAAGAATCAAGACCTGTAATGGATGGAGACATTGAAACAGCTTGTTCTTCAGCTTGTCCTACTAATGCAATTACTTTCGGTGATTATAATGATAAAACAAGCAGAGTATTAGCAGCTTCTCAAAGTACTAGAGCGTACAGAGTAATTGAAGAAGTTGGAACACAATCAAACGTTTATTACCAAACTAAGGTAAGAAACGTAGAACCAAATATTGCTTAAAATAAGACAGAATGCATCAAGAAGCAGCGATAAGACAACCATTAATATTAGGAGAGAAGTCATACGGTAACATTACCGAAGATGTGATGGCATCCGTGGTTGGAAAAGCCAACAAATCATGGTGGATAGCCATTGGCATTGCCTCAATTATGGCAGCGTGGGGTATTGGTTGTATCTTATACTTAATCGGAACGGGAATTGGAACTTGGGGATTGAATAAAACGGTAGGTTGGGCATGGGACATTACTAACTTCGTTTGGTGGGTTGGTATAGGTCACGCAGGAACACTAATATCTGCAGTTCTTTTGTTGTTCAGGCAGAAGTGGAGAATGGCAATCAACCGTTCAGCAGAAGCAATGACCATCTTTGCTGTTATGATGGCGGCTGTATGGCCTGGAATTCACATGGGTAGAATTTGGCTAGCTTATTTTGTCTTTCCTCTTCCAAATCAGTTTGGACCTCTTTGGGTAAACTTTAATTCACCATTGTTATGGGATGTATTTGCAATTAGTACTTATTTCTCTGTATCGTTAGTATTCTGGTACATTGGTTTGATACCCGACTTTGCGACCATTCGGGATAAAGTAACTCAAGTAGTTCCTAAAAAAGTGTACACTTTATTAGCTTTCGGATGGACGGGTAATGCGAAGGCTTGGAATAGATTTGAAGAAATATCTTTGGTATTAGCCGGTTTAGCTACACCCCTAGTGTTCTCTGTTCACTCGATTGTATCTATGGATTTCGCTACCTCCGTAATACCTGGATGGCATACAACAATTTTTCCTCCATACTTTGTATCTGGTGCAGTATTTTCAGGTTTCGCAATGGTGCTTACTTTGCTGATTATCATGAGAAAGGTAATGAACTTAGAGGATTATATTACTATAAAACACATTGAGTACATGAACATTGTTATTATTGTTACAGGTTCGATTGTTGGTGTTGCATACTTAACTGAATTATTTATTTCCTGGTATTCCGGTGTTGAATATGAGGCTTATGCTTTTATAAACAGAGCAACAGGACCTTATTGGTGGGCATATTGGGCAATGATGACGTGTAACGTTCTTTCTCCTCAGGTTTTTTGGTTCAAGAAATTGAGGACAAGCATTGGCTTTACTTTCTTTATGTCTATTATAGTGAACATCGGTATGTGGTTTGAACGTTTTGTTATTATTGTGACTTCACTACACAGAGATTACCTGCCTTCAAGTTGGACAATGTTCCATCCTACGTTTGTAGACATTGGTTGCTTCATTGGAACCATTGGAATATTTTTTGTGCTGTTTCTGTTATTTGCAAGATTTTTCCCTGTATTACCGTTAAACGAATTGAAAACAATCTTGAAATCTTCAGGAGAACAGTACAAAAACCAACCAACTACTGAAGAGCATTAAAAAATTTAAGATGAAGGACGATAAAACTATATACGCAATGTACGATGATGATATGACCCTGTTAGCAGGAGCAAAAGATCTTGTCGCAAAGGGTGTTAGCATCAGAGATGTTTTTTCACCATTTCCCATTCATGGAATTGACCCAGTAATTGGGATCAAACAAACAAGGCTTGCTATTTGTGCGTTTTTGTTTGGTTTGGTAGGCTTGACGCTGGCGTTAGCCGGAATGTACTATTTCATGATCGTAGATTGGCCAATGAATATTGGTGGGAAGCCGAATAATTTCTTTTATCAAAATCTACCCGCATTTGTTCCTATTGCGTTTGAATTTACGGTATTGCTAGCAGCCCACGGAATGGCGCTGACTTATTTTATAAGAAATTGGACTTTACCGGGTGTCACCGCAAGAAATCCTTATCCCGAAACAACAAATGATAGATTTGTGATGGAAATTCACCCATCGGATTTTGGTATGTCGGTTGATGAGTTAACAGTAGAGTTGCAAAAGACAGGAACAATATTAATTGAAGAAAGGTAAGCAGATTTATTATTTTGAATAAAAACAGAATGAAACGAATTATCAATACACTAATTATGGCTGCAGTAGGAACAATGTTCTTAGTAGCTTGTGACGATCCTCAAAGTCCAGGGTTAGAGTACATGCCTGACATGTATCGTTCTCCTGCGATAGAAACGTATGTAGATTATGAATTTCCTGATTCTGCCACCGCAAGATTGGCTCCTGTAGGTTCTATACCTAGAGGATATAAGCCATACCCTTATGCAAATACAAATGAAGGTTATGAAATGGCAGGACAACAATTGTCTAATCCTTTGGTGTTAACTGAAAAAACAATTAAAGAAGGGCAGAAGTTGTATACCTCATTTTGTGCTCATTGTCACGGTAAGAAAGGGTTGGGAAAAGGGTCAATAAAAAATGCTATTTACGGAGCAGTACCTTCCTATGCTGATAAAACTCCTAATAGAAGAGGAGACAGATCAATGAGTGAGTTAGAGGAGGGTCATCTGTATCATGCAATCATGTATGGTCTGAATGCGATGGGACCGCACTCTAGTTTGATTCGGGAAAGTGATAGATGGAAAATTGTTGCTTACGTGCAAACTATTCAAGGTAAAGATCCTTTAGCCAAAAAGACTGAAGAACCATTAGCAGAAAATGCCGAATAAAAATTCGGACAAGAAAAGAAGAAAAAACTAAAGCATGGATTTTATTTTTACAAAAAAAGCAAAACTTATATTTTCAGCATTTATGCTGATCGGAGTTATCGCTATGGTATTCGGATACGCAACCGATGTTTCAGATCACCACAATAGATTTTGGGCTAACATTTTTGTGAATGGATTTTTCTATTTTGCAATTAGCTTAGGAGCGTTGTTTTTTTTAGCCTTGCAATATGCAACTGAGGCAAGTTATATGATCGCTCTTAAAAGAGTTATTGAAGGTATTTCGCAATATATATTTGTTGGATCAGGAATTTTGATAATTTTCTTTGCTGCAGGATCGTTCCACTTGCATCATGTATATCATTGGATGGATATTTCAGTAATGTATGAGTTCGTAATGGAAGCAACTGTTGGAAGTGCTCACCCTGAATATATTCACGAAATGGTTGACGGCGCTGTAAAAAATTCTAATTTTGATAAATTAATTGCAGGTAAGTCAGCCTACTTAAACCAGCCTTTCTTTTGGATTAGAACATTAATTTACTTGGGTGTCTGGTGTTATTTTGCGAACCTTTTCAGAAAACGATCCTTAATGGAAGATGCCATTGGCGGCACGAAAATTCACTTTAAGAACATGACCTATGCAGCAATGTTTTTAGTATTTTTTGCTTTTACCTCTTCAACTGCTTCTTGGGACTGGATTATGTCAATCGATACGCACTGGTTCTCAACGTTATTTGGATGGTATGTTTTTTCAGGAATGTGGGTAAGTTTTTTAATCGTTTTTGTATTAGTGTCAATCTGGTTGAAGCACAAAGGTTATTTGCCAAACGTAAATAAAAGTCACATTCACGATGCGGCGAAATGGATGTTTGCAATTAGTTTTTTATGGACGTACTTGTGGTTTTCCCAGTTTATGTTGATTTGGTATTCAAATATTCCTGAAGAGGTTACCTACTACGTTATTAGAATCGACCACTACAAAGGATTATTTTGGGGTATATTCTTTGTAAACTTTTTGTTCCCAATGGTTATTCTGTTATCTAGAGATGCTAAGAGACAAATAGGTTACATGATTACAGTTGGTCTTATTATTTTTGTAGGGCATTGGTTAGATGTATACCTTATGGTTATGCCTGGAAGTTTAGGTGCTCATGCAGAAATTGGATTCATGGAGGTTGGGATGGCATTAGGATTTTTGGGACTGTTCTTATTTGTTGTATTTAGAGCTTTCTCTAAGGCGCCTATCTCAGTTGTGAAACATCCGTTTTTGGATGAAAGTAATCATTTACATATCTAAAAGATTAAATAGAATATAATGACTGAATTGTTGATTTTATTAGGAGTAGTGCTAGGAATAATTGCCATAAGTAAAGTGGTTAGTGTTCTAGAAATGGTATCGACTGCCAAGGGAGAAAATTCTTACATGCCAAATGCAAAAGAGAATAGGTTTCAAGCGAGGCTAATGCCTGTGTTTTTGATAGCTTATTTTGGTTTCATCATCTGGCAGTTAGTGGTCTGGGGAGATAGAATGCTGCCTGAGGCTGCTTCAGAGCACGGTGCGGTTGTAGATGAGCTAATGAACATTACGTGGATAGTAATTACTCCAGTATTTGTTATCACTCATATTTTGTTGTTTTACTTTGCTTGGAAGTATGCATATGATAAGAACAGAAAAGCTACCTATTTTTCTCACAGTAACAAATTAGAGGTATTGTGGACCGCTATTCCGGCGATTGTGTTATTGGTTCTTATTTTATACGGATTAAGTATTTGGAATGAGATCACGACACCTCTTACAGCTGAAGATGACAAAATTGAAATTGAGCTTTACGCTAGGCAGTTCGATTGGACAGCAAGGTATTCCGGTGAAGATGGGAAATTTGGAAAGGCTAATGTTAGGTTAATTGAAGGCATAAACATGCTAGGTATAGATTCTACAGATGAAAATGCGTGGGATGATAAATACGTAAAAGCTGAATTTTATTTACCAGTTGATAAAGATATACAGTTTTACTTTAGAGCGCAAGATGTAATTCATTCAGCATTTATGCCGCATTTTAGAGCGCAAATGAATTGTGTTCCTGGGATGACTACTCGGTTTAAGTTTAAACCGATTAAAACAACGGAAGAGATGAGGGTGATTACGGGTAATCCTGAGTTCGAGTACTATTTGTTATGCAACAAGATTTGTGGTGCTGCTCATTACAACATGAAAATGGAGATCAAAGTAGTCAGTCAAGAAGATTATGATACATGGTTGAGTGAACAAAAAGTGTTTTTAGCAGTTGAAGAAAATATGATGAAGAATCAAGGTATAGAAACTCAATCAGATTCAATACAACCCAAAGTATTAGAAGGTACTCAACTTTCAACGTTAAATTAGTTAAGATAAATTAATAGGAATATGGGAGCAATAGCACACCACGAAGACAACGATTTTTTATTCAAGTACATTTTTAGTACGGATCATAAGATGATTGCAAAGCAATTTTTCTTAACTGGTTCTATAATGGGACTTATTGGTATGATTATGTCCATGATTTTTAGACTCCAACTCGGTTATCCTGGTGAAAGTTTTGCTTTTTTAGAACCAATTCTAGGAAGTTGGGCTCCTGAAGGTATTTTGGCACCTGATAAGTACTTAGCCTTGGTTACAATTCATGGAACTATTATGGTTTTTTTCCTTTTAACCGCCGGGTTGAGTGGAACTTTTAGTAACCTACTTATTCCACTACAAATCGGTGCTAGAGATATGGCATCAGGATTCATGAATCTATTGTCTTATTGGTTCTTTTTTCTTTCTTCATGTATAATGATTTCCTCCTTATTTGTAGAAGGGGGACCTGCTGCGGGTGGTTGGACTATTTATCCTCCTTTAAGTGCTTTACCGCAAGCAATGCCCGGTTCTGGTATGGGAATGACCTTGTGGATTATTTCGATGACTTTGTTCATTGTTTCTTCACTTATTGGGTCGTTAAACTACATTGTGACTGTATTTAATCTTCGAACTAAAGGTATGACAATGACAAGGCTTCCTCTAACTATATGGGCTTTTATGATTACAGCTGTGTTAGGTGTGCTATCCTTCCCCGTCCTTTTTTCAGCAGTATTGTTGTTATTATTTGATAGAAGTTTTGGAACAAGTTTTTATCTTTCAGACATATACATTTCAGGTGGTGCTTTAGAAGTTGCAGGTGGGTCTCCAATATTGTACGAACATTTATTTTGGTTTTTAGGACATCCTGAAGTATATATAATCTTATTACCCGCACTGGGTATTACCTCCGAAGTAGTTGCTACTAACTCGAGAAAGCCAATATTTGGTTATAGAGCTATGATTGGATCAATTCTAGCAATTGCTTTTATCTCATTTTTAGTCTGGGGACACCACATGTTTATAACAGGAATGAATCCTTTCTTAGGTGCTGTGTTTACATTTACTACGCTACTTGTAGCGATTCCTTCTGCTGTTAAGGTATTTAATTATTTGACCACATTGTGGAAAGGAAACATCCGATTCACTCCTGCCATGCTATTTGCGATTGGATTGGTTTCAACCTTTATTACAGGTGGATTAACGGGTATTATTTTAGGTGATTCTGCATTAGATATTAACGTCCACGATACATATTTTGTTGTTGGTCACTTCCATATTGTTATGGGATTATCTGGTACATTTGGTATGATTAGCGGTATTTATCATTGGTTCCCGAAAATGTTTGGAAGAATGTTGGATAAGAATCTTGGATACATACATTTTTGGGCAACAATTGTATGTTCGTATGGTGTTTTCTTTCCAATGCACTTTTTAGGTCTGGCAGGTGTACCAAGAAGATATTACGCCAATACAGAATTTCCTATGTTTAATGAGATGTATGATATAAATGAGCTAATCACTGTTTTTGCGTTGGTTGCTGGCTTTGCCCAGTTATTTTTTATATTCAATGTATTCTATAGTATGTTCAAAGGACCTAAGGCTCCACAAAATCCATGGGAATCAACAACGTTAGAGTGGACTACCCCTGTGAAACATATTCACGGAAATTGGCCTGGGGAATTACCTGTAGTTTATAGATGGCCTTACGATTACTCAAAGCCTGGTATGGAAGAAGACTTTATTCTACAGACAGAACCTTTAAGAGAAGGCGAGGAGGAAAGTCATTAAAAAAGTATATTAAAATATTTAAATGTCCTTACTTTTGTAAGGACATTTTTTTTATGCCAAAACTTAATTGCACTTTCTTTTTTTGTTTGGTTTTGATTTTTGTTTCGAATACAAAGGCGCAGTCATTTGAGGAGGAATTAAAAACTGCAATCACTAAAAAGCCAAAGCTTGAGCTTCGAATGGATTCAAGGCACTCCTTTATTAACCAAACCGGAGTCAAGACGGTTGGTGTTAAATTGGGGGTACAATTTGAAGAAAAGTTAAGCTTTGGGATAGGTTACAATGAATTGTGGTCGCCACTCTCGCGGATTATAACAGATCAAGGGATAGAGAGAAGAGTGAGGCTTGCCTTTTATAATGTTAGCCCATATGTAGAATACGTATTCTTTAGAAATGATAAGTGGGAGTTATCCATTCCGGTTCAATTCGGTTTCGGAAGTTCTTTTTATAAAAATTCAGGAAACCAAGGTGCTGGTCAATTGAAAAAGGAATTTGTTATAAGTTACGAACCTGCTATTACGTTTCAGTATCGCTTTTTAAAGTATTTTGGGGCAGGATTTGGGATAGGGTATCGTTTGATGATTATTCCCAACCAACAATTGGAAGAGAAATTTACCTCCCCGGTTTTTATATTTAAAACCGGAATATATTTTCAAGATGTTTTTAGAGATTTGAACATTGATTAAATGGTTAGCTTTGAGAAGCAGATGATAAAAGTATGAATGAGAATTTAGATCCGAATATTGACATAGAAAGGTCAGGTGAAGTAGAGATAGAAAAGGTATTACGCCCATTAAGTTTTGATGATTTCACTGGTCAAGGTCCAGTGACTGAGAATCTTCGGATTTTTGTCTCTGCTGCTTCCCAGAGGGGAGAGGCGTTAGACCATGTTTTACTGCACGGACCTCCTGGATTAGGTAAAACTACCTTGGCGAATATTATTGCTAACGAAATGGATGTCTCTTTTCGAGTAACATCCGGCCCTGTTCTTGAGAAGCCGGCAGATTTGGCAGGACTTTTGACCAATTTAGAAGAAGGAGATGTTTTATTTATTGATGAAATTCATCGATTAAGCTCTGTAGTTGAAGAGTATTTGTATTCGGCTATGGAAGACTACAAAATCGATATTATGATTGATTCTGGACCAAATGCAAGAAGTGTTCAAATCATGTTAAATCCTTTTACTCTAATTGGTGCGACGACAAGAGCTGGCCTATTAACTGCTCCACTAAGAGCTCGTTTTGGAATCAACTCCCGATTAGAATATTACGACAAAGATTTGTTGGCGACAATTGTTAACAGATCATCTGGCATTTTGAATATTCAGGTTGACAATGATGCAGCATATGAGATAGCAGGAAGAAGTAGAGGAACCCCTCGGATCGTAAATTCATTATTACGAAGGGTTCGAGATTTTGCCCAAATTAAAGGAAATGGGAACGTAGATTTAAAAATAGCATTGATTGCTTTAGGTGCATTAAATGTTGATAAATACGGTTTAGACGAGATGGATAATCGAATCTTGATTACGATCATAGATAAGTTCAAAGGTGGGCCAGTTGGTCTTTCTACTATTGCAACAGCAGTTGGTGAGCAAGCGGGAACGATAGAAGAAGTATACGAGCCTTTTTTAATTAAAGAAGGGTTTATAGCTCGTACGCCGAGAGGTAGAGAAGTAACGGATGCAGCTTATAAACACCTAGGCAGAAGGAATACTCGAAATGAAGGAACACTTTTCGAGTAAGTCATGTTATTGAGTAACACCCAAATTGTAAAGAGTATTGCGCGCCAATTAGGTTTTGATTACGTTGGTATTTCAAAGGCTGAATTTTTGCCAGACGATGCAGTTCGTTTTGAGGAGTGGCTCAATCTTAAAGGTAATGGGAAAATGGGTTATATGGGTAACCACTTTGATAAAAGAGTGGATCCCACAAAGCTTGTAGAAGGCTCGAAGGCTGTTGTGTCGTTAATGTATAACTACCATACAAAACTGCGACAAGAAGACTCGAAAGCGCCACAATTGGCCAAGTATGCTTATGGTGAAGATTATCATTTTGTTGTTCGAGATAAACTGAATGAGTTTTTTCATTTATTGGAAGAGCAAATAGGAAAAGTGGAAGGGAGGTCATTTGTGGATTCGGCTCCTGTCTTAGAGCGCGCTTGGGCTAGAAAAAGTGGGTTAGGATGGATTGGGAAAAACAGCATGCTGATTAACAAAAATAGTGGGTCAGACTTCTTTTTAGCTGAGCTAATAATTGATTTAGAATTAGAGCCAGACGGCCCAATAAAAGATTACTGTGGAACATGCACTAAATGTATCGATAGTTGTCCTACTGATGCAATCTTACAGCAGCGGCAAATTGATTCTAACAAATGTATTTCATACTTAACAATAGAGTTGAAAGACGAAACATTACCGGACGACTTTCAAGGTAAACTCCAAAATTGGATGTTTGGTTGTGACATTTGTCAAGATGTTTGTCCATGGAATAGATTCGGTAAACAGAACACAGAGGAGCGCTTCCAACCTCGACTAAGTTTACTTGAAATGACCAAAGAGAACTGGGAAGCTTTAGGTCAAGAAGATTTTTCTAAGTTATTTCGTAAGTCAGCAGTTAAAAGAACTAAATTTTCTGGATTGAAAAGAAATGTAGATTTCTTAAAAAAATAAAGCCCCGAATTTCTTCGAGGCTTAGTTAATACGTTTTTTCAGATAGGTTTTAAGAAATTGTCTCAAACACTTCTATAATTACATCTCTGTAAACATGACCGAATGTTGCTAAACACCACGCTTTTAACATTATAGATTCTTTTGGCTTAAGCCACTTTCTCGCTTTATTTAATTCTTTTTTGAAAAGTACCCTATCAAAGCTAACTCTTGTAAGTACTTTTTTACTCATCTCGTACATTGTGGTAGTGGTTTAATTCTGAGTACAAGTTACGCACGAATTAGAGTTAAATTGTTAGGGAACGTCTAATATTTTTGAACATTTAACATTAGACCACCTGTTTTTTACTGCTCTCCCCAACGGTAGCTGCTGTCTTCTAGGCTAAGTAAATCAATTATTCTACTCACCACTGTCATTGCTAATTCGTCAATTGATCTTGGTTGGCTGTAGAACGAAGGAATGGCCGGGCAAATGATTCCTCCTGCTTGAGTCACAGTAGTCATGTTGTGTAAATGAATTAAACTTAGGGGGGTATCCCGAGCGACCAAGATTAGTTTTCTTCGTTCCTTTAAAATAACATCTGCTGCTCTAGTAGTTAAATCGTTTGACACACCTGTAGCGATTCTACCCAATGCACCCATAGAGCAAGGAACAACTACCATAGAGTTGTACTTGGCTGAACCTGATGCAAAGGGTGCCATGAAATCATTCTTTGAGTAAAAACTAAATGGATAGTTATCGTAATCTTTATTTTTCAATTCAAGCTGCCAATTCAGTTTAGCATTGTCTGACATGATTACGCCGACTGCTTCGATTTGGTCTTGAAGTTCAACTAGTCTGTCTAGTAACAGTTTAGCATAAATAGAGCCCGAAGCTCCTGATATGGCAATGACAATCTTATTTTTCATTTGTTCCGTAAAATTGGTATCGTAAAGTAAAAGCTATATAGTGATGATACATTCCGCTGTCAAATAATAGTCTTCCACCACTATCATATTTCCGAAATGGAATTATTGAGTTGTTATACCTCCAGTTCATTTTTAAATGTTCTGTTAAATCAAAATTAACACCAATTAAAAAAGCAAAATCAGCAGTGTTAAATTGATTTAATTGGGGTTCTAGATCAAGAGTTCCATCTTCATCTTCTAAGTAATAAGATATTAATCGACTATACGATAATCCGGCCTCGTATGTAAACTTTTTTTTATGGTACTGCAACATCAATGGGATTTCTATGTACGGCATTCTCAGTAGAAAGAAATCATTATCGTCCTTGTCCGGTCGAGCATTTTTTCGGCTACCTTTTTCACTAAAATTAATTTCGAATTGTAAATCGAGGATATCAGAAATTTTTGTGTTTGAAAATACACCTGCAGTAATCCCAGCTTTATTAAAACCAGAATAGCCATCACCACTTATTTGAGAAGCGTTGATGCCAAAAGATGCTCCAGCCCTGAATTTTTGGGCTGATAATGTGATGGTGGTGAAGAAGAAGAGCAGGAAAAGAGCATTTCTCATACCAATAAAACCGTTTGAATAGAAAAGGGTTCGTGATTTTTATTTCTGAAGGATAAATGCAGAGTTTGCTTGAATTGTCTCATTAATGGCTTGATCTCTATTAAAAATAAAGGCAACAATTTCCATGTTCTTTGTCTCCCAATTATCATCGAGATTAAAGATGTATTGTATTTTTTGTTCTGACCCAACAACAGGAGTTTCTAGTGTTTTCCCAAAAACCCCATTTACAATCTTTCTTAAAACAAACTTGTGCTCATAGTTGGGGTTGTCAAATGCTCCGTCTAGTTGCCAATCTATAATTTTACCCTCAATGGCGTAAAATTGAAGACTGTATTGTTCCGTTGTGGGTAATAACCATTCAATGTCTACTTGCGACCGTACTACATTATTAATAGAGTCATAGAAATTTGTCATTCCCATTTTTGCGAGAGGCAAATCAGCTAAAAGATTCTGAATGGACGATTCCCAAGCCGTCTCAGGTTCAACCCTGCCAATTCTACTAACAACTCCTCTAGGGTATCCATCTACCACAAATAAATCAGAATATGCTTTGCCAACGTCATCGTTACCGCCTTCTCCTTTTATTCTAAAGTCAGTAGTGTACATAAACGAACCCGGACCATTTGGTCTTGCAAACTGTCCTGCATGTATGCCAACAGGAATGAGTTGTTCTCCAAAAACTCCTTGAAGCCTCACGATTTCCCTCGTTCCTTTTGGACAACTAGTACATTTATGACCAGTAAATTCTTCCAAAACAATAAACCGTCTGGTAGAATTATCTGCTCCATTAGAGGTTTTCCAAGTGTTTGTGTCAATGAATTGAGCAATTGAAGCAGAATCAGTAAAGCCAAATTCTGGTTCCGCAATTATTTCAACTCCACCACCTGCATTGATGCTAGTTCCTAGGTCTCTAGGAATTGGGTCACTTATTTTGTCACATCCTATAAATAGAATCGCTAAGGTGAGCCCTGAAAAAAACGTATTTATTTTCATTTTTTTGTTTAAAAACTACTAGTTATCGAAACGTATAACCCGTTTGATGCCGGTACAACTCTACAAACGCCACCGACACAAAAAATACCTGCTCGTTGTCTTCCATAACTTGCAGAAACCCTATTTCCCCCGCTATTGTAACCTGCAGAGACGTTATAATAATGAACCCTTGATTCAGCATCCTCATTGCCATAATTATATTGGTCTTGCACGGCAATAAACCAATTGGGGGCATAAGAGAATTCAATTAAAGCGGTTGCCCAATTTCCTAAATCTTGATCTGTAAATAACGTTTGAAATTCTGAACGAATAGAGGCTTTTCTATTAAACTTATAACTTACATCAGCTATTCCAACATTTGCAAAAACATCTTTTTTGTTGTTTTTTACCTCAATAACGTTTTGATTGTACACCAAGTTTGCATAGGTTAAACTTCCTTTAAATTTTTTATTTATTTTTTTCTGAACAGTGATGTTAAAATCTTTGAAGTAAACTTCTCCGAAACCCAAATAAGTAGAATTGTATCCTCTTCGTTTTGTATCTCCATCGTTTGCACTAGTTGTATCTAAACCATTTGCAGAGGCATAATTCATTTGCACTGTAGTCCCGTACTTACCGCCAAGGGCTGATCCTTTTTTAAATTTATAAATTAAATCCGCTTGCAGTGCAATTTCTCCCGTCAACTGTGTTGCATAGGGGTATAATGTCGCAAGTAAATTATAGGTGTGCTGTTTGGTAAGGGCCGGTAGGTAGTTTATAAGGCCATTTTGTAATGCTTGGTTTCTATCCGACCTGAAACTCATGTCCTCATTTCTTTTGGCGGCCAAGACAAGTCCAAAGCCTTTTTGAGAGTATGAGGTCTGAAGGAAGACTGCCTCACCCGGTCTGTAAATGAAATCATTATTTACAGAAGGGTCGTTTATTTTATAAGCGTATTCCCCGGTAATGTTTATTTTACCTCTGTGTAGGTTAAAGCGACCACCGTAGGTTGCAACATTTTCAGGAAGATTAAAGGCGGAATTGTCGTCCGTTTGGAATCTGCTCACAAAACTTGCGCCTATTTGAAGTCGAGTCTTACTTTCTCTTAATTGAGGAATTACTTCATTAACGTCTAAATCTCCATCAACGGCTCGTACAATTCCCGGACCTAAATCAAAAAATATTCTTTGCTTACCTGTTATGCCGGTTATGGTTAGTCCTTTAACAGGTCTGTATTTTACTCTAATCCCTTCTAATGCATTATCATATCCCAGACCTCTCTCTTCGTATGTCCTAAGAATTAACCCATTTCCAAACTGTTCGTAGAAACTTCCAACGGTAACGCTAAGTTTATCTTTAGTAAAAGAAATATATCGGTACATAATACCTGAGTTATTTCGATAGCCTTCAGGGTAACCGAGTAACTCATTCAAGTAACTTTCGTATCGAATTCCTGCAGAAAACCCTCCGTTGGTATACATTACATTTAAGAACGCATTCGTCCTATACTTTTCTGGTACCGCCTCGGCTCCAATTACCGAGTCTTCTTGATAGATTTGTCCTTCAAGTTGAAAGTTTCCTCTAATTTGTCCTCTATTTAAGATTTCTTCTACGTTTTGTGCTTTTGTTGTGCACATTCCAACAAACAGCAGAGTGCTTAGAATAAGGGGTTTTTTAAAATTCATGTAAGGCTAAATTGGGAGATTTTTAAAACTTTAAATGTAAAACAAAATCTGGGTAACAATTACCCAGATTTTGTTTGAAATCTTTTATGTGACTAATCGATGCTTTCTCCCCTAGAAAGCTTCTCTACCAATTCCAATAACTCGTACTCATCTCCTTCAGCGTATGAATTGTGTTGCCAAACAATTTTACCATTCCCATCTACTAAAAATGTGTGTGGTACGTTGTTAACTCCTAAAGCCCTTTTAAAATCTCCATTTGGATCAATGTAAACATCATACTCCCATCCTTTGCCATTTACGTAAGGGGCTACTTTAGCCATATTCCTTGCATCATCAATTGAAATGGCGATTAACTTTACACCAGTCTCATCTACCCAATCTTCATATAAGTCTGCAATATTGTTGAGTTCTCTTTTACAAGGGCTGCACCATGTCGCCCAGAAATTAATAATTACGGGTTTACCATCGTTATCAATGTCCCCAGTATTGAATGTTGTCCCATCCATTTTCTTAACATCAATAGCAGGTACGCCTTTATTGTTTTGGGCAAAACCTAGGATAGTGAAGCAAATAAATAGAGCAGACAAAAATGTTTTTTTTAATCTCATGGTATTAAGTTTTATGATTTTTTAGAGAGCGTTAACCAAATATGATACCGCAAATCTAATAAAGGGAAAATGGAAACACCTATATTTGTGCGAAAACAAAGTTATGAGAAAAAAAATACTTTCTGCTTTTCTGCTTTTAATGCTCTTTAATTTTGCTGATGCTCAAGATTTACAAATAAGAGATTATCAAGGTAATGTTGTTAATGGTGATACAATTACACTTACTAAATACTACAACTCCAGTAATTTTGCAAATGTATTTGAACAAAAGAAATTTATAAAATTCTTTAACAGTACATCTACCGGTATGGTGATGAAGTTAATGAGAGAAGAGGTGTTAACGATTCCAGGGAGTTACGATTATTATTGTTACGGACAACAATGCTTAGGCCCTATTAAGGCGGGAGTCCAACCTACAAGAACATCAAACGATACCGTACCAATTAATCCAAACTCCTATGGTTTGGGTGACGCTCCTTTTGCGGTTTACATAGACTCAGCCTCTGCAGGAACTGCAATTTACCGATATATATTTACGGATGAAATTAGTAGAACGAATGCTGTAGTATACATTCGCTGGGTGATTATAGACAATTCGGCGAATGGTCCAAATTTTCAATTAAGAGATTCTTTGGGAAGCAACATAAACGGAGATACAATTGAGGTTAATGCACTTTATCGTGATGTAGCAAACCAAACGTTTGTGAAAGAATCTTTTTTAAGGTTTTATAACAACACTCCTGCAAATCAAAATATTTCTTTGTTTAGGTCAGAGAGATCAATAATTCCCGGAAGTTTTGATCAGTTTTGTTTTGGATCAGGTTGCTCACCTTTAATGACTGCCGGAGATGGAACGACAAGAAATGTTCTTTCACAGGATTCCATTGTAATTAATGCAAATAGTTATTTTCCTGTAGATACTGCATTTTCTGTAAGATTAGACTCAGCGAAAAGTGGTGATGCTTTGTACGCGTACAACTTTTCGGACAAAGTAAATAAGAACAACATTGCTACCATTTATATAAAATGGATTGTTTTAGACGTGACATCAATTGATGAAATTCAACCCGGAAATGACTTTGCTATTTATCCTAATCCTGCTGCAAGAGTTGCTAAGTTGAATTTTGAAACTCCACTAGCAAACAATCGTCAAGAGTTGCAATTGTTTAATATTTTAGGTGAAAAGGTGTTTCGGACGTTTTTAAGTCAAGGTACCACGTCTTACGAATTGAATTTGGAAATGCTTGAAGAAGGTATTTATGTTGTAAACATTATCGCAGACGGCGTTAGAGTTTTATCAAAGAAATTAATTGTCAAATAAAATTTATAGAAGTATAAGAAAGGGGCTTATAGCCCCTTTTTTTATGCGCTGAGTTTTCTCATTAGTAATAAAACTCCTTCTTCTGCTCCTGCTTTTATAACGGTAAAATTACTTTCTTCACCAAGTGCCGGAGGGTTTGGATCTATCAAGTAGTTTTTGCATTTTTTTGAAGCTGAAAAAGCAACATTCGCAGCTGGGTAAACATTCAAAGATGTTCCCACAACAATTAGTATTTCGGCACTTGCTGCAATTTCAAGTGCTTTCGCCATCATCGGAACTTCTTCGCCGAACCAAACGACATGCGGCCTAAGTTGAGCTCCTCGTTCGCATAGTTCACCTAAATTAAGTTCTGCCTTTGGCCAGTCATAGACTAAATGCTCAAACTTTTCGCTTCTCACTTTTTTTAACTCCCCATGCAAGTGAATAACGTTTTTTGACGCTGCTCTTTCATGCAGGTCGTCAATGTTTTGGGTTATTACTGTCACATCAAATTTCTCTTCTAGCTTTTTAATTAGAAGGTGAGCAGGATTAGGAATGGCATTTAAAAGCTGTTTCCTTCTTGCGTTATAAAATTGCAGCACTAATTCTGGGTCAGCTTGCCAAGCTTCTGGGGTAGCCACATCTTTAACTCTATAGTTCTCCCATAACCCATTGTTATCTCTAAAAGTTTTGAGACCACTTTCGGCACTCATTCCGGCACCACTAAAGAGTATTATTTTTTTCATTTACCTGTCTTTTTACCGATGAAAATACGTGGCACTTATAACTCAGAAACAAGCGACAATTCGTACTTTTATCAGTCTTTTAAATTAGTAAATATGTCTGACTCAAGAAAACAAATTGAAGCTTTAGATTATCATTCCGATGGAAAACCTGGAAAAATTGAAGTAAGGCCCACCAAGCCGTACAGTACACAACGGGATCTAGCGCTAGCGTATTCTCCGGGTGTAGCCGAACCCTGCAAGAAGATAGAGCAAGATAAAGAATTGGCTTATAAATACACAGCTAAAGGCAATCTAGTTGCTGTAATCTCCAATGGTACAGCTGTTTTGGGTTTAGGAGACATTGGTCCTGAAGCATCAAAACCTGTTATGGAAGGCAAAGGTTTGCTCTTTAAAATATTTGCAGACATTGATGTTTTTGATATCGAGGTAGATGCTAAAGATGTAGATAAATTTGTAGATACCGTAAAAGCAATAGCACCGACATTTGGAGGAATCAACTTAGAGGATTTAAAAGCTCCTGAGTGTTTCGAAATAGAAAGACGCTTGAAGGAAGAGTTGGATATTCCAATTATGCATGACGATCAGCATGGAACTGCTATTATTTCAAGCGCAGCTTTGCTTAACGCTCTTGAATTAGCCGGTAAAAAGATTAGCGAAGTAAGTATCGTAGTAAACGGAGCAGGAGCTTCTGCTATGGCATGTATTAAATTATATGTTTCTCTTGGAGCAAAGAAGGAGAACATTGTAATGTTAGATAGTAAAGGTGCTATTCGAAAAGATAGAGGAGAGTTAAATAAGTACAAGGCAGAGTTTGCGACTGATAAAGATGTTAGGTCTTTGGATGACGCGATGAAAGATGCAGATGTTTTTCTAGGACTTTCAAAAGGAAATATTGTTTCTACTGATATGATAAAAGCAATGGCTAAAAATCCCATTGTATTTGCACTAGCCAATCCAGATCCTGAGATTCCTTACAAGGAAGCGTTGTCTGCAAGGGAGGACATAATTATGGCAACCGGTCGTTCAGATCATCCAAACCAAGTAAATAACGTTTTAGGTTTTCCATTCATTTTTAGAGGGGCTCTAGATGTTCGTGCGACATGTATAAATGAAGAAATGAAGTTAGCTGCCGTGAAAGCTATTGCTAAAATTGCAAAAGAGCCGGTTCCAGAAGAAGTGAATGAAGCTTACGGATCAAGAAACTTATCATTTGGGAGGGATTTTATTATTCCAAAGCCAATGGATCCTAGGTTATTAATGACCATTGCTCCTGCTGTGGCAAAAGCTGCAATAGCATCAGGTGTGGCTAAAAAACCAATTACGGATTGGGGAAAGTATAAATTAGAGCTAAGCAGGAGACTTGGCTTAGACAATAAGCTGATTAAGAATATGACGGAGCGAGCTCAAAGAAAGCCGCAACGAGTTGTGTTTGCAGAAGCAGATAACTATAAAGTGCTAAAAGCAGCGCAAATAGTTAAAGACGAAAATATTGCTATTCCAATTTTGTTGGGAAGTCACGAGCGAATCAACAAACTAATAAAAGAGAATAACTTAGAGTTAGATGGTATTGAGATCATCAACCCGAAAGATGAAGAGCGCATAGAACAGCGTTACGCTTATGGGGACGTTTTCTTCAAAAAACGACAAAGGCGAGGTTTAACTCAATATGAGGCTCGCCATAAAATGAGAGATCGTAATCACTTTGGTGCCATGATGGTTGAGCAAGGAGATGCAGATGCTCTGATTAGTGGGATTACAAGAAACTTTCCTGAAACTATAAGACCTGCTTTGCAAGTTATAGGAACACAAAAAGGAGTCAATAAAATTGCAGGAATGTATATTTTAATCACCAAAAGTGGGCCTGTGTTCTTTGCAGATACGACCATAAACGTAAATCCTACGGCGCAAGATTTAGCAGACATAACCTACCTTGCTGCTAAATCGGTAGAGCGACTAAACATAAAGCCAAGAATAGCGATGCTGTCGTTTGCAAACTTTGGATCGACTGAGTTTGAAGAGTCGAAGAAGGTGAGCGATGCAGTTAAAATATTGCACAGAGATCATCCAGAATTAGTTGTAGATGGGGAATTACAGGCAAATTTTGCAATGAACAAAGAAGCGATGCGCGAAACGTTTCCATTTTCAAAGTTGGTTAACAAGAAGGTTAATGTTCTCATTTTTCCTAACTTGTCTGCTGGAAATATTGCCTACAAATTAGTTCAAGAAATGGGAGAAGTTGAAGCAATTGGCCCTATTTTACTAGGTTTAGAAAAGCCTGTTCATATTTTGCAATTGGGGAGTAGTGTTAGAGAGATTGTTAACATGGTAACCATTGCAGCAGTAGATGCACAAACAAGAAAATAAATGATTTCGCACATTAACGGCAGATTAGTAGAGAAAAGTCCAACTTACGTTGTAATAGAATGCGGCGGAGTTGGGTATAAACTGAACATATCCTTAAATACCTATTCTAAATTGGAGGATAGTGAGAGCTGCAAGCTTTTTGCAGAGTTTATTGTCAGGGAAGATGCTCAGATACTTTATGGATTTAAAGAGATTTCGGAAAGAAGGTTATTTCAATTATTAATTTCAGTTTCGGGTGTTGGTCCCGCAACTGCACTTCTTGTTCTTTCCTCAGCTGATGCAGAGGAAATACAGCAAGCTATTTTAAGTGGTAATGCTGCTTGGTTTAAGGGGGTAAAAGGAATTGGACCAAAGTCGGCTCAAAGAATTATTATTGATTTGAAGGATAAGGTTTCAAAAGAAAATATTTCTTCTGATAATTCTTTAGGCTTGAACAATACTGTAAGAGAAGAGTCGTTATCAGCATTGGTAAACCTTGGGTTTAACAAAAACTTGGCTGAAAAAATGATTCAAAAAATATTAACTGCTCAACCAGATGCGGCTGTGGAAGACGTAATTAAACAAGCATTAAAAGGATTGTAAAAGGAACCAACGGAATTGATTCATAAAAAACGTTATATAAGTAGGTTCATTTTACCAATGACCTTAATCGGAGCTTTTGTTAGCTCCCTTTTGGCCTCCAAGCCAATTGAGCCACCTTCACAGGGTGGCTTTGGTGTTTTATTTACCCCAGTCGATTCCACTGAAACCGATACTGGAAAAATTAAGTTGTTGTTTCCTTTCGATGATAGAAGCAACGAGGGCTATAACCAGAAAGGTAGCCCTTTGTACATGGACGATCCGAGTAATGTCACAAAGGAGTTTCAGTACGATCCGGAAACAGGCGAATACAAATATTACCAGAAAATAGGAGATCGAGATTATAGGAATCCAAATACGATGAGTTTGGAGGAATATCTGAAATACGATATGGCTGAGAGTCAAAAAGATTTTTGGAGGCAAAAACAAGATGCTCAGAGTTTGAACGAAACAGAAGGGTTTCGCCCTCAAATTAATATAAAAGGGGAGTTATTCGATCGAATATTCGGTGGCAACGTAATTGATATTCGACCCCAAGGTTCCGCTGAATTGTCTTTTGGAATTAACGTATCCAGACGAGAAAATCCTATTTTACCTGAGCGACAAAGAAGAACCAGTACATTTGATTTTCAGCAAAAAATTCAATTAAATGTAATTGGAAATATTGGGGAAAAGCTTAAAATACAGACAAGCTACAACACTGAAGCTACCTTCGATTTTGAGAACCAGACGAAGCTAGATTATACTGGATATGAAGATGAAATTATTAAGAAAATTGAAGCAGGAAATGTCTCCTTGCCGTTGCAAAGCTCGCTGATAACAGGAAGTCAAACGTTATTTGGATTAAAAACTGAATTGCAATTCGGCAGGTTAAGAGTTACTACTTTATTTTCTCAAGAAAAAGGAGAAAAAAAAGAGATTAACATCTCTGGAGGTGCTCAAGTTCAAGAATTTGAGAAATCAGCCTCAGAATATGAAGACAATCGACATTATTTTTTATCCCATCTGTTTAGAGAGGACTATGAAAAAAATCTCTCGTCCCCACCCCGAATTACTTCTAGAATTAACATTACTGCTGTTGAGGTATATATTACCAATACGCAAGGGTCATTTCAAAATACCAGAAATATTTTAGCATTTACTGATTTAGCTAACGATAGAAGAATTAGTAATCCGCAACGAGTTCAACTGACAACTCCTATTGTTGGAAGAGCTGCGAATGAAGCTAATAATTTGTATGCTAATCTTGCAACTGATTATTCTGGTGCTTCTAGAATTCGAGGCTTTAATGAAGCAGATGAGGTATTGCAAGGAGAGCAGTTAAGAAGTGGAGAGGATTATGAACGCTTGGAAAATGCAGTTCTACTTTCGGCAAACGAATACACGTTGAATCCTGAGCTAGGATATATTTCATTAAACAGAACTCTAAATCCGCAAGATGTATTAGCAGTTTCGTATCGTTATACTTACAATGGGAAAGTATATCAGGTAGGGGATTTAAGTACTGACGGGATTGATGGACAAGACGCTTTGTATTTAAAGCTGTTAAAAGGAACAATTATAAATCCAAGCTTACCCTCTTGGGATTTAATGATGAAAAACGTTTATTCTCTAGATGCATTTAACGTAAGTCCTGAGAACTTTACATTTGAAATTTGGTATTTAAACGAGGAAACTGGAGTCGAGATACCTTACTTCCCTGAAGGTAAGCCTACTGGAAAGCCACTTATCAATACTCTAGGGTTGGATAGAATGACAATAACGAATCAAGCTCAGTCAGATGGCCTGTTTGATTTTGTTCCAAATGTGACTATAAACCCTCAAAGCGGTAAAGTTTACTTCCCTGTTTTGGAGCCATTTGGTGATTATTTAAGGGCCCAGTTTGACGACCCCAATCTTGGTAATAAGTTTGCGTACGATTCTTTGTATACCACCACTAAAATTCTTGCACAACAAGACGTAGATAACAATCGATATACGTTTAGGGGAAGGTATCAGTCAAGTTCGGGCTCAGAAATCTCATTGAACTCATTTAATATTCCGCAAGGTTCAGTTACTGTTACAGCTGGAGGCGCTCAGTTAACAGAAAATGTTGACTATACGGTTGACTATAATCTAGGTAGAGTGAGAATTTTGAATGAAGGAATTCTTGCTTCTGGGCAACCGATTAAAGTTTCATTGGGTAGTAACTCTTTGTTTAATGTGCAAACAAAGACGCTAATTGGTTCTCGATTTGATTATAGAATTTCTGAAGACATTAACATTGGAGGAACAATATTAAACTTAACAGAGAGGCCTTTAACAAGGAAAATTAATATTGGAGATGAGCCTATTTCGAATACGATAGTTGGGCTAGACGGTGCGTATACATCAGAAGCACCTATCCTCACTAAACTGGCAGACATGTTGCCTTTCTTCAGCACAAAAGAAAAATCAACTTTTACAATTGCAGGAGAAGTTGCACGTTTATTTCCAGGGAACTCGAAAGCGATAACCAAAGACGGTATTGCTTATATCGACGATTTTGAGGGAAGTCAAACTGTTTTAGATGTCAGAGCTGCTAACGCATGGTCTTTAGCCAGTACTCCTCAAGGACAAGAAGATTTATTTAAAGAAGGAAATTTAATTAACAATACCGCTTACGGTTATAACCGTGCTAAATTAGCTTGGTATACAATTGATCCATTGTTTTTTAGGAACGATTCTAGGACACCGGGACACATACAAAATTCTGAAAGCCAGTCTAACAATCTTTCAAGAGAAATATTAGAAACGGAGGTGTTCCCAAATAAAGATCCGGAGCCAGGGTTGATTAATAACTTGCCAACTTTAGATTTGGCTTTTTATCCGACAGAAAGAGGGCCTTATAATTACGACTTAGGCGGAGGTGCATTTTCAGATGGGATTAATAACCAAGGACTTTTAAACTCTCCCGAGACAAGATGGGGAGGAATTATGCGAGAAATTACCTCAAGTGATTTTGAGGCTTCAAATGTTGAGTTCATTCAATTTTGGATCATGGATCCTTTTAATGAACAAGATGGAAACTTAAACCATAACGGGGGGCAATTGTATTTCAACATTGGGTCTGTTTCAGAAGATGTTTTGCAAGATTCTAGAAAAAGTTTTGAAAACGGATTCTCAAATACAGGGAGTGCTGAAAACACCACTTCTACTGTTTGGGGAAGAATTCCTACCATTCAATCAGTAGTGAATGCATTTGATAATAATCCCAATGCTAGAAGGTTTCAGGATATTGGTTTAGATGGGCTTAACGATATTGATGAGCGAATAGAATTTGGAGATTATTTAGATTCTCTAGCAAATATTGTAACGAATCCAACTATTTTAGGTTCATTCACCAATGATCCTTCAAATGATAATTACCATTATTATAGAGGGAGTGATTACGACGGCAATGAGCTTTCTATTTTGGACAGATACAAGAAGTTTAACGGTCACCAAGGGAACTCACCTACGGGAGATCAATCTCCTGAAAGTTATCCAACCGCTGCAACAACCTTACCAGATGTTGAGGATGTAAACAGAAACTTTAACTTGGACAGGACAGAAAGTTATTTTCAATATAAGGTTCAACTTACTCCTGATTTGCTTAGTCCAAATAACGTTGGAGATAATTTTATTACTGATGTAGTAAGGGCAACAAAAAATGTAAACGGTGAAACGAAAACCGTCAACTGGTATCAATTCAAAATTCCCATTCGTCAGCCGGAGAAAGTAATTGGTGAGATAAGAGATTTTAAGTCTATTCGATTTATGAGGATGTTCTTAAGGGGGTTTGATGAGGAAGTAGTAGTTCGTTTTGCAAGACTAGGACTAGTGCGAGGAGAGTGGAGAAGTTACCAAGGAACAGATTTGCCTCCTGGGGATACACACAGCGCGGAGCCTGGTGCAACAACCTTTAACATAGGGGCTGTAAATGTAGAGGAAAATTCAAATAGAGTTCCAATTAACTATACAATACCACCGGATATTGACCGAGAAATTGATTTTGGAACAACAAATCAACGTCAATTGAACGAGCAGTCTCTAGTTTTAGATGTGTGTGATTTACAAGATGGATATTCGAAATTTGCTTTTAGGTATTTGGATTTAGATATTCGACAGTATAAAAGGTTGAAAATGTTCTCACATGCTGAGGCTGGAAGTGAAGATGAATTCTTAAATAATGGAGATGTCTCTGTTGTATTAAGGTTAGGAACTGATTTTGCAAACAACTATTACGAATATGAAGTCCCACTGGATGTTACACAGCCTGGACGAAATCAACCCGAAGAAGTTTGGCCTGACAACAACGATATCGATCTTCAATTCGATAAGTTAATTAATGCAAAACAGGCTAGAAATCGACTGTCGAATGGCCCAGGGAGTACTGTTCTTCTTGGAAATGCATATGAAGCCGTTGATGGGAAAAATATTATTCGAGTAAAGGGAAATCCAAACCTTGCGGAAGTGAGAGTAATTATGATTGGTGTTCGAAATAGAAAGGGAGGGCCAATTCAGTTTATAGATGATGGATTGTCAAAATGCGCTGAAATATGGGTAAATGAGTTGCGATTGTCTGACTTTAATAACGACGGAGGGTGGGCAGCAACAGCTAGAGCTACCGCACAGATTGCGGATTTGGGTTCGGTGAATTTATCTGGAAGTTACAGCACACCTGGGTGGGGTAGTTTGGAGCAAAAACTAAACGAAAGGCAGCGAGAAACGAAGCAACAATATGATTTATCGGCCAGTGTTGAATTGGCTAAGTTCTTGCCAAAACAGGCGAATGTTAGTATTCCCATGTATTATTCTATTTCAGAAAGCATCATACGACCTGAATTTAATCCATTAGACCCGGATGTTAAGTTGAAGGACTTCTATCGATCTCCAGAGTTAGATCAGAACTTTAAAGATTCTATTCGTAATATAACAGACGACAAGACAACGAGGAGGAGTTTAAACTTTACCAATGTCCGTAAGATGCCTGGGCCGAATAAAAAGAAATCAAATTTTTATGATATAGAAAATTTCTCTTTTACTTACGCCTATTCTGAAATCATTCGAAGCGATATAAACACGGCTAAAAACAACCAACAAACTTATCGTGGTCAGATAAATTATACCTTTTCAGGTAAGGCGAAAAGCATAGAACCCTTTAAAAAGGTTAAATTTTTAGAGAAGAAGGCATTCAGGATAATAAAGGACATTAACATAAACCTTGTTCCGAGTCAAATAAGCATTCAAAATTCATTTGACAGAAACTATCAAGAACGACAAGCTAGAACTATTACAGTAGCTGCGCCGGGGGTATTAGATTTCCCATCAGAGGTGTTTTACCAAAAAGCATTTAACTGGCAACGGAATTATACGTTGCGTCATAAGTTAACGAAGTCTTTAACGTTTAATTTCTCAGCAGCAGCACAAGCATTAATTGGGGAGCCTGATGGTGCTGTGAATAGAGATGACGAAGAAACATACGATGCCTATAAACGGGAGGTGTGGAATAACATAAAAGGATTTGGAGACAATACGAATTACAATCACAATTTTGATATTAATTATAATATCCCAATTAACAAATTGCCTGGTTTAGATTTTATAACCTCTTCGGCTAGGTACGGTGCAACTTATTCTTGGGATTTAGTAGGAAATCCACTAGACACAACACCAAGCTTGGGAGCAACCATTCAAAACTCAAATACCAAACGAATCAATGCAACTGTTAATTTTCAAGCCTTGTTAGATAAGTTTCAGTATGTGAAAGATTTGAAAGACCCCAAGATAGACAACAAGTATGTTATTTTAGACCCAGAGGATTTGGAAGATGACGCTGACAAAAAGGAGAAAAAGAAAAATAAGAGAGAGGAAATAGAATTAGTTGAAAAGATAGAAGCAGATGAGGAAAAGGCTGCTAATAAATTTTCTAACAAGAAGACTGCCATTGAGGAAGAGGAGGAGCCCGATACCCTACGAAAGAAAAAATTCTTTCTGAAACGATACCTATTTGATAACACACTTTGGACGCTAATGAGTTTGAAGAATGTTAATGTAACGTATAGCGAAACGGAAGGAACTATTTTGCCAAATTACAATCAGAGTATGAGTGTCCTTGGTTTAGGACCTTCTTGGACGGCTCCGGGCTTAGATTTTATTGCGGGTATTCAAGGACCTGGAGAATCATTTTTAGAAAGGGCTAGGAATGATTCGGACGGAGATGGAAGAGCAGATTGGTTGGTTGACGGAGTTTTTGTTAGTGGAGATTTTTCCAAAACATTTAGCAGCCAATTTAGTATTAGAGCTACGTTACAGCCGATAAAAGGGCTTAGAATTCAATTAGAAGCAAACAAAAGACAATCAGAAAATACTACGCGAAATTTCTTTTACGATCCGGATTCTGCTTTATATAATTTTGATGCTCCTGTTGTTGTAAATGGCAATTACAGTCAATCTTTTTTAAGTTTTAGAACCGCCTTTGTCCAAAATGATGAAGATAATTTTAGCAATGAAACGTTCACTGCGTTAAGAGAAAATAGGGCAGTAATTTCACAAAAGCTGAACATGCAGGAGTTGTTTAGAGACACATTGGGTGATGGCGAACTTTACGGACAGGGATATGGAGCTACCTCTCAGGATGTGCTATTGCACTCATTCCTGTCAGCTTATGCAGGAAAAAGTGCCAGTAGCACGGTAATTAGAGACTTTACAAAAATGTTGCCAATGCCCAATTGGAACATTACATATGACGGTTTATCTAAAATTCCTGCTTTAAAAAAGCTGTTTAAAACAGTAACATTGAATCATGCTTACAGATCTAATTTTAGTGTTGGGAGCTTTACAAGAAACCAACTTTATAAAGAAGACGTAAATGGCGCACCAACACAAAAAGATGTTAATGGTAACTTTATAACTGACAAGCAGCTAAGTGTGGCGAGTATTAGCGAACAGTTTAGTCCATTAATTAATGTAGATATGACTTGGAATAATAGTCTACTAACTAGGTTGGAAATGAGAAGAGACAGAAATGTATCGCTTAGCTTTGCCAACAACCAAATAACTGAAATTGTCGGTAAAGAATATATTATTGGCTTGGGCTACCGACTAACCAACGTAAAGTTGCCATTTAAAGTAGGAAAGGTAGAGAAGGCCAGCGACCTTGATTTAAGAGCAGATGTTTCTATCAGAGATAACCAGACGGTAATAAGGAGGATAGTGGAAAATAGAAATGAATTAACTTCTGGTCAACGAATTTTTTCTATTAAATTTACTGCTGATTATAGATTTAGTAGCAAGTTGAACCTGAGATTCTTCTACGATAGAGTGGCAAATACACCGTTAATTTCCTCTAGTTTTCCAACAGCAAATACAAATGCTGGAATTAGTTTACGATTTACGCTCTCGCAATAATTATCTTTCGATAAATTTGTATTAAATAAAATAAAAAGACATGAATATTCCAGCAGATTTAAAATATACATCAGATCACGAATGGATAAAGATCGACGGCGATATAGCTACCATCGGGATTACTGATTTTGCTCAAAGTGAATTGGGTGACATTGTTTACGTTGAAATTGAAACAGAAGGAGACAACCTAGAAAAAGGAGAAGTTTTTGGAACGGTTGAAGCGGTAAAGACCGTTTCTGATTTGTTTATGCCTGTTAAAGGTGAGGTAATTGAAGTAAATGATAAGATTGAGGCAAGTCCGGAGTCAGTAAATGATAATCCTTATGAAGATGGTTGGATGATCAAAGTGAAATTGGCAGATATGTCGCAGCTAGACGATTTATTATCTGCTGAAGCTTATGAAGCGGAGGTTGCATAAATGAAGAAGTTACGCTTTGTACCGTTATTTTTTTGGGTACTAGCGATTTGTTGGTTAAGTTTTGCTCCTTTACAAGAATTTAAAATAAAGCCTGTAGTAGGTGTAGATAAGATTGCTCATGTTGCTATGTATGGTCTTTTAATGTGGTTTTTGTTTGTGGCGCAATTAAAAGGTAATATGCATACGATACTGATCATATTTGCGTTTGCTCTAGCATCAGCGACTGAACTAATACAGCATTATTTGGTCCCAAATAGAACAGGAGACTGGCTTGATTTTATTGCGAATTGTTTTGGATTAATTGTTGTATTTTTATTGTCGAAACGGTTTAGAAAAAGTTAACCCACGCTGCACATTAAATTAAGATAGGATTTCTAAAATTTCTTACCTTAGCTAATTGAAAAAGGAATATTATGGAATTAAAAAAGAATCCTAAAGCTGATTTAGAAGACAAAAAAGGTATTTTGTTTGCGATTGGTTTAGTGCTTGCATTGTCTTTTGTACTTATTGCTTTCGAATGGAAGACATATGAGGAGGCCGCTAGTTCTCTAGGACAGTTGCAAATGGATGATATTGAAGAGGAAATAATACCCATTACACAGCAAAATCAGCCACCACCACCACCACCACCACCACCACCACCGCCACAAGAAATTTTGGAAATTGTTGAGGATGACAAGGTTATTGAGGATGAGGTGGAGATTCAAGATTCTGAAGCTGACATGGAAACAGAGATTTTCGAGCAGCCCGAAGAGGTGTTTGAAGAAGCTCAAATTTTTACTGTCGTTGAGGACATGCCGATTTTTCCTGGATGTGAAGGTGCGGGATCAAAAGCTGAGATTGATGCATGTACTGGAAATGAAATGAGAAAGTTCATTGGGAAGAATACCTCGTACCCTGCAATGGCAAGAGATGCAGGAACCTCAGGTAGAGTATATGTGCAGTTTTTAGTTGACACTAAGGGTGAAGTAAATGAAGTTAAAGTAGTTCGAGGTGTGCCGGGAGGGAAATCTCTCGAGAAAGAAGCGGTCAGAGTTATTAAAGCGTTACCAAAAATGAAACCTGGAAAACAAAGAGGAAAGCCTGTTCGAATCCAGTACACGGTTCCTGTAAACTTTAAGCTTTCTAGTTAAATTTCATTAAATCAATGTAATAAAAAAAGGGAGAAGCTACTAGCTTTTCCTTTTTTGTTGTATCCGTTTGTCTTAAATTGGTGGTCAAGGTCTTGTATTTGTATTTCTGTTATGTTAGTCTCCGTAAATCTACTTTTGCTAGCAGTTTGGAGTAAACATAAAAAAGAACTCTAATCTTTTCAATAAAAAACATAAACCTTCGTCTTACAGGTAATCTGTTTCAGGAGACGATATTTCTAAATTTTATTTTGATGTCTTAGAATGGCAAAAAGTAATTTGTCAATTCCTGCTTATGTTCTAGTTGAAGCTAATTGATTTATAATGAGGAATAAGAAGTCATTTTTGTTCGCTTGAATCTCCGACTTGTTAGGTATGTAAGTGATGCATTGGCTCAGCAAACTCAATGTGGTATTCCAAGACCCAGATTCGGGGTAGTGCATTATTCGCTATTCGTTGGTGAAGCTAGAGTTTCCATAAAATCCAGACGCCAATAAGCTGACCGCTTAGCTTACTATCGTACGTTTTGGTGAATGAATTTAGATCATTTAAGACACTGTATTTTGCTCCTACCACGAATTTCTCGTTAACGGTATAACCTAGGCTCAAATCATTTCTGTTGCCTAAACTCCATGTCTTAATCTCTGTTTCGCTAAGTTCAGTCAAATTGTTTAAATCATTCGCTAAATAGTTGCCTGATAAGTTGTAAATGAATTGAGGAATAACAGAAAACCTTACTTGCATCATCCAATTTTGGTAGCTTTTATGGGCACCTATAAATAGTGGGACTCCAACTCTTTTTATCGTATTTCTACCAATAACTTCTACTTTATCTGAGTATGTTTCTTCATTTACGTTTTCCGTTACCTCTTGTTGAATTAAAAAAACTGGTGTGCCATTACTATTAAAATTTCCCGACACAAGTTGATAAGTGGTGTCATATGTTAAATTAATTCTAGTTTTCTCCAAGTTAACAGAGTAACTGTACCTTTCGGTATAGGTAGACTGTTGAATACCCAAGCCATAAACAAGGAATTTTTTTTGTTTAACATAGTTCAGACCTGTGCTTTTAAAGTCGATTGCTTTTTCCCCACGTTTTTTGTTATTTAAGAGACTATTATCTCCATTATTAAGAGATTTGTGAATTGAAATGGAGTAGAACGACTCAACTTCAAAAGAGTGATAAGAAGACGGTTTTAGATTGTATTTCAAGCAATCTACTAACATCGGATAGCGCATAGCTTTCTGGTCGAAAGTGATGAAGGAGCCTACAATAGGAATGGTTGATAGAAGAGGAAACTCCTCGGGTTTGTACAGGGAAATTGGTTGTGAAGTAAATGCAGCAAGATTCTCTTTCGTATGAATCTTTTCAGACTGTTTCTTTAGTGTTCTTAGTGCATCTTTAATTCGAGGTGTTGAATCATAATTGACTTTAGTTGCTGATGCATTTGTTGTTTGACCCGGTGGGGTGGTTATTTTAGTTTTTGTAGTTGGGCTTTTGGGTTTTTCACTTTGATTTGGCTGATTAGTCTTATAAGGTGTTGTTCGAAGTAATAGCTCTTTAGCGGAAGTCCTGGTTATTTCAGTTAATTGATCTGACTTTGAGGTTAGAATAGCTGTTGAGGCATTCTTGATTATTTCAGGGTTGATATTAGTTTGACTTGCTCTAGTGTTGTCTTTTTGGATAAACGAACAGGTGATCAATACTACTCCTAAAACAATAGAGTTTAGGTTGAAGTACCATGGTTTTGGTGCTGAAGTATAAGGTAGCTGAGCTTCAACAGCAGACCATAATCCGTCGTCTACGGGGTATTCACGTTCAATTCCGTTGCGGAAGAGTTCGTCTATGTTATTCAGATCACTCATGATTCTTTTTCATTAAAAACCAATACTTTGGCCTGTAGTTTTATTCTTGCGTCGCGTAAATGCCACTTGGAAGTGTTTTCACTCATCTCAAGTAACTCTCCTATTTCTTTATGCTTATAACCATCTATTGAGTAAAGGTTAAATACTTTTTGAGTTGTCGGAGGTAATTCTCGTATCATCTCTAACAAATACTCAGATTCCATTTCGGCTTCTTTGCTGTGAAACGACTTTGACTCTAGGACTCTATTATCTTCAAGATAAGTTGTATGCTTTTTTATCCTCTTGTCCTTTCTGTACTCATCTATTAAGTGGTTCACTGCAATTCGTTTTATCCAAGCAATAAAAGAGTCTTGTTTTCTAAACTAGTGTAAGTTCTCTAATATCTTTAAATAAATCGCATTCAAGCTAGCACCTGCTGTGTTATAATCATTTTTATAACGCATGCGAATATTCATTAAGTAAGAAAAGAGTTCTTTATACATCCGGTTTTGACCGGCTCTTTCCTTGTTTAAGCAGCTTTTTATGAGTGATTTATCAATATTCATGTTAAGCTTTGAGCTTAAATTTTCACTATTCTTTTCACCGCTGTTTTTCCGGATTGGAATAGTTTAATAAAGTAAATTCCGGGTGGAAAATTGTCCATACTGATAATGTTGTGTTTGCCATTAAATGAGCTCTGCAGTACTACAGTGCCTTGAAGAGTTACAACTAGATAATTAACTGGGTTTCCTTCAGAATCTACCTCTACCGTTATCTGATTTGTGAATGGATTAGGGTAAACTGAAATTGAATTTTCTAAGGAGTTGTTCTTTTCAATTCTGATGAATGTTCCATCTAAAACTCTAAGCTTAAATCCTGCAGATTTTATAATATTTCCATTCGAATCTAAACCAACCGAATCGCAATAATTGGAAGTACAGTTTTGAACGCTGTCAGAAACAGTTAAACAAATAGTATATGCTTGGTTAAGACTATAGCGATGAACTGGAAGTCTTGTCTTCGCTGTATTTCCATCTCCAAAATCCCAAAAGTAACTGTGTGTATTGTCGGAAGATGAAGAATTTACTAAAAATAGAATATCCCGTTGATTCGTGTCAATAGCTAATTCAAAACGTGCAACACAAGACTTGGAAATGGTAACAGTTACAGGTTTTATAATAGAGTCTGTGCAGCTTGTACTATCGTTGTAAATGGTAAGAACTACGTGGTATGTCCCACTTGCAGCATAGTCGTGTATTGGATTGTTGCTGTTAGAAAAGTTGCCGTCGCCAAAGTTGTAATTTACTCTGGTAAAGTGTTCAGATAAGTTGGTGAACTGTGTCGTATCGTTTGGTGAAGTGAAAGAAAAATTAGCAACGCATAGAATCGGTAACTTTATCTGTACAGTATCACAAAAGGTAGAAATACAATTGTTTTGATTGGTTACAGTTTGGCAAACGAGGTATTTCCCTGTATCAGTATAAGTGTAGGTAGGATTGGCCATTGAATTTGTATTGCCGTCTCCAAAATCATAAATGACACTAGTATTGTTTGTTGCTTGACTCACAAAGTTTACTTGAAAGTTGTTAGTGATGTAAGTAAATCTGGCTTGACAAGGCGGGAGTATGACGATTGTATCTGTAAAAGTGTTGGAACAGCCTGTTAACGTTGCAACTGTCTGAGAAACAATGTAGCTTCCCGGTCCGGTATATTGGTGTGTTGGATTCGGCACGTACGCGATTGTTCCATCTCCTAAGTTGTACTGTATAGAATTGTAGTTGCTTGCTCTATCTGTAAAGTCTACAGTTGTTCCACTTAAGTTGTAGGTGAAATATGCTACACAGTTTATTGGTTTCGTTACAGTAACAGTGTCGGATGTTAGACTTGAGCAGTTTGAAATAGAATCGTAAATAGACAAGTGCACAACATAAGAACCGGATTGGCTGTAATTGTTATCGGGGTTTTTTATTGAACTACCTGTGCCGTCGTCAAAATTCCAATTGTAACGCGAATAAACTCCAGTTACTGAAGTATCGTGAAATTGAACATTTAATCCAGTGGGGATAAAATAGAAATCTGCTTGGCAAGTAGTTGGATGTGATTGGATTACTATTGTGGAGCAACTGGAATTACTGCAAAGGGAGTCTGAAATAGTTAGACAAACTGAGTATGCACCAGATTGAGAGTAACCATGCGAAGGATTCATAGAATTAGAGACGGTTCCATCCCCAAAATTCCAAGATGATTGAAAACCACCTGTAATATTGCTATAGGATGAGTCGGTGAAAGTTGCTGTTAACCCATTGGTGAAATAGTTAAATCCTGCTTGGCAGTTTTGCGCATTGATTGCAGTTGCAAAAAATAGACTAAAGCAAAGGAAGATTAATAATTTCTTCATGATTTATAGACGATATTTTTAATACTAAAGTTGGGTATAAATGTAAAAAGGCAGTATCTAATTAGACACTGCCTTTTTTTAACTACTTTATTAAACTTGCCACTCTCTTATCGTTTAATAAACTTCTTAATTTCTTGCGTATTTCCGTTGTCTAACACCATGAAGTACAATCCACTTTTGAATGAAGTGATCTCAAAGTTTTGTACACTTCCAGGGTTTTGATTTAATTGATCCATTACAACTCTACCGGAAACATCCATTATTCTAATACTAATGTTGTTTTCAACAGAACTTAAGTCCAATGAAATTTGATTATTTGCAGGGTTAGGGTATAATACAATCGCGTTTAAATCGTTTGTTTCATCTATTCCAACTGCAATTAAATTTTGAACTCGAATTCCGAATCCAGTTTTTAGGTTACCTAAAGAATCCATTCCAACAGTATCGCAGAAAGTAGAAGTGCAGTTTAAGATTGAATCAGTAATCGTTAAACAAACTGCATAAGAACCAAATCTTTGGTAAGTATGAATTGGGGTTCTTCCTGAACCTGTAATTCCGTCACCAAAATCCCAAGTATAAAAATGAGACCCGAAGTTGCTAGAACTATTATACAGTATAACACCGTAAGCAACAGTAGAATCTTTTGCTTTTGTAAAAGCAGCATTACATTGGTTTGGGGAACCGATTGTTACCACTACTGTGTCAGAAAATGTTGCTGAACAATTGTTCAATGAATCAGACATAGTTAAGGTAGCAATGTATGAGTTAGCAACAGTATAGGTATGCGTTGGGCTGGCCATAAAATTAGTTGGGCTGTTGTCACCAAAATTCCAAGAGAAGCTTACTCCTTGAATGACGCTAGACAAGTTGGTAAATGAGACTGTACCGTTACTTCCTACTTGATAGCTAAAGTTTGCAGTACACGTATTTACAGTAATTGTATCTGAGTAAAAACAAGTTCCGCCGTTAGCACCTGTAACAGTTAAGGTAGCAACGTAAGTGCCTGTGTTTGTATACGTATGGTTTGGATTTTGAAATCCTGCTGTGTTGGTGTTACCATCGCCAAAATCCCAAGCATATGAAAATGGAGCTGTTCCACCTGTGACAGAACTAATAAAGCTTGCTGTATTATTTGGATTTACACTGTATGTAAAGCTTGTGTTACAAGCTGTCGGAGCGGCTGTTGTAACGATAACTACTTTGCTAATAGAGTCAAGGCATGTAAACAGACTGTCTGAAATGGTTAAGGTGATTGTATATGTTCCTGCCGCAGCGTATATGTGCGTAGGAGCTGTTCCATTACCGATATTCCCATCACCGAAACTCCAGTCTTGCGTAAAAAATGTGTTCGTTGAGTAAAAGGATGAATCTTGAAATTGAACCGTCAGCCCTGATGTAAAATACTGAAAGTCGGCACTGCATTGAGCGTTTACCTGAGTTGCACCAATAAAGAAAACGGTGACTAATAATAAGTAGATTTTTTTCATAACAACTATTTTAAGTTTGTTTGGCTATAATACGCCTACAAAAATAAGATAGTTGGGTGAGTATAAAAAAACTTTACGCGAAAGCCTTATTATTAGCACCTTCGGTTTGTATAACCATTTTACAAGCGGTCTTCATAATCCCTTCAACATCAAATCCACACTCAGCATACAATTGATCTTGCGAGCCATGTTCCACAATACTATCAGGAATACCCAAACGAGTAACCTTGGCAGAGTAACCGTGGTCTGCCATGAATTCTAAGACAGCACTTCCCATTCCACCCATAATACAACCGTCTTCGACTGTAATTACCTTGTCAAATTTGCTAAATACTTCGTGTAAAAGTATTTCATCTATTGGTTTTGCAAAACGCATGTCGTAAACTGCCGCACTTACTTTATGTTCTGATTCTAATTTATTTGAGGCTTCAACAGCATAATTTCCAATGTGGCCAATGCTTAATATGGCTACATCTGAACCGGAAACAACTTTTCGTCCGGTTCCAATTTTAATTTTTTTGAATGGTGTTTTCCAAACTGGCATAACACCTTGTCCTCTTGGGTATCGTATTACAAAAGCACCGTTGTTTTCTGCTTGCGAAGTATACATTAAATTTCTTAATTCCTCCTCGTTCATTGGTGCCGAAACAATTAAGTTCGGGATACAACGCATGTAAGCGATATCGTAAGCCCCATGATGTGTTGGACCATCTGCACCGGCAAAACCAGCTCGGTCTAAACAAAAAATAACAGGTAATTTCTGTATTGCTACATCATGAATAACTTGGTCGTAAGCTCTTTGCATGAATGTGCTGTAAATATTGCAAAAAGGAATAATACCTGTTGTAGCCAATCCTGCTGCAAAAGTTACTGCATGTTGTTCTGCAATTCCTACGTCAAAAGCTCTGTCTGGCATCGCTTTCATCATTATATTCAGTGAACTTCCTGATGGCATTGCTGGAGTAATTCCAACAATCTTTTCGTTTCTTTCAGCTAACTCAACAATGGTGTGCCCAAATACATCTTGGTATTTAGGAGGTTGTGGGCTTTTAGGAGTTACTTTAATAATCTCTCCTGTCTTTTTGTTAAAGATACCCGGTGCATGCCATTTAGTTTGGTCTTTTTCTGCCAATTCATACCCTTTGCCTTTGGTGGTGAGTATGTGTAGTATTTTTGGACCAGGTATTTTCTTTAAATCATTAAATACTTCCACCATGTGCGTTACATCGTGACCATCGATTGGACCAAAATATCTAAAATTTAAAGATTCAAATAAATTACTCTGCTTTAACATTGCAGCCTTTATTCCACTTTCTATTTTTTGTACGATAGCTTGAGCATTAGGACCGAATTTAGAAACCTTTCCCAATAAACTCCATACTTCGTCTTTCACCTTGTTGTAGGTTGGGGAGGTGGTAATGTCAGTTAAATATTCTTTTAAAGCGCCAACATTTGGGTCAATTGACATACAATTGTCATTGAGCACAACAATCATATTTGAATCTTCCACTCCACCGTGGTTTAGGCCTTCAAATGCCAAACCAGCTGTCATTGCTCCATCACCAATTACGGCTATGTGCTGTCTCTCCAGTTTTCCTTGTAATCTTGAACCAACAGACATTCCCAATGCTCCAGAAATAGAAGTTGAACTGTGACCAACGCCGAATGTATCGTATTCGCTTTCGCTTCTCTTAGGGAATCCACTTAGGCCTTTATATATCCTGTTGGTATGAAAATTTTGTCTTCTGCCAGTTAAGATTTTATGGCCGTATGCTTGGTGTCCTACGTCCCAAACTATTTGGTCATCAGGGGTGTTAAAAGCATAATGCAATGCTACAGTCAATTCTACAACCCCTAGGCTTGATCCAAAATGTCCTCCTTTAACGGAGACAACATCAACAATGTAATCTCTAAGTTCTTTTGAGAGCTGAGGTAAGTCTGCAGTTTCGAGTTTGTCTCGTAAATCTTGGGGGAACTCAATTTGGGAGAGTAGTTTTCCAGCTTTAAAATCCATAAGAGCGGTAATTTGAGAGTTAAACAAAGGTAGGTTAAATAAGTTTTTTGCAAACAATTTTTCTCAAACGAAAAGCAGCCCGAAAAGTATATTTTGGGCTGCTTTTTTATGAATTATTAAAGAAGTTAATTTTTCTACAAACCAATTACTTTTAGCAACAACCGCTTGAAGGTTCGCATGAACTAGAAATTTCGGAAAGATTTATGTTGGGCTTTTCTGGTGTTGTTCCTTGCTTTTCTGCGTAAACAGTAATGCTAAATATTCCTGTTGCTTTTTTATTGAAGGCTTTTACTTCTTCTTCAGAAAGATATTTGCTTAAAATATCATCGGGAATAGTGATCGGCTTTTCCTTTTGAATTTGAATGTTTTGGAAACCTTGGTCTGCGATTAATTTCAAGTATTCTGCTTTTTGAATAGCACCTGCAACACAACCTGCATACATTTCTGCGTCGTTTTTTAAAGCAATAGGAAGATCCCCGACCAATACAATGTCTGAAATACTGAAGTGTCCACCTGGTTTTAATACCCTAACTATTTCAGCAATTACTTTTTGTTTGTTGGGAACAAGGTTTAATACGCAATTGCTAACTACTACGTTGGCGGTATTGTCATTTACGGGCATAGCATCTATGTCCCCTTCTCTGAACTCAACATTGTTAAAACCTAGTTTTTCTGCATTGGTTTGTGCTTTTTGAATCATGATAGGTGTAAAGTCAATTCCAATTACCTTTCCTTCGGGGCCAGTTTCATGTCGTGCAACAAAACAGTCATTTCCTGCTCCAGAACCCAAATCAATTACTGTATCTTTTTCTTTTATTCTTGCGAATTGAGTCGGTAATCCGCAACCTAAGCCTAAGTCTGCATCCGCAGCGTAGCCCTCTGTGTCAGAATAGTCATCCATCATAATGTTGTATACCTTGTTGGAGGTTGCAGTTGCCCCGCAGCAAGAGGAAGCGTTGTTAGCTTTGTCTTGGTCAGCTATTTTTGCGTAGCGTTCTTTTACAATATCTTTTAGTTCCTGTTCCGTATTCATAGTATTTTGTTTTTTTGTGTTTAACTGGCTTTTTGAATTAGCAGCAGGTTACTTTTTTGGAAAGATCTTGATTGAGAAATGGGGAAAGTGTTTCTTTCATGTTGGTCCAATTTTCTTTGTTAATGCAATAGCAAACGCTTGTTCCTTCAATATTTCCTTGTATTAAGCCTAGTTGCTTTAATTCTTTTAGGTGTTGGGAAATGGTCGGTTGTGCAAGTCCTATTTCATTGACCAAGTCTCCACAAACACAAGTGTCAATGTTGAATAGGTGTTGTAAAATTGCAACTCTAGCGGGATGTGCAAATGCCTTTGCTAAAAGAGAGATTTTATTTTGCTGGACTGTAAATATTTCTGATTTGGTTAAGCCCACTTCTTATTTATTTGTTCATTGCAATATTACGATTAATATGCTTGTTTAATAAAAAAGGCCCAAGAATTAATCTTGCAGCCTTTTCAATAAAATTAGATGGTTTGGATCTTAATACGCTCTCTCGTTTCTTCCTTCAAAGTAATAAATAAAACTTTTGTTGACCACTTTCATACCGCCTGGGGTAGGGTAGTCGCCTGTAAAATACCAGTCTCCTTTATGGTTGGGTATCGCTTTGTGCAAACCTTCAATTGTTTGGTAAATAATTTGCACTTCAGCTTTAATACCCTTTGGTTTTAGCATTTCAGAAATTTTAGTTGAAATTTCTTCTGCAGTAAAGGGAGCATAAATTTCCTTCACGTAATTGCGAATTTGAGTTTTTGGCAAGTCCTCTTGAGCCTTACATTTCTTATACACTTCTTTAATTATCTTTTCTTGGCCTGTATCCTTCAACAATTCAATAGTCGCAGAAAAAGCAATAAAGTCACCCAACTTTGCCATATCAATTCCGTAGCAATCCGGGTAACGAATTTGTGGTGCAGAGGATGCAATAATTATTTTCTTAGGCCCTAATCGATCTAAAATCCGAAAAATACTTTGTTTTAAAGTTGTCCCTCTAACAATGGAATCGTCAATTACTACTAAATTGTCAACGCCTCTGTTTACCGTTCCATAAGTGATGTCGTAAATGTGCGTAACCAAATCGTCTCTGGCTTCGTCTTGGGTAATAAAGGTTCTCAGTTTAGCATCTTTAATCGCAATTTTTTCCACTCTCGGTCGAATGTCTAAAATTTCGTCGAGCTTTTCAGGAGTCATTTCGGTTAACTCTAAAATTTTCTTCTTTTTAACAACATTCAAATAGCTTTCAATACCGTGCACCATGCCGTAGTAAGATGTTTCCGCAGTATTCGGAATGAAAGAAAAAACTGAATTCTTTACGTCGTTGTCGATTCCTTTTAATATTGCAGGAACAATAGAACGACCCAACTCTTTTCGTTCCTCGTAAATGTCTTGGTCACTTCCTCTAGAGAAATAAATACGCTCAAAAGAGCATGCCTTTTTCTCTAAAGGCTCTTTAATTTGCTTGAATTTTACTTCTCCGTTTTTCTTTATAATAATTGCCTGCCCGGGTTCTAATTCATGCACCTCTTCTGCAGAAACATTAAATGCTGTTTGAATGGCAGGACGTTCCGAGGTTACAACGACAACTTCATCGTTTTCGAAGTAAAATGCTGGTCTAATTCCGGAGGGGTCTCTCAAAACAAAAGCGTCGCCATGGCCAATCATGCCTGCCATGGTATATCCACCATCCCAATCAGTAGAAGCACTTTTTAAGATCTTGTGGACTTTTATATTCTTTGCAATAAGGCCAGAAATTTCTTTCTTCGCATATCCTAGTTGCTTGTATTTCTTGTACAGTTTCTGGTTTTCCATGTCTAGGAAATGGCCAATTTTTTCTAAGACTGTTACGGTGTCTGATTGTTCTTTTGGGTGTTGTCCCAAATCAACTAACAAGTCAAATAACTCATCAACGTTAGTGAGGTTAAAGTTCCCCGCAACCACCAAGTTTCTGGTCATCCAGTTGTTTTGGCGCAAAAACGGGTGACAGCTTTCTATGCTGTTTCTTCCAAAGGTTCCGTATCGAAGATGACCTAGAAGAACTTCTCCTGTAAAGCCAACATTCTTTTTCAAGTAGTTAACATCTTTGAGTAGTTCAGGGTTTTCTTCCTGCACTTCTGCTAAGCGACCGTTGATTTTTTCAAAAATCTCTTTAATGGGCTGATTACTATTTGAACGTACTCTACTAATGTACCGATCACCGGGTTCCATGTCGAGTTTTATGTTTGCAACACCGGCACCATCTTGCCCTCTGTTGTGTTGCTTTTCCATCAATAAATAAAGCATGTTAAGCCCGTAAGCTGCTGTGCCGTATTTTTCTATGTAGTATTCTAATGGTTTCTTTAAGCGAATTAATGCGATACCGCATTCATGTTTTATTTGATCGCTCATTTGGTTGTAGAGGATAAAAAGGTGACAAAATAATTAAGGCGTAAAGGTAAAAATACTTTTTGGTCTATTCCATCAGTGGGTATCCCAAAGCCTACTTTGTTTTACTTTATCTCCTCTTTATAATATTAGAGAACCGGCTAATCAATTAAAATGATTTTTTTAGTGAAAGGATCATTACTATTTCCAAGGATAACAAAGTAAATACCGCTGCTTAAGAATGAAACAATCATCATGGTGTTGGTTTTTAACGTACCACTCTCTAAAATAACGTTGCCTGTCATGTCTTGTTTCGTTAAAGTGAAAGTTTACTCAGAGTCGGACTGCTAAAACAGACTATTCCTTGCGGGATTTGGATTAAATAGAATTTGAAAAAGGTCTAGTAAATACGATTGAGAGAAGTAATGAGGACAGCGCAATCGTCTGCATTTGAGAAGTTAATTAGTTCGGTCGTTGCATATTCGTAGCAGCATACGTTAATACTAGTTGAGAGTTCACTTCCAAGAAAAAAACAAGATGGATTGCCAACTCCTTTAATAGACTTTCTTTCAACAAAACACCTATTTTTTTGAGAAGTGTCTTGAACTAAGTTGCTGACTCCTTTTATCAATTCATTACTTCTAGAATCAATACAAATGAAATAACAGTAATGCATTTTATATAAATGTACCCCCTGTGTTTAACATGTAATTGTGAACTTTACTTTTAAAAAAGGATTTATTTACGCCTTAATAGCAATCTGTCTTTGATTGCTTGAGTGCAGTATTAGCTATTCAGGTATTCCATATTGCTAAAGAGGAAATAGGTTTCACTCCAATAATCATAAAATTTCCTTACTTCATCTTTTGAGTATTGACATTTTGGAGTTATACCAATTAAGTTTTTATTGCTGCATACTATTCCAAAATCAATTATTTGAAAACGTAGAATTGGTAAATTCTTAATAATAAAATAACTAGCAAACAAGGAACGAAGTGTGCGACATTAGATGATTATATCTGTATAAGGAGTAGCCTCTATAATTGTGGCTTACACCATCTGAAAGTGCGTAGTAAGCTTTTGAACTCTTATTTGTGAAATTTTGAGCAGTTGTTGAATTGCTTAAAAACTAAGAGTACAACTATAGATAGTGTAGATTTTGGTGGTAGGAAGTTACTCTTATGTTACAAACCACCTAAGGATGTTATTTGAGAAACATTAACTTCATTCTATTACCCAAATGATTTCTTTGTCCCAATTTTGACGAATCGCAATTCCTTCATTGTAGACAATTATCTTCTCAGGTTGTCTCTTTTTATAGTAATCTCCTGTATCCCATTTTTTATTTTTGTTATTGTCCTGTATTAATTTTAGGCCATAACTAGCAGCGCTTAAGTTTTTAAAAATAGCAATACTGTCGTTTCCAAAATATTCTCGCTCAACTTCCCCCTTGGCGTTGGTTAATTGCAAAATCGTGTTTGCTCCAATCTTGCCCTTTGTCTTCACAAATAAATTTCCAAAATCTTCAGAAGTATTGAACTTAATGACGGTGTTTATGCTGTCGGTTGAAATTCCATAAATATCTTTGAATGAGCCTAGTAAAAACTGAATAGCGAGCTCTCCTTCAGGCTTCTTGGGTAAAGTCAAAGTTGCCTTAGTTAAAACATTTTGGTCTATTGTAAGTGAGAAATTTATTTTTTGGGCATTTACATCGATAATTGAAATTAAATCTTTGTCAATTGACCTTATTGGGTGGTTGAACAATAAACTAATCGGTTCAAAGTAATTCTGGGTGCCACTTAGCTCTTTTCCGAGCTTAAAATCACTTTCATCGGTAAGCTCCTTACTTTTAAATTTAATTGTATCTAAAAAATTTCCATGCTGTATGGCGACGGATAATCTAGTTTCAGCGATGTTTTGATGCCAAAGTAAAACTGTTTTTTCACTGGTGTAATCAATAAATTTGAAAAATTCCTTAATGCTAGTATCAATTAACGTTGCAGTTAGTTTTTTAACGGGCAATTTGAATGTTACCATTAATTTTCCTCCTGAAACCTCTTCCTTTTCTATAAATTGGTTGGTTTCCGGAATACTAAAAGTATATAGTTTTGGGTTTGATTTTATGCTTCCTAAAGTAATGGGGCTATTTAAAAACGCAATTTTTTCATCTGGCCGATCATACTTATAATTATCATTTTTATCTATTAATGCAAACAGTTTGTATGTCCCCTTGTGCAAATTGGTGAATTCAAACTTTCCACCTTCATCGGTACGACTTACATAGGTTGGTAACTGTTTTGAAACGGCTGAGTCTTCACTATTTGATGGGTATAGCAACAGTAGGGCACCTTCTTCTAACTTCAGGTCAAAGGCATCTGCAACGGTTCCGGATAGTGTTAGTGAATCAATAATAGAACCGGTTGAGAATACATACTGGAAATTTGGAATAGGATTTCCTTCATTTAAATCAACAATGGCATTCCCAAAGTTTAGAACATAAGTGGTGTTTGCTTTTAAGGTATCTTTTATTTCGAAGATCAGCTTCTTTCCCTTTGTCCTACCTTGGAGTGAGTACTTTAAAGGTGGTGAGACAAGAAGTTGGGTTTTCAAATCTTTCAGTACCACATATTCGTCGAATTCAATTTCAATTTCTTTGGAATTAAAGTTTAACGTTTCGTTCCTTGGATTTATCTCTAAAACTTCAGGGGCTGTAGTATCTCTTTCTCCACCTGTTGGAGCCACCACTTGGGCACAAGAAGAAAGGCTAAGCGTGCCAATTAACAAGCTTATAATTTTTAACGTTCTTACCACCTAGCTGAAATTAAAATTGAAAGTTGTTCTAAGAATTCTTGGTCTACTGTACTAAAATCATTCAAGTGATTACTGTCTAAATCTATTACAGCAACTACTTTGCCTTCCTTAATAATTGGGACAACGATTTCTGATCTTGAAGCGCTACTACAGGCAATATGACCAGGAAATTGGTCAACATCTGGCACAATAACAGTAGCAGCAGTTGAGAAGCTAGTTCCGCATACTCCTTTTCCAGGAGTTAATCGAGTACATGCCGCTTGGCCTTGAAAAGGTCCCAAAACTAATTCATCTCCTTTTAAAATATAAAACCCGACCCATGGATATTTGAAAGCTTCTTTTAAAACAGCAGCGATATTTGCCAAATTGGCAACTCTATCACTCTCAAACTCTATTAGCGCTTTGATTTGCGGAAGAATTTGTTTGTATTGTTCCTCTTTTGTTAAGCGATTGTCGATTAAAATATTTTCTGCCATAGAATACAAAAATACCTAATAAGTTGCGGCTATGGTTAGTAAACTCAACCTCACATTTCTAATTTTTAGAAGGGCGCTTGCACATGCTTCTAAGGTAGATCCGGTAGTTATCACATCGTCGATTAGCAGTATGTGGTGATCTCTTAATTTGTCCTTGTCGAGTAGTGTAAAAGTTTTCGTCGCATTTTCAAAACGTTCGTACCGTTGCTTTCTCGTTTGGCTTTTTGTGTGAACCTCTTTGCGAATGGAGGTGCTGTCAATTGGCAACTCTGTAATGTTGCGTATTCCTTCTGCAATGTATTGACTTTGGTTGTACCCTCTCTTTTTCCTCTTCTTGTCGTGAATGGGTACTGGTAACAGTATGTCAATATCATCGAAAAAACGTGTTGTTCCGATGTCCAATGCCGCTAGTTCGCCCAGTGTTGTTCCAACTTCTTTAACTCCCTTATATTTTAGGGCGTGCAATAGGTTTTGTAGCCTACCGTTATTCTCGAACTTGGCGAAAGCTGTCGCTTTTTCAAAATGTACTCTCCCCAAAAATAATTGTTGAATTGGGTTGTTTTTAAAATCTTGCATTTTTAAGAAGCTTAAGTTTGCTACGCATGAAATACAAATATGTTCCCTTTTTCCTTGAATAGCATCGCCGCAAGCGTAGCAGATTTTAGGGTAAATAAGATTAAACAAAGGCTTGAGCATCGTCTAAAATTACCATTATATTTGCATCATATGACAGATACAACACCCGACCAAACAGTTTCTTCAGCCGAGAGAGTCAATAAAATATTAATTGCATTAGTTATTTTGTTGTCGCTAGCACTTGGCATTACGCTTTGGCAATTTTTCGATTTGCGTAAAACAGCTGCCCAAAAGGGATCGGAGATTGAAATTATGGCGGGCGAAAGAGGTGAGCTTCAAAATGAGCTTGAGCAGATGCTGAATGAACTAGATACCATGGAAACAACAAACGATTCCATGAAGGTCGAACTTTCCAATCGAAAGGATGAGATTGAAGGTTTGTTGGCGAAAGTAAAAGACAAGGATTTTGCAATCTATAAACTGAAAAAAGAAACAACAACACTCCGAACTATTATGAGAGGGTACGTTGTTGTAATTGATTCTATAAATACTTTAAATGTTGGTTTACGGCAAGAGAATGCTGAAGTACGTACAGACTTGAGCCAAGAGCGAAGTAGGGTAAAGGCACTTGCAAAAACAAATGAAAACTTATCCAGTAAAGTAGAGTTAGCAAGTAGATTGGACGTTTCTGAAATGAGGGTGTTTGGTGTTACAGTAAAACGAGATTTAACCGGTAAAGAAACTGACAGAGCTAGACGAACGGACAAGATTCGAGTATGCTTTAAACTAAATGAAAACAAAGTAGCTAAAGCAGGCAAAAAGCCGTTGTATCTGAGAATTATTTCCCCGGATGGAACTATCCTATCAGCCGAAAATGTGGAAGAGAGTCGGTTCGAATTTAACGGAGGAAAAGGGTATTATTCAGGGAAAAAAGAGGTTCAATACAACCTAGCAGAGCAAGAATTGTGTTTGGATTGGGTAAAACCTTCTGAAGATTTTATGGTATTACCAGGAACGTATCAGTTGTTTATTTATGCAGAAGACTACGAAATGGCGGCTGTTAGCTATGAGTTGAGGTAAGGTGGATTTTATAGAATAAGGTTTTAGTATTATTTTAGTGTTGTTATTTAGACTAAATACCCCGTCGTTTACCAAGCTTTCAGAGGTGCAACTAGTTCCGTTAATAACCATACTGGGCTAGAAACAGCCGAAAATGTGGTAATCTCCAGAGACTTTATTAGTTTACTTGTTAGAAAAAGAATTAGTAATCGAACTAAGGAGAATACCAACGATTCGTCACATTATATTTTCTTCTTAAATGCAGCATTTAAATACAGGTTATCAGATAGTGTTTTGAAATCAAAGAGAACATTTGAATTTTTTCTGCTAACCGGCAAGTAGGTTACAATAGAAAATGCTACTTGTGAAAAGATCCAATGGCCTTTGGTGCTTCAGTCAGTTTTCTGGTAAAAACAAACAAGGCTCTTATCCTTCAGCAAATGGGTTATTTCATTTAAAAATCAGTGAACTTGGTGTTTTAGAAACTAACTTCGCTGGGAAAAAATAAAAAAAGCTGCAAAGAATAGTTACTTGTTTGGCAGTAGGAAAGTAATGTTGATTAGATCATTATTACCGGTTAATCATAAATTTCTTAACCATCGTCTTACCTCCATTAAAGAGGTGCAGGTAATAGATTCCAGCGGAGTAATTTTCTACGTTGATTTGATCTTTTGCATGGTGATCATTCGGCGTAGTTCCTGAAGTAACTTTTCTTCCTATTCCGTCAAAGATGTCCCAATTGCTTTGAATGAGGCCGGTTGTTTCTAAGGTAATTACTGAAGTTGCTGGATTTGGGTATACCGAAATACTTTCGCTTAAATCAATTTCATTAATTCCTACCACCGTTGGAACAGAAAAGCTGTACTTAAATCCATCGCCAAAGTCTGGTTCAAATATCTTTGTGGTAGAACCTCCTAAATTTTTAATTCGAATTGAACCATTGCCACTGTTATTCGCAAAAAAAGACATTCCGTCGTCATTGGTATCAAAAACATTAATAGAATAGCAACCCATAGTAAGGTTAAATGTATCTCTGTAAGTTGTATTGTTGGAGAGTCCTGATCGTTGCAAGAGAACTGCGCCGTTTTCATCACTAACATTATAACTATTTTGAAATCCTGCAGCATTGGTTCTCAGTTCGAGTATGAAACTAGAAGGCATAACTTCTGTCGCATTAAATGGTCTAGAAATTTCATCATTGTGCACGTATTGGTCACTTACGCCGTTAACGGAAGTAATACTTGCTGAAAAGCTATTGTTACCGTTGGCAAGTGAAGTCCAAAAGGTTGACAATGTTGGAAGCGAAATAATAGTATTTTGTAAAAAAGTTAAGTTCCCAGTCCAAGTAAAAGTTGACCTTGTTCCTGCGTTAATCCAGTATTCTATTTGCATAGAGGTAATGGTTGTTGCTCCTGAGTTTTGAATCTCGATTTCAGAACCATTACAAACAGGATTTCCTTTGCCAAATTGAATGTGATTTGTAGGGCTAATGACTTCTGTAATTCTAGCGTCAAGGTTGAAATTAGGCGCACCGTAAGAAACCAGCTGGTTATTTACAATGTACCTTGAGTCTCCCGAAGCCGCAGATACGCCATAGTCGATTTGAACCGTATCTGAGGTTCCTATTAAACTAGTAATGTCGTATTCCGCTATATCTGAAGGAGCACCAGGACACCATCCAGCTCTGTCATAAATCCAAGTTCCTCCTTGCGGGAAAACAGGATTTTCAGCACATTCAGACCAAACATTTCGATTAAAGTTAATCGGTCCTCCATTAATGTTAATGTAATGATTTCTCGGAATAAATTCTCCTTGTTGACCGTGTCCGGTAACTACTGACCTAACTTTGAATTGCCTTGCAGAAGTATCTAACTGGATCGTAGTTGGGGCAAAGAAGGCATCGTTTAAAATTGAAGCGTAAGCAGTGCTTGTTACTGGCCAAATTTGAGTTAATTGTTTTACATCTCTCGGTGGAGTTCCAACTATGAAGTAAAACTGGATGTCCATATCCTCTTGATTCTGTCCACCTCTTTCTAAAGAAATTTTTCGCAGTCCATTTAAAACAGGAAGAAAATCAGTGACATCAAAATACCATGCCTTCCCATCTATTCCTAAATCAAGATTAATACCGTAAGGTGTTACAAATGACATGATTTCAATTTTAGAAGCACTCCTTCTGATATAGGGTAAATTTGATTTAGTTATTACCGTGGTGGTAGAGGAGGGGGTAGATGTAACCGCAGTTCCATTCAAATCATAGAGTACATTATCTTGAGGCCAATACTGAGTAGTTGTAACTCCAATACTATCGGAAAAAACGGTACCTGGTCTTGGGTAAATAGTGTTTTCCTCTACAATAAAAGGGCTGTAAAAAGTAGTGTCTATAATTGTGTCATTATTAATCGTTAAATTATAATTTCCTTGATAGAGGCTAACATTCGGCTTGTTTGTTGAAGCAGTAAATTCTTTGAAATGAGATTCTCCTACAAAGGACCAGAACGTGTTTTGAGAGAAATAAGTAGCATTTCTATTATTAGAACTATTATCAGAAATTGAAGTGTTTTTAGAATCTACGTTGTACTCTAATTCTAATGAACTAAAGTTAGGGTGTGAAGCTGAGACCGTCTTATATTGCCATTGAGCAATTGCAGAATCGGGCAGTGCAGTAGACCAAATCCTTACATTATCGACTTGTCCATTCCAATATCTGTTATGAAATCCTTTCGAGATTTGAACAGGCAATGATTGGCCGGTATTTACCAGAACATTAGTAACAGCTGTTGGAAAGTCTCTTACACCATCAACATAAAATTTAAAATTGTACATGGTTGCTCCGCTAAAGGTAACAGCAACATGATGCCATTCGTTGTCATTCAGCACCGTTGTTCCTGCTATTGAACCTCCATTTATTTCAACTCTTAATTGACCTGAGCCGTCAAGTCTGAAAGTGAATTTTTCGCCTCTCGCATTCCTACCCCAACTAACAATATCGTTACCTGCTACTCCCGTTTTTATCCAAGCCTCAACAGTTCTTGAGTTGGCACCGGAAATACCTAAATAAGAATTAGCTGAAACATAATTGCTTGGAGCTAAGTCTAAAGCGTAGTCATTTGATGTTTTTATGTGCTCTGATTGATTAGTTGCTGAGGATTCAAGCTGTAAATCTAGCGCTCCAAACCCAGGTTTGTAGGTTATCTCTATTAATATATTAGAGCTGCCGTTCCAGTTGAAAGGGGAGTTAAATTGAATTCGATTGTCTCCATTAACAACATTGATGTTATGAAAATAAACTTCTTGTAGGCTTCTAAAATTTGCGCTATCTGGAATAGCTAAATCAGTAAGTACTGTATGCTTTATTTTTACTTTAAACAGTGACAAATTGGAGTTGCTTCCCAGATTATTAAAGCTGAGAGCGTCAACATTTCCTGCAACTAGTCCTGCACTAAGTAGTTCGCTGCTTGTTAGTAGAATGTAATTTTTTCCACCATTCGCCATAATGTTGAAGACTAAGGAGTCAATCGTGTTTCCGGAACCAATTTTAGCTGTGTCTTCGTTAACAATAGAGTTAAGTGTAACGTTACTTTGGATGATTGGATTACCCCTCCATGTTGGAGCGGTGCTATAAATGCCACCCGAATTAGTATCGGGAAAAATGCGATATTTTGCAATAGTAGCGGAGCTAGAATCGGCATTTGTAGAATCAGTTAAATAGGTATTACACGAGTAATCCCATTCTCCACATCCAAGGTTTCGTTGTCCTGAAGTTGATATTAGGCCATCTTTACAGCGCATAGCGTAGCGCATAATAACTTTTTCGTAAGAAAGGCTTGGATTGGTAGGGAAGTTCGCAACAACACTTCTCGAAGGATTTAAATAGTCTAGCACAGGCACAACAATCGTATCGCCAATACTTTGAGCTGTAACCTCTGATGTGAATAGTGACAAACTAAAGGCGATAAGGAAGTAAATTCTTTTCATGTGTATGATTTTCAAAAACGAAAGGTAATCATACTTCTTTACAATGTCATAATCTTACATTGTTGCCAACAAAAAAGCCCGATACGATTTCTCGTTTCGGGCTTTTAAACAATAGATTTTATATTCTAGTTATTCAGTGCTTCAGCACCTCCAACAATTTCTAAAATTTCATTAGTAATGGATGCTTGCCTTGCTTTGTTGTAAACCAATTTTAGGTCATTAATCATTTCAGAAGCGTTATCAGTTGCCTTATGCATTGCTGTCATTCTAGCTCCATGCTCTGAAGCATGAGAATCTAATAAGGCTTTAAATAGTTGTAGTTTAATTGATTTCGGAATTAATTCCTCAACAATAAATTCTTTTGATGGCTCATAAATGTAATCGGAAGCAACACTAGACTCTTCAACGTTATTTGATACGATAGGCATCATTTGTTCAACATTTACATTCTGAACAGCAGCATTTACAAATTCATTGTAAATGATGACGACTTCATCAAATTGCTTGAATTCAAAGGCACGCATAATTTTACCTGCTACTTTGGAAACTCTCTTAAAGTTTAGGTCATCGAAGATTGTATCTAATTTTCCTGGAAGAGTTGTACCTTTAATATTGTACTCGGTTTTTTTGAAAAAATCATCTGCCTTTTTACCAATGGCTAATACAGTAACATCTTTATCAGCATATTTTTCATTGATAATTTTACTGGTTTGTTTAATGATATTTGCATTAAATGCACCTGCGAGACCTCTGTTGGAAGTAATTGGGATTAATAAAACCCTTTTTACTTCTCTTTGCTCTTCGTAAATACTTCCGTCGCCATCGTTGGTTCCGTCGCTCAAATTTCCCAATAACTCTTTCAACTTATTGGCATAAGGTCTCATTTGCGTAATCGCATCCTGAGCTCTTCTTAATTTGGCAGCAGAAACCATCTTCATGGCTGAAGTAATCTGCCTTGTTGACGATACCGAAGTAATCCTATTTCGTATTTCTTTTAAATTTGCCATCTTGTTAGCTAATTTTTAGCTGGTGATTATGCAGTATAGTTTACACTCAAATCTGCAGCTACTTTTTCTAAAATTGAAGTTTCAGCATCTGTATATTTTCCTTTCTTCAAAGAGTCTAAAGTGTCTCTGTGCTTCGCATTCAAATATTCTAAATACTCTACCTCAAACTTTCTAACTTGCTTTACAGGAATACTTCTCAATAGTCCTTTTACACCTAAGTGGATAATAGCAACCTGGTTTTCGACAGACATTGGAGCATTTTGAGCTTGTTTTAGAATCTCAACGTTTCTAGCTCCTTTATCCAATACAGATTTTGTAGCTGCATCCAAATCAGATCCAAACTTAGAGAAAGCCTCCAGTTCACGGTACTGCGCTTGGTCTAGCTTCAATGTTCCCGCTACCTTCTTCATTGATTTAATTTGAGCAGCTCCACCAACTCTAGATACTGAGATACCTACGTTAATTGCAGGTCTTACACCTGAAAGGAATAAGTTAGACTCTAAGAAAATCTGTCCATCAGTAATCGAAATTACGTTGGTAGGAATGTATGCAGAAACGTCACCTGCTTGTGTTTCAATAATTGGAAGTGCAGTAATCGAACCGCCACCTTTTACCTTACCGACCAATGATGGAGGTAAATCGTTCATTTGGGAAGCAATAGTATCATCGTTGATAATTTTTGCTGATCTCTCTAGCAATCTTGAGTGAAGGTAAAATACATCACCAGGGTATGCTTCACGACCTGGAGGACGTCTCAAAAGTAGAGATACCTCACGGTAGGCGACTGCCTGCTTCGATAAATCATCAAATACAATTAATGCAGGTCTTCCTGTGTCTCTAAAATATTCAGCAATTGCTACGCCTGTAAATGGAGCATAAAACTGCATTGGAGCTGGATCAGAAGCAGGAGCAGCAACAATAGTAGTGTACGCCATAGCGCCTGCATCTTCTAAAGTTTTAACAATACCTGCAACGGTAGATCCTTTTTGACCGATTGCAACATAAACGCAATAGACAGTCTCGCCTCTATCGTGAAATTCTTTTTGATTGATAATCGTATCAATTGCAACAGTAGTTTTCCCTGTTTGTCTATCACCAATAATTAGCTCTCTTTGTCCTCTGCCTACAGGAATCATTGAGTCAATTGACTTAATCCCTGTTTGAAGTGGTTCGTTTACTGGCTGACGGTAAATCACTCCAGGGGCCTTTCTTTCAATAGGCATTTCAAATGTTTCACCTTGAATTGGTCCTTTTCCGTCAATAGGAGTTCCAAGAGTATCAACTACTCTTCCTAACATGCCTTCACCAACGTTTACAGATGCAATTCTTCCTGTTCTTTTAACAGTATCGCCTTCTCTTACTTTGTTAGAAGATCCTAACAATACAGCACCTACGTTATCTTCTTCTAAGTTTAGAACGATACCCATAAGTCCACCATCAAATTCAATCAATTCTCCTGATTGAACCTGTGACATTCCATAGATTCTTGCAATACCATCCCCTACGAAAAGGACAGTACCTACTTCTTCTAGGTCTGCTTCGGTTGTTATACCTGCTAATTGATCTCTAAGAATTGCAGAAACTTCTGCCGGATTTACTTCAGCCATTTTTATCTGATTTTTATACTTGTACTAGTTCTTGTTTAATGTCATTTAATTGCCTTCGAATACTAGCATCCAATTGCTTGTCGCCAATTCGTAAAACTAACCCGCCAATCAATGAAGCATCCACCTTTTCTACTAATTCAACAGCAGAAAGTGAATATTCGGTTTTTATTTTAGCTAACAATTCTGATCTTAACGCATCTGTTAATGCATTTGGTGTGGTAACTGTTACACGTGCAATGTTTTTAATTTCATTGTAAATGCCAATAAACTGTTCGCAAATTGCCAACAAAATATTTTCTCTTTTATGAGAAACCACAAGTTGAATAAATTTTACTGTCAGCTCATTTATTTTCTTATCGAAAATTGATATTAGCACATTGCCCTTTTTGTCTGCTTTAACAAGCGGACTTTTAAGCATCATTGCTAAATCCTTATTTTCTATAATGGTGTTATGAATCAACTTTACGTCAACAACAATTACTTCCAAAATATTTTTCTCTTGGGATAATTGTTGTAGTGCTTTCGCGTATCTTATTGCTGCTCTAACTCCTTTCATGTTCCTAATTCAATTTAGCATTTTGCATCGCTGCAGAAATTATTTCTTGCTGCCTTGCATTTGAAGAAATTTCGCTCTTAATTATCTTTTCTGCAATTTGAATAGATAATTCAGCTACTTGGCTCTTTAATTGATTTACAGCAGCATTCCTTTCTGCCTGTATCGCAGACTTTGCAGCTTCAATCATCTTAGCACCTTCCTCTTTTGCTTTATCTTTCGCTTCAGAAATCATATTGTCTTTCGCCTCTCTAGCTTCTTTAACAATAAGATCTCTTTCCATTCTAGCTTCTGCCAATAGCGATTTGTTGTCTTCTTTTAACTGTCGCATTTGCTTTTTTGCAAGCTCAGCAGACTCTAAACCTTCTTTAATTGACTCTTCTCTGTTGATCACAGACGTTAAAATTGGTTTCCAAGCGTATTTTCTTAACAAGAATAATAACGCTAAAAATAAAATTATTTGCCAAAAGAAAAGGCCAACTGAAAACTGATCTAATAATTTATCCATCTTTTATCTTTTAATTTTAAAATAGTCTGCAACCAACCGTTGCAGACTATTTTAATTCTTTTTAGGATTTAGATTAAGATGCAAATAATGCAGCGAAACCAATACCTTCAATAAGTGCAGCAGCAATAATCATTGCCGTTTGAATTTTGTTTGCAGCTTCAGGTTGTCTTGCGATACCTTCCATTGCAGATCCACCAATTCTACCAATGCCCATTCCGACACCAATTACAATTAAACCTGCTCCTACGATTCCTGGAATTTCCATAATATATAGTTTAAATTAAAAAATACAAATTAATGATGATCGCTTTCTTCTACCGCTGCACCAAAGTATAAGGCAGTCAGCATAGCAAATATATATGCTTGTAAGAACGCAACCAAAAGTTCTATGATTGACAAAAATAATGTTAATCCTAAAAATGCTCCCCTAGCAAACCAGTTGTTAAAGATATACAACAGACCGATTAGACTCATAATAACAACGTGACCTGCCGTCATGTTTGCGTACAAACGAATCATTAAAGAGAAAGGCTTTATAAACACACCCAACAACTCAATTGCAGCTAAAGGAAGTCTCATAAATAAAGGAACACTGGGGTTCCAAAAAATGTGCATCCAATAAGATTTCTTTGCCGTAAATTGTGTGATCAAAAATGTAATTAGTGCTAAAGCGAAGGTTACAGCAATGTTACCTGTAACATTAATCCCCAAAGGAGTTAAACCTGCAAGGTTAATAAACCAAATAAAGAAGAACACAGTTAATATATATCCCATGTATCGTCTATAATTCTTTTCGCCAATGTTAGGAATGGCAATGTCGTCTCTGACAAATATTACCAACGGCTCTAAAAATCTTCCCAGTTTGTTAGGAATTTGGGTGTCCCCATAAGAGCGAGCCACATTAGTAAATAACACAAAAATCAACAATCCGAAAAGGAAGATAGATACAACGTTTTTAGTGATAGAAAAATCCCAAGGTTTAATCTGCTCCGGATGATTGGTTTCAGGATCTATTGTAATGGTCCCTTCTGTATCCGTTCTGTAAATTTTAGCATGGTATATTTTGTAAAATTTACCTTCGGACTCAGCCACCGTTTCTCCGTGGTGAAATTTGGCTGAAGAAAATACATGCATGCCTTCATCAATAAGAATTATTGGAAGAGGGAACTCTAGTCCCATTGCGTGCCAAATAGAAAAATCATAAGAATCTTCTAAGTGATGTGCGATGTATTTCTTGATGCCAGCCTTAACGCTAGCTTCATCTGTTGCAGTCTGTTCTGTTACAGTTTCGCTTGCAAAGGTTGTAAAAGGGCTAAAAAGTAGCGCTAAAAGTAAGAGAGTAAGTATTTTTTTTCCCATCATATCCGAGCTTCAAATAGGCTTGTAAAATTTGCCGCAAACGTAACGAAATTTATTAACCTGAAAAAAGCATTTGCTGAATATAATTTGAAAAAAATAGGATGTTTTAATTAGTCTTGATTCAGTATTTTAACAATTATTTTAGTTTCAAAGGCCAAGCAAAATACATAAGAAACAAAAAACGCAAAAAACTCTTGAGGTATAATTTGATCATCAGCTTTGTAAATTGGGTTGAAAAAAATCATAAAAACCGCTATTTTTAAAAAGAAACCAGCTAAAAATAGGTAGCCTAAACTGTGGCTTCCTTTTGCTTTAGCGAGAAGGATCATAAAGTAGCTAACAAGAACCAATAGATAGTTAAGAACGTAGGATAATGGCAGGAGGTGTGCACTTGAATCAATTGATAAATAGGAATTAACGCTCAGGTGAGTAGTTAATACAATAAGAAGAAATAAAAGTAGTTTCCAAGAAAAAGAAAAGGTGCTATTTAGGGCGGTCTTCAGCATCGTTGATTCTATTAACTTGGCGTAAAAGGTTGTATAAAGCAAAAACCACGCCCGTAAGTGTTAGTGCAATCGTCCATGCTCGTCCGCTCGGGTTGTAATTTAAGTCGAGATATTTTCCTCCAAAAGAAAAGCAATAGATGGTAGCTCCCATCTGCATAGCAATTCCTGTTAAGGAAATGAATTTAGGCCGTTTTTTCCTTGGAGTTTTTCCTGCTGCCATTTTCTAAACCTTTAATCACAGCGCCCATTTTACAACTTCCTGAGAAGTTTGCACCGGGTTCAATTTGTAATTTGTTAGTAGTAATGTCTCCAACTAAGTTAGAAGTTGCTTTCAAGGTGAGCAATTCATTAACAATGGTCGAGCCCTTAATATCCCCTTCAATAATTGCATTTGCGCATTCAATAGTTCCTTCAATTAAACCACTTTCCCCAACAACTATTTTTCCCGCACATTTTAAATTACCAACTAACTTTCCGTCAATACGAATACCTTCTTTGCAATTGATGTCGCCAGTAATTTCTGTGCCAAGTCTTATGTGGTTAATTGCAGAAGAATCTATTTCGTTATTTCTTGCCATGGTAGATGATTTTCGCTTAAACATAAGGTACAAAAGTAATATAAAATTAAAAAGTACTGTCTTAGTCTTTTATTGATTGTAATCAGATTTGAAAAACTTGATGTATTCTTCCTCATCTTTGCTCTTGAATAGCAATCTGAAGTTACTGTTAGATATAATGTATTGATTGCTTTTAGTCTGGGAAACAGCAATTTTTACTGAAGCATCATTTTTGATGGCTCGGTAATATCTGTCCGCTTCCGATTCGTTTTTGAAGCCACGAACTAAAAACATGTCTTTGTCACCTAAAGCAGATTGCGTCACGGAAAGTCTAATTTCTCTAAATGAGTTTCTGTTAAAGTCTGAAAGTTTATTTTTTAAGGAATTAAAGCCTGAGGTTTTGTTTTGCTTGGCTGAAACAATCATCATGTGCTGCTCCTTAGGGTCGTGCCTATAATTCGTTTTTTTGCTGACTTTGGTCTGCCCTGCAGCAGGTACTCCTTTTCCTGCAACTTGCTGATTCAAGAAGGTTAGTATTTCTTGGGCTCTTTTCTGTTCCGGAGTACTTGGGTGGTCTTTTATTAACTTTTCTAGAGCCATCTTAAATTCTATTTTGGATTTAGATTTCCCAATAGATTGGGTTTTTAATAAATCAAACTTAGCTTTTAAGTGATTCGGGTCAAAGGATCCATCCGCCTTTTCACAACTATTAATAACATCAGAATACAAACCGTATTTGTATAGCTTGTAGGTAGAAACATAAAATGCTTCCACTTTTTCTTTGGTTGCTTTCGATTCTTGGCTGTAATTGGGGTTTTTAATCAAATAGGCATATTCACTAAAGGGGTGCTTGTCCAATACCCATTCTTTCTCTATGTCTGCTTTTTCATCAAATTCAGTGATTTTGTAAATACGGTATAATTGGTAATGTGCTGGCAAATTATACCGCGACGTATCATATTGCTCAGTAATTCTCTCAAATGAATTAATTGCGTAAACGTAATTTTTAAAGCTTTCTTTGAAAATTGTTCCAACATTAAAAAGGGCTTCTGTTACTTTGCCGTGAGCATTCAGTTGTTCTTGGTAATCTTTTGGAATTGCCATCAGGTAAACGTTGGGATTGTATAGGTCAGCTGACTTCATTGAGTCTTGTTTTGCTAGTTGTGTTTCTTCAGGGTCTAATTTTTCAGTAATTGAGGAAGCATTTTTGTTGCCCCTGCGCCAGTTGTCAGCTAATGGAATGTCTCCCCATGTAGACTTAAAATCATTAATTCCAAGCCCCATTGTTGTTGGGTTGTAGAAATACCACTTCCCTTTTCTGTTGCCTCCAGCTACATTAATTAAACCCGGATTTGTTTGGTTTTGGGCAGCCGCTAACTTGTTAAGCTCTGCTTGTTTCTTTCTTTCATCTTCGGCTTTGAGACCTTCAATGATTTCTTTTACCTTTTTTTCTCTATCTCCAGAGCTTAAATTAGAAAGGATTAATAAGCTGTCTTGTAACTTAATTATTTTTAGGTTTCTAACTAAGTCCTGTAGGTTGTTGTTTTTATCTTCTGTAGGATAGTAATCGGGATGATCTTCCGGTAAGAACTGCAGCGTACTATCATAGCGTTCTTGAGCAGCAATATAATCTGGTCTTTCGAAATATAAATTAGCCAGTCTTAAATAAGAAAGGGCTTTCTGCTTGTCGTTAGAAACGCTGCTGTTAACTGACTTTTGGAGAAACTCAACCGCTAAAGGTTCATTGTCTTCCTTTAGAGCGAGCTCAGCTAAAGCAAAATAAATTTGATCCTTGAATTCTTCATTTTTAATGTCCTTGAGCATTTTGTTGAGCTCTTTCTTAATTGCTCTGCTGTCGCTGCCATTTACATCAAAGGCAATTGCTCTGCTAATTCTTGCATTAAAACGCATGATATAATTCGGATTCAACTTCAATACTTTCGCGTAGGTCTCTGTTGCCAATAAAAAGTTTTTCTTTTTTTGATACAATTGAGCTAGAACATAAGAATACCGTCTTTTATTATCTTTTTCTTTCGTCAGAATAACTGCTTGCTCCAAACTCTCAATAGCCTTGTCGTAATCTTGATCTCTCTTTAAATGAAAGTCGGCTAAAATAGCATGATAGTGTCCTATATATTCCTCCGGATATTTTCTAATGTTATCTTCTGCTAAGTCTAGAAACTCTTCGGCTCTATCCCATTGCTCGGTTTCAATAAATGTTTTAACCAGCCAGTTTAAACCTCTGTAACGTGCAGGGTCTTTTTTGTAGCCTTGGTACACATAAAGAAATGTCTGCTCAGCTAGTCCAAACTCCTGTTTGTATAATCTAGCTTTCCCAATTAAAAAATAACTGTCGTCAATCCATTTAACATATTCTTGTCTTCTTTCGTAAATCGAATGACGCTCAATTACTTCTGAGCATTTTTCAATAACTTTATCCATTTCGCTATACATCGTTTGCGACTTTTCTTCGTCGGGATAAATGAACAGGGGAAGAAGTTGGGAGTAATCGTCTTTGAAACCCTCTTCGAGAGTGGTTTCTTGCATTTTTATAATTTCATTTGCATTAAAATAGCCATTGAAGCGCGAGGTCATGTTGTGAAATCCGCGGTTCACCGCCCTGTTCTTGTCAGTAGAGCAAGAGCTTAGCAAAACTGCCAATACTAGAAATAGACGGAAAATAAACCTGTTCAAACGATTGAATTCTTTTTCAGTTAACTTAGAAAACTACAAAATAGTATGCAGAAATTAGGCCCACAAAATTAGTTAAAGTATCATGAAAAGTGATTCGCTTGCCTTGGGCTCCTATAAATATTCGGATATTTGAATCTGCTAAGAAAACCATGGAAGAAGAAAACAAAAAGAAGCGTATTATTAAGAAGTTGAAAAACAAGTACCGGCTTGTTATTTTGAATGATGCGAGTTTTGAAGAACGCTTCTCATATCGTCTGTCACCCCTTAATTTGTTGACACTTTTATTAAGTTTTGTGGTGTTGCTTATACTATTCGTATCTGTAGTTATCATTTATACGCCATTACGCGAGTCTATTCCCGGATACACTGATGTAAGTTTGCGAGAAGATTTAACCTCAACGGTTTTTCGAGCAGATTCATTGGAGAAAGAATTGCAGCAAAACTCAGCCTACCTTAGAAACATTCAAGGAGTATTTAAAGGGGAATTGCCACTGTCGAAAGATTCAATTTACAACATTGAAAATGACATGGAGATTCCTGAAAACCCCAAGTTAAAATCAAGAGAGGACTCTATGCTTCGCGAATATGTAGAGCGAGAGGATTCTTATTCATTGTCAGATGATCAGGAAAATGTCACTAAACAAATCTATTTTTTCTCGCCGCTAAAAGGAACCATTACCAATGAGTTTGATCCAGGTAATGAGCATTACGGAATTGATGTAGTGGCGCCGAAAGACGAGGCTATAAAAGCTACTTTAGATGGCACGGTTGTATTTGCAGAATGGACGGTGGAGACGGGTTATGTTATTCAAATACAGCATGGTAATAATATTATTTCCAATTATAAACACAACTCAGTTTTACTGAAAAAAGTAGGAGATGAGGTAAAAGCTGGTGAAGCGATTGCTATTATTGGAAACTCTGGTGAACTTACTTCCGGACCTCACTTGCATTTTGAATTGTGGAAAGAGGGTAAGGCTTTAAATCCAAAAGAGTTTGTAAATTTCTAAACATGGGCTTAAAAGCAAGTTTGAGTAAGCCATTTGCAAAAATGGCGGTTAAGAAAGTAAAAAAATGGTCAGAAAATCCATTCGAGACCCAGCAGAAAGTGTTTCTATCCTTGATAGCCGCTGCTCGAAATACAGCTTTTGGAAAAGACCATGGTTTTGAAAATATTCACAATTACGAAGACTTTAAAAAAGCCGTTGCTGTTAGCGATTATGAGGGATTAATACAATATGCTGATCGAGTAAAGAAAGGGGAGGCCGATGTTTTGTGGCCAGGCAAGCCAATTTACTTGAGTAAAACTTCTGGAACAACCTCAGGGGCGAAGTACATTCCGATTACCAAAGAGTCGATACCTTACCATATACAAGCAGCAAGAGATGCCATTCTGCATTATATTGATGAAACAGGCAACGCTGACTTTGTAAACGATAAAATGATTTTTTTACAAGGCAGCCCAGAGTTGGATACAAGCGGACCCATTCCGATTGGGAGATTATCGGGGATTGTGGCACACCACGTTCCTGGCTACTTGCAGCGTAACCGTTTGCCATCGTTAGCAACCAATACTATTGATGATTGGGAAACTAAAGTAGATGCAGTTTGCGAAGAAACACTTCCAGAAAAAATGAGCCTCATCAGTGGAATTCCACCGTGGGTGCAAATGTATTTTGAGAAGCTGCTTGAAAAATCAGGCAAGAAAAGTATTCAAGAGATTTTCCCTGATTTTTCCTTGTTCATATATGGAGGCGTGAATTACGAACCATATCGGCACACCATGGAAAATTTGATTGGCAAACGAATTGACTCTATCGAATTGTATCCGGCTTCAGAGGGTTTTATTGCCTACCAAGATTCTCAGATAGAAGAAGGAATGCTGTTGTTACTTGACTCCGGTATTTTTTATGAATTCATTACTACGGAAGAATTTGGTTCGGAAAATCCGACGAGAGTGAGCTTGAGCGGCGTAAAACTAGATCAAAATTATGTTCTCATTCTAAATACAAATGCAGGCCTTTGGGGGTACAACATTGGCGATACTGTCCGATTTGTGTCATTATCTCCGTACCGAATTGTTGTTACAGGAAGAATAAAGCACTTTACATCAGCTTTTGGAGAGCACGTAATAGCTGAAGAAGTAGAAAATGCCATTGCTTTTACTTCAGAAAAAACAGGAATTGAAGTAGTGGAATTTCATTTGGCGCCACAAATTGAAGCCTTAAACGGAGAATTACCTTACCACGAATGGGCCATTGAATTTAAGGAGCAAGGCACGGACATTAAAGATTTCTCTACTATACTCAACACCAAAATGGCAGAATTGAATTCTTATTACAAAGATTTATTGGAAGGTAAAATGTTACAAGCCTTAAAAATTAAGCCCATTGCTAAAGATGGTTTTCAGAATTACATGAAATCGAAAGGGAAGTTAGGAGGACAGAATAAATTACCTCGCTTGGCGAATGATCGGAAGATAATTGAGGAGTTAGTATAGTGATAGTATTTGCAATAACAAATTAAAGTCGTGTTTAAAAAAAGGAGTTACTTGGTAAAGAATATCAAAACTATTTAAGTGCATCATTTTTTCTAAAAACGCGCACAAAACTTGTCACATTTAAGTGAATATCCCATTAATTAAAGTCCAAAGCCTTATTGGGTTATTGATCTTATTTAAAACAATTGATTTTAAATACATGCTAACTTGTATTTTAAAAAATTTAGTTGAAAAAACGACTCAAAATCGTTTTTTTACTTTCGACTCAGTATTTACCAATTAAACATAGTTTCGAAAATTCTTATTCGAAACGCGGTTTCTTGAACTGCATTGGCTACCAGTGTTCCAAAACTCTCTAAATACTCTCTAGTAAAAAAGATTTCATGTTTTGAAATCGAAAAATTCTTGTCAAAAGGCATTTTGTATACTTTTATGCAGAAGATACTTTAGATCAAACGGATAGTGTTGAATGTATGATTATGAGCAAGAAAAATTTAAGCAGCAAATATCAAATGGTAGAAATTGGTATTAACCGGAAAAATTTTGCAAAAGCAAATACTTGGATTGCAAACATTGAAGCAAACGATGAGTTGAATGAAAGTCAACGATTAGAGCACAATAGAAAGATTGTTTGTTATTCAGACAAAAGTTAGCTGCTACCAATAAATAATACATGTAATTAAACGAAAGTGAGTTAACAGCACTGCGAAGTATCGTTGATGCAGTAGATAGTAGGGCTGCTGCCTTAGCTCGGAGTATCTTATATTTCGGATATCAAGAATGCGAAAATAATTATCCTTAAAATCAATTGGAAAGAAAGAAATCGAGAACAACAAGAGTGTATCACTTTGATAATGATATTACTTTGTCATCTTATACGGAGTCGAATGAAAACAACTTGAAAGTTTATTCCAATCCTTCGAATGGTATTGTTATAATTGACAGTGAAGCAGAAATAGAGTTAGCCTAGGTGTATGATTTAAAAGATAGAATACTTCAAAATTATGTTATGCTGAGCGACTGTCGAAGTGTTACAGAAATTGACATTACTAATTTTGATTCTGGAATATACTTTCTTAAACTGATAATGGAAAATGGAGAAATACTCACGAAGAAGATTGTGAAGGAGTGAACCGTTCGTTTCGCTTCCTTCGCAATGACGAATAAAATCGTTATTGCGAAGGAGCCTCGACTGTGGCAACCTTATTTTCAATAACTAGATTGCTTCATTTCATTGCAATAACGATTAGATTGAAACGAACTCAGCCGTGACTTTCTTAATTACTTTCTCCATTGGCTCAAATTCAAAGCTCAACTCCTTTTTGATTTTTTCTGCTGAAAAGCACTTTTTCTTATAAGCCGTATCAACACTTTGTTTGGTTAGAACGGTTTTGCTGCCCAATAAAAAATAGCGTATTTCGTCTATTCTTCGCAAACTGTTTGCCAGCCAACGCGGTGCTGCTTTCTGTGGTGGGTTTTTACCTAACCCTTTTGCGATGTGTGTAAACAGTTTTTGGAAACTCCAGTTGTCAGCAACTAAAATATAACGTTGGTCATAAATAGTAGAGTTCATTAATTTATGCATGGCTTTTACTACATCGGTTACTCCAATAAAGGCATTACTGCCGGCAGTGTAAAAATTTAAACCGTCATATATTTTTTTTATAATAGCGGTGCTGCTTTCTTCCCAATCTCCAAAGCCGATGATGGTTGCCGGGTTCACGATTACAGTTTTTAAACCTTCTTCTGCCGCTCGCCAAATTTCGTTTTCAGCATAGTATTTGGTAATGGAATAGTAAGAGGTTTCGTCGCTGTGCGCCCAAATGGCTTCTTCGTCGGTGCAGCGGTCATCGGCATATTTTCCTAAACTAGCCACCGAGCTAACGTGGCAAAACTTTTGAACTCCATTGATTAAGCTGAGGTTTACCATGTTTTTAGTTCCCTCTACATTTACTTCATACATGCTGTCTGCTTTTCTTCTGTCGAAGGAAACAACAGCAGCACAATGATAAACATGAGTTACGTCTTCAAAAATATCTTGTAAACTAAAGTAGTCGGTAACATCTGCCTGTACCCACTGTATTTGATTCAAAAGTTTGGAGGCACCGTAACTTGCGAATATTTTTTCGGCTTTTTTTAAGCTTTCTTTTGAACGATACGTAGCCTTCATTTTCTCGCCATTTTTCAATAACAAATGCAATAAATGACTACCTACTAAACCTGTTCCGCCGGTTACTAATATCATGCAAATTCTTTGTTGCTAAAGTAGACCCTAAAAGTTTAGGATTGTTTGTGGGCTTCGATACAATTTTTCTTCGTTCCTCTAAAAATTACGCAGCCTTACAAACAATTTTTCTTCGTTCCTCGAAAAATCACTCAGCCTGACAAACAAATATGGGGATACAATTTTGTCCACTTCGACTATCGCTCAGTATGACAAAATGATTTCTCGATACTATTTGTCTACCTCGACTCCAATCGCGATCAGAGCTCAGTATTGTAAAGTGTTTTTATGACATCACTTTTAGTCACACTGAGTGCACCGGAAGAATGACGGGGAGTATCGAAGTGTAGACAAAGCCGGTATTTATTTCAGATTAATATTGTATTTGACACATTAATTTAAGGGCCCTCTATCTGCTATAATCCTCTTAGGACGATGTCTTTACTGGATTATAAATCTACTGGGCTGATGCTACCTTTTGTTTTGTGAGTATGATTCTTTATTCCACATTTACTAATTGTACACTATTTATTGAGTGCCCCGAAAGAATGAAGGAGTGTATTGAAGTGTAGACGAAATAGTCTACTTCCATCGTAATATTCTTCCTAGTTTTTTTATACTCAACTTGAAACCTTGCAGGTTGATGCTGTTGGTAGTTTAGAAATCTACTAGGTTGATTCTTAAAACCAGATTGCTTCATTGGTCGCAGTGACGAATGCAAAGTGTTTTTCGTTTAGTGGTGTTTAGGCTGTTTCACTTTGCGGGTCAAGCATTCTTCATTACACATTTAAGAATTCCACACCTTCCATTTACTTACCTTTGCCGAAATTTTTGAGAATGGATTTTGTAGCAGAATTACAATGGCGTGGAATGATTCACAACATCACACCCAATACACAAGAGCAGTTAAATAAGGAAATGACCTCAGGCTACGTGGGCTTTGACCCAACAGCAGACTCCTTGCACATTGGTAATTTAGTTCCAATTATGTTGTTGACACATTTTCAAAATGCAGGGCACAAGCCTATCGCTTTGGTGGGTGGTGCAACAGGAATGGTTGGAGATCCTTCGGGAAAATCAGAAGAACGGAAGTTTTTATCAGAAGAGTTATTGAATCACAATTTAGAGTGCCAGAAAAAACAATTGGCAAAATTTCTAGATTTTGATTCTGATGCTGAAAATGCAGCTGAGCTTGTAAACAACTACGATTGGTTTAAAGAATTCTCATTTTTAGATTTTTTACGCGATGCAGGTAAACACATTACTGTGAATTACATGATGGCGAAAGACTCGGTGAAGAAACGACTGGAAACAGGAATTTCTTTTACAGAATTCTCTTACCAGCTAATTCAAGGTTATGATTTCTTTTGGTTGAACCAGAATAAGAATTGCAAACTGCAGATGGGTGGTTCTGATCAATGGGGAAATATTGTTACGGGAACAGAGTTTATTCGAAGAAAATCTGACAGCGAAGCATTTGCGTTGACTTGTCCGTTAATTACCAAAGCTGACGGAAGTAAGTTTGGTAAGTCAGAAGGAGGAAACGTTTGGTTAGATGCTGAGAAAACATCGCCTTACAAGTTTTACCAGTTTTGGTTGAACACATCAGACGAGGATGCCGGGAAATACATTCGAATTTTTACGTTAATGTCTCAAGAAGAGATTTTAGAATTAGAGAAGCATCATGGTGAAACACCGCATTTGAGAGTGCTACAAAAAGCATTGGCGGAAGATATTACCGTTCGAGTTCATTCTCAGGAGGAATTGGATAATGCCATTGCAGCGTCAAACATTTTATTTGGGAGCTCTACTGCAGAAAGTTTGAAAGGTCTTTCAGAAAGAGATTTATTGAGTGTTTTTGAAGGGGTTCCACAAGCTGAAATTTCAAAAGCTGTTTTGGAAGAAGGACAAGGAATTATAGACTTTACTGTCACTTCAGCAAAAGCGTTTAGCTCAAATGGTGAGGCACGAAGAATGATTCAGAACAATGGAGTGAGTGTAAACAAGGAAAAAGTGAACCTAGAAAAAGTTGTTTCTTCTAAGGATTTGATATTAGAAAAATACATTCTGTTGCAAAAAGGGAAGAAAAATTATTACTTGATCAGCGTTGTTTAATCGATTTAAATATTTGGTAATAACGGTTGTGGTTTGCACAATTGCTTTGGTTTCGTGCAAAAAGCAATTCTCAGATGAAGAACTCTTTGAGCGCTTGCATGGCAATTGGGGAGCAACCATGAAATTTCTTGAACATGAAAGTTTCCATTATGAAGTGGATACTTCTCGTTTTTTTGAGGAGAACAGGCGATTGGGAATCATTTTTAGTTCAAAAGGTAATTTTCAAAAAACATTTGAAGGAACAGAAAATGGCACGTATTGTGTAGAAGAGGGCGAGCTTGTTTTGTCTACAGCAGATAGCACGTCTTTTGAAATACTGCTTGTTAATTCTAAAAAGTTAGTACTACAAGGAGACTCTGCTAAGCTGTATTTTGAGAAGTACGTTTATTGAGAGAGTGAGTGGGTTGACTTTGGTATAGCAAACCGTTAACCTCTTTTAAATAAACCTTAATATATTGGCCCTTAGGTAATAATATCGAAAAATGAATTGGCAAATTCAGCCCTTTCTCTTTACCTTATGTCGAAATAATGAAGTTATTTCAGAGTATTGAAGAAAGTTCGTTCCATCTCAATTGGTCCTTCCGCAAAGGCTTTAGTAATTCCACCTTGTTCGTTAATTAAAAAATAGGAAGGTACTGTTGTTACTCTGTAGGTCTCTCTCAGTTCATAATCTCCACCGAAGTGAAGAAAATCCCAAGTGTACCCGTTTTCGCTCACGATAGATTGGTTAATACTTTTGTCATCGTCTAAGTTAATGCTTACAAAATGCACTTTCTTTCCGTAGTCTTTGTGCAGTTTTTCCATAACCCTTAGTTCTCGTAAACTAGGAATAGAAGTATTAGACCAAAAGCTGAGGTAGACTAATTTACCTCTATAATCTTTTAAAGAATGTTTCTCTCCCTTTGAGTCTAACAAGGTAAAGTCTGCTGCAAACATGGACTTTCCATGCTGTTCAAATACGGTTAAAATAGTTGCAGCAATTTGTTTGTTTTCTTTCGACTGCCCTCTCTCGGTAATTTGAGTTAATATTTTTTTACTACTTTCTTGATTAATTACTTTTTTGTGATACACTTCAAATAATCCATAAAGTAAGTATAGCTCTGTTAACTCTGCACTCTCAAAGCCCTTCAAAATAGACAACTCTTCTAAGGATTGTTCTAAAGATTCATCAAACATGAGCGCCTGACGCATTTTTTTACTCTCCTTTTTTAGCGTTAATTGATCAAAATCTTCCTGATAAAATTGAGTGAAGAAATTCATGTATTCTTTATGGTGATAAAAGATTGGTTGACCTTTTACAAAAGTATTTTCGAGTGTTACATTATTTCCACCCCGAATGTCTTCGAGGTTACTAAGAGTATATTTTATGTAATTTTTAAGAAACTTGCTGGTTGAGCTTTCCTTTTTTTCAGACCAAACGGCAATAAATTCTTGAGTTTCTTTGGTGGCACCTTTGTACATCATTTTTGCATAGTTTGCCGCAAAAAAATCTTGGTATGCACTGTTAAAACTTTTAATTTGTTGATTCAGTTCACTCGTTTTTGGAAAGGTGAAGCTGAGGTTTAAGAACTTATTAAACGCTTGACCTCTGTTGGCTTCTTCATCAAAGCTTAATCCTAGGTTGTATACTTTTCCGACTTCAGCAAAAAGGCTGGTTTCTTTGTCTTCGATTTTTAAGATAATTTGTTCAATTGCAGCTAGCTCAAAAGTCAATTTAAAACTGCCGTTTTGAATAACTGCCTCAGTCAACCATTCTTTCTCGTTTGTAATGTAATCTTTGTAAATTCCGACTTTAATGGTTTTCGAATCAAACCCTTTTATTTTTCCTTGTACAACCGTTTCGTCAGCAATTAAATGTAGGCTAAAGAATATGGAAAGTACAAGGGGTAAAAAAATTCGAGTCATAAATTTAAATAGTTATTTCTTTTGGTAAAAATTGATTCGCATCGCCCTTGTGGCGAATGATATCACGTATGGTAGTGGAATTTATTGTGGCGTATTCTAATTCAGTGAACATAAAAATTGTTTCAATTTCATCGTTTAACTTCCGATTCATTTGCGCAATGGTATGCTCGTATTCATAATCCAATTGATTTCGAAGTCCCCTTAGAATGTATTTTGCCTCAACTTTTTCGCAATAATCTACTGTGAGACCTTGATAAATATCTACCGCAACTTTTGGCTCACGTGCAAAGCATTGTTCAATCCATTTTTTACGCTGTTGTAAATCGAACAGGTATTGCTTAGAGGAATTGGTTCCAATGGCAACAATAATTTTGTCGAACAATGGAACTGCTCTTTTAATAATAGAAGTGTGACCTAACGTAATTGGGTCAAAGGAACCAGGGAATATGGCTATTTTTTTCATGTGTTTAGCTTTCTTCGAAGAAAGTAAAGTTAACATTTCCAAAAGCTCTAGTAGAAATGAAATTTGGATGTTTTTCAAATGAGGTATCTCTGCCATGCTCTACAACAAGCAATCCATCTTTTGCCAACAACTCTTTTTCAAAAATAGTAGTCGGTAAGTTGTTCGTTTCCTCTAACCCATAAGGAGGGTCAGCAAAAATTATGTCGTAGGTCTGGCTTAGTTTTCCAATAAATTTGAAAATATCAGCTTTAAGCGCGATTATGTTTTCTAATTTTAATTCGGTTGAAGCCTTTTTAATAAACTTTATGCAACCTACATGTTGATCAACAGCTAAAACCGAAGCGGCCCCGCGAGAAGCAAATTCAAAAGTCATGTTGCCAGTGCCTGCGCACAGGTCTAGAACTTTTGTCTCCTCAACATCTATTCTATTGCGCAACATGTTAAATAACCCTTCCTTGGCAAAATCAGTAGTTGGCCTTACTGGTAAGCCTTTAGGGGGTGTAAATCTTCGTCCTTTATGTGTTCCGCTAACTATCCGCACAAGTGTTGATTAAATAAACTGAAATGAGAGTGGCTGTTGAGTTTGCCTAAAACAGCAGAAAATTCTACGTTACTTGCTTTTTGTCCGAAGGCAACTTCATTTATGTAGGTGTACAATAATTTATAAATAGCAGAGTCTTTTTCAATCTCTCCTACCAAAATTAACTTTGTAGTCTCTTGCTCTAATTTTAATTGCTCCATAACGTAAAGGAGGTAGTAAATAAAATCTTCCTTGCTTTGATATTGAAAGCTATTGAAGAATTTTAATTTTCCGTTTGGGGCGTGTACAATTTCAAATTGATCGGCTTGAATGTGAATCAATAATTCGTTTTGCTTCATCTTCTGAGTGCCTATCGATTCTATAATTGGCGAAGAAAAATGAATGAGTTGGTATGGTGGAAGTTTAGCTTTTAGCATAAACTCCATGCTTCTTGGAATTGCAAAAACAGCAACTGCCTCAACACTTTCTAACTTGGTAAAATGAAATTTGAATTGACTTGAATCTTCTATTGGGTGGTTAAAACTCAAATAGGTTTCCAACTCATTTTCATCAAACAATGCCTGCGGCACTAAAGTATACAGTTGGTTTGAAATGCCCACTTGCATTCCGCTGTTTTCTTGATACTCTTTTGAAGGCAGTATTTTTTCAAGGTTACGCAATGCATTCACCCAGTCTTCCGCTTTGTTAAAGCTGAATTGCTCAAAAGAAACATAGGTTTTTGTTTGGGAGTCAAAAAAACTTGACGTTATCCCAAGCTTTGTGAGCATTAAAAAATGCTTTAACTGACTTGTTTTTCCTGCGTAGCGTTCGTCAAAACATCGAAGCTGTGGAATGGGTGTAAGCGCCATGCTCAGTTACCAGTTCCCTGTTGTAATTGGTTCGCTCATTGAACCTACTTTGATTTCGTCAGTCAATTTAATGTTCTCGTTCATCGTTTCTAAGCCTGTAAAAACTTTTTCAAGTGTCGTTGAAACTTCAAAAACATTAACATTTACTTTGTTTTTTTCAATTACGCCCGCCTGCATTCTAAATTCATCGCCATCACTAAATGGAACGTATTTCATTGAGTCTGCATTAAAGTTTGCAGGAAATATACTAGATGCAGGAACTAAAGACGTATCTCTAATAACAATGCCTTGTTCAACCGCTTCCACTTCAGTTAATGAATCCGGAACGTTTCCAATTGCCTTCACAAAGGTTAAAGAGTCATTCTGAACAAAGTTGATTAACTCAGGAAAATTTGCAGCATATCTGCCTTTCTCTTGTTTAAATTGCTTCTCGGCAATTGTAATGTTCAATAATCTTTCTTGCACTACTTCTTTCCGCTGTTGTGCCAGATCTCTGAACTCAATTTTAGTGTTTACACCGTCGTAAATGAAGTATGCTATTACAATTGCTATTGCGAATAAGGCTGCTTGGATACCGATTTTCATTAATCCTAAATTTATAAGTTCTATGCTCACAAATCTACCATTTTTTTGATTTCATTGTTAGGTCTTTATCTGGCACGATAAGGTTAAATTTACAAGTCTAGTTAAATGGTCATTCATGAGTGCTTTTCAACAGAAGTTTTATAGTTTTTTACCTGGTGCGCCAACCACAGATCAGGTTGATTTGGTAGAGCGAATGGAACGTTTTTTGTTTCAAAACGCAGAACGAGCAGGTTTTATTATTCGAGGGTATGCAGGAACAGGAAAAACAACTGCTATTGCTGCCATGATTAAAACGTTTCCTAGCTTTCAGTTAAAATCTGTTTTATTGGCGCCAACCGGAAGGGCAGCAAAGGTGCTTTCCAATTTTTCTAAGAAACCGGCCTTTACAATTCATAAAAAAATATACCAAAGTGAACGAGGGAAAGATGGACAAACGCATTTTAAGTTAGGCGCAAACCTGCACACCAATACTGTTTTTATTATTGATGAAGCTTCAATGATTTCTGACGGTGGAGCGTCTGAGCAAAGTTTGTTGGATGATTTAATTGAATACGTATATGGCGGGAAAAATTGTCGCTTGGTTTTTATAGGAGACATCGCACAATTGCCACCTGTAGGAAAATTGTTGAGCCCTGCATTAGACCCTAAGTATTTAATGGCAAACTATTATTTGAAATTAAAAGGCGTTGAGCTTTCGCAAGTGATGCGACAAGCTTCGGAGTCTGGTATTTTGCACAATGCAACGTTGATACGAAATCAGACACTAGAGGAAAAGCCAATAATTAAATTTGAATTAGATCGATTTGACGATATAAAACGAATTGATGGGTTGGAGTTGGAGGACGAACTGCATACTTGTTTCTCCAAATATGGAGCAGATGATACCATCGTAATTACAAGGTCGAATAAAAGAGCCAATATATTTAATCAACAAATTCGAGTCCGGATAAAAGATTTGGATGATGAAATTGCTACTGGCGATTATTTAATGGTGGTAAAAAACAACTATTATTGGTTGGATGAAAAATCGCCAGTGAGTTTTATTGCCAATGGTGATGTAGCCGAAATTATGGGCATGGGGAACATTGAAGAGATGTATGGCTTTCGGTTTTTAAATGCAACGGTGCGGTTGATTGACTATCCGCAACTTCAATCTATTGACGTTAAGCTTCTTTTAGATTCAATTCATTCTGAGGCTCCTTCCTTAACCAAAGAAGATAGTCAACGATTTTTTGAAACGGTTATGGAGGATTACGCTGAAGTGGCGAACAAACGCATAAAAATGGAGCTGCTTAAAAAGAACCCTTACTTTAATGCCTTGCAGGTTAAGTTTGGGTATGCAGTAACGTGTCACAAGTCACAAGGTGGACAGTGGAAAGCTGTATTTGTAGACCAAGGTTACTTAACAGAGGAAATGTTAAATACAGAGTATGCTAGATGGTTGTACACTGCTGTTACCAGAGCTACAGAACGGCTGTATTTAGTAAATTTTAATGATCAGTTTTTTGAATGAGTTCCTTCTTGTAGAGGGCAATTGAGTCTTTTGGAAGTTTGGCAATATCTAAAATCATAAAACCGTCTATGCAGTTGTTGAATTTAGGGTCTAAATTGAAGCCAATAATTTTTGCATTTTGTTTCAAGTATTTTTTAATTAAAACAGGAACTGGCGCATGAGTTGGTTCGATATCGGCAATGGTTTTGTCGAATTTTTTTAAATCATCTCCTACACTTTTTAGTAAGGGTTCGCTATCAAAATTTTTAAATTTCATTTTGAATGGTTTTTTTGGCTTAATCAAACCTGCAAGCGAAGTATCGAAATAGTACTTTCGAATGAATGCCACTATTAATTTCTTAGATAATTTAGAATAATTATTGCTAATACTTACTGGACCAACGAGGTAATGGTAATTTTCATGCTCTAAAATGAAATTGATAATTCCTTGCCAAAGTAAAAAAAGGGGTAACCTTTTTTGTTGGTATTCTTTTACAACAAAAGATCGTCCCATTTCTATAGATTGTTGTAAAATTGGATGGAAGGCTTTGTTGAACTTAAATAAACTACTTAAGTAAAAACCGTTTTTTCCAAAAGCATTGTAAACTTCTTGCCCTAGTCCTAAACGATAAGCCCCAACAATTTTTAAGTTGGGTTTGTCCCACAAAAATAAATGATGATAGTATAAATCAAATTCATCTAAATCTGTTGGCTTGTTAGTTCCTTCTCCAACCTCTCTGAATGTAATTTCTCTTAAACGTCCAATTTCCTTCAGTATGGTAGGAATTTCTTTAGCAGGAGCTAAATACAAATTAAAATCGCCTTGAGCGTGAATCTTATAATTTTCAATTTTGCTAATTTCTTTAATCACCAAAGCTAATGAGTCTGGAGGGGCAATTGTAGCAGGTTTTTTTGCTGGAGTTATTTGGCGGAAGTAAGAAAGACTTTCAATTTTAGAGTCGAGAGAATAAGTTTTGGCTCGCAGAAATCTACCAAACTCTTTAGCATTTTTCCAACCTATCAAATCATCATTTGTCACAACATTTCCTATTCTAACCTTGATACGAGAATCTTTTTTCTTTACCAATTCTGAAGGTAAGGCAATGGTTCTGAAAGAGGGATGAATGACTCCAAGAAGATGGAAGGTTAAGCTGTTATTGCCTTTAAAATAAATAGGGATAATGGGAACTTTAGCTTTGTGAATCAATTTTAAAATTGAATGGCTCCACTCTTTGTCAGTTATTTTAAAGTCTGATTTCTGGAATGATGACACTTCTCCTGCGGGAAAAATACCTAAACCATGTCCATCTTGTAACCATTTTAGAGATGTTCTTGTGCCGCTGATACTGGAATAGATTATCTTGTCGCTTTCAAAAGGGTTGACAGGGATAAAATAATCTTCTATGGGTTTAATCTGTTGCAATAAAAAGTTGGCTATAACTTTGAAATCGCTGCGAATCTTGGTCAGTAAAAAGATGAGCACTAATCCATCTAACGCACCAAAGGGATGATTTGAAATTGTTATAAATGGGCCGCTTTTTGGAATTCTTTTAAGTTCCTTTTCTTCAAAATCTATTGAAATGGAGAGTTGCTCAAAAATAGACGCGATAAAGGCCTCTTTATGTTTTGAAGCATTTTTATAGAGTTCATTGACCTCTTTAATTTTTGAAATACTAAGTAATAAGTCAGCGCCCAATTTGAAACGCTCTAAGTGCGTAGCTTTTGCAAAAGAAGTTGTGCTAATTAGTTCATCTTTCATTTAATCTGCAAATTACCGTTGCAAAAATTAACGACACGTTAAGCAGAAATGAACAATGAGTTGCGGTTAAATTAATTCTGTGATTACTTTGATATCCGAATGCAACGTTTTGTGCACCGGACATTTGTCCGCTATTTCAAGTAATTTTTGCCGTTGCGTATCATCCAAGTCTCCTGATAGTTCGATCTTTCTGCTGAAATGATCAATCTTGGAACTTGACTTTTCACATTCAGCGCAATCTTCAGCATAATCCTTGTTGTGGTCAACATGCACAACGACCTCTTGTAAATCCCATTTTTTTCTGGCTGCGTACATGTGTAAAGTCATAGATGTGCATGCTGCTAATCCAGAACTAACTAATTCATAAGGCGATGGGCCTAAATCTGCGCCACCAACTCCTTCTGGTTCGTCTACTAAAAAGTGGTGGTTGCCTGCTTTCATTTCAGTCGTAAAGCTGCATTGTTCCGTTTTTGAAACTACTTGGCTCTTACTTTTTAAAGGGACTTTTTTATTGTCGGGGTTTAAGTATTTTTCTACCCAAGCGGCAATCATATTGCCTGCGTAAATAGAATCTGCTCTCTTACTCAATAAATGATCTGCACCGTCCAAAGAAATAAAGCTTTTGGGGTGAATTGCTGCGGCATACATTTTAGCAGCATTTTCAATGCCAACAATCGTGTCTTGGGGAGAATGTAAAATCAGCAATGCCTTTCGAAGTTTCTTCGCAACTTCAACTGGTTCGTGATTTTTTAAATCATCAATAAATCCTTTGGCTATCGTAAAGGGTCTGCCACCAATGTTTACTGTGGCTTTTCCTTTTTCCTGAATTTCGTCTACTTTTTCAGCCAATAATTTGGTCACATGGTAAGGGTCAAATGGTGCGCCAATGGTTACTACAGCTTCAATGCAATCTAACTGTGCACCGGCAAATAGTGCAGCAGCTCCGCCGAGAGAGTGCCCAATAATTATTTTAGGCGCTTCATAGTTTTCACTTAAGAAAGTTGAAGCGGCAAAAATGTCGTGAATATTAGAAGTGAAGGTGGTACTTTCAAAGTCTCCTTCGCTTGACCCCAAACCTGTAAAATCAAATAATAAAACAGCTATGCCTTTCGATGTTAAACCTCTACTGATGTGTTTTATGGCCAATAAGTTTTTAGAGCAAGTAAAGCAATGTGCAAAAATGGCAAAAGCCAAAGGTTTTTGATCTACGGGAAATTCAATTTGTGCGCTTAATTTGTAACCATTTTTATTGGTAAAGCTGAATGCGTGAGGTTTCATTTAGTTGGTTTTGGTGCTAAGTTAGTTCTAAAATGTTGCTGAGAATTGTCAGCTGTTTAACTTTAGATGTAGTAACTTTATTTTGTGAACAGCAGGACTGTTTTGCTAGTATAAACAAACAATTAAAACGATGAGCAACATAAAATTTAAGGGAGACCCAATTGAAATTAGTGGAGTAATTCCTAATGTAGGAGAAAAAGCAGCAGACTTTACTTTTGTAAAAGATGATTTGAGCGAAGGTTCTTTAGCTGATTTTGAAGGGAAGAAAAAGGTGTTAATTGTAGTGCCGAGCTTAGGTACGGGGATTTGTCAAATGGAAGCGAAGGCTTTTAACAAACAACTGTCAGAGAGAGGTGATACAGTAGGGTTAATAATTTCGAAAGATTTGCCTTTTGCTATGAAAGGTTTCTGTTCTTCTGAAGGGTTAGAAGCTATCGTAAATGCATCAGACTTTAGATACAATGACTTCGCAAGCCAGTACAATGTAGAAATGACTACAGGACCATTAAAAGGGTTGTTTGCACGAGTGGTATTGGTGCTAGATAAAGACAACAACATTACATACAAAGAAGAAGTAGATGACATTACTCATGAGCCAAATTATGATGCCGCAAAAGCGGCAGTGGAGGCAATTGGATAGTCAATAAAGTACACTGTTAAATACTAGGGGCGAGGAGTTTTATTCTCGCTCCTATTCGTTTAGAAACCTCTACAGCATCATTATACACCATGTAATGAGTAGCTCCTTTCACTGTTTCAGCTTGATCTATATTTTTTACGGGAAAAATCATGTCAGCAGTCCCATGTAAATGGTAGAAAGAACAATTAGGCTGCTTTTCGAAATTCCAATTTGCTATCTCCCTAACCCCCCACGCTAGCAATGCTGTACTTGCTGAATGAATCATCGCATCAAACAGTTTGTTTCCTGCATCGTCAGATTTGTCGTAATACGGTTTGAAGGCAACGGTTGCGTCAATTGCTAATTTTGATGCGGTTTTGTTGGAGGTAGGTAACTTGTCTATGTATTTAAAAAACGGGGGTATTTCTGATTTGTTTTTTACAGTTGAAATCAAAAATAACCGGTTAACCTTTCTGGTTTCTGCAATTTCAATTGCAAGCATTCCTCCTAAGCTCATTCCAAGCAGTGAGAATTCTTCATCCATAATTTCTTCGGCGAGTCGTTTCGCGTAAGAAGTAATGTTTTCGTTTTTAAGAGGCTCTGTATAGTCTAAGAATTTGAGCTCAACTCCTTCAATAGATAATTTTCCAAATAGGCGGTAATCTAGGCCTAAGCCAGGAATACAATAAATAATTTCTTTTTTTCTCATGTTAAAAAATAAAAAACAGGCATTAGCATGTTTTTTTAAAATTGTGCTAAATTCTTAAGTTATTTGTTCGGCTATTCTTTTGATGGAGATTGAACAGGCTCTGGAATAGTATCGGCTTTCATTTTTTCTGCTGCTTTCGTATTTTCGATAGATTCATTCACTTCTTTTCTCAGCGCCTCAGCTGCAGGGCTAAGTTGTTTTTTACCCAAGCCCTTTTCTACCCATTTCAAACTAGAATCTGTTTTAGAATTTGGAGCAACTTTCTGAATTCTTGCCTTATCTGCATTAGCAGTTGAATCTACTCTCTCTTTCATTTTTTCTTGCTTCACCTATAGCTTTAATATTTGTTCCTCCTTTCCCTGCTTTTGGCGTTTCGACTTTTTGTTTTACAGGGTCCGTTGTGTTTTCAATAATGCCATTTGACGTCGTATTTGCAGTTTTTATTGCCTCATCCTCATGTTCCTCGCTTTTTTCTTAAATTATTTCGCTTCTGACTTTACTTCTTTTGCAGAAGAATCTTGATTCGTTTCAGGTGCCACAGGGTGAATCATTGGCTTGCCAAAATTAGCAGCTGAATCTGCTTTTGCTTTTATTTTTTCTTGATTCTCCTGTACTGCTTCAATAATCGTTTTTCTTTCTCCTGATTTTGGAATTTCGACCTTTTGTTTCACAGCATCCGTTGTGTTTTCAATAATGCGATTCACTTTTTCCGTTGGATTAGGAGATGCAATAGTATCTGATTGTGGAACTTCTGGAACAAGAAGTGTAACTTGAGTCGAAGGTTGCGCTTCATCCTCTTCAGCATTTCTTCTTGATCTTTTCTCCCTTTTTACATTCGTTATTTCATCATATGAAGTGTTGATTTCGTTCATTTTATCACTGCCAAATATGAAGTTAACTCCTGCCCGAACCTGAGTATGTATCGCATGTTGAGGTCTAAATCCACTAAGAATATTATCGCTTACGATATAAATTTGAACAGGCCCTGGATTTATGTTAATGCCAATTCCAAGGTTGTTAAAAGATCGATTAATCATGCTGTAAGAAGCTGCTACACCAATCCATTTTGAGACCTTGTAATTTGTGCTTAATGTTAATGACGGTTTAATGTTTCTTTTATAAAATTCACTTTGTATCAAACCGCCAAACACAAGTTTCTCGTTAAATTTATAATTGGCACCCATATAAATTCTACCCACCAGAGGGTTGGTGTAACTTTTATTGGTTTCCTGCACGTTAAAAGCTACTTCTAATGAATCCACAAGTCGATCATATGAAGAAGTGCCTGTCGTATCGTCCTGAGGAGAAAAGGCATCAATTTCAATTCCGTCGAAATAAGATCGACCTTTATCTATATTATAGTTTGTTGTGTTTGCATTCCAATTAATGAAACCTAAATCCAATACACTTGCGTTAAAGCTCAGCTTCCCATTAAGCTCATAGTTTATACCTAAATCAACTCCAAATCCTCTGTTGCCTGTACCAAAAAGAAACCCGTCCTCGCCTGTTAGGTTCGATGAGCTGAGAAAATCAGTATTGCCGGAGGTGTTGATTAGGATGTCTGAAGTTGCAGTTAATGCATAAGTATTAGTATCTGTAGTCAATTTAAGATCCGATCTCTTTGTATCTAAGTTGGCAAGTCCATAAAGGTATTTTAAACGAGCACCCAATCTTAATTTATCACTAAACTGGTGTGCTAAGCTTACCCCATACTCCCTGTAATAATTTGCTGAAAAAGCTGTTCCAGTAAAGTCAGCAGTATTATCGTCAAAAGCTAAGTTTCCTTTATGAATGAAGGTCACTAAATCTTTAGTGTAATTAAATCTAAAATTTATATTTTCAGTTACATTGAACATGATTTGGGTTTTTTTTCCAACTTTAAATCCAAATGAAATCAGGTCAATTTTTGTATTAAATGACATAAAATTTTCTTCTTCAAGACCAGATATCATTGAATTAAAATCTAATCGTAAAGAGTCTCCATCTTTTTTGATGAAATCTGAATATTTGAAACCACTATTACTTAAGCTGTAATAGGAAGAAGACAAAACAGGAAGCCCGATAAAGAATTTTCCATTAAATTGATTGGCAGGGTTTGAGTAGGAAGATTGTGGAATGTCGTTAAAATTGAATAATGTCAAATCTTGTTGCGCCTTGCTGGCAATAGAAAATAGAATACAAAGACTAAGTGTAACTAGATAATTTTTCATGACTCTGTCTTTTAATTGAAGCTAAGGATTGAGTTTAACGAAATTATAATCTTAAGGCGATTATCAGAATTGAAAATAACATTGGTTCCTGTGTTTGCTCCTTCTGTAGAAAGTTTGGCAGAAAGTGCCACCTTTGCAGTTCTAGAAATTCTTTTCAACCGCTCTTGATTAATTTTAGTATCCGTTATGTTTGTACTAAATCCATCTGCCTCTAAACCTCCATTCACTAATTTGGTTGGGGCGGAAGGTAAAATCATGCCATAGCCATCGGAATAAATGGGGTTACTCGGCAAAATTAATTTTCCAAGATCGGTATTGTTACTATCCAAAAAAGTAAGTTGTAAATCTACATCCATTGGGAAACCATTTTCAGCATAGATTCTCAGCGTGCCGTCTGTTAAATCGCTAATTTGCTCCAGTGAAATATTAATGGTATCTTCAATAAAAAATCCAAAGGCTCTGCCTTCAAACGGAATTCGAAATTCAAGATCAAGACCTAAATCACTAGTGTCGGTGATAAAATTCCTTCGTTGTCCGTTTCGTAGTGGCTCACCGTTCGGATTAAATAAAGCTTTTGAATCAAAGGCAATGGACTTTGTAAGATGTGATAAAATGATGTCGAGATTACTATTTCTGTTATTTAGCTCGCGAAAGGTTGTATCAATCCCGTATTTTTCAGGATAATTTATTTGAAGTGGTTGTAGGCCTGTAGGAATATCAAAACCAATTACACTAGGGCTTCGCTTTGGATTTACGGCATTTAACTTCGTAAATTCGAAGTTCATAGGGCAAGAAAAACTGTTTTTCGCTGTGAGGCTTAATGTTGGATTGGAAATAAAAAAATCTTCTTCAGCAAACTCTTGAAAATTCTTAAAAAAGTCAATCGCGATGCTGTCACTTTCCAATGCCAGTGGAGTACTTCCTAATGAGCCATAAAATTCTTTAAAGTCAATATTGGTGATTGAGCCTGTCATTGTTAATTTATCATCTTTATTACTTGATATTCCACTTTCGAGTTGAATAGAATACTGAAGATCAATAGGAAATACATTGTCAGCAGGATTTCCATCTTGATCTTCCGAAAGATTTACTTGGTACCCTTTCAAGTCTACTTCCTGTGAATCAGATTGGATGTTAGGATTTGCTGCAGGTACTATATAGTTTAAAACAAGAGTGTCTCCTAAGGAGTCGGTAAATGTTCTAAATTTTGCTGTAATTGTTAATTCGTACGGAAAGGAGTTTTCGATTTTGAAAGCTAGTTTTCCAGTTTTTAAAGTCATGCTGTCTACTACGACTCCAAACCTACTGTTGTCAACTATTTCTCTCTGCGTTGAAGCATTGAAATCTATACGCTGACCGTTGTTAAATGGAGGTCCGGGAGGCATAGAATCTAAAAGACCGTTGGTAGCTTGAGAAACTGTGAATGTATCCGCAAAATTTTCTGTCGGAATATTAATAACTGTTGATGTGTCTGAAGAAAGAACAGAACTTCTGTAAACAATTTCTAATCCACCGCTAGCAGTAGTGAAAACATCTCCATTGGTGTCCTTTTTTATTACAATGTCCGCTAAACTTAAATTCGAGCTCATTAAAGGAATCGCCAAGCTTGGATTCCAATCACCGGCATTTAATTTATCAAACTCAAAATAATCTTCGGTGCAAGCATATAGGCTGAAAGATATAGCAAGAAAAAATATAACCTTTTTAAGAAGACTTTTCATCTATAGATTTTATTGATTGAGGGGTAAAAGTAGCATTTTAACAAAAAATAAACAGTCTGAATTCTGAATTGTTATTTTCAGTTTATTAAATTCATTTTTTCTTTTCAGAAAATAGGTCATAACTCTTACGGTGATGTTCACAAATTCCAATTTCTTTTAAGGCGTTACGGTGTTTTAAAGTGCCGTATCCTTGATTGTTTTGCCAATCATATTTTGGATATTTTTGAGCAATGGTCTGCATGTATTCGTCTCGGTGGGTTTTCGCTAAAATTGATGCTGCGGCTATGTTTTTAAATTTCTCATCGCCCTTAATTATGCAAGTATGTGGTTTAAGAGGATAGGTATTAAATCGATTTCCATCTATTAATAAATGGTTAAATTCTATATCTAATTGGTCTATAGCTCTGTGCATCGCCAAAAAAGAGGCATTTAAAATGTTGATTTCATCAATCTCTTTCGCTGAAACAGTTCCCACAGCCCAAGCCAAAGCATTTTTTTCAATCCAAATTCTTAGTTCATCTCTTGTTTTTTTATTTACTTTTTTAGAATCGTTTAATAATGCATTTCTTTTTTTAGGATTCAGAATTACCGCTCCTGCATATACAGGTCCTGCATAGCAGCCTCTGCCTGCCTCGTCACAACCAACTTCAATTAAACCTTTGGTATAAAAATTTTTCAGACTCAATTTGCCATTGTTTTTTGTATACTATTCCACAACAAGTCAGCACTTTTTTGCCAAGAAAAAGATTGCTGTCTTAGTTTTCCTTTTTCAATTAGGTCGTCTCTTTTTGTGGCATTTTTTTCAATGAACTGCATTGCTCCCGCAATATCTATTACACTTCTAGGGTCACAGAGAATGGCTGCGTCAGCAGCCACTTCAGGCATTGAGGTTACATTTGAAGTTATTACCGCTGTTTCTGATTGAAACGCTTCTAAGATTGGAATCCCGAAGCCTTCGAAATAGGGTAGGTAGGTTAAAGCCAACGCACCCGATAACGCTATAGACAGCTCTTGGTCTGCAAGCCTTCCCATAAACACCACTTCTCCTTTAAATTGCAAAGATTGATACGTTCTCTCTAATTCACTTGGCCACCATTTTTTGTTACCAACGATTAAAAGTTTAACGCCCGTTGTGCTTCGCTTTTTAAAAGTGTCAAAGGCTAAAAGTAAATGTTCCAAATTCTTTCTCGGGTGAATAGTTCCAATGAATATAAAAAAGTTAGAGTTAGAGGTTTTTTTTCTTTTAAAATCTGTGATCTCTGCAACTGAAGCAGGTTTGAAAATCTCATTTGCTCCATTGTAAACAACGTCTATCCTGCTTGCTGGAATGTTGTATGTTTTTACTATATCATTTTTAGAGTATTCTGAAACCGTAGCTATTCTTGTTGCGCGTTTTGCAAACTTTGGGAAAAAGTGCAACAAGTACTTTCGGTGACCCCAAATAATATTCTCAGGATTGTGCTCAAAATTTAGATCGTGAATAACGGCCAAGCTTTTGCAGTTTAGTTTTGGTGGTACCCAACCTTCGGGGGAAAGGAATAGATCAAAATTATCGTTATTGATGTACTTTTTTAAGCTGATTTCGAACCAAATATACCACAAGACAGGATGCCTAGCTGGTGGAGAAATTGAAACGAAAGTGACATTTTTGGGAAAATTGAAAGTAGATGGATCTACTTTTCTATCAAATATAAAAGTGAATTGAACTTCAGGGTGCTCTTTTGTAATGATTTGCAATGTCTCAAATGAGAACCTTGCTATGCCGTCCATTTTTTCAGGAACCAATAATCTGGTGTTAACAGCAATTCTCATGCAATGAAATTATGCTTTTTCCACCATGTAGTTAATGCCAAAGAAGAAATACTCTTTTAAGAAATTACTCTTCCGCCATATTTTCTGCTCTTTTCCTACTTTATCCTTAGCCTTATTATTAGGAAACGCAAAGGGTAAATAATATCGAATATACTCAACAGTATTTTTCTCAATAGTAAAGCCCTCTTTTTGAAATGCAGTTTGCCACGTAGCTAAACTTCGAATGTTCTCATTCCCTAAAAGAATATCTTTTTTCAAGCTTTCATCGTATATTGTAATGATCTTTTTATTGCCTCTTTGCTTGTAAAGCTTTAAGTTCTGAATCACGTTATTACCGTTCTCCTCTATAATTAATAAGCGACCTTTTAAACTTAACACATGATGCAAAATTCGTAACGCCTCGTCCAAAGGCTCTAGGTGATGCAGCGTGTCTTGTATTATTATTAAGTCATAGGTGTTTGCGTCAAACGTATGATCAAAAATATTCTCATAAGAGTACGTGAATTTGCTCACATCGCCAAACTGTTTCCAGTACTCTAACCTTCCCGGAATTTGTTTTATGTAGTGCTCTAAGGTAGTGCCATGAGAAGCTATCCCATTGATAGATAAAAACAGGGCGGTTGTTCCAAATCCGCATCCACAGTCCCAAATCTTTAAATTTGGATCCGTAATGTTATCTGCGATGTATTGTAATCGCTGGCAGAAGTATGCCTTCCTGAATTCAAATTTCTTTGGATTCTCAAGATACTTGTAATAATACTGTAAGTCTTGGTTGTCTCTTAACTCTTCAATAAAAAGTTCAAAAAACTGCTCAACCGTCATTTTCATACTTCAAAATAAGGGTCACAAATATACGTTCCTAGTTTGATTCTATCTAACTGGATTGCTTTACTTTGTTTCCGATACTATTTGGAGCTTGCATGCAACGAAAATTTATTAATAACCTTATATTCATTCTCTTTCTAAATCTTTTGGTAAAGCCATTTTGGATTTTAGGAATAGATGTAGCCGTGCAAAACAGAGTAGGAGCCGAAGAATATGGCCTATATGCACCACTTTTCTCTTTTGCGATACTCTTAAACATTATTTTAGATTTTGGAATAACTAACTACAATAATCGCAACATTGCCCAACATGCACACATGTTAAGGCGTTATTTTTCAGGCATTTTCAACGTAAAGCTAATTCTTGGTGTTCTTTACCTTGCAACAACTTTGTTGTTCGGATTTGTTTTTGGATATGAAGGTCGTGCCTTTTGGTTGCTCTTTGTTTTGGGAGTCAATCAAATAATGGCTTCAATGATTTTGTATTTACGTTCCAATATCTCAGGTCTTCATCTTTTTAAAACAGAAGGAATCCTTTCCATTATGGATCGAGTAATGATGATTGGCCTGTGCAGTATATTGCTGTGGAGTGGATACTTCGAAGGAAAATTTGAGATAGAATGGTTTGTTTACGCTCAATTTTGGGCCTATTTCATAACTGGGACAGTAGCTTTTATTTTGGTTTACTTAAAGGCTGAGTTTTACACAATGAAAATCGATTTAGTTCTTTTCAGAATTATTTTGAAGCAAAGTCTGCCTTTTGCATTGTTGGTGTTATTAATGTCTTTTTATTATAGATTGGATACGGTTATGGTTGAACGACTTCTGCCTGACGGGAGGGTGCAGGCCGGGATTTATTATCAAGCATACAGACTAATGGAGGGCTTTAACATGTTCGGTTATTTATTCGCAGGGTTGTTGTTGCCTATATTTTCTAGAATGTTAAAAAATAAAGAATCAGTTGCAAAGTTGGTTCAAACCTCCTTCAATCTTATTTTTATTCCTGCGGTCGCCGTGGCATTGGTTTCTGTGCTCTATCCACAAGAGATTATGGATCTTTTGTACGTTGCAAACATAATTGAGTCAGCTGAGATTTTCTCAGTTTTAATGCTTTCGTTTATAGCCATTTCGTTAACTTATGTCTATGGTACATTATTAACCGCAAATGGCAGTTTAAAGCATCTAAATGCTATCTCGCTAATAGGTCTCGTTTTAAACTTCGTTTCCAATTGGGTTATGATTCCAATTTACGGTGCATGGGGAGCGGCGGTAGCAACCTTAATTACCCAGTTTTTTGTAATTTTTGCTCAAATTATCATCACAAAAAGTGTATTCAAAATGAAGTATGAATTCCCGTTTGTACTGAAGCAGTTTATTTTGATTGGAGTAGGAGGTGGCTTGTCAATTTATTCTGTATCGTACTTTTCAGATTTTCGAATTCATGCTGTAGCGATTGCTACTTTATTTGGAGCATTGGCTTTGATTTTAGGTTTGGTGAAGAAAAGTGATGTCGTGAAGGTGCTAAAGGGAAGTTAGTCTTTAGTATTAATTTAAAATTCTACCCACCGCTCAAACATTCCTTTAACTCTAGACTCGTCTTTTTTATCTGTCTGTAAATTTATTTGAACTCCATCGCTTAAATTTTCGATTTTTGCTTTCAAATTGTTTTTATCAATGATGGGTAGTATAATTCCCATTAACTCGAAACTAATTTTAAAACTTAGGTTAGCTTGTGGCTCTACCTCAATTATTTGATTTGCTTCAAGCGCCAATGAAGCTCCAAGTTTATACGCTTGTATCAATCCACCAACGCCTAATTTTGTTCCCCCAAAATACCGGACAATAGCTATGTAAGTATTTGTAATGCCGACAGATCTAATTTGGCCTAAAATAGGGGGCCCTGCAGAATTGGCCGGTTCTCCGTCATCATTTGCAATGTAATATTCATCATCGCCAACTCCTAATAAAAACGCAGAGCATATGTGCCTAGCCTTTGGGTGTTCTGTTTTTATTTTTTCTAAACAGCCTTTTACATCCTCTTTCGATTGAATGGGGAAAGCATAACCATAAAACTTACTTCCTTTTTCTTTGAAGAAGGAGGTCGAAACCTTTCTTATAGTTCTGAAGGCACTCATGCAGAAAAGATGATGAGTAACAAGGCCGCAATGGAAACCAGTATTCCCAATTTGTTTTTGAACGAAAATTGTTCTTTAAAAAGAATCAATGAAGCAGCTGCAGTAGTTAACACTACACCCATATTGTTAATTGGAAAAACAACGGAGCTTTCTAAATCTGTTTGGTTGAAAATCTGAATTAAAAAAAAGATAGATCCGTAATTGATAACTCCCAGAATTACACCGCCAATTAGTGTATTTCTGCTAAAGTCTCTTTTAGATTTATCTAAGGCCATACCAACAATTCCAATAATAAAGGCGGTGAGAAATGTCATAGCCGGGAAAAGCTTTGCATCGAACATGCTAGCATTTAGGTAAACTTCTTGATTGTACTTTAAAAAAGTATCGATAAAACCCGAGCCTAAAAAGAGGACGAGGGGAATAGCCAGAAGTCGTTTATCAAATTTCTTACCATTGACTTTTTCTTTATGAGTAGATAAATAAACTCCAACTAACGCTAAGAGCACGCCCACTATTTTTGCGCTATTTACTGCATCGTTGTAATAAAATACGGCAAAAACTACCGGAATAATTAGTGCCATTTTATTCGCAATGGAGGCAACGGAAGCTCCTAGCTTTTGCGCCGTAACTGCCATGATGTTGAAAAGTAAAATAAAGACAACACCCAAAATTAAACTATTAACAAGCCAAGGGGCGGTTGTAACTTTTTCGAAAGAAGGGCTTTCTCCTAAGGCAGCAAACCCTGTAATTCCAGCAATAAAGTAGTTTACTACAATTGCCGTAAATGTGTTCACCTTAAACTTTTCAAACGATTTGAAAATAATAAAGATTGCTGCGGAGCATAAGATGCTAAGAATTAAATAAATCATAGGTTTCTTATTACTTCAAGTTGATCGTTTTCAATTGTTTCTTCTCGAATGGTTTTGCCGTCTAAAATTGGAGCTTTAATTCCATTTTTAAAAGAAGTCTTTCCTGTGAAGATTCGTGCTTCGTCCCAAATATTTGCATCAATGAATTGTTGTAGAATAGATGCTCCACCTTCAATTATCAGAGAGTCTAAATTTCTTTCAAAGCAAACTTCTGCTACTTTAGTAGGCAAATTTACTCTAAAGTCCGATTTGATTAACTCTAAATTGTCATCCACACTTTCTTTTACTCCGTTTAAAATGAGGGTCTTTGCTTTATTTGAAAAAAGCAGACATTTCCTTGAAACAGATAGGCTTTCATCGACTAAAATTCGAGTGGGGTTCTTGCCCGAACTTTCTCTAACGGTAAGCCGAGGATTATCAATTAAGGCAGTATTCTTTCCAACTAGGATTGCAGCTTCCTCTGCTCGCCAGGTGTGCACCAGCTGCTTGGCAGTGGTGCCGGTAATCCATTTTTGTTGTTGGTTTTCAGGAGCTATAAACCCATCTGCACTTTGCGCCCATTTTAAAATAATGTAGGGTCTCTTTTGTTCGTGGAAAGTAAAAAACCTTCGGTTTAAAAAACGACCGTCCTCTTCTAATACTCCAACCTCCGTTTTAATTCCCGCAGTTTGCAATTTTTTAATTCCTGAGCCATTTACTTGATCAAAAGGATCTTTATTGCAAATTACAACCCTTTTAAACTGGTGCTTAACTAATAAGTCGGCACAAGGAGGAGTCTTTCCGGCATGAGAGCAGGGTTCTAATGTAATGTAAATCGTAGATTCTGGGAGTAAAGATTTATTTTTAACTGAATTTACAGCGTTTACTTCAGCATGGGCTTTGCCATATTTGCGATGAAAGCCTTCGCCTATAATCTTGTTGTTGTGCACTATTACCGCCCCAACTCTAGGGTTGGGAGCTGTTTCAAACTTTCCTAAATTGGCTAGTTGAAGCGCTCTTTGCATGTATGTTTTGTCGAAATTTTGCACGAAGTCAAAAGTAGATATTTTGATAACTTCACCGAACTAATAAAAATGCTTTCTTTCTATGACTATTACTGAATTTACGAATCAATTTAAATCCATTCTTCAATCGAAATTTAGCGAAAGTGAACTTAAAAATCATTTGGCCATTTTATATGAATTTTATTTAGAGTATAACCGCGCTCAGGTGGTCATGAATACTCAGGAACTGATTCTCGAGGAAACTCTCGATAAATTGAATGCAGCAATTCGAGAGTTGGAGAAAAATAAGCCAATTGACTACATTATAAATCAAAATATTTTTTACGGCAGAGACTTTTTTGTAGATGAAAGTGTATTGGTTCCAAGGTCGGAAACGGAAGAATTAGTGCAGTGGATTTTGGAGCGAGAAGAAACCAAGGGCAAAACCATTTTAGATATCGGAACTGGTAGTGGCTGCATTCCAATTACTTTATTTTTAGAAGGAGACTTTGAAAAAGTGGATGCTACTGAGGTTTCTGAAACGGCCACAAAAACAGCAATTAAAAATGCAGCCTTATTGAATGCAAAAGTTGAGGTAGTCGTTCATGATATTTTAACTCAAGTTCCAAAAGAGCTTTATGATATCGTGGTGAGTAATCCACCTTACGTCAAGCGGGAAGAATTAGAAGCTCTAGATAAAAATGTGATAGAATATGAGCCGGTTATTGCTTTGGCTCCGGAAAGTGATGATGCTTTGTTGTTTTACAAACGAATGGTTGAAATTGCCCCGAAGATGATAAAGCAAAAAGGAATTCTGTATTGGGAAATTCATGAAGATCTAGGAAAAGAATGTATTTCAATTCTTAAAAATGGCGGTTTTGAACAAGTTGAACTGAAAGAAGATATTTACGGTAGAGATCGAATGATTCGCGCAGTGTTGTCTTAACGGCAAGATTGAGAGTAAGCTTGATTTGCATTTTTTTCTCCAAGGTTAGCCGCTTTCAAAAAGGCGGCACAAGCGTTAGCTTTATTCCCTAAGTTTTGCTCTAATATTCCTTCCAAGAAGTAGGCCCTTCCATAATTAGGACTTAGCTTCTTGGCATTGCTTAAATCTTCCCTTGCTAAGCTAATCTTTTTCAATTTCAAATAAGTAAAAGCTCTATTTGTATAAGAATCTGCTCTTGGTTGTAACTCAATGCTTCTGGAATAATCTAAAATTGCCTGATCCAGTCGATTCAACTTAGAATATTCATTTGCTCTGTTAAAGTAAGCGTCCGCATGGGGTTGCAGTTGAATGGCTTTATTGAAGTCTTTCATCGCCTCGCCCGAATTTCCAGCTTGAGCAAATAAATTCCCTCGATTAGAGTATGCATCTGCGTAGTTGGGTCGAACCTGAATGGCTTGGTTGAAATAGTCAAATGCTTTCTTGTTTTTGTTCTGTTCTAACGCGTATGAACCTAGGTTGTTATATGCTTGTGAAACAGTGGGGTGGGTCTCAATAACAGATTTCCAAAGTTTTTCATCGTTTTTCCAAATGTGTGTTCTCTGAAAAGATAAAAATGAAAAGACGAGCAATGGTAAAATTGAAAACCACAACCACTTGAAGTCTTTTAATTTTTGTAAAACGCTACCAAGTAGTACCAGTAAACCAAATAAGGGTAAATAAAGATAACGGTCAGTTGTGATCTGATTGCCAAAAGGTACAAATTGGAGCACCAAAGCAATGGTTATAAGAAACCACATAATTCCAAATAATAGTAAATGGTTTTTGCGCTTTAAATAGGTTATAACCCCTAGCCCAATAAGTACTACTGGACTTAGATAGTATAGTGTAGGCAAAACTCCTTGAGTAAAAAGAGGGTAAGGGTAGAAAGCGGAAAGCTGAGATGGAAATAAAAATTTTATGGGATAAAATAGCACGGAGTGACTAACTAAAAACACTCTATCAAAAGAGCTATAGGTAGCCGTCAAATCTGACAAATGCTCTGCTGTTTCTCTTCCGAAAATAGTAATGATTCCAAATAAAATAGAAATTGCAAAAAATGGAATTTTTTGTAAAAGTAACTTCCACTTCAGCCTGCCAATTTTGAAAAAGTCGAACGCAATTAAGGCAACGGGAAAAACAACTGCTGCTGATTTTGATAAACAGGATAAAATAAATAATCCAAAACATAAAAGGAGGGAACTTGCTTTTTGTTGTTGACTGTATTTTAAATAAGCCCAAAAAGCTGCTAAAAAGAAGGAGCTAAAAACTAAGTTACTGAGGGCAGAAATCCATGAGACACTTTCTACTTGCATGGGATGAACCAAGAAAACGAGACAAAGTAAAAAGCTTAGGTTTTGGTTTGCCAAAAAGTAGTTCAATAACCTAAATATAAGCCAACAATTAGCAACGTGAAAAAGTAACGATATGGCATGAAAAGCCGTAGGGTTTAGTCCTGAAAGAGCAAATGTTATAGCGTAAAGGATGGTTGTGATGGGCTGATACATTCCCACAAAAAAGCTAGAGAATATTCCTCTTATAGATTGAAAATCTAGTGATTTTATAAATGGATTTTCCACAACCTGAACATGGTCGTCTAGAAAAGTAAAAGAGTTGTTTATGCTGGGAAGATAAAGGATACAGGCAATTATTGTAATTGTCGAATAGTAAAGAATTCTTTTATCCCATTTCATAGTATAAGATTACGAAACACACCTCCATTTAATATCGTACTTTATACCGTTATCGTTCACACATTCCATATTTGCTTCTAACTGCTTTGCTAGTGTTTCAATTAGCAGAAAACCGAAAGATTCCTGTTTTTGAATAGTAGTTTCATCATTAAATCCAACTCCGTTATCAGCAATTTGTAATCGTATAAACCCCTCTTTTTTCGATAAATGAATGTTGATCTCTCCATTCTCTCCATTCGGGAACGCATGTTTTAGCGCATTAGAGACTATTTCATTAATTAAAAGTCCGCAAGGAATCGATTCATCTAAATTTAAGTGAATCTCATCCAATTTTATTTTTGCTTTAATTTTTGACTCATCAATTTTGTATGCTTCAATTAGTTGAGGGATAAGGACTTTTATGTATTCGCTAAACGGGGCTTCAATACCATCATTCTTCTTGTATAAGCTTTCATGAATTAATGACATAGAGTTAATTCTATTTTTGCAATCGGAGATTACTTTTTGAACTCTATCATCTGATATGTATTGAGTTTGAAGACTCAACATGCTTGATATTACTTGTAAGTTATTTTTTACTCGGTGGTGTATTTCGTTCAACAACGATTCTTTAATTTGTAACTCGGATGATACTTGGGTTTGTTTATCAATTAATTGCTTTGATAGGATTTTGTTGCGATATAAAATGATAACTGCCAATACCAATAATAAAATGGAACACATTGCAACAACTGTGGCAGTGACCAATTGGGTTTGCTTTTTTGAGTTTTGTTGCTCTTGAATTTGAGCTTTTTCTTTAGCCAATAGCAATTCGAATTGAGCTTCTTCTACCTGAAACTGTTGTTTTATGGCATAGTTCTTCAACACTTGTGGGTCCAAATCCAGGCTGTCTCGTAAATTGTTATGTATTTTTAAATAGCGGTAGCTACTATCAATTTGTCCCAAAGCATCGTAGGCGATAGATAATTGCTCCGCAGTACTCTTTATGATCTCAAATTGTTTAACAGAATCGGCTATAGAGAAAGCTCTTTTGGCAGCTTCTAATGATTTTTGGAGCTTGCTTTCTGTGTGGAAAATTTTTGATCTCATCAAATATCCTTCTCCTAGTCCGATACGATACTTTGTTAAGCGATTAGATTTTATAGACAGTTCGTTATAAAACTTTGCGCTGTCATATTTCTCAATCCCCCAATAGGAAGCACTTAAAAATAAATAGGCATTTCCTTTTTCAAGCTCTTTGTTTTTTGATTCAAAATATTGCAGTGCATCTAACTGCTGAGATATGGATTTACGATAGTTTTTTAGCATTAAATTAATCAAGCCAATATTTGATAATGCCCTATAAACTCCCTTTCTATCGTTGTTCGTTTTAAAAGCAGATAAGGAAAGTTCGTAGTACTGCATTGATTCGCGATAATCCGATAGAAAGTAAAAAATATTTCCCAATTGAAGATATGAAACGGCTAGTTGTTCTTTATTTCCTGTTTTTTTGAAAATTTCTATGGATTTATATACATAGTCTATTGCCTTTTCATAATTTCCTTTTGCGTAACTTGTTCCTGCTTGTCTTGCTGTTAATTCGCCAATTTCTTGTTGGTTGTTGAGTTGTTTGTAAAGAGATATAGCCTTGTTTATGTGGTAATCAGTGCTGTCATAGTCAAAAGTGTAAAAGTAGTGATGAACGAGGCTTTGGTGAAACTTTGCTGCGTTTTCAAAGTTTCTAGACTCTCTTGCTAATACTATGTTTTTAAGAAGATATCTTTTAGCAACGTTGTATTGAAAGCTGTTCTTTAGGAGTAAATCAAAACTCAGCACTAACTCTTGCCTGCTTTTGACAGAAGAATTCGAAAGGTCTAATTCTTCGAAACTTTTGAAAGTGTTTGATACATTAATACTATCAGACTGTTGTTGATAGTATTCTATAGCTTCCAACATTCCCCTTCCTTTGTTTTCAGTTTCTTGAGAAGAAATCAGTTGAGCGATACTATCAGGAAGTGTTTCCTGACTTGAAACAGAAAAAGAGAAGACAACTAAAGTCAGAAAACTTAAAAGTGAGACTCTTAACTTTTTCATTTAATTTATTTATAAAAGCTGAGGAGCTTTTCTACCATTTCTTTAGAACCCATTATTGTGGGCACTCTTTGATGAAGTTCAGTAGGTTCGACTTCCATAATTCTTTTCCTGCCTGTGCTCGCTATACCTCCTGCTTGCTCCATTAGAAATGCCATAGGGTTACATTCGTACTGCAAGCGTAACTTGCCTTTAGGAGCGTTGGTTGTTTCTGGGTAAATAAAAATGCCACCCTTGATCATATTTCGATGTAAGTCAGCAACCATTGAACCAATATATCTTGCCGAATAAGGCCTGTTTGTTGATGCATCTATTTCTTTACAGTAGTTAATATAGTTGTTTACTGCCGCAGAGCAATAGGCTAAATTTCCTTCATTTATAGAATAAATTTTGCCAGTTTTTGGAATGGTTAAATTCGGATGAGACAAGCAAAATTCGCCAATTGTTGGGTCTAGAGTAAACCCGTTTACGCCATTTCCTGTCGTATAAACCAACATAGTGGAAGAACCGTAAATTACATAACCTGCCGCCACCTGATGATCGCCTTTTTGCAAGTAATCAGCTTCCGTAGCTAACGTGCCAACTTCAGATACTCTTCTATAAATGCTAAAGATTGTTCCAATTGAAACATTTACGTCAATGTTAGAAGAACCGTCTAACGGGTCAAATGCTACAATATATTTACCGTTTTGTGAACGAGGACTATCAAATGATAAATACTCATCTACCTCTTCAGAGGCAATTCCGCAAGCTTCCCCTCCATTTTTTAATGCTGCAATAAATTGCTCATCGGCAAAAACGTCTAATTTTTGTTGTGTTTCTCCTTGAATATTTTCTTGTGTAGTTGCACCTAAAATATCAGCTAATCCTGCTTTATTAACTTCTCGATTCACAATTTTTGAAGCAATAACGATATCGTTCAACAATCTGGTTAATTCTCCAGTTGCAAAAGGGAAATCATCTTGTGTTTCGGTAATAAATTCACTAAGCATTTTAACTCCTGACATTGTATGTTTTATTTGGTTGGCTTCAGAGTCGTAAATATCGGAAAATTCAAAGGTTTACTAAAGACAAAAAATTGCTGTTTATTTAGCACTTCAATCCCTACATTTGCTTAAAAAAGGAATGGATTTTGTCATAAGAAAAGGCCGAATAGAAGATTGTAGAAGAACACTCGAGCTAATTCAAGAGCTAGCGGTATATGAAAAAGCACCAAACGAAGTTGGCGTGACTGTTCAAGATTTTAAAGAAGATGGTTTTGGAGTAAGGTCTATTTTCGAGTTTCTGGTTGCGGAGCAGGGAAAAGAAATTATAGGGGTTGCGATTTTTTATGAAAAGTACTCTACTTGGAAAGGGCGCTGCACCTACTTAGAAGATTTAATTGTAACTGAATCGAAAAGAGGAGTTGGCGCCGGAAAGGCATTGTTTGAGGGGGTAATAAATTACGCAAAAGAAAGGAATAGTGGTCGAATGGAATGGCAGGTGTTGGATTGGAATCAACCTGCAATCGATTTTTATAAGTCATACAATGCAGAGTTAGATGGAACGTGGTACAATGGAAGGTTTACAAAAGAGCAACTTCAAAACATCAATTTGTAAATATATGAAGGTATTTAAATTTGGTGGAGCGTCTGTAAAAGATGCGGAGGGTGTTAAAAATGCGGCCACCATAATAGAGAAGCAATTAGACGGTAGGCTTGTAGTCGTTGTTTCTGCAATGGGAAAAACAACTAACGCTTTAGAGAAATTATTGCAACTTCATTTAAGCAGAGATGAGGCCGTTTTTAAACAATTAGAAGAAATAAAGTCGTACCATTTTGGTGTGTGTAATGATCTCTTTGTGAATAAGAATAATCCTGTTTTTCAAGAATTACACAACACTTTTGTTGAAGCTGAATGGCAGATAGAGGATGAACCAATAGGAACTAAAGGTTTTGAATATGATCAGCTTATAGGATTGGGAGAGTTGCTGTCTACAAGAATTGTATCGGCTTATTTAGACTCAAAAGAAATTGAAAACGTATGGGTAGATGCTAGAGACGTTGTAAGAACGGATAACAGGTATCAGTCAGCCAAGGTTGATTGGGAGGAAACAGAGAAGTTAATTCAAGAAAGGTTTAGCAATCTTAGTGAGCGAATAGCAATCACGCAAGGGTTTATAGGTTCCAGTTCAGAAAACTTTACTACTACTTTAGGTAGAGAAGGGTCTGATTTCTCAGCGGCAATATTTGCAAGTTCCTTAAATGCAACTGAAGTTGTTATATGGAAAGATGTGGAAGGGATGCTAAATGCCGATCCAAAACACTACCAATCAACCGTTAAGTTGGAGAATATTTCATACAAAGAAGCTGTGGAATTAGCGTATTATGGTGCTTCGGTTATTCATCCAAAAACAGTAAAACCACTAGAAAATAAGCAGATTCCGCTCCATGTGAAATCGTTTAAAAACCCAACTGCAAGCGGAAGTTTAATTAATGGAGATTCTTCAAGAGACCGCGATATACCTTCCTATATTCACAAAGAGAACCAAATTCTAGTTTCATTCAGTTCAAGAGATTTTGATTTTATTGACGAGCATAAACTAGCTGAAATATTTGAATTGTTTTCAAATATTGGCCTGTCAGTAAATATTTTACAGAATTCAGCAATCAGTTTTACTGTTGTATTTGATAACGACCCTTCAAAAATTGATGAATTAAGAAAATTAGTATCCCAAAAATATAAAGTTACCTACAATGAAGGAGCCACATTAATTACAATTCGCCACTTTACCGATCAAATTATTACTGATTTATTGAAGGACAGATTAGTACTGTTAGAGCAAAGAACACGAAGTACAGCGAGATTTGTATTGGCCGAAGTCCTATAACATTCTTGCAACTAAAAGGTCACGAATCTAAATTTATTTTTCAACCTTCCGAATGCAAAACGTAATGCCAGTAAATTCTTCAGCCTATTGAGGGTGGAATCCTCTCTTTGTTTTTCATTAAATTTGACATCCTTTAAAATAATAGCTAGCCATGAACGAACAGTCTTACGACATCAACTCAAATGGGATATTCTACTTTCTAAGAAGAAGGAGGAATGTACTTCTCATTATCTCTTCATTGGCATTAATTTCTTCTATAATATTCTCTCTTTTAATAGAAGATAAATACGAATCATCGGTTATTTTATTTCCATCGACAACCACCTCTATTTCAAGAGCTTTATTGAACGATGAAAATTACAAGGAAAAAGACTTTTTAGAGTTCGGTGAAGAGGAAGAAGCAGAGCAATTAATACAATTGTTAAATTCTGACACGATTCGAAATTATATTATTCAGAAGTTCAATCTAATGAGCCATTATGATATTAATCCACACGAAGAGTATCGACAAACTGAGTTGTTTAATGAATATAAAGGAAACATAGATTTTTATCGCACAAAATTTATGTCTGTAAAAATAGAAGTACTAGATACTGATAAAGAATATGCTGCTAACATAGCTAACGAAATAACAAAAAAGGTAGACGAGGTTAGGAATAATATTTTGCAAAAAGCGGCCAAGCAAGGTTTTGTTATTGTAGAGAAGGAGTACAATAATTTGGTGGCAGAAATCAATCGAATGGAAGATACTTTAAATCAAATTAGGGCAAAAGGTGTTCAGGATTATGAGACTCAGGTTGAAGTGCTCAGTAATCAGTACGGAGCTGCTTTGGTAAAGGGAAATAACGCAGCAGTAAAAGCACTGCAAAATAAGTTGGATACGCTATCTAAGTACGGAGGAAAGTACCTGAGCTTAGTTCAACAAATGGAATATGAACGTGAAAAACTTAGTGATTTAAAAAAAGTTTATTCCGAAGCAAGGGTAAATGCTGAGTCTACCATTGATCAAACTTTTATTGTCAATAGAGCTTATCCAGCAGAGAAAGCAAGTTATCCTATTCGCTGGATAATCGTAGTTGCATCAACAATAGCAACCTTTCTTTTTACCGTGATTGTATTAATCCTTTTTGATCCAAAAGCTTAGCATGGAAAATTTAGAAACCAAAACAATGATGAAGTCTAACATAGAGATTGTACAATTTGCAGCAAAGAAATGGAAGTTATTACTTGCAATTGGACTTATTGCAGGAATTTTTGCATTCGTTTTTACTTTGCCTCAATTCATTCCGCCCAAGTTTAAGTCTAAAGCTGTAATTTACCCAGCTAATTTAGGACAATATGCAGAAGAAAATGGGTTAGAGCAAATGCAACAATATCTGGAATCCAATGAATTGCGGAACCACATTGTCGCAAAGTATAATTTGTATGATGAATACGACATTGATCAAGATGATCCAAATAAAAAATCATGGATAAAACTTGCCTATGATGAACATATTACGTTTGACAAAACTCGATTTGAATCTATTAAAATTGAAGTGCTTTCCACTGAACCGATAAAAGCCAGAGACATAGCACAGGAAATAATTGAAGAATTAAATCAGATTATTAGAAGAACGGAAAGAAAAAAATATCAAGAAATTGTTGTTATTACGAAGAGGATGGTTGAGGATAAAAAGGCTGATCTTGATAGTTTAGAAAAGAAAATTACTGAACTAAGTACGAGATATGGAATTTTGGATTACGAGGTCCAATCTGAGCGGGTAACGGAAAAGTACATGGATTTCCTGTTGTCAGGTAAAAAAGGGGAAGATTTTGAGGAGGCTAAAACTTTGTTTGAAAATTTACAGAAATACGGCAGGAAATCTTACGATTACCATTTTCAACAAACCGCGATTAACTCTCATTACATGAATCGCTTGAGAGAGTATGAACTGGCATTAAAGAATTTAAATAAAATACAAACTTATTCTAATGTGGTAGTGGCTCCTGAAGTTCCTGATCGGAAGTCTTCGCCGGTAAGGTGGTTCATTCTAGTAGCTGCAATTGGTGCGTCTGTTGTATTCACATTCGCGTTACTCTTGGTGTCTGGCTATCAAAACAAGTAATATGTCGGAAGAATTAAAGTCAAACTGGGTATTGATATTGAGCTTCTTGTTCATTATGACCAACAGTGCGCTTATAGCACTCGAACAGTATTGGTTTGCTGTTATACCATTTGCTTTAGTTTTGTTATTTATGGCTTTCGTAGCGACGGATAAGCTTATCTGGTTTATTGTTTTTACAACACCTCTTTCATTAAATTTGGAGGCGCTTGAATTTGGCGGAATCGGAATGTTCTTGCCTACAGAGCCGCTTTTGTTTGGAGTAATGCTGATCTTTATTTTAAGAGTTCTTTACGATGGAAAGTATGACTTGTCGGTGCTTAAACACCCCATTACAATAGCAATTCTTATCAATTTAGCTTGGATTATAATAACTACCTTGACAAGTACATTGCCTTTTGTATCTCTAAAGTACCTGCTAGCAAGGCTGTGGTTTATTATTGCATTTTACTTTATAGCGACGCAACTTTTCAAAAAGGTTGAAAATATTAGGCTGTTCTTCTGGCTATATTTAATTCCTCTGGCTTGTGTGGCACTTTATACATTTCTTCACCATAGCAAATATGGTTTTGCAGAACGTCCAGCACATTGGGTAATGCAGCCTTTTTTTAAGGATCATACTGTATATGGGGCAGTTGTTGCTATGATGTTCCCAATAATGATTTTGTTGTTTCTACTTAAACGGTATAAAAAATACAGGGTTATTTCTGCATTAATGATTGTTGTTTTGGTCTTGGGAATTATTTTTTCCTACGGTCGTGCAGCATGGATTAGTTTACTTGTGGCGTTTGCTGTCTCCCTCATTTACTTATTTCGTTTAAAGGGCACTTTTGTGCTTTCTGCGGCAGGTCTTGTGTTAATATTCGTAGGATTTTTTTGGACCGATATCATAAATACTCTTCAAAAAAATGAGCAGGATTCTACCTCCGAAAATTTAGGAGAACATGTTCAATCTATTACAAATATTTCTACAGATGCATCAAATTTAGAACGAATTAATAGGTGGAACTCCGCTTTCGAAATGTTTAGCCGAAAGCCTATTTTGGGTTGGGGACCTGGCACATATGCCTTTCAATACGCTCCATTTCAGTCATCTGATGATGTTACAATTATTAGCACTAATGCTGGAGATGGAGGAAACGCCCATTCTGAATTTATTGGTCCCCTAGCTGAAAGTGGAATACTTGGAGCTCTTACATTTATCTCTATCTTGGTGGTGTTTTATTACAGAGCATCTATTCTTTTTTATCGTTTGCCCAAAGGGGAACTCCGGACAATTGTATTTTTTGTGATATTAGCATTTACTTCGTATATTATAAATGGGATTCTAAATAATTTCTTAGACACAGATAAAGCAAGTGTTCCTTTTTGGTCGTTTATTGCAATAATAGTAGCAATAGATTTGAATTATAAACGATTTTTAGTTAAAGAAACTGGGCAGTTAGAAAAGTAATATCATCGTCTATCTCCCTGTACTTGTCATTCTTGTGAATGCAATTTTCTAGCGTGTTAACTACCTCTTCTATGCTTTTTTTATTCTTTAGCATGGTTTTAATTCCCTCTATTTCTAATTGATCGCCATTGGCATCCGGCATTTCTGTTAATCCATCCGTGTAGCAAACTAGTTTATCGCCTTTTTTAATAGTTAAACTCTCTGTTTTTAATGACGGTAGTTGGTCGAACATACCTAAAACTGTTGAGCCTGTGCGCAAAAACGAATTTCCATCTTCTTGAATTAATAAAGGAGGTTGATGTCCGCAATTTACATAGCTTAACTCTCTTTTATTAGGATCATAAATGGCTATGAACAGAGTTATGAATTTTTGAAAATTAGCTGACTCTATCACTTTCTGGTTGCAAAATTCAATCAATTCATTGAGATTTGCTGCAATTCGCACCAGAGCTCTTAAGTTAGCTTGGAAATTTGCCATTAATAAAGCTGCAGAAATACCTTTTCCCGATACATCTGCAATGCACAATGCAGTCCTATTGTTAGATAATGAAATAACATCATAGTAATCACCACCAACCTCACTATGAGGTAAATAAACTGCGCTTACTTTTAGCAAATTTGTGTTTGGTAACGATTTTGGAAATAGCAAGGTTTGCATGTTACGAGCCAACTCCAATTCCTTATTTGTTGCCGCCTGCTTAATCTCTTGCTCATTTAAACGTTTGTTTTCTAAGGCGACAACAATGATGTTAATTAGTGTCTGTATGAAGCGTAGGTGCTTTATAATTGGACTAATTTCTAATTTTTCACCATCCATATCTGCTAAAAGCATGAACGAAAACGGTTTGTTGTGATGAAATACCGGGATAGCGATATCGAATTGTGACAGGGACTTACTCTCTTCATCTCTGTTTATAATGCCAATGTCAGGAAACGACTTAATTAAATAGGATACATCAATTTTATCGCAGACTCCTGCACTAACTCCTTTTGTTATTGAAATGTTCCAAGTATCAGAATTTAGTGTAAATAAAGCAAGTTTTGCAATGTTGAGGTTTTCTGTAAGAACAGTTTGAAGTAAAAAAAAAGAGAATCTTTCGAGAAGGAGTTGTTAATTGCATTTGTGATATTCAGCAGTGTATCCAACTTCGTTTTTGATTGCTGAAGCTTTCCTCTAACCCGACTGGTTTTATCATCTATCATTCTTTGTTCAACTTACTAAAAAGTTCAGGAAGGCGACGAACCATAGCCATCTCCTTAAATTTAGTTCTGCTTTCATCTACCGGGCTTCCCAAATAGCTTTTGTTACCTTCCAGTGTCTTTCCAACGCCACTCTGTGCGTAAAGCGTTGTTTTATTCCCAATAGAAATTCCGCTAGCGATTCCAACTTGGCCCCAAATGGTTACTTCATCTCCAACTTCTACGCAGCCTGCAATTCCTGCTTGGGCTGCAATAAGACACTTTTTACCGATGTACGTGTCATGTCCTATTTGAACAAGGTTATCAATCTTTGTGCCTTCCCCTATCGTAGTTATAGATGTAACTCCTTTATCAATTGTGCAATTTGCTCCAATCTCAACGTTCTTTTCAATTAAAACACCCCCATTACTATTTAAACGGTCAAAATGGGTGCTCCTGTTTTTGTAATAAAAACCAAAAGAACCAATTACTGTTCCTGACTGAATAATAACATTGTCTTCAATAGTAACGTCGTCCATGATACTGACATTAGAAAAGATAAGGCAGTTTTTTCCAATTTTCACATTCCTGCCGATACTAACGGAAGGATGAATTTTTGTGCCACTTCCAACCGCCGTATCTTCCTGATGTTGTTCAGAAAACACAAAAGGATTGAAATAGCCTGCTATAAAATTGAAACTTCTGAAAGGATCCTCACAAATAATGATACCCTTTCCGTCTGGTACGTCAACTTCTTTATTAATTAAAACAACAGAAGCGCTACAATTTAGCGCTTTGGCGTAATATTTTGGGTGATCAACAAACACAATATCACCGTGTTCAACTCTGTGGATTTCATTAAACCCATTGACTCCAAGGTTTTCATTTCCTTTAAATGGAGAATCCAACAACGATGCTATTGCCGATAATGTATACGTTTTGCCTAGTTTCATGATTTTAAACGCTCGCAGTAGGAACCATTTCTGGTATCAATTCTAATCCTATTTCCTTCGTTAATAAACAAGGGCACTCTTACTTCTGCACCAGTCTCAACAGTTGCAGGTTTGGTCGCATTCGTAGCAGTGTCACCCTTAATACCTGGTTCGGTAAAAGTAATTTCTAAATTTACAAAAGGAGGTAAGTCGCAAGAAAGAGGTTTTTCTTCTTCCGCATGGAACATAATGTCAACCATGTCTCCTTCTTTCAAAAATTGAGGAGCATTAATCATTTCTTTTGGCAAGAAAGTCTGCTCGTAATCTTCAGTATTCATAAAGTGATAGCCACTGTCGTCATTAAATAGATACTGATATTGCCTAGTTTCAATTCTAACTGGATCAATTTTTACACCTGCATTAAAGGTATTGTCAATGATTTTACCCGATGTCAGACTCTGCATTTTAGTGCGCACAAAAGCTGGTCCTTTTCCTGGCTTCACATGTTGAAATTCGAGAATTTTGAACAAATCGTTGTTCCAATTCATACATAATCCATTCTTAAAATCTGAAGTATTTGCCATAATTTTGTAGTCTTAAATCAAAGATAGGGATTCAACTTGAAATCCTTATTTATAATCTGAAATTCTTATTGTTTTTTCTGTGCTGTATAGTTCATCTGTCTGCTCATTAGAGCCGATGATGGTTGTTCTATTTTGATTGAATTGACGGAGTAGAGTATGGTATAATTTAATTCCTTTGGCATCTAAGTTGGAGCAAGGTTCATCAAGTAACAGCAGGTCTGACTTACTACAAATTGCCAATCCCAATTTGAGTCTTTGCTTCATCCCTGAAGAGAAGTTTTTTATGTGCTTGTTTCCAGCGTCTTGTAAGTAAATTAATTCTAAGAATTGTGCAGCTGTTAAATTTTCTTGAAAAGGTTTAAAATTCAGGTGGAATTGAACTAATTCTTTACCCGTAAATTCTTCAACTAAGTCAATGTAAGGAGCAGCGTAGGTGATTGATTGATAAATGTCTTCTTGCTCAATAATAGTATTATTGAGCTTGTAAGTAATCTCTCCTTTTGAAGGTAATTCTGCTGCTGAAATTAGTCTTATCAAGGTAGATTTTCCACTGCCGTTCGAGCCAACTACGCCGGTTCTAGAACCGGAATTAAAGGTCAAACTCACTTCTTTAAAGACCCACTCTTTATTGAATCGCTTTGCCAATGACTGAAGTTGAATCTCCATTGTAAGTTAGTCTAGCTCAAAGGGCCTCTAATAATTCCTTTTTGAGAACCTTCTATAAAATTTAGAATTTGTGTTTTTGCCGGGGAATCGGTAATTGATGCTTTGATCTCTTCCAACGATTTTGATACATTGGTTCCGTGCACAAAGATATGACGGTAAATGTCTTCTATTTGGCTTATAATAGCCGTGTCGTAACCCCTTCTTCTTAATCCAATAGCATTAATGCCTGCATAGGTCAATGGTTCTCTTGCAGCCTTGACAAATGGTGGTACATCTTTTCTGACCAGTGATCCTCCTGCTATGAAAGAGTGCTCTCCAATTCTAATAAATTGTTGCACTGCAACAACACCTTCCAAAATAACATGATCTTCAATGGTAACGTGGCCTGCGATATTTGCAGTATTGGCTAAAATTACATGGTTTCCTATAAAGGCATCATGTGCGATGTGCACATATGCCATTAGCAAGCAATGGTCTCCAACTACAGTTTTATTGCGGTCAACCGTTCCTCTGTTTATGGTAACACATTCTCGAATGGTCGTGTTATTTCCAATTTCAGCTGTTGTTTCTTCTCCATGAAATTTTAAATCTTGCGGTATAGCCGAAATAACAGCCCCTGGAAAAATCCTACAATTGTTTCCAATACGAGCACCATCCATAATGGTAACGTTAGGCCCAATCCAAGTATCGTCTCCAATTACTACATTACCGGCAATGTAGGTGAAAGGATCTATAATAACGTTCTTACCTATTTTTGCGTTGGGATGAATATAAGCGTGCTCCATTATTTTTCTTTTACAATTTGTGCCATTAATTCACCTTCAGCAACGATGTTTCCATTAACATAAGCCTTCGCTGCCATTAAAACCATTCCTCTTCGAATTGGTTGTAACAAATCTAGTCTAAGAATTAAAATATCGCCAGGAATTACCTTGCGCTTGAATTTTGCTTTATCAATTTTAACAAAGTAGGTTAAATAATTTTCAGGATCTGGCACCGTGCTGAGCGCCAGTATACCTCCTGTTTGAGCCATAGCTTCAATTTGCAAAACTCCCGGCATTACGGGGGCTCCCGGAAAGTGTCCTTGAAAGAATTGCTCATTCATAGTAACGTTTTTAACTCCAACTACATGCGTATCGCTAAGCTCAATAATTTTATCTACTAACAACATCGGGTAACGGTGCGGTAGTATTTTTTCAATGCTATTGATGTCGTAGATTGGTTCTGCTGTTAAGTCAAACTTAGGGCAGGCTCTTTCTCGCTTTTTAATCTCCGCTTTTACAATTCTGGCAAAATCAACGTTCCCCTTATGGCCAGGTCTAGCAGCTAAAATATGTCCTTTAATCGGTCGCCCAACTAGCGCTAAATCTCCTACAATATCTAACAGCTTATGTCTTGCAGGCTCATCTTGAAAGTGGAGTTTTAAGTTGTTGAGTACTCCTGTATCCGTAACGGAAATTTTTGGCTTGCCTAGCAATTCTGCAATTTCATCTAATTTCTCTTGAGGTGGAATGTGATCTACTAGGACAATGGCATTGTCTAAATCTCCACCTTTTATAAGGTTGTTTTTCGCTAAAAATTCTAATTCGCGTAAGAAAACGAATGTTCGGCACATGGAAATATTCTCCTCAAACTCACCTAATTTATACATGTGGGCATGTTGCGTTCCTAAAGTTGGCGAATTATAATCAACCATCACTGTTAAACGGAATTCATCTTGTGGAACGGCTAACATTTCTGTCATGCGATCCAAATCTTCGTAAGTTATGTTCTCTTCAACTACAAAATAATCCTTTTCTGCTTCTTGATCTTCAACGCCTGCATCCTTTAACGCTTGCAAGAAAAAATAAGCACTACCGTCCAAAATTGGAACTTCAGGTCCATTAATTTCAATTAACAAATTGTCAATTTCTAAGCCATAGGCAGCAGCTAATAAATGCTCAGTTGTGTGGACTTTTGCTCCGTTTTGCTCAATTGTAGTTCCTCTTGAGGTGTCTACAACTAAATCGCAATCAGCCTTTATAGTGGGCTGTCCTTCAATATCTACTCTTTGAAAAACAAATCCGTGGTTTTCAGGAGCTGTTTTAAAGGTTACGGTCGCTTTCTCTCCCGTATGTAATCCAACTCCACTCAAAGAAATGGAGTTTTTTATGGTTTTTTGTTTGGTGCTCATAAACTAGTTTGAGGCAGATTTTAATTCTTTCAATTGGTTTTCTAAATCACGAATTTGGCTAGCCATACTCGGTAATTTTCTAAACATTACATATGATCTTTTATAGTCTCCAATGGGGATAGAAGGTGAACCTTGAACGATAGCACCTTTTTTCACGATAGAGTTTCCAATGCCACTTTGAGCAGCTATTTTTACTTCGTCAGCAATTTTAAGGTGGCCAACAATGCCAACTTGCCCGCCTATCATGCAATTTTTACCAATTTTGGTAGAGCCTGCTACTCCCGTTTGAGCAGCAATTACTGTGTTTTCTCCTATTTCTACGTTGTGAGCAATTTGAATTAGATTATCTAACTTAACTCCTTTTCTGATAATTGTTGAGCCTAAAGTAGCCCGGTCAATACAAGTGTTGGCGCCGATTTCCACATAGTCTTCAAGGATTACATTGCCAATTTGAGGTACTTTTTTATAGTTCCCCTCACTGTTTGGAGCAAAACCAAATCCATCAGCACCTAAAATAGCTCCTGAATGAATAACACATTCCTTTCCAATTTGCGTTTCAGAGTAAATTCTAGCCCCGGCAAAAATTGTGGTATTTGCTCCAATAGAAGCATTATCACCAATAAAGGAATGCGGAAAGATTTTTACTCCATCTGCAACTGTCGTATTGTCCCCAATAACTACGTTTTCACCTAAATAAACATCTTTTCCTATAACAGCTGATTCAGAAATGATTGCAGAATTGGAAATGCCAACTTTGTTGTTTTTTACCTGGTTGTACATCTCCAATAACTTTCCGAAAGCGCCGTAAGCATCTTCAACTCTGATAAGAGTCGGTTTGTGTTTTAACTCTCTTTCAGCAATAAAGTCGTTTCCAACAATTACAATTGAGGCTTCTGTGTCATATATATACTCCGTATACTTGGGATTGGCCAAAAAAGAAAGAGACCCAGATTTTCCTTCTTCAATTTTAGAAAGGGCTGAGACGCTTGTCTCGCCGTTTCCTTCGATCTTTCCTTGTAGTAATTCAGAGATTTGGTTGGCCGAAAATTCCATGGCTCAAAAGTAATAAATTAATAAAGTAGCCTTTGGCTATTCGTTTTTCAAGTTATCAACCATCACTTGTTTGGGGTAGCAGATGAAATACTTTATAACTTCTTCAGTTAATGCATTGATATTTAACTGGTCGGCAGCTTCGGCAATGTCAATTATAGTTCCGTCCTTGTATAGTAAATTTATTTTATCCTTTTTAGGAGAATAAGCGTTATTTTTTATGGAGTCAGAGAAGATGAAATATTTCGCTTCTTGTTCTGAAATTCCTGTTGATGCGGTTAATTCTTTGAAATGACTGTTTAGTTCTTCTTCTGTAAATGGCTTTTTCCGGATATCGATTTTATATAAATTTCGATTTACCAAAGATTTACATAAGCTGCTTAAAATTGGGTCTGAGTGGTTTTGCCACATTTTAATGGAGGCAGTAATGTCGAAGTCGTCTAATTCTGAGAAGCGAATTAAGGTCTCAGGGTTTTCTTCAAAAGATTGCTTGTCGTGATTGGCATATAAGAAATACCTTAGCGCATCGGTACAAAATAACTCCGCTTCATTAAGCGCTAACTTTTTCGCCCTCTGTAAAATATTAACGACAAGTCTTTCCGCCGATAGAACGGTTTTGTGCAAGTATACCTGCCAATACATAAGTCTCCTTGCAATAATAAATTTTTCAATAGAGTAGATTCCTTTGGCCTCTATCACCAAGTCTCCGTTTTTTACATGTAACATGGAAATAATTCTCTCCGAGCTAATCACTCCTTCAGATACACCGGTGAAAAAGCTATCTCGCTTCAAGTAATCTAAACGGTCCATATCTAGTTGCGAAGAAACCAATTGATGTAAAAAAGGCTTTTTGTATTTGTTCTCAAAAATTTGAATCGCTAAACCTAGTTTTCCATCAAATACCTTGTTCAAATGTTGCATAAAGAATGTAGAAATATCTTCGTGAGTCACATTACCAACAATGCTATATTCTAGCGCATGTGAAAAAGGACCGTGACCAATATCATGTAGTAAAATGGCTATTAAAGTTGCTTTTCGCTCCTTTTTAGTTACCTTTTGTCCTTTTGATTCAATAACATCCAGCGCCTTCATGGTAAGATGCATTGCTCCCATAGCATGGTGAAATCTGGTGTGTAAAGCTCCTGGATACACCAAGTGTGTTAAACCCAATTGTTTTATTCTCCGAAGTCGTTGAAAGAACGGATGTTCTATAATATCGAAAATTAAATTGAAGGGCAATGAAATAAACCCATAAACTGGGTCGTTAAAAATCTTCTTTTTATTGTATTTACTATTTCTCAAGCGATATAGATTTAACTAATTTTAGCAAGTGTGATTTTTAGCTACGGCCATTTTCACTTTACTTGCAACCAAAACAAAACTGAATGACGAAGATAAGAATCCTATGGGCAGATGACGAAATTGCTCTATTAAAACCACACATCATTTTTCTGGAGGCTAAAAATTATGAAGTAACTCCCGCCATTAGTGGTGATGAAGCGTTGGATTTAATTGAAAAGAACCGATATGATCTAGTTTTTTTAGATGAAAACATGCCGGGGTTGTCGGGCTTAGAGACGTTGACCAAAATTAAGACTATGAGTCCGTCGCTTCCTGTGATTATGATCACAAAAAGTGAAGAAGAATCGATTATGGAAGATGCAATCGGGGCAAAAATTTCTGATTATTTGATTAAGCCAGTAAATCCAAATCAGATTCTATTGACGATTAAAAAACATTTAGATACTGCGCGGTTAGTAAGTGAAAAAACTAACATTGGGTATCAGCAAGATTTTCGAAACATTGGGATGAGTCTTCACAACAACATGGATTATGAAGATTGGGAAGAAGTGTATAAAAAATTAATTTACTGGGAGCTTGAACTGGAAAAGTCTGAAGATACCGGAATGAGAGAGATTCTAAACACTCAAAAAGAGGAAGCCGGGAATTTATTTGCTCGATTTGTTGAGGACAATTATTTGGATTGGATGGAGTTTCCGGAAGATGCTCCCTTGATGTCGCACAATGTTTTTAAAGAAAAAGTAAATCCGTTAATACAAAAAGATGGGTCAACTTTTTTGATTGTAATTGATAATTTGCGGTTAGATCAGTGGCAATTGTTGAGGCCGCAAATTGAGGAAATGTTTTGGATTGACAGGGAGGAAACCTATATGAGTATTTTGCCAACTACCACACAGTACGCTCGAAATGCATTGTTTGCCGGTTTGATGCCATTGGATATAGAAAAGATGTACCCTAGACTTTGGCTGAATGATGCTGATGAAGGGGGTAAGAATATGAATGAGCAGGAGCTGATCGGACATCAGTTGAAACGATTGGGAAAAGATACTCGATTCGCTTACAATAAAGTCTTAAATCCAAGCTATGGCAGAAAGGTAGTAAGCGAGATCCCAAACCAAATGAATAATGCTTTCAATGTTATTGTTTACAATTTCATTGATATGCTTTCTCATGCTAGAACGGATACGGATATTATCAAAGAACTCGCGGAAGATGAAAAGGCATATCGATCGTTAACAGTTTCTTGGTTTGAGAATTCACCGTTGAAGGAAGCGTTAAAAGAAATTGCGGCTAGAGGCGGGAAAGTTGTAATTACAACTGATCATGGGTCTATAAAAGTGAAAGAACCGTCAAAAGTAATTGGCGATAAAACAGTAAACAGCAATTTACGCTATAAGCAAGGGAAAAATTTAACTTACGAGGAAAATGATGTTTTGGCCATTAAAAAACCGGAAGATGCACGTTTACCAAAAGTAAATGTCAGCCAATCGTTTATTTTTGCAAAAGGGGATTTGTTTTTTGCGTACCCAAACAACTACAATCATTATGTTAGTTATTATAAAAATACTTTTCAACATGGAGGAATCTCTATGGAAGAAATGATTGTACCAATTATTCAGCTTTCGCCAAAGAAATAGATTGAAATGAGAATTATAGCGACTGAAGATGAGCTTGAAAGAGTTTCCCATTGTTTGATTGAAGCTGCGGAAGATTTCAAGGTAATAGTATTTCGAGGAGATTTGGGTGCAGGTAAGACGACGCTAATTAAAAATATGTGTAAATTGCTTGGAGTAAAAGACGCGATAAGGTCTCCGACTTTTTCGATTGTAAACGAATATAAATCAGCTGATAATGAAGGTATTTTTCATTTTGATTTCTATCGGTTAAACAAGGAGGAAGAGGCGTACGATATAGGAGCAGAAGAATATTTTTATAGCGGAAAGCTTTGTTTAATAGAATGGCCTTCGAAAATTGAAAGCTTATTGCCTAAGAAGAGAATCGAAGTTCATATTTTGTTGGCGGAAAAAGGGCGAGAATTTACCATAAACCAAATCAGTTGATGTCTGAAGACGTAGTTAAATCATTGGCTCAAGCGGCCACAAGGATGCTTCCTCAAGAGCAAATGCAAACAGTTCAAAAAAAGAGCAATAGCCTTTTTATTGGCGTTCCAAAAGAGACCTCTATGCAGGAGCGCAGGGTTCCACTTGTTCCGCAAGATGTGGAATTGTTGGTAAACAATGGTCATGAAGTTCTTATTGAATCGAAGGCGGGTGAAAAAGCAAATTTTTCTGACAATGACTACAGTGAGGCTGGAGCACAAATAGCGTACGATACAAAAGCAGTTTACAAGGCAGATATTATTCTAAAAGTGGAGCCCCTTTCTCACGCAGAGTTAGATTTAATGCAACAAGGTCAAACGTTGATTTCTGCCTTACAATTGCCCGTTCAACCAAAGAATTTTCTCAAAAAATTAATAGAAAAACGAGTTACGGCCATTGCCTACGATTATATAAAAGACAATACTGGAAGCTTACCTGTCATTCGTGCCATGAGCGAAATTGCAGGAAATAGTTCAATTCTTATTGCTGCAGAATACCTTAGCAATGTAAATGGTGGCCAAGGTTTAATGATGGGTGGGATTTCAGGTGTTAAACCTACAGAGGTTGTTATTTTTGGTGCAGGAGCTGTGGCAGAATATGCTACACGAGCAGCGTTGGGTTTAGGAGCATCCGTTAAGGTTTTTAGTAACAATACTTCTAAATTAAGACGATTACAAGATGTTGTTGGAAGAAGGGTCTATACTTCTACTTTGCAACCTGAGGTGATCGCGAATGCGCTTTCGCAAGCAGACGTCGCAATAGGAGCAATGCGCTCACCTAAAAGCCGTTCGCCAATTATTGTAACCGAAGAAATGGTGCAAAACATGCCTGAAGGTTCTGTCATTGTAGACGTTAGCATCGATCAAGGCGGGTGCTTTGAAACGTCAAGAGTAACCACACATTCAAACCCAACGTATAGTTTACATGGTGTACTGCACTATTGCGTTCCAAATATCCCATCTAGAGCAGCTAGAACAGCGTCTTATGCACTGAGTAACATTTTTGCACCTGTAATTATAGAGTTAGGTGACGGTGGAGGAATTGATCATTGTGTGAGGAAAATCTTATCTGTCCGCTCGGGAATTTACGTTTACAAAGGAATGCTAACGAATCCATTTTTGGCAGAAGAATTTGGTTTGCCTTACAAAGATTTGGATTTGTTATTGGCTGCTTATTAGGCATTACAAAAATTTGGGAACTTAGTAATAAGTCCAACTTGTTATTGTAAAAAACACGTCAGTTTCTTTATATTCTTATTACAAAGAGTTTATTAATGAGTAAGTAAGCTCTGGTAAATGCCGTTCCATCAGCGAAGTATTGAGGGATGATTTGCGTACAGTGATTGCGAAGGAAGCAGCAGCCTAATATTTGTGCAAATAAATTCAGTAAATAATTGAAATTAAAAATGTTATTAATTATAATTCAGAAGAGCATTTACGGCGTTAAGAAGTGAACTAGAAGACAAGCAGGTTATTATCAGGGAGGATTGGTGAAAGAGCCTATTTTTATGTAAAGCATCCAAAATGTGGATCACAAACAGTCGGTTACTTAGCTCCTGTTTTCAGAATTGTTTTTAAATCTGATAATATTTTCGACTAAATAGAGTGGTTAGCATTAGAATTCTCCGAATTTTACATCAACGAATGGATTTAACAAAAAACCTAGAAACATGACATTTTGGAAAAGATTTAGAACTTATTTAATTGGTGTTGGCTTAGGATGTCTTGTCGTATATGTAATCTTTGGGGACCGTGAATTAAATACTTGGACACCTCAGAAACGAATCATGACAACCATAGATAGTTCTGCAGTAAGTATTTCGCTGCGTGCCGAATGCCAACTTAAATGCTTGGGTTTAGAAGATAAAAAATGGGTAGAAACTCAACATTCTTCAGACATTAACTTTTCCGAAAGTAATCCGCAAAAAAAGCCCTGTCCGGTATACCGACTGGAAAATAAATCTGAGGAGGCAGAGTACGCGATGGTTTGGAAAGTATGTGAATTTGCAGAAGAGGTAGAGCTGTTAAGCATTTCTAAAAAAGGCAAAGACTGCGACTGCTAGGCTGGAGCACAGGTATTGCAGTATCCATTAATGAGTCCATTAAAGTTCTCTATAGCATATCCCTCTGGTAGGGAAATGTTGATTTCACTTTCGAAACATTCTACTTTTTCGCAGGTGTTGCATTGAAAATGAAGGTGGTTGTGGTGGTGTTCTTCTACTTCACAGGTTTTGCATAACGCGAAAAACTGTTTGCCATTTTCGGCAATTATTCGATGCGCAATTCCATCTTCACAAAACTGATTTAAGATTCTATAAATGGTTGCCCTGTTTATATCTGTAATCTGATTTGTGATCGTCTCATGACTTATTGCATCACCTTGGGATTTTAATATGGCGAGAATTTTTTCTTTGGATGGGGTTTTTCTTCTATTCATAAAATACTATTGCGACTATGTTGCAATAATACAAATATTCTATATATTTACAAAAAATTTAACAGTTAAATAAAAAAATTATGAAAACTAAATTACTTTACGTGTTTTTAGCCATGGCATTATTTGCTTGCAAAGAAGACGATGAAAATGAGCCTGTGGCTCCTGTTATTCCAAATGAAGAAGAGGTAATTACTACCGTGCGTTATACCCTTACTCCCTCAGGCGGCGGAACGGTTAAAGTTTTCCAATTCCAAGATTTAGATGGCGACGGAGGAAATATGCCGGTAATTTCTGGTGATACCTTAGACTTAAATAGGAGTTATACTGGGTCACTAGAATTTTTTAATGAACTTGAAACTCCTGCAGACACTATCACAAATGAAGTATTAGAAGAAGGTGATGAGCATCAAGTTTTTTACCAAAATACATCCGGAGATTTTGTGGTAGCATACACAGATACAGATAGAAATGGAAATCCAATTGGATTGTCTACGACATTCGAATCTAGAACAGCAGGAGGTTTGTTAACGGTAATTCTTCGACACGAGCCCAATAAAACTGCGACAGGAGTTCCTGGTGGAGACATAACCAATGCTGGAGGAGAAACGGATATAGAGGTAGTCTTCCCTGTTAATGTTCGGTAAATTTCCTTTTTTTTTATTTTTGATATTTATATCTTTTAGCTCGCATGCTCAAACATGCGAGCTAAAAATTTTAGGAAAAGTTGTAGACAAAAACAGCTTAAAATCAATTGAATTCGCATCCGTTTATGTTGAGGAGTTGGTGCAAGGAACTGTTTCAGATTTTTCGGGAAATTTTGAAATAAAAAACTTATGTCCTGGGGAATATCATCTTGTTGTTCGGCATATTGGTTGCGAAACTCAGAATGTTTTATTTACACTTACGTCAGATACACTTTGGACCGTTTACGTAGAGCATGGGAGTCAGCTTTTGAACGAAGTTACCGTTGAAAATCATGCGCAAGAATCGAAAAGCCAAGAGTTGGAGGTATTGAGTTCAAAAGATATTAATCGGCAACTTTCAAAAAACTTAGGGCAAGCACTAGAAAATATAAGTGGCGTTTCTGCCATAAAGAACGGCAATGGAGTGGCGAAGCCGGTTGTCCACGGATTGTATGGAAATCGCTTAACTATTCTGAACAACGGAATTGCTCAAAGCGGTCAACAATGGGGTTTTGATCATGCTCCTGAAATTGATCCGCTATTGGCGAATCGAATTACAGTAATTAAGGGAGTTGGAGCAGTTGAATTTATGGGAAATAGCTTGGGGAGTGTTATTTTGGTTGAACCCAAGAAAATAGAAAAAGAACCTCATTTACATGGAATGGCCCGGTATTTTTTTAATTCCAATGGATTGGGTAACGGAGTAAATGTTGAATTGCAACAATATCATAAGTGGCTAGCTTGGAAGGTAAATGGAACGCTCAAGAAGAGCGGTGATGCGAAAACACCTGATTACTTTCTCACCAATACAGGAATTGAAGAATACAATTTCGCTGTTGAACTTGAAAAGCAAATTACTGCTAAGTGGACAACTAATCTATACTACAGCTCCTTCAACACTAAAATTGGAATTTTACGAGGGTCCCATGTTGGCAATTTAACTGATTTGAAAGCGGCTTTCGAGAGTGAACAACCATTCTTTACTCAAAAAGAATTTTCTTACGACATACAAAATCCAAGACAGGAGGTAAATCATCATTTATTCAAAGCGAGTTCAAAGTATCTATTTTCTGAACAAGCTTGGATTGAGTTTGTGTATGCAAAACAACTGAATTACAGAAAAGAGTTTGATGTAAGAAGAGGCGATAGAGATGATATGCCCGCATTGAGTTTGGATCAAGAAAGCGATTTTTTTGAAGCAAAATTTCACTATTACTTTAAAAACGAATGGCACTTGAAGGCTGGGTTTCAAACGAACCGAGTAAACAATCAAAACATTCCGGAAACAGGTATTTTACCGTTAATTCCGAATTATTTGACCACTGAAAGGGGAGGATTTTTAATTGCTGCTAGAGATTTTGAAAAGATGAAGTTAGAGTTTGGGGCAAGGGTAGAAGAGGAAGTTCGGAAAGTGGCGAGCATATCGAATACTGTTCCACGTAAAGTGCTCAATTTTGAGAATAGATACCTGAATTATACGGCATCTTTAGGAATGCTATATACTTTTAGCGAGCAGTTTTCAATGAATTACAACGTCGGTTTTGCTACACGTAACCCAGAAGTAAATGAATTGTATAGCAATGGCTTGCATCAAGGGGTTAGTGGAATTGAAGAAGGGGACATTAACTTAAGTTCTGAGAATGCCATAAAAAACACCTTATCCTTTACTACTAAAAAGAAAGATAGACTGTTTGTTGAAGTGTTGATTTATCACCAATACATTCAAGATTACATTTATTTACAGGCGCAAGATGAGTTTCGTTTGACTATTCGAGGGGCTTTTCCTGTCTTTCGCTATGAGCAGGCTGATGCTCAGATTTACGGGTTGGATTTGGTAACCAAATATCAAATCAATGAAAAATGGCTCACGGAATTGAACTATAGCTTTATTCAAGGAAATGAAATTGATGACAATACAGCATTAATTAACTTGCCCAGTAATTCTATTTTATCCACGACAAGTTTTCAAATTCCTCAGGTGAAATCACTTAAAAATGTGGAGTTAGAGATGATTCACAAATATGTATTTGAGCAAACAAATATTACCAAAGATCAAGATTTTGTGGTACCTCCTGACGGGTATTACTTATTGGGATTTCGGGCTTCTGCTGAGAAGCAATTTAAAAGCATTCGGTTAGGAGGGCATGTAGGAGTTGAAAATGCGTTGAATGCTAAGTATAGAGACTATCTAAATAGACAGCGCTATTTTGCAGATGAAGTAGGAAGAAACCTTACCGTAGGAGCTGTGGTGAGTTTTTGAGTTGATATTTAACTTAATTCACTAAAATCTTCTCTTTAGCATCAAAGGACTTACACTACTCGATTCCTTTTTCCGGAAAGTATAAAAGTGTTTCAGGTTCTAGGTTGGAGTTTCCTGTTGTTAAATTAAAAACATTCGTACACGTAATTCTTTTGATCAATGCTGTTTGGCTTTCGCAAATGAAAATTCAGGGAAAGAATTAGAGCATTTGAGGACCTTTTGAAGTTTATGATTAACCGTAGAAATGGCATGGAGTCAATGTTGGTTGAAATTATTATAGACTCAAATTCACTCCCTTCACATTCATCATCGTTTGGTAACTCTTGAATAAAAGCAGATAAAATAATACGTTAAAAAGCATTAAAAATGTTGGAATCTAAATCTTGAAATGTGAAATTGCTGTCTAACCTGAGGTCAATCAGTGCTTTTTCGTTTTCCTTAAAAGGAAAGGTATGTGTCTACTCCAGTCACATGTATTGCAACTTGAAATAAGCAGGGTAAGTTAGAATTGGTATTAAGTAGTTCAGGTGTGCTAAAGGATGCCTGTTTTTTTGTTAAGTATTTACTGAGTAGTTATTTAATTAGGTTGTTTCTTTCTTCTGTAAGTTGGTGAAAACATAAAAATTAACAGGAGGTAAAATTATGAGATGATTATAATTCTCAATCGGCTCATGAAGTAAAATTGGCAATCAGGAGAAAAAGAGTTTTGCGGCACTTATTTGTTCAGTATCGCACATTTGTATTTTGAAAGCATTTATCCTTATGAAGATGGCAATGGGTGAATTGGTAGGGCAATTGCAGAAAAAGTGTTGTTTGAGTCGCTCAATACGCCGTTGCTTTTGAGTATTTCAACAGTCACAGAAAAGAATCGGAAAGCCTATTGTTCGGTCTTATAACAGCTCAACGCACCATCGAAATAACTGCTTGGATACACCATTGGTTAGATGTTTTAATTGCAGCCCAAGATGAGGCGATAGCAAATGTTCAATTTGTGATTCAAAAAATAGCACTTTTCAAAAAATTGACCAACATTTAAACGATCGTCAAAAGCGAATAGGGGTAAAAATGCTTGAGGTAAAAGAAGCTTTCAAGGGAGGGATGAGTGCCAAGAAGTGCATGAAAAGCGCAAAAACTAGCAAGCCAACTGCAACCTGAGATATTCGAAAATTAGTGGAAATGTGTACTTCAAAGTTATGGCGCTGGAAGAAGTACTTCGTATCAAATAAAATTAGAAAGTTGCAGATTCGATAATTTCTTAAAACAAAAACCTCTCCTCAACCTTTATACCCCTACTTTTACATTCGGTATGAAATTAGATGATTTGAAAAACCGCTATCAGAACGATAAGCGGGTTACTACTATTGCAGAAAAGTTCAGAAATGACCCACTTTCTCACGTTCAGTTGTTGGGGACTGCTGGCAGTTTAAATGCGTTTATAGCGTATGGAATTTCAAAGAATTTGCCCATACATCAGTTTATTGTGTTACCGGACAAGGAAGAGGCAGCCTATTTTTTGAATGATTTAGAGGCGTTAGTAGGAGAGAAAGCCCTGTTTTATCCGGCTTCTTATAGAAAAGCTTACGAATCTGAGCGAACTGACAATGCCAACATTCAACTGCGGGCTGAGGTGCTGAATAAAATAAGTGCTAAGGAGCAACAATATTTTGTGGTTTCTTATCCTGATGCGCTTTCTGAATACGTAGTTACGGAAAAGAATCTTCAAAAAAACACATTAGAGATTCATTTAAATGATTCATTAAGTATTGATTTCTTAGTGGAAACTTTGAATGAGTATCACTTTGAACGAGTCGATTTTGTAGGAGATCCTGGGGAGTTTTCAGTTCGAGGTGGGATCGTTGATATCTACTCTTTTGCGAATGAAAATCCGTACCGGCTTGAATTTTTTGGAGATGACATCGATTCTATTCGGGTGTTTGATCCGGCTTCGCAGCTTTCGATTAAAAAGTTGACGCGAATCTCTATTTTACCAAACGTGCAGCGAAAGATTTTGGAAGAAGCGCGAGTTCCAATTTTTCAATTTATGCCCGACAATACGTTGTTTTGGTTTAAAGATTTTAGTATTTCGAGAGATAGGGTAGGAGCACAATACGAAGAGGCTAAAGGCATATTTGAAGGAATGAACTCGCCAATTCACCACACTCCGCCGGAGGAGTTGTTTATTTCTAAAGATCAATTTATTCATGCTTCATTGCGATTGAATACCATTGAGTTTGGTCAGCAAACGTACTTTAAACAAGACTTAAAAGTAATGTTTGACAGCAGTCCTCAGCCGGCATTCAACAAGAATTTTGAATTGTTGGGTAAGAATTTGAATGAGAACTCTGAGGCAGGAGTAGACAATGTGATTGTTGCCAACAATGCCAAGCAAATTGAACGACTGTATTCTATTTTCGAGGACTTAGGGCGAGATATTAAAATTGAGACGATTCTTTTATCGGTGCACGAAGGCTTTGTAGATAACAACCAAAAACTAGCAATATACACAGACCACCAAATCTTTAATCGCTATCATCGATTTAGATTAAAAGAGGGATTTAAAAAGAAAGATCAAGCAATTACATTAAAAGAGTTACACAATTTAACTCCGGGCGATTTCATCGTTCACATTGATCATGGCGTTGGAAAATTTTCGGGATTAGAAAAAATTACAACCAACGGAAAAACGCAAGAGACAATTCGAATTCTATATAAAAACCAAGATATTTTATATATTTCTATTCATTCGCTGCACCGTATTTCAAAATTTGTTGGCAAAGACGGGACAGCACCCTCAGTTGATAAGTTAGGTTCTGATACTTGGAAAAAGCTAAAGGCAAAAACCAAGAAAAATGTAAAAACGGTTGCGTATGATTTAATTAAACTATACGCTGAGCGAAAGCAGAAGAAAGGCTTTGCTTTTGCGCCGGATAACTATTTGCAAAACGAGTTGGAAGCCTCCTTTTTATACGAGGATACCCCAGATCAATTTAAGTCGACACAAGATGTAAAAACCGATATGGAAGCAGGAACTCCAATGGATCGCTTGATTTGCGGAGATGTCGGCTTTGGGAAAACGGAGGTTGCTATTCGGGCCGCCTTTAAAGCGGTTTGCGACAGCAAACAAGTGGCAATACTTGTGCCCACTACCATTTTGGCTTGGCAACATTACCAAACCTTTAAAGCTCGGTTAAAAGATTTTCCGGTTACAGTAGATTACATTAATCGTTTTAAAAGTAAGAAAGAGCAAAAAGAAACGCTTCGTAAAGTAGAGAGTGGCGATGTTGATATTTTAATAGGAACGCATCGAATTGTTGGAAAGGATGTTAAATTCAATGATTTGGGTTTAATGGTGATTGATGAAGAACAGAAGTTTGGCGTCTCTGTAAAAGACAAGCTAAAACTGTTTAAAGTGAATGTAGATACGCTGACGTTAACCGCAACACCAATTCCTAGAACACTACAATTCTCGTTAATGAAAGCTAGGGATTTGTCAGTAATTAATACCCCACCACCTAATCGACAACCGATTTTAACGGAGGTTAGAACTTTTGATGAGGAGTTGATACGGGATGCAATAGCATATGAAATTAGTCGTGGAGGGCAGGCTTTCTTTATCCACAATAGAGTACAGAATATTAAGGAAGTAGCCGGAATGATTCAGCGTTTAGTACCTGATGCAAGAGTCTTAACAGGCCACGGTCAGATGAAAGGAGAAGATTTGGAAGAACGAATGATGAGCTTTATAAATCACGAGTTCGATGTGTTAGTAGCAACCACCATTATAGAAAGTGGCTTGGATATTCCAAATGCAAATACCATCATTATCAACAATTCCAACAATTTTGGACTAAGTGACTTGCACCAAATGCGGGGTAGAGTGGGGCGATCCAATAAAAAAGCATTTTGTTACTTGTTGGCACCGCCCATGATTTCGTTGACTCCTGAAGCTCGGAAGCGCTTACAAGCATTAGAGCAGTTCTCTGATTTAGGGAGTGGGTTCCAAATTGCCATGAAGGATTTAGACATTCGAGGAGCAGGCAACCTCTTGGGTGCCGAGCAAAGTGGATTTATTTCTGAGATTGGCTTTGACATGTACCAGAAGATTTTGAATGAAGCCATTCAAGAATTGAAAGAAACGGAATTCAAAGACATGTACGATGAACTGCAAACTGCTTTTGTACATGATTGTCAGATTGAAACCGATATGGAAATACTAATTCCGGACGATTACGTGAGTAACATAGCTGAGCGGATAAACTTGTATAAAGAATTAGATAATTACGAAACCGAGGAAGAGTTAGCGAATTTTGAAAAGGAGTTAATTGACCGTTTTGGACCTGTTCCTGAATCTACCAAAGAACTGATACAAGCCCTGCGTTTGCGTTGGGTTGGTAAAGCGATTGGAGTAGAAAAATTAGTGCTGAAACAAAACAAGTTGATTTGTTATTTCATCTCAAATCAAGATTCTTTGTACTACCAATCTCCGCTGTTTACGAAAGTGTTGAATTTTGTGCAGAAAAATCCAAATCTGTGTATCTTAAAAGAGCGAAATGGGAGACTGAGTTTGGTTTTTGAACATGTGAAGACGATTGTGAAGGCACTGAACTTGTTGGGGAGGGTTTGATTGATTAGATTAATACTTGGAATATAAAACAGCCCGTTAATGCTGTAACTTTTCCAAAGTTTCGAGCGTTGGAAAGTGAGGTTACTAGCATGATTTAATGCAGTAAGGGTTTGATGCAGTTATTTTGTTTTCTGTATCAATTCACCCCCTGTATTATAACGAGTACTTAGATAACCTGTCGCTTCTAAGTCCGACTTTGTTATCAGAGAATAAATTTCGGTCGTGTTCACTATTTTTGATTCTGCGGCATGATCTTCACTACAAAATTTAATGTATTCAACCTCTTCTCCTAACTCATTGCTGTATTCTAAAGCTCACTTCTCAGCTTTTTTTAATTGCTTCATCAAAGTCATCAGCTTTCACTAAAATTAGTAAAAACTGCAAAGCAGTTTTTACTAATTTTAGTGAAATTACGAAATCTGCCAAGCAGGTTTTGCGAAGTTTCAAATAACTACCAAAATGTCGTAACCTTCTGCTGACCAACGTATTTAACATTATGCTGTAAAGGGTTATTGTCCTAAGAGCCAAATGCTCACAAGAAAATACGCAAGTCAATTTCTCAGTCTGTTTTACAGAAACTAAGTACTAAATGGAATAGTTCAGGCTTGCGGTTTTGTTTGTTCAAAATCTAAATTGATGAAGCTAATTAAGTCCGTTAGCTATGTAAGTTTTGAGTTTGGCAATCAGTTAAATCGTAGGTGCGAAGTGGAGTAGTTGAAATTTAGAGGAAAGGGAATATAGGAATTTTAATCAGCCCGCTAACCTAGTATGAATGTTGCAAGTTATTAGTTTTAAAACTGATATTTAAAATGCTAAAATATAAAAATTATGAATTAATGGTTGAAAATATTATCTAAATTTTGACTTCCTACAATTGCCACAATTTGATCAATATCATTTAGATAAGTATAGTAAATGCGGTTAGAAACAAAAGGACAACATCTGCAGTCTTTACTTATCTCATCAACTGATTTGAACGCTAGAGGTTTTTGAGCAATTAATTCAAAATAGTCAAAAAAATTATTGAAATATTTGTCTGCTTGAGACTTTCCAAACTGTCTTATCTCCAATTGATGAATTGTAATTAAATCAGAATCTGCTTCAGCAGTTAACCGATATTTAGCCATTAAACGAAGCTTTGGATTTGGCTAATATTTCAGATGCTGAACTAGTTGAAATTCCACTCTTTTTTGTCCAATCCAATTTTGTTGCAAGCCAATCTATCTTTTGTTGCTGCCCTCTTGGTTGCCTAATTAAATCATTGACTAAACCGCTTTTACTTGCGTATTAATTGATTGGGACTTTAACCAACCATTATTTGAATCTGTAAATGATATACTTTGACGCCCCATAATTTAAAGTTTGGCGTAAATCAAACACCTTGATTATAGGAATTCAAATGGGGAGTTGATTTTTTTGGGAATTGCTTACAACCAACCTTGTATGTTGCCGTTGCAAGGTAGATAAAAATAATACTTTCAATTTACTAATGAGTAAAAGTAGCGAAGCAGCTTTTCAACTATCTGATTTTCTTAAAATCTGCTTGCAGATTTTGTAGGCTTAGAAAATGGAATAGGAGCTAATCTAACTGCCAAACCCAAGATGCAACATACAGCCTGCTAGCAAAAGTTGTTTTACTATCAGTCTGTAAATTTTATTCTTATTTCTTAGGAAAGTTCGCACAGTGATTTTTAAAATCAGCACCTTTGTGAAATGGATTTGCAATGAAGAAAAAATTCTATCACTTAGGAATTCCTACAACAGAAACGAAAGAAGGCGAAATTTATCTTCCGCATTTAAAAATGATGGTAGCTGATTATGAAAAGGGCCCGCATAAAACACAATGGATGCGTTTTCAAGAAGATGCTCTTTATCCTAAATGGGTGCCACCAGTTCCTCCTCTAGCATTTGAGGTAGATGACTTAGCAGAGGCAATTAAAGGTCAAAAAGTAATTGTTGAACCCAATTTTCTTTCAGAAGGATTAACCGTTGCTTTATTGAATACAATGGAGCACCCACTGAATAATGCAATATAGTAAGTAAGAAACACAATTCGATTAAAATGAAATTAAGGCAATTTATCATTATTAGTTTATTCATTATTTCCACCAATTCAATGGCACAGTCCTTTAATATAGGACATACTACAATCACCTATAGGGATAGCAGTAGAAGTAGAAACATTTCAACTGAAATTTATTATCCAGGCATCAGTACAGGTCAAAATGTGGCAGTTGATTCTGGTAGTTTCCCTGTTTTGATTTTTGGACATGGGTTTTTAATGTCTTGGAATGCTTATCAAAACTTTTGGACAGAATTAGTCCCAAAAGGATATGTGATGTGTTTTCCAACAACAGAAATGAGTATAAGTCCCAATCATGGCGCTTTTGGACTTGATTTAGAATTTTTAGCCGCTCAAATGCAAAACGAAAACTTAGATAGTACTTCGCTATTTTTTAATTCTTTAGCCCTAGAAACTGCACTAATGGGACATTCTATGGGTGGAGGGGCCTCTTTTTTAGCAGCGGAGAATAATACCACAATTAGTGCATTAGTCAATTTTGCTGCGGCAGAAACTACTCCTTCAGCTATAGCTGCGGCCTTAAATGTTAACGTTCCTTCGCTTGTTTTTTCGGGTGACGACGACTGCGTTGCTCCGACTAATACCAACCAAACTTTAATGTATGATAGTTTGAGTTCTATTTGTAAAACCCACATCCGTATTATTAATGGAGGACATTGTTATTTTGCGAACAATAACTTCAATTGTAACCTAGGGGAATCATTTTGTAACCCAACTCTTAACATTAGCAGAGCACAGCAACAATCAGTCACATTTGATTTTTTAAATCCTTGGTTGGCTTATTCTTTAAAAGGAGATACGAGTGCTTGGACTCGTTTCAATGATTCATTACAAAATTCTTTTCGCATAAACTCTTCTCAGCGTTGCAACATTACTAGTATGCAAGAACTTCACGTGGATAGTGAGATTAAACTATATCCCAATCCCGCATCAAATCAAATTAATCTAGCAATAACAGAGGAGCAAAGAGGAGGAAGGCTTCAAATTTATAATGTCCTTGGTAAAAAGCTTCACGAGCATTTAATTAAAAAAGATAATGTTCAAATTGATGTTTCTCATCTCCCTACAGGGACTTACTTAGTTTTAATCTCTAAAGAAGGGTATCTGTATTCTACTAAGTTTATTAAATAATGAATGCGACTATAAATAGCTATTAAATAGCGAGGAGACTTGATTTATTTTTGTTAATGAGGGGAACTTTTCTAGTAGAACTCCGGATCAACCATACTCTTTCAAAAAAGGGAGTGGAATGCGTTCGTAGGGTTTTAATTTTTATTTTGAAACCACTCAGAAACACCAGAGAAAAAATGATACCAAAGAAATTAATGGGATTTATCTCGCCCCTCTTATTTTAGAAGAAATGCTATATCTTAATCTCTATTTATTCAATTATACGGTTGATTTTAATAGGAAACGACTTCAATTGCATGAGATTTTAAAGTACTACCTTCAAAGCATTAATTTTATCTCTAATTTTTCACACAACGCCCATGTAAGATGTCGTTGGGCGCTTGATAAAGATACAATTAACGTTTAACTAATTAGCAAAAACTGCTTTGCAGTTTTGTATTTTTTCAGCCATTACGAAATCTGCCAAGTAGATTTTGAGAAGTTTCAGACGGCTACTAAACTAACGTAACCTACTTACGTTCAATGCATTTTACATAATGTTAGCAAAAGTTATTGTTCTAACAGTTAGGTTCTCAGGTCTTGTTCTCGAGTCAAATACCAAGTCAACTTACACAGAAACTTTGTGCTAAATTGAAAAGCTAAAGTTTGTGATTTTGTTTGTTCAAAATCTTAACAGATGAAATCAATTTAGTCCCTGAGTTGAGTATGTTTTGAGTTAGGTTCTCAGTCTATTTATTGTAGGTAAAAGTGAATAAGCATAAGTAATGCTAAGATATTACCAACAATATTTAGGAACCCAAATTTCCGTTTATTTAAAATCCTATCTACTAAAATGGCTGAGATTAGAAAAACCAACATTATGATTCTGGTTGTACGGCTATAGATAAAAAGTGAAACAAATTCTCTTAGCGCACCAAGCTCTGGGTCTTTGTAGGACTCTTCTATTAGATTTAAATGATAAATCATGACAAGAATTGCAATTGCTGAAGCAATTAAAGAAATTGAACGTTTTATATACATGAATTTTTGCTAACACCCAGATAAACGGAAAGGTGAGTTTATTCTCCTTTTGTTCTGTAGTATTTTCGAAACTCCAATATAAGAGAAAAAGTTTAAAATAACTTGTGATTAAGGGTTTAGTTTGTAACGTATTGTAAGCAAAATTAAACGGTCAAAGGCTTCTTTAGCTTCTTTGTAAGGTACTTCTCCTGGTGAAGAATGCTTTCAACTTACCTTGGTGAAATTTATTTTGTAGGGAGAGTCAATTAATTCGTAACAGTTAGTGAGGTTACTAGTTTCTGAAATCCATTGGTCACATTTTACACATTAAAAAAGTACTAAGTGTGCTTCTTATTTTGGCTTGCAAAGCATTCATTGCTCTTGAGTTGGATTAATTTTAACTTTGTGACAGGCTTACTTATCCTTATTATTTCCCTTATTTTCATTACTATAGATGTTTAGAGAGCCCGTCAGCGAGAATATTAATTACTTGAAAGGCTTGGCAAAATGTAGTTGGACGGTTTAGAGCCTGCATTTGTAGAACCTAATTACAATGTAAACAAGGTTGGCGGACAACGTTTTGAAGATGGCGAGAATATTGATGCTTATGTAAATAAGGGCAGAGCACTGGCGAAGTTGAATAGACATACCCAGCCCAATTAGGGTGTATAAAAAATCGATAAGATACGTTGTGAGTTGCGTTGGGGTGCATTAATAAAATGCTTCTGCGATTTGGATGCGCTATGAAAAGTTTTAGAGTTGCAGAAAGGCTGATGAATAAAATAGAAAATAAGCTGACGGGTATGTGGAGTTATTTAATGAAGAGCATGAGCAAGGACATCACAAGAGGTATACTTGAGTTAGAGAAGTTAAGGTGTTTTTTGGTTTACTTCCTTAAAGTTGCACTTAACCCATTTTTTATACATCGCATTTGTTTGCCCATCAAAATCAAAAATTCGGGTAGTAAAATGTTGACTAGACCAGTTCGGGTGATCGTTTACTGCTAAATAGAATCCCGTAAAACTTGTTCATTACAAATACGTGCGGAAGGGTAATAGAGGAAATAACAATCAACAAGCAATAACCGTAAGAAAACGTCAGGACATCCAAATAAATTAATCCAAAAAGAAATAAAATACCAAAAACGGAAAGTAGTGTAAATGGTGCGATGAGTTGAATGAAGCCTTTAAAGGAGCTAATCTCTTTCTTAGAATCAAGAAAATGGTATTCTTCTTTCAATACTTTAAATGAGTGAAGAACGATAAAGTACAAAGTAAAGCCTATTAAAAAAGGGAGCAAGTAAAAGCAAATTAGAACCAGAGAAATTACGAGTAACTCCATAAACATATTCTCAATCGTTAGGAATTTTTTGGCAGTAAGATAGATAATGAATGACACTGTAAGTAATGTAGAGGCAAGGAACAGATACAGCATGTCAACTTCTTGGTGCAGAGGACTGAAAACAGCAAATTCTTCATGTTGAACCATGATGGAGTGGGTTTCAGCTATGTTGAAATACAAAAGACCGGAAAGGATTGAAATGCCCCAAAACAAATAGAGCGCTTTGTGGCTTGATGGTTGCTTGTCGAAGTAATGAGTAAATTGTGATTGACCGAAATGATAGGCTGAGAGAAATAGAAACAGCACATACGCTATGGTTGGAGAGAAAATCCAAATTGCAATATTGGAGGCAACAAAAACCAAGTAAATCGCAATAAAGTGAGTGTTTTTAATTTTATTGTTTCGCAGGTATAGTACATTGTCAATTGCACCGTGAGGGATACCAAACAACAGAAGAAAAGGTGTTGTAAATAGTAATTGGCTGGACATAGAAATTTCTCCTGCATTAAATACTAGTGGCAACAGGAGAAGTAAGCAAGAAATAAAGAAGAAGATGGCTTTGGTCATGAAAAAAATAAACCCTGTGCTAAGGTTAGTAGCACAGGGTCTTAAATTTAAGCAGTTTTTGCTTTCGCTTTATTTTGTTCAGTTGCAGTAATGGCTATGCCATATACTACTAGACCAAATCCAATTTTATTAATGGCATCTGCAATGTTGTAGAATAAATCAACATTTTCAGAACCCCATCCGAATGCTGTATTTAACCAACCTCCAGGCATACACATGTAACCTATTGGGTAAATAGCCCATCCTGCAAGCACAAACCATGCTAACGTTCTAACACCTTTTTTCACAATTTCATTGTTGCTTGCTGCCGCTAACTTAGCTACTTCACCAAACCATGCAGTGTAAAGAATGTAAATATATCCAATAGTTGAAATTACTCCCCATAATACAGAGTGAGCAGTGTCTCCACCTTCTGGATTAAAAGCTTCTCCAATGTAACCAGCTACAAGCATCAAAACTGATGCAGCAATTAATTTCCATAATAAAGCAATTTTTGCACCTGCAGCTTTTGTAAGCAAGTAAAATTCAACACACATTAACGGAACTGTTAAGGTCCAATCTATGTACCTTAGTGCGGTGGGGTTTTCCCCTGTCGCGAGATAATAGTCTCTCATGTAATAATAATGAACTGCAGCAATAAATGTAATTAGTGCTGATACTAATAATGACAGTTTCCACTTATCATCAACTCTGCCTCTTTCGAAGAAGAAAAAAATTGAGGCTGCAAGCATTGCCATATAGCCGGTAAAGAAAGTGAACGCTATCGGGTCATCTTTCGGTATAACAAGTACATTTAATAAATCCATAGTTAATTATTTAAGTTTAATTATTTCAGTTGTAACAGCAAAGGTTGAAGAATGTTTAATCTTTTGTTGGAATTGTTAAACGTAAAACTAGTTTTTTATCCAAAAAGCCACCTTTTTTAAATTGTATATCCCTTTAAATAAATAAGTTAAGTTTTGTTAAAAAAACACAAAAAAATATTATTATTTTTTAAACTGTCCTGGATTTGCAATCCTTTTGGAGTACTTATTCCATTTGTAATTGAATTTAACAAGGAAAGAAATCGCAGGAAAGGGAGGCAATAAACTGGATGAGATTGCGAATTAATTCGCCCGAATTGCCTCAACGGGGTCTAACCTGCTTGCTTGGTAGGAAGGAATAATTCCTGCAATAATGCCAATTCCGGCTGAAAGGCCAACTCCTAAAAGAATGTTGTTTAAGCCTAAAGCGGTAGGGAAATCGAAAATGTGAGTCATGGCAAGTGTGCCTAAAAAAATTAAGAATAAACCCACGGCACCCCCAATTAAGCACAAGAAAACAGATTCAAATAAAAACTGAAATAGAATAAAGAAATTCTTTGCGCCCAAAGACTTTTGAATTCCAATAAGACTTGTCCGTTCTTTCACAGAAACAAACATAATGTTAGCAATGCTAAACCCTCCCACTAGAATAGAGAATATTCCAATTACAAATCCTGAGATATTAATGACGCCAAAAATAGCGTCAAATCCTTGCGAGAGCATGCTCATTTCGTTCAATGCAAAATCGTTTTTTACTTTTGGTTTCAATTTTCGCAAAGAGCGCATTACTCCGGTAAGCTCGTCTTTCAGTTCTTCGTTCCCAACACCATCTTTGGCTCTTACCATGATCACAGCATTTGAGTTTCGGCTTTTCAGATTGTAAAAATTTCGAGCAAATTGGAGCGGCATAAATATTTTTCGATCGTTAGTTTGGCCCATTATGCTTTCGCCTTCTTTTTCTAAAATTCCAATTACTTCGAGTTTTCGACCCTTAATTTTTAGTTTTTTGCCAATGGGGTTAGTGCTTCCAAATAGTCCACTTGCTACATCGGCGCCAATCACGCCAACGGGTCTCCCGCTGTTGCTCTCAAGTTCTGTTATGTACCGACCTTTTTCAATTTTTAAATCCCAAATTTGATTATACTCGCTTGTTACTCCTGTACCTTCCACATTGTTCATGGAGTTGTTTTCGAATTTAACAGTTGTTCCACCACCCAATACCATGGCGATAGCTTCAGCATTAGCAATCTGCTTTTTTAGCATTCTAAATTCGTTTAAATCAGGCTGCGGTCGTCTAATATAATCCCACCACGGTTGGTTGGGGTCAAAATCCCATGGCATTTTTGCTACGTAAATAACATTATCGCCAAGACTGGAAATACTGCTACGGATATTGTTTTCCAATGAATCAACCATTGTAAAAACGGAAACCATAGCGAAAATTCCGATCGTAATGCCGAGCAGAGACAATATGGTTCTCAGTTTGTTCACTACTAAGGAATCAATTGCAAAAAATAAACTTTCTTTTAAAAGTCGGAGGTAAAGCATGGCAAATATTAAGGTGCCAAGTTAAGCGAAGTAAAATTCTTTTAAAGTACCGTTCATATAAAAATGAGTTGTAAACAGAATGCGGACAAAGGACAAAGGATGGAAGACAAAAATGAAAAGGTAGGGTTTGACTTGAATAAAAGGGATTGATCGGATGAAATATAAAAGAAGGAAAGACCCAATGAGATTTTAGGTTGGTAGAATACGAAAAGATGAAAGTTATGCACAGAACTTAAGAGAAATGAATGAGGATGAAAAATGGAAAAGAGGAAATGGGAAGACCATCTCGCAACTAAAGATTGAGACTAAAAATGGATAGATGAAAGAAAACATTCCTTTCTTTCCACATTTTCAAGTGGTTAATAACTCTTTTAAATTGTTCATTTCTTCTTGTGAAATTCTGGTTAAAACCTTTTTAAATTTTGAGATAATTGTTAAACTTGTTAGTATAAGTAAACTCTTTCATGTCAGACAACAGAATAATAAAAAACGCTTTAATATCAGTGTTTTATAAAGATGGATTAGATGCCATCGGGTTACAATTGCAAAAGCAAGGAGTAAACATTTACTCAACCGGAGGAACTCAAAAACACCTCGAAAATTTAGGTATTAACATACAAAGAGTAGAAGACCTTACTTCTTACCCTTCAATTTTGGGTGGGAGAGTGAAAACGTTGCATCCAAAAGTGTTCGGTGGAATTTTGAGTAGGAGAGGTTTGAAAGAGGATGAAAAGCATCTCGCAGAATATGAAATTCCAGAGTTTGATTTGGTGATTGTGGATTTATATCCGTTCGAAGAAACGCTTGCAAATGGCGGTTCAGAATCTGAAATAATTGAGAAGATTGACATTGGCGGAATTTCTTTGATTCGAGCAGCAGCTAAAAACTTTAAAGATGTATTGACAGTTTCGTCGAGAGAACAGTACGATGAGGTTTTGAGTTTGTTGAAGGAGAAAAATGGAGAAACGAGTAAAGCCGATAGAAAAGCTTTGGCAAGAAAAGCATTTGATATTTCATCTCACTATGATTCTAAGATATTTGACTACTTCAATGCTGAAGGCGAAACTGAATCGTTAAAGGTCAGTGAGCGGTCATCTTCAATGTTGCGTTATGGAGAGAACCCTCATCAAAAAGGTTCTTTTTATGGTGATTTGAATGCAATGTTTGAAAAACTTCACGGTAAAGAATTGTCTTACAATAATTTGTTAGACGTAGATGCTGCCGTTAACTTAATTGCTGAATTTAAAAATGATGATCCAACTTTTGCAATTTTAAAGCACAACAACGCGTGTGGTATTGCAACAAGAAAGAGTTTATCGAGTGCTTACGCAGCTGCACTAGCAGGAGATCCTGTTTCAGCTTTTGGAGGGGTTTTAATTTCTAATGAAACAATTGACATTGCTACAGCAGAGCAAATTCATGTATTATTTTGTGAGGTAGTAATTGCCCCATCTTATCAGTTGGAGGCTTTAGAAATTCTGCAAGGCAAAAAGAATAGAATTATTTTGCGTCAGAACGAGGTGACTTTGCCCACAAAGACAGTTCGAACGGCATTGAATGGTTACTTGGTGCAGGACAAAGATTTAGAAACTGAGACGAAAGTCGATTTTAAAACGGTGACTAATTTAGCGCCAACAGAAGAAGAAAAAGACGATTTAGTGTTTGCGGCTAAAATGGTGAAGAACACAAAGTCAAATGCTATTGTTTTTGTTAAGCACGGTCAATTGTTGGCAAGTGGAACAGGTCAAACTTCTAGAGTAGATGCTTTGCAGCAAGCAATTGTGAAAGCAAATCATTTTGGATTTGACTTGGCAGGAGCTGTAATGGCTTCCGATGCATTTTTTCCTTTTCCCGATTGTGTGGAAATAGCAAAACTTGCAGGAATTACAGCAGTAGTTCAGCCGGGTGGATCAATTAAAGATCAATTGTCAATTGACTATTGCAACAACAACGATTTGAAAATGGTATTTACCGGTGTACGACACTTTAAACATTAACTAGGAATGGGATTTTTCGATTTTTTTACGCAAGAAATTGCAATTGATTTGGGTACTGCAAATACTCTAGTGATTCACAACGATAAGGTTGTGGTGGATGAACCTTCTATTGTTGCCATTGAAAGAAGTACCGGAAAAGTAATTGCTGTGGGTAAAAAAGCCATGCAAATGCACGGTAAAACTCATGAAGATATTAAAACAATTCGACCGCTAAAAGATGGAGTAATTGCTGATTTTCAAGCTGCAGAGTACATGATTCGCGGAATGATTAAAATGATTAATCAAAAGAAACGTTTATTCAACCCATCGTTAAAAATGGTAATTTGTATTCCTTCGGGAATTACTGAAGTTGAAAAAAGAGCAGTAAAAGATTCCGCAGAGCACGCAGGTGGTAAAGATGTATATCTAATTCACGAACCAATGGCTGCGGCAATTGGAATTGGAATTGATGTTTTGGAGCCAATGGGTAATATGATTATTGACATTGGGGGAGGAACATCTGAGATTGCAGTTATTGCGTTAGGTGGAATTGTTTGTGACAAGTCGATTAGAGTTGCAGGAGATGATTTTACCAATGATATTGTTGATTACATGCGCCGTCAGCACAATTTGCTAATTGGAGAACGTTCTGCAGAAAGAATTAAGATTGAAGTAGGTTCGGCATTGCCAGAATTAGACAATCCTCCAGATGATTATCCGATTCAAGGTCGAGATTTGATGACTGGAACACCAAAAGAAATTAAAGTTTCTTACGTTGAAATTGCACATGCGTTAGATAAGTCGATTACCAAAATTGAAGCGGCAATTTTGAATGCATTAGAAATGACTCCTCCTGAGCTTTCAGCCGATATTTATAGAACTGGATTATATCTTGCAGGCGGCGGATCGCTGTTGAGAGGTTTGGATAAACGTATTTCATTGAAAACAAAATTACCAGTTCACGTAGCAGAAGATCCGCTAAGAGCTGTAGCAAGAGGCACAGGAATTGCATTGAAAAACTCTGCTAAATTGCCGTTCTTAATCAGAAATTAACAGTCCAGATAGTAGATGCGAAACTTAATCGCCTTCATTCGTAAGTATTCGTTTTTTTTCCTGTTTTTGGCTGTTGAGGTACTGGCGTTTTATTTGCTTTTTAGCAAGAATCATTTTCAGCGTTCCTCTTTTTTAAATTCTACAAACGAAGTTACTGGTGGGTTTTATACCAAGTATTCAAATTTTAATGACTACGTGCATCTAGCAGAAGTTAATGAAGCTTTGAGTGAAGAAAATAAGAGACTTAGAGGTCGACAGATCCAAAGTTTTGAGCGTCTTTTTGGCGAAAATGTTTACGTACTGGATACCATTTTTAGAAGGAAGTATTTGTATACTAAAGCGAAAGTGGTGAATAACTCTATTTCACATCAAAATAATCATTTAACACTAAACGTTGGCATTAAGAACGGGATTGAAAGAGGCATGGGGGTTATCGGACCAAACGGTGTAGTGGGCGTTATTAAAAATGTTTCAGATCATTATGCTTCAGTAGTTTCAGTGTTGCACAGAGAGGCTAAGATTAGTGTAAAACTAAAAACATCTCAATACTTCGGTTCTATGCAATGGAACGGAGTTAATTACAGGAACACTCAATTGATTGATATTCCAAATCATGTTGAGTTATTGAAAGGCGACACTGTTGTAACAAGTGGTTATTCGAGTATTTTTCCCGAAGGGCTGAGTACCGCGGTTATTCAAAGTTTTGAAGTGCGGGAAGGTGAAAACTTTTATGACATAGAAATGAAACTGCTAAGTGACTTCAAGCAATTGTCATATGTATACATAGTTAAAAATAATACGTCAACAGAGTTGCAAGAATTAGAAGAGAATAGGGAGGGGCAGAATGATTAAGAAAATCTTCAGCTATCCGATTCAGTTTGTTTTATTTGTACTAATACAAGGCTTGGTATTAAATAACATACAGCTTGGAGGTACCGCAAATCCGTACGTGTACATTCTGTTTATTTTGTGGTTGCCGATCGAAACGAATAAAGCATTGGTGATGGGAATTGCCTTTCTATTAGGCCTTTCTATTGATGTATTTACTGACACGGTTGGAATGCATGCGTCTGCTTCCGTTTTTCTCGCTTTTGTTCGTCCCTTCGTGCTCAGAACATTAGCCCCTCGAGATGGGTATGAAGTAAATATACCGCCCACAGCTTCAGGTTTAGGATGGTTTTGGTTTTTGCGTTATGCTGCTATTGGCATTTTTTTTCATCATTTTTTCTTGTTCTTTGTTGAAGTATTTCGATTTTCTGAGTTTTTTGATACTATGGGAAGAATTTTAACGAGTACAGCGTTCAGTTTGGTACTGATTGCTCTTGCTCAGATCTTTAATTTCAATGTTGAGGAAAAACGATGAAGCAATACGAATCTAGACAATATACAATTGGTCTTATTTTTCTTGTTGTAGGAGTTATCTTTTTAATTCGGCTTTTTTACGTCCAAGTAGTGGATTCCCATTACAAGTTAGACGCAACTAATAATGTACTCCGGACAGTCATAAAGTACCCTGCTCGCGGATTGATTTACGATAGAAATGGAGAGCTGTTGGTGTACAATGAGGCTGCGTACGATTTAATGGTAGTGCCAAAATCTATTGATGATGAGTTTGATACACTAGGATTTTGCAAGCTACTGGAAATGCCATTAGAGGATTTTGAAGAGCAATTCATAAAGGCAAAAAAATACTCTCGTTACAAAGCTTCAATTTTTGAGAAAGAGATCTCCGCAAGAGCTTATGCTAAAATTCAAGAGCAGTTATTTAACTATCCGGGGTTTTACGTTCAAACAAGAACCCTGCGAAAGTATCCTGAACAAACTGCAGCTCACATGTTAGGCTACGTTGGAGAAGCAAGTCCTAAAATCATAAAAAAAAACAGCTACTATAAATCAGGGGATCACATTGGGATTAGTGGAATAGAAAAACAGTACGAAGAAGTTCTTAGAGGTAAACGAGGGCAAGAAGTTCAGATGGTAGATGTTTTTAATCGCCCCAAAGGAAAGTTTCAAAACGGAGATTTTGATACCACAGCCGTTTCAGGCAGTAATTTACAACTTACCCTCGATGCTAAGCTGCAAGCCTATGGTGAAAGATTAATGCAAAATAAAAAAGGAAGTATCGTTGCAATTGATCCGTCGACTGGAGAGATTTTAGCGTTGATTAGCATGCCGACATACGATCCTAATTTATTGGTTGGTCGAAAAAGGTCTAAAAATTACGGAAAGTTAAGTGTGGATACTCTGAAGCCTCTTTTTAACAGGGCATTGATGGCAAAATATCCTCCTGGGTCAACCTTTAAAAGCATTAACGCATTAATTGGATTACAAGAAAGTGTGCTGACGCCGAATACCCAATATTCGTGTCATAGAGGGTATCGTTTTGGAAGCCGAAAAATGGGCTGCCACCCGCATCCTTCGCCTGTTAATTTGGAGTTCTCTATTCAAACTTCTTGCAATGCCTATTATTGCAATGTTTTTCGAACAATTATAGACAAGTACCCAACTGCGGAAGAAGGGTATGAGGTTTGGCGCAAATATGTTACAAATTTTGGTTTGGGTAAAAAAACTGGGATAGACTTACCCAATGAATTGAGCGGGTTTGTGCCTGAAACAGACTACTATGATCGATATTATTTGAAAGGGAGATGGGGAGCAACTACTATTTTGAGTTTAGCAATTGGCCAAGGAGAACTAGGTTTTACACCAATGCAAATGGCAAATATGGTTACTGCAATTGCAAATAGAGGGCATTATATCACGCCGCACATAGCAAAAGAAGTAAATGGAACATCGATTAGAGAATTGGATTCTAGCATTGTGAGAAATGAAACAGGAGTAGACCCCAAGTATTTTGACGAAGTTGTGGAGGCGATGTATTTAGTGGTAAAGCAGGGAACAGGAACCTCTGCAAAAATTGACTCTTTGGAGGTTTGTGGTAAAACTGGAACGGTTCAAAACCCTCATGGAGATGACCACTCCACTTTCATCGCTTTTGCTCCGAAGGATAATCCCAAAATTGCACTTTCGGTTTATGTGGAGAATGGTTACTGGGGTTCTCGATGGGCAGCGCCTATTGCAGGATTATTGATTGAAGAATATTTGAGAGATACCATTACAAGACCAGCAATTGAAAAACGCATGTTGGAAGGAAACTTAATAGGAACGGCAATAAAAGTTGAACGCAATGCGGGGAACTAAAAGTTTAATCGACAACATAGATTGGGTGACTGTTGGCCTTTATTTTATATTGGTGTTGGCCGGTTGGTTGAACATTTATGCTGCTGTTTACAACGAGGAGTTTGAAAGTATTTTTGATACCACTCAACGGTACGGTAAACAATTGCTTTGGATAGGTACGGCAGGTATTATTGCGACCGTTATTCTACTTATCGACGAACGGTTCTTCTCCACGTTTGGTTATCTTATTTATGGGTTTATTATTATGCTATTGGTGGCAGTGCTCCTGGTTGGAGCTGCCACAAAAGGAGCAACCTCTTGGTTCGAAATAGGCGGGTTTAAAATTCAACCTTCTGAGTTTTCTAAGTTCGCTACGAATTTGGCCTTGGCGAAGTATTTGAGTACGCTCAATATTCGGATGAAGGACCTGAAAACCAAGTTAATTGCAGCAGCAATCCTCGGCCTGCCTGCAGTGTTAATTTTAATGCAAAATGATACTGGCTCAGCCCTGGTATATGGTGCTTTTGTTTTAGTTCTTTTTAGAGAAGGATTATCAGGTAACTTTTTACTTATTGGACTAATAACGGCCTTCTTATTTGTGATTACACTCGTCTTTCAAAACGATGTATATCAATTGCCTTTTGAAGTAGAATTAACAGGCGGCTGGATGCTAATCATCGCGCTGTTTATTATGATGGGTCTGGTATTTTACCTTAATCGTAAAAAGAAACAAATACTTTTGTTTTCAACTGTAATTTTCATCGCATGCTCAGGTCTGGTGAAGAGTGTAGATTATGTATTTAATAATATTTTAGAGCCTCACCAATCGAAACGAATTAATGTAATGTTGGGCATAGAATCTGATCCATACGGGGCAGGTTATAACGTGAATCAGTCTTTAATTGCGATTGGTTCAGGAGGTCTTACCGGGAAAGGGTATTTAAAAGGCACGCAAACTAAATATGATTTTGTGCCAGAACAAAGCACTGATTTTATCTTTTGTACCATTGGCGAAGAGTGGGGGTTTCTTGGCAGTTTTGTTGTAGTCGCTTTATTTATGTCATTGTTGCTGCGCATACTATTTATGTGTTCAAGACAACGCTCTGATTTTGCTCGAATATACGGTTATGGAGTTGCTGCTATCTTCTTTTTTCATTTTATGATTAACATTGGAATGACGATCGGTTTAGCTCCAGTTATCGGGATTCCATTGCCCTTTTTTAGCTACGGCGGTTCTTCGCTTTGGGCATTTACAATTCTGTTGTTCGTTTTCATTAAAATGGATGCAGATCGATTGGAGGTATTGTAATTCTTAAGGTGCAATTTGAGATTGTTCAATAACTAATTTAAGTAGTCTGTAAATTAATAATTTAAGATACTTTCTCTATTGATTTATTGTCGCAATTGTCGTTTCATTACAAAAATTGGTACTTTACAACGTATTTGATCAAAGATCTTAAGAATACATTTGTATTTGATGTTCATTACATGGTATGAAGCGTCTATAATGCTCCTGCATTTTATTTATATATTCGTTATCTAGTGTCTTTGGTCAGGACCCAGCGGCACTTGATGCATTTGAAAAACATTTTGAACAAGCTGTGTTGTACGATCAAGTATCTCTCTATGCGAAATGTATTAAATAAATAAACATTGCCTTACAAATTACCAAAGAACAAAAGTGGCTAAAAAGAGAGGTAACCACAGGCATTTTTTTGGCAGAAGTAAAACGAAAGACAGAGGATTTTAAAGAAGGGATATCAATTTTAAATGACCTGAGAAACTCTGTTAATTTTCCCACTTTCTACTTAGAAAAATTACGTCGAATAGCCGCTCTTCTGAATGAATATACAATCAAGTTAGGGGCAGTTCAAAAATTTGATTCAGTAAAGCTTTATTTGGATAGTGCGATTATTTTGGCGAGAGAACTTGGACTAAAAAATATGCAGGCGATTTTATACAAATGAATTGGGGTATTTGTTAGGTAGTAATCGGGCAGATTCTTGTTTCTATTATTTAGCAAAATCTTCTAAGTTATTTATAGAAAGTAAAGACACTCAAAACTATATTACTGCATAGACGAATATGTTAATGACCTATGAAACCTTGAAAAATTCTGCAAAGACATTTGAAACATATGAAGAACTTGCGTCTTTAATTAAGGGAAGAGGATGGTACACTGCAGAACAACTGTTACACGTTTCCATGGTTAAGTTTTACGTTAATCGTAATGATTCAGATAAGGTTTCACCTAAATTACAAGTTAGAGGAGCACATGGAATAGAACTAATTAGTATTGATCAAATTCTGTTTATCAAAGGAGAAGGAGCGTATGTTGAAATATACACTAGAGAAAGGATGACCTTACAACGAAAATTAATCAAAGAGCTGAAGCACCAGTTACCTGATTTTTTCATACGAGTGCATTGTTCACCTTTAATTAATGAGAATGAGATCGATCAAAAGAAGGCTAACTTCGTTGTGAATAAGAAGGTTAAAATTCCTGTATCTCGAAATTATAAAGAAAACTTGAATTAATAAGTTGGTTGGCTTCACGAAGGAAGTAAGGCCTGTTTCTTATTTCGACACAAAATGGTTAGTATGAAGTATGATATTGTGGTTACATACTTTTAATTAGGAAAACTAGTTAAGTTTTCAAAAAACTGAAATTTGATTTAAATTATTTTTTCACTATCCAAAAAACAGTCGATTCCTAAAGAGGGCTATTCGTCCAGTAGTTTGTTACTAGATCTGTTGTTGAATTACCATTAGTGTTGCTGTTTCCAGAGACGTTGTGCTTCCTTATTTCTCTATTCGCAAATCGACTAATTGTTCACCCATAACATGGTGAATTCTTGCACTACTAGCAGCTGAAATCTTGTAATTTATGCGAAGTTGTAGGGTGTTAAAATTTCTATACTCGTTGTATTCAGACGTAGAAAAATTTCAGTGTAGAGTAAAGCCAAAGTGGTGCATTTCTTCTCACTAAATAGGTTTCTAAATAACAATTAACAACAGGTTTTATTGTCCTTGCTGAAAATTTTCATTAATCAATTGAAAATACAAAACCCCAAAGCTTAATTTACTTTGTTATGAAATAGTTTTTGTTGAAGCGACAAAAATAGGTAGCGCGATAACTATGTTGAGAGCTCTAATGCTCCGTTTTAAATTTATTATTCCTCGACCGCTTCTACCGCAATTATCTCAGGAGCTACTTTTTTAACTGCTTCTTCAATACCCGCTTTTAAAGTCATGGCAGACATGCTGCAAGAATGACAAGCACCTAACAGCTGCACTTTGGCAATGTTGTTTTCAATTCTCAGGAGTCTAATGTCTCCTCCGTCAGCTTCTAAAAAAGGGCGAAGTTGATCTATGGCTTCTTTTATTTTTGCGAAAAGTATTGATTCTTGAACTGCTTCCATAGTATTAAAACAATGTTAGGTAAATTTTAGTTCTAAATTACTTTTGGTGCAGTTAAACCTACTTTTTCAGCCACTTTCCTTGCCAAGTCCATAAATGCGATAGCTTGAGGTGTTGTTCTTTGTAAAACAGCAGGTCTTCCTGCGTCACCGGCTTCTCGAATGCTTTGTACGATAGGAATCTCAGCTAAATAATTAATATTCATTCGCTCAGCTAACTCTTTTGCTCCGCCTTCACCAAAAATATAGTATTTTTTCTCTGGTAACTCAGGAGGACTGAAGTAAGCCATATTCTCGACCAAGCCTAAAACTGGAACGTTTATTTCCGGTAAACTAAACATGCCCAACGCCTTTCGAACATCAACTAAGGCAATTTCTTGAGGAGTACTTACCACAACAGCGCCTGTTAATGGAACTTGCTGTACCATGGTTAAATGAACATCTCCTGTTCCTGGAGGTAAATCGATAATCATGAAATCTAACGATCCCCAATGAGCATCTTTAAATAACTGTGTTAGTGCTTTGGTTGCCATTGGTCCCCTCCAAACAACAGCTTGGTCAGGAGCTGAGAAAAATCCAATGGATAGCATTTTTACTCCGTGGCTTTCGATTGGCTTAATGAATTCTTTGCCATCAACATCAATGGTGGTTGGCTTTTCCATGGCAACATCAAACATTGCAGGAACAGAAGGACCGTAAATGTCAGCATCTACCATTCCAACTTTAAACCCTTGCATTGCCAAACCTACCGCTAAATTAGAAGCTACTGTAGATTTTCCTACGCCACCTTTGCCCGATGCTACTGCAATAATGTGCTGTACATTTGGCAAAATACTTCTATGCTCTGGCGCTCTTTCGTGCGCTTTTCCCATAGCGGTAATGTTTGCTTCAAACTTAACGTCTGCCCCTAAAAAACGTTTTAATTGGTGTTCACAAGCCTCTTCTAACCGCTTGCGATTGTGCATTGCAGGGTTAGAAATTTTTAAGTCAAAGGAAATTACTCGATTCTTCACTTCAATATTTGATACCAAATTGAGTGCAACAATATCTTTTTTTAGATCAGGTTCAATGACAAAAGAGAGTGCTTCTATAATTTTTTCGAGGGTAATTTGCATTCCGTAAAATTAAGCCTAGAATGTAGCTTTTAGCCAAGAAAGTCCAGAAAAGATGAGAATGAATAGGCAGGTTGAAATAGAGTAATGTTAGATCCTTTTATTGTTCGGGAACGGAAGTTAGAGCATAGCTGTAATAATATTCTGATCGAAGAACTGTATTCAATTCACAAAGGGTTTTGCTGAATATCTTATATCAATTAAGTTTTTTATTGCTGCATACTATTACAAAGTCAATTATTTTAAAACGTAGAATTGTTGAATGCTTAAATAACAAGCAAACGTGGAACGAAGTGTGCGATATTATATGAGTATTAAATCTGAAAAAGATGAACAACAAGGCACAAAACACATAAATATTAGATGAAAAGTCAATTTTAATTTTTCATCTAATCTATCATCTAATCTATCATCTAACAGAGCAGGAGTCTATTTTTCTTTTCTAATAATATAGTGGGCTAAAATCTAGAAACCCAGCTCTTCTGTCGGATCCCAATAAACGGATTGGAAATTTTGAATTTTATCGCCCTTCACATTAATACACTCGACCTCTAATGCTTCTTGCATTGCAGTTGGCGAAGAGAAGTGGTGTTTCCCTGTTAGCATTCCGTTTCGGTTAACAACTCGGTGGGCAGGAACAGGTACTTTTTGAGTGTGGGAAGCATTCATTGCCCAACCTACCATTCGAGCACCACTTTTTGTGCCTAAATAATTAGAAATGGCGCCGTACGAAGTCGCTCTTCCTCTGGGAATTAATCGAACGACTTGAAAAACAGCATCAAAATAATCTTTGTTTTTCTCACTGATTTTAATCGTATTATCCGGCATTCGGTCTAAACCTTAAGTAGTGGATATTGTGCCCTTTCTCAGTAAATATTTGTTCGTAATGCGTTTTAATATTTAAAATTTCTTGAAAATCAGCATCAAATTTTTGAATTCCTTCCTTGTACAAATTCGCAGATTTGAAAAGGACTTCGTATCCGTTTTGTTCACATTCCTCCACACTAAATTTATAAAAGAATTCACTGTCTGTTTTGAGGTGAATGATTCCGTCTGGTTTTAGAAATTTTTTGTATCGCTCAATAAATAAAGGTCCCGTTAACCGTTTTTTCTCTCTTCGATCTTTCATTTGGGGATCTGGGAACGTAATCCAAATTTCATCTACTTCATTTTCGGCAAAGCAGCCTTCAATGAATTCAATTCGAGTGCGCAAAAAAGCAATGTTTTTCAAATTTTCCTCTTCTGCAGTTTTGGCACCACGCCACATTCTAGCTCCCTTTATGTCAACACCAATAAAGTTTTTCTCAGGGAATTTTCTGCCCATTCCAACACTGTATTCACCTTTTCCACATCCAAACTCAACTACCAATGCATGATCATTTTTGAAGAATTCCTTTCTCCAGTTGCCTTTCATTTTGTAGTCGGTTCTAAACACTTCGTCTAGTTCCGGCTCAAAGGCATGCGGAAAGTCTTTCATCTCCGCAAAATGTTCTAATTTTCTCTTTCCAGCCACAGGTCCTTATTTATTAGTTAAAAGTGCATCCATTGATTCTCTAGAGACAGCATGATAGTTTGGTCGTGCTTTTGCATAAATTGCTTTTGCAGCCGGTAATCCACCGTTTGATTTCAAAAGAGCTTTGTAAATAGGCGTTAAAAATTTACGACGTCCAACTTCTACTAAAAAGTCTTCAACTGAGTTACCAAGCCCGTTGTAGTTGTTTGGAATTACTTTTTCGAACCAAGCAGCTTTAATTTCCGAATTCCCTGATTGAGTGAAACGAAATGCTGCATCCAATTCATGCATTTGCTTTTGATTCAATGTATCGTTTATTAAGTGGATGAAATGCAACCATTGTGGTGTTACCCAATCACCAGATGGAATTGCTTTTGCTTCACCACCATTTGTCCATTTTGCTAATTCGCTTTCAACAGTTTCAAATTTAGTTGAAGTAATTATTGGGCAATTGTCAGGTAATCCTTCTTCAAAAATCCACTTTCTAGGTTGAATCGTCTTTTCCCATTCTGGGTTTTGACTTAAAAGGTTATTGTCTAAATGCTCTAAAAACGAATCGGTAGTCATCACTTTAAACTTAAACTCGTTGAAATAGTCATTTAAGAACTTGTCCCAGTTCTTGCGACCAACTGTTTCTTCCATCAATTTCAATAAAAAGAAGCCTTTATCATAAGGTATTCCCGTTAGGCCATCGTCAGGGTTTCTGCCCTCTAGTTCAACTCGCAGTCGAGTATCAGCTGATCTGTTTTCACTGTTTAACCATACAATCTCATCTTGTAAATCTTGGTAAGAAAGTAGCGCAAGCATGTTGGCAAAGTCTTTTCCGAAAATCTCTTCCATTATTCTATTCTCAAAATAAACGGTAAAGCCTTCATTTAACCAAATGTCTTCCCAAGTTGCATTGGTTACTAAATTACCAGACCAAGAGTGGGCTAATTCATGGGCTATAAGCGCGGTTAAAGAGCGATCGCCGGCTATAATGGTTGGTGTAGCAAAAGTTAACCGTGGATTTTCCATTCCCCCAAAAGGGAAAGAAGGAGGCAATACGATAACATCGTACATTCCCCACTGATAAGGACCATATAGTGTTTCGGCAGTGTCAACCATGTCTTGCATGTCTGCAAATTCGTAAGCTGCAGATTCAAGCACTGAAGGTTCAGCATATACACCAGTTACGCTTCCTAAAGATTGGTACTCAACATCGCCAACAGCCAATGCAAATAAATAGGAAGGAATGGCTTGCTCCATTTTAAAGGTATACACTCCAGTTTCATTTTTCTCTTGTGGGTTAGTCGCACTCATTAAAGCTAACATTCCTTTTGGAACGGTAACGGTAGCTTCATAGGTAAATCTAATTCCCGGACTATCCTGACAAGGCAACCACGTTCTAGCTAAAATAGCTTGTGACTGCGTGAAGAGGAAGGGGGATTTTTTTCCGGCAGTTTGTTCGGGATCTAAAAATTGTAAAGCGTCAGCGCCTTCTGTCGTTTCGTAATTAATTGTAATGCTTTTTGTGCTTTCATCAATTGGTATAGCAAGTTGTCCTCCTAAAAAGTCAGCTCGCTCATTTACCACAAAGCCAATAGCATCTTTATTATCATCCGTTGAAACAGATGTTATTTTTAGGTTTCTAACATCCAAAAAGATAGAATCAACTCCTTTTTTATTTTCAATTTGATAGGTAGCACTTGCTGAAATTATTTTTTTGTCAAAATCAACAGTGGCGACCCAATTCAAGTGCTTTACTACTGCCTCGTTAGGTTTTGAAAAACTATGATGGTCTGTGTATGTCATGGAAGATAGGGTAGGTTTCTCGGTTGGGGTAGTTCCTTTCTCAGTGGTCTTTTTGTTTTCACAACCAATAATGGTTAAAGAGAATACAGCAATTGCTAACAATGATTTTTTCATAGGTAAAGTATCAAAATTTGGTGCGCTAAGTTAACCATATCTAAAAGGTAAATAGGAATGGCGAATGAAGTCTACTTAACATAAAGTTAACTCGCTTTTAACGCATTGATAAGTATAATTTAATTTCAGATACAAACACTACCTATAGATTTGTGCAGGAAGAAAAGAACCATGAAAAAAGCACTTTTTAGTATCGTTTTTTGTTTGAGTACATTTTTACTAATGGCAGGAGGAAATGTAAAGTTTACTTCCATTGAAGGCAAAGTTATTGATGATGAAGGGAATCCAGTAATAGGAGCGAAAGTTTCATTGTTGGATTTACAACAAGAGGTGTACACAGATTTTGATGGTGCTTTCATTTTTGAAAACGTGAGTAAGGAAACTCATACGGTTAAAGTGAGCTTTGTTTCTCACGAAGACTTAGTAACCAAATTGGAATTAGAAAATTTACTAAAAACTGCAATCGAACTTCAGATTCAGTCGAAATAGAGCCTATCTTAACATTATATTAAAGCCTCAAAGCATTCGTTTTGAGGCTTTTTTTATATTTTAACATTCCCAATGTTAACTCAGTGTTAATTTTTTAGTACTTTTGTATTATCAACAATTAAATTTTGAATTATGAAGAAGGCAATAGTAGTAGGATTAATGGGAATGTTCATGGGAACTGTATTTGCTCAAGATGCACTTGTTTATGAAAATGGACAATACTATACTTCTAATAAGGAATTGGTGAAAGGTCAATATTCAGAAACTTACGAAAACGGTAAAACCGAAGCGACGTATACCCTAGAAAATGGGATATTAAGCGGGCAAGCTCTATTCTATTATGAAAGTGGAGCGAAGAAAGAAGTCGGAGAATACAGAAATGGAGAGAAGCACGGTAAGTGGATGAAATGGAATGAGGCAGGTAAAAAAGTAACAGAAGCAAATTATTATTTAGGTGATAAAGATGGCGACTGGACGATTTGGGATGCTGAAGGAAATAAGAGATATGAGATGTTCTACATAAAAGGTGAAAAAGTTGGAATCTGGAAGATGTGGAATGAGAAACAAGAGTTAGTTTCAGAGAGAGAGCATTAGAAGTAGTGTTTTCTCGTCGAGAAATGAGTTGAGTTAGTAACAACTCATTTTAATATGCCGAGAAATCGGTGTTAGTTTAAAAAGGAGAGGCACTGCCTCTCCTTTTTGCATGTATTTGAGACTTAGTTAATGGTTAGTTTGAAATAATTGATTGAACTAAATAATACATGATGTTATAATTGTTTGATGAACGAATGTTCATTTATTACGAAAGAATTCGAGCTTAGTTTCAAGGGCTAGTCTTCTAAGAGTATTTTAATTTCTCCGAATGAGCTGGTCAAATTTAAAAGAGTTGGGTGCTCTCTTTTTTCGCCAATTCTTCCTTTAAAGTTGTTTGTTGTTTTTATAGCAGGCTGGTTAGGTTCAAATATTTGCTCTTCCATAATGCTGCCGCTAGGCAATTTTAAGCCTGACATTTTTGCTTCTGCAATTACCTTATAGCTTCCCCTAGCACTTAAGTTGATTTTTATTGGAGAAAACTGCCCATCAATTGTTAAGCTTTTTACACTTGGTAAAACTTCTGCAATATTTAACGCTCCGTACTTGTTAGTAATATCTCCGGAACTGAGCAAGCTTTCAATTTTTACAGCGCTCATTTGCGATTCTATTGCCAACTCTTCCACTTCTTTAATATCTAGCGATCCAAATTTTAAATGGCATGCTACTTTAGTTGCTTTATCAATACTAGACTCTGACATTGAATGAGTTAATATTAAATCTTCACTCTCCAGTAATTCAAGTTTTGAAAATTTTAAATTAATTTTTCCCTTGGAAAATTTGCTCACCACTGCAGGGTCGCAAAATTCAAAATTTAAATCATTTTCGTCACCATTTAAACTTCCAATGGTTGCTGCTCCAAATCTCAGATCAACCTTGACACTTGCATCCATCCTATCAATAGTAACAAGGCCAAAAGAGTTTTTTATCTCTAGCAAATTTGCGGCTGGAATCTGTAAATTATAATCGATTTTTAGGTAACCGTCATTTCTTATTTTTTTCTCAAGGTCTTTATCTCCGCCTTCAATAATTGTCTTTATCGCAATTTTATTGTCCGTTTTAACAATGTCAATTTTTATGCGATCTATCAGTTCCTGCGCCCTTCTCTCATTTCCGTCTTTTACTCTAATTTGAACGTCTATGGTTATCTCACTTTTCTCCCATGATGTTATATTCACTTCCCCAAAACGATTGTCTATTAAAATTTTGTGCTTTGAGGTTATTACATGAGTCTCCTTAACCTCTTTGGACTTTTCCGTCCCACTTCTTTCGGCCGTTGCGGTGAAGCCAAATAGGAACAACAATAAGGTCAGACTGTAGCTCGTTTTATGCGCTAATTTTTTCATCTCTTTGATTTTTAAGTTGGGTTACATATTCCAGTTGCTCAAGCAGCTTTTCTAGAATTTCAATTCTGCTTTTGTAATTTAAAATCATGGCCGTTGCTACTCTTTGATCACCGGTATTTTTAAGGTCTTGCTCTAGTACTTTATATTCTTTTTGTAATTCATTAATGAGTTCTAAACTCTCTTTGAGCATTTGCTTGCTCTCCGCTATTTTATAAGCATTAGCGATTAAATCCAGCAGAAGGGTAAAGGAGTTTTTATAGTAATTTTCAGCTTGCTTTAGTGGAAATTCTTCATGATTTGAATCGGTTTGAGCAGTATTATTTTGATCGGGATCATTCCATTGAACATATCCAACTGAAATCAGAATAGCGATGCTCGCCGCAGCTGCAAGCCATTTCCAATTGAATCGTTTTTGGTGTAACTCCTTTTCTATTCTGTTTTCAAAACGCAGTCGGTGACCGGGCAGAGGCTCTAAGTCATCAAAGTTGGAAGCAGTTGTTTTTTTAGTTATCATGTAGTTGAATAATTTGGTTGCTTTAGTAGCATTCTTACTTGTTTCCTTGCTCTGCTCAATTGTGACCGAGAAGTGCTCGCACTTATGTTCATGATTTCTCCAATCTCATCGTGGTCATATCCTTCAATGAGGTAAAGAGAAAACACTGATCTATAATTTGGAGCAAGTTGAGTAAGCGCTATTTTTATTTCTTGAATGCTCAGTTTGATCTCTTTTTTACTCTCAACTTCTTCTGAAGCAGTGTAGTCTTTTAATTTATTGGCAATTAACTTTTCTTTCTTCAGATGATTAATGGAGCGATTAATTGCTATTTTTTTTAGCCAAGCCCCGAACGTGGCGCTTTCATTGTGCTGTTTTATGTTTTAAAGGCTTCGATAAAAGAATCATGCATGATATCTTCGGCAACAAAAGAATCAGTAACAATTCTGTGACAACTGTTGAAAATGGCTTTGAAATAGAATTCGTACATCTGACTTTGAGCCGGTCGGTCATTTTGCTTGGCTTTTTCAACCAAGTTTTGATGAATGTATGTTATTTCTTTTTCCGGCATGTTACGAACTAAAGACAAACAGCAAAGTAAAACGCTGCATCTTTTTTAAAGAAAGGTCAATTTGAGAGAATAAAATGCGGATTACTTGGCATTTTTAGGTAAAAAATAGGAAGTCAATTAATAACAAATGTTGAAATACCTCTTTTATTAAAAAGGAAAGCTTTGTTGTTCAGTATTTAGTTTGCCGCTCTTTTAATAACCTTCTGCGTCAGCGACTCTCCGCTAGAAAAAATTACTTCAACAAAATAAATGCCACTTGCTAATGCTGAAATATCAACCTGACGTGCAGTTGTATTTAATTTTTTTTGGCTAAAATTTGACTGCTCAGTACCTAAGATGTTCAGTATTCTTATAGCGGCAATTCCTCGTGCTGCCTCAATAGTAATTTTTTCAGTGCTTGGGTTTGGATAAATAGATAATAAATCCTGCTTTAATACTGGGGTTTGTATTCCGACGAACAAATCACAGTCTAAAGCTCTGCCATTGGCATTGTATCGAGTAACAAAATCATTGATGGAGATAGAATCTACGATGTATGGGTTTGGAGGTGTATTGTATATATATGTTTCGGTGATGTTGCCAATTATTAAATTGTTGGAGATGAAGATAAATGGATTTCCGCAGAAATTTGGAGGTCTAAAATAGTCCCCAACTGAAGCGTAAGAAGTTTGCGTATAAATTGTGTCTATCTGTGATAGTATAATTAGTAAACTATCTGCAATTGTTCCTAAATCGCTGCTATGAGGAGAATTGCAAATCATAGACGATGTATCACGATTATCCCAAATAACAATGGTGTCCTTGAGCTCTATTCCGCGCAGGCGATTTATAATTTCAAATTGGGTGTACAATGAATCATGTCGAATTATTGTTCCAATAAAAACATGTCCAGTAGTATTTCTAAAATTTGCATCACAAAAAGAAGACTCTTGACTGCAGGATCAAGCTTTGGTAACGCTGAAAGAGAATATGCATAGAATAACAACGAGTAGTGCTTTTTTCATGGCTGCTGAAATTAAATTTATAATGTACTAAAGTTAAAGAAAATTTAATAAGGTCATTTCTTTTGGAACGCTAAAAACTGAAAAATAAAGGGTTACACAGAACCCGAGGCGGTTAGAAATTTTAGTATGATGACTTAAGAACGGAAGAAAAAAATTACTTTTGTAAACGGTAAAAGAAGCACTGTCTTGCTTTTAAATGTCTCGCTCTTTAAAATAAAACCAATCATGTCTTATAAAATAATTTATACTAAAACCGACGAAGCACCTGCGCTTGCAACCTATTCGTTTTTGCCAATTGTTCAGCGCTTTACGCAAGAAGCTGGCGTTGATGTTGAAACGAGAGATATTTCGCTTGCAACGAGAATTTTAGCAGTGTTTCCTGAGTATTTGTCTGATGAACAAAAAGTGAGAGACGCGTTGGTTGAATTAGGTGAATTAGCGACAAAAGCAGAAGCGAATATTATTAAACTTCCAAATATTTCGGCTTCGGTTCCTCAGCTATTGGCAGCTATTGAAGAATTGCAAAGCCAAGGTTTTAAGCTACCAAATTATCCTGAGTCAGTCAATACCGATGAAGAGAAATCAATTAAGACTCGATACGATAAGATTAAAGGTAGTGCGGTAAACCCTGTTTTAAGAGAAGGTAACTCAGATAGAAGAGCTCCAAAAGCAGTAAAGGAATTTGCGAGAAGAAGCCCCCATTCAATGGGCGAGTGGAAGAGTGATACACAATCACATGTTTCTACAATGGCAGCAAATGATTTCCGTGCAAACGAAAAATCAATAACACTTGTTAAGGCTGACAATGTTAAAATTGAATTGCACCAAACAAATGGAGAAATTGAAGTTTTAAAAGCGAGCACTGCGTTACTAGCCAAAGAGGTAATTGATGCAACTTTTTTAAGTAAAAAAGCATTGCTGAACTTCTTAGAAGAACAAATGCAAGAAGCAAAAGCAAAAGGGATTTTGTTTTCACTGCACATGAAGGCGACTATGATGAAGGTTTCAGATCCTATCATTTTTGGTCATGCGGTAAGAGTATTTTTTGATGAAGTTTTTACTCAATTTGGAGAAGACTTAGAGCGAATAGGAGCAAATCCTAATGACGGGTTAGGTAGCTTAATAGAACAATTAGATGGGCTTGATGCAGTTAAAAAAGCTCAAGTTTTAGCAGCTATTGAAAAGTGTATGAAGAATGGCCCAGACATGGCGATGGTGCATTCCGGTAAAGGAATTACAAACTTACATGTGCCTTCCGATGTTATCATTGATGCTTCTATGCCTGCGATGATTCGTACTTCTGGCATGATGTGGAATGGCGAAGGCAATTTGCAAGAAACAAAAGCAGTTATTCCAGATAGTAGTTACGCATCAATTTACGATGAAACGTTCAAATTTTGTAAGGAGCACGGTGCTTTTGACCCGACTACCATGGGAACCGTTCCTAATGTTGGTTTAATGGCTCAAAAAGCGGAAGAATATGGTTCTCATGATAAAACTTTTGAAATTAAAGCAGATGGGGTTGTTAAAGTAATGAGCCAAGATGGTTCAACTTTAATTGAGCATGCTGTTGAAGCAGGGGATATTTGGAGAATGTGCCAAGTGAAGGATGCGCCAATAGAAAACTGGGTGGAGTTGGCTGTGAATAGAGCAAGAGCTACAGGTTGGCCAACTATTTTTTGGTTAGATGCAGAAAGAGCTCACGATGCTGAGTTGATTAAGAAAGTTAAGGCCTACTTGTCAAATCATAATATAGTCGGCTTAGACATTCAAATTATGTCGCCAAAAGAGGCTACAAAGTTTACTTTGGCTAGAGTTAGCAAAGGAGAAAATGCAATTTCTGTAACAGGAAATGTATTGAGAGATTATTTAACAGATTTATTTCCAATATTAGAATTAGGAACATCAGCAAAAATGCTTTCAATAGTTCCTTTAATGAATGGGGGTGGTTTGTTTGAAACTGGTGCTGGCGGTTCCGCTCCAAAGCACGTAGATCAATTGACCAAAGAAAATCACTTGCGTTGGGATTCATTAGGAGAGTTTTTGGCCTTAGCAGTTTCTTTAGAGCATTTGAGTGAAAGAACCGGAAACCAACAAGCTAAAGTACTGGGTGATTGTTTAGACGAGGCTACAGAGCAATTGCTGCTGAATGGAAAATCCCCTTCACGTAAAGCTAGTGAATTGGACAACAGAGGCAGTCATTTTTACTTAGCGTTGTATTGGGCTAAAGCATTGGTTGCTCAAAATGAAGATGAAGAATTACAAGCTTCATTTATGGCACTAGCAAATAAATTAGAGCAGAACGAAGATCAAATCATAGAGGAATTAAACAGCGCGCAGGGTGTTGCGGTTGATCTAAAAGGATATTTCAATCCAGACATATCTATCGTTGAAAAGACCATGAGACCAAGCGCTACGTTGAACGAGATTATTGGATAAAGTTTGAGCACCTCGACATCGTCCGTTGACTAAACACAATTAGGTAATCAAACTTCGCTTAGGTGTAGCATAAGATAAATAGCCTTTTCATGCTGAGTTAAGTCGAAGCGGGCAAGGCTTTTTTACCGTAATCCATGTCGTCTGAGTGCTTGTATTTTACACAGAGAAGGGTGATGGACGTCGAGTATACTGCTCAGGACAAATTTATGGTTCCAGAAAACAAATGTTACTAGCCAACTTAAGTGTTCGAGCAATGGGATAGACCAATTTTGGAAAAGAGAATGAAACCAAACAGACTCTAATTATTCAATTAGAGACAAAGAAAGAAGGGGAGTTTCTGGTTAGAGAAATAACTTTTAGAGGTTGCGAAAGACAGAGTATAAGGTTGAAAAATCCTATCTCCCTAAATATTTCAAATTCTTAAACACAATTTCTAAGTCCTTCCCAATCGAATAATCACGGCCGTATTCAAAGTTAAGTTGCTCAATGTTTTCTTGGTTTAAGGCAAAGGAATCATGCAAATCTGTTGGGTTTAATATGCCTTTTTTTACTTTTAGCGATATGTCTTTCATTTTCGCAGAACTATAAAACCCTACAAAAGAAACCTTTCCCGAAAGGATTTTAAATAAATTGCCGAAGTAGTTTCCTTTGTTGTCAATAAATAAAAATAAAATAGGAGAAAATAGTAAGAAGAATAGTGCTAAAAATAAATCCAATGATCTTTTGTTTTTCTGATTCACGGGTTTCATAATAGCGTCTGAAGCCATGATGTAGTATTCGCCTGAACTTTCTATACTATTGCTGCCTATAATGTACAAACTCTCAGGAGGAGCTATTTTGTAATCTACATCTTCTTTGTCTATAGAGCTCATCTGCTCTATTATTTGAGAAGAGCTCAAATCTTTGGCACAAAATATAACTTCGTTAATGTCGTAAATATCTATAATGTCTTTTAATTGATACAACCGTGCAGAAAAGCCACTATTGTCAGAATTTCCTTCATTTTCTGCATTTACATTGATGATTTTCTCAGGTTCAATCAATGTCTTTTTTATGAAAGAACTTATTCGATTTAGTTCTTCTTGTTTTCCAACGATGGCGATACGTTGCGCTTTGGCAATATTAAATCGTCTAATTTTTAGCAAGTGTAAAACGCAGCGAAACAGAGGGATAGAAAATATTGAAAAAACTACTGTGAATAGTATAATGGCTCTTGAAAAACGATATTCTTCACTCAATAGAGAATACACCATCAACAATAATGCTGAACCACTAAGCACTCCCGTTAAAACTTTTTTAAAGGAAGTTGGAATGGAAAAGGCTCCGTTAAAAAACTGGGAAAGGAGATAGATGCAAATAATTATTGGAATACCGTAGGTTTCCACCTCATCAGGATAAGCTCCTCCGGAGATGAATTTTACATTTTCCTCGTAGTATTCTTTAAATAAAAAAACACCACTTCCCAGCACGATTGCGTCAATTACCGGGAGTAAAAAATGTTTGATTGTTCTTGTTAAAACAGCTAATCCTGCACGTACATAAATAGCAAAATTAATGAGCGTTGAAAACAGCTGAGCATTTTTATTGGAGAAGTGTTTTTTGGCAAAAATGGCCATGGCTCTATAAAAAACGAACACATAATTAATGCTACTTTTTTTGGTGCTCTCTCCTTTATAATGAATTATTTGCGTGTCTGCTAGGTAGTGATTTGCGTAACCTGCCTGTGTTATTCTGTAAGAAAGATCAATGTCTTCCCCATACATGAAAAAGCTTTCGTCTAACAAGCCAATTTCATCTAAAACAGATTTTCGCATCATCATAAATGCGCCACTTAGTATTTCAATTTGGTGGTTTTCTTCTTTGCTGAGGTGGCCTAAATGGTATTGCCCAAATTTTTCTGATTTTGGAAATAAATTTGTTACTCCGAAAATTTTGTAAAAAGCAACCGCCGGTGTTGGTAAACCCCGTTTCGACTCGGGGAGGAAATTCCCCTTTCCATCGAGCATTTTTACACCTAAACCACCTGCGTTCTCGTGAGAATCGAAAAAGTCACAACAGACCTTAAAGGTGTTTTCTTCAACTACAGTATCTGGGTTTAACAGTAAAACGTATTCGCCTTTTGCTTCTTTTATAGCTTGGTTATTTGCCACTGAAAAGCCTCTGTTGTTTTTGTTGGCAATAACTTTTGTTTGGGGAAATTTTTCGGCAAGCATTTTTAGCGATCCATCAACCGAATTGTTATCAACGACAAAAACTTCAAAATCAATTATAGCTGAAGAATTGTAAACAGAGTTGAGGCAATTTTCTAAAAAATATTGCACGTTGTAGTTTACAATGATAACACTTAGCTTCATCTTATCTGACTAAAGTGTTTTCATAAGGGACACGATTTAACAAGGATCGACCGAGGGTTAACTCATCTGCATATTCTAATTCGTCGCCAATAGAAATTCCTCGAGCAATGGCAGAAATAGTCACCTTAAAATCTTTTAATCGCTTAAATATGTAAAAGTTGGTGGTGTCTCCTTCCATTGTTGTACTCAACGCCATTATTATCTCAGCCGTTTTTCCTTCGGATACCCGAGCAACCAACTCTTCAATTTTAATGTCTGAAGGACCAATTCCATCCATGGGTGAAATAATTCCTCCTAAAACATGGTAAAGGCCTTTATATTGTCCGGTGTTCTCAATCGCCATCACGTCGCGAACATCTTCCACCACACAAATTAAGCTTTCATCGCGAAGGCCGTTGCAACAAATAGAGCAAATTACTTCTTCTGAGATGTTGTAGCACTTTTCACAATATTGAATTTCTGTTCGTAATTTTATAAAGGCTTCTCCAAAGCGCTTTACTTCATCTTTTTCTTGTTTTAATAGAAATAAGGCAAGTCGCATAGCAGTTCGTTTACCCACCCCGGGTAACGATGAAAATTGCTCAATGGCATTGCCTAATAATTTAGAAGGATATTCTTGCACAGTGCTGATTTATGTTTTCCAAAGATACTAAGTAGAATTACGAAAAATAGAATGTTGAACAGAGAATAAAGAGGGTTAAGTTTATTTGTTGAGAATGCTCAACTTTTTGGAATACTGAGCGGAGTCGAAGCAGAATTACAATATCTGCGACTTAATAAAATCAATTTCAGTTTTAAAATCTAAATCGTGAACGAGTTGAAAGGCCTTAATCTTTGACTTTAAATTCAATAAAAACTGTTGATGTTTTTTGCTGTCTGGCTGAAATGCTCTGTGTTGCAACGAGGTATTTAGTTTTTCAATTTGCCGGTTGAGTAACACTGTTGTAGGTTCAAAATAAGAAGTAGAAAATTTATCCCAAATGTAATTGATGGCAAGTTGATTAGGGTGTATGAAGTCGTCTTTAAAAAATCGATAATCTCTTAAATCATCCATCATTAATTCATAAGCAGGGAAATAGTTGCAATTGTTGAAAGTGGAACAAATTTCTGCCACTGCAAGGTGCAAAGTTGACTTACTAAGTTGATTTTCTCGAATGCCATCTTTTAAATGCCGCACTGGACTTACTGTAAATAGGATGTTTTTTTTAGGGAAGTTTGCCTTGAGGTATACATACGTTTCCTTCCAAGAGGCTGTTATTTCATCAACAGAAAGCATTCGCTTGCGAAATAATTTTGAGGGTTGCTTGTGGCAGTTGTTTACTAAAGTATTGTTCTCTTTTAGCTCATAAACCCATGCAGTTCCGTAGGATATGAATAAGGCCCCATTTTTCTCTAAAATGGCTCTTTGCTTTTTTACTGCTTGATTTATATTGTGACGTAAACCTTCTCGAGTGTCTGAATTTAATTCTGAATGAAGTTGATATGAAAAGTGAATGCCTTCAATATTTTGTAATTCAGATTCTAAAACTTCATTTCGAATAATGTTTTGGTGAATGGAAATTGGATTGTAGCTAATGCCGAAGGGGTTAGATAAAGAGTTAAATTTAAGAGTGGATAGCTTCGCTCCTATATTTTCAGCAAAGCAGGATCCTTGCAGTAAAATATTACTCTCATGGTTTAGTAGATGGTCACTCTTATCTACGATTACAATGGTTCTAAATTCGTCTTGCATGTGGTCTGGATATACTTTTTATGTGTCACATTGAATACGCTTTTGAAACTCATTCACGATTGTAACTGATCCTATTTAAGTCATTTCAATTTAAGGTACAAAATAACTACTTTTAGCCCTGAAATTATGGCAAAACTAGATTTTGAGAAAATAGATAAAAAAGCGGCTCCTGATTGGAAAGTCAAGATGCATGAAGTTATTTTTGAAGCAGATACGCCTTCCGGGAAGTTGTTTGATGTGATTTTACTTTGGGCTATTCTCGCTTCAGTAATTACTGTGATGTTAGAGACGGTGGATAGCATCAATGTAGAGTATCGAGATTTCTTAATTATACTAGAATGGGTTTTTACTATTTTATTCTCAATTGAATATGTATTTCGGCTAATCTCGATTAATAAGCCATGGAAATACGTTACAAGTTTTATGGGAATTGTTGATTTACTTTCCATTCTTCCAACCTATATTTCCTTAATTGTGGCAGGTCCGCAGTACCTCTTGGTAATACGCACAGTGAGGTTACTTCGAATCTTTAGAATTTTAAAGTTAACCCGGTATATATCGGAGGCTAATATTCTAAAGAATGCTCTAAGAGCTAGTGCTGTTAAGATTATCGTTTTTATTGGTGGAGTTGTAGTCTTAGTGCTGATTATGGGGACGTTAATGTACATTATCGAAGGGCCTGAGCATGGCTTTACAAGTATACCAACTTCTATGTATTGGACCATTGTAACCATTACTACAGTAGGATATGGTGATATTGCTCCAAGCACAACTTTGGGTCAAACCTTGGCTTCTGTAATTATGTTGCTAGGTTATGGTATTATCGCAGTTCCAACCGGAATTGTTGGTGGCGAAATTGCAAAGTCTAAAATGCCAAGAGACGAGGATGAGATAACTACCCAATCTTGTCCACATTGCTCAAAAGATGGGCACGATTATAATGCAAAGCATTGCAAGTATTGTGGCGAGAAGCTATAACTTTAGTAGACAATGTGCAGTTGACAGTTTAAAATGAATATTTAATTGTATTTGATGCTTTTTAGATTGGCAATTAGAGGTAAAGAAAAATTGTTAACGGTTAACAATTGTCATACTGAACTATATTTGAAGTAGCTTTCAGTTGAAAGCTGTAATAATGTTGGGATTTAGTGAATGATAAAAGCGTTCAGTTCGCTTTGAAGGGTGTAAAGACTTGTAAGAATCTTGCTGATAACAAGAAAGAATTTGTGATTTCAAAGTAGCTCTTAAGAAGCGAAACTACTGCTTGAGATTTAATTAGGAAATCAGACCAGGCAGAAAGGAAACTTGATTTTAGTCACAAACTTTCAATTTTAGGATAAGAAGCCAAAGATTCTGATAATGGGATTGATTTGTTGTTTGAAACGAATTACCTCAATAAAAAGGAAGATAAAACATTTGAATCTGATATTAGAAGTTTAGTTAAATTACTTGTCTCGATTATTAAGTCTAAAAAGGAAAATCTTTGAAAATTTAAGCTAAAAAGTAATTTTTTATAATAACCCCTTTGTATTTAGATTTGGCTATTAAAAATTTAATCACCAATCTTCAACGCTTTCAAATCCATTTGCAGCGAATCTCGTTTTAGAATAAAAGTAGCCTTTATTTTCGGAGAAATTGGTTCAGCAGAAGGGAAATCTTCCCGCAAGTGATCCACCTGTATGCCATTCTTCCAAAAACGATAACAAACGTGAGGCCCGGTTGCTAAACCTGTGCTGCCAACGTAGCCAATCACATCTCCTTGTCGTACTTGTTTTCCAACTTTTACGTTGCGTTTACTCATGTGCAAATACTGTGTTTCATAAACAGAGTTGTGTCTTAGTTTAACATAGTTTCCGTTTCCTCTTCCGTAAGCTGCTTTAATCACAACCCCGTCAGAGGTCGCCATAATTGGAGTCCCTCGTGATGCAGCATAGTCAGTCCCTAAATGCGCTTTCCAACGTTTTTGAACTGGATGAAATCTGCGCATAGTAAAACGAGAACTCAGTCTACTAAACTTGAGGGGGGATTTCAAAAATGCTTTCCTTAAACTGTTTGCTTCTTCGTCGTAATACTCTCTTTTTTCGTCAACATCAAAACCAAAAGCAAAAAAGCTTCTATCAAAATGTTTGAATTCCGCTGCTTCAATTTTACCAACTCCAATGCTTTCTCCGTCAACAAACCTTTCTTCAAAAATCACTTTAAATTCATCTCCTTTTTGAATTCTATAAAAATCGATTGACCATGCAAATATATCGGCCAATTTAACTGCTAAGTATGGGTTTGCATCTGCCTCTTGCAGGGTTTGATATAAGGAGGAATTAATCGCACCTGAAGCTGTTTTTATCTGAGTTTCAACTGGCTTTTGCTTTCGCTGAATATCAATTGAGTCGGTAAAATCGTAAATAATATAATCAATTGCATTAATTTGATAGATGAAGTACTGCGCTCTATTTGAGCTATCTTTTGACAGGAGCAATGTGTATTTTTTCCCAACAGCAATTTTACGGACATCAAAAATGGATTTTGACTTTTTCGCCAATCGATCTATCGTTACATAGTCAATCGAGTGGGGTAGTAAAATATTCGCCAAAAACTCGTTTTTCTTGATTTTTGATTCAATTACCTCAAAAGAATCTATTTCAATACCATACAATAAAGTCAATGGAACAATTGAGTCTTGCTCAATTACAATTGGCTTTTCAATGATAGATTCGCCTTTATAACGAACAACGAATAAAATAACAAAAATTCCCAACAGGGCAGTTAATGCTGCACTAATCCACTTTAATCTCTTCTTCAATTTATATCTCTTTTCAGTTGCAAGTTTTCCAATATGCCACAAAAATAATTTTTTGATGATATTGGACCTGTTGTTATTGTATTTACAACAAAATTACAGCACTGTTTTGGAACAGCAGTAAGCCTTTGGAATAGTTATTTACAATTGATATCTTATTAGTTACAATGAAAAAGGAATTGCTACTTTTTTCGTTGAATTTATTTATTGTAGCGCAACACCACAATATCAATTCTGAACAATCTATTCTGAGTATAGAATCCATTGGAGGGAACAGTTGAAATATTAGCTAAGCCAACGTTCGAAACCAGAGCTATCTCGAACGTTCTAAACTCTAATCCAGCTTCAACGGTTATTCTATAGTCTTGTTTCCTTAAAAAATCTGAGTTTGGATTTGCGATGGTGAAGTCCTGCTCAGTTGCTTGTAATCTTGGCGAGTCGTCATGTGTCTTTACGGTTGTTCATTCTCTAATTGCAATGCCTTAATAAACTCAGCTTCTTAAAAAAAATATGCCCATTTTTAACATCGATTGCAAGCTTAAATTTGGCAATAATAGCGATGTCTAAATGCACAAAACTAAAAACAGTTTCAATTTTCGATGGGCTTGGAGAGTTAAAAAACACCTTATCTTTTATTTTGTATCCTCTAATGTAGGAATTGAATTCGCTTCTTACTGATAAGAAAGGTTTTGGATTATACATTAGGCTTAAACCAAGATGGCCGGTTATTCGTGGCGAAAAATCTTCGCATAATAAAGTGCCTTTACTTTTCGCTAAAACATCGGAGAAGCTACGTTTAGCATTTATGCCTAAATCAAATTTTCGGATTTCATTTTCAGAATCCTGAGGAAATAAGGATAAGGGAAGCGAAAGCAAAACATTTCATATTAAACTACAATGTTAACAATTCTGCCTGGCACAACAATTACCTTTTTTGGAGTCTTTTCTTCTAACCACTTTGCTGCATCTTCGCTTTCTAGGACTGTTTTTTCAATTTCGTCTTTACTTAAATCTAGGGGCAGCTCAATCGTAAACCTCATCTTACCGTTAAATGAAACAGGGTACTTGTGAGAAGATTCTATTAAATGACTCTTCTCAAATTTTGGAAAATTAGCTGTTGAAATAGAAGTTTGATATCCCATCTTGTTCCACAGCTCTTCTGCAATGTGGGGAGCGTAAGGTTCAATTAAAATAACGAGCTGTTCTAAAATTTCCTTTTTATGGCATTTTAAATCAGTCAATTCGTTTGTGCAAATCATAAAGGCAGAAACTCCCGTGTTAAAGGAGAAACGTTCAATGTCTTCCGTAATTTTTTTGATTGTTTTGTGAAGCGTTTTTAACTCTTCTTTGGTTGCTTTTTCTTCTGATACTATAAAGCTGTTCTCTTTGTTATGAAACAGTCTCCAGAACTTTTTCAGAAAACGATGAACCCCTTCAATGCCTTCCATATCCCAAGGTTTAGCCTGTTCTAGTGGCCCTAAAAACATTTCATACAAACGCAAAGTGTCTGCTCCATATCTCTCAACAATGCGATCAGGGTTTACAACGTTGAATTTAGACTTGGACATCTTCTCCACCTCAGAACCGCAGATGTATTTGCCTTCATCTAACACAAAGTGTGCTGTACTTTCTTTACCATTGTTGGCCGTCTTGAATTTATCTGTGTCTAATTCAACTCCTTCAACCATAGAAATATCAATATTAACAGCTGCTATTTTGTGAGACAATTCAGATTCCTTCCAAAGAAGGTTCTCACTTGTGTAAACAGTTCTTTTTGCTTCTTCAACTGCCTTTGTTAGTTCAATTAAATCGTCTGGGGTAGATTCGTCTTTTACAAATCGCTCAGAAATGCTTTTCGATAAATAAATAGAATGTTGTTTCTCAACTTCTTTTTCTTCTTTATTTGTCCAAGTTGTTGTTAAAATAGATCGATATACAAACTTAGAATTTCCAAGAATCATTCCTTGGTTAATCAACTTTTTGAATGGCTCGTCAATTGAAAGAAAGCCTTTATCGTTTAAAAATTTTGTCCAAAAACGAGAGTAGAGTAAATGCCCGGTTGCATGCTCTGCTCCACCAAAATAAAGGTCAACGTTTTTCCAATAGTATAAACTTTCTTTTGAGGCAAAATCACCTTCCCTTAGTTTGTCCATGTAGCGGTATAAATACCATGAACTGCCGGCCCATCCAGGCATTGTTGAAGCTTCTAACGGATTGCCTTTGTAGCTCCAATCTTTTGCTCTTGCCAATGGTGGTTCGCCATCTTCGGTAGGCAAGTATTTATCTACTTCAGGTAGGGTTAAAGGCAATTCATTTTCTGGTACTGTTTTCGCAATTCCGTCTTCAAAATAGATAGGAATAGGTTCTCCCCAATATCGTTGTCTGCTAAAAACAGCATCTCTTAAACGGTAGTTCGTTTGCCCTTTTCCAATGCCTTTTTCTTGAATGGCTTTAATGGCCGCGCCAATCGCTTTTTTAACTGGTAAGCCATTTAAAAAATCCGAATTGCAAATTATTCCACTTTTGTTATCATCTGCACCGTCGTTTACATTTTGTCCTTCAATAACTGCGGGAATTTCTAAATTGAAATGCTTTGCAAAATCCCAATCTCTTTGATCGCCGGAAGGAACTGCCATAACAGCGCCTGTTCCATAACCTGCTAAAACGTAGTCACCAATCCAAATTGGAATTTGCTTTCCGTTAAACGGATGAACAGCATAAGAGCCGGTAAATGCTCCAGTAATCTTTTTTACTTCAGTTTGTCTCTCTCTTTCAGTACGAGAGGCAGCATATTTTACATAGGCTTCAATTTCTTCTTTCTGAGCTTCGGTGGTTAATTCAGAAACATACTCATGTTCAGGTGCGATTACCATGAACGAAACTCCAAAAACAGTATCAGGTCTGGTGGTAAATACTTCTATTTTCTTTTCTGAACTTTCTACATCAAAAGAGATGGAAGCTCCTTTCGATTTTCCAATCCAGTTGCGTTGAATTTCTTTGATTGCATCCGTCCAATCAATTTTCTCTAAACCGTCCAACAAGCGCTGTGCATAAGCAGTAATTCGCATGCTCCATTGTTGCATTTTCTTTTGCTCAACAGGATGCCCACCTCTTTCAGAAAGGCCATCTTTAATTTCGTCATTTGCTAAAACAGTTCCCAAGGCAGGGCACCAATTCACAAAAGAATCAGCCAAAAACGCCATGCGGTAATCCATTAAAACAGCTGCTTGTTCTTTCTCAGAATATTTTTTCCAATCTGCAGCAGAAAAATCAAATTCCGAATCGGTATGTGCTTTTAAATAAAACGTTCCGTTTGCTTCAAAATGAGCTATCAACGTTTCTAAATCCTCTGCTTTATTGCTTGCTTTGTTGTACCAAGAATTAAACAGCTGAACAAAAATCCATTGCGTCCATTTGTAATACTCTGGGGTTGATGTTCTAACTTCTCTGCTCCAATCAAAGGAAAATCCAATTTGATCCAACTGTCTGCGGTAAGTAGAAATGTTTGCTTCTGTTGTGATTTTTGGATGTTGACCAGTTTGAATGGCGTATTGCTCAGCGGGTAAACCAAAAGAATCGTATCCCATTGGGTGCAAAACATTGAAGCCTAAATGACGTTTGTAGCGAGAATAAATATCTGAAGCAATGTAACCTAGTGGATGACCGACGTGCAGTCCAGCTCCTGATGGGTAAGGGAACATGTCCAAAACATAATACTTCGGCTTGTCACTTTTTTCAGCAGCAGCAAAGGTTTGATTTTGTTGCCAATACGCTTGCCATCTTTTTTCTATTTCTGAGAAATTATAATCCATATTTTCTTCCAATTGGTTTGCGAAATTACGCATAGGTAATGTGGAAAGACAAAAGGTATAATGCAGAATAAATAGTGCACCGTGAACCATGTTAAAATCGGAAGGAGAAGCTACGAATGGACGACTTAAGACGGTGTAATAAATATTTTTTTTATAAATAACTAGAAATGAAGAGTTAGGTCTTTAAGAAAAATAAGTAGTCTCATTAAGAGTTTGATGAGTCTAATTAACTCCTGTTATTTGATATTTTGAATAGATTAAAAACTAATAATTGAACTCTCAAGAAATTGCCGACAAGCTTTTTATTTCTAAACATACTGACGAAGCACACAGAAGAAACTTATTAAGTAAAACCGATTGCAAGAACTCAGTTGGGTTGGTGAAATATGCAATGGATCATGGCTACATATAAGAATATACCTGTTTCTGGGTATTGATGAACGCCTTAACTCGCTGCACATTTGTCTTGTTGTTTTAGTTAAGCAAAATAACCACCATGGATCGTTCTTTAAACATTCAGCTAACCCATGGTAAAATTTAAAACTCCCGCCTGTCTGCTTGGTGGGAGTTTTTGTTTTACGATACCTCTTAAAAGTTATACCAATTAAGATTGATACTGCTGCATACTAGCGCAAAATCAACTATTTTAAAACTCAGAATTGGTAAATGCCGAATTCTTAGATAACGAGCAAATGAGTAACGAAGTGTGCGACATTAGACGACTGTATCGGTATCAATACTCTATAGGGAATAAAATCTACTTTGCAATAACTAATCGACGAACACCAATGCTCGACTCATTCCGAATTCGCACAAAGTATACTCCTTGATGAAGAGGAGAAACATCTATGTTTTTCGAATTTTTTAAACGTTGAATGGTTTGCCCTTTCAGGTTAATAATCTCAACCTCAAAATTGATCAGATCAGTTTTAATTGAGATCGACTCACTTGCAGGATTTGGATAAATGGTAAAGTCCAATTGACTTTCAATTTTATTCTCTGAAATTCCAACAATTCTTTCTCTATCATAAAACGCTTGAACGGAGTCTGCAGCGACTTGCAAAGTAGTTATAGAAGCGACAACTCCACCTGTGTCTTGTGCAAATACATAGGCGTAGTTTAGTTCTAAACTGGAGCCGTGGTTGAATTGAGAGGACACGTTTGGAGTTCCAATAATTCTCCTTATACCGGGGGTGTTTTTTATGGAACTATCTTTATAGCAAGGGTAGAGTTCAGACCAATGTGAACTATCTCTTGGGGCTGCCAAGTCACCTGGAAACATAAATATTGGAGTTGTTGAAGTATCGATACAGGTGTTAAATCCGTTGCCTCCACTGCGCAACCTACGACCATTGTGCCATGTGTTTTTTTGGAAATTCGCAACACGTATTGGAAGCTCAAAAACAGGGACTGTTCTGTTATCGACGGGAACTTGCATTGTTTGTGTTAAGGAGTTAGACAATAGCTTCATTCCTTGAGCTCTATAGGTGTGTGGCGCCCCTGTACTGTCAGACACTAGCCCGCTATTGTACCCAAAGTAGAGTTGCTTTGTAGTGTCTGTTCCAATAAAGTGCAGGCCATTGTTACCATAGGTGAATTCTGTTAAAATAGAAAATTTAAAATCTTTTAAGTCATCTTCACCTTTATTAGAACGGTTAAAAAGTTTTAAATTCATAAAAACTGTATTCGCAATGTGAGTTTGACTTGAATTGTGGGCATAGATCATATAATGAATCTCAGTTTGTGTATACCCGAAAGTTTCTGATGCAAATGAGTCTACTACAAGCCAAGGTTGGTTGGGGTCTCTGATGTATGTGTATCCAGTATCAGCAGAATTGTTTTTAAAATTATTGATCATCAGGAAGATTGCTTGGTCGCCTTTAATTATTGGGAACTCGCCGCTGTTGGGTTCGTAGATGCTATCGCCATCTAAATCTTCAAAAGGGGCTAATGTTTTGGATGTGTTCGCATTCCCATTTCCAGGCCAATTTAAAATTGAAGAATCTGCTTGATAAGTTTGACTGCTCCAATTTTGAATATGTCGGTCAATCTCAGTTTTGTTTATTTTCCATAATCGTTGAAACTTTTTGCTTGTATCTCTTTTTTGATGGACAACATCAACAGGTCCGGTCTTGAACAAGTCTTGTACATCAAAACGACCATAGCCATAAGCATCATAACCGAACGAGTAATGAGGAAAGCCATTCCTTTGATGTATGGAGGTCATCCAAAGTGTTGAGAGGGAAATGGTATGAACGCTATCTCCTTTGGGTACTTCAAAATTTGCACGATTAGTAGTATCTTGAAAAAGCAATCCATCTGAACTAACCAACGCCCTAACATTGCCAATGTCTAAATATGCCTGGTGCTGGGCGTTTAGGTAAAAGCTAAGTGTAAATAAAAGGAAAGGTAGTAGAAATTTCATCATCTAAAGTAAAACAATAAGACTCTGCGAGAGTTAAAAGCGCTGCTCGGTTGATTCTGGAACCTAAGCCACCAAAAATTTTGGAATTAACTTCTGCCTTTTGTCAACAAAAAGTTTACGCAATACTCAAATTGTGTTCATTTTGAGAACTCTATTTTGAGTAGTTTAAAATATTGGCTACTTTGGAAGAGTAAAATTAAACCCAGCAAGATGTATCTAAAAGTAGTGATTAGTAGCTTGTTTCTTATTGTTTCAATTTCAATTCAGGCGCAAAAAAAAGACACAAGTCAATTAAAAATATCAGCTTATGTAGATAGTTACATGTCTTCTTTTAGCAATGACTTAAATCAGCAAACGTTTCAGCCTTATACTACCGCTGGGGCAAGAGATAATACCTTTGGCGTTAATGTTGCCCAAATCGGGTTACATTACACTGGTAAGAATATTCGTGGAAATTTCATTTATCACGACGGAGATATTCCTCAAGCGACATGGAGTAGTAACTTTAACAACCTACAAGAAGCAAATGCAGGGTTTAAATTGTTAGATGGTTTATGGTTAGATATGGGTTTTTTTGCAACTCATATAGGGACAGAGAGTTTTCTTCCCAAAGAAAACATGCTAGGCCAAACCTCTTTTATAACTTACAATGAGCCGTTTTATCAAGCAGGTGCAAAGTTGAGTTATGAGGCTAAAAACAATTGGAATCTTGAATTTTGGGTAGCAAACGGTTACAACCGTCATGTAGACAATAACGACGCAAAATCAGTAGGAGTGCTGGTGAAAAAAGAATTTTCAAAAAATACATCCATCACATATTCTAACATGTACGGGAGAGAAAGTGACGATTCAAGTGCGGTTGACCAATATCGGTTTTACAACAATATTTACCTGAACCATAATTGGAAGGATAAAATATATTTAACTGCTGGGTTTGATTTAGGAACACAAACGAACACTGACTTGAGTAATGCCGATAAGACATCTCTCATGTATGCTGGTTTGTTAACAGTTCGTTATCAGTTTACACCAAAATATAGTGTAACTGCTCGTGGGGAATTTTCAGAGGATGAAAATGGATTTATTAATGGATTATATCAAACTGGTTTCGTTGGGTTTTCTATTATCCCTGTATACGAAGGTATAAGTTTGTATGGCATAACGTTAGGAGGAGAATGCAAACCCAATGATAACAGCTACGTTCGGTTGGAAGGTCGCTATTTAGCAACTGGAAACAATCAAGACATCTTTATCGAAAATGGTAGTGTCACAAATGAGAGGCTAGAAATAATGATTACAATTGGATTTTTTATAGATAAAACTTTTAAAATCTAAATCTGAAAGCACAAAAGACTCCGTAAAAAAGTAAATCCGTAACTCGAACATCCATTTTCTCTCTGAGTCTTTCGCCGTTTGTATTTATCCTGTTTCTAATAACGTCGTACTTTCTATTTTATCAATACTTTCCAAGCTCCTTCAACATTTGCATGTTTCAATAATTCTTGAGCAGCTTTTTGTTTACTCTCCCAGTTTTCTGAAAAGCTGGTAGAGCTTATCGTTGGTAATTCCTCAACATTTCCTAACATGCCTAAATCATTGCCGGTTAAAACAGCGCTATTTTTAATTGCTTCTGGCAAAGCGTCTACGCCAATTCCTTTTTGACGAATCGGTTTTGGAACTTCAAATAATGCTTCTCCATTGGCTCTTACATAATAATCGCCTCCCATTCTGCCAACTAAATCTATTTTATGTTGATCAATCATGCCGTCTTCGTTCAAAATGGCATCATCAATGTGAATTAATTTTATTTCACAAATCACCAAGTTTCCTGCACCACCTTCGTTGCCCAATTCTATCACCTCTTTCACAATGCATTCCATTTGAACTGGAGACTCTTTTACTCTGAATGGTTTCACCGTCTCTGATGGAATAGCTGTTAAACCAGCTTTTACAAATTCATCAACTTCTGGACCATAAGCGGTGCTAGAAAGGCTCATTTGTTGCACGATAGGGAAATTTACGATGTTAATGACACATTCAGCAACTTCCTTTACATTGTTGTAAGTGTCTTTTTGGGTATTGGTTCTTCCGCTTTTAGCGGGCGAAAAAATAGCAATAGGAGGGTTGGCACTAAATACGTTGAAAAAACTAAACGGACTCAAATTTTTGTTTCCGTCTTTATCAATCGTACTTGCAAAGGCAATAGGTCGTGGGCCTACAGATCCTAATAATGTGTTGTGTAATTTACCTAGAGATACCTCTTTTGGATCAATTTTCATAGTGCTAATATTTGAAAATCCAAATTACACAAGTCACACTGATTTGTTGTTGCTTTTGAAGATTCAAAATGGAGAAAATAAGAGACGTTTAGAGTGCGCTTTTTTTCGAGGTAATCGTTCCAAATTCTAAGTTTGAAAAGCTCACCAATGATAGGTCAAAACCTGAATGTTTTGGAGTGCTATAAATTTGATTCTTTTAACAAGATTGTTTTTCTCATTTATTATAAATTTTAGTATTTTTGAGTCCCCAATTAATTGGGTAAAGTTCTTATTGTATTGAAATGCGGATGTGATGAAATTGGTAGACATGCTAGACTTAGGATCTGGTGCTTCACGGCGTGTGGGTTCGAGTCCCTCCATCCGTACCACTTAGTGGCGTAAAGCTTTTGCTTTACGCCATTTTTTTTAAACAAATTTTTACATGGAAGTAGTTAAAAAAGAAATTGACAAGCTTAACGCAGAAATTACAATCAAAATTCAAGAAGCAGATTACAAGGACAAAGTAGATACTGCTTTAAGAAATTACCGAAAGAAAGCTAATTTACCGGGCTTCAGAAAAGGTATGGTGCCAATGGGCATGGTTAAAAATATGGTAGGAACAAATTTGTTGGTTGAAGAAGTCAATAAAGTGTTATCTGATACCCTTTACAAATATATTAGCGACAGCAAATTAGACGTTTTAGGGAATCCGCTCCCAAAGAAAGAGGATGCAGCAGCGATTGATTGGGACAAGCAAAAAGAATTCTCTTTTACCTACGAAATAGGAATATCTCCTGAAGTAAAAATTGACATTACCGATAAAGACAAGTTCGAGAAACTTGTAATTAAGGCAGATGAAAAAATGATTGCAAACCAAATTTCTGAAATTGCTAAGCGATACGGAAAAATGGTTGAAGCAGACAAGTCGGAAGATGAAGACATGCTTTTTGGCAAGTGGGAGGAATTAGAAGGCAAGACTGTTAAAGAAGGTGGAATAACGAATGAAACTGTCTTGAACATTAGAACCGTTAACGATAAAAAGAATCAAAAGAAATTTATTGGTAAAGTAGCAGGAGATATTGTTACAGCGAAGCCACAAGAAATAGCCGATGCACAATACGTTGCAGCTTGGTTAGGAATTGATCAAGAATACATTTCAGACCAAACTTCAGAGTTTCAGTATACCATTTCTAAGATTAATAGAATGGAAGAAGCTGAGTTGAACCAAGAGTTTTTTGACAAAATTTATGGCAAAGATACTGTGAAGACAAAAGCTGAAATGGAAGAGAAGCTAAGAGCTGAAATGACAAAGTCTTTCGAACAAAACGCTGAGCAGTTGTTCGAGAGAGAGGTGCAAGACCATTTAATTAAGAAAGCGAAATTAGAATTGCCGGATGAATTCATGAAAAAGTGGTTGATGAACGCCAATGAAAAGCCAATTACAAAAGAGCAAATTGAATCAGAATATGAGCAATACGCACTAGGCTTAAAATGGCAATTGATTGAGAATAAATTGATCAAAGACAATAAAATTGAAGTCACTAAAGAAGAGGTGGTAGCTCACACAAAGGGGCTAATTGCTCAGCAGCTTTCTGGTATGGGTGGCAACATGATGGAAGATGCAGAAATGGATGAAACTGCGAACAGAGTGTTGGAGAACCAAGAGGAGGCAAAACGGTTATATGAGCAACTATATGCAGCCAAGTTGAGAGAGTTTTACAACGCAACAGCGAAGATTAAACAGAAAGAAATTTCTTATGACGATTTCGTAAAATTGGCTGAGAAAAAAAGAACTAAATAACAAATTTGTATGGATTTCGGAAAAGAATTTAAAAGTTATGCTACCAAGCATGCAGGCTTAAACAGTATGCACGTTGATAATTATTTAGAAGCGTCAATGACTCCTTATATTATTGAGGAAAGGTCAATGAACGTTGCTCAAATGGATGTGTTTTCTAGATTGATGATGGATAGAATCATTTTTTTAGGAACAGGAATTAACGACCAAGTAGCAAATATCATTCAAGCACAGTTGTTGTTTTTGGAGTCTGCTGACGCAAAAAAGGACATTCAAATTTATTTGAATTCCCCGGGTGGATCTGTTTATGCAGGTTTAGGTATCTATGATACGATGCAATACATTGCACCAGATGTAGCTACAATTTGCACAGGAATGGCAGCATCTATGGGAGCTGTTTTATTGTGTGCAGGAGCTGATGGTAAAAGAACAGCATGACCTCACGCAAGAGTAATGATTCATCAGCCAATGGCAGGAACACAAGGCCAAGCATCTGATATGGAAATTGCTGTAAAAGAGGTATTGAAGATGAAAAAAGAATTGTACGATATTATATCAAAGCATTCTAAAACTCCTTATGAAAAAGTGCAACAAGATTCTGATAGAGATTATTGGATGTCTTCTGCTGAAGCAAAGGAGTACGGAATGATTGACGAAGTATTGGCGAGAAAATAAATCTCATAAAATCACGTAATTTAGCCCTATCTCGATCTTCGAGATAGGGCTGAATTTTTCTACAGAGAAAAGATCATGAGCGACAAAAATAAAATTTACTGTTCGTTTTGCGGACGAGATAAGAAAGATACCAATGTATTAATTGCAGGTATCACAGGTCACATTTGTGATAACTGTATTTTACAAGCTGGCGAAATTGTTAAGGAGGAAGTAAAGCCGACCGCCAAGGATTTTAACATTAAAATTCATAAACCTGCCGAAATTAAGAAGCATTTAGATGAGTACGTAATTGGCCAAGAAGAGGCGAAGAAAGTGCTTTCTGTCGCGGTTTACAATCACTATAAAAGAGTAGTAAAGGCGCATACTATTAAAGATATTGAGCTTGAGAAATCAAACGTAATGTTAGTAGGAGAGACTGGAAGTGGAAAAACACTTTTAGCGAAGTCCATTGCTAAATTATTAGATGTTCCTTTTTGTATTGCAGATGCTACTGTTTTAACGGAAGCAGGTTACGTTGGTGAAGATGTCGAGAGTATTTTATCTCGGTTATTACAAGCAGCAGATTTCGATGTGTCAAAAGCAGAAAAAGGAATTGTATTTATTGATGAGATAGATAAAATTGCTCGAAAGGGGGATAACCCTTCTATTACAAGAGATGTTTCTGGAGAGGGTGTCCAGCAAGCTTTACTAAAGCTATTGGAAGGTTCTGCAGTTAGCGTTCCGCCGCAAGGAGGAAGAAAGCACCCAGAGCAGAAGTTGGTTTCAGTCAATACCCAAAACATATTATTTATATGTGGAGGAGCTTTTTCAGGAATTGAGAAGGTCATTGGAAAACGATTGAACTCGAATGCGCTTGGTTTTAAAGCCAAGACAGATACAGAGGTAATTGAGAAAGAAGACTTTTTGCGTTACGTAATTCCTTCCGATATTCGATCTTTTGGTTTGATTCCTGAATTGATTGGTAGAATTCCTGTGGTGACTTATTTAGAGCCTTTAAATGAAGCGGCCTTGAAAAGAATTCTGACAGAGCCCAAAAATGCAATTTTAAAGCAATACATTAAGTTGTTTGAAATGGATGGGTTTGAATTGAAATTCGACAAAGAAGTGTTAGACTTTATTGTTGAAAAGGCAATTTTATATAAGCTAGGAGCAAGAGGGCTGCGATCAATTTGCGAAGCAATATTATTGGAGCACATGTTTGAAATGCCAACCAATGAATCTGGAATGGAAAAAGAGGTGCGAATCAATTTGAAATACGCCAAAAGTAGATTTGATAAGTCAGCTTTTAAGCAGCTGAAGGTAGCTTAAAACAAATTAACATAACATATAAAAAGCGCCATTTCGAAACCTCGAAATAGCGATTTTTATTGATTAGTTGTGATTTCTGAGCGTAATTTGTTACACTGAGCGGAGTCGAAGTTCAGATAAATTATAGACTATGCACTCTTCACTCTTTCAAATATTTGAAAAGTAAAACTGTAATTGTGCTTCACATCTTTGTCGTGAAACTCTTCAGTTTTTAATTCCCAAAAGGCAGTGTCTAATTCTGGAAAGGATACATCGCCTTCAATTTCTGCATGCACTCTTGTAAGGTAAATACAATCTGCAAATGGCATACATTGGCGATAAATCTCTCCTCCTCCAATTACCATTAGTTCTTTTTCGCCGCTTTCTTTAGCAAAGTCAATGGCATTTTGTAAATCGTAAAATATTTCTGCACCTTCAAATTTATACGTTTGATCTCGAGTCAGTAATATGTTGGTTCTTTTGGGTAATAATCTGCCAAAAGATTCCAAATTTTTTCGCCCCATTAGAATGCAATGTCCTTTTGTGGTGCGCACAAAGTGTTTCATGTCATTGGGTAGTTTCCAAGGCAGGTCGTTATCTCGGCCAATTACGTTGTTTTCTGATGCTGCTACTATAAGGGATATTTTCATGTTATTATTTGTCTAGGCTTCGACTTCGCTCAGCCTGACAATGATTGAGCTTTAATCGAAAGTGTGCACTTAACGAAGGAGTTGTCTTATTTATAATTAGTCAACTCAGTAGACTCGAAAATTGTCATACTGATCTGAGTGTTTAATTGTCATACTGAGCGGTAGTCGTAAATTGTCATACTGAGCGGAGTCGGAGTACGGTAATTAATTTTTCAATTAAAATAGTTTTTTATTCGCGCAAATATTTTGCTGCTTGAATACGCTTTTCTTAAAATCACAACACAGTTTATATTGCGGTTGTCAGATTGAGCGATAGTCGAAGTTAAACCGCCACAGCAGCTTTAATGTGTGGATGTGGGTCATAATTTTCTAATGTAAAATCTTCAAATTTAAAATCAAAAATATCCTTGATTTCAGGATTTAGTGTCATGGTTGGAAGTCCCCGTAAGTCACGAGATAATTGTAATTCAGCTTGTTCTAAATGATTGGAATACAGGTGAGCGTCGCCCAAAGTGTGAATAAAGTCTCCTGCTTGTAAATCGCACACTTGAGCTACCATCATGGTTAAAAGAGCGTAAGATGCAATGTTGAAAGGAACACCTAAAAACGCATCTGCGCTTCGCTGGTAGAGTTGACAGGAAAGCTTTCCATTGGCAACGTAAAACTGAAAGAAAGCATGACAAGGAGGTAAGGCCATGTTTTCTACCTCTGCTACGTTCCAGGCACTCACAATAATTCTTCTAGAGTCTGGAGTGTTTTTTATTTGATCGATAATCTTTTGAATTTGATCAATCGACCCTCCATTTGGTGTAGGCCAAGATCTCCATTGCGAGCCATAGACCGGGCCTAAATTCCCATCTTCATCCGCCCATTCGTCCCAAATGCGAACGCCATTGTCTTTTAGGTATTTGATGTTCGTGTCTCCTGTTAAGAACCAAAGTAATTCATGGATAATAGAGCGGAGGTGAACTTTTTTGGTAGTTACCATGGGAAACCCTTCTTGCAAATTAAAACGCATTTGGTGACCAAATACACTTTTAGTTCCTGTTCCGGTTCTATCTGTTTTTGTGGCTCCGTTCTCTAAGATATGATGTAATAAATCGTGGTATTGCTGCATTTTAATAGAATCTAAATTCAAATCAAATGTAACACAGTCATGCCTGTAATAGAAATGATTTAGTCAGAATTTAGCAACAAGATATAAACAGAAGTTCTGGTTAAATGAGAAACTGTGAGAAGATAGAACGTTTCGATTTTTATCTCCTAAGTCTTTCAACTACTTCGATAAGGTATTGCTTCAAAAGTTTTATTAATGCATGCTTTAAGCATGATTTTATCTTCCAGGATATAATGTAAAATTGCTAAATTCCCTTCAGGGTCAGTAGCTAGAATTTGAGTGTAACCAATCTGTTTAGCAATTCCTTATTTGTCGTTTATGTCTGGTGTTATTGGAAAGGTAGCGTCAGGGTTTGAATTCAAGTATTGGTAAGTGTCCTGAGCGTTATCAACCCCAAAACTAACATAATCATTGGATAGGTTGTTTCTTGGAAAGCTATCTCCGGCAAAATCTGAAGTATAAATTCCAAAAACAGAATGAATACCCTAATATCATGTTTATGATCAAATGATCAACCATTTGTAGCCTATTTAAACTGGTGTTTTACAAATTCAAATCGTCTAATGGGCAACGAAGAACTCCTGTGCTTTACATGCAATAGTCAACTTGTGTGACATATCCTCTAACCTCAATGCCTAGGTCTACGATTTGTATATTCATTGCAATAGTGCCTGTTGTGCGCTCATATTTGTTTGCTTAATGGCTATTAAAATTTTTTAAATTGCCAAGTTCAAAAATAAATTCAGGCCCATTTTAATGTTTATTATGATCTATAATTTAATTCGACTAAACAACAAGCTATTTGAAGTAACAAAGAATTTCAAATTCTTTGTTACTTCAAATAGCTTTCAAAAAAGGAATAATTTAGTAAGATGTAATTTTGCTTGTTGCAAGGTTTATATAAATAGCTTAATGTATCGTATTGAGAGCGTTATTAATGTCCTCAATTAAGTCTTCACTATTTTCTACTCCAACGGAAAGGCGAACGAGATTACCAGTAATTCCAATTTCCTGTTTTAATTCAGAAGATAATCCTACATGTGTCATGGTAGCGGGGTGTTGTATTAGGCTTTCTGTGCTACCTAAACTCACGGCTAACTTTACTAATTTCAGTTGATTCAAAAATTGAAATGCTTCTTTCTCACCGCCTTTAATGTTAAAAGCAATCATTGCTCCTGGCGAAGAGTATTGCTTTTTATATATGGCATAACTTCTTGAAGTCTCTTTTAAAGAGCCTAAATAGTAAAGCTTCTCAATTTTTGGGTGGGTACTAAGAAATTCAGCAACATCTTGTGCATTTCTTGCTTGCTGCTCCATACGGATCTTTAAAGTCTCCAAGCTTCTTAAAAGCAACCAACATGTGTGCGGGCTAGCCATGTTTCCTAAGAAAGTTCGTAGCGTCTTTACTCGTTGTATTACTTCTGAGCTTCCTAAGACTGCACCTGCAATTAAATCACTGTGTCCGCCAATATATTTTGTGGCAGAATAAATAACCAGGTCTGCTCCATGTTGAAGAGGGCTAGACCAAATTGGGCCCATGTAAGTATTGTCTGTGGCCAAGTAAATTCGTTTTTCATGCTCAAAATGATTCGCTATTTCTTTGCACATCTCGATGTCAACCAATTCATTTGTTGGATTGGACGGTGTTTCAATAAAAAGTAGAGACAGCTTATCTGCTTTGCCACTGTCTTTAACTAACTGTATTATTTCTTCTTTACTGTGATCCGGTCTGAACCCCACGGAATGGACACCAATATCTTTTAAAAAATTATTAATAAAATGGTCTGTTCCTCCATAAGTAGGCATGCTATAAAGCAATAGATCTCCGGGTTTTAAGAATTCGAGAAACACGGTACTAATCGCTGACATTCCACTTTCAAAAACAGAACACTGCTCTGCTTTATCCCATAAACATAGTCGAGATTCAAAAATATCTAAATTCGGATTATTGATTCTACTATAAATTAAACCTAACTCTTCGCTTTGTTCTTTTTCTCTAAGACCATAAGCCACTTCAAAAAACGCTTTGCCTTCTTCCGCTGTTTTAAAAGCAAATGTAGAAGTTTGAAAAATCGGAGGTTTTACTGCTCCTTCTGAAAGTTCGGGTTTATACCCGTATGTCATCATAAGGCTTTCTGGATGCATTTTTGATTTCATTTCATTTTTATTTAATAAATAATGCTTTAAAATTACACCCAATAGGATTAGGTATCTGTTTAAGAGCCTATATTAGGAATATATCCCTTTTTTTAGAGTTAATTAGGAATTCGTATATTTATTACCCTGTTACAAAATGACAATAAGGAAAGATTCCTATGATTAAATTAGACGCTGTTGATAAACGACTGTTGGGGTTACTTCAAAATAATTCTAATATCAATGTGAAAGAAATATCAGCTGATTTAAAGTTGACAAAAACACCAATTTATGAGAGGATAAGGAGGTATGAAAAAGTAGGCCTTGTTAAAAAGTACGTAGCAGTGCTGGATGTAAGCAAAATTGAAAACTTGATGGTTGTTTTTTGTTCAGTGTCGCTAGAAAGTCAGAAATTAGAAGGAATAGAGGAATTTAATCAAGCAGTTGAAAAAATTCCGGAGGTCATTGAATGTTATTTGTTGGGAGGGGCGAATGATTTCCTCTTAAAAGTAGTCGTAAAGGATTTGCAATCATATCATAAATTTTCATCTGGAAAATTGGCCGCATTGCCGAATGTTGCTCAAATTAAAAGCATGTTCGTTTTAAATGAGGTTAAACGATCTACGGTAGTCCCTTTATTTTAAGTTTAGTGACACCCAGTACGTTTACAGCTCCTGTGCTCTCTGTAATTAGGAATGAAAAGAGTTTGGTTAACTCAGCGTTAAGCGACGTCATTAACGTCTCAACGACCAAGACTTGTTCGATTAAATAATTTCGAATGATTTGGTATGTATTTCAAAATGGGTGGGCATTTGTTTCTGTGAGCTATAAAATTGACTCTTTGCTTTCTCTCAGAGCTTTGAAGTGCTCTTCATTAAAGTTCTGCAAGTCGGGTTGATTTTAGTTGGAACGTAAATGAATGTTGCAACAAGTGGGAAATCAGTTTTTAATTTGCAGATTTCGAATTATCAGGAGACGAGTATTTAACTACTGCTAACACATTTTTCTGTGCTCCAAAAATACGTGGAGAATCGATAATTCTCGAAAATCTGATCTAATCTGTAACAGATTAGGTTACTATCATCGCATTCGGGCGAGCTTTTCTAAACTCGTGGAACTCCTTTTTAAGCGTTGCTGAAAAGTTATTCTGTGCTATACAAATCATCTGAAGCGACGGAGTGCTTTTAGCCAACTCTAGAATTGCCCCTCCACCTTTGTCGCCAATTCTACAACCTTCCATTCCAATTTCTCGAACAGACTTCGGGAAACTTGTTGCAAGTGCAACTGCGCCTAAATCCCCAATTGGGTTGTGGCTAAAACTAATCGAAGTTAGGTTTGTGTCGAGTTGCAGAACGTTAGCGATTGAAATAACATCTTTCGAATTCAAGTCTAATTCTCTTAAATGCAAGCTTTTTGATTGTACCGAGTCGTTGTTCAAATCTGCTGCTTTAGCAAGGCATTTATGATTGCCTTTCTCGAGCAGAACTTGGGCGATTTGTTGGAAAATGTTGAGGGTCATTTTAATATAATAATTTTTAGAAATTTTATGCGCAACATAGACTTGTAAGCTCAAATTTATAACCTCATTTTTTCTTCAACTACTTTCATGGCCGCAATAAATCGCTGCATCTTAACATCATCTTTAATTGCCATGTGGTTTGGAATAACTGCAATGTCGAGTATAGTCACTGTCCCTTCTTCTGTTTGATTTAAAATATTAAATTTTTTAAGACTGTTTATGGCAAAATGATTCTCTCTTAACACGTAATACCTGAGTTTTTTTAATCCTATTTTGGCGGCAATGAAATTCAACGTGACAAATAATAGTCTTCCTAAGCCTTTGCCTTGGTGTGAATCAATTACTGTAATGGCAACTTCCGCTACATCTTGCTCCTCTTTGTATTTCACAAAGCGTCCTACACCAACAGGTATAGACTCCGTTCCAGACTCATCGAGTATCCCCCAAGCAACATGCTGCACACCATCAATTTCAGTGAAGTATTTCAACGCAGCATCACTTAGTTGATTGTTTGTTTGAAAGAGCCGCAGGTATCTGGATCTTTCAGAAAGTTCTCCAAACCCTCTTTGTAATAAATCTTTATCAGAGGGCTTTATCGGCCGCACTCGGAATCGGGAATCCTCATGGGTAAAGAAAAAATGGCTAGGAAAATCAATTGACACTAAAGTTGTATTAAAAAATCAAAGTAGGAAAGGTACGCTGTTCTTGCTTCTGAAATGAGGTTAACAACGTCAAATCATAAAAATAGCTAAACCCATAGGGAATGAAAGGTGTAAATATTCCAATTGCCGACCAAGAGAGCTATAAGGAGTAATGTGTTGAGCGAATAAAAAAAGTGTTAGATCAATACCCCTTTTGACTCTTCCATGTTTTTTTTGTTGATGGTACTGCTGTCAAAGCTTTCAATGTGGTTGGCAATTAAATCCCCAATTACACTGCAACTAGTAGGAGATTGGGTTGAAATATCCCTAGAAACAATATTTTGATCCATTGCCCAGGCAACTGCTTTTCTAATTACGCCTGCTTCGGTAAACATTTCGAAGTACTCAAGCATCATCGCTACCGCTAAAATAGTTGCATTAGGATTTGCAATATCTAAACCTTTTGCTTGCGGATATGAACCATGAATTGGCTCAAAAAGACCATTAGTGTTTCCTATAGAGGAAGAAGGAAGCATTCCAATTGACCCGGTAATAACACTCGCTAAGTCCGATAGGATATCACCAAACATATTTTCCGTTAAAATAACATCAAATGATTTTGGTTGCTGAATGATTTGCATAGCTGCATTGTCTACAAAAAGAAAATCCAATTCTACCTTTGGATATTGCTTGGCAATTCTGGTAACCTCTTTTCTCCACAACCTAGATGTTTCTAGAACATTAGCTTTATCTACGAGTGTTAATTTACCTCTTCTAATTTCAGCAGCCTTGAAAGCTTTGTGTGTAATTTGTTCAATTTGCTCAACTGAGTAGGAACACAAGTCGCTCGCTTCCGTCTGTTCTTTATTCAATGTTTTTTCTCCGAAGTAAATTCCACCAATCAACTCTCTATAAATGACAAAATCAATCTTGTTCAGAAGGTGATTTTTTAAAGGAGAATTGTCAACAATTGAATCATAGGTTACAATGGGCCTAATGTTACAATACAAACCTAAATCTTTACGTAATTTCAATAAACCTTGCTCAGGGCGGACCTTAGCACTTGGATTATTATCGTATTTGGGGTCTCCAATAGCACCTAAAAGTACAGCGTCACTTTGTGCACAAATCTCTAAATCGTTATCTGTTATGGGTACGCCGTATTTATCAATTGCACAAGCCCCCATATCAACAGGTACGAATTTGAATTGATGATCGAAACGAGCGCCAATTGCGTTCAAGACCTTGATTGATTGGTTGATAACTTCAGGTCCTATTCCGTCTCCTTTTATAATTGCTATTTGTTTTTTCATACCACATGCGAATTTTCAAATGTTTCTATCTCTTTTTGAATGCTTAGCAGAAACTCCAAGTCCCCAATCCCTTCTACTATGAATTTCTTCTTTAACGGATCGATTTCAAAACCTTTATTGAACGAGAAATTTGATTCATTAATTTCAACTGTTTGTTGATTGATATTTACCTCGATTTTTGTTTTTGGATTTTGTGCTATTTGGTGCATTAATAGAGATACATCTTCAGATTTGAGGGCGATTGGAAGAATGTCATTGTTTAACGCATTTCCTTTAAAAATATCTGCGAACTGACTTGAGATAATTGCTTTAATTCCATAATCTGAAATTGCCCAAGCAGCATGCTCTCGGCTGGAGCCGCATCCAAAGTTATTCCCTGTAATTAAGATGGAACTATTATGTTGATCCATATTTAAGGCAAAATCAGGATTTGGATTACCGTTTTTTTTATACCGCCAATTTGCAAAGAGATGTTTTCCAAAACCACTTTTCTCTGTTGATTTCAAAAACTTTGCAGGAATAATTTGATCTGTATCGATATTATCAATGGCCAATACTACTCCTGTGGATTGAATCGTTTTCATATTAATTTAAATAGGTGCGTGGGTCTGTTATTTCTCCTTTTATTGCCGCTGCTGCAGCAGTAATCGGACTTGCCAGTATCGTTCTTGCACCATCTCCTTGTCTTCCTTCAAAATTTCTGTTCGAGGTGGAAATGCAAAGTGCACCACTTGGAATTTTGTCTTCATTCATTGCTAAACAAGCAGAACAGCCAGGTTCTCTAAATTCAAAACCAGCGTCTTTAAAAATAACATCAAGACCTTCCGCTATGGCCTGGTTTCTTACTTGATTTGAACCAGGAACAATCCATACGGTAACGTGGTCTGCTTTTTTCCTATGTTTTGCGATTTCTGCTACTTTTCGTAAATCTTCAATTCTACCGTTGGTGCAACTTCCAATGAATACGTAATCAATTGACTTCCCAATTAAAACTTCATTCTTTTCAATTTGCATGTAATTCAATCCTTTATCGCTATTTCGGGAAGTTGAATTTACATTGCTCGTAATGTTTATTCCTGTATCAGGAGATGTCCCGGTAGTAATCATAGGAGTAATGGTGGAGGCCTCCAATTCAATCACCTGATCAAAACATGCATCTGACGAAGAGTTTAACAGTTTCCAGCTCTTAATTTTTTTATCACTCAAATGGTCAATGCGTTTTTTGATATAATCAATAGTGGTTTGATCAATGCCAACCAATCCTCCTTTTGCTCCCATTTCGATACTCATGTTGCAAACGGTCATCCGTTCTTCCATTGAGAAGTTTTCGAATACCGTTCCTGCAAATTCTACAAAATGCCCTGTAGCACCTTCTGTACCCAGCTGAGATATGATATAGAGCGCAACATCTTTTGCCTCGACTCCTTTTCCCAACTTTCCGTTTACTTCAATTCGCATTGTTTTAGGTCGGCCCAATAAAAGACATTGAGTAGATAAAACGTGTTCTACTTGCGATGTGCCAATTCCAAATGCAATCGTTCCGAACGCTCCGTGAGTAGATGTATGACTGTCTCCGCATACAATGGTCATTCCCGGTAGCGTTAGTCCATTTTCAGGTCCAATAACATGGACTATCCCATTTTTTTCATGCCCAATCCCAAATAATTCAATGTTGTGGTCCACACAGTTCTTAATTAGTGTGTTAACTTGATTTAGGGACAATTCGTTTTTAATTGTTAAATGCTGATCTACGGTTGGGACATTGTGATCCGCGGTTGCGATGGTTTGCTTTGGACGAAAGACTTTTTGTCCACGGTCATTTAAACCGGTGAAAGCTTGAGGACTGGTAACTTCATGAATATAATGTGTGTCAATATATAGTGCGTCAACTCCTTCGGTGACCGCTTTAACTACATGTTGATCCCAAATTTTATCGATTATTGTGCCTGACATACTATTACATTGTTTAATAATTCTTTTAATTGTAAATCGTCGATTTGATTTTCTCGATCCGCAATTTCCAAGAAGCGGTGATACACCTCTTCTAATTGATCCTTACTCAAATCGACGTGCAATAATTTTGCTCTGTATTTTATTGCTGCTCGTCCACTTCTTGCAGTAAGAATAATTTGAGTGCTGCCTGCGCCTACTTCTTTAGGGTCAATAATTTCATAGGTCTCTCTGCTTTTTATTACTCCGTCTTGGTGGATGCCCGAAGAATGAGCAAATGCATTTCTACCAACAATTGCTTTGTTCCGTTGAACTTGCATGTTCATTTCAGACTCAACAATTCTTGAGAGATGAGTAAGACGTTCTGTTTGAATACTAGTATGTAGTTGAATGTCTTGGTGTTGTTTTAAAATCATAACCACCTCCTCTAACGAAGTGTTTCCTGCTCGTTCACCTACTCCATTTATTGTACATTCAATTTGCCGAGCGCCCGCCTGAATTCCTGCAATGCTATTTGCGGTTGCCAACCCTAGATCATTGTGGCAATGTGTCGAGAGAATTGCTTTGTCCATATTTGGAACATGATCCATTAAATACTTAATTTTTTCGCCATATTGATGGGGTAAACAATAGCCTGTTGTATCTGGGATATTAATAATTGTTGCTCCCGCGTGAATCATTTTTTCGACCACTTGTGCCAAAAACTTATTGTCCGTTCTTCCTGCATCTTCGGCATAAAACTCTACCTCTGGAGCCAAGTTACGAGCCAGTTTAACAGCTCTTATTCCTCGCTCTAAAATGTTTTCCCTTGTCGAATTTAGTTTTTGAAAAATGTGAAAATCTGATGTTCCAATTCCGGTATGGATTCTTCCATTTACAGCATGTTTCAATGCTTCTCCTGCACATTGGATGTCTTTGTCTACAGCTCTTGATAAAGCGCAAATAGTAGTGCCTTTGATCGTTGATGCAATTTGCTGAACCGCTTCAAAGTCTCCAGGGCTTGAAATTGGAAAGCCCGCTTCTATAACATTGACGCCAAGTTGCTCCAGCTCTTTAGCAATTTCAACCTTTTGATTGGTACCCAATTTACACCCGGGAACTTGCTCTCCATCTCTTAGTGTAGTGTCAAATATTTGAACGTATTCCTTCACAATTTTAATTTTTAATTTTTGTTGCTACTTATGGTATTTAATACTACATTCAAAAGTATTAGGATTGATGATCAAGGCGAAATCAAAAATGATGTGTGCTAAGATGGCTAAATCGACTAGGGGAGTCGCAATTCTTTAATTGTAATATAGTTAGGCAATAAAATGGTCATATGTTCAAGTCCAATTCTCTTCATATCTTAATTCAGGCACTTTCAAAGTCCGAAAAGCGTCATTTTCGATTATATGCAAAACGAAATTTTGGAGATAAGAAGGTTAAGTTTTTAGACTTATTTGATTGTTTTGACAAACAAGTAGAGTACGATTCGGCAAAAATTAGAGCACGGTTTTCAGATACGAGTGTCAGTGCATTGGCGAATTTGAAATCGCACCTTTACGAGCAATTATTAGTCAGCTTGCGTTTATTAAAACATAACGATGCTTCAATTCGAATTCACGAGCTGTTAAGTTTTGCAAATGTTTTGTATTCTAAGGGGTTATACCTTCAAAGCTTGGAGCAATTAAAAAGGGCGAGGGTCTTTGCATCAGTAACTCAAGACGATATCTCGCTTTATGCAATTGTAGAAATGGAGCGAAAGTTAGAGTTGTTTTTTGTGACAGAAAGTGGAGAGAATAGAGCACTTGAAATTGTCGAAATGAACGAGCATCTTCGAACAAACTTATTGGTGCGAGATTCGTGGGCAAATGTGGCTTTGATTCTCTATGAGTATTACCTTAAATATGGTCATGTTAAGAATGAACTGCAGTTTAAAAAGGCAACTACTTTATTTGAGGAGAAAATCAAAAATATTGCTAAAGGAGATAGTTCTGTTCAAGGAAAAATTTATTACCATATGTCATACACATGGTACTATTTTATTACCCAAAATTTTGCTCGATGCTATCGCCATGCAAGGGAGTGGATAGAGCTTTTAGAGTCGAATAAAGTTCTGTTAAATAGAGACCCTATTTTTTATTTGAAAGGAATTCATAACACTCTTTCGGCTTTGTACTATTCAAATAAACCGCGTCAATTCGGCGAACTATTTCATCGGTTCAACACATTTATCGATGATAATTTAACCAATTTTGATGTAAGTACTAGAATATTGGCAGAGGTATATCAACACTTGGCCAAGTTGAATTATTTGTTCTTGAAAGGTGCTTTTCGTGGAAACGATCAATTTATTGTAGAATTAAATAAATGGACGAATGAAAATAAAGCGTACTTGGATCAAAATAGAGTTCAGGTGTTTCACTATAAAATTGCATGTTTGTATTTTGGCACAGACGACTTTAAAAATTGTATCCTATACCTTAATAAAGTCATTCACGATGGGGTTAAAGAAAAGTATTTGAGGCAAGATGTGCAGTGTTTCTCTCGTATTTTGAATTTGGTTGCTCATTATGAATTAGGGAATGATGAATTGGTAGAATATCAATTAAAAAGTGTTTACCGCTATTTAATTAAGTTTGGAGATTTACAAAAAGTGCAAAAGGAAATCATTTTATTTATTCGTAAAACGGTGCATTTTCAACGTTCAGAAATGATCCATCATTTCATTGAATTAAAAGAAAAATTAACAACAATAGTCGAAGATCCTTATGAACGAAGACCTCTTTTGTATTTGGACTTAATTGGGTGGCTGACCAGTCGAATCAAAGGAGTTTCAGTCGAGAGTATTATTCAATTTAGACAAAAAGATAGATAGCGAGAAGTCTGATTTATACCGATATAGTCACCTAATGTCGCACACTTCGTTTCTCGTTTGCTCGTTATATAAGTAGTTGTAATTCACCAATTATACGTTTGAAAATAATTAATTTTGCAATGGTATGCAGCAATAAAAAACTTAATTGGTATTAAAAGCTGAACTTGTTTTAGCAGTTTTTCAGATTCGTTTTTAGTATGTTTTTAAAAGAAGGGCTATATCTAGAATTAATTATTGTATTTATTTTTTTTAAATCAGGTTCAAATTCATCTTGAGCAACAAAACTTTTTCTTTCAGATCTTTATAGATATCATCTTTTACTTTGTCTTCATTAGCAATGAGAGTTGTTTTGCATCATTATGTTCTACTAGTGTATTAATAAAATCAATTAATTCATGCAATGGTAAATTTGAATTTCTTCTCTCTAAATCATAAAAGTATATTATTCGTCGATCTAAGTCAATTCAATCTTCTTTTTGCGTAACCTCTAAAATATATTTATTATATCCCCTAAGTTTTTAAGAGCAAAAATTCATCTTGCAATTGCCTTGCCGAAACCTACAGATAGCTTAAATGCTTTGTTTTTTAAAAGAGGACATATTGGTAGAAAAATTTGAGTCTGAATTTCTTCAGTTTAGATAATCCAAAAAGGGATAGATAAACTGATTTATACCTGACAGAATTGTCAGAATATGTGCTAGTATTGTGAATAGATTTTTTAAGAACATTATTTATAATAATGAGTTTTCCCCACTACTCATTTACCATTAATTAGTACAGTATAATTTGTTTGCTTTTGATATATTCTTCAATTGCTACATTTAAACTATCCATTTTTTAATTGGCGGTAACGATTTGAATATTTTGGAGCTTGTCATTTCAACGCTCAATTTTTTCAATTTTATACAACCTATAGTTATTGCCATCAACTCTGTTAATAGTAAGGTCTGCCAAATGCTCTATATTTTTTATTATAAGTTGTTTTGTTCTAAAATCAATTTTACTTCACTCCAAAATATTGCCGATGCTTGGTCAGATGTCTCTGCTAATTCCGAATAAGTAATTAAATTAGTTTTGAATAATTTACGTTCTTCAGTGTTATCATTATCAATGCTAAGATCAATAAAAGCCATGCTCCAATTACTAAAGGTTCTTTCTCTTTTAGAAGGGTTATATAAAAGTGTAACATCAGAATGACGCTTATCCTTTTTGATATTTAAATAAAGTTCTTCTACTATAGTTTTGTCACCTTCCAATATCTGAACAAACCTATGATTGTGATAAATAAGACATCCTGAAACGTCGTTTTTTTCATTAAAATCGAGCGACGTTTCTAAAATATTTGAATTATCCTTAGCAGTTAAATCCCGATTTGCAGTTGAACCATAAACTATTGTGTACATAATTAATATTTTTTAGCTTATACTATTTTCAGTAGGACTCATAATGACTTATAGCACCGTATAAGACTAGTTAGGTATTGATTGAACATAATGTTCTCAATACACCAATTTACACAATTTCTTTGCAGTTTTGTAAATAATGTTCTAAATCATTTTCGGTAATTTTTTCATAATTATTAATGACAGCATATGTATGTACGATTTTTTAAAAAACTGTAAATCCAACTTGTTTTGGGTAGAATTGAGCTACAAAGAATGAGTTTATTATAAATATTATCAATCAAATTGCGGTTCGTGATTTAAACTTCAATTTCTTAGTTAAGAATATCCCCGAAATGATAAATACAGAACAGAGCCCATATAGTAGGGAAAGAAACGACTACCCCAAAGCCTGGATAAGGGAACAAATGGTCAATTATTTCCATTTCTATTAGCAATAAAACAATTATTAAAATGGCAGGGTAAATATTATATGAGGATTTTGTTGAAGTATTATTCATTTCGCTATTCTATGGTTAATCATCTTGTTTTTTTAAACACCATATAACGTTTAGTGTAAAATGCGTGTTCGATGCGTTTTACATAGTGTGCATGTTGCACAAGTTAATGTTAATAAGGAGAAGTTGAAACAATTGGAATAAAGGCCTAAAGGCTTAGCCTCTTAGTATGCAAGGCAAGAAACATTACCAAGAGAAGCTATTTGCTTCCTTTTCTTTAAGTAATTGAGTGGCTAAGGAAAACTTTTACCGTCAACTTCGAGGAATACCAAACTTGGACTATTTATATTTTTAAACGGCCCATGTTATTGAACAAGTGGACAAAAGAGTATCGACCCAATTGTATTTTTTAAGCTTTGTTTGGGGGGCTATATGGAGAACAGAATTAGCGATCGAAAATTTATAACCCATTGTAGTAAGTGCTTAGATATTCTTTTTCTTTTAGGGTATGACATCGATGATGATTTACCTTGGCATTCAACAATAAGTATAACTCGACAGCTATTTTCTGAAGAGTTATTTGAAGAAGTGTTCACCGAAGTTCTAAAGATGTGTGTAGAAAGGGAATGTTAAGCGGTCATGCACAGGCGATAGATTCTGCCCCGGTAAAAGCGAATGCTTCTATGGATACGTTCGAATTAAAAGTGCCTGCAGAGAGTTTAGAAGAACACCTCCATAAAATCCGTCACATTAGCACAAAAGATAAAGAAGAATACTCAGAACGTAAGGCGTAGCAAGATAAATCAGATTAGGACCAACGCAGCAATAGCGCAAATAAAGTATAATTATAGGTTATAGCAAGTAAGTCCAAGAAGATGGTCAAAAGACCACAACATGCGCCAAGGAGGGGGAAGGAATAACGCAAAATATACGAATAACAAGACGCATTATAGCCCAAGCGATCCTGATGATCGAATAAGTGTAAAACCTGGGAAGGCGAGGAAGTTAAATTACCGAAGTCAGCTGAGTGAAGATATGGGGTAGCATGTAATCACAGACATTAGAGCGTATCATGTTGATGGGTGAGACAATCGGTATTTACAAGTCATTGTAAAACGGCTAAAACCTCGCCTACAAAAGCAGGGCTTGTTATGGCGCAATTGCATAGCAGATACCGGTCACCGCAGTGATGAGAACTATGCATCTTTAGAGAAGATAGGCGTAGAGAGTTATATTGCTCCACATGGCCCATAAAAGGGAGGTCCTGACGGTTTTGTTTACAACAAAGAATAAGATTATTACCCTTATCCAACCAGAGAAAAGATACCTGTTTCCAAAGAGTTCAGAGATTCGTGAACACAAACTTTAAAGAAAGAATACCGAGGAACAACTTATCAATGCAAAAGATCTCCGCTTTTAAGTAGATGCATGGGTGCAAGAACCAAAGAAAAGAAGTTCTCAGTAACGCACCACAGAGTAGAATATGAACGTAACGCAAAGCGAGTAAGGAGTGCATTAGGTAAGTGTACATGAAAAGGGAACCGACAAAGTACCGTAGAGACTGTATTTGGCACACTAACTCAATTTATGGGCACGTACAAAGTGAAAACTATAGGAATAAAACAAGCAAATAAATGGATGATGATCGCTGGCATTGCGTACAATCTCAAGAAATACCTAAAATTTACTCAAAAACTGCAAAAAGTAAGGTAAAGAGCCTTGACTAGGCTTGTAAAAAGGGTGCTTTTAGAGATTATAAATTCAACTTTAAGCTTAGAAAATTAGACTCTAAATCGACTTCAACTAAATTAAACCCTTCCTTAAAATGGCTTAAATGAGCTTGTTCTTATCCAAATTATAGGGTTGTGCAACGATTACCGGTGTTGTGTATAGCGCTTGCGTTCTGTTTGGTTTCCGATGTTTTCTGTCATAAGTATTGGCAAAACATAGGCTTTTGCAATTTTTGGAGTAGCGTGAGCTTTTTGTTCTATTCATAAATAGGCTTGCAATAAGTCCAATTTCGACAATTACATCTACCAGATTTCTCTTCCAAGTGTAATTTTAAAAAAAAGTCAAGAGTAGTTAAAGTGCAACGTAAAGAATTATTTTCGCATCCTTATTTTATTCGTTCGCTTCATAAGTAGATTAGAGATAATACGAAAATAAAGAGCTAGGTGTTTAAACGAAAAGTGATTACTTCCGCGTATAAGTTAAATACGAAAAAGCAGAGGCATGTCTATCATCCGCTGAATGATGTTTTTCTGAAACAAGTTTCCAAACATTTAGGTCAATAGCCGGAAAAAAGGTATCGGCATTTTCAAAATTGGTATGTATACGCGTAAGTTCAATCCCATTCGAAAATTTCTCACCCTGCTTGTATATTTCCCCTCCGCCAATAATAAATGACAAGGCGTCGTTCGCTACTAGTGCAATTGCTTCTTTCAATGAATGCACAACAATACACTCGTCAAAAGCGACTTTATAATTCTTATCCTTTGTAATTATAATATGTGCACGGTTAGTTAAAAGCGTGGGCATGCTCTTAAAAGTTTTTCGCCCCATAATAGTTTTATGGCCCGTAGTTAGTTTATTAAACCGCTTAAAGTCGTCGGGTAGATTCCAAGGTACGGTGTTGTCTTTTCCCAGGGCGTTGTTTTCCGTTGCTGCTGCTATCATTATAATTTTGTTCATTGGTTTTATTATTGGTCTCAATAATAGTTGAAATTATATGCTTTAACACATTTCGCTTTAATCTTCTAAAAACTGTATTATTTCTTTTATTCTATTGATGTTTGCTAAAATTGAGCGCTATTTTAAAAGTTGAGTAATCACCTACTCCGTGATTTTAGTCTGATTTTTTCGAGCATTGGCTTTTGTTTCGGCAAAAAAAATGCGTTGTTTGTGCGGCTAGCTTCTCAACTCCGATTTCGAAATTTGGCACAATTTTCATTACTGTGCACAACGTTTTTTGTATATAAGCTGTGGCGTGTCTCGTCACGAACCTCTCCAAATAAAAACTGGATTTGATAAATCTGCAGAATTTTCCAAGTAGGCATTGACCAAGCCATAGCTTATATGATGTTTTGTGCCTTTGTACTTCTAATTTAATTTGGGCCATAAAAATTTGCAGCACCAATTATTTTTACCGTAGACGATATTATTTTTCACTTTTTAATGAACTATAAACTGCTTTTCTAAAATCTTTTGAAATTTCAAAGGAGAAGTCTCTTGCTCGAGTCATAAATACACCATACAAATCATTCTCTGAATCAATCCAAAAATGAGTATTATGAGCACCAGACCATCCAAAGATGCCTTTTGGTGAATTTGTACCGTCACGATCGGGATCTGTTAATACAAAAAAAGAAAAACCTATCTCAAAGCCGTTGTCATCATTTTTTGAATAGGGCCTTGTCATCATATCGATACTTTCTTGTGATATTATTTTTTGCCCTTTAAATATTCCTTCATTTAATAACATTTGGCAAAAACTTGAATAGTCATTTAATGTGGAAACTAAACCTTCGCCACCAAAATATGCTTTATTGTTGATGTCATAGGTTAGCTCGTCAAGCTCATTCGTAAAACCCTTAATAGTTTCATTGTTAATATACAGTGGTTGAAAATTTTCTCTATCACTTTCTGTTAAATGAAATTTTGTTTCCGCCATGTTAAGGGGATTAAAAATTTCATGGTTTAAAAACTCATAAAAATTTTTCTTTGACACAACTTCCGCTACTCTACCAAGTATAGCCATATTAATACCATACTTATACTTTGAACCTGGCTCAAACTCTACAGGATGATTTGCAACATCTGAAGCAAAGTCTTTTAGATTATCGTATTTTACTGTACTTGTAAAAAATTCTGGGTTCTCATAATATTTGTATCCGGACCTATGTGTCATTAAATGAAACAAAGTCAAATCTTTCTTGCATTTGTAAATACCGTCTTCTCCTTTACACGTAAGGTTTTCAAATTCTGGAATATATTTAGATACTTTATCTTCAAAATTAATTAACCCTCTTTCATGCAGTATCATCATTGCCACAATGGTAATCGGTTTTGACATAGACCATATTGGAAATATAGTGTTTTTGTCAATTGCTTTTCCGTTCGGATTCTTGGAATTTTCTATATGATGGTATATTACTTTGTCATCTTTAAAAACTAGAGCAACATTACTTCCAGTAATTTCATTTTCGATAAGATCTTTCTGGAATGTTTCTATTTTTTCAAATTGTGAATACACATTGCTAATGGAAGCAAAAAAGAAGAATGTTAATATTATTTTTTTCACAACGATATTTATTTGATGCTTGCCTAGAACATTTATAGGCTTTCCGATATTGGAATTGTTGATTTTGCTTTCTCGTATAACGCACAACGGCCGGTGTTCGGCTTGTTGCGGATTAGAGACAGGCATATTTGTCAGGTTTGACACAAATATATAAAATAAGTATTAAAACTTGATTAAGTAATTCAGGCGCAATAAGCCATACACGTGGTTGTCTTTAGTGCCTTTTTTGTTCGGTTTGTTATCCGTCATGACTAATTAAAAATCATTATTTCTTTTTGAATTTTTCATCAATCATCTTTCTTTTCAATCTTCTCCAAACAAATCAAAAACATTAAGAAAAGCAGCTCCCAGAGCAAGCGCATAAAAAATCAGCATATAGAAAAATAGTGCCCAGCCCTCTGAATCAGAATTAAAAAGCGCAATAATAAAAAACCCAACCAAGCTTAATATCGCTAGCGCAATAAATACATAAAACCCTTTTACATTTTGAACATGTTCTTCTTTTTTTCTAATTTGTTCTATTTCTTCTTTTTTATCTGAATCTGTAATATTAGTTTCGAAGACAGATGCCAAAGATTTTAATAATTCTAAACCAGCATTTTCTCCGTTTTCTATTCGTTGAATAGTTCTTATGTTTACTCCGCTCATTTCCGCTAATTGTTCCTGCGACCAATGACGCTCTAATCTCATTCTTTTAATATTTCTTAAGTTGGTTGGGTTAGAATACAAATTCTTAGCATTTTAAGTTTTATGCAAATCTAAATAGTTACTTTTCCTTTATATTGAAAGCGATATGACACATACACTATAAAGATATGACAGCAATGCGACACGCGTTAAATTCCATATTTATTCCATTTTGTACTTCAGTAAGTGTTCAGGTTTATGTTAACATAACATTCTGTTTTTTTAATTAAAACGACTTTATTTATAAGCTGAAGATTTGCTGATTTAGAAATACCTAGGCATTAAATACAACGGTTAGTATATGGCGAGTAGGGCGGTAGAAAGCGATAAGCTTTTAAGTTTGCACTGAGCTAAAACGGTGTATTTTGTTTTTATCTTATTCATTGTAAAAGCCAAATCAACGATTTGGCGGTGTTGGTAAATAACACTGAACGTTATTAAACCACCAAACTCCCTATTTGCTATATACATCCTAAGCTTGTATTTCTTTAATCTTTTGAAATTTAGAATATAAATTAAAGAACAAAGGAGCGTAACAAGATGATTTTATATACTGGAAGTAGGAATTCCGTCAACATTGTAGATCCCCGCTCTTTTACTATTTTAATTACGATCGGTTTTTGGGGCCTATACAGCCCGTCTTAGGTTGTTGTAATCAGGTAGTTTATATTCTTCAAAACATTATGTTATGAGCAGAAATACATTATTTGTAGGTAGTGACTTATCAAAAGATATCTGCGATGTTTATGCTCCTTCAATGGGGCATGAGCAGTTTGCTAATGATATTGAAGGCTTCAAGTCTTTTAAGAAATGGTTAAACTCTTGCTTTTGGTGTGTTATGGAAAATACTGTGAGCTACCATCAGCAATTAGCTGCGTTTCTGCCGAGCAAAGGAATTCAATTAAGCGTTGTAAATGAATTAGATGTAAAGGGATTTATCCATATAAAATTACAGCGCTATAAAACAGACTTGAGTGATGCAAAAATGATTGCACTCTATCGCTCTATTCAGACCTTAGAAATAGGGCAGCCTGATCCTGAGTAGATAGATTGCTTCAAAATGCTAAAAAGTCGTATAAGAACCTACTTTAAGCAGCAAACAACATCGAGTAATAGGCCTCATAGTTTACAGTCAAAGGGAGCAATACAAAGTGTTGGCTAAGCCATTTACAACGGTATAAAAAGGCGATTCAATTAGAGATAAAAAAGTTAGAAGAGGCTTTGATAAAAGAAAATGAACGTGAAATGCTGACTCACATCCCTTCAATCTTATGAATAGGCCGTAAAATGGCATTTTTTTTAATTGTTATTTCTAATGGGTTTAATGATTTTGAGAGTGCAAGTAAATTAAAGTTATTCTATTGTTTTGCGCCAGCAGAGAGAGTCTCAGGAAGCAGTGTGAAAGAAGTTAGTCGGATTAGTAAATCAGGAAATGGCTTAATCAGAAATCATCTACTCATGTGCCGATTTATTGCTAGCAATTGCAATCCTGCATGTAAAGCGCTATATGAGCGAATAGTTGCAAAAGGAAAAAGCAAGAAATTAGCACTAATTGCTGTATGTAATAAGTTAGTTGTTCAAGCTTTTAGCATTGCTAAATTAGGATTACCATATGATGAAAAATATAAAATTAAATTGGTTGCATAAAATTTAAAAAAAGGTAAAGAAATATTTGTTTTTTGGCTCAGTTCTATGCTAAATGCCGTTTTTTATTTTCTTAGCCAATGAAAAAAATTTCTTATTTATGAAAGGGATATAAATTCAAACCGTTAAGGGAACAAGAATTAAACTCAATGCTAGATTTTGTAAAAGACTTGGTATTTCTGTTATTAAAGGCATTAGACGTTTAGAATGTAACGTGAAAATAGGGTAAATAAAAAGCAAAGTTTAAAATGCAAACTCGTATTTTCGGTTGTTAATTATTTTCTATTTACGAGCTAACTTTCGAAAAATGATTGATTACATTCTTCTTAAACAATAATAAATAAATATCCACTAATTGAACACAAAAGAAAAGGGCAATTGCACCAAAAATCATTTCTGGTGGATTAGATATTTGATGACTAAGGTACTCCGTCAATAGTCCGTTTGCATAGTCAAACGCATCAATACAGTTGCAGGTAATTAATGCTCCCCAAAGTCTTAATCCTGTTTTCGTATAGGCTAAATATGCTATAAATGGATCCAATAAACCCAAGGTAGTGTCTGTTACCTAATGGCCAAACCACTCATTGGGGTCTGGACCTCCTAGCATCTCTAAACCTGGGAAATAGGTAACTACGGAAAAACGACTTGTGGTTAACAAGATTAGTATAGCTAACCATTTTACTTGTTTCGGGCGAATTGTTGTACTTTTCATTTTTTTAAAATGTAGTGCTTTAAATTGAAAGTCCCGATAAAGAAGGTTTTCTAAGCAATGTACCGATTTAAAACAAAGAGGTTTACAAAGATTGCAGGAATGGGCACTCCGCCTTTCAGTACGACTTCTGCAAGTAAAGCACCACCCATAAACCCAAGCATTAAAAAAACCCCCATATTCATTGTTTTGGTTAGCCAATAAGGCACAAGAATGACTAATTCTAATGCGCCTACAAAAAGTATTTTATCCTCTCAATTGGGCAGATTAGCAAAGTTGTGCATCATTTCTTCTGTTCCCAAAAGCGTAGTGACACCTGGCATTAGAATCATTATTGATGGTATAACTGAAAGTGATTACCCTGCAATCTTTCTTGGTTTACCAATTTGTGTTTCGTGTGAATGTTTCATTTCTTAAAGTTTAATAAAATGCGAAGATGAGTGCTTATTAAAAGCCTTGCATTACTATAAATTAAGAAATGAGTCAAACGGAATTATTTAGACCTGGCTTTATCGCCTTTTACCTTGCTTAAAGCTTCGGGGGTAATACCTAAATAGGAGGCTATCATTCTTTGAGGCACTCGTTGTACAATGCCGGGATATGTCGCAATAAAGTCTTCATAACGCTCAATAGTGCTTGAACTCATTAACTTGATAATTCGATGTTGTAAAGTTAATAGTCGGTTCACCAAGGAATGAACATCTGCATTTTGAATTGTTTCCGCTTTCTCAGAAACAATAAGTACAGAATCTTCTAATGCGTCTATAAATAATTCACAAGGTCTTTTGACATCACAATTATCAGCCATTAGCCAATTTTCAGGTGCAAACATATAAATGTGTTCTTTGCCTTTGTCGTCAATTGAATAACTGCGTAATAAACCAGATTCAACCTTATATACTTTTGAGTCAAGCTCTCCTTGACGTTGAATTAATTGTCCTTTTTTTACTTTTAATGTTCTCAATTTTGATGCTTATGTCGAATGGCATACAACGTTTAACTACACTGCGTTTTAATGTAGGGTAGATTTTATCATGCACATTAGTTTACTTTGACAAATTTAACCGCCTCACTATCAATTCTAAGAATATAAATATTTGGAGGTAAAGATGAAATGTCAACCGTTTTAGTTTGCCCATTTATCTTGCCAGATGCTACTTTCTTTCCTAAAAGATTAATAATGTCAAATTCAAATTCTTCAAAATTTTTACGTTTAATAAAAAGTTGATTGCTAGAAGGATTCGGATAAATAACAAAATTGTTTTCATTTTTAGCAAGGTCATCTACCGCATTAACGTGATAGGTATTCTTAAACACCCAAGCCATGTTTGTTGAAGAGTTACTATTTGGATCAAAACCACCAAAATAGAGAGCGTTTTCAGTTGAAAATGGAGATGACACATAACACCTGTTGGCAACTAAAGCAGTATCATTTGTGCCGATAGTTCCATTTATTTCTTCTATTGAATACTGACTGTTAGAATTTCGTTTAGCAAACAAACCACCTTTGTAGTAACCGTTCCATGTAGGATGACCACCACCTGTTATATTTACTTCAAAGCCAACTAGGTGAATAGTATCGTTACTTATTGGCTCAATATATTTGTAAAACTCATTGTATGCTCCAAGCACATAACTCGCATTTGAACCTACTAAAAAACGCTCAATCAATATAGATAATTTAGCTTCATAAATACGATTGAAGCCTCCGCTGCCGTCTGGTTCGAGACGGTAAATAGTTCCTTGAGACTGACCATTAGGACACCACATCAGCAGAAACGCATCATCAATCCCACTAGGATTATCGATAGTTGTTAACCCTCTAATTCCGCCTACAGCAGAATTGATTGTAGCACCTAGGTCGCTAAAGTCATGGTCTATAACATAGCTTGGTGAAACCCCGTCAATACGTCTATAGAGCTTACTTCCTGACGAAAAGTGGAGAGCGCTATTTGCTACTTCAATACCTAAAGACCTAATATTTAGGGGGCCAAATTCTGCTGTCGGAATCCAATTGATTTTACCTGGAGCTACAGGATTATATTTCCCTTTGTAAATGCCTTGTGTTCCGACGGTAGCAAAAACATATTCTAATCCAGTTTGCTGGTCTACATATATTTCAATATCTCTTATGGAATAGTTTTCACCTGCAGGGAAACTCCCTTGCACAATTTGACTTTCTCCCCAAGTTCCATTCACATCATTTCTTACGAAACTTTTTACAATTACTTGTCTAGTAATATAGTTTGGCGAGTATCCTGCGCAAATCAAAACTGTATCTGGAGATGACAGTGAACTGCCAAACTGGTCTTTTGTGAAAATTATTTGTTTAAGAATTTCAGGTCGAAGAAAGCTTGCACCAAGAAACAAATCTTCCTGCCAATTAGCAGAAGGATTATCTAGTCTATTAACCTGACCCCATCCAATGTTACTATTTGAACCACCATACCAAATGTTATTAGCGTCTTCCCAGTATCCTACAGAAGCAAATAGTATGTTTTTATGGTCAACTAACTGCAGGACCTCCGAACCACCTAATAATTTCTTATTTGAGTCGTAGCTTCCCGCTGTAAATGATTTGCTCCAAGATTGGGCATCTACTATATTATAAGAGTACATAGCCATTGTCAAAATGACTATTCTTTTTGTCAAATTTATTTGCATTTTATACCCCCATTTGCAATTGAATTTTAGCATTTCTATTTCGTAAGTGATTTATTGTGCATAACGATTGCTGTAAGAGTAGTAGCGGATTACGAAGCGATAAACTTTCAATTTGCCAAGTAGCCAAATCTTTCTCCACTTTTAAGTCAAATCGAAAGATTTGGCAGGTAACCTACGAGCCACAACGCTGCGCAAACTAACCCACTATTACTTTTACAGTTTGATATGGGCTTTTATTCTGTTTTACAAAATTAGCAATAATAAGATCCAAGTTCCCCAACCCAGGGCTTCCGTCCCTATTAATTGACTTTTTGCTTTCTTTTTATAACACGATAAATATTCAGCATCGCTAAATTCATCTTTGTGTTTAGACATCATATAAGTTTGCTTTCCTTTGTATGGTGTTGGGTTTGCAAGAGCTGTTCCTATCATAGCAAATGGACCAAACAAAAAACCTAATACAAAGTGTCCACCCTTTTTGCCGTGAAAATTCTCAGCATCAAGTTGTCCATTTAAACATTTATTGTTGCCGTTATTTTCAAGTAATTCTAAATAATTAGTATATACCTTATCTTCTGTATCTTCAAACCTCATAGAAAATATTTCCGATGCAGGTATTTCATATTTCTGTCCATCTGCTTTAAAAACTACAGAACAATCTTTAATTCTTTTTACTTTTCCTTCAAATACTTTTTCATTGTTCAATGTCAAAACGTCTCCTGCATATGAGGAAAATGCGACCAAAATCGCAATCATAGTTAATGTAATTTGTTTCATTTTGCTAAATATTTATGTTTGCCTTACTTTATTTTCAGGATTGTTCAGGTCTATTTTTTGTCCAGCTATGAATAATCTTTGTCCGAATACTTGCTTTCAGTCTATATTTTTATTCCGATTAAGTCGGTTGCTTCACTGAGTATTTTTTTCGGTTTAATTGCCCATACCACTTGCATAAACGCAATCACGTTTACTACTGTTTGTAAACACTTACAAACCAATACTGAAAAATAACAATAAATTACTGATTGGCAAACAATCAGTTGGTTAGGAAGAAGTAGAGTGTTACCCTAAAATCATTCCGGCTACTGTGGCTGAAATTAACGAGGCGATTGAACCACCCAATAGAGCCTTCAAACCAAATTTAGAAAGGGTTTTTCGCTGCCCAGGAGCAAGTGAACCAATGCCACCAATTTGGATGCCAATAGAAGCAAAATTGGCAAAACCACAGAGCATGTAGGTTGCCATAATAACAGATTTCTCATAGTGTAAATGAGAGGCGTTGGTTACGTCTTTAAGGCCGGCCAATTGAATGTAGCCTACAAACTCACTAGCTGCAAGCTTAATTCCGAGAAGCTGCCCCATTAACATCATGTCTTCTTTAGCAACGCCAATTAACCACATTAAAGGCGCAAATACGGTTCCTAAAATAAATTCTAACGACAAACTTTTATAAGAGGTATTGTTAGCTATTACTTCATTTAGCGATGTAAAGTGCCAGTCTATGCCAAGTGCATCAACTGTTAAACCATTAAACGAAGCTAAGGCTCCAAGTCCTCCATTAATAAGTGCAATAAAGGCAACAAATACCAACAGCATGGCGCCAACATTAACAGCAAGCTTTAACCCCTCTGTTGTTCCGTTTGCAATTGCGTCTAAAATGTTAGAGCCAATTTTATCTGAAGAAACACTAACGTCTGTATTAATTTCTTCAGTCTGCGGGTACAGTATTTTTGAGATTACAATGGCTCCAGGTGCAGCCATAACCGATGCTGCTAACAAGTGTTTTGCAAAAACCAATCGCAAGACAGGATCGTCGCCACCTAAAAATCCAATGTAGGCAGCAAGCACAGCTCCGGCAACAGTTGCCATTCCACCAATCATAACCAAGAGAATTTCACTCTTGTTCATTTTGTCTAGGTAGGCCTTAATTAAGAGAGGGGCTTCCGTTTGTCCTAAAAAAATATTTCCGGCAACACTTAAACTTTCAGGTCCAGAAATGTGCAATAATTTGGAGAGTAACCAGCCAAAAGCTTTTACAGCTTTCTGAATAATTCCCAAATAAAACAAGACCGAGGTTAAAGCAGAAAAGAAAATAATAGTTGGCAGTACTTGAAAAGCAAAGATAAATCCGAAGGTATCCATGTCTACCACCAAGCCTTGAAACAAGAATTGGCTACCTGCCTGTGTGTACTCTAATATTTTTACAAAGATCTTACCAATAAATCCAAAAATTCCTTGAATAAAAGGCACTTTCAAGACACCAATGGCAATCACAATTTGGAACAGTAATCCAATTCCAACTGTACGCCAATTGATTGCTTTTCGGTTTGCACTAAATAAAAATGCAATCAATAGCAACGACACCATTCCAACAATTCCTCTCATTAAAGAAGTAACAGAAAAGCCTTCTGATGGAGCTATTGAGGCTGTCTCGCTGACTTGTGCGATTGCTTCTGAAGGTACGAAACAGCACAGTAAAAGGACAAGGATGGATGTGTTTTTTTTCAAAAGAAGAGCTTAGTTTTGGTTGCCGTCTCTGCGGTTGATCTCATCTCGAAGTTTAGAAGCCTCTTCGTAATCTTCGGTATTCAAGGCTTTTTCAAGTTGAGTATTCAATTCGTTTAACGACAACGAAGCTATGTCTTTTTTTTGTTTTTTAGCAGGAGTCTTAGTTTTTGCCTCTTCTTTTGTATCAGAATCATCCGCTTGGTCTAAAATTATTCCTGCATCTTTAAGAATGAACTCGTGCGTATAAATTGGACACTTAAAGCGAACAGCTAGTGCCACAGCGTCAGAAGTTCTCGTATCAATCTCCACAGCGTTCTCCCCTTGTCGGCACATTAACTTAGCATGAAAGATTCCTTCAATTAAGTTGTAAATCAACACTTCTTCAATTGTAATGGTAAAAGAATCTGCGAAACTCTTAAAAAGATCATGCGTTAAGGGCCTGCTGGGAGTCATGTCCTCCATTTCAATGGCAATGGCTTGTGCCTCAAAGCCCCCAATAATAATCGGTAATCTTCGGTTCCCTTCTTGTTCTCCTAGCACTAGAGCATATGCTCCAGATTGGGTTTGACTATATGAAAGGCCGACAATGTCTAATGCAATTTTTTCCATCTAAAATAGTAAGATAAAAAACAAAAACTCTTGCTTGTGCAGTTGAAGTGAACCGTGCAATAGTTTTTATTCTAATTTTTTAAGCGTTATTCATCGCTTTTGCAGCTTCAACTAATTTTGGAACCACGTCAAAAGCATCGCCTACAATACCGTAATCAGCAGCCTTAAAGAAAGGAGCTTCAGGGTCTGTATTAATGGCAACAATTACTTTCGATTGGTTTACTCCTGCTAAATGCTGAATGGCACCAGAGATTCCAATTGCAATGTACAGATTTGGTCGAATGGCAACACCTGTTTGTCCCACATGTTCGTGGTGAGGTCTCCAATCCATATCTGATACTGGTCTTGAACAAGCGGTAGCAGCACCTAAAGCTTTTGCTAAATCTTCAATCATTCCCCAATTCTCAGGTCCTTTTAATCCTCTGCCTGCACTAACCACCAATTCTGCTTCAGTTAAAGGAACGTCAGTAGATTCTATTTTTTGTTCCAACACTTTCAACCTTGAATCACCTAAATCGAAAGACTTTGATACGACTGTTGCCGTTTTATTGAATTCTTTCTTTTCCAAAGCGTTTGGTGTAACACAAATGATTTTTTTGTCTGTGTTAATTTTCACATGGGCGTAAGCTTTTCCTGAAAACACAGCTTTTTTTACAATAAATTCGCCATCTGTTTTTGGAAGGTCAATTGCTCCTGTAACTATACCTGCACTCATTTTTGCTGCCAAAATAGGAGCAATTGATTTGCCAGATAAATCGTGAGAAAAAATTACAATTGAGGCATTGTTTTCATCCACTGATTTCTGAATTGCTTCAGCAATTAGAGTCGGCTGAAAGTCAACTAATTTATCATTCGTAATGTGAATTACTTTATCGGCTCCATATTTACCTAAAGAATCTAAATTATCTGCATTCCCTACAACAACTGCTGTTACTGTATATCCTGATGTTTCTGCAATTCGAGCGCCATAAGACACCGCTTCAAAAGCTGAATTGTGAACTTTGTTTTTCGCCGTGTTGGCGTACACTAATATTGACATGTCTTAAATGATTTTAGCTTCGTTTCTTAATAAATCTAATAATTCAGCTGGATTATCAGCCGATACCATTCTGCAGGCGCCCTTTGCAGCAGGTAATATATATTCTGCAATTTCTGTCGTGTCTTCGAAAGCACCTGGCTCTACCACGACTAAAGCCTTTGATCGAGCTGCCATAATTCCTCTCATGTTTGGAATTCTTGGTTCAGACATGCCTTTAGCAGCGCTCAATACAAATGGAGTGTCTACTTGAATAACTTCTTTACCACCTTGAATATCTCTTTCAATCGTTGCAGTATTTCCGTCCATATCTAATTTTGATGCATTTGAAATAAATGGCTGATCCAAATAACCTGCAATCATTCCACCTACTTGAGAACCGTTGTAATCGATCGTTTCTTTTCCACAAAGAATCATGTCGAAACCATTTTCCTTCGCATAGTCCGAAATTTGTTTCGCTACGCCTAACGCATCTTTAGGCTCCATATTAATTCTTATCGCACTATCGGCACCAATGGCCAATGCTTTCCTGATGGTAGGATCATTGTCCGCTCCACCAACGTTCAAAACGGTAACTGATCCGCCATTAGCTTCCTTTAATTCTAACCCTCTTACTAAAGCGTACCATTCATCGTAAGGGTTAATAATGAATTGAACACCGGTGGTGTCAAACGCAGTATTGCTATCGGTAAACGCAATTTTGGATGTGGTATCCGGAGCTTTACTAATACAAACTAAAATTTTCATAATTGAATTTTTTAAATTAACTTATTTACTTATAAGATATTAAGTATAGTCGATTGGTTAGCATCGAAGGACAACGAAATTAATTAAAAACAGCGTATTGAGGCAAATCTTTTTTTTGAACAGTGACAAACTAAAATAGAAACATAGTAAGTGATACTTTGTTGTCAATTTATTACTTTTGAATTCCTTTTATATAGAAATTGATTATGAAAACACTACAGTTTAGAGAGGCCCTTAGAGAGGCAATGAACGAAGAAATGAGAAGAGACAAAGATGTCTTTCTGATGGGAGAAGAAGTTGCTCTATATAATGGTGCGTATAAAGTTAGTCAAGGCATGTTGGACGAGTTTGGTCCGGAAAGAATAGTTGATACACCGATTGCGGAGTTGGGTTTTGCAGGTATTGGAGTAGGAGCAGCAATGCATGGTCTTCGTCCGATAATTGAATTCATGACATTCAATTTTTCATTGGTTGCAATTGATCAGGTAATTAACTCAGCTGCTAAAATGTTAAGCATGTCGGGTGGTAATTTTGGTTCGCCAATGGTATTTAGAGGACCAACAGGATCTGCAGGTCAGCTAGGAGCTCAGCATTCGCAGTCTTTTGATAATTGGTTTGCCAATACACCCGGTCTAAAAGTAATCGTTCCTTCAAACCCTGCTGACGCAAAAGGCCTTTTGAAATCTGCTATTAGAGATAACGATCCAGTTATTTTTATGGAGTCTGAGCAAATGTATGGTGACAAAGGTGAAGTGCCCGAAGGAGAGTATTTAATTCCGATCGGAAAAGCTGACGTTGTAAGAGAAGGTTCTGATGTTACAATAGTTTCTTTTGGTAAGATTATGAAGGTAGCCAATGCTGCTGCTGAAGAATTAGCAAAAGATGGGATTAGTGCAGAAGTTATCGACTTGAGAACGATTCGTCCAATTGATTATGCAACAGTTATTGAATCTGTAAAGAAAACCAACAGAATGGTAATTTTAGAGGAAGCATGGCCACTAGGTAACATTTCTACTGAATTATCCTATATGATTCAGCGAAATGCATTTGATTACTTAGATGCACCAATTAGAAGAGTAAATACAAAAGATACTCCATTGCCATATGCCCCAACTTTAGTAGAAGCGTGGATGCCAAATATAAAAGACGTGATAGACGCCGTTAAAGACGTTACTTACGCTAAGTAGTCTTTTAAAATAAAGATTGTTGGAGGTAACATTGTCGATTTGATCGCAATTTCCTTTCAAAAAATTAAAGCTTGATTGAATAGAACTTTTCCATTCGGTCAAGCTTTTTTTATTTTACTTGCATTGCTGAGTCGCTTAAAGTACTCTTACTAGAGATCTTTAGTTCTTGTCATTTTAGTTAAACTGGTTTTTAGTTGACGCAGTTCAGTAGCTTTCAATACCTGTATTGCATATAAAAAATAATACTTCTACTTTTGGAGACTTCAAAAAAACAAAGAAGACTATACATTTAAAAGACACTATGGAAAATATTTTATTGTACGTTGTTCCTTTCTTAGGAATTATTGGATTGCTTGTAATGGCAGTTAAATCGGCTTGGGTTACAAAACAGGATGCTGGAGATGATAACATGAAAGAGCTAGCAAATCACATTGCAACCGGCGCTATGGCTTTCTTAAAAGCTGAGTGGAAAGTAATGGGCTACTTTGTAGTGATTGCATCTATTTTGTTGGCATGGTCTGGTACCATGACAGAAAGTTCTCACCCAATTATTGCAATTACCTTTGTAATTGGAGCTTTTCTCTCAGCATTAGCTGGCTATTTAGGAATGAATATCGCAACTAAAGCAAATGTAAGAACTACTCAAGCAGCAAGAACGTCATTAGCGAAGGCGTTAAATGTTTCGTTTACAGCAGGAACAGTAATGGGTTTAGGTGTTGCCGGATTGGCAGTGATAGGCGTTGGTAGTATATTCATTGTTCTGTTAGCCATGTTTGGGCCAGAAGGAACAATGGTAGGAAAAGGAAGTTACATCCTAGCCATCGAAATTTTAGCTGGGTTTTCACTAGGAGCAGAGTCTATTGCTTTGTTCGCAAGAGTTGGTGGTGGTATTTACACCAAAGCTGCTGATGTAGGAGCCGATTTAGTAGGTAAAGTTGAAGCAGGAATTCCTGAAGATGATATTCGTAACCCAGCAACTATTGCCGATAATGTTGGTGACAACGTAGGAGATGTTGCAGGTATGGGAGCGGATTTATTTGGATCTTACGTTGCAACAATTCTAGCAACTATGGTTTTAGGTGCTGAAGTTCAGTTTGGAACTGCAACAGGAACTGACAGTTTTAATGGTCTTTCTCCAATCTTATTGCCAATGGTAATTGCAGGTTTGGGAATTATCTTCTCAATTATCGGAACTCTTTTTGTTAAAGTAAAAGGAGAAGATGGTTCAGTTCAAGGAGCGTTGAATTTAGGAAACTGGTTGTCAGTTATTCTTACTGCAGTCGCATCGTACTTCTTAGTTGACTTTATGATGGTAGAGAACATGACGATTAGAGGATACGATTTAACTTCAATGGATATTTTTTGGGCAATAATTACTGGTTTAGTAGTGGGAGCGATCATGAGTATCGTTACGGAGTATTACACAGCAATGGGTAAAAAACCTGTAAATTCAATTGTTCAGCAATCTTCTACAGGTCATGCAACAAATATAATTGGCGGGTTAGCAGTAGGCATGGAATCTACAGTTATTCCGGTTCTTGTTTTAGCTGCAGGTATCTATATTTCTCACGAATTTGCAGGTTTATACGGTGTTGCAATTGCAGCAGCAGGAATGATGGCTACAACAGCGATGCAATTAGCCATTGATGCTTTTGGACCAATTGCAGATAACGCAGGCGGTATTGCTGAAATGAGTGGTTTACCCGAAGAGGTTAGAAGCAGAACTGATACATTAGATGCTGTTGGAAATACTACTGCTGCGGCAGGGAAAGGTTTCGCTATTGCGTCTGCTGCATTAACTGCTTTAGCATTGTTTGCCGCTTTTGTTGGACTATCAGGAATTGACTCTATTGATATTTACAAAGCAGATGTTTTATCAGGTTTATTTGTTGGAGCGATGATTCCTTTTATATTTTCTGCATTATGCATCGCTGCAGTGGGTAGAGCAGCAATGGCCATGGTTCAAGAAGTGAGAAGACAATTTAAAGAGATTCCAGGTATTATGGAATACAAAGCAACACCTGAATATGATAAGTGTGTAGACATTTCTACAAAAGCTTCTATTCGAGAAATGATCTTGCCGGGAATTATAGCGCTTACTGTGCCAATTCTAGTTGGATTTACATTCGGTCCTGAAGTATTAGGAGGCCTGCTAGCAGGTGTAACGGTATCAGGTGTATTGATGGGTATTTTCCAAAACAATGCTGGTGGTGCTTGGGACAATGCTAAAAAGTCATTTGAAAAAGGAGTGATGATTAATGGTAAGATGGAATATAAAGGATCTGAGGCGCATGCTGCATCTGTTACTGGTGATACAGTTGGAGATCCATTTAAAGACACATCTGGTCCTTCAATGAATATTTTAATTAAGCTAATGTCAATCGTTTCTTTAGTTATTGCCCCGCATATTGCAGAAGGTGGTGGACATGGAACTGCCGATTTACATAGTAACGAAGCGACTGTTATTGAAGTAGTACAAGCAGATATGAACGTAGTTGCAGATGGAACTTATTTCCTAAACAACGAGAGCGGTTTAGTAAGATGGGTTGGTAAGAAAGTAGGTGGCGAGCATTATGGAGACATCCAATTGAATGGAGGTACTGTAAAGGTAGTTGATGGAGTAATTCAAGAAGCTGACATCCGAATGAACATGAATTCAATTACTGTTTTAGACATTAAAGACGAAGAGGAAAATCAAGACCTAGTAAATCATTTAAAAAAGGCTGACTTTTTTGATGCCGACCAATTTCCTGAAGCTAGAATTCACGTAACTCAAGGTATGAAAGATCAAAGTGGTTCTCAGGTGTTAGTTGCGGAGTTTACTATTAAAGGGAATACTATTGAGAAGAAGTTTGATACAGATATGAAGCCAACAGAAAAAGGATTTGTCATAACATCTGCATTTGTTCTTGATAGAACAAAATTTGGAATCAACTACAAATCAAAAACCCTCGACGCTGTTTTGGATAAGTTTATCTACGACAATTTTGATTTAAAATTCGAGCTTACAGCATTTAATTAATAAGAAGTACGAAATATAAGACACAAAAAAACCTTGAAGTTTACTTCAAGGTTTTTTTGTGTCTTACTGTAATCGAATGCTAGAATAAGCCATGCACTTCAGCGTCAATTTTACTGATTACATTTCCTAAGTCTTCTTTGTTTTCTAGAAAGTTTATGTTGTCTACATCAATAATTAATAGTTTTCCCTGATCATATGTACTTATCCATGCCTCGTAACGTTCATTTAAGCGCTTTAGGTAATCTAACCGAATGCTCTCTTCGTATTCTCTACCTCTCTTACTAATTTGATCTACAAGAACAGGAATTGAAGCCCTTAAATAAATTAACAAGTCGGGTGGTGCAATAAAGGATTCCATTAACTTGAATAAAGCGAAATAACTCTCAAAGTCTCTTGAGGTCATTAGCCCCATAGAGTGAAGGTTTGGTGCAAAAATATAGGCATCTTCGTAGATGGTTCTGTCTTGAATAACATTCTTCTTGTTATTTCTAAATTCCTGAACCTGACTAAATCTATTGTTCAAAAAGTAGACTTGGAGGTTGAATGACCAACGCTGCATGTCATTGTAAAAATCATTTAAATAAGGATTCTGATCCGCATCTTCAAAATGTGGTTCCCATTTATAATGCTTTGCTAGAAGTGATGTTAAGGTAGTCTTTCCGGACCCAATGTTTCCTGCTATTGCTATGTGCATACGTTGCTATTTAATAAGGTACTAAAATAATAAAAAGCAACCGGGCTACAAGGGTTTACTTTGATTAATTCGTCGAAAAGACCATTAGTTTTTTAGGTTGTAAAACATAAAAACGATTCTTCTCTATTCGAACGTTTTGGATGTCTGGCAGTAAAATCGTTCGGCAAGTCTCCTTGAAATCCTTAGGGGAATAACTACAAAAAACTGAATCTTTCATGTACCTCAACTCTTCGTTTACAAGCTGAAAGTCGTTCACATTTACCAATGGAATTTTTTTCTTGAATGTTCCGAAATGATCAAATACATAAATCGCCTGAGGAGAGCCAATAAAAAGTTGGTTGTTGAATTCAAGAAGTTGATTAGGGGTAACTCTTTCATTAAACCACTGCGATAAATTCAAGGTTTCTTTGTCTTTTTTATAGCTATTGTCTAAGTGAATTGCGCGCTGTTGTATTACATCGTAGATCCATATTCCGTTGGCTCTTGACTTGCAAGCATTTGAGATTTGGTCATAGCCAAGACTTTGCAAGTCTATTTCCTTGCCGTTGTTACTCAGGTAATTGTCTAGAAATAGGATCAGGTTATAATCTGAAAAAAAAACTAATATTTCATAAGGGTTTGTAGCGTCTACATGACTAATTACTCCGTATTTTCTACTGTTAAATGCAGCTAACGAATCTCCTGTATTTGTATACATCCAAATGAAATTTTCATTCCAAAGAAATACATTGCCCAATTGGTCCGTTGTAAAATGGTCGGCATTATGATGTATGGAGAATAGTTCTTTCTCAAGGGGAAGGGATTGTCCAAACAATTGCAAACCGGATGCAATTAAAATTATGATAAATAGATGCTTCATTTAACGAGTTTCATTCATAGAAAGAATATCTTCAACATATTCTCTGGTGTTGCTTAAACGTGGAACTTTATTTTGGCTCCCTAATTTATTTTTCTTTTTCATCCAATTGTAAAATGTTCGAACGGGCATGGAATGCACTAACGGCAATTCTAATGCCATGTTTCCTTTTCGCTTTGCTTCGTAATCGGTATTTAATTCTTTTAGTCTATTGTCTAAAAGTTTTGTGAATTGCTCTAAGCTGCTAGGTTTCTTTCCGAACTCTATTAACCACTCGTGTTTCCCTGCCTTTTTATGCGTTAAGTAAACTGGAGCAGCCGTATAATCTTCAATATTGGAACCTGTTAAATTGCAAGCATATTCTAATGCTTGTTCAGCATTGTCAATAATCACTTCTTCTCCAAAGGCGTTCATATAATGCTTTGTTCTACCTGTAACTTTAATTCTAAACGGATGCTTCGATACAAATTGAATTGTGTCTCCGATTTTATACCTCCACAATCCAGCATTAGTTGAAATAATTAAAGCATAGTTGGTGTGCAGTTCCACTTCATCTAGGCCAAGTGTTGATGGAAATTTTTTATTCCACTCTTCCATGGGAGCAAATTCATAATAAATGCCATAGTCAAGCATCAGTAGCAACTCTCCTTCGTGGTTCAAATCTTCAATTCCAAAAAACCCTTCAGATGCATTATAGGTTTCCATATAGTTCATTTTAGAGCTTGGAATAAGCTCCTTAAATTGCTGGCGATATGGGGTGAAGGAAACACCTCCGTGAAAAAAAACTTCTAGGTTTGGCCAAATAGTTGAAATGTTTGGAGCACCTGTGTCTTCTAAAATTTTGTTTAACAAAATCAACATCCAAGATGGAACACCTGACAGACTCGTAACATTTTCGTTTGCAGTGATCTTGGTCATTCTGGCAAGTTTTTCTTCAAAGTCTTTCATTAGCGCAGTTTCTCTGTCTGGAGTTCGAAGAATGTCTGCCCAAAAGGGTAAATTCTGAATAATAATAGAGGAGAGGTCACCCTCGTAAGATTCTGAATTTGGGTCTATTGTTTGACTGCTACCGCCCATCATTAGGGTTTTTCCAGTAAAAACATGGGTCTCTGGATGTTTTTTGCAAAAAATAGAAAGCATGTCTTTACCACCCTTGTAATGGCATTCCTCTAATGCCTCTTTTGAAACTGGTATAAATTTGCTTTTATTTGAAGTGGTGCCCGAAGATTTTGCAAACCATTTTGTTTCCGTTGGCCAAATAAGGTTTTGCTCACCTTTTTTTAACCGATCCACGTAGGGTTTTAGGTCGTCATAATCTTGAACAGGAACTGTTTCTTTGTACTGGTTTACGTTATCAAAGCTAGAAAATTTATGTTTCTGGCCGAATTCAGTATTCTTAGCTGTTGTAATTAATTCACCAAACCATTCATTCTGTACTTCGATGGGATATTTTAGGAATAGCTCGATTTGATGAGCTCGTTTTTTCATCCACCAGGAAAAAATTGAATTGAAAATTGGCATTTGGTTTACAAAGAATGGTTTCTATAAAAATATCAATAATATTCAAAGAAGGAAATAAAAAAACCGCTTCTCGATTAGAAAAGCGGTTTTGAGTTAAAGGGTAAAGGTGTTAGTCGATTATAATATCAACAGGTAATCTAGTATAAATCCCTTTGGTACTGATAACACTTTTAATATTTCTGTAGTAATGTTCAGCTTTACCAATATCTTCTCCAAGAATTTGATATTTCACTTCACTAGAAAACTCTTTTAGCATTTTCTCAAAAGGGTCTTCCTGAACTGGCATTTCGTCTAGTCTATAATCTTCCAGCGCTGCAGTTTCAACGGCAAAAGCAATGGCATCGTTAAGTCCACCAATCTCGTCCACTAGTCCAATTTCTTTGGCGTTAATTCCGGTCCAAACCCTTCCTTGTCCAATACTGTCAACATTGGCTTGCGTCATTCCTCTTCCGTCAGCAACTTTTTGAGTAAAGTCGCCATAAATATCTTCAATCATGCTCTTTAATGCTGCTCTCTCTTTTTCTTCCAATGGTCTAAAAGGTGTCAATCCATCTGAAAATGTATTGGTATTTACTCGATCAATGTTTATTCCAAGCTTGTTGTTAAACATTCCTTTCATGTTCGGAATTAAACCAAATACTCCAATAGAACCAGTTATGGTGCTTGCCTCAGCAAAAATTTTATCCGCAGCACATGCAATGTAATAACCTCCAGAAGCAGCAACTCCTCCCATGGAGACAATTACCGGTTTTTCAGCTTTTGCTAAAACAACCTCTCTCCACATTACGTCAGAAGCTAAAGCGCTTCCTCCGGGAGAATTTACTCGCAGCACAATCGCTTTTACTTTGTCGTCTTTTCTAGCCTTGTTAATCGCTTTTGCTATGGTTTCAGATCCCATTTTTCCGTCACTGCTTTGACCGCTAACAATCTCTCCCTCTGCAAAAATTACGGCAACTTTGTTTTTGGAGTTTAATTTAATTTTTGAATCAGCAATTTGGGTAGCTCTTACTTTGTTGAGTTTTTTTAGCGCTATGGTTTTTAATTTATCGTCGCCTTTGGTGCTCGTTCTCTCTTTTAAAAGAGCAATTACCTCGTCTTCGTATTTTAAATCATCAACCAAATTGTATTCTTTTGCATCCTTCGCACTTCTAATTAAGAGCTCATCAGCAATAGTATTTAATTGATCTGTGCTAACACTTCGAGCTGCAGAGATGTTTTGAGTCATGTGGTCCCATAAAGTATTTACTAGCATTGATACCTGCTCGCGATTTGCCTCACTCATATCTTCTCTAATAAAAGGCTCAATGGCACTTTTGAATTTGCCATGCCGTATTACCTGCATGTCAATGTCTAACCTTCCAAGCATGTCTTTGAAAAACATCACCTGTGCACTAAGTCCTTTAAAAGTCATCTCTCCTGCAGGGTTTAAATATATTTCATCGGCAACACTGCTTAAATAATACTCGCTTTGTCCAAAATTTTCACTGTAGCTTACAATAAATTTACCGGACTCTTTAAAGTCTACTAGTTCATTTCGGATTTCCTCAACACTAGCCATGTTGGCTTGCAGCATCGATATGTCGAGATAAATACCTTCAATACGCTCGTCTGATTTTGCTTTCTTAATATTATCAAGAATATTCTTTAGACTCATAGGTGTCTTGTTCTCGAAGGTATTAAAGTCTATGTTTTCAAGTGGATTATTGGATGGCCGATCTTGGATTGCATTCTCAAATTGAATGTGAAGTACTGTGTTGTCCGAAATTTTGGGGGCCTCATCATCACTTCCTGCAGATGCAATGGCCGAGATAAGCCCAATCAATAGAAGAATAACGACGAATATTGTTAATGAAAACCCCAGCATGGAGGCAAACATGAATTTGAAAAATTGTTTCATATATTTTTTTTTGTAAAACTACTTGCTTGAGAAGCCAATTTGAATAGATTTACATTAATGGTAGAGCACAGTGATAAAAGGGTAAATACGGTATTTCTATCGCTCGGATCCAATTTAGGGGAACGATTGCAAAACTTGAAGGTTGCTATTGCTCAAATTCAAAAAATAGCCCTAAAAGCTGTTCGGATTTCGGGATTCTACGAGTCTGAGCCATGGGGTAACCTCAATTTAGCAGGGTTTTTGAATTGCGTGTTAGAAGTAAAAGTCGATCAATCACCCCAGGAATTGCTTGTGGAAATACAACATATCGAAAAAATAATTGGGCGAACTGTTAAATCTAAGAACGGGGAGTATTCGAATCGGGTTATAGATATTGACATTTTAACGTTTAACAATAAAACGATCAATTCCATAGATTTAACAATTCCGCATCCTCTTATGAATCAACGAAAATTCGTTTTACTTCCGTTAGCGGAGTTAGAAAATGGAGTATTTTTACCGTATGATTTAAATTCACCAAGGCATTATTTAAAACTTTGTCTCGATGGCGGAGGCTGTAAAAGATTAACAAGCATTGACGTTTAAAGTAAAACAACTGTAACGGTTGCTTGTATGTAATAAGAGAAATTACTAATATTGCACATTAGAACTAAACTGTTTAGAATACAATTTAACATGAAAAAGAATTCCATAAAATCATTCGCTTTCGTTGGGTTAGCTGCCGTTACCACTGTTGCTTGTAACCCATTGAAAAACATGTCAAAAAGAGCCGACGAGGTAAGTTATACTGTTACTCCAAGTCCTCTAGAAATGCACGGAGATAGTGTTGAAATAAACATTGCTGGTACTATCCCACCAAAGTTTTTCAATAAAAAGGTTTCTGTGGAAATTACCCCAATGTTGAATTATAGTGGTTCAGACAAGAACCTTGATAAAATTATTTTAGCCGGCGAATCTTCCGAGGTTTCAGGCCAAAAAATAAATTATGAGAAAGGTGGAAGCTTTTCTTACACAGATAAAATTGCTTATGTTGACGGAATGGGTGTTGCAACGTTAAACGCAGCCGCTGTCGGCATGTATAAGGGTAAAGAAAAAGCATTTGATCCAAAACAAATTTCTACTGGGACAGTAATTACTCCTATTTCAGCGATGGATGATGACATGGCGATTGTTGGGGTGGATAAGTTTACAAAAACTACTTCGATGAACTCTACAGCAGTTATTAATTATGTAAAAAATAAGTCAAACGTTCGTTCATCTGAATTATCTGACGATGACGTAAAGGCGATGGCAGATTGGGCAACTGAAATGGCGAAAAACCCAATGTTTGTTTTTAACGGTGCAGATGTCACGGCATATGCGTCTCCTGAAGGAGAAATTTCTTTAAACGCTAATTTGGCAAATCAAAGAGCTAATTCTGGTGCCTCAACAGTAAATTCTGTTTTAAGAAGAGCGAAAGTAAAAGCTGCGTCTGACGAAAATTTCTTCGTAAAAAGTGGTAAAGGTGAAGATTGGGATGGTTTCAAATCTGCAATGCAATCTTCAGACATTAAAGACAAAGATTTAATTCTAAGAGTGCTTTCAATGTATGAGGATAATTCAAAAAGAGAGCAAGAGATTAGAAATTTAGCTGCAACCTTTGAAGTAATTCAGGATAAGATTTTACCAAATTTAAGAAGATCAGAAGTTAATTTAAAAGGTGAAATGACAAGTTTCTCGGACGAGAAAATCAAAGCGTTTTCAACTGCTAACCCCGATACTTTAAGTGCTGAGGAATTGTTGTACGCTGCTACAATGTTTACTGACATGCAAGAAAAAATAGACATTTATACAACTTTTGCTAAATCATTTCCAAAGGACTGGCGAGGGCCAAACAACATGGGATATATTCAAACGATGCAAAACTTAATGGCTGACGCTAAATCGAACTTCGACAAGGCAAATTCTTTATCTCCAAATAATCCTATTATTAACAATAACTTAGGTGTGTACGAGAGAGCAAATGGAAACAATGCTAAGGCAATGGAATACTATGCTGCTGCAAAGGGTGCCGGTGCTGCTGTTGGAGCAAATATGGGCTTCTTGCAAATGAAAAGTGGTAATTACGCTGATGCTGTTTCTAGCTACGGAGCAACAAAATCTTACAACGCTGCGTTGGCACAAACCTTAAATGGAGACCATCAAACGGCACTGCAAACCATAGATGCATCTGCAACAGCTAGCGCTGCTGAGAGCTTATATTTAAAAGCGATTGTTGGAGCTAGAATGGGAGACAAAAACATGATGGTTTTAAATCTGAAAGCTTCAGTTGCCGCTAACGGTGATATGAAGGCGAAGGCGAAGCAAGATGCTGAGTTTTCTGAGTACAAAGATGATTCAGAGTTTCAGGCTGCTGTGAACTAATTCAATATAGAAGTATATTTTAAAAGGCATTTCTTTATAAGAAATGCCTTTTTTTATTGAATAAAATGAAAGTAATTGGTTCTCTCTAAGACAGTGCGTTCCTTGTAGAAGAGAAGTGAATAGTAGGTTTCTGGCCAAGCACTGTCATCCATTTTTATGCAAAGTGGAATTCATTTATTACACAAGCCTTACTGCTCATGCTTCAATTTTTAAGTAATTGCGAATCAATTTGGTTATAACTCACTAAGATGAACTAGATAAGTAAAGGTTTTGCTATGCGGAGAAAGCATGCTTAAAGCACTTGGAGCGACACGGAGATGTAAGTAATTGGGGAATGGTTCTAGTAATCTACGAGCAATAAATTGGTGAAGGGAGAAAGTGCCTCTTTCTTTTACAAAGAGAATATTGATTTATTGTGGAGTGGATAAAATAAACGGTTGCTATCAGGTGTTTAGCTAGCTGTTTTTTAGCTCAACTGTCTTACTTTCTTCATTAGGTCAGAAGCAAACACCAAATCTGACAGTTCTTTATTGTTAGCTTTCAGAATAGTGTCCTTAGTGCCTTCCCAATGCTTGTGCCCTTTGTGAATAAAGATTACATGATCCCCAATCTCCATTACTGAATTCATATCGTGAGTAACTACTATTGTAGTAATTTGATATTCTTCGGTTAGCTCTTTAATTAGATTGTCAATAAGAATCGATGTGCTAGGGTCTAGCCCTGAATTTGGTTCGTCGCAAAACAAATAACTTGGTTGCAACGAAATTGCTCGAGCAATTCCGACTCGTTTTTGCATCCCACCACTAATTTCGGCAGGAAAACGGTCATTGATACCGCTCATGTCAACTCTACCTAAGCAAAAGTTCACTCTGTCTTCCATCTCTTTTTCAGTCATGCTAGCATGCATTCTGAGGGGAAATTTAATATTTTCTTCAACAGTTAAAGAATCGAACAAAGCGCCTCCTTGAAAAAGCATACCAATCTTCTTTCGAATTTCTTTTTTGCCATCTAATTGCATCTTTGTAAAATCCTGTCCGTCGTAAAACACACTGCCTTGGTCAGGTTCCATTAAACCTACCGTGCACTTAGTTAATACAGATTTTCCAGATCCTGACGCTCCAATGATTAAGTTGGTTTTCCCTTTTTCATATTGCACATCAATACCATGCAATACTTGTTTGTCGCTAAAAGACTTGTGTATGTTTTTGAGTTCAATCAAATCAGTAGTAATTGTGTTATAACATAATTGGCGATTAGAATGACTATACTAGATGTAACAACGCCCCTTGTACTAGCGATGCCTACTTCTAGAGCTCCTCCTTTAACATTGTAGCCATAAAAGGCAGGAATTGATGTGATAATGAAAGCAAAAACTACTGTTTTTATCAATGCATAGTAAATGGAGAACATTTTAAAATCTAGTTGAACTCCTTCAATGTATGCATCTGTGCTAACAACCCCAGAGAATTCGGCAACTAAGTAACCACCGGAAATTCCAACAAACATACTCCAAATTGCTAGAAATGGATTAATAAAGACGGCGGCTATAATTTTTGGAACAATTAAATAGGATGCAGAATTAACGCCCATTATTTCTAGTGCATCAATTTGTTCTGTTACCCGCATCATTCCAATTTCTGAGGCAATGTTAGAACCAACTTTCCCTGCCAAGATAAGAGCAATTATTGTGGTCGAGAACTCTAAAATCATAGATTGTCTAGCTGTAAACCCTACTGTATAATCAGGGATTAAAGCACTATCGATATTAGAAGCAGTTTGTAGTGTAATAACAGCCCCCATGAACGCTGAAATAATGGTTATAATTCCCATTGAGCCTAAACCAAGAGAGTTTATTTCAAACAAAATTTGCTTTCGAATCAAGGATGATTTCGTTGGTTGAGAAAAAGTTCTCGCCATCAAAATAAAGTACTCTCCTATGTTGTGTAAGATTTTCATTTCAGATGACTAAATTAATCGAATTCATTTCAATAGCAGTTGCAAAAAGCACGAATATAAATAAGTTTTGAAAAAGTCAAACTTTCACTTGTTAAGTGAATAAAAAGATGTACTTTTGCCGTCCAATATAGATAATAAATACCTAAGATATATTGCGGGATGGAGAAGTGGTATCTCGTCGGGCTCATAACCCGAAGATCGTCAGTTCGAGTCTGGCTCCCGCTACTAAGCCTCAGAAACTTCTGGGGCTTTTTTTTTGAGCTTCTCTTTTTAAGAATTCGTTTCTTTGTATCTTTAATCACAACCAATGGCACACAAAGCAGGTTTCGTAAATATAATCGGTCATCCAAATGTTGGTAAGTCAACTCTTATGAATCAATTGGTAGGTGAGAAGTTGTCCATTATTACTCCAAAAGCTCAAACTACTAGACATAGAATTCTTGGAATCGTCAATAAAGAAGAGTATCAAATCATTTACTCTGACACCCCAGGAATAGTTGACCCTGCTTACAAAATGCAAGAAGGCATGATGAAGTTTGTATATACAAGCTTAGAGGATGCTGATGTGTTGGTTTTAATGGTAGAGTTTGGTCAAAAAGATTTAAAAAATGAGAAGTTAGAGAGGCGTCTAGCTGAGATTGAAAGTCCCATTTTGTTATTGATTAACAAACTTGATTTAACAGATCAAGAGGCAATGGAGAATTCAGTTGGCTTGTGGTCAGAGAAGTTTCCAAAAGCCGAAGTTTTTCCGATTTCAGCTTTGCACGGTTTTAATATTGATTTCCTTCAGAAAAGAGTTTTAGAGTTGCTTCCTGAAAGCCCTCCTTATTATCCAAAAGATAATTATACAGACAAGAGTGAGCGTTTCATTGTCGAAGAAAAAATTAGGGAGAAGGTATTGTTGAATTACAAGCAAGAAGTTCCTTACTCTGTCGAAATAGAAGTAGAGGAATTTAAAGAACATGAAGAAATTATTCGAATCAGAGCAGTTATTCACGTAAGTAGAGAAAGTCAGAAAATCATTATTATTGGAAAGCAAGGAGCAAAACTTAAGAAAGTTGGCACCGAAGCTAGAAAAGACTTAGAAGAATTTTTTAACAAACAGCTTTTTTTAGAGCTTTTTGTTAAGGTGAATAAGGAATGGAGGAATGACGAAAAGCAGCTGAAACGTTTCGGTTATTTATAGTAGATTATGAAAAACATTGTAGCAATTGTAGGTAGACCAAATGTTGGTAAATCAACACTTTTTAATAGATTAACTGAAAGTAGAAAAGCCATTGTTGATGAGGCTAGTGGAGTAACTAGAGACAGACAGTACGGCAAGACTACTTGGGGGAAACATGAATTTTCTGTAGTTGATACTGGGGGATATGTTCGAGGGTCTGATGATGAATTTGAAGGTGAAATCCGAAAGCAAGTAGAGATTGCTTTACAAGAAGCGACTGTAATTTTATTTGTGGTTGATGCCATGGTTGGAATTACGGACTTAGATAACGCTGTTGCGAATCTATTAAGAAGGGCTAAAAAGAAGATATTTGTTGTTGCAAATAAGGTAGACAATGCTGCAAGAATTGCAGATGCTGCTGAATTTTATTCTTTTGGGTTGGGTTTTGTTCACAATGTTTCTAGTATAAACGGAAGTGGTACCGGAGATTTATTGGATGAGGTAATTCACGAATTTGGTGAGCCGCAAGAAGAAATAGAGTCTGATATCCCTAGAATTGCTATTGTAGGCAGACCAAATGTTGGTAAATCATCTTTTATTAATGCTTTAATTGGTGAGGAGCGAAACATTGTTACCCCAACAGCCGGAACAACAAGAGATGCAGTCGGAACTCGCTATAATTCATACGGATTTGATTTTATTTTAACTGATACGGCTGGTCTTCGTAAAAAGAGTAAGGTTGAAGAGGACATTGAGTTTTACTCAGTTATGAGAACGATTCGGGCGATTGAGAATGCAGATGTGTGTGTTCTGTTAATCGAGGCGCATGAAGGTATGATGGCTCAGGATATGAATATATTTAGTCTTGCCATAAAGAATAAAAAAGGAATTGTAATTATGGTAAACAAGTGGGACCTGATAGAAGAAAAAGGGACCAATACGATGAAAGATTTCAAAGGAAGGATAGTTCAAAAGATTCAACCTTTTACGGATGTACCAATTATATTTACTTCGGTAACTGACAAGCAACGTATTTATGATGTATTAGAATCTGCTGTAAAAGTCTTTCAGAATAGAATTAAAAAGATTTCTACCTCAAAATTGAACGATGTGATGCTGCCAATTTTTGAAAATAGCCCTCCCCCGTCGGTAAAAGGAAAATTCGTAAAGGTAAAGTTTGCAACAATGTTGCCTACTTATAAGCCAACATTTGCGTTTTACTGCAATCATCCAAAGTACATTAAAGAACCGTACAAGCGATACATTGAAAATCGTTTGAGAGAGAATTTTGATTTCTCAGGAGTTCCCATTCAATTGTTTTTTAGAGAGAAGTAGAGAATTCAAAAGTAAACAAGACACAAAAAAACCTTTGGTCATCGAATATATTCGATGACCAAAGGTTTTTTATTTTGATAGAAGTTGCCGTTTACTTAAAAGCAGCGGTCACTTTATCTACGTAGTTTAATTCTTCCCAAGGGAATAATTTAACGGTCATACTTACTGTTTCTCCATTTGGAGATGTAAATGTCTTATCCACTGTTTCACAAGTTCTTCCCATGTGGCCGTAAGCAGCAGTTTCTGAATAAATAGGAGTTCTTAATGCAAATCTGGTTTCAATAGCATAAGGTCTCATATCAAAAATTGCTGAAAGCTTTTTGGCAATCTCACCATCAGTGATGTCAATTTTTGAGGTACCATATGTGTTTACATATAAACCCATCGGCTCAGCTACTCCAATAGCGTAGGCTACCTGCACTAGAATCTCGTCAGCTAAACCTGCAGCAACAAAATTCTTAGCGATGTGTCTTGTTGCATATGCTCCGGATCTGTCTACTTTACTGGGGTCTTTTCCCGAAAAAGCTCCTCCACCGTGAGCGCCTTTTCCACCGTATGTGTCAACAATAATTTTTCTTCCTGTTAGTCCAGTATCACCATGAGGTCCGCCAATTACAAAAATTCCGGTTGGGTTAATGTGGTAGGTTATTGAATCGTCGAAAAGGGCTTGAATGCTTTCAGGTAGCAAAGCTTTTACTCTAGGTACCAAAATTTCAATCATGTCTTTTCTGATTTTTGCGAGCATGTTTGTCTCGCTATCAAAATCATCATGTTGTGTTGAAATAACAATTGCATCAATTCCTACAGGCTTGTTATTTTCATCATATTCAATGGTCACTTGTGACTTTGAATCTGGTCTCAAGTACGTAATCTCATTATTTTCTCTTCTCAATTTAGCTAACTCTTTTAAAAGCATGTGAGAAATCTCTAGGGGCAATGGCATGTACGAAGCTGTTTCATTGTTCGCATAGCCAAACATCATTCCTTGGTCACCTGCTCCCTGATCTTCTTTATTTGCTCTTTCAACACCCTGATTAATGTCGGGAGATTGTTCGTGAATTGCAGAAAATACGCCACAACTATTTCCGTCAAACATGTATGCACTTTTATTGTAACCAATCTTGTTGATTACCTCTCTAGCAATTATTTGAACGTCTAAATAGGCTTTGGATTTTACTTCTCCTGCTAGTACTACTTGTCCTGTTGTAACCAACGTTTCACAAGCAACTTTTGACTCGCTGTCAAAAGCTAAAAAGTTATCGATTAATGCATCAGAAATCTGATCTGCAACTTTATCTGGATGCCCTTCCGATACAGATTCTGAGGTAAATAAATATGACATATTATTCCTTTATTTTTTTACGAATTGCTAAAGTACGAATTGAAAATACTTTATTATTCAATTTATTGAGTTTCTTAAGTGGTAAGTTGTTTGAAAATATCTTCCAGTTTTAATTCCTCTTTTTTTAAGGTCAGTACAGTTGTTCCTTGTGCAATTGCAAACTGAAATAAGTCATTCCTAATGTCTACTTCTGATTTGCTGTGAATTAGGTAATTATTTAATTCTAATCTTTCAATTGATTGAACACCTGTTAATTTACTGAGAGTATTTTCATCAATTGCTTTTTCAAATTCAATGTGAATTACATTTTTTCTACTGAATAATTTGTTTAGGTTAGACGCTTTATCATCAGCAACTATTTTTCCATTGTTAATGATGATAACTCGATCGCATATAGCCTCAACTTCTTGCATGATGTGAGTAGAGAGCATTACCGTTTTTTTGGCACCAATTTTCTGAATCAACTTTCGAATTTCTTCCAATTGATTTGGGTCTAGCCCTGTTGTTGGCTCATCTAAAATTAAAACTTCTGGATCATGTATTAGTGCTTGCGCTAATCCTACTCTTTGTTTATAACCTTTTGATAATTGTCCTATTTTCTTATTCTGTTCAGCAGAAAGACCGACCATATGAATCAGCTCGTTGATTCGGGCTTTGCTGTTTTTTAGTTTAAAAATACCTGCGACAAAACCAAGATATTCCCGAACATACATGTCGTAATAAAGCGGGTTTTGCTCTGCTAAATAGCCGATTTTACTCTTTGTTTTTAATGGAGATATGCTAACATCTAAATCACAGACCTGGGTTTCGCCTTCATTTGACGGAATAAAGCCGGTAATGATTTTCATCATGGTAGATTTTCCTGCTCCGTTTGGTCCAAGAAACCCTACAATTTCGCCTGGCTTTATGCTAAAGCTTACACTATCTAGAGCTTTTTGCTCTCCGTATAATTTTGTTACATTTTTTACAACAATTGACATCTTTTTCTCTTCTATAATGCAGCACGAATTTACTAAATTTAAAATCTGAAATATGGAAGAATTTAGAGGGCTTGTAGTAAAGTCGACAGGCAGCTGGTATGACTTAGAAAAGGAGAATGGTGAGCGCATTAACGCGCGTTTAAAGGGGAAGTTTCGCTTAAAAGGATTTAAGAGTACGAACCCAGTTGCTGTTGGGGATTGGGTAAGATTCCATTTGGAAGGAGATGCTGGAGTTATTCATACCATAGAGGATAGGAAAAATTACATTATTCGTCGGTCAATTAATTTGTCAAAACAAACTCAAATTATTGCAGCCAACGTTGATCAATTGTTTCTGGTAATTACCATTGACAGCCCGCCTACAACTTTAGGGTTTATTGATCGATTTTTGGCAGGGGCAGAGGCGTATCGGATTCCAACGGTTTTAATTTACAATAAAATTGACTTGTATAAAACCAACGAGCAAAAAGCGGAATTAGCTCACTGGCAATCAATTTATAGATTGGCAGGCTATCAGCAAATTGAGCTTTCGGCGGAGAAGAAAACAGGAATAGATCAGTTAAAAGAATTAATGAAGGGTAAAACGTCAATTTTTTCTGGTCATTCTGGAGTTGGTAAAAGTACTTTGGTGAATTCTTTGGATGAAAATTTCAAATTAAGGGTGAACGAAATCTCCGACTATCATAAAACAGGAAAACATACCACAACTTTTGCAGAGTTGTTTGAATTGCCGTTTGGTGGAAAAATTATTGACACGCCAGGAATCAAAGGATTCGGTACAGTTGATTTAGAGAATGAAGTGCTGTCTCATTATTTTCCAGAAATGAGGAGTAAAATGGAAAGGTGTAAGTTTAATAATTGTGTTCATATTAATGAGCCTAAGTGCGCTGTTAAGGAGGCCTTAGATAAAGGTGAAATCGCAAAAGAGAGATACGATAGCTATCTTTCTATGTACCACGACGACGAAAGAGAACATCACAGAGCGAAAGGGGTTAGAGGATGATCAATTGGTAATTAGGGGCTTTAATCTTTGCCATATTTCATTAAAAATTAAGCACTAACAAATTTGCAATTTAAATGAGAACGGTAATCCAAAGAGTTTCAAAAGCATCAGTTGAAATTAGTACTGCAAGAGTTGGAGAAATTAACCAAGGTTTGCTTTTGTTGATAGGCATTGAAGAGGATGATTCTAAGCAAGACATTGATTGGCTATGCCGTAAAACGTGTAATATGCGAATCTTTTCGGATGAAAATGGGAACATGAATCTATCAGTTAAGCATGTGGGAGGAGATATCTTGGTTGTTTCCCAATTTACACTACATGCATCTACGAAAAAAGGAAACCGACCTTCGTTTTTAAAGTCAGCGAAACCTGGAATTTCTAAGCCGCTATATGAGGAGTTTAAAAAGCAAATGGAGTATGAATTGGGTAAACCAATTTATTGTGGCAAATTTGGAGCAGACATGAAGATTACTTTGGTAAACGATGGGCCTGTAACCATCGTTTTAGATTCAAAAAATAAGGAATAATGACAATAGAACAAGCGCAAAAGACAGTTGACGATTGGATCAAGGAATATGGAGTTCGATATTTTAACGAGCTGACAAACATGGCTCAATTAACCGAAGAAGTTGGAGAGGTTGCTCGAATTATTGCCAGACGGTATGGGGAACAATCGGAAAAAGAAAGTGATAAAGGCAAAGACCTTGGGGATGAGTTGGCAGATGTTCTTTTTGTTATTATTTGCTTGGCCAATCAAACTGGTGTTGACCTTCAGTCTGTTCTTCAAAAGAATTTAGAGAAGAAAACGGGAAGAGATTCTAACAGGCACAAGGAGAATGGTAAGTTGAAATAAGCTGAAAACGATACGTATTTTGGTATACCAAGCGATGATTGAAGCATACAAAAAGCAGCGGAAAATGAAAACCATAAGAGAGTTTAAAAGACATAAAGAAATCAATAATTTGAAATAGATGCAGAGCGATTTAAAAATTAAATTTGATAATCCTACAATTGAAATGAGTTCGCTTCCTCAACTTGAGGTTGCTAATTTTCAAAAATTGGAGAAAGACTACCTGTGGCTTCGAATATTATTTACGAGCATAATCTTTTTGATTGTTGCCTGTGTTTCGTTAATCAGTGGCATAACATCTGACTTAGAATGGTGGCAACCTTTGGTAGTTGTCAGCACAATCTTTAGTTTAATTTATCTACTAGAGTGGAAGGGTTTTGAAAAAAAGGGATATGCTATAAGGCAAAACGACGTTTCTTTCAAGTCAGGTTTACTATTTTTTTCTATGACCAGCGTTCCGTTTAATAGGGTTCAGCACACGGAAGTTAGTCAAAACCCGTTGGCTCGTTTATTTGACCTAGGAGAAGTGAAGGTTTTTACAGCGGGAGGAGCAAGTAGTGATATAACTATATCGGGTCTTAAAATTGATGAAGCACATCGCTTAAAAGATCACATAACAAAATTGAGCAGTAAGTATGCTTGATTTAAGTAAGCCCCAAAGACAAAGTACGGTTGGAATAGTTGTCTTATTCTTTAAGCACTTAAGGAAAGCAGGTAATTTTGTATTTTATTTCTTTATCCTGAAATACAGCACGAATACGAGCATGGCATTTTTGTGGACTGGAATAGCTGCCATTGCAATTTTAACACTTGTATATTCGATTCTTATTCACCGTAAATTTTTATTCTATGTTGAAGAGGATCAATTTGTAATTGACAAAGGCTTGTTTAACCGAGAAAAAATATCAGTACCATTTGAACGTATTCAATCGGTTCACATTGATCAAAATATTATTCAACGGGCGTTAAAGGTGGTTGGTTTAAAGGTTGATACGGCCGGATCTGGGACAAAGGAAATGGAAATAGCTGCTTTGCCTGATGAATATGCAAGGTCTATCCAAGCATTTTTAATAGAAAAGAAAAACCTAGAAGTTTTGGAAACTGAAGGTAATACTGTTGAGAGCGGATCTGAAGGAAAGCCTAAATCATCTGGTGAGCCACTGATTGAGCTAAGTCTTGCAGAGGTATTGACAGTTGGTGTAACAGAGAATCACTTGAAGACAAGTTTTGCTTTATTTGCATTGGTCAATGGATATTTTTGGCAAAACCAAGATTTTTTTTCAAATTTTTTCCTCGACTATATCCAAGAAGGGCAGGAAATATGGGTTAGCAAATGGCTTCTAATTTTACCCTTATTGTTGGTTGCTTTACTCTTGATTTCGATCATATCGTCGGTTGTATTGTCTGTTTTAAAATATTATGGCCTTCAGTTTATTGTAAGCTCTAAAGAAGTGCAGAAGATATCTGGCTTGTTGAAAAGAACGGAATATCAGATTCCCATCACGAAAATTCAATCGATAAAGTATTCAAGCAACCCCTTGAGGAAACTGTTTGGAATTAACACGGTAGTGATAAAACAAGCGAGCAGTGCAGCTTCGAGCGATAAACAGTCATTAATGATTCCGGGCTGCAAGGAAGAGCAATTGGAAGCGATCGTAAAAGAATTTTTTCCTGAGCTTACACTCTCTTCTTTAATCACCTTCACCGCAAATCCATATTTAAAAATTCAGATGGCACTAGTTTTTGCAGTGTTACCCTCCATTTTTATCGGATTGTTGGGTTTTTTTGAACCTGACTTTTTTGCGCTTTCTATTGGTTGGCTGCTCATCGGACTGCCTTTTTCAATTAAATATGCATCGAAATTGCACTTAGATGTAGATTTGGAAGTAATGCGTTTGCACAAGGGCTGGCTTTTTCCTAAAACAGAAGTAGTAAAATATTACAAGCTACAGAGTGTTACCATGCGACAAAATGTTTTTCAAAAGAGAAGAAATGTAGCACATCTTGATTTTTATACGGCTTCAGGTAGTATGCGAATGTCGCAATTGGATGCCGCTGTCGCTGTTGAACTCTACAATTACATTTTGTATAAAATAGAAGATTCAGATGAGAGTTGGATGTAGGCTGTATTGAATTAAGAGTTTTATAGAGAGTCGTTTCGCGGGTTTTTATAGCCCTTAAACCGTTTACTAAAAGAAGACTTTGTAATTGATGTCTGACACGGACAAGAGTGCTTTTATGTAAAAAACTAAAAGTTCAGCTTAATAATTAACTAAAAGTCTTGTTTGTATCTTCTATCAACTTCCATATCTCATCTCTCCCAAATTTGGTAATGGAAGAAGTTACAATAGACATTGGTAACGCTTCCCACTCTTTTAAGAGTTCTTTTTTGTATTGGGTGATGTTTTTATTGACAACTGAGCTTGATAATTTATCCATTTTAGTAAATACAATCACAAAAGGAATTCGGTTCCAGCCCAGCCAGCTCATAAATTGTAAATCAACTTTTTGAGGCTTCAATCTGCTGTCAATTAAAACGAATGTGCAGAGCAAGTTTTCTCTCGTTTTAAGGTAGTTTTGAGTGAATTTACTCCAGATGTTTCTACTTTGTTTCGAACTTTTAGCAAAGCCATACCCGGGTAAATCAACAAAATAGAGATCATCATTAATTGCGAAATGGTTAATTAGTTGAGTTTTTCCTGGTGTTTGAGAAGTCTTTGCAAGCTTTTTTCTTTCGCAAATCATGTTTATCAATGAAGATTTCCCAACGTTAGATCTACCAATAAAAGCGTATTCGGGCTTAGTTGGCTCCGGACATTTTGTAATGTCGGTATTGCTAATTATAAATTCTGCTGAGTGAATGATCATGAATACGGATTTTAAAAAGATCTTGTTTATTCTGCCGCAAAGTTCGGTGATAATAGCAGAGTAGCTTTAGTAATTGGGAATTAAAAAATTCTAAAGGTTAACCAACTTTTCTGCTCAGCCACTCATTCAATATTTCATTGAATTTTTTAGGGTGCTCCATCATCGCTGCGTGACCACATTTCTCTATCCAATGTAATTCTGAATCTTCTAAATGCTTGTGAAATTCTTCTGCAACTTCAGGAGGGGTAATGCTATCGTCTTGGCCCCAAATTAGGCAGGTTGGCATTTTGAACTTATCTAAATCTTTTGCCATATTGTGGCGAATAGCAGATTTTGCCATGGCTAAAATTCTCACCAATTTCGATCGGTCATTTACAATTTTGTAAACCTCCTCAACTAAATCATCCGTTGCAACTGTTGGATCATAAAAAGTAACGGCAATTTTCTGTCTCAGGTACTCCTTGTCCTCTCTTCTTGGAAAAGAACCTCCAAAAGCGTTTTCATATAATCCCGAGCTGCCCGTTAAAACCAAAGAGTGAATTTTTTCTGGAACATCTAAAGCGCAAACTAAGGCGACATGGCCGCCTAAAGAATTACCCAAAAGAGTTACATTGTTCAGCCCTTTAAAAAGCATAAAGTCTTTTATGTAGGTCGCCATTCCTCCGACAGAAGTTTTTAGTAACGGGTTGGTATATAGTGGCATTATCGGAACAACTACCTTGTAGTTTTTTGAAAAACCATCAATAACATCTGCAAAGTTGCTTAGTGCGCCAAATAGACCGTGCAGTACTAATAACACATGTCCTTCCCCTTTTTCTAGGTATTCAAATTCCCCTTCTTTTTTAATATAATCCTCGTGATTCATGATTCAAAGATAAGTGATTTCAAAAACGTGTAACACGAGGCGTTTTTAACTTATTAACCTAAGGAATGTGAAAAGTTTGTTTTGTAATAGCTCAGTTAGGGTTGCATTAATCAAGGTTTGGTGAATTTTTACCACTTTTTATAATCCTCTTAAGGTCATTAGGTAAAACCGCTTAAAACAATAAACAGGGCCGTTTTAAGTTAGAAGTTATTAACAAAGTGGGAAGAAGTGGTAGGATGTGGGGAATTTATATATAATTTTACTCAATTATTACTAAAAAGCCCACTGTTTAAGACGTTATGACAAACTTCATCGGAGAATTTGATTGCAAACTAGATGCTAAAGGCCGCCTTATGGTACCTTCAGGTCTGCGTAAGCAATTGAGTCCAGAGGCAAATGAGTCGTTTGTGGTGAATCGTGGTTTTGAAAAGTGCTTGGTATTATATCCTAAAAATGACTGGGAGCGCATTTCTGCAGAAGTGAATCAATTGAATCAATACGTAAAAAAGAATCGAGACTTTATCCGGTACTTCTATAGAGGTGCCACTGAGTTGAGTTTAGACAGTACAGGAAGAATTTTGCTTCCAAAACGTTTGCAAGAATATGGCGGAGTAGAAAAGGAGCTTGTGTTGTTTGCTTATTCTGATCGAATTGAGATCTGGGATAAGGAAGCGTACGATGGATTGTTGACGGATGAGCCGGAAGATTTTGCAAACCTTGCTGAGGAAGTAATGGGAGGTCAGAACAATCAAAGAGGAGGTTTGAATGGAGTATCATAAACCTGCATTACTAAACGAGAGCGTTGATGGTCTGTCAATTGTGGCTAAAGGCTGCTATGTTGATGTAACCTTTGGTGGAGGTGGGCATGCTAAGGAAATGCTTAGTCGGCTTTCTGAAGAGGGAAGGTTGTTTGCTTTCGATCAGGATCCTGACGCTGAAAATAACAGATTAGACGATGAGCGTTTTTCATTAATTCCTCAAAATTTTTCTTTTCTCAAGAATTTTCTTCGCATGTATAATGTCATTCCTGTGGATGGTGTTTTAGCAGACTTGGGAGTTTCGTTTCATCAATTTGATGTTCCTAAAAGGGGGTTTTCTTTCCGATTTGAAGGCCCGTTAGATATGCGGATGGATCAAAAAAGAAAGTTGACAGCGGCGAAAGTAGTAAACACTTATTCTGCGGAGCAACTGGAAGTGATTTTTAAGGAATACGGTGAGTTGCGAAATGCAAAACAAATCGTTGATAGAATCGAAATTGCTCGAAAAGAGAAAAGAATAACAACGGTTGAAGGTTTTAAGGCTATTCTAAAAGAGATAACTCCTGAAAAGATTCAGCACAAGTTTTTAGCGCAAGTATTTCAGGCACTCCGAATTGAGGTGAATGAAGAGTTGAAGGTAATTCAAGATTTATTAGAACAAACGGTCGAAGTGTTGAAAGTTGGTGGTCGTATGTCAGTGATTACCTATCACTCTTTGGAAGATCGCTTGGTGAAGAATTTCTTCAAAACAGGAAATGTTCAAGGCAAAGTAGAAAAGGATTTTTTTGGAAATCTAATTCGACCAATGGAGCCGATTAATAGAAAGCCAATTGTGCCAAGTGCAGCAGAAATTAAAGATAACAACAGATCGAGGAGTGCAAAATTGCGAATAGCAGAAAAAGTGAAGGGACATGAGCAATAGAGTCAGACCAAAGGAAAAGTCTGATGAAAATCAGGTTGAAAAAGCTCCCTCAAATGGCTTTAAATATTTGTTGACCGGTAGTTTCTTATCGAAAGAGAATGTTGTTGGTGCGTTGCCTTTTGTATTTTTTCTCACCTTTTTGGGGATTTGCTACATTGCAAATGGCTATCAAACTCAAAAGGTGGTTATCAATCTAGATCGCACGAATAAATCATTAAAAGAATTGCGATCAGAATACATTACAACAAAATCGGATTTGATGATTATTAGCAAGCAGTCAGAAGTGGCCGAAGCTACGTTAAAAATGGGTTTGAAGGAATTGACATCTCCTCCAAAGAAAATTGTACTTACAGCAAAAGAGAAAAAAGAAATTTTAAATGACTGAAATTAAGAAAGACATCGCTTGGCGGATCTTTATCGTGTATTTCGCGGTATGTCTTTTTGGTTTGGCCATTGTAGCCAAGGCTTTGCACATTCAGTTGGTTGAAGGTGCAGATTTGAAAAAGAAGGTGCAGAATAGAACCTTAAAAGATAAAAGTATTGACGCGGTTCGTGGAAATATTTATTCATCAAATGGTAGTCTATTGGCAACTTCAATACCAATTTATGAAGTGCGTTTTGACCCAAATGCTGATGCAATTACAAAGGACTTATTCAACGAAAAAGTAGACACACTTGCTTGGAGTTTAAGTGAGTTGTTTAAAGATCGTTCACCTGCCTCTTACCGTAAGGAGTTGATTGAAGCCCGCAAGAAAGGTTCGCGTTATCATTTGATTCGCAGAAAAATAAAGTATACCGAGTTGAAGCAAATGAAAAATTTCCCACTTTTTAGAAGAGGGAAGTATAAAGGTGGCTTTATTACAATTCAACAGAATAAAAGAGAGCGACCTTTTAATAGTTTAGCAGCCAGAACCATAGGTTACGAGCGAAAAGATGTAACGCCTGTGGGTTTAGAAGGAGCGTACAGTAAAGCCTTAAGTGGTATTGATGGAAAACGTTTAATGCAGAAAATTTCTGGAGGTGTTTGGATGCCGGTTGGTGATGCAGATGAGATTGAGCCGGAAGATGGTCGAGACATTTACTCAACTATTGATGTAAATATACAAGACGTTGCAGAGAATGCTTTAATGAAGCAATTGGAAACGCATCAAGCGGACCACGGAACAGTGGTTTTAATGGAAGTTTCTACAGGAGCAATTAGGGCCATTGCAAATTTGAAACGGACCTCAAATGGTTCTTATTACGAAGGCTATAATTATGCCATTGGAGAAAGTACTGAGCCTGGTTCAACTTTTAAATTACCTGCATTAATTGCTGCTTTGGAAGACGGTTATGTTGATATGGGAGATATAATCGATTGCGGAGATGGTTCAAAGCAATATTACGATCGTACTATGTATGACTCGAACTACGATAAGGGCGGTTGGGGGAAAATTACAGTTCAGAGAATTTTGGAGGTTTCTTCGAACATTGGAATGGCTGAAATTATTACAAAAAGTTACAGCCAAAATCCTCAGCAATTTATTGATCATCTCGCAAAAATGAACTTGAGAGATCAGCTTGGAATTGAAATTGCTGGTGAAGGAAAACCCTATATCAAGAATGCCTCTGAAGACACTTGGTCAGGAATTTCTTTGGCATGGATGGCTCACGGATATGAATTGCAAATGACGCCACTTCAAATTTTGACATTTTACAATGCTGTTGCGAACGGCGGTAGGATGGTGAAACCAAAATTCGTTGAGAAGATTACGAAAGGAAGAAAAGTAGTTGAGGAAATTGAAACGATTGTATTGAATCCTAGAATTTGCTCGAAAGAGACAATTGATAAGGTGAAGTTGGCTCTGGAAGGCGTTGTTTCAAATGGAACTGCTACTAACTTGAAGAATGCTGATTATAAAATTGCAGGAAAAACAGGTACAGCTCAAATCGCCATCGGAGGGAGTTATGGCTCAAACAAAGACAGTTATAAAAAGAAGAGGCAAGTTAGTCATCAAGCTTCATTTGTGGGATATTTTCCGGCAGATAATCCTCAATATTCATGCATTGTAGTTATTAATGCACCTAGTAGAAATGTGTACTACGGAAACTTAGTGGCTGGGCCAATATTTAAGGAAGTGGCAGATAAGGTATATGCTAATAGTTTGGAGATGCACAAAGAGTTGGAGTCTCAGCCATTTTATGCCAATTCGGCCATACCATACTCTAAAAATGGAAATAAGGCTGATGCTGAAAAGGTGTTCAAGCAACTAAATATTAAGGTGCAATCAAAGGCGGCTGATAATGATTGGATCATGACTTCTACACTTGAGAAATCTGTGCGACTTGAGCCGAGATCAGTGAAAGAAAATTTAGTTCCGAATGTATTAGGAATGGGTCTGCGTGATGCTATTTTTTTATTGGAAAATCAAGGGTTAAGAGTGAAAATAAATGGGGCAGGCATGGTAAAGTCTCAATCCATCACGGGAGGTCAACGAATAGTAAGAGGTCAAGAAATACAAATCGAATTATCGTGAAAAATTTAAAGGACATATTGTACGGTGTATCCATTGTTGAAGTGGTTGGAGATACTTCAGTAGAATTGACTGGTATTGCTTTCGATTCGAGAAAAGTGACAACTGGTTACTGCTATGCGGCGCAGGTAGGAACTCAAGTTGATGGTCATAGCTTTATTGCTAAGTCAATTGACGGTGGTGCGGTTGCTGTATTGTGTGAAAGAATGCCTTCCGCTTTTGTTGCAGGAGTTACTTACGTAATGGTGAAAGATAGCGGGGAAGCACTAGGTATTATGGCTTCGAATTTCTTTGATAACCCTTCTGCTAAACTAAAATTAGTAGGTGTAACGGGAACAAATGGTAAAACGACTACGGTAACTCTGTTGCATGAGTTGTTTGGAAAATTAGGACATCATGTAGGTTTGATTTCTACAGTGGTAAATAAAATTGGTGAAGAGGAAATAAGGTCAACACATACGACGCCCGATGCGATTCAAATGAATGAGCTTTTGCAGAGCATGGTTTTGGCAGGCTGTGAATTTTGCTTTATGGAAGTTAGTTCGCATGCGGTTGCGCAGCATAGAATTGCAGGAATTACTTTTGCTGGTGGAGCATTTACGAACATTACGCACGAGCATTTAGATTTTCACAAAACATTTAAAGAGTATATAAAAGCAAAGCAAGGATTTTTCAACCTTTTGCCAAAAAGTGCATTTTCACTTTCCAATAAAGACGATAAAAACGGAGGAGTTATGCTTCAAGAGTCGTCTGCAAAAAAGCATTATTACGCTTTAAAAACTCAAGCTGATTTTAAGACAAAAGTTATTGAAAGCAATTTTGATGGGTTGAGTTTAAAAATTGATGGGCAAGAATTTTGGAGTCCATTTATTGGATATTTCAACGCTTATAATTTGACAACAGTTTATGGGGTAGCGATGCTTCTGGAGCAAGATAAAATTGAAGTATTAACAGCCTTAAGCACGTTAAAAGCTGTAGCCGGTCGTTTTCAGCACCTAAAAATAGCAGACATAACAGGCATCGTTGATTATGCTCACAGTCCGGATGCACTGGAGAATGTATTGAAAACCATAAAAGATATTCGCACAGGAAACGAAGAAGTGATTACGGTGGTTGGTTGCGGTGGCGATAGAGATCGAACGAAAAGACCTCTGATGGCAGCAATTGCTTGCAAGTTAAGCGATCGGGTGATTTTGACCTCCGATAACCCAAGAACAGAAAATCCAGATGCAATAATTGAAGAAATGAAAACTGGAGTTGATGCTGCTTCTCGAAGAAAAGTATTGGCAATAACGAATAGGAAAGAAGCAATTAGAACCGCTACTTCTTTGGCAAAAGCAAATGATATTTTACTTGTTGCCGGGAAAGGGCACGAGAACTACCAAGAGATTAACGGAGAACGATTTCATTTCGATGATCTAGAAATATTAATCGAGGCATTGACAGAAAACCAAACTAAATAGGATGTTATACTACTTATTTGAATATTTAAACGAATTAGACTTTCCTGGGGCAGGTGTGTTTCAATACATCACCTTTCGAACGGCTGCTTCTGTGATTGTTTCGCTTTTAATTTCCATGGTTTTTGGAAAGCGAATTATTAATTACTTGCACGCTAAGCAAGTTGGCGAAACAGTTCGAGATCTTGGATTAGAGGGTCAAAAGGCGAAGCAAGGAACTCCAACTATGGGGGGGGTGATTATTCTAGCTTCAATACTGATTCCAACAGTGTTATTCGCGAAACTGGATAACATCTACATTATTCTAATGCTTGTTTCTACAGTAATGTTAGGAGCAATTGGGTTTATTGATGATTACATCAAGGTATTCAAAAAGAACAAAGAAGGCTTAGCAGGAAAGTTTAAGATAATAGGGCAAGTCATTGTCGGTTTATTTGTTGGCTCAATTCTTTATTTCCATGAAGATGTCTACGTAGCGCAAGAAGTTCAAATAGAAACTGTTCAGACTACCGGTGAAAAATCATTTCAGTGGGAGCCAACAAAGTCAATGAAAACAACAATTCCATTCGTAAAAAATAATGAATTTGATTATGGTTCAATTCTCGATTGGTTTTTTGATAACGCTATGGATTGGGCTTGGCTAATATTTATTCCTGTCGTAATTGTGATTGTTACTGCTGTTTCAAATGGGGCTAACATGACGGATGGCCTCGATGGTCTCGCCACCGGAACTTCAGCAATTATTGGAATCACGTTAGCCGTTTTCGCATACGTATCAGGGAATGTTATTTTCTCAGATTATCTGAATATAATGTACATCCCAAATTCGAGTGAATTGGTGATTTTTATCGGTGCTTTTGTTGGAGCATGCATTGGCTTTTTATGGTACAACTCTTATCCAGCACAAGTATTTATGGGCGATACGGGAAGTTTAGCCTTGGGTGGAATTATTGCGGTTTTTGCATTAGCGATTCGCAAAGAGCTTTTAATTCCAGTTTTCTGCGGTGTTTTCTTGGTAGAAAATTTATCAGTAATGATTCAAGTTGCTTATTTTAAATACACTAAGAATAAATTTGGTGAAGGGAAGAGAGTGTTTTTGATGGCGCCTTTGCACCACCATTATCAGAAAAAAGGAATGCATGAATCAAAAATTGTATCACGCTTTTGGATTGTAGGAATTATGCTGGCCATACTTTCTATTGTAACACTGAAGTTGAGGTAAATGCGAATGTAGAATGAGAAAAGCTAGCTTATCAGACTAAGTGGTTTTCGACGATAGGAGAAAAATTGGGTCAATTCAGTAAGCGGTTAAACAAGATGAACAAATGAAAAAAAGGGTCTCCAACAATGATAATGATATAACTGGTATGCTTTGTCAGGATAAGCGGAGTCAAAGTCTAGACAAATTGATAGTTAAAAGCATTCACTATTCAACATTCAAATGATAGCAATACTTGGCGGCGGAGAAAGTGGAGTAGGAGCAGCATTGCTAGCAAAAAAAGAGGGGCTTGTACCCTTTGTCTCAGATTTTGGAAAAATCAAAGACAAATACAAGAAAGTTCTTATACAAAATGAAATTGAATGGGAAGAAGGAAGTCACTCTATTGAGAACATTCTTACTGCCGATGAAGTAATTAAAAGTCCAGGTATTTCAGATGAAGTGCCTTTGATTCAGCAATTACTAAAGAAAGAGATTTCTGTTATTTCTGAGATTGAGTTTGCTTTTCGCTATTGCAAAGCAAAAATCATTGGAATTACAGGAAGTAATGGTAAAACTACAACGACTCTTTTAATGCACCACATGCTAACCAAATGTGGAGTAAATTCTGGGGTAGCAGGTAATGTAGGAAGGAGTTTTGCAGCGCAAGTGGCGACGGAAGACTTTGACTGGTATGTGTTAGAGTTAAGCAGTTTTCAGTTAGACGGGATTAAGACGTTCCGAGCTGACATCGCAATTCTGTTAAACATTACTCCTGATCATCTAGATCGATACAAGGATTCTTTCGAATTGTACGCAGATGCTAAAATGAGAATTACCAAGAATGCCATTTCGACAGATAAATTTATCTTCTGTAAAGACGATAAAAGTATCGAAGCAGCTATGAAGCGAACAAATATAAAGGCTGAACTCATTCCATTTTCAATAAAACAACAACTCCCGCAAGGGGCTTATATAAACGACGAGCAACTAATAGTTAAACTAACAACAAACAACCACTTTATTATGTCAATACATGACTTAGCCTTACAGGGCAAACACAATCTTTACAACACTATGGCATCAGGAATAGCCGGTAGAGTATTGGATTTAAGAAAAGAATTAATTAGAGAATCGTTAACAGATTTTCAGAATGTGGAGCACAGATTAGAAACGGTAGCAACGATTCATGGTATTGAATTTATCAATGACTCTAAAGCAACAAATATAAATTCAACATGGTACGCTTTAGAAAGTATGACAAAAGACGCTATTTGGATTGTCGGTGGTGTTGATAAAGGAAATGACTACGATGAGTTGTTGGGTTTAGTAAAAGATAAGGTTAAAGCTATCATTTGCTTGGGGAAAGACAATTCAAAAATTATTGCGGCATTTAAAGGTCATGTCCAAATTATTGAAGAAGCTCGCTCAGCTGATGAGGCTGTGAAAAAAGCATATGAGATTGGTGAACATGGAGACGCAGTATTGTTATCGCCTGCTTGTGCAAGTTTTGATTTGTTTGAAAATTATGAAGACAGAGGGCATCAATACAAGCGCGCTGTAAAATCGTTATAAGATGCAAGTCATCAATAAATATATAAAAGGTGATCGAGTAATATGGGCAGTAGCTTTGCTGTTGGCTATATTTTCTGTGCTGGTTGTTTACAGTTCGATTGTTACATTGGCTTATAAATACCAAAATGGGAATACAGAGTACTATCTCTTTAAACATTCCATTATTTTATTTATCGGCTTTTTGTTGATGTATTTTGCGCACAAAGTAAACTACAGGTATTTTTCAAGGATTTCGCAGATTGGTTTGTTGTTAGCCATTCCGCTGCTCTTGTTTACGCTCCTTACTGGGGCAAGCATCAACGATGCAAGTCGTTGGTTGGTTATACCCATTATCAATCAAACCTTTCAAACCTCGGATTTAGCAAAACTAGCGCTCATTATGTTTTTGGCGCGAATGCTTTCTAAACGGCAAGATAATATCAAGGATTTTAATCAGGCTTTTCTGCCCATTATGATTCCTGTTTTAATTGTGTGTGGTTTGATTTTGCCAGCTAACTTTTCAACCGCAGCGATGCTGTTTGTTACTTGTTTGGTACTCATGTTTATTGGTAGAATTAACTTAGGTTATATTATATCGTTGGTTTCCATAGGGGTTGTTTGTTTGGGGATTTTTATTGCGATCGTAATGAATTCAGATGTAACCAATCGGGTAGGGACTTGGCAAACCAGAATAGAAAACTTTATTGATGGAAATGCTCAGGTAAACTACCAAGCAGAGCAATCTAAAATAGCAATCGCTACGGGAGGAATAATAGGCAAAGGCCCCGGAAGAAGCACGCAGCGCAACTTCTTGCCGCAATCGTATTCAGATTTTATCTTTGCAACCGTAATTGAGGAATATGGCATAATTGGAGGAACTTTTACCCTTCTTTTGTATTTAATATTATTGTACAGGGGGGTTCTTATTGCTAAGAATGCCCCACGAACGTTTGGCTCGTTGCTGGCTATAGGACTTAGTTTTAGTCTCGTTTTTCAAGCAATGATTAACATGGCAGTAGCTGTAAATCTATTCCCAGTTACAGGTCAGCCATTACCCATGGTTAGTATGGGTGGCACGTCTATTTGGTTCACCTGCCTAGCCATTGGAATTATATTAAGTGTAAGTCGTAATACTGAAAATGAAAAAGTGGAGGTAAAAAATGGCTAAATTTAAGGTAATAATTTCTGGAGGAGGAACAGGAGGACATATTTTTCCTGCCATAGCTATCGCAAATGCTATAAAAAAATTGAGACCTAATACCAAGTTTCTCTTTGTGGGAGCATTGGGTAGAATGGAAATGACGAAAGTGCCTGAGGCAGGTTTCGAAATAGTTGGACTGCCAATTATGGGATTACAGCGAAAGCTTACGTTCAAGAACTTGAAATTTCCTTTTATGCTGCTTAAAAGTGCAGCTATGGCGCGCAAAATTGTAAAAGGATTTAAACCAGATATTGCTATTGGCGTGGGAGGGTACGCAAGCGGACCTTTACTGAGGGCTGCTGAAAAAGCAAATGTTCCTACGTTGTTACAAGAGCAAAATTCATACGCTGGTTTAACAAATAAAATATTAGGAAAAAAAGCACAAAAAATCTGTGTTGCATACGATGGCATGGAAGTCTTTTTCCCAAAAGAGAAAATTATTTTAACAGGAAACCCGGTCCGGTCGGAAGTAATAAAGTTGGAAGGTAAAAAAGAGAGGGCAGAGGAGTTTTTTAAATTAGATCCTGCTAAAAAGACGTTGTTAGTTGTAGGTGGAAGTTTAGGTGCTTGGTCAGTGAACGAAGCGGTAGAGAAATCCATTGTAGCATGGGAAAAAGAGGGGATTCAAGTGATTTGGCAAACTGGTAAACTTTTTCATAAACGAGCCCAAAATGCTGCTTTAGGTAAAGAGTCGTGGTTGAAAGTAACCGAGTTTATTAAACGCATGGATTTGGGTTACGCCGCTGCTGACTTGGTCGTTAGTAGAGCAGGTGCTTTGGCGGTATCGGAGCTATGTTTGGTTAAAAAACCTAGCATATTTATTCCCTTGCCTTCAGCAGCAGAAGATCATCAAACAAAAAATGCAAAGGTGCTCTCTACATTAGGTGCAGCAATTTTGTTGAGCGATGCTGAAGTTCGAGAGAAGTTAGAACAAGAGGTTTTGGGATTAATAAATAACGAAGAAGAGTTAACTCGATTGAGCGAAAATATTTCACCATTGGGGTATCATGATGCTGCGGATATTATAGCAAACGAAGTGGTTAAACTGATGATTAATAAATAGCAATTACTAATGCACTAACGCAAAAAAGAATAGAGAGCTTGTCAGGCAGGGCGAAGTCGGCAAGCGGGATTATATAAAATCTGCAGAAATCAGCAAAGTCTGCTTGAGAATAAGAGGAAATGAGTTTAAACAAGGCAAACATATACTTCATTGGAATTGGCGGCATAGGAATGAGCGCCTTGGCACGCTATTTCAATCAATCAGGAAATAAGGTGGCAGGTTACGACCGTTCAACTACCATTTTGACAAAGCAGTTGCAGAAAGAAGGGATTTCAATAACTGATTTTTATGAAGCAGATGCTATTCCTCATCCGTATAGAGACTCAGAGAATACTCTGGTCATTTATACTCCGGCGGTAGCGGCTGACAACCCTATGCTTGCTTATTTCAAGGAAGAAGGGTTTGAATGTTTGAAGAGAGCGGAAGTTTTAGGACTAATAAGTCGTGAAATGAAAACAATAGCAGTTGCAGGAACGCATGGGAAAACTACGGTTTCTTCTATGATTGCTTACTTGCTGAAAGTTGGAGGGATTAAAGTGAATGGCTTTTTGGGAGGTATTTCTAGAGACTTTGGAACAAACTTACTCTTGGACCCTGAAGCTAGAGTAATGGTTACAGAAGCGGACGAATATGATCGATCGTTTTTACAGCTATTCCCAAATCAACTGGTAATTACATCTATAGATCCTGATCATTTAGATATATATGAAGATGCGGCGGATTTAAATAAGACATACAGTCAACTAGCAGCGCAAGTAGATTCTGGCGGAACGTTATTCACGAAACCTGCTATTATAGCAGCGTTAGATATTTCAGAAGACATTCAGACTCGCACCTATTCTTTAGATCAGAAATCAATGATTCAAGCCCGAAATATTAGAGTAGAGCAGGGGAATTTTATATTTGATTATGAATCAGAGGACCTTGTACTTGAAAATGTGACATGTGGTTTACCGGGCTTGCATAATATTGAGAATGCAATCGTTGCTATGGCGGTAGCTTTTAATCAGGGAGTGGATGCTGCGAAAATAAAAGAAGGCATTGGCCAATTTCAGGGAATTAAACGTCGGTTCGACGTGCACTTGAAAACTGCTGAATTAGTCTATATTGATGATTATGCGCACCATCCAGAGGAAGTAAGAATGTTGCTCAAATCTGTTCGGGAGATGTATCCGGAAAAAAAGATAACAACCATATTTCAGCCTCACTTATTTAGTAGAACTCAAGATTTTGGCGAAGATTTTGCACGAGAATTATCTCTGTCAGATGACTTGATTTTGTTAGAAATTTATCCTGCAAGAGAAGAGCCAATTGAAGGAATTAATTCGTTGTGGTTGTCTAAGTTGATTGGTAAAGAAGGGGTAAATATTTGTGAGAAGCATCAATTGATTAATATATTAAAAACGAAAAAATTAGAAGTTCTTTTGACGGTAGGCGCCGGCGACATAGATACCATGATTGAACCTATTATTAACCAGTATCAAGTAGATATATGAAACAATTTTTAAGCATAGCTTCTTGGGTTTTACTTACTGCGGGTTTGGTTGTCGTTTTAGGTTTTGTAAATCAGGTGCAAAATAAAAAAGTTTGCACTGAAATAGATATTGAAATAGACAATAGTAACGGCAATTTTTTCGTTGAAGAACAGGACATATTTGCGATGGTTTACCATGAAATTGATACTGTTGTTGGGCGACCAATTTCTGCAATCGATGCGCAGAAAATTGAACGTAAAATCAACAACCATCCGTCTGTTTCAAACTCTGAAGTGTACAAAACCATAGATGGGAAATTGAAGGTTGAAGTATCTCAAAGAATGCCAATTGTTCGAATTTTTAGCATGAATGGGGATAGTTATTATTTAGATGGGACAGGCAAAGTAATGCCCTCTTCAAGTAAATATACCTCAAGGGTTTTTGTAGCGAACGGTTACATAAATGATTCCTTTAAAAAAGTAAGTCATTTGAATGCAAGAATGGTAACAGATTCTATTCAAAACAGAGTATTAATAGATGACATCTTTACAATGGCAGAATTTATTCGGACCGATCCACTTTGGCATGCGCAGATTGAACAGTTGTATGTTAATAAAGAGTTGGAGATTGAATTGATTCCACGGGTTGGAAATCATAGAATTGTAGTAGGAGATGCTACTGACATTCAAATGAAGTTCGATAAACTTAAAGTGTTCTATAAGAAAGGCTTAAGTAAAACAGGATGGAATGAGTATAGTGTGATAAACTTAAAATTCGCAAACCAAGTAGTTTGTAAAAAACGATTGTAACATGGAATCATCATCAGATATAGTTGTTGGACTGGATATTGGAACCACAAAAATTGTGGTAATGGTGGGCCGAAAGAATGAAGTTGGGAAACTTGATATTCTAGGCATGGGGCGTTCTGAATCCTTAGGTGTCACTCGTGGAGTAGTTGCTAACATTGAGAAGACTGTTCAGTCGATAAGAGCTGCTGTAAGCGAAGCAGAGAATAAATCAGGCGTAGATGTTCGAGTAGTGAACGTAGGAATTGCCGGGCAACACATTAAAAGTTTGCAGCACCGAGGTATAAAAATGAGAAATACGTTAGACGACGAAATTTCTCAAGAAGACATCGATTTGCTGATTAACGATATGTTTAAATTGGTAACCCTTCCTGGAGAAGAGATTATTGATGTTCTGCCTCAAGAGTTTATTGTAGATAATGAGCAGGGAATTAAAGATCCGATTGGAATGTCAGGAATTCGTTTAGAGGCAAACTTTCACATTATTACAGGTCAAGTTGCAGCAGCTAAGAACATTCATAAATGTGTGCACAAGGCTAATTTAGAAGTTCAAGATGTTATTTTAGAACCAATAGCTTCTTCTGCAGCGGTTTTAAGTGAAGAAGAAAAAGAAGCTGGAGTAGTTTTAATAGATATCGGCGGTGGAACTACTGATGTAGCTATTTTTCAAGATGGAATTATTCGACATACGGCAGTAATTCCTTTCGGAGGAAACATCATTACTGAAGATATTAAAGAAGGGTGTAGCATCATTAAAAATCAAGCTGAATTATTGAAAGTGAAGTTTGGATCTGCATTGGCAAATGAAAGTCAAGAAAACGAAATTGTTTCTATTCCTGGTTTACGGGGAAGAGAGCCAAAAGAGATTTCGATAAAAAACTTGTCGCACATCATTCAAGCAAGACTAGAAGAAATTATAGAACATATTTATTACGAGATAAAGAACAGTGGCTACGAAAACAAGCTAATTGCTGGAATGGTGATTACAGGTGGTGGTTCTCAAATGAAACACATTGGCCAGTTGTTTGAGTATGTAACTGGTATGGACACTCGAATTGGTTATCCAAATGAATATTTGGCGAGTGGTAATTCAGATGAAATTACAAGTCCAATGTATGCAACAGGTGTTGGTCTTATTTTGAAAGGTTTCGAGAAATTGGAACGTCAAAAAGGACAAATGAATAAAAATGCAGCGCAAGAAGACTTGATTAGAGTTAGACAAGGAGAAAAAACAAAAGGAGGCTTTTTGCAGAATATGTTAGCAAAAGGCAAGCAATTTTTTGAAGACGACGAAACTTGATTTATAATTCCCCAAATTATTAGTTTTTTGCAATTTGAAACTAAAAGGAATTAGCAATTAAGAATTAAAAATTATAGAATTAAATAAATGAATTATGAGATTTGACTTACCCAAAGAACAATCATCAATTATTAAAGTAATCGGAGTCGGTGGCGGAGGAAGTAATGCCGTTAACCATATGTACCGTCAGGGTATTACAGGTGTAGACTTTATTATTTGCAACACCGATCAGCAGGCGTTGGATTTAAGCCCTATTCCTAATAAAATTCAGTTGGGTTCTACTCTAACTGAAGGACGAGGTGCAGGATCAAATCCTGAAGTGGGCAAAAATGCTGCGATTGAAAATGTAGATGAATTAAAAGAGCTGTTGGAGAAAAACACTCAAATGGTTTTTATTACCGCTGGAATGGGCGGTGGTACCGGAACGGGCGCAGCTCCCGTCATTGCAAAAACAGCTAGAGAAATGGGAATTTTAACGGTTGGGATCGTTACAATTCCTTTTGGATTTGAAGGTCGTAGAAGAAAAATTCAAGCAGATTCAGGCTTAGCTGAATTAAGGGACAATGTAGATACATTACTCATTATCTGCAACGATAAGTTGAGAGAAATGCACGGAAATCTGAAAATTTCTGAAGCATTTTCCAAAGCCGATGATATTTTAACTGTTGCTGCTAAAGGAATTGCGGAGATTATTACTGTTGCAGGATATATTAATGTTGATTTTGAAGATGTTAGAACCGTAATGAAAGACGGCGGAACTGCAATTATGGGTTCTGCTGCAGCAGAAGGCGAAGACAGAGCAGTTAAGGCGGTTAGTCAAGCATTGGCTTCTCCATTATTGAACGACAATGACATTACAGGCGCAAACTACATCTTGTTAAACATTACTTCTGGTGATGAAGAGGTTGCCATGGACGAAATTGATGAGATAACGGAATACATCCAAAATGAAGCAGGTAATACTGCAGATATTATTTGGGGGAACGGAATTGATGAAACGTTAGGGAATAAGATTTGTGTAACTATTATTGCTACGGGTTTTGGAAAAGCGGAGCCAGGTGGATTTACAATAGCAAAGGAGCCCCAAAAAAAAATTAGAAATCTGAATGATGACGTAAATACAATGATTACGGCGCCATCAACAGAAAAAAAAATAGCTGAACCAAAGGCGACTAACTCAAATGAGCCTGAATTAGGATCAACTGCTGAGGATCAAAAAAGTTTCGAATTTCAGATTAGATCAGAAGTTAAAAAGGAGCCTACACCAAGACCTGTAAAAAAGGAAGAACCAAAGGTGAAGAGATACTCTTTAGAAGATGAATTTAAATCTGTTGCAGATGCTGCTGCGGATGACTGGGCACCACATAGTGTTGGAACTCCGACAAAAGATGCAAAAGCTCATTCACATAGCTCAGTGCCTTCAGAGTCCTCTACAGTGTCGCCTGAAAGAAGAGCAATGGATGAGGAAGCTCAGATTAAAAAAACGCACGACAGAATTATGAAGTTGAAAGCGTTGAGTTTGAAAATCAAGAGCCCGGGTGGAATAAATGAACTGGAAAAAGAACCTGCTTACAAGCGTAGAAATATTTCTTTAGACGATACACCGCATTCATCTGAGTCTAATGTTTCTCGGTATACGTTAAGCGAAGATGAGGACAATAAAACGAATCTAAGACAGAACAATTCTTTCTTGCATGACAATGTAGATTAAGATTAAATTTTATACAAATTAAAAGCTCCGAATGTAACGTTCGGAGCTTTTTGATTTGTTAGACTTACAATTACTAGTTGAACTGTCGATGCCCATTGACACCGAGCCGATTAGAGGTGCGATAAAGCAATCTGTGTTCTCGATTATGGTATTGCTTCATTTCGTTGGATTCCATTCGCAATGATTCTAGTAATTCGCTTGATTGCTTCATTCCGGTTAGAACAGCTATTATTTAAGCTCCCAATTGGCCAGCTTTGCCTATCAGGTTTCTTATTTTTGTTATCTTGTTACTTTCTTTGAAAACAGTAGAAAAAGTCAATCATGAAAAAGTTAAGTTTATTAGTAGTCGGTTTTGCAATAGCAATGCTGTCAGTAGCTCAAGAGGAGCACAATTTAGTACCTAACCCTAGCTTTGAAGACCTTGGGAAGAAAGGAAAAGTAACAGAAAAGGGGCAAGTGTATTTAGCCAAACCTTGGTCTTCAGTTACTATGAATCCTGTAGATTTATATTCTGAAAGTAATAAAAATGATGATTTTGCTATACCAGTGAATAAAAGGGGAGAGGAGAAAGCAAGAACAGGAACAAATTACGCAGGATTAAACTTTTACGGACATAAAGGAAAGGAACCTAGGACTTATTTGGGCATCGAGCTTCTAAAAGCAATGGAAGAAGGGACTCAGTATTGTGTGAAATTTCATATTTCTATGTCAGACATGTCGAAATATGCTGTGAATAATCTTGGTGTTTATATTGACTTTGAGACTTTGGCCGAACCGTCAGATGGGAACATATATAAAGATCCACAAATAATTAGTGTGACAAAAATGATTTATAAGAAGCAGTACTCTTGGACTCCTGTTTGTGCAACTTACACTGCTAAGGGTGGCGAGAGTTTCATTGCAATTGGAAACTTTGCACAGGATGCTGATACCAAATATGATCAAGTTAGATTATCAAGAGAGTTTACAGGGCGCCAAACATATGACGGTTATTATTACATTGATGATGTATCTGTAATACCAACAGAAAAAATTGGAGATAAAGATTGTGCTTGTGAGCGAATTGCCGGTGGGCAAATGAAAACGGAATACAAAACATTTGAAACAACACTAGTAGAGCAAAAAACATCGCAGAAAGTAACGTACGTTAATTCTGACGGCTCAAAGGCTGGAGATAAACCAAAGGTAGAAGAGCAAAAAGAGGAAGCCAAGACTGTTGAAGAGGGTGGAATTGTCTATAAAAAGGCAAATATTACGGAGCCAGAAAAAGTCGAGCCGCCGAAAGAAAAGGTCTATTCCCCTAATGATGTAGTTATATACTACGAGGATAAAGAATTTAAGGTTTCTGACAGTGATCAAGCTGCAATTGCGAAATTGGCTGGGTATTTGAAAACAAACAAAGTAGTAGTCGTCCAATTACAAGGTCATGCAAGTTCTTCGGAATCATCAGTTTCATCGATTGGTAAAAGGAGAGTGGCCTTACTTAGGTTAGAACTTACTAAATTGGGTGTTCCTACCACACAATTAAAGACGGTTTCGTTTGGTACAACTAAACCATCAGATACCATAGATATTTCAAAAAATCAGAGGGTTACAGTAAAGACTCTCTAATTGTATTTGTTAGTTAAGAGTATAGCCACTTCTGTGGCTTTTTTTCTGTTCACACATTTGTGTTTTGCACAAAATTTGATTCCAAATCCAGGGTTTGAAGAATACCATTCCTGTCCAACAGGTTTACGCCAATTGAATGCAGCAAAATATTGGTCTGGAGCGAATGCCGGAAGTCCTGAGCTCTTCCATACGTGTGGTTTTACGGCGGATGTTAAGGCGCATAACGGAGAAGGATTAGCAGGAGTTATATTTTTGTCTGAGAGTAGTAATAACGTAGAATATTTACAAGTTGAGTTATTGGAAGAGTTAGAGCCTGGGGAAGAGTATACGCTAAGTTTTTACATTCGTTTGTCGAGAAATTCGCTGATTGCGATAAATAAAATTGGTGCTTTTTTGAGCTCCAATGGGCTGCATTCGAAGATATGGATGCGTTTTTCAAATAGGCCTCAAATAGTGTTTAATGAAGTGGCAGAAAGTACTCTTTCATGGCAAAAATACGAGGGAAAGTATGTAGCAAAAGGCGGAGAGAAATTCATTACCGTCGGGAACTTTTATCAAAAGCATTTTATCGAAGAAAAAATCGTTGAAAGCTCAGCGGGTAGTAGAACAACATATTATTATTTGGACGATTTTTTTTTCGGAAAACAAGTAATGGCACAAGAAAAAGTAACGCCAAGGAAGCCTGCAGAATGGTCTCACACTGTCTATTTTCAGAAGGATAGTTCAAGTATTTCACATGTCGAAATAGAAAAGCTAGTTGCTTTTATTCAGCAATTGCCACAACCAATGTTTCATCCTATTAAAGTGGAAGGGCACACAGATCAAGATGCAAGTTTTGAATACAACTTGCAGCTTTCGCAACAGCGGGCAAACCGGGTAAAAGAAAGGTTGGGTACCTTTAACTTTCAAAATATTTACAGCACGTGGCTTGGCGAATCTGAAATAATTTACATCGGAACTAAGGAAGAGAAAAAAGGGATGAATAGGAGAGTTACCATAACAGTAGAACGATAGATGAATAAATGTGTAACCATCTTTCTCGTTTGTTTTGCATTTCAATTTTCTGCCCAAGAGAATAGTGCATATTTGGCAGGTTTATTGTTGAGCGAAATAAATCTTTTAAGAGCAAAAAAGGAGTTGAGTGAATTGCAGCTAGACGAAATATTGGAGGCCGCAGCGTTTGATCAAGCGGAGTATTGTTCTGAGTTGGGCAAGTTGGTTCACGAGCAAGACAACAGTAAAAAGAAGAGTGTATTTCGGAGAGTCCTTTTTTATGAGGGATTGCACGCTCAGTTAGAAGAGAATTTATCTGAACTATCTTTTGGAGCCAAAGAGGCGTTGACGCCTAATGGTATTCGTGAGGAAATTGATTCTGACGAAAAGCTTTTGAAAGCAATTTTGGCTTCGTGGCTAGAAGATGAAAAAAGTAGTAAACTAAACCTATTAGATCCTAATTTTTATAAGGTTGGTATTACGGCCATTATTACCAACGAAGTAGAGTATCTGTTTTCTGTGGTATTCGGATCTGAGCCTTATGTGTCGCTAGGTGAGGAAAAGTTGAGTCTAAAGAACCACGGGATAGAGCCTTTTGAAGAGCAAAAGTGTGCAGATTTTAACAAACGATTTCCAACATTACCGGAGCTTTTCTCGGAGGCAATTAAGGTGAAAGGAAATAAAGTTCGTTTGGAGTATCATAGTTTGCCATTTATAGAGCAAGTACTGAGCAGTTCTTCAGATGCAATTGCGATAGATTGGATAGATCATTTTCAGTATGAGTGTGACAAAGGAACTGCGCTTTTTCCCGGAACCATAGCAAATGGCTACCTCCAAAAACCTTTTAAGAAGGGATTTTTGATGGGGCAGAATGAAGCTGACAGTATACAAGAACTAAGCGTAGAGTTAGGCACTGTGCCCAGTTTTTACAATGTTTCTTCAACCGAGCCTAATTTAATTTTCATACAAGATGGTGTACATTGCGCAACTGTTCCTTTTAATAGGATGGAATCAAAAAACGAGAAGCGAGTAGCTTTAGATTTTGCTGTTGCAGGCGAAAGCAAAGAAAATACCCATCAATGGGAAGATTCTATCGAGTTTAGGATTCCCTTATTAAACGGTGGGATTGATTCTTTGGGAAAGGCGAAGGACATGCTAAACCGGTTGCATTTTACAACAACTGCGAGCAATTTAATAGTTCAAGTCTCCCCAATTCATCAGAGCCTATTAGTTAACCTCGATGCTCGAGAAGGAGAGGTTAGTAGATCTCACATTGCTTGGGACTCCTTAAACTCTTTTATAAAAAATACATATTACGACTTGGATTTAAGGGGCTTGTCTCAAGTGGAGCAAATCGTTTTTCTGCAAGAAGCAGTTTTAACAGATCTGAAGCTTGAAAAGTATCTGCTGGATTTAAACCAGCTTCAGTATGCCGTAAAAGGGAAAGCTACAATTGAATTGGCTGATAATACTGAGGAGCAGCTTGCTCTTTTACAATTCTTTTTGGATAATAATCAAATCGAACCTGCTTTGTTTGTTCAATCTAAGCTGCTAGTTAAAGTTAGGTCTGGGGAGCTGGAAGCCAAACGCTTGCCATTGGCTGACCCTTTGCAAAAGAAAACTACGTTGGCCGTAATTAACAATCAAATTGTATTGGAATCTATTATGGGCGCGAAACAATACGGAGGAAATCCAATTTATTTAGCCTTGTTTGAGTTGTATTTAATAAATGAGAAAGAGTTTAACGTTGCTTTTAATTACCACACTGCTAAGCTTGATTATTGGATTAATAATTCTGCTGAGATTGGCGATGTTGAAAAATGGTTAAAAGACTTTAAAAAAATACCTGCTCAACAAATTCCTGAAGATAAATACGCCAGAGCGATGCTTAATTACAATTTATTAGCAGTTGACTATTATTATGAAAGTGGAAATTTCGACAAACGAAAGAAGGCTTTTGTTGAATTAATGAAGTGGCAGGCGAGTGCAAATTTAAACCCTTTAGAAACGGTTGATTTAGCGAAAACACTTTGCTACCAAGATCAGTTTAGTTTGGCCATTCAGTTGTTGCTGACGGGTAACGAGAGGCAGGAGCTCCAAAGTGGAACGTTGTCTTACTTGCTTCAAATTGCGCGATATGATCAGGATCAGGTAAATCAAAAAAAATACGTTGAACTCCTTCAGAAACTAAGGCAAACGGATAACATCGCTTTTTGCGACTTATTTACTGTTTCAAAAATGGGAAAGCAGCTTTTTGAGAACAACACAATCAAGCAGTTATACTGTGAAAATTGCAATTAGCAAATGTTAACGGGAATACCACGTTATTGTTCTTATACTCTCTTGGGTTCCGTCATTATCAATGTCTTCAATGGTATAACGCTCCAATGTAAGTCTATTTCCATCGTTTGTGAGTATGTTGTATACTCTTAAGCTAGGACCACTGTAGTCTAGGATTAGTTTACTTTCATTTGAAATTAAGGACCAAAAATAAAATTCTTCCACTGGCTCATTTGGGTCACATCTCAATGTTCCAAACCTCGTAAGAGCGGTTCCTGAGCTTTCATACCTATTAACATTATCTTTTTCGCAATCCAGTAAAGTCGAACCATTGGCAATTATTTGGCCATTTGCACTTATTTCAATATCAACAAGTCTGAAGTTTTTGTCAACCATTCTATCGTAACCTGAAAGGATTACTCCATTATTATCGTCGTCATTGTTGCAGGCAGTTCCGAAAACAAATACAGTTAATAAAAGAAGTAAAGCTCTATTTTTCATAATTTCTATTTTGGTGGTGCAAAAGTAATTTATTAATCTGGTAGGGGAAAACCGTGCCACAACAGAGTTTTGTTATCTTTAACCCCATGATTCAAAAAGGAAACAACAAAATTATTAACGCTTGGACCTTTTACGATTGGGCTAATTCAGTGTATCCGTTAGTGATTACAACTGCAATTTTTCCAATGTTTTATGAGTATCAGACAAGTCACGATTCTAGTGGAGCTTTAACCGACGATATGGTCGAGTTTTTCGGCGCTAGCTTTAAAAATACCCAACTATATTCTTACGTTATTTCTGTCTCCTTTATTATTGTAGCCTTTATCTCACCTATTTTATCAGGCGTTGCTGATTATTCTGATAATAAAAAGAGTTTTTTAAAATTATTTTGTTATTTGGGCTCATTGTCGTGCGCTTCTCTTTTCTATTTTGATGTGAATCATCTTGAATTAAGCATGATCCCTGTTCTGCTGGCAAGCGTTGGTTTTTGGGGAAGCTTGGTGTTTTACAATGCCTATTTACCAGAAATTGCTGAAGCGAAAGATCATGATAAAATCTCTGCAAAAGGGTATTCTTTAGGCTATATTGGTAGTTCTATTTTGCTTATTTTAAATCTAATAGCAATAATGGTTTTTGAGATGCCTGCTAAGTATGCTTTTCTGACAGTTGCGGTTTGGTGGATTGGCTTTAGTCATTACACGTATGCTGTATTGCCCAATGCATCTTACTCTCACCAACCTAAGGAAAATAGATTTACAAAAGGATTTAGAGAATTAAAAAAAGTGTGGGCTCAGTTGCGGGAATTAACAACGTTGAAGCGATATTTAGGCTCATTTTTTGTTTACAGTATGGGGGTGCAAACAGTTATGATTATGGCAACGCTTTTTGCTGCAAAAGAAATAAACTGGGAAGGGGATAGCGCTAAAACCGGGTTAATTGTTTCAGTATTAATTATTCAATTCATAGCCATTGGTGGTGCGTACTTATTTTCTTGGGTTTCGAGTAAAATTGGCAACATTGCATCCTTGTCTATCACCTTATTTATTTGGGTGTTTATTTGTATAGGAGCCTATTTTATTCATGAACCCATCGAGTTTTATGTGATTGCTGCTTCAGTCGGTTTGGTCATGGGTGGAATTCAATCACTTTCTAGATCTACTTATTCTAAATTATTGCCCAAAACAAAAGATCATGCTTCGTATTTCAGTTTTTACGATGTTCTAGAAAAATTGGGAATTGTTGTGGGAACTTTTGCGTATGGCTTTATAGAAGGATGGACAGGAAGTATGCGAAACTCGATATTTGCTTTGGGTGCTTTTTTTATAGTTGGTTTTGTATTGCTATTAAGAGTGCCAAAGAACGAACAAATTACTGCCCAATAGAGTTGTCTTGTGATTACTTTTGTATTCTAAAAAAAAAGCTTTGATTCAAGATAAAATATACGACGTAGCCATTATTGGTGGAGGAATTGTAGGAGCAGCGACGCTTTATCAAATGCAGGTGAAATTTCCGAATTTAAAAATACTATTGATTGAAAAAGAGGATCAGTTGGCGGCACATCAAACGGGGAATAACTCCGGTGTAATTCATTCTGGATTATATTACAAGCCCGGTTCGCAAAAAGCAATAACTTGTGTTAGAGGCAGAAGAGCGCTTGTAAAGTTCTCTCAGGAACATATGGTTGATCATGAAGTTTGTGGGAAAGTAGTTGTTGCTACCAAAAAATCTGAGCTTCCTTTCATGGAAAAGATTTTTGCAAATGGTTTGGCAAATGATACAGAGGATATTGAAAAAATTACTGGTGACCAAGTCCGAGAAATAGAGCCATTTTGTAACGGTATTGCAGGTATTAGAGTAGGTTGTACAGGAATCATAAATTACGTTCAGGCCACTGATAAAATGGCTAAACTGGCGTTGGGCTTACAGCCTGAAAGTATTATTTCTTTGGGAGATGCTTTTATTGAAGCTCGGGAAGAGGGTGGTATTTCAACCATAAAAACTGAAAAAACGACACACAAAGCAAAGTACTTAATTTATTGCGGTGGTTTGCAATCTGATCGATTGGCAAAGAAAGATGGAGTTAATTTGGATATGCAAATAGTTGGCTTTAGAGGTGATTATTATGAATTGAACGACGAAGGAAAACATAAAATAAAGCACCTAGTATATCCTGTTCCAAATCCTGAATTTCCGTTTTTAGGAGTCCATTTTACGAGAATGACAAATGGAGAAATTGAATGCGGTCCAAATGCGGTATTTACTTTTAAAAGGGAAGGTTATGGAAAGACAGACTTCGATTTGAAAGATACTGTTGACGCATTAGGCTACCTAGGAACTTGGAAATTGTTCGCTAAGCACTGGAAATTTGGATTAGACGAATACAAACGAGCCTTTAGTAAAAAGTTATTTTTACAGAGATTACAAGTGCTGATTCCAACATTAACGATGGAAGATATACGACCGGGTAGAGCAGGGGTTAGAGCCATGGCACTTGGACCGGATGGTGAAATGATTGAAGATTTTAAAATTGAGTATACAAACAACAGCATCCATGTTTTAAATGCCCCATCGCCTGCTGCGACGGCTTGTTTGGCAATTGGAGAAGACATTACTGCTATGGCTGAAAAACGCTTCAACCTAAACTAAATTATGAGTTCAAGCATAATAGCGGGAATAGTTGCACTGTACTTTTTGTTTCTGTTATTAATTGCACGCGTTACAGCAAAGGGCGCTGACAATAATTCGTTTTTTGTTGGCAACAAGAGTTCTCCTTGGTACTTGGTTGCTTTTGGAATGATTGGGACTTCTCTTTCGGGAGTTACCTTTATTTCAGTCCCGGGGTGGGTTGGAACTAGCCAGTTCTCATACCTGCAGATGGTGTTTGGGTACTTTTTGGGCTATATTGTTGTGTCCAATGTTTTAATGCCCCTGTATTATAGATTGAATCTGACTTCTATCTATACATACTTAGATCAACGTTTTGGATTTTGGAGCTACAAAACAGGAGCTTTTTACTTTTTGTTATCCAGAACCATTGGGGCTGCATTTCGCCTTTACTTGGTAGCTAATGTTCTTCAGATTGCTATTTTTGATGATTGGGACATTCCGTATTACTTTACAGTTGCCATTACCATTTTACTGATATGGGTTTATACTGCCAAAGGTGGAATTAAAACAATCGTTTGGACAGACGCATTGCAAACGCTATTTATGCTGCTGGCAGTTGGAGTCGGTATTTATCAAATAGGAGATCAATTGAATCTTGGATTTTTTGATTTAATCGCTACAGTAAGGGACAGCGAGTATTCTCAAATTTTCTTTTTTGATGATTGGAAAGCTGGCAACTATTTTTGGAAGCAATTCTTAAGCGGAGCATTCATAACTATTGTAATGACAGGTTTGGATCAGGATATGATGCAGAAGAATTTAAGCTGTAAAAACCTGAAAGAAGCCAAGTGGAATATGTTTTCTATGAGTGTTGTGCTTGTTTTTGTCAATTTGCTTTTCTTGGGTTTAGGTGCCTTACTTTATCTCTATTCCAATCAAAATGGAATTGCACTTCCTGCAAAAGGGGATGATTTATTTCCTGGTTTGGCGTTAGACAACACATTAGGAATGTCAGTCGCTGTTTTTTTTATTTTAGGTTTAATTGCTGCCGCATATTCCAGTGCCGATTCTGCCTTAACTGCGCTAACAACATCTGTTTGTATTGACTTTCTAAATGTGCAAGAAAAACCTGATTATGAGGCACAAAAGCTTAGAAAAAGAACCCATATTATTATGTCTGTGGTGTTGTATATTGTTATCCTAATTTTTAGTTTAATTAGCGATGATAGTGTTATTAGCACCTTGTTTAAAGTTGCGGGATACACCTATGGACCTCTTTTGGGATTATACGCATTCGGGCTAATTCATAAGTTTTCGATTAAAGATAGGTGGGTGCCGTTAGTATGTTTAATTTGTCCTGTGATTTGTTATATTATCCAATTAAACTCTATAGAATGGCTAAATGGATACGTATTTGGGTTTGAATTATTGATGTTGAACGGGTTCTTAACTTATACCGGGCTGCATTTGCTCCGCTCTTCGATATCTACAACTAATAATTAAAATAATTCTATTTTATTGTGATTTGTTGTTCAGCTTTTTATAATTTAGGCTTTAAATTTACAATAATGAAAAACTTACTTCTTTCAATTGGTATTAGTTTATTTTTTATAAGTTGTTCAGAGCAGAGCAACAGGAATTCGGACACGAAAAAATCAGAGGAACTTATAGAAGTTGCAGTACCATCTGAAGACAAGGAAAAGAGATCCTTTTATCCAATTCCCTCACCTGAACAAATGGTTACTTTCATTAATGACAATGGTCTTGAATATAACAAGGATGTGATTTTGGATGTTTCACTTTCAGATGGGTATAATGACCCCACCCATAAAGCTATAATATTTGGAATTTATATAGCAGACTTAGCATATGCTGCTGCCTACCAAGATGTAGAATCAACAATTAAGTTGTATAAAACAGTTCAGACGTTAAGTGCTGAATTAAACATTGAGGAATTAATGACTAAAGAAATGATGCAGAATATGCTAACTAACATGGAAAACCCGGACTCATTAGCTTTAATAGCAGGTGACTCCTACTACAAAGCTGTAGAGCATTTAGAAAGTAACGGTCAAGAGAGTAAGTTGGCGTTAATGTCATTAGGTGGATGGATAGAAAGTGTGCACATTACGTTAAGTGCCATGAAAGACATTGATATCAATTCTGCTGCAGTTCAGCGGATTTCTTCCCAGAAAATTACGTTTGGCAACTTATATACGTACTTGAAAAACAATGAGGACGAACTTGGAATAAAAGGAGAGTTAGAGAAGATTCAACGAATTCGAGCGGTATTTGCGTCATTGGAAGAGGTGGGTTCTTCAAAATCTACAAAAAGTAAAGGCGGTAAATTGGTGTTTGGTCAAGGTAGAAAAATTGAAATTTCAGTTAAACAATTTTTAGAGTTAAAGTCCGCTATAAAAGACTATAGAACTCAGTTGGTAAATCAAAATTCACAATAAAATGAAACAGTTAATATTTTTCACAAGCATTGTTCTTATCGTTTTTTCAGCACAAGCGCAAACGGAGTGTTCTCAATATCATAAAAAAGGCTGCGAAGATAAAAAAGGTGCGTTCATGAAGTATGACGGCCAGTCTAAAAGTGCAATTATGGCGAAAGGTCAGAAGTCTGAATTCCACTTGGTAGCCTACAGTGGTCAAGATTATAGGGTTACTGTATGTAATGAGTCTAACTTAGGAAATGAGGTTCTGTTTAAGATTTACGAGAAGCAGAAGGTTTTTGCCAACCTTAAAGCAGACGAAGTACTTGAGGATGTACTTGAAGAAGTACCTGAGGATGAAGAGATAAGTGAGGATTATTCGGAAGACGATTACTCGGAAGACGATTACTCGGAAGATGATTACGATGACTATGAAGAAGAGGAATATACTGAGGATGCTTACAGTGAAGAAGTAGTATCAACAGCCGGAAGCAACAGGCCTCAATTTAAATTGGTAAAAGAGTTGTTATACGATAATTCTCAAGATGGGTACAATCCAAAAATTGAATTTACAGCAGAAGGCTCCATGAGCTTAATTATAGAAGTAACTGTTCCAGGTTCAAATTCTGGAATGAAACTAAAGGTTAGGGAAACAGGTTGCGTTGGCGTATTGATTGAACGAACTAAGTCACAAAGAACAGGATTTTAATCTTGCCATTCTGCAACAAATAAGTTAGTTTCTCTTGTACCACCGTTGTTGCGATTGGATGAGAATACTAGGTGTTTTCCATCGTTTGAAAAGACAGGAAAGGCATCAAAAGTATCGTCGTGAGTTACTTGTTCCAAGCCTGTACCATCTGTATTAATCATATATAAATTAAAAGGATATCCTCTTTCTGTACTGTAGTTTGAAGCAAAGATGATCTTATTGCCGGAGGGGTGAAAGAAAGGGCACCAATTAGCCTTTCCCAAATCAGTAAGTTGTGTTAATTTAGAACCATCAGCATTACAAATATAGAGCTCCATGTTAGTAGGCTCTACTAAACCTCTATCCAACAGACTTTTGTATTTTGCAATTTCCCCGACTGTTTTTGGTCTGCTACTTCTAAATATTAGTTGAGTTCCGTCAGGAGAAAAGAATGCACCACCGTCATACCCCAAATCAAAAGTAATTTGCGTCACATTTGAACCGTCAATATCACAGGTGAAAAGTTCTAGATCTCCTGTTCTTATAGAAGTAAATACGATTTTGTCACCCTTTGGCGAAACTGTCGCTTCTGCATCGTAACCCGGTTCCGTAGTTAATTGATTCGTGATATTTCCCTGTAGGTCAGCAGTAAAAATGTCGAAACTTTCATAAATCGGCCAAACATAACTACCATTTGTTCGCTCAGGAGTTGGGGGGCAAGCCGAATCTGCTAAATGTGTGGAAGCATAGACGAGCGTTGTATCTCCAGGCAAGAAATAGGAGCAAGTTGTCCTGCCCAAACCTGTACTTACCATTTGTGGCACTTTCTCCATTAGATTATCTTTCTGCCAATCAAAAACGAAAATTTGATCGCATTCTAACTCCCATTCAGGATTACTTACTTGAAAAACGAGCTTAGAGTCATCAAAACTCCAATATGCTTCGGCATTATCACCGCCGTTGGTTAATTGTTTTAAACTAGCAAAATGATTTTCGTCTTCGTTTATAATTGAAGATTCAACCGCAACATTAGCTGTCGCCTCTATTTCTTCAGTAGTTGTCTCAGGTTTCTTTTTGGTTCCACAGGCAAAAAGACCTAAACTTAAAATGGCAATTGCAATTTTTCTCATGTCAAAATAATTTGAACACGAAGGTAAGTTTTTAGTAAAAACGAAAGAACGAGATTACGTAGCTTTGGATTTTATTTTTAGCGTTATGAAATTGAAATTATTCCTTACAATTTGTGTTTGTTCTTTGTTGCTTTATTCCTGCGAAGAACATAAAGTAGATCCTATTAAACAATTAAAATCTGATGTCGAATATTTGGCCTCAGATTCCTTAGAAGGCAGAGAGAGTGGCACTGAAGGTGAGCGTTTGGCAGCAGCATTCATTGCAAATCGGATGAAAGAAATTGGGTTGACGGAGAAAGGAGAAGAAGGTTTTATGCAAACGTTCGATTTTTCGCCAAAGGCAAATCCACATAAAGAAACAATGGATACGAGCAAGACAATTCGGATTTCTAATGTGTTAGGTATGATTGATAATGGAGCAACAAAAACGGTAGTAATTGGCGCGCATTACGATCACTTGGGTCACGGTATTTCAGGATCGTTAAATGCAGAAAAGGATGGAGCGATTCATAACGGAGCAGATGACAATGCAAGTGGAGTAGCCTTAATGTTAGCGTTGGCAGACGAGTTGAAAAACAGTGAAGCTGTGAAGGAATCTAATTATTTGTTTATGGCCTTTTCAGGTGAAGAAATGGGGTTGTTGGGTTCTAATTATTACTGCAAAAACCCAACTATTAATTTAGAAGAAGTACACTACATGTTGAATTTCGATATGGTGGGTAGATTAGACACGTCAAAAGGATTGGCGATTAATGGAGTGGGAACCAACCCGAATTGGACTACCGAATTGGAAAAAGCGAATTGGGATAATTTACCTTTTGTGTATGGAGAGTCAGGAACAGGACCTTCAGATCATACCTCGTTTTATTTGCAAGACATTCCTATACTACATTTTTTTACTGGGCAGCATGAAGATTATCATAAACCAACTGACGACGTAGGGAAAATAAATTACAATGGAATTCATACCCTTAAAAAATTAATCGCTCGTCTGGCGGAGCACCTAGATGCTCAGGAGCAATTAGAATTTGTAAAAACGAAGGATGAGAGTCAAGACAATCCAAGGTTTACGGTTACACTAGGTGTAATGCCAGATTATTTATTTCAAGGCGAAGGAATGCGACTTGATGGTGTTACAGATGGAAGGCCGGCCAATAAAGCAGGTTTCTTGAAAGGCGATATAGTTATTCAAATGGACACCGTTATCGTCGACGGAATGCAAGCGTATATGAAAGGATTGAGCCTGTTTGAAAAAGGAGACTCTACACTTGTCAAAGTGCAACGTGGAGAAAAAGTTATTGAGGAGATGGTGAGGTTTTAGTCTGGGATTGATAAAAGGCAAATGTGCTGCGGTTGAATGTCGGATTCATGATTGATTGGTAGGTTTTTGATTGCTGATCCAATCGATCTTAATTATCCATGGAATTTATTATGGAGCAAATAATCATAGACTCTATAAGAACTGAAGACGTCCAGCACAAGTTTTTGACCATTACAGATTAGACCTCATGGATGGAATTGACATAAACATTAAGCAGCACGACTTGGACTTTAACAAAGAAAATTAAGTAGGACGATTAGATGTTCTAAGTTATAAATTTGGCAAATTAAATAGGGGTTACAAGAAAAGAGCTAATACATCAATTGGTTCGTATTAAAGTAATAAAAATTATTTTATTACTAGGTGATTTGTTGCCAAATAGGCGGCGCCGGCTGATTTAGGTAAAGATTTGTTTAATTAATTAGAACAGTTGAAAAACAATGCGAGAATGATAGACAAAGGGAACGATGAGACTAAATAAATACAATTTAGTCCTCGTATTTGGTGGAATAATTAGTTCAATATACTAGTTCCTTCCGATGGTTTAAGATGCAACTTTATAGTTACTATTTAGAAAGAACAGAAAATTTTGGTGGAATTTCACATATTCCCGTCATGCTTTTTAACGGAACTATTATAATTAGTACCACATTGTCTTATGTGATTCAAGTAGTCTGTTTTGTTGGTTCTTGGCTTGTGTTTTATGGAATGGTTAAACTTTTTAAGCGGAACTAAAGTAATCCTTCAAGCCCCCTGAAATCAAAATTTAAAACACAAAAATCCTCCTTCACTTCGACAAGCTTATGGTAAACTCTGCCACTCAAGAGGACATGGTTTTTGTTTTTTATGTAAATGTTTGTTGGTCCTTCTTTCACTTCGACAAGCTCGGGAAACAACGCCGTGCGTCATCCGCTGCTAGCTTTTGTGCATCTCGGCTACGTTCAACATACAAAACAAAATCGCAGCTTATTGTTTTGCGCTCTTGCTAATCGTCTGCCAATGTTGAATCCTCATTTCTTCATTGGTCAAGTTTGCATGACAGGATGTTAAATACTGCTAAAAGTTTCGTACCGGTTAGTAACTCCTGTACTATAGAATGCGTTTAGATAAGAGTTAGTTGACTAAATTTGTATTATTCTAATTGACATACATTCAGACTTGTAGGGAAAGGTGTTTAATATATTTTTAGCTAAATCTTCAGAAAATTGTTTTCTGCTCAACAAGTCTTTGTTTGTTGGATAATCTGAATCGAAACTGCTTGTATTCACCAGTAATTTTTACTTTGTCCTATAAAACCTCTCTAACCATACTCATAGCCGCCAATGCTGTTCTTCTAATGTTCCTGTCTCTATTTTTCTCAAATAAGAATTTTTTGGCAATAACCCCTTTTGAAGAAGCGATTGCAATCCAAACGGTTCCAACAGGTTTTTCATCGGTTCCGCCATCAGGGCCTGCAACGCCCGAGGTAGCGATGGCCAAGTCAGTTTTTAATAAATTCCGAGCACCGTTCGCCATTTGTTTCACCACTGTTTCGCTTACTGCGCCTTCCTCTTCAATTGAGTCCTTGTCTACTCGTAGCACTTCAATTTTTACTTGATTGTCGTACGAAACAAAACCTCCTAAATAGAAGGCAGAACTACCTTGTTTATTTGTGAGCAAGTGAGCAATGTATCCTCCAGTGCAACTTTCTGCAGTTGCAATGGTTTGTCCTTTCTCTTTCAATAAGTTGCCCAACGCTTCTTCCATTGAAATATCATCTTCACCAAAAATGTGTTGGGGGACAAGGGAATACAGTTCTTTGGCTTTTCGCAGGACTTTTTCTTGCAAAGGAGCTAAGTCGTCTCCTTGACCCGTTAACCGAATTCGAACAATTCCGGGAGAAGGGAGATAAGCAATTTTAATATCTTCAGTAATTAAGCTCGTCTCCCAATCTTTAATGATTTCCACTAAAAATGACTCGCCAATACCGGTAGTCATTATGGTTTTGTGAAAAACAGCTGGGAGTTTAAAAAGCTCTTGAATCTTTGGCAAAACTCTGTCTTGCATCAAGTGTTTCATTTCGTAAGGTACGCCTGGCATGCTTACAAATACAGTTCCATTTCGTTCAAACCACATGCCACTTGCAGTTCCCATATCGTTCAATAAAACAGTACATGCTTCGGGAACATCAGCTTGTTGATTGTTGCTTTCTAACATTTCTCGTCCTCTGGCTTTGAAAAATGTTTGAATGCGATCTAAAACTTCGTTGTCGCGGATTAGTACTGTATTAAAATATTCACACAATACGTGTTTGGTAATGTCGTCCTTGGTTGGACCCAACCCACCTGTTATAAAAACCAAATTTGCTGCTGATTGCTCTGCAGCAAATAGGGCATTTTTTATAGCATCTCTTTCGTCTTTGATGGAAGTAATTTGACTTACTTGAATTCCTAAACTGTTCAATTCTTTACCCATCCAGGCAGAATTGGTATCTATCGTTTGGCCAATAAGAATTTCGTCACCAATGGTGATCAGCTCTGCTTGCATATGTTTATTTATCTTTTAAAAAGGATTGCTTTCTCCGCCCAATTGGTTTTGTGAAAAACCTTTAATAATTCCCAAAGGGGTTATACTTAACACGGGTATTTTTGAATGGTTCACAACTTGTTGAGCATATTCACCTACAAAAAAGCCGGTATAATTTTCTTGATCCGTCATGATTGCAATTAAGTCTCCATTTACTTTTTTTGCAAACTCCAAAGTAGCTTGACCAATGTTGTCGACCTCAATCACCGTAGTTTCATGTGAAATCAATTTGTTGTTAAGGTGTTCTTCTACCTGCTTTACTTTAAGGTTAAGAATTGCCTTGTCATCATCTTTTCTAACTAATTGAGCAATGTGTACTTTGCTTCCTAGGGCCTTTGCAAGAGCAACAACTTCTGAAACCTTATCTCTTGTGTGATTAGAACTATCAATTGGTAATACAATGTTTTCAAATCCCATTTTGTCAGAATGCTCCTGGACTGTAAGTACAGGAACAGTGGCAGAAGTTACAGCTCTATATGCATTACTTCCTATAAAAAACTCTTCAAACCCACTAACGCCATGTGTACCCATAACAATTAAATCAGCCTTACAGTCTTTGGCAGACTCAATGATACCGTTAGCAACGCTTCCACCTTTTACTTCAATATTGTAACCAACATTGTGCTGTTCGCTGAATTTTTTGCCAATTGCATTGAGTTCATCAGTAACTCTTCCTCTTAAATCCTCTAGATTTGAAAGAACTGCAGAGGTTGCTGTTAAATTGGGAAGAACGTCAATAGTATAATTTTTTGTAATGTGTAATAAATGCAATTCAGATTTAAATGTTTTACACAAGTGAGCTGCATGCTCAAGTGCTAGTTTTGAGGTTTTTGAAAAATCTATCGGAATTAGAATCTTGTTTATTTGGAATTGGTGTTTCATGATACTATTATTTTCTATAAAGGTATTCAATTACATTATATTCAACACTAAAATCAATAAGTAAGAATTAACTTTTTTGTAGTTTCGTAATAAATCTCAAAAACATGATTCACTCCTCTGAATTAATTCTGAACCCTGACGGTTCGATTTACCATTTAGCTTTGCAACCGGAGCAAGTAGCACACAAGATAATTGTAGCAGGTGATCCGGATCGAATAGCTACTATTTCAGCTAAATTTGATTCTATTGAATGTAAAGTTCAAAACCGAGAATTCATTACTCATACAGGGACTTTTAATGGCCAACGAGTAACAGCTATGGCAACAGGTATTGGTACTGATAATATTGATATTGTTTTAAATGAGCTAGATGCTTTAGTAAATTGCAATTTACAAGAGCGGACAGTAAAGGAGCAATTAACTTCCTTGGAAATAGTAAGAATAGGCACGTGCGGTTCTATTCAAGAACATGTACCTGCAGACCAAATCGTAGTTTCCACTCATGCCATTGGATTAGATGGTCTGATGAATTTCTATGACTTTGAAATGGATGCTGAAGAAAACAAAATGTTTGAGGAATTTAAGTCTCAAACAGAATGGAGAGACCGTTTTAATAAACCATACTTGGTCAAAGGCTCTTCCGATTTAATTGAAAGAATTGGAAAAGGATTTCACCCGGGAGTAACCATGACTGCAAATGGATTCTATGCGCCACAAGGTCGAAGACTTCGTCTCTTACCAAGACATCCTAAAGTAAATGAAGATTTGCGAAAATTCAAGTTTGAGGGAAACATGATTGTCAACTATGAAATGGAAACTTCCGCTTTATATGGACTAAGTAAACTAATGGGACATAAAGCTTGTACAGTTTGTGCAGTCGTTGCAAACCGTTATGCCAACTCGTTTAGCGACGATTACAAGCCAGTTATGAACAAGCTGATTGATGACGTTTTAGAGCGATTAACAGCCTAGAGTTTAAAACTTCATTTTATTTAAAATTTGTAGTTTCACCTTTGTCTATCTTTGGTAGACATGAAAGACACTTCTAGAATTTCCGCTTTAATCAACTTATTAGACGATCCTGATGAATTAATTTTTACGCAGGTAAGTCAGGAGTTACTGAGTTTTGGCGAACATGTGGTAAAAGACTTAGAATTTGCTTGGGAGAACAGCTTTGATGAAATTTTACAGCTTCGAATTGAACAAATTATTCATCAGATTCAATTCCAACAGGTAAAAAAGCGTCTAACTGAGTGGAAAAATGGAGACACCCATTCTTTGTTAGAAGCCGCTATTATTTTAACGCAATATCAATATTCTGAATTAGACGAGAAAGAAATTCACCGCACGGTGGAAAACTTGTATCAGCAGTGTTGGTTGGAGATGAACTCTGACTACACGGCATTAGAAAAAGCAGGTGTTTTGAATAAAGTGTTTTTCGAAATTAATGGTTTCGATGGCAACAGAAAGGACTACAATGCTCCTAGAAAGTCTTACATAAACAACTTATTACAGTCCAAGAAGGGCAATCCGATTAGTATTTCAATGCTTTACCTAGAATTGGCAGAACGGCTAAAATTACCAATTTACGGAGTGAATTTACCGGAACATTTTGTGGTGGCTTATTTGGTGCTTCCGCTAAAATATTTAGATACCGTAGATGAAGAATGTATCCTTTTTTATGTTGACCCTTTTAATAAAGGGGCACTTTTTCAGCGAAATGACATTGAAAAATATTTAACAAAGTTGAAAATTGAAAAGCAAGAAAAATTCTTCATGCCTTGCGAAAAAATGACGGTAGTGAATCGAATGATTAATAATTTAATCTACGGTTACCACAACAATGGTAAAAATGACAAAGTAGAGGAGCTAAAAATTCTAAAAAACTGCTTGAAGTAAATATTCCTTAGCTTTCAATCAAAATCCCTATCTTGGTTTTTTATTTTTTAAAAACTATGGAAGGAACATCAGAAGCTGCCGCTTTTATCACCAACGATGCAGTTGTTTTAGGCATACTGCTAACTATTTTAGCGGTTATTTTTAAAACCTCAGGCAGTAAAAATCCAACTTGGGCAAAATTTTACAAAGTCATACCCGCTTTATTGCTCTGTTATTTTGTTCCCTCTGTTTTGAATTCTTTAGGGGTTATTTCTGGTGAAACTTCTAGTTTGTATTTCGTTGCATCTCGATATCTATTGCCTGCATCCTTAGTTTTGCTGTGTTTAGGGATAGATTTAAAAGCAATAACTAAGCTTGGTCCAAAGGCAATTATTATGTTTTTTGCAGGTACGCTCGGAATTATTTTAGGCGGTCCGATTGCAATATTAGCAGTGTCAGCTTTTGCCCCAGATTTGATTGGAGGCTCTGGACCTGATGAAGTGTGGAGAGGTTTGGCCACTGTTGCAGGAAGTTGGATTGGCGGAGGAGCCAACCAAACTGCAATGAAAGAAATTTATGGAGCAAGTGATCAATTGTTCTCTGCCATGATAACAGTTGACGTAATTGTTGCTAACATTTGGATGGCCTTTTTATTAATTGGTGCTGGAATGACCGAGAAATTAGATAAGAAGTTAAAAGCTGACTCTTCGGCAATTGAAGAAGTTAAAAAAGGGATAGAAGATTACGCTGCAAGCATTACCAAAGTTCCAAATTTGTCCGATATTATTACCATTTGCGCTATTGGTTTTGGCGGAACAGCCATTGCTCATTTTGGGGCAGATTTGATTACGCCAATCATGCAAACGAAGAAAGAGTTCTTAGAGGCGTATCGTTTAACATCTATGTCTAGTCATTTCTTTTGGTTGGTAGTAATTGCTACCATCATGGGGTTAATTTTTTCATTCACAAAGTTGAAGTCTTACGAAGGAGCAGGAGCATCTAAATTCGGAAGTGCTTTTCTATATGTATTGGTCGCAACAATTGGAATGAAAATGGACATTTTAGCTATTTTCGATAATCTTGAATTGTTCTTAATCGGAATTATATGGATGTGTGTGCATGTCATTATCCTGCTCGTTGTAGCAAAGATTATAAAAGCACCGTTCTTTTTTGTTGCGGTAGGCAGTCAAGCCAATGTTGGCGGAGCAGCCTCTGCACCAATTGTGGCTTCGGCATTTAGTCCAGTTTTAGCTCCGGTAGGCGTTTTGTTAGCTGTTTTTGGTTATGCCGTTGGAACGTTTGGGGCAATTTTCTGTGCACAGCTGATGCAACTGGTTTCGCAATAGAAGAGAGTTCCGGATGTCGTGCACTAAGCGAAGTCGGAGTGGAGTTGAAAGAAATAATAGAGGTTTTCTGAACTCCAATGACTTTTCTGATAAAAACTGAAAGTGAAATTATAATGGGTGCATTCTATATTTAAATATAGGATATTTAGTGGTAGGTTTTATAAGATGAATGATTTAAGCCGTGGAATAAGTAATCATCTCAAATGTGATAACAGCCTTTGGGAACTTAGTGTCCTTAGTGGTTCGTTTTATGAACCTAATAATTAAGTAAAGTGAAAAACAATAACATAATAATAATAATAATCCTTTTGAGCCTTATTATTTCATCTTGTAGCTCAAAAGAGCCAAAGGAGTTCACCGTAAAAGACCTCGATAAAATCGAGAAGAGAAGAATCTTTTTAGATAGTATTCTAGCAATAGATCAAAAAGTGAGAAATGACATAATGTTAGCACAACAGCAATTTGGAAATGAGTCGAAAATGCATACTCTTGCGGGAGAGAGGTGCAATGATGTTGACTTTTCAAATTTAGAAGTAATTCATGAGTATTTAAAAACCTTCGATTATCCTTCAGAAGAGTGTCATGAAAGAGGTTCAAATACAACGCTTTGTGTGGAAATGCGTCACGCGCTTCCTGGGCATGATAGAGGTTATCGTTTTAAAAATATGTTCTTTCTTTTAAATGCTTGGGAAACTGGAAATTTAAAAGAGAAGGAGTTTTCATTTTTTTAAATCGAATGTATCGTTTTAGATTTGGAAAATCATTTACCTTTGAAGGAAGCATGAAAGTGAAAACTGAAATAGGCTTGCTGTTGACCAAACTGAACTACAAATAAAACCATGACTTGGATTCCTAAACTTTTATTGAACGCAGCAGCATTAATCATCGCATCTTATTTGCTCCCAGGTGTGGAGGTAGATGGGTTTTATGCTGCTGTTATTGTCGCTATTGTATTAGCAATATTAAATGCTTTCGTAAAACCATTATTAATTATTGTAACCATCCCGATTACCATTTTAACATTAGGCTTGTTTCTTTTCTGCATCAATGCAATTATAATATTGATAGCTGATAAACTTGTAGATGGCTTCGGTGTTAATGGATTATTATGGGCATTGTTATTGAGTTTAGTTATGTCAATTTTAAATTCCATTTTTGGACTAAATGGTAAATCAAATCAATTTAAAAAGAAATAATATGAAATATACAGAACCAATGTTCAAGGCTGAAGAGCTGCAGGGAAAAACTATATTAGTAACCGGTGGTGGAACTGGTTTAGGAAAATCCATGACCAAGTACTTCATGCAATTAGGAGCGAATGTGATTATTGCAAGTAGAAAACAGGAAGTGTTAGATGCAACTGCGAAAGAGTTGATTGAAGAAACGGGTGGTAAAATTTTAGCTGTTCCTTGTGACGTTAGAAAGCCTTTGGAGGTGGAGAAGTTAATTGCGAAAGGAATTGAGACTTTTGGAGAAATCAACGGTTTAGTGAACAATGCTGCAGGTAATTTCATTAGTCCTACGGAACGTTTGTCTCCAAAGGCATTTGATGTGATTGTAGATATCGTATTAAAAGGTTCTTACAACTGCTCTTTATTAATGGGACAGTATTGGATTAAGAATAAAATTGCAGGAACTGTTTTAAATATCGTAACTACCTATTCTTGGACAGGCTCAGGCTATGTTGTTCCATCGGCAGTATCGAAAGCAGGAGTATTAACAATGACTCGTTCGTTAGCCGCAGAATGGGCGAAATATGGCATTAGAACAAACGCAATTGCTCCGGGACCATTTCCAACAACGGGTGCGTTTAGTAGATTATTTCCAGAAGGATTAAAGGAGAAAATTGATCCACTTAAAAGAATTCCATTAAAGAGATATGGAGAGCACCAAGAGTTATCCAACTTAGCAGGTTATTTAATGTCGGAGTTTTCTGCATACGTAAACGGCGAAGTAGTTACTATTGACGGTGGCGAATGGCTTTACGGAGCAGGAGAATTTACAGGACTAGATGCTGTTCCTGCAGAAATGTGGGATCACATAGAGAAGGAAGTTAGAGGGAAAAATAAGAAGTAGATTATTTAAAATTCATAGAAGACCTCCAATAGTTAGAATCTTTGGAGGTCTTTTTTTTTGTTAAAGAAAAGTTTAAATACCATCATGATCAAAGTCGCCTGGTCTCCCATTTATATTCACCCTCTTCCGGATAACCATCGTTTTCCGATGGATAAATATGACCTGTTGCCCAAGCAATTGTTGCACGAAGGCATACTTACAAAAGAAAACTTCTTTCGACCAAATAAGATTGATTTGGAAGATGTGCTCGCTATTCACGATAAAGCGTATTGGGAGAAGCTTTCCGGTTTACAGTTAACTCGGCAAGAGCAGTTGAGGTCGGGTTTTCCTCACTCTAATGAATTAATAGAACGAGAGCTATACATTACTGGAGGTAGTTTGCAAGCAGCCAAATATGCATTAGAGCACGGGGTTGCATTTAACATTGCAGGAGGAACACATCATTCTTATGCAGATAGAGCAGAGGGTTTTTGCTTGTTGAATGACCAAGCTATAGCGTCGTCTTACTTGTTGCGAAATAAGTTAGCTTCGAAAATAGTAATAATTGATTTAGATGTTCACCAAGGAAATGGAACGGCTAAGATTTTTGAGAATGAACCTCGAGTATTTACCTTTAGCATGCATGGGGAACATAATTATCCGTTACGAAAAGAAAAATCTGATCTAGATGTTGGTTTGCCAGATGGTATTATTGGAGCGGATTACCTGGCTTTACTAGACCAATATTTACCCAAATTAATGAAAGAAGTGAAACCTGATTTCATCTTTTACCAGTGTGGAGTAGATATTTTAGAGACGGATAAATTAGGGCGCTTAGGAGTTAGTATTGAAGATTGCAAACGCAGAGATGAGCGAGTACTTCAATTTGCATATAATGCGGACATACCGGTCATGGCGAGCATGGGCGGAGGTTATTCGAAAGAAATAAAATACATTGTAGAGGCACATGCTAACACCTACAGGGTAGCAAAGGAATTGTGGGAGTAAAGCCAGATGTTTTGTTGGGATATTGATTCTGGAAAAATGATCGTAAATATATAATCGATAGGGTTTAATAGATCATAAAAGTGAGGCATGATCAAAGGCTTAAATAGAAAAAGGTGTTTTTTTGTTAAAGAAGTATGGGAATAAAAAAGGCTGCCATGTAGCAGCCTTTTTTATTTTGTTGTGATAAGTTAATTTTGATATATCTTTTACTAAAAAGGATTTGTTGCATGAACACTCAATTCAGGAATGTAACCCCTTTCATCCATCTGCAGCACTCCAATTATTGCATGAGCTACTTCAGCTGATGTTAACTTGTTTGCTTCTTCTTTTCTTTCAGATCTATCTTCCACATTAAAAGCGGTTGGAACAGCACTCGGATTGATGTTGAAAACTCGAATGTTGAACTTTCTCAATTCTTGTTGCCAATTCTGGCTCATTCCGCGTAATGCAAATTTTGAAGAGCTGTAAATCGTTCCTCCGGGGAAACCATTTAATGCAGCGGTAGAAGCAATGTTCACAATATTTCCACTCTTTTGCTCAATAAAAATTTTGGCGGCTTCTTTTCCCATCATTGCAGCACCAAAAACATTCACATCATAGACTTTCCTCATTTGATCTATGTCTAATTGGTTTATTTTAGACCAACTAGATGCAATTCCGGCATTGTTTATTAAAACGTTTAAACCGCCTAATTCTTTCTTTGCCGCTTCAAAAGTTGCAATTACATCTCTTTGTTCAGCTACATTTGCATGAAATGGAATTGCTCCAATTTCTTGCGCTACAGCATTCAATTTTTCAACATTCCTACCTGTGATTAGGACCTTTGCTCCAAGCTCAATTAATAATTTAGCCATTGCTTTTCCTAGTCCTGAGCTCCCTCCTGTTATGATAACTTTTGCATTTTTTAAATCCATATATTTTACTTTTTAATGTAACAAAAAAAATGACTTTGAAGTTTAAACTCCAAAGCCATTCCCAACAAAACAATCCGCTTATCTTATTTAGCAGACCCACACAAAAAGTCCTAAGAAATCATGCATAGGTAAATATTACTTCGCCAAACTATAAAGGGCGAGAGTCTAAACTAAAAACTCATGAAATTAACGAAGAATTATTGTGTTTATTTCATTGAGATTCTGCAATAAATCGCACTTTTGCAAAAATTAACAACTCAATGGACACTTATCTATCGTTTGCGCTTCTTTGCTTCACCTCATTCGTCACTTTAATGAATCCCCTAGGTATTATGCCGGTATTTATGACAATGACCGATTCCTTGGATAAACAAGAACGAAAAGTAATTGCGCGAAAAGCCAATATGGTGGCAGCTCTAACGCTTATTTTGTTTGCATTTTCTGGCCAATTATTATTTAAGTTCTTTGGTATTTCAGTCAATAGTTTCCGAATGGTTGGGGGAATTATTTTTTTTATGATGGGCTGGGACATGCTACAAGCTAAATTAGTGAAGGTTAAAATGAATAAGAAGTCAGTGAACCGAGAATATGAAGATGATATTTCGGTAACCCCTTTAGCAATTCCAATGATTTGCGGCCCGGGAGCCATCACAAATGCAATTGTATTGATGGAGGACGCGAAAACTTTTGAGATGAAAGGAATCGTAATTGGGTCAATTCTGTTGGTTTGTTTTTTAAGTTTTCTGGTGTTATGGAGCTCAGGAAAAATAACTGTTTTGATTGGTAAAACCGGCAATAAAATTATGATGCGGTTAATGGGGTTGATTATGATGGTAATTGCTGTTGAATTCTTTTTTAGCGGATTACAACCTATCTTAAAAGAAATTATTCATGCGCAAGCATAAAAAGGCATATACATTAATTGCAATCGTGATAGTTGGGTTTGGATTCATCAATCTGAAATCGATAATTTACGGTTTGCAGCAAGGTGCGGGCCAAGCTGAGGTACTTTGGAATGCTAAAAAAATTGAAGGGTTATTGACAGATTCAACCTTCCCAGATTCTACAAAAGATAAATTCAAATACATTGCCGAGGTCAAAGCCTTTTCTGAGCAGTTTTTAGGATTGAATCAAACTCAAAATTATTCTACTTTTTACGATCAAAAGGGAAAGCCAATTTTATGGGTGGTGACCGCTAGTCCTGAATTTGAAATCAAGGCGTACGAATGGTCATTTCCAATTGCGGGCAGTTTCCCTTACAAAGGATCATTCGATTTAGAAATTGCAAAAGAAATACAGGCGGAGATGAATTTTAAGGGATTTGACACGGAGTTAGATGAAGTAAATGCTTGGTCGACATTGGGCTGGTTTAAAGATCCAATACTTTCATCTATGTTACAGAGAGGTTCAGGTTCCTTGGCTGAATTAATAATTCACGAGTCTACTCACGCTACTTTGTATGTGAAGGATAGCGCCGCTTTTAACGAAAACCTAGCAAGCTTTGTTGGGAAGTTAGGCGCCGAGAAATTCTTGGCGTACAAATTTGGAGAAGAAAGTAAAGAGCTGAGGGATTACAAGAATTCTCGGATTCGGAGGAATGTCTATAAGGATTATTTGAGAAAAGAGATTAACGTGCTAAATGGGTTTTATGGAAAGATAGATACAACTCAAACCATTGAAAAAAGAAGAGCCATGAAGCTTCAGCAAATAGAAAAAATCAGAGAAGGGTTATTTGAGATTAACTTCTTTTCGGATTCGCTTAAAGGACGAGTATGGCTTGATAAACTAGAATTTAATAACGCTTATTTTTCTGGTTTTTCAACCTATTCAAGCGACTTGCCAAAATTGGGGAAACAATTGCAAAAAGAGTTCAATGGAGATTTGAAGGAAATGGTAACTTCGTTTAAAGGACGATACGAGTCTTTATAAATGGTTGAGTGAAAGTAGATGGAATAGGCGGTTTGGGTGCTGATGAGATGGGTTCTAAATACATAATACGTACACATGAATTCTTTCCCGTTACATGGATTAAAAATGAGCCTGGCGAATAGCGCTCCTCTTACGTTCCACGATTGCAGAACCAAATTGACACAAGCAAGCAATTTGCTTTATTAGGAGTTAGTTTCCGTGGCCTTGTTGCGCAAGGGTTGTGAAAATTTATAAAGTCCCAAAAGCTCATTCTAATTTCAACAATTCAAGACCAATTGGAGTTACTGCCAATCTATCGATTAGTTGGAAGATTGAAATTAATTAAGCTGATTCCTAGCTTCGGTTTTAAACTGCCTTTTTGGTTGGCTAAAAGAGTGTTTGGCACAAACTCTTTGCTATTGGACGATATTTTTGGAGAGACTGATGAAAGCTCTGTGAAATGGTCTTTAGATAAAACATTAACTTGGCAGTCTAGCTCAATAAAAATGGATGCAATTCGTATTCATGGAGCCAAAGATAGATTGTTTCCAATATGGCCCAACAATGGGGAGTACAGAATTACGAATGGAGGGCATTTTATGATTGCAGATGAAGCAATCGCTATCAGTAAAATAATAAACAAAGAATTAGCGTAAAAGCATGAATAAACCAACCACCGAGTCGGAAAGCAAGCACAACAATCTAGAAAAGATGAGTGTAGAAGAAATATTGACAAACATTAATAAAGAGGATAAGATTGTTGCTTACGCGATCGAAAAGGTAATTCCTCAGATCTCGGCTATTATTCCTTTAATTGTAAAAAGGTTACAAGATGGAGGTCGTTTGTTTTATATGGGTGCAGGCACTAGTGGCCGCTTAGGAGTGATTGACGCTTCAGAATGTCCGCCAACTTTTGGGGTAAGCTTTGATTTGGTTATTGGACTTATTGCAGGAGGGGATTTAGCCATCCGAAAAGCAGTAGAATATGCGGAAGATGATCAAGAGCAAGGTTGGAAGGATTTGATAGAGTATAACGTTACGGAATTAGATTTTGTAATAGGAATTGCAGCTTCAGGAACAACACCATATGTAATTGGAGCTATGGAGAAGTGCAAAGACAATAATATTGCTACCGCTTGTATTGTTTGCAACGATGAATCTCCCTTGGCTGCTTCAGTCGATTATCCAATCGAGGTTGTTGTGGGTCCGGAATTTGTGACCGGTAGTACTAGAATGAAAGCAGGCACAGCTCAGAAGTTAGTATTGAATATGATTTCTACAGCGGTTATGGTTCGCTTAGGAAGAGTAAAAGGAAATCGGATGGTTGACATGCAGCTAACAAATAACAAGTTGGTTAAAAGGGGCGTTCAAATGATTGTTTCTGAATTAAAAATAAGCTACGAAGAGGCTAGGGAGCTATTAGAAAAGTACGGCAGTGTTCGAAATGCTATTTCTAATTTTTAGAATAAACTCCGCTTCTCATCCGACATTCTCCATTCCACATTCTCCATTCCACATTCTCCATTCCACATTCTCCATTTGTAATTGTACAAACTTCAAAACATTTTCCAATCACTATCCGTTTCTTAATTCATGCATGCAATTGAACCACATTACCGTTGGAGAGATCACTATATCGCTTCAGAAGATAAAAATTCTCCATTTTTCGGTCGGATTTACAACGAATTCGAATTCACTCATGCGATCTATGATCACGTAATTCACCCACAATGGGATGAAATTGAGTCTCCAACGCTGTACATAAAGATTTTATATGTTGATTATGACGAGGGTTTTGCTACGATAGAAATGATAGGGGAGTGGAACGATTTGTTGCACAACGACATAATGTTTCTAAAAAGGAATATCATTGATGAATTGGTTGATGCTGGCATCAACAAATTTATAATGGTTGGCGAGAATGTTCTGAATTATCATTCGTCAGACGATTCTTACTATGAAGAATGGTTCGATGATGTGGAAGATGGTTGGATTGCTTTTGTAAATTTTAGAGAGCACGTAATGGCTGACTTTCAAGAAGCGAACATAGATTACTACATAGTAGCCGGTGGTGATTTAGAAGACCTAAATTGGAGAACATATACGCCACAGACCATGTTTCAAAAAGTGGAGAGTTTGGTGGTGAAAAGGTTGGGGGTTTAGGTTTTTAATTTTCAATCATCAATTTTTAACATGAAGTATGTTGACTTGACGTACGGTGTTACTATATTGTTTGCGAAATTAAAATCAGATCTGTTGAAATATTCAAATAAAAACTAACAATTCAACAATTACACCTGCAAGGTTTTTAAATCTCGATACAATCCGCCATCTTTTAAAATCAACTCATCGTGAGTTCCACTTTCCGCTAGAGAGCCATCTTTTAAAACTACAATTTTGTCTGCCTTTTTAATGGTAGAAAGTCTGTGCGCTATAACGAGTGACGTTCTGCCTTTCATTAACGCATCTAACGCTTCTTGTACTAAATTCTCCGATTTAGAATCCAATGCACTTGTAGCTTCATCTAAAATTAAAATCTTAGGATTTTTTAAAATCGCTCTGGCAATTGCAATTCTTTGTCGCTGACCACCTGAAAGTTGAACTCCACGTTCTCCAACCAAAGTTTCAAATTGTTCTGGAAATTCTTCAACAAATTCTAAAGCGTTTGCTTTTTTGGCAGCAGCTCTAACTTCTTCTTTGCTGGCATTGGGGTCGCCGTACAATATGTTTTCGTAAATCGTTCCTCCGAAAAGAACCACATCTTGAGGCACAATGGCCATAGAAGAACGCAATTTTTCAAGTTTGTAATCATCGATGTTTTTACCATCTACTTTAATGTTGCCGGAAGTTGCTTCGTAAAACTTCAAAAGTAGTGCGGTAATAGTTGTTTTTCCTGCTCCTGAAGGACCCACTAATGCGACTTGCTGTCCACTTTCAATACTAAAGCTAAGGTTGTTTAAAACAGAAACATCACTTCTATTCGGATACGAGAATGAAATGTTGTCAAATTCTATTGCTCCTGATTGTACTTCGATGTTTTCTTTTTGAGCATCTTGAGAAGATTCTTGCTCCTCGTCTAAAATTTCCATTAGATTTTCAGTAGCTCCAATCGCTTTTTGTAATTGAGAATAAAGGTCGGCAATACCCCCCAAGCTAGCTCCTACAAAAACGGAGTATAAAATAAAAGTAAATAAATCACCTACACTTAATGCATCTTCTTGCACCAAAATTACACCGTACCATATTACAGCTACTATAGAGCCGAAAAGGCAAAAGATAATGAAGGAAGCGAAAGCGCCTCTCCAAATTGCAGCCTTCAGTGAAATGGCAATTACATCGTCTGTTTTCTTCTTGTATCGCAGGTATTCGAAAGCTTCATTTACAAAAGCCTTAACCGTAGCGATTCCTTGTAACGTTTCTTCTACAATTACATTTGAATCAGCTATTTTATCTTGCGCTTCTTTTGAAAGGCCTTTTATTTTTTTCCCGAAAATAATTGCAATAACAATTACAACAGGAACTAATGCCAACATTAATAAGGTCAGTTTGCCTGAAATAAAAGTAAGTAACCCAATGCCAATAATAATCACTAAAATTTGACGTAAAAATTCAGCAATGGTCGTTGTTAGTGTTTCTTGAAGCAGGGAAATATCTGACGAAATCCTACTTGTTAATTCTCCAACTCTTCGCTCACTGTAAAACGCCATTTTAAGTTTTATCAAATGATTGTACGTGTCTTGGCGCAGAGCTGCTAACGTTTTCTGCGTAACAATAGCGAAAAGATAAATTCTAAAGAAGGAGAAAACAGCATTTAAAAAGAAGACTCCCAGTAAAATTAAAGCGATTTTATTAATATCTCCTACTAGGTCAGATTTAGCTGCATCAACTAATTGACCTGTGAAATAAGGAAAAACCATAGATGCTAAACTGCTTAACAAAAGAAAGATAAGGCCAACTGCAAAGATCCCTGCATTTGGCTTCACGTATTTAAAAAGACGAAGAGACTTACTTAAAGCTTCTTTTGTTATCTTTTTTTTCGGTTCATCGCTGCCTTTTTGACTTCTTCTTCCGAACTTTGCCATGGAATATTTTTTGTGCAAAAGTAACCAATCATAGTACCCGAACGGAGTAAAAAAAAATACTATGTGAAGTTTGGAGAATGATTAAAAATTCATACTTTTGCCACCCGTTTTAAACGAATAAAGAAACATCGATGAAAAGAACATACCAACCTTCGAAAAGAAAGAGAAGAAATAAGCACGGATTTAGAACTAGAATGGCTTCTGCTAACGGTAGAAAAATTTTAGCTAGAAGAAGAGCGAAAGGTAGAAAAGCTTTAACTGTTTCGGCTGAATCAAGATCATAGTAAGATACGTTACATAAAATTTAAGGAAGGAGTTGCTTTGCAACTCCTTTTTTTGTGCCATAAACTTTTTGACAGAAATAGTTAGTTGAAAATATTACAGTGATAAATGCTCAAAGCTTAATTTTGTACTTTAAATAAAATAAAATGATACGAGTAGCCATAAATGGATTCGGAAGAATAGGAAGAATGACCACAAGAGTTTTGTTGGAGCGCGACAAGGTGGAAATCGTCGCAATAAATGACTTAGCTGATACTGCTACTCTGGCTCATTTATTTAAATATGACTCTGTTCATGGAGGGTTTGAAGGCTCTGTTGATTCAAAAAAAGATTTAGTCGTTATTAATGGACATAGTATCGCTTTTTCCAAGGAAAGAAATCCGGAAAACTTGCCTTGGAAGGAATTGAAAATAGATCTAGTAATAGAGGCTACCGGACTTTTTAGAACGAGAGAAAAAGCTTCAAAACATTTAATTGCAGGGGCAAAAAAAGTAATTATTTCTGCACCTGCTAAAGATGCAGACATAAAAACGATTGTTTTAGGAATTAATGATGCTATTTTAGACGGGTCTGAGAATATTTTGTCAAACGCTTCTTGCACAACGAATTCCTTAGCTCCTTTAGTTAAAGTTATTGACGAACTGTGCGGGATTGAAAGTGGGTACATCACAACAATACATTCTTATACCGGCGACCAGAAGTTGCACGATGCGCCACATAGAGACTTGCGCAGAGGTCGAGCAGCAGCAGTAAGCATAGTTCCTACCACCACAGGAGCAGCCAAGGCAATTACTAAAATATTTCCCCATTTGGACGGAAAGTTAGGCGGAGCAGGAATTAGAGTTCCGGTGCCAGACGGATCGTTGACTGACTTTACCTGTGTAGTGAAAAGCCCAAAATCAGTTGAAGTAATTAATGCAGCTTTTAAAACTGCGGCGGAAGGGGAGTTAAAAGGAATATTAGCCTACACTGAAGATCCAATTGTCTCAATAGATATAATTGGGAATAAACATTCAAGTATTTTTGATGCGCAGCTTACCTCTGTAATTGGTAATATGGTAAAAGTGGTTGGCTGGTACGATAATGAAATTGGTTATTCTAATCGACTAGGTGACTTGGTGGAAAAAGTAGGTTAGAGCTATAATTTTGAATTACTTTTACGATGAATGAATAAACTACCTATTTTACTTCTCGTTTTCGGATTATTATGTTGTTTGCAATTAAATGCGCAATCAAATTCGTGGTTACTTAATTTTGGCTCTGTTGCAAAAGACCAAGTAACGGCAATTACGGAAGACCATTCAGGAGATATTATTACTGCGGGAGTTATAAAGGATACAGTCACTTTTACTTGGGGAGGTAACAGTTATGTACTTTTGCCATGGAGGGGAGATTGTTTCATTACAAAGCAAAGTGCTAGTGGACAATTAATTTGGTTGCGGCACATTGGAGGAAACGGGAGTATTCACGTTAGAGACATTGCAACAGATGCCCAAGATAATTTTTACATTACAGGCTCATTTTTAGATACTGCAGATTTCGATGCAACCTCAAATAACGTTGACCTTATTTCAACAAATGCTCAAGGAGATATTTTTGTAGCAAAATATGACAATTGGGGTAATTTCATATGGGCAAAAGGCATTGGAGGCTCTGGGATTGACTATGCATCAAGTATAGTCGTTGATCAAGATTCGAATGTTTTCGTTGCTGGAAGTTTCGAAGGTGTTGTGGACTTTGACCCGGGAATTACAACGCATCAAATTAGTGGATCTTCGGTACAAGATGCTTTTATATTAAAACTAGATCATGCAGGAAACTTTAAAACTGTCTACTCTTGTGGAGATATAGGGGTAGATTTTTGTACGGACTTGAAAATTGATAACCAAGGAAATTTATTGGTAAGCGGCAGTTTTGAGTTACAGGTAGATTTTAATTCAACAAACAGCAACGATACGCTAAGCTCTTCAGGGTCTTCAGATGCCTTTATCCTGAAGGTAGACAGTAACCTATCTGTTATTTGGGTGAAAAAAGTAGGTGGAACGATGTCAGATGAAATTCTTGCTTTGGAAATAGACGATGCTGGGAACATATATTTAGCAGGAGCTTTTGAAGGGAGTTGCGACTTTAATCCCGGTACTGGCATTAGTCAACTTGTAGCGGATAGTATGGATGGGTTTATTCTTAAATTGAGCTCGTTAGGCAATTACATGTGGGTAAACAAAATAGGAGGGAGTGGAGATGATCGGGTTTTAGATATTGCAATAGATCATCAACACAAGGTATATGTAACAGGTAATTTTAGGGATACGGTAGATTTTGATCCAGACACTTCCAGTACACTTAATTTGGTAGCACAAGGTAATTATGATCATTACGTTTATCAACTAGATACCTTAGGTTCCCTTTTTTGGGTGCAGCAGTTTACAGGAAATATGATAAGTACAGCGAATCGTATTTATGTTGACCAGCAGGACAATGTTTATACAGTAGGGAGTTTTGAGGGAGCAGTAGATTTTGATCCATCTTTAGTCGCCAATAATAGGCTTGCAATTGGGCAATCTGATGCTTTTATTCACAAGCATGCGCCTTCCCCTGTAGTAGCTATAGTAGAGTTAAGTGAGGAAATGGAAAGAAATGTAACTGTATATCCTAATCCCATTAACGATTGGGTTAGAATCGATTTTGGGAGAGAGTATAAATTTATTGAGATGAAAATTTATGATACACAGGGAAGACTGAGGCAAGAGGAGAAGTATTTCACTGTGCAATTAATTGAAGTACCTGTTGAAGAAGAAAATGGGGTTTACATTATTGAACTTCTTTTAAACGGGGCAGAGCGAAAAACATTTAAATTGGTAAAGAACTAGAGGTGCATTCAGGATTTGATAACTTTTACGGTAAGCGATCGGCTCCTTTCGTTCTCTTTTGCTAGATTCAACTTCTGATTTCAGAGCCCGAACATGTGTTCAGCTTTTTACATTAGAAGGAATAAATGAGACAAGTGACTCAGTAAGAATTGAGGTGATAAAATCTTACAGAGCGTTGACTTTTGGAGGATAACGTTGTGAAAATGATCGAACTCAGGACACGGTAAAGGTTTAAGTTCAATTTAATATTACAAGTGTAAATTATTACACAAACCATACGGCACTTGATATCGAAGGTAAATTTAGGTTGCCTCAAGATGTATCATTAGATTTTCCATTGAAAACCAGATTGACTGAAACGGATAACTTCTATGTAGAAACATTGATTGATATACCGAACATTTTACCATCAGGTTTATTTTGTACGTCAATACAGAAAATGCCTGATATTCGAACAATTCACATAGCACCAAAGGTAGGTTCGTTCCCTACTGATAGGGTTTTTTATTGTGATCCTGAAGGTACCATAGTAAATGGGAGAATCGGGTTCTATTTAGCAAGTGGAGTAACAACTTCAGCTGTAACCGGAATTAGAACAGGCTTAGACGTAAATATAACATCAGTTCAGGCTAAATCTGGAGCTGTAATAAGCTTTGAAGTTTCAAAACTAGGACTTAATTATAAAGACGGTGATGTAGTGATGATTGCTCAAGCTGGAAGTGGTTTAAATGCAACTTTTAAAGTTAATACTAGTTCAACATTGAACCAAGGAGATGTGTTTACAGTAGACAATGGACCACTTGATGCGAATGGCATTCCTGTAAGACAAGAGGCCTATTCATAGGGCTTTAATTTTGCAAATCAAAATGGAAATCCTCAGATTGGACGTGACACTGTAAACACTCAATCATTTGCGGTTGATCTATTGAGAATGGACGTAACAAGAGGATGCAGTTATTATAAACTTTATGTAGATGTTTCAACCAATTTTGGTTGTGTGTTTGATGACACTACTTTGACTGACATATTCATCAAATTTAGATGACTGTGCGGTTGGATTGCAAGAAAGTGACCAATTGGGAACGTTAGAGATTTTCCCTAACCCAGTTTCAGATGTGTTAACGATCAGCCAAAGTTCTGTTGAAATTTACAATCGTTCAATTTTCTTACTATCTGCTGAAGGCAGGATGGTAGAATCTTTTGAAGCGTCGACCTTTGTGCAATTAAATCAGTAAATTGATGTGGGTAAATTTCCGAAAGGAGTATACTTCATAAAGATTGAAACAGACAAAGAAACAACTGTTCGAAAAGTTTTGAAGAGCTAATGATTTAGTTTACACGAAAAAAAGGGCAATAAATTTATTTGTTGACCTTTTTTTATTAAAAAATTTACAATTTAACAACAATTATGTTTAATTTCATCGGTTGTAAATATATTTTTTAATCAAAATTTTTATTATATGAAGAAACTTAACTTGCTCTTTTCTCCTGCTGAAGGTATCTGTTCGTCAGGTGACTCTCAAGCTAAATTAAATTCCAAAAATCGATTTGGAATAAACACTGGGTTCGACAATTCAATATTGAGGAGTTTTAAAAGGTTGGCTATGTTTGTCGTCTTTTCTATGTCGTTAATTATGGCTGGGAATGCGCAGAATACTGTGCTAATTACACCTTTGACTCCATTACCAGCAGGTGCCGGAACAAATTTGGCAGTTAGCTTTACTACCGGAGTTACTCCTCCAGCAACTGATGGAGTGCTTACTGTTTATTACCAAGGTGACTTTGATGGTGGCGCTGGGAATTTAGAAAATGCTGACATCTTCGATGAGAACTCTGTTTTAATTGGATTTACTCCACCTGCAACTCAGCAGTGTTTCCCTAATCTTGATTCGGTATCTTTTGTAATTCCTGTTGCAACTTTATCTTCTTGGGCTGCAAATCAAATCATTGATTTTGATTTCACTCCAACAGCTAATGTAAATCCAACTTTGTGTGGAAATGACAACGTTAGGTTTAAGTTGGTTTACACCCCATTAACTGGGCCGGATGACGCTGCTTTAGCATCTGTTGATTCGCCATACGTTTTTTGTGCTGGTTTAAACAATGCAATTGTAACCATTCGGAATTCAGGTGTGAATCAATTGGATTCAGTTCGGGTGAATTGGGAATTAAATGGAACGGCTCAACCAACCATTTATTATACTAACATGTTAGATACGTTAGGTGGTACATTACCAAATATTGCTTCTATTGCCTTAGGTTCTGCTACTTTTAATGCAGGGTCAAATACATTAAAAGCATGGACTTCTATGCCGAATGGAGTTGCTGATACTTCGAATTTGAATGATACGATGATAGTGAATTTGGTATCTGCAGCTGCTCCAACTTCTATAGCACTTTCAAACGTTACGTTAACAACTGTTGATGTAAATGCAATTGGTGGTGCAGGAACGGTAGAATATGAGGTAGGATTACTTGGATTTGCACCCGGAACTGGAACCGCTGGTTCTTCTCCTACTGCTAATTTTACAATTAGTGGTCTTTCTCAAGGAACTACGTACGATGTTTATGTGCGTTCGAATTGCGGGGCAGGAGATGTTTCTGCCTATTTAGGACCACAAACGTTTAACACCTCTTACGGTATTCCTTATGCTCAAGATTTTGAAAATTGGACTCCTGGCGCTTTGAACAACCCTTTACCCGAAGGTTGGTCTAAAGCAGGAGTTGGTCCAAGGTGGGAAGCAGAAGATGCTTCTGGAGCGAATGAAAACTCTACTGGTACAGGACCATTTTATGACAACACAACACCTAACACGGTAGGTGGTATGTATTTGTATTTAGAGACTTC
>CAJJAT010000013.1 GCA_905182175.1 Flavobacteriales bacterium UBA1494 | reverse complement strand
TAATTGCGCAAGGTATAGACCATGAGATAAGACCTACTACATTTAGTAAAATGAGGCTTAAAAATAGGCCAAACACTCGTAAAAGTTTCCATTCTAATTCATAAAATTGGGGAGTTATGCAAGCCATTTCAACCAAATAAAATAACTACTAAACGCATATAAAAATGCCAACCCAAACCAGGCAAGCCCATGCTCTAGAGGTGAAAAAAAATCCTTGCTTTTTCTTGCCACGGCATAAATTAAACTTGCTAAAAAAGGAGCGGTTAAGAACGAAACTGACGTTGCAAAATCTACCAATTGCTTCATGTTTTCCAATTGAAAAACCAATACAAAAAGCGCTCCTACTGCAACCGTAATAAGTAAATAGTTGTACGGAGAACTTTTCTGCGATGGAAAACTCAAATTTAAAGCTTTAGACAAAACTCTTGGGTATGCATCTAAAACAGTTAATGTGGTGCTAAACATGGTTGTAAAAGCAGCCAAAGCCACAAATAAAAACGACCAACTACCCAAAGTTGATACATACATATTAATGAGTTGCCCAGAAAAGGCAACACCACTTGCCGGTAATTGGGTTACACTTCCTCTTAAAATTAAAGAACCCAATACTACAAAAGCGCAAGCCAAGAAAGTAGTTCCCCAATACCCCACGTTAAAATCAAACATTGCCTTCTTCACACCCATAACATGCCCAGCGCTTTTCGCTGCCTCTAACGTCCACTCAGAGTGCCACAATGATATATCTAATGGAGCAGGCATCCAACCAATCAACGCAATCAAAAAGAATAGATCAGCATTGCTTGCTAATGAAAAATACTCCACAGGACTGTCATTCCCTTCATCGAAAACGAAAGCAGCAATTAAAGTAATTACCGTTGTAACCGTCAAAAGCAATATTACCGTTTTCATAATGCTATCAAGTACCTTGAACTTTCCAATTAATAATATTGCTGAACAAATCAGTAACAATCCCCCGGAAACGGCCCAAAGCGGAAAGCTTATATCGAAAATAGAGGAGAATACGCTTGCCGTTAAAAGCGTAACGACTGCCTGCACGGTAAACATACCAGAGATTGTGAGGACATAAAACAATGCCATTGCCCAATTACCATGAGCATGAAAAGCCTCTAGCAAACTTTTTTTATGGGTTGCTGCAAATAATGGTCCTGCTTTAAAAAAAGGATATTTAATGATGTTGGCAGCAATAACCACCAACACCATTAACATTCCATAGTTCGTACCCGCCCTTGTGGACTGCACCAAATGAGATACTCCGACTGCTGCTCCCGCATATAAGAGTCCGGGGCCCAGTCGGGATAAAAATAACTTCATAAACTAGCCTACTCGACCAATTTTCTTTTCATAAGCTGAAGCTCTTTCTTGTAATTCAGCACCAATTTGGTTAAAGTGTGCTTTAATGTTAGCCCTACTTTCACGATTTGGGTAAACACAAACTTTATTCAGCATCACGTGGCGCTCATCAATAACCTCGTCAATAATTGAATCCATTTTTACTGCTTCCCTTGCGTCACCGTTAATACTCTCAATAAAGGCATCTTCGATTAATAAGTTGGTTCTGTTTTTAATTTGTTTTTTAAATTTTCTTCTACTCGCCATAACATTATATTTTTGCTAAAAATAAGGACACTAAAGTAATTCCGAAAGCCTCTGGTAAATTATCTATGAACTAACAAAAAAATAGTTCCAAGGAATTCAATCGAACATTTGCTATTCGTACTTTTGTAAACTAAATGAGCAAATTCTACTCGATTATTGATATTGAAGCAACTGGAGGAAACTCCAAAATTGGAAGGGTAACTGAAATAGCTATTTATGTTTACGATGGAAAAGAAATCGTTAAGGAATACAATACGCTTGTAAACCCGGAGCGAAAGATTCCCGTATATGTGCAAAAACTAACGGGAATTACTGATAAAATGGCAGCAGAGGCTCCTGTTTTTGCTGAAATTGCAGACGAAGTAGCTGCAGTCTTAAAGGGCACTTGCTTCGTTGCGCACAATGTAAAGTCTGACTATAGTTTTATAAAAGATGAGCTCTCAAAGGCAGGTATAGACTTCGAGAGCGAGAGACTTTGTACGTTAGAATTATCTAAAACATTAATTCCTGAGGCAAGTCACCATGGTTTAGGCAAGATTTGTTTGCATTTAGATATTGATGTTCCTAACCGGCATAGAGCCTCAGGAGATGCTTTAGCAACAGTAAAGTTATTTCAACATTTGCAAAAAATCGATTCACAAGATAAAATTCAAAAATTGATTCGCCCGATAAAATGAGAGAATCTCCATCAAAATTGAACCTTTGGTTAAAAAGATTAGGGGTTGGAGGTTTTCTGTTTTTTCTCACAAAAGGAATCATATGGCTATTTATCCTCTTTGGATTTGGAAGCTATATTGGCTGCTAGAAGAAATATGAAAAATTAATCTCTGCCGTTGGTGTAACATTTAAGTTTGTTGTTTTTGTAATGTCTTCTCTTGAATTAAAAGTAGACGACCTGTTTCCTCCTGCAGTTGTATTTGTTGTGTTATCTGAAATCCCACCACCAATAGAAACATATTGTAGGCCAAGATAAACTTCGCTACCAACACTAAAGTTCTTTGCTAAAAAGTAATTAAATCCCCCACCTGCATTAACTCCGATTCCAAAACCTCCATCACGAATAACTTCTCGATTGTTTGATGCTGTTCCGATGGTAGAGATTTGTCTATCGTCTGTTTCTGTTTTTGATTTCCCAATAAATGACAAATCCAATTGACAAAATAAATAAGGATCTAATCTCTTGTTATTGGTTAAATGCTTTTCTATTCCAATCGAAACATTCATGCTAGAATTTCTTCGCATTGAATCCACTTCATTTAAAAATAAACCGGAACTGTCAGAACTTTCACTAACTGACCTGCTAACATTAAAGCCAAGTCCTACTCGCAGAGTTAAGTCATCTTCCAAGTAGTACTTAGCAAACAAAATATTTTGTCCATAACTGCTTTTATTTGGACTCAAATTTATGTTATCAATTAAGCCACTTACAATTATAGTGGTACCAAAATCACCTTTCCTTGGTAAAAAATCCTTGTCGGTATTTTGTGCCGTACTTAAAATTGAGAATAGTATCGCGGTGACGAATAGAGTGAGAGTATTTGCTAGTTTCATTTCTTTGATTATTTGAACAAATAACCGAAAAGTAAATCAGTTATTGTTTAACTTTTAAAAGATTTATCTTGCAACATGGGCACGAAACTGAACTCACCGTAAGTTTCAATTTTAAACTCTGTTTCAGATACCTTTGTCAACCGTTGCATTTCTTGTTTTTCTGATTCACCTAAGGGAATAATCATAAACCCACCAACTTTTAGTTGTTTTTTTAAATCTTCCGGTATAAAGGGCGCTGCTGCAGTAATTATTATTTTATCAAACGGAGCGTACGAAGGCTGACCTTTAAATCCGTCACCAAAAAACACCTTTGGGAAATACCCTAAACTGTTTAGCATTTTTTTTGATTTCATATGCAATGAACGGTGCCGTTCTATGCTCAATACCTTCACCCCCATTTCCATTAAAACACTACATTGGTAGCCTGACCCTGTTCCAATCTCCAGTACTTTATCCTTTGGCTTTAACTCCAATAATTGAGTTTGAAAAGCTACGGTAAAAGGGTGTGAGATCGTTTGGTCAGACCCAATTGGAAAAGCTTGATTCTTGTAGGCAAAATTTATAAAGGCATTGTCTAAAAACAAATGCCTCGGCACCCTATCAATTGCCTCTAATACAGCCTCATCACTTATGCCTTTAGAGCGCAACAATTCCACTAATTTTCGGCGCATTCCCTTGTGCCTGTACGTATCATTTAACATAGTACAAAAGAACTTGATTGATGGTTCATTTATTCGCTTAAGCGCAGTTCTTTTTCAATAAAAAAATGTTAACAAACCGAAGTGAACTTTTATAAAATAAAACCACGCTTTTACGTACTTTGTGGAAAATTGAATTATGCTAAAGATTGGAGTCCTAGGAGCAGGGCATTTGGGTAAGATCCACATTAGAATACTACTAGAACATGAAGATTTTGCACTTGTAGGCTTTTACGATCCAAATAAAGTGAACGCTGCAGCCATATCTGCTGAATTCAATCTAAAAGCATTTGATACGATAGACGAGTTGTTAAGTAATGTTGACGCGATAGATATTGTGACTCCAACACTTTCTCATTACGATTGTGCAGATAAAGCCATTCGTCAAAGAAAGCACGTTTTTATAGAAAAACCCATTACGAATACGGTTGAAGAAGCAAAAAAGCTAATCAACCTCTCAGAGGAAGCTCAAATTACCGTTCAAGTTGGTCATGTAGAACGATTCAATCCTGCTTTTACAGCAACAAAGCCATTCATAAAAAACCCCATGTTCATTGAGACACATCGCCTCGCTCAATTTAATCCGAGAGGCACAGATGTATCCGTAGTTCTCGATTTAATGATTCATGATTTAGACATTATTTTAAGTATAGTAAACAGTAACGTTAAACGAATTAGTGCAAGCGGCGTAGCTGTTGTGAGTGATACGCCGGATATTGCCAATGCAAGAATTGAATTTGATAACGGCTGTGTAGCAAACTTAACAACCAGTCGCATTTCGCTGAAGAACATGCGAAAAACTAGGATTTTTCAAAAAGACGCTTACCTTTCCGTTGATTTTTTAGAAAAGCAGAGCGAAGTTGTTCGTTTGTCCAATGTGGAAGGTGAACCTGATCCACTTTCAGTAACTATAGATTTACCAGACGGGAAAGGACAAAAATTAATTTACTTTGAAAAACCGGATGTTGAACCCAACAATGCCATTAAAGACGAATTAACAGCATTTGCAGAGGCAATTAATACAAAAACTACTCCTCTTGTAAGTATATACGATGGACACAAAGCCTTAGATGTAGCGTACCAAATAATAGAGAAATTAGAATTGAATAAACAAAATTCTATTGTTTAGGCAATAATTCAGAACTTTGCTCGTTACACCGCTTAAAACATCCGTTCTTCAATGAAGAAAATATATCAACTAGTAGCCATTATCGTATCGGTGAGTTTTCTTTCATGTGAAGACAAAAAAGCGATTATACCCGGTTATTTAAAGATTGATGACGTTATTCTTGCATCTACTTTAGGCCAAGGGTCTAGCACAGACAGAATCACCGACATCAACGTATTTATCAACGACCAATCATTAGGCATCTTCGAGCTTCCTGCTCTTGTTCCAATTCAAACGACTGGAAAAGTAAATTTAAAAATTAGGGGGGTTATTTATAAAAACGGTAAATCCAATGAAAAAGTAGATTATCCATTTTACAAAACCTATCAGGTGGATACAACCTTTGTTCCTGAAATGAGAATGGAACTTACTCCAACAATAACCTATGAAACCACAGCTGTCTTTGATGACCCATGGTCGGGGGAGGACTTTGAAGCAGGGGTGAACTTTAATTACAATCCTAGGTCTGATACTGTCTTTGAGAGAGTGTCAGACAATCAAGCGTTCGAAGGTACTTCTGGATTAGCATATTTGACTGAAGACATGACCTTATTCGAAGCCTGGTCATCTACTTTCGCAGATATTCCTAGAAACGGTAAAGCGGTTTGGCTGGAAATGGATTACAAATCAACGCATCAGTTTGGAGTTAGCATTTTTTATAATGGAACCTCGACTCAAACGCAGGAAGCGATAACAATTTTTAACCCAAGAGCAACTTATGGAAAGGTGTATATAGAATTGGGAACAGTTTTTTCTACCTTATCGGGAGCTTTTAATTACACGTTAGCTATCGGATTCCCGAAAGCAAAAGGGGAAACAGCACAATTCTACATTGACAATGTAAAATTAATTCGGTTTGAATAAACGATTACAAGGATTAAAGTACGTTATCTTCGACTTTTTAGCCGCGGCGGTTGCTTGGGCGTTATTTTTCAGGTTTCGCAAGATGTACCTAGAGCCTTCAAAATTTGGTTACGACATTCCATTAAACTTAGACGATTCCTTTTTTTACGGATTATTACTAATCCCAACTGCATGGATTCTAGTGTATACCGCAACAGGTTTCTATACAAACTCTTATAGAAAATCAAGATTAAAAGAATTAGGGCAGACTCTAACAGCGAGCATTATAGGTTGTACTCTTTTGTTTTTCATTTTCATTCTCGATGATGAAATCAACACCTATAAAGATTACTACTTATCCTATTTATACATCATATTTTTCCATTTTGTTATTACTTATTTATTTCGGTTTTTAATAACCAGTAGAACGGTTTATCGAATTCAGAATAGGGAAATCGGATTCAACACGATTCTAGTCGGCTCCAACGAGAAAGCAGTGGAACTCTTCAAAGAAATGAATGATGAAAAAAAGTCATTTGGCAATCGATTTGTGGGATTTGTTCGAGTAAATAAAAAGAATGAATACCTTTTAGAAGATCATCTTCCATTTTTAGGGAACTGCTCGGAAATGAAACAGATTGTTCAAGAGCATGAAATCGAAGAAGCCATAATCGCAATTGAATCTTCTGAGCACAAAAGTTTAGAAAATATCATAAGCGAGCTAGAAGGTTTAAATATTATTGTAAAGGTGATACCAGACATGTATGACATCTTAAGTGGATCTGTTAAAATGAGCTCTATTTTTGGTGCACCGCTAATAATTATCAATCGAGAGATCATGCCTCCTTGGCAACAAACCATAAAAAGGGCCATGGACATTGCTATTTCAATTTTTGTATTGACTATTTTTAGTCCTTTATATTTGATTGTCTCCATACTTGTTAGGACCAGTTCTAAAGGTCCTATTATCTTTTCTCAAGAAAGAATAGGAATTCATGGAAAACCGTTTATGATTCACAAATTCCGCTCTATGTACACAGATGCAGAGAAGCTTGGACCGGCACTTTCAAGTGAAAATGACCCAAGAATTACTCCGATTGGCAGGTTTATGCGAAAAACCCGATTAGATGAAATTCCTCAGTTTTATAATGTACTTGTTGGAGAAATGGCTCTAGTTGGTCCGAGACCTGAAAGACAATTTTTTATTGATAAGATTGTTGAAAAAGCCACCCACTATAATCATTTGCTAAAAGTTAGACCAGGCATTACTTCTTGGGGCCAAGTTAAATACGGCTATGCTGAAAACGTAGACCAAATGGTAGAGCGATTGAAATACGACATTATTTACATTGAAAACATGTCGTTAATGGTAGATATTAAAATACTGATCTACACGGTAATGATCGTAATAAAAGGCTCAGGAAAATAAGTTTTGTTTCCCCTAGTTCAATGGGTAATTTAGCACTTCAAAAATTTAATTATTATGAAGAATGTTGCTGTTATTGGAGCCGGAACCATGGGAAATGGAATAGCTCACACTTTTGCTCAGTTCGGATTCCAAGTTGCACTAATTGACATTTCGCAGGAATCTTTAGACAGATCAGTTAAAACCATTACCAAAAATTTAGACCGCTTAGTTGCTAAAGAGCGTTTAACGGAAGCTCAAAAAGAGGTAACACTTTCTAACATTAGTACTTTCACATCGCTAAAAGAAGGAGTAAAGTCTGCTGATTTAGTGGTGGAAGCTGCTACAGAAAATGCAGACGTTAAGCTGAGTATTTTTAAGCAATTGGATGCAATTTGTGCACCTGAGACCATTTTAGCAAGTAACACTTCGTCCATTTCAATTACAAAGATTGGAGCCGCTACAAGCAGACCGGACAAAGTGATTGGAATGCACTTTATGAACCCTGTGCCAATTATGAAGTTGGTAGAAATTATAAGAGGTTATGCAACTTCTGACGAGGTGACGAAGTTAATTATGGAGACTTCTAAGAAATTAGGTAAAACTCCCACAGAAGTTAATGATTACCCGGGTTTTATTGCCAACCGTATTCTAATGCCAATGATTAACGAAGCAATTTATTCTTTATACGAAGGAGTCGCAGGAGTTGAAGAAATTGATACTGTAATGAAACTAGGAATGGCTCACCCAATGGGTCCATTGCAGTTGGCGGATTTTATTGGACTAGATATTTGTCTATCCATATTGAATGTATTACACGAGGGGTTTGGCAATCCAAAGTATGCACCATGTCCTCTATTGGTAAACATGGTAACTGCCGGTAAAATGGGAGTTAAATCTGGCGAAGGGTTTTACAGACATACTCACGGAACAAAAGAATTAATTGTAGCTGATAAATTCAAGTAAATCAGGATAGTTTTATAAAAAAGCGAACTAAATAGTTCGCTTTTTTTATTTCATTTTTTTATGCACTTTTGGCATCTGATAAAAAACACATGGCATTATACCAAGAATTCGAAAAAAGAGGAGTTAAATTATTTAAATACAGAGGGACACTCCCTATTTTTATTTTAGTTACTGCACTTGCTCTATATGCCTTTGAACAATACACTTATGCTAAAAATGCACTAACACAACACTCTATTCTTGAAGGAAATTTATATCCGTTAATTTGCTTGCTTGTATCTTTACTTGGCTTATTTGTGAGGGTCCATACTTTGGGGTTCGTTATCCCAAATACTTCCGGTAGAAATACACACAAACAAATTGCGGATGGCATTAACAAAACCGGAATGTATTCTCTATTGAGACACCCACTTTACCTGGGAAACTTTTTAATGTGGTTAGGTATAGGTTTGTTAACTGAAAATATCTGGTTCAACATTATCTTTATTCTAAGTTTCTGGTTGTACTACGAACGTATTATGTATGCTGAGGAAACGTTCTTAATCAAGAAATTTGGTGATGAGTACACAGAGTGGTCTAAAGATGTGCCGCCTTTTGTCCCAAAACTTTCACATTATGTAAAACCAAGTTTACACTTTGCTTGGAGAAAAATTATAAGACAAGAAAAGAGTGGAATAGCAGCGCTTTTTATTGTTTTTATGCTATTTCACCAAATAGAGTTTTTCTTTACAGAAAAGTCAATTGATCTAACATTCAGTCTATGGAATGTCCTATTTATAATTTTTACTCTCTACATTATTTCGGTAAAGCTAATCCAGAAGACAACGGATTGGCTAAATATTGAGAAAACTCGTTAACGCTTTTTCTTTCTTATTTTTTTGGTGTACGGAATATCTCCACTTTCCATTTGTTGAACAATTTCTTCTACCATTAAATCGTCTCCGTTAGGGTCATACTTTAATTTTAAATTTGAGCCAAACAAACGGGCTAGAGACTGCCATATAAAAGCCGAAAAAGATCCTCTTAACGTCTTTATTAGCTCAAATGAAGAATTTCCTGTCTGTCTATCAATTAGCTTAACCAACAGAACTCCTTGCTTAATAGTTAAGCTCTTTAATTCGCCTTCAAACTCTTGTTTCAACTCTTCTTCTACTGTTGATAAATATTTCTTTTGGTTTTTTTCATTTTTAATGGTCTTTAAAGTATCGTCAAACTCATTCATCATCTCCCCTGCTAACTCCGCATAAGGAAAAACCTTAATAACATACCGTTTCAATCTACCATACCTTCGTTTATCTCCTCGTGAAAACCTTTTACTGCCGTTAATGGTAATGGCTTCAAAAGTGTACATCGGAAAAGTATCCCCATCTATTACCACTTTTTGCAACACTGTTCCTTGGTCTATAGTTGGTTGGCTGACTATATTGTTGGAAAACAGTAGTGTCAGGCTAAAGAGTATAGGGAGAAGAAAGAACTTCATGTATCTTTTATTTAAAAATAAAATTAACCAAAACCGTGCCTTGTTTTAAAGGTTCTTAACTTTGAGTGATGATTGATTCTAGTGCCATTTTAAATGCAAGCAACAAGTTAAAAGAAGGACAACTAATTGCGGTTAATTATAAAAATCTAAAACAAATCCTGTGCGATTCAAGAAACGAAGAAGCGGTAACAAACCTTTTAGGTTTATTATCAATCAAATCAATCGGCAATCCTAAAATACTACTGAATTCAGACAGAATGGTGAACCAATGTGTAAAAGACATGCCTGAAGTAGCCTGGGATATGTTGGACTATGCCACTACTCCACTCACAATTGAACTTGATAGCGGGCAATTCGCTTCAAAGAAATTGATAACAAAAGAGAACTGCATTTCAATTCAAAAATCAACAGAAGGCCTTTTATTTGATTTGCTATCAAAATTTAATAGACCTATAGCTTGCATAAAATTTAAGAACACTGCTACTTTCCCTCATTTTTACCAGATAAAAAACACAGAACAGAACTGGACAGAAAAAATTATAAAAATTCGCATAAACGGTGAAGTAGAAATTATTTCAAGCTGAGTGCAATTCGTACTTTTGTAAGAAATCACCCTTTGCAAGAACACATTCAACACCCCATTTTTAAAACGTTAAGCCATGTAGCAGATGAGCTGAAATTGGAAACCTATGTTATTGGAGGTTTTGTGCGTGACATAATACTAGACAGGCCAAGTAAAGATATTGATATTGTTTGTGTTGGCAGCGGAATTGAGTTAGCAAAAGCAGTTGCAAAAAAGCTACAAATAAAGCAAGTCTCAGTTTTTAAGAACTTCGGCACAGCCATGATTAGTTACCAGGGTTGGGAAGTTGAATTTGTGGGCGCTAGGAAAGAATCATACGATAGAGGCAGCCGTAAACCCCTAGTCGAAAATGGCACGTTAGAAGATGACCAAAACCGAAGAGACTTTAGCATAAACGCTATGGCAATTTGCTTGAATAACAATCGATTCGGAGTATTAGTTGATCCTTTTGATGGACTACAAGATTGTGAAAATAAAATTCTTCGAACACCTTTGGATTCAAAAATTACGTTCTCGGACGACCCACTTCGAATGATGCGAGCAATTCGTTTTGCGACACAATTAAACTTTCACATTGAAGAAGATACCTACAATGCTTTATCTTCTGAAAAAGAGAGAATAACCATTATTTCGCAAGAACGAATAACAGACGAACTGAACAAAATTATTCTATCCCCTACACCTTCAATAGGTTTTAAACATTTATTTGATACCGGTTTACTGAACTATTTTTTCCCTGAAATGGTAAAGTTATATGGAGTAGACATTAGAAACGGATTAGGACACAAGGATAACTTTTATCACACCCTGCAAGTATTGGATAATATTTGCCCGAATACCAATAATCTTTGGTTGCGTTGGGCAGCAATTTTGCATGATATTGCAAAACCTCCTACAAAACGATTCGACCCAAAACATGGATGGACTTTTCACGGGCATGAAGATAGAGGCGCTAGAATGGTACCGGAAATTTTTAAGAAACTAAGATTACCGTTAGATTCTAAAATGAAGTATGTGCAAAAGTTAGTGCGACTGCATTTACGACCAATAGCGTTGGTCAAAGAAACCGTAACCGACTCGGCTGTTAGGAGATTATTATTTGAATCGGGCGAAGATGTTGACGATTTGATGACATTATGCTCTGCGGACATAACAACCAAAAATGATAAAAAGCTGAAACGCTACAAGAAGAACTTCATTTTGGTAGAAGAAAAAATTAAAGAAGTTGAAGAAAAAGATCATTTAAGAAACTGGCAACCCCCTATTTCTGGTGAGGATATAATGAAAACCTTTGGAATTGGTCCATCAAAAGAAGTGGGACAATTAAAGAATGCAATTAAAGAAGCAATTTTAGAAGGGGAAATATCGAATCAAGGAACAGAAGCCCGCGACTTTATGTTAGAATTAGGAGAAAAACTGGGATTAACAATAAATTAACAATAGATCAACATGAAAGAGTTGCTAATTAAGGTATTACTGGAAACACACAAAATAGTATATAGAGATATATTGGTGAATAGCACCCATAATTTGCTGCAGCTACATCAAATTATTAAAAGGTCTTATGACTTTAAAAGCGAAGAACTCGCCTCTTTCATCAAAGAAGAGGAAGGTTGGGACAACGACATTGAATACCCTTTGTCAGATGTAATGGAAAGCGGCAACCCTATTATGGAAGAAATTGAGTTGGGTACATTGCTAAAAGAGGAAGGAGATCAGTTAACCTACACTTATGACTATTTAAACGAGTGGAAATTTCACTTAGAAGTAATTGAAATTGAAACTGGTAAACTCCAATTAAAAGCACCAAAAATTTTGAAGAGATTCGGAGAATCACCAAAAGAAGATGATCGAAACGTAACAGGAGATGATGCCCAAAGTATTTTATTAAAAGCCATGATGGGAGATGAGTTTGCTGAAGAGGACGATGATTTATTCAAAGACCCCTTTGAATCAGATAACATGGAATCATTGGATGATTATGAGGAATACCTTTAATTCTTGAAAAAAAAGATATTAATATCGATAGTTGGACCGACAGCAGTAGGTAAAACAGCAACAGCTATTGAATTAGCAAAACAATTCGAAGCTGAAATAATCTCGTCTGATTCTCGGCAATTTTACAAAGAAATAAGCATTGGAACGGCCAAGCCGACAGCAGATGAATTGGCAAAAATACCGCATCACTTTATCAACAATCTTTCCATTTCTGAAAGTTACAACGCGAGTTTTTTTGAAGATCAAGTTATTGAATTCTTAAATTCATACTTTAAAACGAATGATGTCGCTATAATGTGCGGTGGGTCGGGAATGTATGTGAACGCAGTATTAAAAGGTTTCGACAGCGAAATTCCAACCGCAAATGAAAAACTAAGAACAGAGTTGAACAGTAAATACCAAGAATTTGGTCTAACCTATTTGCAAAATATTCTTGAAAAAATAGACCCTATACATTTTGGATCTATTGATATTCATAATAGTAAACGACTAATTCGAGCGATTGAAATCTGTAAAATTACGGGAAAGTCAAATGCAGAAATTAAAAAAGGTGAAGCAAAACAAAGACCTTTTAACACAATAGAAATTGGATTGGAACTACCTAGACCTTGCCTTTATGAACAAATCAACCAAAGAGTAGACTTGATGCTAGGACAGGGTTTAGTTGAGGAGGTTAAATCTCTACAAGAACATAAAAACAACAATGCTTTAAAGACGGTAGGTTACAAAGAAACCTTCGATTACTTAGATGGAATCTATACATTAGAAGAGTGTACAGAAAAAATTAAAACCAACAGCAGGCGTTATGCAAAGCGCCAACTCACATGGTTTAAAAGAAACCAAGAGTTAGTGTGGTTCTCTCCAAAAGAGATAAACAAAATTAGTAAGTATATTCGCACAAAAATAGAACAACAATGAACCGAATAGAGGAAATAAAGAAAATGCTAAAGACAGATAAGCAGGATAGCTTTTTAACTTACGCATTGGCTTTAGAGCATGAGAAAGTCGGAAATACAAGAGAAGCTATTTCAATTATCGAAGAATTAATAAAAGTAGATCCTGCTTATTTAGGAGCCTATTATAAACTCGGTGCGCTTTACGAAACCAAAGGAAAGTTTGACAAAGCTATCAGTATATACAACGTAGGTATTAAGTTAGCGAACGAAAAAAATGATAATAAAACCAAAGGAGAGTTAGAAGAAGCCTTATGGTTAATTGACGAAGAGCAATAAATTTTCAAAAAAAATAATTTTTTTAAAACAAAAGTATTTAATGATTGTCTTGATAATGTAAGAAATTATCAAGACTTGGTTTGGTTGGAGCCCGTTGCATTACTCTCAGAGTGGCAGCGGGCTTTTTACAGGTATACGGTGATAGCTTAAGTAAAGTTACCGCAAAATGAAATGTAATCCCCTCTCTGACGATAAGTTTGCTAGAACTTCATGGTATTCTAATTAATTTCTAAGTAAAGTTCAATAGCTCTTCCAACTCAGATTACAACACCTAAAAAGAAAGGAATAAATACAATAGTCTGATGGGCAAAAGGACTTTCAATTGACAAGAAGGTTAATTTAAAAGGAGCATTTTTCGTTAATTATGCCCAAAGAAGGTGTATAGTGAGTATTGGGTAAGCTTGTTGAGTTTAAAACAAACCAATAGGGATGGATAATTATTTAGTTTTAAGCGTATTAAAAACACTAACGTAGACATTAACTTATGATCAAAAAGCTATCTCCGAATTAAAAATGTATTTTGTTTGATTTCCTTTTTCTTGCTTTTAATAACTTGGGTGTATGCTTTATCCATGTAAAACACTTTCTTCTTAACCTGATACTTTACTAAAGTTACAGGAAGTTCTGACAATTCATCATAAGGAGTAATTGCTTCTTCCTCGAGGTAAACATCAAACGCAAAGACGGGGATCTTAACATCAGCATCTTTGGTTCTTTTTGTGTTTATCCAAATTGTTTTAAGACGCATATTTTCCATCGAAACCTCCACCATATATTGTTTTTCGGATTTGAGGTCAAATTGGAACTTTCCTGATCCTTTTGAAGTTGTTTCATAAATTAAATCCCCACTTCCATAAACTTCAATGGTGGCTCCTTTTAAAGGTTTAGTACTAAAATAAACTTTGCCTTTGAACGTAAAAGTATTGTCTTGGCTAACTCCTGAAATACTACAGACTAGAAACAGAAATATGAAGGGGATTAAAAATTTCATAGAATAACTAAATAATTGTACTTGATTGCGCTTAAGCTATGCGATCATTCCTCAGAAGTATTTTAGGCTGCGATAATTATATTTTTCAAAGATACCTTAAACATATAATTTAAAGAAATTAATGTGTAAAAGTGAAATAAAAAAGCTAATGTTTTCTAAAACAAATGCTTGATATAAAAAACGTTTACCTTACTACCCTCATTACGTTAAATAGTAGTTTTAGCGACCAGTTTGATTTTCCATTTTACAACTCCTTATTAATTCCGTTACCTGAAATAAGTTCAGAATCATCGCAGGTTTCATCTCTAACTTTAGCTTACTTGCTGTGTTTAAATTTTATCTGATTTGAAAATAGTTCTGTTGAATCTTGGCCACAGAATTAGATTCTCACTTTATTTCCATTTTTACACCATTCATGCATCTCAAATGGTAAAATAAAACCTCTCCCAGCATTAAATAAAACAGAGTCTCCCATCATCTTAGTTACAGCTGTAATTGTAGATCCTCTTTCTTTAAGAACTTTCTCTCCTTCATTCACCAACAATGTTCGAATATTCTGATGAGCAGCTTCTTTTCCGCACTCATATCCTCCTTTAAAATTATACTACTCCTGCATATATAGTGAAGTGTTTTTATGATCTAACATCGTGAGGTAATTTTGAATAAAATAGATCACGCACAAACCAAACTAAAATAAACCACAAGAAAAGTTAAGAGAAACAAGAGCGATAATCTGTAATTTAATGTGTGCCCTATTTTTATTTTCGACAAATTAAACTTTGTGACCTATAGCAAAAACAATGTCTTAATGGTAAATTAAACATACATGGAAAAGACAAGACTTAAGCCAATAGGAAATCGAGTGCTAATAAAGGAAGATGCAGTTCTTGAAAAACGCAATGGAATAATAATTCCTGATACAGCGAAGGAAAAGCAAGAAAAAGGCACGGTATTGGCTGTTGGAAAGGGAACAAAGGATGAGCCAATGACCCTTAAAGTTGGCGATAAAGTCCTCTATGGAAAATATTCAGGAACGGAGATCAAAGAAGATGGCGAGGTTTTACTCATAGTGAGGGAGTCAGATGTTTTCGCAGTTATTCACTACTAAGAAATGTCAAAAAAAAGTCAAAATAAAATAAAGGAATCCATTTTTTGCTATACATGCTATCATTAATTCCTTCTCTAATTATGAAAATAATAGAACCGTTAATCAATTGGTCTCACAACTATCTTGTTTTAGTTGCCCTTGTTATTTTAATTACGATTACGCTAATCAGAGTCTCCAAGTGGATTATTAACAGCTATCTAAATTCAACTTCAGATAAATCGAAGATAGCCCCCACTCGCTATCATTTCTTGAAAAATGCGATTAGCTTGCTAATGTGGGTTATTTCTCTCGCAGTTATTATTTACGTAGTTCCGTTTCTTAGAACGTATGCAATTACTGTAATTGCAAGTGCCGGCGTTTTTCTTGCCATTCTTGGCTTAGCTGCTCAACAAGCTTTGTCAAACATTATAAGTGGAGTCTTTATCGTCATTTTCAAACCATTCCGGGTGGGTGACTTTATTACAATAGCCGATAAATACGTGGGAACTGTTGAAGACATTACGCTACGGCATACTGTCATCGTAAATTTTGAAAACAGAAGAATCATTATTCCCAATTCAATTATAAGCAGTGAAACTGTTCTGAACAGTAGTATTAAAAATGAAAAAACATGCGAGTCAGTTGAATTCAAAATCAGTTACGAAAGTGATGTAAAATTGGCAAAAAACATTATGAGAGAAGAGGCAGAAAAGCACCCGTTTTGTATCGATAACAGATCTGAAAAGGAGAAAAATCAAGCATTGGAAAAGGTGGAAGTTTTTCTTGTAGGATTTGGAGAAAGCGCTATGAATTTAAAAGCAAAAATTTGGTGTGAGACTCCTTACAAAGCTTTCTATTTACATTTTGATTTGAATGAATCCATTAAAGAAAGGTTCGATCAAGAGGGCATTGGCATTCCATATCCCCATCGCACTATTGTGTACAAAGAAGATATACAGAAAAAAAATGGCTTACAGTCTAATTCTATAAAACCAATAAGTCTTTACAAAACAGTGTGAAGCAATAAACATACAATATCATCACATGGGGTCCCAAATGATCTATTGTAAGCAATATACACTTTGTGACGTAACATAAAAACTCAGTCTAAAATGAGTCTGTATGCATTAAAAAAACAAGACTAGATTCCTTGGCAAATCGCTTAGTAGCTCAAAGAAACCCTACTCTAATTGAATAAAGGAAAAAGAACTCCTAATACGGCCAAAGAAAAAAGGAGCCTGTCGCTGTATTGGCAGTTAGAATAAAAAGAAAAGCTGAAATGTTAAGATGTCGGAGAAGACGATGCTTACAGAAAACATTCTAAAATTAATGAAAACAGAGGGATTTTACTCGCGATGAGATAATCAGGTGTTTTCACAATTATTAACTTTTAAAAAGAAAGAATAAAAAGATGTCAAAAGAAATTTATTTCGGCACTGATGCACGAGATGCACTAAAAAAAGGAGTTGATGCATTGGCAAATGCTGTAAAAGTGACATTAGGCCCCAAAGGCCGAAATGTGGTTATTGGTAAACCTTACGGTTCACCTACTATGACCAAAGACGGAGTTTCCGTAGCCAAAGAAATTGAACTGAAGAACCCCGCAGAAAACATGGGAGCGCAAATGGTTAAGGAAGTGGCCACTAAAACCGCAGAATTAGCAGGTGACGGGACAACTACGGCTACTGTTTTAGCACAAGCCATTGTAAGCATTGGTTTAAAGAATGTTACAGCCGGAGCTAATCCTATGGAGATAAAAAAAGGGATTGAAAATGCGGTTGAAACTGTTGTATCACATTTGAAGAAATTATCGAAACAATTTGGCAACGATTTTCAATTAATTGAACAAATTGCTACGGTTTCCGCCAATGGTGACGTAACAATTGGAAAACTAATTGCCGAAGCAGTTGAAAAAGTTGGCAAAGAGGGAGTCATTACAATAGAAGAAGCCAAAGGTTTGGTCACCTCTGTCAAAGTAGTTGACGGAATGCAAATAGACAGAGGTTACTTGTCCCCTTATTTTGTGACTAATGGAGAGAAGTTGGAAGTAGAATTTAACGATCCCTACATCTTAATCTCTGATAAAAAGATTTCTTCAATAAAGGATCTACTTCCTATTTTAGAAAAGGTATCTGAATCAGGAAAGCCACTTTTAATAATTGCTGAAGACCTAGAAGGAGAAGTCTTATCTACTTTGGTAATTAACAAATTGAGAGGTGCTCTAAAAACTGCAGCAATAAAAGCTCCTGGCTTTGGTGACAGAAGAAAGGAAATACTAGAGGATATTGCCGTATTGGTCGGAGCTACTGTTATCTCTGAGGAAAAAGGAATGAAAATAGAAGAGATTTCGTTGGAATCTTTGGGAACAGCAGGAAGAATTCTAATCGATAAAGATTCTACCACCTTCATTAATGGAAGCGGTTCAGAAGAAAGCATAAAAGCTAGAGTTGTGCAGTTAAAAGGTCAGCTAAAAAATTCTACTTCAGATTATGACCGAAAAAAGCTACAAGAAAGATTGGCAAAATTATCGGGCGGTGTTGCTATACTTTATGTTGGAGCAGCTTCAGAATTAGAAATGAAAGAAAAGAAAGATAGAGTTGATGATGCACTAAATGCCACAAGGGCCGCTATTGAAGAAGGAATAGTTCCAGGGGGTGGAATTGCCTATATCAGATGCATAGCTGCACTTGATAATTTTAAAGGCGAAAATGAAGATCAAAATACAGGGATTAACATTATTAAAAGAGCATTAGAATCTCCTTTAAAGCAAATTGTTCGAAATTCAGGATTAAGTGGTTCTGTAATTATTGACAAAGTGAAAACCGAAACAGGAGATTATGGATTTAATGCGAGAACGGAGAAATTTGAACAGTTATATAAATCAGGGGTAATAGATCCTACAAAAGTTTGCCGAGTTGCACTGGAAAATGCAGCCTCTATTGCAGGTATAATGTTGACAACCGAATGCTTGATTTTCGATAAAAAAACTACAAAAGGTCAATTGGATGCACCGAATTTTGATCAAGGATATTAATACAAAGAAGTTTCTTACAAACTTGTTTCTTTTCCCCACTTCCAAAAGGCGTAGCTTTTTTCTGGCTCCTTGCCTGAACTCCTTAGGAAGTGGGGTTTTAATGCCTAAATTTCATTAACGATGAATTATTAATGTGAAAATGTTCCATAAACTATGATAGTGCTAGGCTTCTTATCTAATAAATGGTTGAAAGGTTCATCAAGCACGAATCAGAGATACTACAGAAGCAATATCGCAAACTCCCACTTCAATTGGACAACACCTTACTACAATACTAATCATTACAAACAAAAAAACATCAATGCGATAGCATGAAATTAATCCTATACGAGAGACTGTTCAGTTTATTTGTATTTGTTGCTTCACACACTTATACAATCTACCAAATTAAATAACAGTTTGATTTAAAAACATGGTTAGACAACTAAAAGATAAAGGATTTGGAAAAATTATTAGCAAGTACTATTGGACAGTTATCCGCAAAAAGGTGCTAACAAAAAGTTTTACCATTCAACTAAATAATTATTTATTCAACTTTTACGTTTAACTAATTATGTGTGCCTTAAGCCAGCAACTTGTCACCCTACTAGAAGCGTTTGATCCAGTTATGTTAAAAAATAGTCGGTCTGCGGCAAAAGGAATTTCGAAAGTGCACTATGCTTCCGATAGGTTATATAGAACATGAAAATGATTGGTAAGTGCACGACAAAAAGGTAGAAGCATACGAGAAAAGTTAGTCACAGAAATTAATTGGAGAACAAGTGACTAACAAAATCAATTTTAATGTCAACACCTAATCATAAAAAAAGGAAAGGTAACAGCTAAAGAACCGCTAATGGCAGCAATAGAAAAAGGTAATATTTACGCTTTGTGCACACTGAAGATCAAAATTTACCATGTCGTGTTGATCAACATCACGAATCGAGCTATCATTCAAAAGTTTTTGCAATTAATCTATCTAGAGACGCAGCAATGTTTTATAAAAGCAGACTAAGATACCACCTTATTGTGATGTTATACACCTTATATTTTGTCTATATACTATTTACAAGTGCAATATATAAATATTAAGAGTAATTGACAGTAGTTCTCAAGCCTTTATTTATTTTGTTTTAATACATCATAATTACAGCACAGAGGAAATTTCCACTACTACTGCATAAAGCTATAGATTACTTTAAAGAAACGTCAAAGGAAATTGGGCAACACTATTTCATAATGATTAAATACGCGGTACGCTCAATTTTAACACTACCCTAGATCAATCAGTCGATGTACAAATAATATGAGCCAATCTTTTTCCTAAGGTCTGAATTCTAATTTCCAAAGCTTTTATTTCCTAGATTAGAAACCCAATTGACCCTTATGTAAGCAGTATTTTAGTTATTTAAATCGCTGTTGGTTGAACACTAATTCGTCTTTTTTTAGATTTTGTATCGCCTACAGATTTTGTATGCTAGACATGTATTAATGCTATTATTAATTTAATTGAAAAAGAGGAACTTAAATTTTAATATCTAACCAGGCGTATTGAGTGTCTCAGATTTGATTCTTTTGCACATGCGTAATTGAGAAGTAAAAAGACAGAAATAACCATTAATACAACCCTGGAATAAAGGTTTTAAAAAAAGAATTTTAATCGTGAATTGTTTAATCCAACTAAATTTTATTTACAACTTATTTGTCTTAAGAGATTGGCATCTTAAAGAGTTATAGATAGCTCTTGCTATTTTTGCGTTCGAAATAACAGGTAAGAATTGATTCCATCGTTTTTTTACCTATGGAAATATTGTGTAGTTTCTTTTTTAAAGATTCATTTAAAAATGGACTAAGAGCTTGTGGAAATTTTGCATAGTCTTTCATTGCCGCTTTGATTAAATTATCCCATCGGGGAGAAAATTTCAAAAGGTCATCCGGATAAACAATCTGCCTATCTCCTTCTTCCGCTAAACAATAAAACGGTTCAGAAACATTTAGGTAGCCATAGTCATCTGTTAATTCTTCTCCCGGAAAAATATCTCGCACGGCAATCTCAAAATTGTAAGGTGTTGTTATACAATTGGAATTAAAACTATGGTTTACATAACGACTGTTATCCCAGCATAAAACAAATTCTCCTTTGTTGTTTCTGAATGCATATTTCTCTATAATATTTTGATATTCTTCGCCTAAGTTATCTGCTTTCATAGGAGTATACACTCGGTCTAATTTGTCTTGAACCCAAGTAACTGTTCCTTTTGGCAGTAATTTGGTGGCAAATACTCCAAGCCCCACTTCGGGACTTACTAATTTAAGCTCTGTGTCGGGATGGATCATTTTCTGTAGCAGTATTAACGTTTAGCCATGATTGATTTATGAAATATGCAAAAAGCTATTAAGTGCCATTAATAGCAAGATGAAAAGAGATAACACAAATACGATAGACAATCGATTATTGAATTTAAAAAGCATGTTTCAGGAACAACAACTATATTTATTCTCATTCCTGATGTAGACTAGAAATAATCGAAAAGTCACTTTAAAAAAGGAAATAATATAAGTAATTCAAATTCACCTCTGTTCTTTTAGACGCCATCCTACAACTGACTTTAAAAAACTGAAGTTAATTATTCTTTAAGAGCGGGATAAAATTGGTTGTAAAATGCCACAATGCGTTTCTTAGCGCGATTCAATCTCATTTTTGCGGCACTCTCCCCATTAATGCTTAAAATGTACATGATTCGTTTCAAATCAAAATTTTCTTTGTATTTTAACAAAATAAGTGCCTTGTCTTCAGGCTTTAACATTTCGAGCAACAACAACAATCGTTCACTCCGCAACTCCATGACGTTATCCATGTCAGATTCTGTAATCGTATCTGGTATTTCAATAATTTCCGCCCAATCATCAAATTTAATTCTCTTATTCTGTCGCAAATATTCAATACAATGATTGTAAGTTATGGCGTAAAGCCATGTACTGAAAGAAGATCTCCCTTCGAAAGAATGAAGTTTCTCCATTGTTTTCAGCATAATATCTTGAACTAAGTCGTCAGCAACAGAACGACTCTTAGTCATAGAGTAACACTTTCCCTTTACCTTCTCATTGTAGCGCAAAAACAAAGCAGAAAAATAGCTATTGTCCTTTTCTTTAATGATTTTTTCTACTAATTGCTCATCTGTAAGGTCTAATCGCTGCACTTCTATTTTTAACTAAAAAATTTATTCAAATGTAATTGAATAATGAGCTCCAAACTGACGAAAAATAATATTAAAATACATGTGACTTTTTGCAAAAGATTCGTCTGAAAATAAAACTAAATAGATAATAATATGAAAAAAATTACATTCCTCGCTCTTGCTCTAAATGGCTTTCTTGCTTTTGCACAAATAATTGTTCCTACAGAGGTTAAAACAACATTTAATCAAAAATTTAATTCAGTTGAACAAGTAGAATGGAGCAAATCTGACAATACCTACCAGGCTGATTTTGAGATTAAGGAAACCTACAAAATCGCAACTTTTAGTAGTAAAGGACCTTGGATTGAAACTAAAACTATGTTGGAAGAAGCGAATCTTAATAAAAATATAAAGGAAAAGTTAAGCTCTAAATTCGAAGGAATTGAATACGAAAGTGTAGAGCTTGTTGAAGCACTTAAAGAGAGTTTTTATCAAATAACTTTATCAAATTCGGAGGGAGAAAGATTTTTAGTCCAAATAACTGAGTCAGGTTCGATTTTGAGCTCAACTGCTGAAGACGAAGAAGAAGATAACGGTGATTATAACGATGACGATAACGATCAGTAGCATTTCCTGACCGACTTAACCTATTATTTTTGAAGTTAGTATAGATTAATTTTGACAAATAGATAAGTATATATTTTGATTGTGAGTGCAAAGCATCCTGTTCAGTAATTCTACAAACAGGGTGCTTTAATAGCTAAACTAGATTTTACTTTCATCCCTTAACCGTTCAATGAATTTTAACGTTTTTTTTAACCTAACCGAATGGTGAGCGCAAGAAAGTCACTGCTTATAAAAAGCATTGGCTGCAATTATTAATCAATTTGTTATCTAAAAATTACAGTATCAAAGAGTAAATGTTAAAATACATGAATAACGTTAAGGTAGAATTAGTTTTTACCTCTATAATAATTTAAATAACTACATATCAATTAATTAAAACTTAATTGATATACTTAAATGAATGAAAGAGAACATAGAGAACATAGAACTTCAATTTTTAACCTTGAGTGATTATAAGGAGTTAAAAATCACGATGATTGATGCTTACTCCAGTATGCCAAATTCATATTGGAAGGAATCGCATATCAAATCATTAATTGAAAAATTCCCTCAAGGACAGGTTGTCATTAAAATTAACGGTGTTTTAGCAGGTTGTGCCTTATCTATTGTTACTAATTATGATAGCTTTGATGAACACCATACCTACAAAGAAATTACAGGAAACTATACATTTGATACTCATACCGGTGAAGGAGATGTGCTGTACGGTATTGATATTTTTATTAAGTCGGAATATAGAGGTTTACGCTTAGGACGCAGATTATATGATTACCGAAAAGAACTCACTGAAAAATTAAATTTAAGAGGGATCGCTTTTGGTGGAAGAATTCCGAATTATTATAAACATTCAACCACTTTATCGCCAAAACAATACATCGAAAAAGTAAAACGAAGAGAAATTCATGATCCGGTTTTAAACTTTCAAATTTCAAACGACTTTCACCCTTCCAAAATTTTAAAAGGGTATTTAGAAGGGGATCAAGATTCAAACGAATTCGCTGTTTTACTTGAATGGGATAATATTTACTATCAAAAACAAACAAAAAAAGCAACAACCAAAAAAAAGATAGTAAGGCTAGAGCTTATACAGTGGCAAATGCGATTGTACAAAGACTTATACGAATTGATGCAGCAAGCTGAATATTTTATAGATGCAGTATCTGCCTACCGCTCAGATTTTGCTTTATTTCCTGAGTTTTTCAATGCTCCGCTTATGGCAGACAACAATCACCTTCCAGAATCGGAAGCCATAAGAGAACTCGCAAAATATACCCCTGTAATCGTTCAAAAATTTTCTGAACTAGCAATCTCCTATAATATCAATGTTATTACCGGTAGTATGCCCGAAATAAAAGATGGACTACTATACAATGTTGGCTACATCTGTAAAAGAGATGGAACAACGGAAAGGTATGAAAAGCTTCACGTTACACCAGATGAAGCAAAAGTATGGGGAATGCAAGGTGGTCATGAGTTAAAAACATATGATACAGATTGCGGTAAAATTGGGGTTCTTATCTGCTATGACTCGGAATTTCCTGAACTCAGCAGGTTGTTAGCGGATGAAGGCATGGATATTTTATTTATTCCTTTTTTAACAGATACGCAAAACGGTTACTCAAGAGTGCGCCATTGTGCTCAAGCACGAGCAATTGAAAACGAATGTTATGTTGCTATTGCGGGAAGTGTGGGTAATCTGCCTAAAGTACATAACATGGATATACAATTTGCGCAATCAATGGTGTTTACGCCTTGTGATTTTTCATTTCCTGCAAATGGAATTAAAGCAGAAGCTACTACAAACACAGAAATGATTTTAATAGCAGATGTCGACATCGATTTACTACGAGAGTTAAACCAGTTTGGAAGTGTAAAAAACTAAAAAGACAGGCGAAAAGATATTTTTAAATTAAAGAAAATAGTAAAAACTAAACCATCATAACCAACTTGTTATCAATAATTATCGACCTTTAAATACTGTTTATTTAGTTCTTAAATAAGCACACACAAGATATGAAAAACACTTATTTTGACTTAATAGATCAAACCTATTACTTCCCTCAAGAAGGGTTTGATTTAGATGATGGATACCTCACATTTCATGGTATTTCGCTAAAACACCTAATAGAAAAACATGGCACCCCATTTCGTTTTATTTACCTGCCTAAAATTGGAGCACAAATAAAAAAGGCACGGAATTTATTTAATCGAGCGATTAAGAAAAATAACTACTCGGGAAGTTATAATTTTTGTTATTGCACCAAATGCAATCATTTCTCTCATGTAGTTGGCGAAGCCCTAAAACAGAATGTTAACCTAGAAACCTCGTCTAGTTTTGATATCGATTTAATTCTGAATTTACTGAAAGATGGAAAAATTGACAAGCAAAGGAAGATTATTAATAACGGATACAAGACGGATGACTATCTAAAAAAAATTGTCACCCTTATTGATATTGGATTTACCAATGTTATAATTGTTTTGGATAGCATAAAAGAGTTGAATAGACTGCTCGATTTCTCTGGAGCTAGAAAAGTAAAAATTGGTTTAAGAATGGCAATTAATGAGGAACCTCAATCCTCTTATTATACGTCAAGGCTCGGAATTCGACAGGAGGAAATGATGAACTTTTACACCAATTTCATCGAAAAGAGCGAAACTGTTGAACTAAAGATGCTTCATTTTTTTGTTGATTCAGGAATAAAGGACAGTCTTTACTATTGGGGTGAATTTCAACGCGCTTTAATGCTCTACATCGACTTGAAGAAAAGGAGTAAATCATTAGATTCTTTCAACCTTGGAGGAGGCTTTCCGATTCGAAATAATTTAGGTTTTGATTACGATTATGAATACATCATAAACGAAATTATTTCAAACATTAGTGAAGCTTGTAAGACCGAAAAAGTTAAAGAGCCTGACATTTACACCGAGTTTGGGAAATATACCGTTGGGGAAAGTGGAGCCATAATATTTAAAGTTTTAGAGCAAAAACAGCAAAATGACTCGGAGAACTGGTACCTCATTGACAATAGTTTAATGAATACAATACCCGATGCATGGTCCATACACGAAAAATTTATTTTATTGCCAATTAATAAGTGGCAGAATGAATACGGTCGGGCTAATATTGGTGGAATTAGTTGTGACCATTCAGATTATTATAATTCTGAAGATTTTAACCAAGAAGTTATATTGCCTAAATATTCTGATAAAGATAAAGAGCCTCTATATCTCGGCTTTTTTCATACAGGAGCATATCAGGATGCGATTAGCGGATATGGAGGGATAAAACATTGTCTAATTCCATCTCCTAAACATGTAATTATCGATAGAGATAAACAAGGAAATATTATTGATTATGTATACCGTAATGAGCAATCAGCTGAAGAAATGTTTAAAATTTTAGGGTATGAATAAAACACGCAATTTTGCAGGAATAGATGCCAAACTTTGTAAGAAAGACACCGCTAAAATTTGGATACAATCTATTCCTTACGATGGAACAAGTACTTGGGGAAAAGGAGCGGACAAAGGATTTGAATCCTTTTTGTTTGCCGCTGAAAATATGGAACTGTATGATATTGAAACAGACTCTGAAGTATCTAAAAAAGGAATTCATATTTTGCCTGAAATAACTGAAAAAGAATCTCCTGAAGCTGTTTTTAAAGCGGTATATGCCAGAACTGTTGAACTACTGCAATCGAATAAATTTTTAAGTTTCTTTGGTGGAGAACATTCAGTAAGTATTGGTATTATCAAAGCGCATCAAGAACACTACAAAAACTTATCTGTACTTCAATTAGATGCACATGCCGATTTGCGGGATCATTACGATGGCTCGCCATACAATCATGCTTGTGCACTTCATCAAGCAAGCAAGGATACAAACCTAGTTCAAGTTGGGATACGAAGTATGGATCGTTCTGAAATCCCTTTTTTAAGAAAAAGTCACTGTTACTTTGCCGAAGATATTTTTGGTCAAACAGATTGGATGGAGGAATCTATTAAGCAATTAACAGAGGATGTTTATTTAACGATAGATTTAGATGTTTTTGACCCTTCTATTATGCCTTCAACAGGGACTCCGGAACCCGGAGGATTGCTGTGGAATACGACCATTGAATACCTGAGAAAAATTTTCAAAGCCAAAAATGTAGTTGGTTTCGATATTGTAGAATTGGCGCCAATTAAGGGGTTACAGGCACCTGACTTCCTAGCTGCTAAATTATTTTATAAATTATTAAGTTATAAATTCCACACATCATGATCAATAAAACAGGTCCTGTAGGGCAGTTTGTAGAAACACATTTCAAGCATTTTAATGCAGCCTCTTTGGTAGATGCTGCAAAAGGCTACCAACAACATTTAAACGAGGGCAAAAAGATGATGATTACACTTGCGGGAGCAATGAGCACTGCTGAGCTTGGTAAATCGTTAGCTGAGATGATACGCCAAGATAAGGTCCATATCATTTCTTGCACAGGCGCTAACTTAGAGGAAGATATTATGAATCTTGTAGCGCATGACTATTATGAAAGGGTTCCAAATTACAGAGACCTAACTCCTGAACAAGAATGGGCACTAATGGAAAGAGGTCTGAATCGGGTCACTGACACCTGCATTCCTGAAGAAGAAGCATTTCGAAGACTAGAATACCCAATGTTGGAACTTTGGAAAAATGCTGAACAAAACGGCCAACGGTATCTCCCACATGAGTACATGTATGAATTGCTGTTATCGGGCAAACTGGAAGAGTACTACCAGATAGATCCGAAAGACAGTTGGATGTTAGCTGCAGCAGAGAAGAATTTGCCAATTGTAGTGCCAGGTTGGGAAGATTCTACAATGGGTAATATTTTCGCTTCGTATTGTATAAAAGAACAATTAGTGCCAACTACTATTAAATCGGGAATAGAGTACATGCAATATTTAGCAAAATGGCACATTGAAAATGCTGGAGAAGAGGGAATTGGGTTTTTCCAGATTGGAGGTGGCATAGCGGGAGACTTCCCCATATGCGTTGTTCCTATGTTGTATCAGGATATGAAAATGGAAAAGACCCCGTTTTGGAGTTATTTCTGTCAAATTAGTGATTCAACAACAAGTTATGGTTCGTATTCGGGAGCAGTGCCTAACGAAAAAATTACATGGGGTAAGCTGGGAATAGATACGCCTAAGTTTATTATTGAATCTGATGCAAGTATAGTGGCTCCGTTAGTTTTCGCATATCTCCTGGGCTGGTAGTATGCAAAAAGTTGTGGCAATAGCAGAAATAGGAGATGAACGTAATTTGTAACTATCTAAAAGTATTGACCAAACTCCGGTCGGAAAGATTACCACAATAAGCAAAGTAAGAGTCAACCATTTCTATTACTGTTTCAAACTTGATAGTAAAGAAATTAAGTGGTAACGAAGATTGTAATTGACGGTTTTATTGATTGGAATCATCATTTAAATGTTAACCTAACTGCAGTGCTAAATCCAAAAAGTAGTCTAAAAACAGGAATAATCATCTAATTTTAAAAAAGTTATGCCTACATTTAAATGGAACATTAAAGTTAAAACACCACGTGCATTTTAGAACGTATTTGAAAGTTTTTAAATGGAAATCACGCAATAAAATTAACCAGTGCCGGACCATAAATAATGTAATAATCTCAAAATAAAAGAAAGAACATCACTAGTTTATTCATCCAATTTCAATTAAATAACATTTAATGTTAAAAATAAAACCATTACGGTTATAAAAATAGAAATTAAAAAAATACTATACAGAGTTTTACATGACGGAATATCTTCAGATGATGCCGCACAGCAAGTACTGGATTTATTTAGTGTTAGCAATAACGAAGTGTCGTTAAAGTCTTTTGTTGAGGAATATGTAGAAGCGTTTGAAGACGGGCAAGGAAGCGACACCGCACTTTATAGACAGGCTAAAAGCCTCTTATGATTGCTAACAGATGATTATACTCTGTTTAAGTAATTAGACCCTATTTGAAAGTACTACTTTAAATTATACCTTGACTCCTTAGGTTGTAAAGATAGAATTGTTTGATGAGACGATAGTCCGTAAATCAAAAATATAAACGTCCCTACTTTTGAATGGCCTTTCTTAAAAGCACCTACCTAGAAGAAAATCTCTCAACTTCTATTTAAACACAAAATAAAAAAGATTAAATGTGTATCAAATTTGAAGCTTTTTATGCTTTCCGATTTCAAATAAACAAAAGAAATTTCTTCTTATGTTCCATTTTTCCTCGTCCGTATTTCTTAAAACGTTACTTAAAGTAAGTAATTTAAACAATTATTGCAGTGCAAAGAAAGACATCTAATACATTGGGAAATTGAATATTCACGTTTGGACATTACTTAATTCAAAAATTTTAATTTAATCTGTATATTAGATTTATATGTAAATGAAAAGAACAAATTATGAACTAAAAAATTAATAACACCGACTCTAAGGTTTTTGTTAACAGGATCTTTACTTTATTGCTTTTGATCTTTTTATGAACTCTTTAAGAAAGTAACCGGTCAGGGATAAACCTAATAAATGGCATTAGTTAACTCATTTTATCAGAATGGCAGTTTCTCTCGCTATGAAATCTTTCTAATGGAGTATTTGTTTATTACAAAGGTTCAAAAACCTATTTTTCCGACAATTTAAAATCTAGTTGTTCTATGGAGCAAATGACAATAAGAACTAAAAATAGTAATATGACAGAAAACGAAGAAGTAAAATTGAAACTTAGCGTTAATGCCTAAAAGTCAACAGAAGGAGCTAACGATAGCAAGTAGATGTATAAAGCAAATGCTCTCAAAGTCAGTTATAATGGAAATAAATCGAGTTGTAACGTTAATCCCAAAAAAATGTTGATATGTTACATATAATCAGATGTTGGTAACGGTAAATAATGCTTGGATCGATTGTAATTTATTGAGGTAAATTTTATCACTCGACAGCCCACCATGAGATAAGAAAATGTAAAATACTCTAGAGCCAGGGTAGTTAAAATTTGATACTCCCCTAGTCTAGTTCTGCACTCTTTGATTCAAAATAAAAAACAAGGAACTATGAAATTAAAATCCTATTACTTGCTAGTCGTCTTCTCATTACTTCTGCTTAGTGTCACGAGCGCAACAGCCCAAAATTCATTATATCAGGACACAACAACGCAAGACACAACAACTCAAGACACAACAAAGCACTTAAGTAGCTCCGAATTTGTAGGCAAGATATTTATAGACGGTAAAAAAGCCAAAGACGTAATTGTAAAAGTTTTTGATGATAATGTCTGTTTATCAGAATATAAAACAAAAAATAATGGAAAGTTTGTTTTTACCGCAGATTGCGAAAAGCACTATACTCTTCAATTTGAGAAAGAGGGATATGTTGCTAAAAGAGTAATCGTTAAAACTTATAAAACAGAAGATTTAGATCATTTTACAAAACGCTATAAATTTGATATCACTCTAAATCAAGAAACGGAAGATATGGACTACAGTGTACACGACTTTCCTATTGCTATCATTGAAATAGACAATGATTTAAAATATTATAAGTTCAACCGAAGATACACTAAAAACAGACTGAGAGAAATTGAATTGAATGAAGTAAATAAAATTTCTAAAAATAACTCAAACTAATTTTCCAACCCTTACACCTATTTAAATAGCCACTCCAATTTTCGATAACCTTAGACATTGGTTTTTTACTAAATATGCTGCCTGCGAATTAATACCCGAAATGTTTAAACCTACATTGATCTAGGTTTATTTTTTACAAAAAAATCGAGAATTATACCAATTAATGTGCGCTATGAGAATACCCTCGAGAAACAATTTTATTTTTTCTATTTTTAGGGAAACAATGTTTCAATATATATGGAATTAATAGCTCACCGCAATCATTTTTTTGTTTGGAAATTGCAACAAACCTTAAAGAAACTCTTCTACTTTTCTCTTTTTAAGAAGCAGCTTAAATCAACTGAAATTCTGCTTATTTAATTGAATTTTAGATATACAAAAAAGCACAAATATTTTCCACTTCGTTTTCATTATGAAATCAATCTCCAGTATTTATATAATTTATAAATTTTTGAAAACATTGGAAAATCCTGAATGCACATTAGGAAGTTGAATGTTTTTGAAATCTATTCAAGCTTTGAGATTATTTTGGCATCTAATAGTTAATTAACATGGAGCGGCTAATCAAAACATGGTTAAAGGTGGATTGCTTTTAATTTTACAAAGTCTAATCTATTGTCAAAAGCTTCAATTAAAAACTCTTTCTTCTTTTGGAGCTTGCACTGGAACCGGAGCGTTTTCAAATACACAACAATTTACAGGAGATGCAAGTAAAATTGTTGGTCAAATAACTAGCATTTATAATGGAGCCAAATACAATACTGACGTTACAACCAATTTTGCCAGAATAGATTTACTAAGAGTGTATATTCACCTCAGCAATATTTTTGTTACCAACCGACCATTGCAAACATTCTCCAACTTTTGGATTTAATGAAACCATAAGTCAAGGCGTTTATTAAATAAGCAGCACAGGTGCAGCAAATAGAACGCTTACTCTTGTCGGGAAAGGAAACCCTGATGTTGTACTCACAATAAAATTTGCTGGAGCCCTAACGTTCGATTGAGGATCGCAGGCTGTTCTGAGTAACGGAACTCTAGCTTGTAACATTTTCTGAATGGCTAAAGTCACTATTTCTGTGAAAGCAAGAAGTCTAATAAAAAGAACTTTATTTGCTCATCCCGTTGCTATTACAACAAGCGTAAATTGTAGATAGAAGGAAGAATGCTTACCTCAAAAAGTGCTATATCTATTGACGATGAATGCATTTCTATTGTCACTTCAGGTCCAATCAACATTAAATTTTATTGCGTTGGTGGTTGCCATCCCGCTCTAGTTGTTGATTTTTTTGATAGTGCTAAAAGTTTTGGTCTTTTTACTAGCGCTGTAGCCATCGCAAACGCTGCTTCATCGGGATTTATTGGAGACATTGGCACAAGCGAAGGAACCATTAGTAGTTTTGAAACTTGAACAATTGTTGGGTCTTTTTACAATAAGAATGCCATAAGGTTGCAAGCTAAAGTAGATTTAAATGCTGCCTATACGCTTCTTACGGTTATCCCAAATGCTGTATTTACACATCCTCCAGCTTTTGAATCAGGTGAAACCTTAACACCAAAGGATATACTACATTGATTCCGCAGGTTCATCGGGCAGAACAATTTTTCTTGATAGAGAAGGAGACGCGGATGCTGTGTTTATTTTAAGTGTAAAGGAGCATTTTCTGTCGCAGCCTCGTCATTAGTAACCTTCAAAATAGAACCCAGCGTTGTACTGCTATTTGGCTTATATCAGCAGGACCTGCTTCAGGTGCAGCTAGTGTTGAAGCTTATCGTTATATTAAAAGAACACTATTTTCTCATGATGGAGTGTGCAGCGCAGCGGCAAGGACGAATATAAAGTGAAGAATGCTTTTTACGAGTGGAGGAATCGGATTTAGTACGGGCGTATTTTATAATGATCCCCTTTGCTTTAACAGTTCTAATTTTTATTCTTAAACCATTTATATACTTCATTTTACCTCTACATTAAAAGAGTTAACTATCCTGCTAAATGAGATTACTACTGCCGAAATTAATAATGACTACTTTCCTATTGAACGCTCTGTTGATGGAGTTGATTTCAATTCAATTATTAAGGTAAATCGTACCGGGAATAGCACGCAAAAATTTAGCTATATAACATTTAACCATAGACCTTTAAATAGACGGGCTTATTATCCTCTAAAACAAACTGATTACAATGAGCAAACCGGCTATTCTAGATTTTTAACTGAAAGATTCAAGAAGCTAAATGATCATAATCTGACTGTCTACGTAAATCCTTTTTCAGTCAAAACAATTTTCCATACCGCTGAATATTTTAACAGCTCAAAGTTGACAAAATCCAATTCATATGGGCAGACGGTAAAAAAAATTCGGTAAATGCCTGTACAAATGTTTACTCTGCATTGCAATGATTTAACTGGGCGTGTGTACTTTTTTAAATTGATTCAAGAAAGCAGTGTTATAACAACCAACAAATTATTTATTTGGGACTAATACATTAGAAAAACGATTAACTATTGCAACTAAATTTGATACGTTACTATAATCGTACAAATGAAAAGCTACTATTCATTTATATAGTTAGGTGCCGTTTTTGAAACATTACTTACACCATTATTCTACTAATCAAAGTGGTTAGATTTTATTTCTGTGCTTTTCAATAGAGATTCTCTCTGAACGGTCAGTCTGGCAAAACACTAAACACAAAATTCGAAAAATACCAGCTCATACCAAGTAAAGCAATATACTTCATCCGCTATTGGGTTCTTACTTTAATATATTTCGTTTGTTAATCTATTTTAGCGATATCAACCACAATAAATCGCTATTGTTTCAAATTTGAGTGTCTATTTAAGACACTGAAGTATTTAGTATTGATAATTGCGTTATATGGGCTGCAACTATATATTTATAGTTATAGAAAGACTTTTTGCAAAAAGAATTTAAAACTAGTATCGTTGAGTTGCTTTAAGCAGGCAAAAGTGCTAGATTTATTTACGGGGAGTATAGTGTAAAAGACGGTGTAATTAGTCGTTGACGCATAATACTTAGATACCTGTAGTTTACTTATTCAAAATACACTACGAATAGACAATTTATATCTGCGGTCCTAGGTTACTATTTAAATAAAAGAACTAAAGTTAAAATATGTTTTACAGAAGACACTTGTAATTATAATAGACTCAAATTGCTCTTATTCGATCACTAATTACGTTTTAGATAGATAAACTGAAGAAAGGAAATTGTTGTAAAATGGGCATTAGACATTACATACATCAAAGTAAACGTTGAATGGCCGGGGTTTGCAACGATAATTGCCTTCGCGAACAAAAGGTTAGTTTATTCGACATCGAGTAAAGATGTGAAAGCAAAGAATAGAATTGGCCATTCATGGCTTTCAGCAATGAATTTAACAAAAGCAAAGGTTGGTTTTCTGTTTTACTAAAATCAAGGAGTTCTAAAGGCTTCGAATAAAGCGTTATCTGTTTACGATAAAATATGAAAGTAACGCAAAACATGGGTAAAGAAGAAAACTGTTTCGATAACACAGCCGCTAAGAGCCTTTTTAGAACAATAAAACACGAGAGTATCTGTAACTATTAATTCACTTCAGCCGAGCAATTAAAATATTGTCTAAGTGATTATATTAGCTTGTTATAAACAAAAAGAACACATTATACCGTAAGTGCAAAAAATATTTTTAACGATGCAATTATGATTGGAAACATTAGTAGAACAAACACCCACTAAAAAGAGTCCTTGATTTTAGCAGGAACAACACACTTCTTATTCTTCTCATAAGGCCTTAAGAATATAAAATAATGCTATCAAAAATTTAAACTTTATCTATCTTTAACCTAACTCTTAATTTACTACAGAAATATAACATGCTTGTAATAATAAATAGACTATTGAAAAAAAATGATCCTTCGTACTTCCATTATTTGACCAACCGTTGCAAACAATCAAATAATTTGATCAAAAATATTTTCTACTTTACTTATTATCATAAAGGATCATTCTAAAACCTTTTGAATCAAGGATTTGCGTGCTTGATTTATACTATGACCGCATTTCATGCAACAGCTAAACATTCCTCACGCAAAAACGATTGTAACCTATTCCAAAAGGCACAACCGCTGCACGACTTCTAAAAGTGAAACATTAGAGCTTAATAATTATTTGTTCAAATGCTATAATTCTGTATCCACGCACTCAAAATACCTGAGGCACATGAATTATCACTAATTATTAACTTTAGTATTAGGTAACGAACGCTATAACCAGCTATGGATATAACCTTTGGCTTGTATTTTCCCTATTTTAAGAAAAACAAAATATTTTCTTTTAATCAGTAGAAAACTTGGTAGCTCATCTACAAAAAAAAGCGCTACAAGAGATAGACTGATATAATTTTCTCTCCCAAAAAACGTACTCCGTCTATTTTACTGGAAATAATTCCATAATCTGGAATAACTGTCCATTTTTAGGTATAAATTCAAGTAAGGTGAAATCATAAGATGATTAAAAATAGACTTTTAAGTGTATTTCGGGTGAACCGGCATTCCATTTGCAAAGGTCAAAATACACGAACACGACACAATGAAAGAAGTATATCTAATCGCTTTAATGTTCTACCTCCTAATGAGGAAAAATATACATAATTGTTTAAATTCCAGTACTTTATATTACTTGTTTCTTCTTTTTTTAGGGGTAAGTAATCATAGTGCGAACTCTCAAGCTCGTATTGTCATTAATAATGCAAGTTTTATCAACATAAATAGGGGATCTTTCTTAGTCATAGATAATGTTTCAAATGATGCCATTACTAGAATTGGCAATACTGGTTGGATAATCTCAGAAGGCACTATCGGCAACAATCGGGTGAAATGGAAAGTTGGCAATACTGCTGCTACATTTACTGTTCCTTTTGGTCTTGGCATAACGCTCGATCTACCCTTAACTTTTACAACATCGGACGCTGTAGGTAATGGAAGTCTCATTTTCAGTACATTTCGATCAGGGGTTAACAGTGCAAGCCTGCCAACTGCAGGCACAGTTGTACCTCAAACTATGTTTCCTACGAATTATCTTGGCTCAGGAAATGATAACTCGGCATTTGGAGTAGATCGTTTTTTTCAAATAGATGCTACGGACGCTTCTTTTGCAACCAGACCTAATTTATCAGACCTTATTTTCAGTTATGCCACTGCAGAATGGGACGCTACCATCACGGGCAACACAATTGCAGAAGAAAACTTACGTGCACAATATTGGGACAATACAGCCGCAAACTGGCTCCCATTAGATCCTTTAGGAACAGCAGATATTGCTTTTAACAATGTCACAGTTACTTCACAATCTGAGGTTTTATTGGGCAGGTCTAAATGGTGGGCACTTGTCGACGAGTCTATGCCATTACCAATATCTCTCTTAACCTTTACGGGAGAATGTTTGAACGAAACCATCAAAATAAAGTGGGTTACTGCTCTTGAAATTAACAATGACTACTTTAATGTTGAGCGTTCTGCTGATGGAATTAATTTCACTTCAATATCAAGAATTGATGGTGCAGGAAATAGTACAACAACTTTAAAGTACTCAACAATTGACTTTAGCCCTTTAAAGGGATGGTCATATTATCGCTTAAAACAGACAGATCTTAATGGCACCAAGACCACCTCAAAGGTAATTGTCTTTGGAGAATGCAATTATAACATAAAACACCTAAGTACATACGCTTATTTCAATCCTGATGAGCAAAATATTAAGGTATTTATTGCAACTGACACTCCTTTAAAATTCTCTGTTGCTCTATACAATGCATTGGGCATCTTAATTGCGAGTAAAGCCATTGTATCCTTTGCCGGAAAAAATCAAATTGCATTCGAAGGGTTAAAACAGCCGGACGGAGTTTGCATGGTTGTCATAAGAACTTCTGAAAAAAAAATCACACACAAAATAATAATAAATAATCCATGACAAATTATACCCCCCTTTTTACTTTGATTGCACTAACCTTTATTATTAATGGAGCTTCAGCCCAAAACATAGGTATTAGTAATACAGGAGCAGTACCTAATTCGTCCTCAATGTTGGATATTGATGCCTCTCCAAGCAACAATAAGGGCTTACTTATTCCCCGTATTGATCTTACCGCAACAAACAGTGCATTGCCTGTTACCACGCCTGCGACTTCGCTTTTAGTTTACAATAAAGCTACTGCAGGAGTTGCTCCCAACAGTGTATCGCCAGGATACTATTATTGGGATGGCACAGCATGGATTGCCTTTGGTACTAAAGACTATGATTACGACACTGTTAGTGAAGGCGGAGATACCACAGCTAACTCAACATCAGATACACTAGTGCCGGGGATGTCACTCATTGCAGGCGATGGAACTTATATGGTCACTTTTAATGGTGAATGTGACGTACCTGACGCAGTTATCACAACCGGCTTTAACACAACCACTGCAAAATTGGATTTAGATTCCATTTATAATGATATAATTGCTATACCGGCAACCAACACAACGCATCCCGTTACTTTTGGGAGTGGAGAAACTCTTGTGCCAGGAGTTTACGCATTAACAGGAGCTGTATCTATTGCAGGCGCTCTTACTTTAGATGGAGGTGGTGATCCTGACGCTTTATTTGTTATAAGAGCAACTGCAGCATTTAATACCGCGGCAGGAGTTACAGTTACATTAATAAACGGTGCTGCAGATCATAATGTTTTTTGGCTGGCACAAGATGCCGTAGGTTTAGGGGCGTCAACTACCATTCAAGGAACTATATTTTCCAATAGTGCAGCAATTGCTGTAGGAACTTCTTGTATTTTGTCCGGGCCTTTGTTAACCAAAGCCGGTGCTGTTTCTTTCGGACCAGGTACAATTTCGACTACTGCAAATCCTTCCTTTATCAATTTAAGATCCTTGTCAAATTTTTTGATATTTACAGGTGCTGGAGGAGTAGCAAACACAGGAGCCTCCACTTATAATGGGAATATCGGCACTGATTTAGGAGCTATTACTGGTTTTACTGCCGTAGGTTGCACTGTTAACGGAACAATATATCAAGCAGGATCAACAACTTCACAGGTCGATATTTATCATAAAGGAACTTTCAGTCTTTATGGAGATGGGGTATTAATACCAAACTCTAGCAGATCATTTTACAACCGATCTGTGATTCATTTACAAGGTTTTGCAAACGTAATAGCCGGGAGGTCTATTGAAGTTAGATGGAAAATAGATTCACAGACTTCTGATGATGGTAGAATATCTATTGGCAATAGAATACTATCGATAACCAAGGTTCAATAACACCTCCATTATCTTCCTACAACGTTTTAACTACCTACAACCATTCGTGATTTTTTTAATATTAGTTATAGAAATCTATAAAGCATCATCTAGAAGATGTGGTAAAGTATACTTGCAACAGAATTTATTGAAACAAAGAAACGAATATCCTCTTTTCTGTCTATTTAGCCCCATTTATTGCATAAAAGATAGAATAAAAAAAGCCGCCTGCTATTCATCTAATCTCCTCTTTAAATCAACTCGTAAAGTTCCTCCAAGATATTAAACAAAAAATCTGTTTGGACTTTGGGAATGTATAGTAATGCGACGGGAAACTTTATAATTTCAACTTTTGAGGTATTCACCGGATAGAGGGCCTAAACAAATTCAGGCATATTTCCCAGCGATATTGAAACAAATAGTGGCGTAATAACAGAGTTTATAACGCCAAATTTTACCGGCACCGTCCACGACAGTAATGCAACAACACTTTAAGCAAGAGTGAATATAATGATATTATATTTTCATATAAACGATATTTTTGTTGCTCATCTCGGCACACATGCTGCAGCTTTTGGAACAGGTGAAAAGATTAGTCTAGGAATTTATTCTATAGTGGGCACTGGCTCTGTAGTAGGATCAATTACTCTTAACGAGGGAGGAAATACAGATGCTGTATTTATAATTAAATACCTTGGAGCAATTACAATAGGTGCAACGTCAAGAGTTATTTTAATAAATGAAACACGAACCGCTAATGTTTATTGGATTACCAAAGGTGCCATTTCAGTGGGAGCTGGAAGCATTTTAAAGGGCCCTTTATTTTCACATGGGGGCAATTTCCCATGCTACAAATTGCGGTTTAGAAGGGCGAATGCATTTCACAGGAAGAGAGCTAACAGTAGGAGCAGCTGGCGTAGATATCGCAGCTAAAAGCAATAATACCATTGCAATACCATGCAGAAGTGTTAGCGATCCGGCTGCTGCCATGGATGTTTTTTGAAGTACTGGTGATTTTTCGCTTTTTTGCCGGTGCAGATACTGTTACAGACACTGCAACACCATGTATTGTTGGTAATATTGGTTCAAATTCCTGCTCAATAAGTGGATTCGGTTCATCAATTATTGTGAGATCAAATCATGCTGCAGATGCAATTTCAGTACAAGCGAAAACGTGCTTAGACAATGCTTACAATAAATTGATGCTCTTACCAAATACGGTTAGTACACATGCACCAAGATTTGGATTTGGAGAAACCCTGACTGAAGGTGTGTATTTTATCTCAGGATCAGCATCCTTAGGAGGGAATATTACAAGACACTCAAAAGAACCTCGGTGCAATATTTGTTTTTAAATTTGCAGGAGCATTTTCTGTAGCTGCACAATCAAAAGTAATTTTCACTAATGGAGCGCATCGCAGCAATGTAATTTGACTTTCCGGAGGAGGAGTTGCGAGCAGGACCACAACCATTGAAACTTTTAGCGTTATAAAAGGTATTATTCTTGCGCATGGATGTGCTTGAGGTATGTAGGCTGTTGTATTTGTAGAGGGAAAGATGCTGTTAACAGCGGGAGTAGTTGGATTTCGCTCTAGAGTAATTTTCAATGACCCACTTTGCTATAACGCTACTCAGACTGCGACATTACCTACCGAGTTGTTAAGTTTTATTGCTGAGGCAAAAAATTCATATGTCCGGCTTGATTGGGTTACCACGGCTGAAATTAAGAACGACTACTTTACTGTTGAGCGCAGAGCGGATGGCATTAGTTTTTCTTCCCTATTTAAAATAAATTAATCAGGAAACAGCTCGCACGTCAAGAACTATTCTACGATTGATGATTCCCCGCTAAAGGGTTAGTCTTAGCATCGTTTAAAGCAAATTGATTATGATGGAAAAACCGGCTACTCTGATATAGTTTCAGAAATGTTTAATGGATTAGGTAATTTTAATTTAGAAATCTACCCAAATCCATTTTTAGGTAAAACAGTTTTTCGTGCAAATAATAATTTAAAAAACTCAAAATTTATGGTTTAAAACTCACATGTCGGGATGTAAAACAAATGCAGAATATTTCCGGACAAACATTTACTTTCTATTTCGAAAACTTATCAAGTGAACTGTATTTTGTTAATTTAATTCTGTACTCTTATTTAATGGTAACTAAAAAATTCTTTTTTACCGAATAGGAAAAAAATATGAGCTAGAAGCTAAAACTACTTCCACCTTAAACAAATATATTAAACAAGGTGGTAAATTTATTCATTTCCCAAATGAAGCACTCCATTAAAAAACACCTTGTATTTCTTTGCACAATAAAATGTGAATCCCACTATAGTTTTACACTTTAAAATAATTTTAGTCGTTTTAGTAAAAAAAAATCAATTCCAATTCCTAGTTCATTTTCAACCTAAATTTTTAAACTCTATTTTTCTACAAGATCCTTAAAAGTAGCTAAAAATTAGCCTATACCCATTTGATTCTTTATTCCTGGTTGTGATTGATTTTACGTTGTACCAAATAAATTATTTTTAATATCTCCTATCATTCCGAATTATTTATCAGGTGTTTATATTTCAACAATATATATTTTATTCGGAAGAAAACACCAACTTAACTTTCATCTGCGTAAACGCTAACTTTTACACTATGAAAAGGATGCAACGAAATATTTTTGATTTGTCGATACCCCTAAATACAAAAAGAGAAGTTTCTGTTATAAATATTAGGTGATGGCGATCAGTATGTACCTTTATTGTGCAATGCTTTGCGGTAAATATTAAAATTTAGGACAAGAACTAGTTCTATACCTTTTAGTCTTACCACTTGTATTCTTAAATTTATGTACATAAGATATCTCGTGAGACCCTAAACTTTTACCAATCACATTAGAAGAATATAAATCATAAGAATATCCAATTTGAAAACGCTTAGTTTTAACCCCAACAATAATTACTATAGCTTCAGAGCTCGCATACCAAAGTCCAAGCACTAGAAAGTTTGCTTCAACATATGCACCTGCATTAAATTTGGTAAAGTTACCTTGCTTACTTAATATAACATTTGGAGATATGCTGTAACCGCTGTTGCCATTAAAAAGGAATTTGGCTCCTCCATGAATGGTATAGTTTCTCTGCAATTTTGAATTACCATTCTTGTTAATTAAGCCGGCTTGGGCTTGATTTAAATGATTTATAGAAAATCCTCCGTAATATTTGTCAGAATAGAGAAACATACCTGAAGATAGATCAATGTAAGAAATAGCTTCTCCAAACTTTTGATGTGTATTGAATTCGATCCCTCCTCGAGAATCAATCATATCTTCAAAAACCAATTTGTCCCAAGCGACATTTTTTTGAACGAATCCAGATTTAGCACCAACTCTGAGATAAAGGTCTCTACTTAGTTTTATTTCATGAGCATATACTCCACTGAACGAAGTCACCGTTAACATTCCATCGCCAGCTTGATCGCGATATACATTTACTCCCAACCCATTATTAAAACGAGACAAATTTGTCTCAACGCTAACATTCTGAGTTATAAAAGAGTTTTGAATTTGTGGCCAATGATTTCTGTAGTTCAATGTAAGTTTTGATTCTTTTTCAATTCCTGCTAAAGAAGGATTGAGATACATTGAAGTGGTGTAAAATTGAGAGAAATGAGTTTGTTGAGATTTAACAGGATTTAAACAAAGGACGATTCCTACAATAGACAAATAAAAGTATCTCATTTTATTTGATTTATTTTATGTTAAAAGTGTTACCGTACCCGTTTTTGAAATACTTCTTCTAGTAGTCATTTCAATTGCAAAGAAGGTATATACGTAAACACCAACAGCAACCGCGGTTCCGTTGTGGGTTCCGTCCCATTTGTGAGTTATATTATTCGATTCAAAAAGTAATTCTCCCCAACGGTTAAATATTTTCAACTCGTATTTTTCAACATTTATTCCTACTGCTCCAAATTTATCATTTGATCCATCTTGGTCTGGGGTAAAGGCATTTGGAAAATAACTCGTTGAAGGATTCAATAACTCTGCGTTATTAGAGGTGCTTTCAATCCTTTTACTATCGTGTTTTACAGCTACTACTCTGTAGCTTCCATTTTCTATAGAGTAGCTTGCCTTATTTTGGGCATTTACCCCCATTGAAAAAAATAAAAGAGATAATACAAAACTGAAAAAAAATAAAAAAATACGGATAGGTGAGGTCATTTTACATTGCTTCTGTTGTTCGCACTGTAATCTTAAGACTAGTAAACATTTCTACAGAAGAAGGAATTTCCCAACGAATGAGATTTGACAATAACCGTCTACATTTGACTTTGACCCTCCATTAAAAGCAAAAGAAACTTAGCAAACTAAACGACTAAGGTTCTTTTTAGTGTTTTCATGGAAGTCAGAAATTGATAATTATTTCTCGTTGCTCGGGCGGAACGATTTGAATAGTTTCCCATTGATTGAATTCATTTAAGCGCTGAATTTCATAACTTTTTACTCCTCCATCCCACTTTTCGTATCCAGTCCACCTTAATTTACCTGTGTAGTTGTCAATTTGGGTAGAATTTAGTAGGATTGAAGAACCTGTATTGGTTAATTGATTTTTATTTACACAAGTATTCAAAACCTCTATTTGATAGAAGTAGCGCTCATCTATTACTGAAGTTGCTCTATCGTTATAACTTGTATCTCCTATAGGAATAAAAGTTAAGGGACTGAAAAGCTTATTGTCTAAAGAGCGATGAATTACGTAACCGGTAGCAAATTCAGGTGCAATTTTTACTGGTGACCATTCCACTAATACAGAACTATTATCGTCAACAGCGACTCTTATAATTTCTGATTTCTGGAATTGAGCAATTCCTTCCATTCTTGTTTCTGCTGTGTCGCTAAAAGATCCCTTAATAAGTCCAGCTTTACCTGTTGCTTTTACTTTATAACTATAATCATAATTGCAATAGGCTGAAGTATCTGTAAACTCAAAATTGGTAGAATTTACTCGTGCAATTACATTTGATTGATTCAACACCTTGTCTAATCTAAAAATCTCATAAAACTCGACTGAACCGCCCACGTAACTACTCCACCGAACACCAATAGCACTTTGCCCTACTTTATTCGCAGTTACATTTATAGTGCAATGAAATGAAACATCACTCAATGTCATTACAAGTCCACATTTATTTACAGAAACAATTTTATAACAATAAGTTGAATCAGTTGTGTTTAATGAATCATCGAGATAACTGATTTGATCCGCATGAGAAAAAGCTGCGATTTCGCTAAACACACTATCTAAAGCTGTTTTTCGATACAAAACATAGTGAGTAAAGTCAAGGTCTGTATTCTTTTCCCATTCTACCAAAACCTCTTGATCATTCAATACGGAGACTCTCTCTATGTTTGTTTTAGAGAGAATAGAGTCAAATACCATAATAAATTGCGGTTTCTTAATTTCATCTCTACAGCCATTAATCGTTAAAACTTCTAAGCTAATGGAATACAAACCAGATTGAAACACTTTATTTACCATCGGGGTATTTCCAAATTGAATCCCATTTTGTTGCCATTTATAAACTGGTTTCAAATCAGCAGATAGCTCCTTTAAAAAAACCGTTTCAAATTTTACAGCTAATTGATCACATGCTTCTGTTTCATTGGCTACAAAATCTACTTCTGGAGCTTCTTTTATTTTAATGAGAAGCGTATCGCTTGCCGGACAGGCACCTTGAAAACTATACATAACAGTATCAACAACATTATTTGCTAATTTGGGGTTATAAAATCCGGTATTATTATCAGTAATGCTCAATCCAGACCAGACTCCGCCCAATTCTTGAGAAGTAAGTTTTACTGGATTTTCATTGCTACAAATAGGGTCAATTGGTTGAATATATGAATTTGGAGTGCGAAGAACTGTTAAGCTGTCAAATCTAGTACTATCGGAACAGCCTGCCTCATTTTTAACGGTTAATAAAATAGAATAAGTACCGGCGTTGAAGGCTGTATAGCGTAGTGAACTATCTTTATAAACAGAGCCATTACCAAGGTTCCACTCCCACTGGTTAGCATTTGTACTTTGACAAGCTAACTCTAACTCCAATGGGGCGCAACCTACTGAATCTTTTATCTGAAAATTTGCAGTAGGCGCATAATTCATTTCTAACATTTTAGCCCAGGTAAAAAATCCGCTGCACCCAAAAGAATCTGTAGTTGTTAGCGTTATAGAATACGCTCCAGGATTGGTATAGGTGTGTACAGGATTTTGTTGATTTGAAGTATTCCCATCTCCAAAAAACCAATTCCATTGCGCGGCATCAGTTGAAGAGTCGGTAAACTGTACGGGATTTATTCCGCAAACGACAGAGTCGGATACCGAAAAATTTGTAATGGGCCCAGGAACAAAAATATCATTCTTCAGCGTCAAAGTATCCTTACACCCTTCATTGTTTGTTACCGATAAGGAGACATCAAAACCACCTGAGTTATTGTATATTTTAAGGGGGTTTCTAGCTGTTGAAGTCATTCCATCTCCAAACCTCCATTTCCATGAAATTGCATGATTTGATAAATCTACAAAGTTTACTAGCATAGGTGCGCAAGAGCTACTAAATGCGTTGCTGTAATTAGCTTGAATGGAGGAAACTCGAATTGAATTTTGATAGGTGGTAGTATCCCGACAACCATCTAAACTCATCGTAATTAACTGAACAGTGTATACTCCCTCGCTAGTATAAGTATGATTCGGGCTGGCGATTGATGATGTATCTCCATCACCAAAACTCCAATAGGAGTGAACGGAATGTACAGCTTTGTTCGTAAAACTCACACTTAAAGGTGCACAACCAAGAGTATCTGAAATTTTAAAATTTGAGTTAAGCGCTGTAGGAATGAATACTTTTGTAATGGAGTCAACACACCCGTTCTGCGCAGTAACTTTAAGGGAAACAGTAACGGAACTATCTAGGGTAGCAAACAAGTATTGATTTAAGCTATTAATTTTTGTGTTATCAATTCCCCAAGTCCATTGAGCAGAATTAGAATTCGTATCAGTTACACCAAGCTGAATTGGATAACAGTGGTTTAGTTGTGTTATTGTAAAATTTGCATCGACCTCTTTTACTTGAACCAAAATTGGGTTGGTAAACGTATTTTGACAACCTTCCTTTTGGACAGTTAAACGAATGTTGTAGTTTCCTGCCTGACTTAATTTTATGCTAGGTAGTTGCTTTGCGCTTGTTAAATTTGACCCAAAATTCCAAAAATATGAATTTGCGCTAGTTTCTTGCGGCACAAAAGCAAAAAGTTGATTTTTACACTGCACTGTATCTATTATTTGAAAATTTGCAGAGGATCCAATTATTCGAATAGAGTCAAGAAGGTGAATATTTTCACACCCCCTAGAATCTGTGCTTATTACTTGAATTGCATAAACACCTGCATTCGAATAAATATGCATCGGAGTAAAAGAACTGTCTGCACTTCCGTCTCCAAAAGACCAGGTATAAGTTGATAAAGAATCGCTCGCTCTAAAATACAACGAATCGCCCACACAAGCAGAGTCAGGAAGGATGAAAGAGATTCGTTTTATTGGAAAGTTTAAAATACTTATTTTAGAAGAGGAACACCCTGAACTATCATTCACTCGTAGGTAAACGACATGATTCCGAATTGAATATGGAAACTTATACTGAGGAGAATTAGTAGTTGAATCACTGTACTTTGCAAATTGCCAAACCCATGAATTTGCCCTTTTAGAAACATTATTAAACGTTGCGGTTGCGCTATCGCAATCATCAAGTATAGTGGTCGAGAAATTTGCAATTGGCCCATTTATAGAAACATAATTCATCCAAAGTATCGTATCTCTTCCTAAAGAATCTTCTGTAATTAATTGCACATTATAAACACCAGGCATTCTGTAAATGTGCAGTGGGTCCTCTAAATTAGAAGTATCTCCGTCTCCAAAATCCCAGTGCCAAGCAAAGGCATTTATATTTGGATTAGTTAGTTGCACAATTTCTGGGGCACACCTTTGAGCAAACACTGTACTTGATTTTATGGAATCTCCTCTGTTTGCAGAACCTCCAGAATCCGGTTCTAATGTAGGTACCTTTCCACCTACAAAACAATTTGTAAAGTCTATAAAACCAGGAAAAAATACACTTTGCATACAACCGTTTGTGTTTATTAAAGTGACTGAAATATCGTAGACTAAGGTATCGGGAAATTGGTGAATGGGACTATGTAAGGTTGAATAAGTACCATCTCCAAAATTCCAAAACCAACTACTTATGTTATCTGTCGAATCTGTCAATTGCAAAGTAGCTTGTTCACAGTTGAACTGCAACGCACTTATTTTTGGAACGATACTCTGAATCATGACGGTAGTATAGTTTTCGACGAAGACCGGACAGCCGTCAGTGCTTGTGGTTTTAAGTGTAACAGTGAAGATGCCAGGTTGCCGATAAGTGTAGGTTGGGTTTCTTGACATAGAAGTATCTCCGTTTCCAAAGTCCCAAACCCAACTACCGGACCCGAATTGATTGGAAGAAAAATCAATGGGCAGGGGTAAACACCCCGTAATGGTATCCGTTAAGCTACCTGTTAACGAGTCATCGTGAGCCAGAATTAAATCCTGGTAATGAATAGAATCGATGCAACCAGAAAGAGTCTCAATTACTAATGAAACATCAAACTCTCCGCTCGACTGATACAAGTGCATTGGATTCTCTTGGTGAGAAGTATCTCCGTCACCAAAATCCCAAAACCACTTGTCCGCAGGTGTGCTAATATTTTGAAAATATGCAGTTAAAGGGAGGCATCCTCTTACTTTTGATACAGTAAAATCTGCTCGTAAGTCTTCTATATTAAGTAATGCTGAATCAGTGTTAGTGCAGCCGGTTGAATCGGTAACAATTAACGAAACTGTGTAGCGTCCTGTTTGATTGAAAGAATGATTAGGATGCTCTGCGCTAGAAGTTGCACTATCACCAAAGTCCCATAAAAATAAACAGGAGTTTGCATGCTGAGAAGTATTGATGAACCCAATGGACCCATTTTTGCAAAGCGTTGAAGAATCTGTTGAAAAAGATGCGATTGCTCCCCCACTAACGGTTATGTAGTTTGTTTTTGAAGTAGAGTCAACACATCCATTTATATTGGTGGAAATTAGTGTAATTGAATACTCTCCTGATCTATTAAAAGCTATTTGTACAGTATCTCCATTTCGTGACCTCCCGTCGCTAAATCGCCATTGATAAGATGCCACAAAATTAGTTCTATCTGCAATGAGCTGCACGCTTAATGGAGCACAGCCAGTTGTTACCGATGAAGTAAAATCTATGTTTGGTGTGATAAGAACTTGAATGTAATTGTTCTTCTTTAGCGTATCAGAACAACCAAATTGGTTGGTAGTAATTAAGTGAACATCGTACCTACCTGTATTTTTGTACCGGTGTGTTGGGTTCTTTATTAGAGAAGTATCTCCATCGCCAAAAGACCAATGCCAGCTTGTTATTGAATCTACAGAACAGTTAAATAAAAAAATTTGTGAAGTATCGCACCCAACGGTATCATTTACTGAAAAGCTAAGTTCAGGTGTCATTACAATCCTAATCGCTTGGGTAGCTTGTTTAAAGTTACTACATCCAATACTATCAGCAATCATGAGAGTAACTGTGTAACTACCTGAGTCAGAGTAGGAATATACTGGATTCGTCAGGTTAGAAGAGTTTCCGTCTCCAAAATCCCAGGTGTAGTTTAACCCCGCAGTAGATTGATTGGTGAAATTAATCTGATTTTGATTTAAACATGCCCTGTTAATGGTTTGGTCAAAATCTGCAATAGGAATTTCATTTACAGTTATTGCATTTATTATCAGCAATGTATCTGAGTTCCCCAATGTATCTTTTACAATTAAGCTAACATCATAAACCCCTTTGGAAGAATACACGATTGAAGGCTGAGCTGCTATTGATGAACCCCCATTTCCAAAATTCCATTCATACTGAGCTGCATTTAAAGAACTGTTGATGATTGAAACTGACAACGGAGCACAGCCGTTAGTAGCAGAAAGTTGAAAGTCGGCAACGGGCAACGTATTTTGGCCCTGTGCAATGGAAGTAACAGAACTTAGTAAAAGGATAAGGATTAATTTGTCATACTGCACTCTATCTATATTGATCAACATTTATAAGAAACTTAATATTAAGGAGGGAATTAGGCTTTTGTATTAGTACAATTTCCAAACGTAGCTAAAAAACAAATAAACGGTAAAGTGTTACTTTATTGATTTCGATTTAATTTTATTGTAAAGGAGTCACTTTATTGATAGCAAAAAAATTTAAACGTTAATTAAACTATTTATTTTGTTTGGTTATTCTTTATAAGCCCTTTAGCGGACAAAAATCAGTCTTTATCGTCGCTTCTCTCAAAAAAGACATCAAGTTTTCAATGTAACACAAACGGTGCTATAAAAATGGAGTTTTTAGCACAAAAATTTGTAAAACTGTTACTTACTTCGAAATTTAATTAACATAAAAATGAGCAATAACGTATCTAATGCAAATTTATTAAAGTTTTCTTTAAATGGAGTATATGTTTTCAATCTAATTAAAGGACAAAAGATTTATGTGAATAACGGATATACAAAATTAACTGGATACACTTTTGAAGCTATTAGTAAATTAAGAGAGGCAGATTTTTATAACTTATTCCACACAGATAAAATACTTTCGACACCTAATCACAGCAATAACATTAAAACAATGAAAGGTGATGAAATATTAGAATTCGAATACCAATTTAAAAAAGCAGACAGCAGTTTGATGTGGTGACGTTCCAGAGAGTCCGTATTTGACATTGACACAAACGGAGCAGCCACCTAATATATGGGCTCCTTTGCAGATATAACTAAAGAAAAAGAGAACAAGGAGAGGGCTGATTATTTAAACGAACAATTAATGTTGAGCATGGGACTGCTTCTTTTTTAATTTTTAAAATCTTAGTTCATGATCATTCAATAAAATGGATTAGAGATATCTCAAAAGTATATGGATGTACTGCGGACTAAATATTCACATATACTAAATGGACTACGTTTGTGCATCCTGGTGACTTAATTGCTTTAGCCAAGAAATTTAAACTTACTACTTCTAAGGATGAAAATCAAGAAATTATGTTTCAGATTACGGACACAAATAATAAATTACACTATGTCCAATCCACTTTTAGAGCTATTTATGATGCTAACGGAGAAGTCGCTAGATGCGATGGAACCAATAAAGATATTACGGAAGCAATAAGAAAAAATGAAACTCTTTTAGCAACACGTAAAAAACTTGTGAATGCCTATAAATTGATCATAAATAACCAAAAGCATCTCCAAAATTATTTTGACACATTACCCTCTATTATTCTAATTTTAAACAAGCAAGGCAATGTAGGTATAATCAATGACTTTGCTTGTAAATTGTATGGTTACAAAAAGGAAGAGATGACAGGAAAATACTTTCCATCTAATTTTGTTCCCAACCGTCTTGCAACTAAAATTGTCTATTATTTCTTGAAATAATTAATGGAAGTTTAGAAGACGATAAGAAATATTCGGAAAACTTAGCGCTTTGTAAAGACGGATTTGAACGATTAATTACCTGGAATACTTCTCATAGCTTCGATAACAAAGGGAGTATTATTGGAATCATTAGCACCGGCGACGATTTAATAAAAAGAGCGCGAAAGAAAACAAAGGTGTTGTATTTAATGAAATTTGTTGAAGTTGCAATTGAAGCAAAAAACATAGACAAATTACTGCTAGAGGCTTTACAAAGTATCTGTGCATATATCAACTGGCCTGTGGGACATGTTCATTATCCAGATTCTGCAAAAGAGAAATTAAATCCGTCTGAAATATGGTACACTAAAGGAAAAAAAGATTGAAGAAGTTTTAAGGAAGCAACCTAAAAGACAAACTACTTAATAGGAAAAAAGCTTTGAGGAACCGCTTCGAAGGAGCAAAAAGCAGTTTGGAAAAAAGACTTTAAATAAAAAAATAATTTCAAAAGAGAGAAAAAAGCACGCAAATATGGAGTAACTGGAGCCTTCCGTTTTCCTGTTTCTTATAAAAATGAGGTGGTTGCAGTATTCGAGTTCTTCTACAAAAACTCGAAAAATGAAAGAATTGATTTATTGGATGAACTTATTAAAGACCTTCAAGAGCAGCTTACTTTAATAATCGAACGTGAAAAATTTCAACAAGAAATAAAAGAAGCGAGACTAAAAGCAAAGCGAGCAAATAATGCAAAAAGTAAATTCTTAGCGTATATCTCGCATGATATTAGAACCCCAATGAATACAATTTTAGGACATGTACAAATCCTATCCCGAGAGAAAGGGATTTCAATTGCGCAACAAAACAGTCTGGAGTCTCTCAACAAGAGTGGAAATCAACTTTTAGGTTTAATTAACGTTGTGCTTAACCTATCAAAAATAGATGCCAGAAAAATGCAACTCAGTTACAACACTTTTGAACCCGTAAAATTATTACAAGAGTTAATCGAAATATTTCGATTTGAATTGAGCAAAAAAGGACTAAAATTACTTAAAACATGTATGGATGAGCCTCCTTATCTCGTTCATGTAGAAGAAAAAAAGGTAAGGCAAATTTTAGTTAACCTTTTATCTAATACAGTAAAATTTACAGACAACGAGAGCATACTAATCAATACCAGCTTTAAGGACTGTATTATTTATATTGCAAAAAATAATAAATTTTTAGGCGTTTATGACGATAATCTGTTAATTATTTTCAATTCTTTGAGCAAACGAAGGATGAAAATAAAAGGATGAACTGTTTTTAGGCCTCGCAATCAGCAAAAAGTTAGCTTGTTTGCTAAAAGGAGATTTAACGAAAAAAAAGTAAATATTGTAAAGGGTCGTCATTTGTCTTAACTTTTCCGTACTTAGAGGTGGATTACAGAATTTTACTAAGAGAAGATACTTTTAAGAAAGTAGAAGTTATTAAAAAAGGTCAACCACTTAGGAAAATTTTAGTGGTTGATGATATTTTGGAGATTGGAGAATAGAGAAGTGCTAGAAATTTTACTTCGGTCCATTGAGTTTGAAGTAACATCTGCAATTAAGGGTAAAGATGAATTACATTCATTTCAACGATAGTTGCCCGATGTTGTTTTTAATGGATTTGGTAATGCTAACGATAAACGGAATTGATGCGACGACTAAAATAAGAAAGTTGAAGAATAGGAAAAAAGTTAGAATAATTGGGATATGCGCAAGTACATTTGATGAAGAACAAGAATTATTTATTAATTGTGAAGAGAACAATTTTATTAAAAACCATTTAAATTGTCAGAAGTTCTTCACGAGATTCAAGTCTGCACAGGAGTTAAGTACGATTACGGTTTTGAAAATTTATTAGAAAACGATGTTGCGGATTTACAAACAGATATGGACGGCATAAGTGCCCTACCTATAGACCTTAAAGATAAAGAAAAGTATTATCTTGGGTGACATAGAAGAGTTAGAAGTAGTCAATCGACAATTGGCAACTTCTCATAAAAAGGCATCAAAACTGATTAGCAACTACCCAATAGAATATAACGTAGAAAGTTTAGAAGAATTAGTCAAAGAAGATAAATAATGATAGAAAGGGATGAAATTTTGTTGGTTGAGGATAACCTTGAAAACTTAAAAGTATTAGCGGGTATATTGAAACCTAAAGGATATATCATTCGGCTAGCAATGAGCGGAATGAAAGCAATCAAAAGCATTAAGGCAAAAGCCCCAAATCTAGTCTTGTTGGATGTTCAAGTGCCCTGGATGGACGGTTATGAAACCTGCAGGGTTATAAAAAGTCATGGAGATATGGCTGAAATACCAATAATTTTTGTGGGCGCCTTAACTGAAGTAGTGGATAAAATAAGAGCCTTTGAAGTCGCTGCTGTTGACTTCATTGAAAAGCCTTTTCATTTCGACGAAGTATTGATCAGGGTGAACACACATTTAACTATTAAAAGGCAGAGTGAGCGATTGCAACAAGCACTTCTGCAAGTTAGCCAGTCTCAGACTAAATTAATCCAGTCAGATAGATTGGTTTCTTTGGGAATGCTAACAGCAGGAATCGCCCACGAAATTAATAACCCGATCAATTATGTAAATGCCGGAGCGATAGGTATTGAATTGGATCTTGTAAATCTTTTGAAATTGTTGGATTATTATGAAACCATAGACTTTGAAAAACAGCTACCAGATGTGGCTCAAAAAATAGAAATACTAAAAGGACAGATTAAATATATCTACCTAAAAAATAACTTAATAACCTCTATTAAAGACATAAAGATGGGGGCTCCTAGAACGCCAGAAATCATTAGTGGATTAAGACGTTTTTCAAGAGTGGATAGTAACCAACACTCTAAGGTAAATGTAAATGAAGTAATAAGAAGTAATCTCAAAATAGTTAAACGAATTAGTGAGAAACAAATTAAATTAAATTGTAATTTGCAGGAAAATATAAATGAGGTAAATTGGTACTCATGCTCTCTACAACAGGTTTCATAAAACAGGTTATGAAATATCAACAAGCTATTGAAAAAGAGGTAATTACCAACGTAACTACACTCAATCAAGGAGAAGGCGCTACTATTACAGTTTCCGACAATGGTTCCGGAATAAATGAAGAATTGGGCGATCGAATTTTCGAGCCTTTTGTAACCACCAAAAAAGTGGGTGAAGGCACGTGCTTTGGTTTATACATCAGTTTTGGCATTGTGGAGAATCTCGTCGGAACTATTACCTACACAAGCAATCGTAATGAGGGGACTTCTTTTAGAGTTTATTTACTAAACAAAATGAAAGAATGAAACCTACAGTGCTATACATAGACGATAAGGAAGCAAACCTAAGTACATTTCGTTCTGCTCTTAGAAGAGATTACACTGTATTAACTTCTGCAAACGATAAAAAAGCGTTAAAAATAATAACAGATAAAGATCCTGATGTGTTAATAACGAATCAAAGAATGCCATAAATGACGGGTTTCCAATTACTAAGACAGATTTTTGAACAATTTCCTCAAACTCGCCCTTCCAGAATAATGTTTTCGGGATTTGAAGAGACAAATGAAGTAAAGGAAGCAAAAGAAAAATACATGCTCTTAGAATTTATTCCTAAACCTTGGAATTATGAAAAATTAAACGCGACCATAAAATCAGTAATACAATCTTAATATGGCTCAAGAAAAAGAACACTCAATTTTATATGTTGATGATGATGAATTCAGTTTGAGAATAGTACATGCATTGCTTAGAAAAGAATACAACATAGTTACCTCAAATTGTGCAGAAGAAGCCCTGCGTTTATTTGACGAGCAATCTTTTGATCTAGTTATTTCTGACCAGCAAATGCCGAAGATGACGGGCTTACAGGTCTTAGCGAAAATAAAGAAAAAAGCCCCTTTAATACCAACTATATTACTCACGGGCTACGCAGACATTAATGTGTTGAAAGAAGCCATAAACGAAACTAGAGTGCACAAGTGCATTACCAAACCCTTCGATCCAAGTAACATTATTATAATAGTTGCTTTAGCTATAGAAGGATACCAATTAAATAAAGAAAAGGAATTAATACAAAATAATTTAACAAGAAGTGAAAGCCAGTTCAGAGATATTTTTAATTCTATGTCAGATGTCTTATCTCGATCGAGCTTTTCGGGGAAAATTGAAATCATTAGTCCATCGGTAGAAACTATTTACGGCTATAAACCAGAAGATTTGATAGGTAAGGATATGAGTGTTTTGTGCGGTAGTGCTGATATTTGTTGCGGTAGCGCAGATAAAAGAACAGCGCATATCAAAAAACTTAAGGAGCTAAAATATTTAACGGAATTAGATACAGTAATAGTTACAAAAGATGGGAGGAAAAAAACCATTTCGTTAACGTCCAAATTATATTACGATGACCAGAAGAATCCTATTGGGATAGAAAGTATAATAAGAGATGTTTCAGAGAAAAAGAAACTTGAGGAGTTACTAAAAGAGCGCAACAATCTTTTGGAGGAAACTCAAAAAATGGCTGGAGTTGGAACTTTAAATTACGAAACAAACTCCAATGAGATAAAATGGTCAGACACATTAGCTAATATCTATGGTATTACCAAATCAGATGTTATTGGGATCTCATTTCAGAATTATTTAAATTTTTTCCATCACTCAGATCGACTGCGAGCTAAAAAAGAAATATTTGATGCGATAAAATTAAACCAAAATTTTTCTTTTGAAGCTCGCATAATTACACCGGATGGAAAGGAAAAAGTCCTCTTTTTGTTAGGAAAAGTAATGACGAGTAATGAAACCCAGCTCCAAAACTTAACAGTTGCTTGTTTAGACATTACTGAATCAAAAATTAAAGAAAATGAGTTAATTAAAAGTGAAGCGAAATTTAGATTACTGGCAGAAGAACTACCACAGGCTGTTTTAAAGGTTAATAAACACCTAGATGTGTTATACGCCAACAAACTTGCTTTAATTAATATATCTCGTTCTGAAACTAAACAATTGACTGTTCATTCCTTTTTTGAGAAAAAAGTTGTGCCATTTGTTGTTGAAGCTATTCAAAATTTTGTTGACAATGGTAAATCGCCCAATTTGGAATTTAAGAATAGGTCAAAATGGTATACTTTGGATATTTCATCAATGAATGAATCAATTGGCTTTGAAAATATACTGCTTTTAATCAAAGACGTCACTCAAAAAAAAATAAGTGAGCAAACTTTAAGAAGTATGAACGAGGAGTTAGAGATTAAAGTGCTGAAAAGAACAAAGGACCTAGAAAAAGCAAAGAACAAAATTGAAATCGCTTATCAAAAAGAAAAAGAACTCAGTAAATTGAAATCTCAGTTTGTATCGACCGCTTCACACCAATTTCGAACACCACTCACAGTTATTCTATCAAACATTGGGTTGTTGGAGATGCAAATTCAAGAAGTAGGACCGGATTTTAAAATAAAGTTTGAACGAGTATACCAGAGAATACAAACTGAGGTGAAAAGAATGACTGACCTAATGGATGATGTTTTAATTTTAGGGAAGAACGATTCGGGAACCTTGAAGCCAAATCTTCAATCGGTAGACGCATTAGTCTTAATACAATCAATAATACAAAAACACAACGAAATTCAGACAGATGGCAGAGAGATTTATGTAACTTCTGATGGCCATAAATCGATGTACGAATTAGATCCTAAACTGTTTGAAAACGCATTCTCGAACTTAGTTTCAAACGCATTCAAGTATTCTTTAACAAATAAAACGCCATTGGTTCACGTCGAATATAAAAAAGATATGTTAACCATTACCATTCAAGATTTTGGAATAGGGATTCCAGAAAGTGACATCAGTAACATTTTCGAACCATTTTACAGAGCTGATAATGTGGGCGATATTAATGGAACAGGTCTAGGAACTTCTATTGTAAAAGCTTACCTAGAATTAATGGGTGGTAGAGTAAATGTTGAAAGTATAATAGGAGAAGGTTCTACATTTACTATCACCATACAAAAACAAAAAAGATGACCAGAATTGTAATAGTTGAGGATGAGATTAACATTAGAGAAACCCTACAGGAAATTCTAGAATTTAGTGGGTATGATGTATTCACTGCAAGCAACGGAAAATTAGGTTACGCTGTGATATTAGAAAAAGAGCCTGACTTAGTCTTGTGTGATGTAAATATGCCTGAATTAGATGGATTTGCATTGTTGGAATTAATTACCCAAAAGTATGCCAGTAAAATTATGCCCTCTTTTTTATTCCTAACTGCTAAGGTGGAAAAAGAACAAATCAGATATGGGATGAATTTGGGAGCAGATGATTATATTCTAAAACCATTTGATCCTGTAGAAATTTTAAAAATTATTCAATTAAGAATAAATAAGCGGGAAAAAATGTTGGGTCCACAGAGTGGTAAATCTTCTGCTTATAAAGAACGCTTTAAAAAACTCACTATCCCGACAGAAGAGGGCCTTGAACTGGTACCTTTTGAGCAAATAATACAATGTAAAGCCGAAAGAGCCTATTGTTTTTTTCACTTAATAGATAACAAAAAGATGTTGGTTTCAAAACCAATGAAAGAATTTGAAGTTGCTTTAATTAACAATGGTTTCTTTAAAGTTCACAAATCAGGCATTGTAAACCTCCGATTCGCTGAAAGATATGTTCGAGGTAAAGGGGGATATTTAGTTTTATCGGATGGATCTACAGTACCAGTTGCAACTCGTAAGAAGGACGAGTTATTGAAACTTTTAAAGTATGAGTAAACTTCCAATGCTAAATTAACGCAGAAATGGTCCATATTGGATTGTTAAAGATAACATACTATCGCACAGTATAAATTTTAGCCCAAAAAAAGCACCTGTAATAAATTAATGTTCACTTTACTTTGGGTAAGCAAAAGCAGTCATTCGGAAATCTGCTGTTTCATCTTCATCTGATGCATCCTAACATTGTAAAGTTAAAATTTTCGATATGAAAAAGATTCTAATTATAGAAGACGAGGCCAATATAAGAGAAACGCTCTCAGAAATACTTGCGATATCAGATTATAAAGTTATTCAAGCAAGGAATGGTAAAGAAGGCTTTAAAAAAGCGATTGAATCTTCTCCAGATCTTGTTGTCTGTGACATGATAATGAAACAAATGGACGGAATAGATACCATCAAAGCGTTTCAAAATCATTCTGACTTATCCTTTATTCCCTTTATTTTTCTGAGTGCGAGGTCTCAAGTATCCGATATACGAATAGGGATGAATCTGGGTGCCGAAGACTACCTTACGAAACCATTTGAGCCCAAAGAACTTTTATCTGTTATTAAATTGCACTTTAAAAAAATAGAAAAGTTCCATAAATTATCTGAGGATAGTACTAAAGATGTAATTACAAAAGCAATAAAAGAACTTGCTCTAGAAGACTCTGCCGCTAAAAAAAAATGGACAGATTATCTGCAATCAGCAGCTAATGTTCAAATTGCTATTTTACCTAGAAAATCTGAAATAAGTCATCTTTTTCCTGATAATTTCATCTACTTCCAACCTAAATTTAGTGTTTCGGGAGATTTTTATTGGATTCAAAATTTTGGAGATATTCAATTAATTGCTGTGGTAGATTGCACAGGTCATGGCATACAGGGCTCATTGTTATCAATCTGTTTTTATAATGTACTAAATTTAACTGTTCAGCACTACGGGTTACGAAAGCCAAAAGAGATATTGGAGAAAGCAAATGAACTGGTATTGATTTTTATGGAAGAGCATGAAAGAACACACAATGAAGTTGGGATGGACGTTGTAATCTGTGCGATTGACCAAAAAAATAAGTCAATTACCTACGCGGGCGCTAAAAGCCCACTCTATTTAATAACAAACAAAGTAGATACGGTTGTCTGTGAAAAAATTAAAAAGTACTCTCAAAGAACCGGAAAGCCGCTCTTTAAGGTAATGGGAAGTAGATTTGCTATTGGCTGTAAGAATGAAAAATTTGAAATAGAAGAGCATACAATAAAATATAAATCAGGAGATATGCTCTATCTCAGCTCAAACGGATACACTGATCAGTTTGGAGGCCCTTCTGATAAATGTTTTAACTCACTAAATTTCACAAATTTGCTCCTTTCAATACAAAATGAAAAATTAAGGGAACAGAAAAGTATTCTTACTTACAATTTCAACCTTTGGAAGGGAGATTCTGAGCAAACAGATGACGTAACTTTGTTAGGAATCAAGCTATAGCCATAGAAACTAACAGGTCTTCTACTCTAACTAAGATTGTTTATGAACCAACTTTTTATGCTATTGCCATTTCAAGTAAGTAATAGAAACTCTTGAGGAACGACCATTTGTCTTATATGGACCCTCCATTAAAAGAAAAAGTATCTTTTAAATTCTATTAATTTTAATTTGATGGGAGCTTCATATAAAAAAATGGTACAAAAAAACCAAGTCTTGAAAGACTTGGTTTTCATGTTAAAGGGTGGATGATGGGATTCGAACCCACGACCCCCGGCACCACAAACCAGTGCTCTAACCAACTGAGCTACAACCACCATAATTTTGCAATAAGTTGCAAGTTTCCAAAATTCTTTCGGTTTGCAAATATAGAAAAATGGATTGAAAATAAGTTCTACTAAATCAAAAAATAAAATAAAATTTAGAGACCTATTTTATTCCTGATTTCAGTGTCTTTAGGAGAGTTCATTTCCCAATAAGCTAGTCTTTCGCTTGAAATTAATGTTGCAGTGGTCGTTCTAATTTCTCCGTCAAAAGCAGAAGGGTAACTTTCTTTAAACCCTACAATAGTATACGGTGCTGCCTTTTCAAAAACTAACTCTACTACTCTACTCTGAGATTTAACTCGGTAGCTATACTTTAAAAGGTGTTCTCCAGAAAAATCATTTTCACGGTAAACATTTAGACTTCCTTCAGCCTTTAAAGATACAAGGTCTTTATGTTTCAATGCAATGTATTCCAATCTAGGAATTATTGGGAAAATTCCCAGCGGTAGTGCTCTATAATCTAGCCTGATTTGATTCATGAGAGCATCTTCTATTATTGCACTAGGTATTGTTAACTGCCGATCGCCCTCAGCCTCGAAATAAGACCTCTGTTGAGCAATGTAGACATCCTTTTCATAATTAAGCTGCAAGAAAGTAGATCCGCACCACTCTTGCATGGTATTCACGACTTTTAAGGTTGGAAATTGTTTTTGATTTAGAGGCGTAAAGACAGTTGAATGCAAAGAGTAATCGTAAATGCCAGTTGTAAATTTTGAAACTCTAATGTTTTTCAAAACTTGAGTTGAACTTTTACTAATATACCGCTCATTTTTAACATGTTTGTCTGTAATAAAATCTTCCAAAACAAATACACTTACTAGTTTTCCGGGGTGTAACCCATTGTATCTATTTTGTACTAAATCGTATACGGCAATCTCAGCCTTGCCATCTTCCCAATAGCTTTTGTTAAAATCACCGTCGTCGCTCGCGTTTGCTGTATTCAATTCTTCAACTTTAATCTTCGGCTCGCAAGCAACAAATGCTATAAGTGAGAGAAATAAGAACAAGTAGTTCGTCATCGTAAATTTTATTTTAAGTGCTTAGATTGGTTGAGTCAAAAATTATTTCTTGCCTACACTAAGAAAACACCATTTGTTGTCCAAAAGTTGTGATCAGTAATCCCGAATACTTAATTATACTATTCTATTTTACAGAATAATAAATATGTGTCTCCGATTGGGCTTTTTCTATCTCTCCCGATTGATTAAAATAGACCTCCCAATAGGAATTGGTTAATTCAACATTCATTTTCTTAGCATACTCTTTAATGCCCAAACGCACTTCGGATAACCCTTCATAATCTCCAACATGTATTGCTTTTATGGCCCTTCCAAAGGGTCCCTTTTTAACCTTAACTCTATCCGTTCCTTCAACCTCCCCTATTATGGGAAATGCTGGTTCAAAAACTACTTTTTCAGGAGAATAAGCATAATATAGCGCTAGGCCATTTCCTGCTGTTTCGATGTTATTAATTGCCATAAAAATTCCTAGCTCGGTATAAATTTTAGTCATTCTCGTTGGCACTTCTCCGACTGCACAGGAATCTTTGATTGATATGATCGACATTCCTTCCACCTCAACAATTTTCAACCCTAAGGGGTTTGGTAGTACAATCGTTTTACTTTCAACAATTTTTTTCAAATCTATTAAACTCCTTTTATAACTTTCTGCAATCATAGGTTTAAATATGGTGTTGATTATTCGGGAATAAAAGGGTGTTTCAGCTCCAATCATGTACCAAACGACTGTTGTTTTACCATCATTTTCAGTTAAAGTAAAAGAAGCCAAATTTTCAGCCGCATTGTCATTGAATCCCATCTTGGTTTCCATATATTCATTGTCACGAATCTCTATTATTTCTTGGCTTCCTGTTCCAACCTTTTGATTTTTGCTCACCCAAGAATTCTTATACCCTACAGTTCCTATTTCTCCCTCATAAGTTTGTACCATATTCGGATCCATTTTACTCCAAGCAGACCAATCATCCCAAGCTTCAAAATCTTCAATCTCCTCAAATACGAGACTTGCAGGTGCATTAATTTCAATAGATTCTTTCACTTCCATTTGCGAAGGTTGTGTTGCTCCATAAATAACTACAAAAGCAATAATTACTACAATTACAAGTACAAGTCCTTTTAAGAATTTCATAGGTTTGGCTTTGTTTATTAATTAAAATTAAACCTAAACCTAAGATAGAACAATTTTTCGTTTTTTTACACTGCTGATTATTTTAAATATGAACTCACACGAAATAGACTTTGAGATTTTTGGGAACGATTTACAATGCGTTGAAATTGAGTTAGACCCAAATGAGACTGTCATCGCCGAAGCTGGCAGCATGATGATGATGAACCAAAGCATAGAAATGAACACTATCTTAGGCGATGGCTCGAAACAAGATGAGAGTGTTTTAGGTAAGATTTTCTCAGCCGGTAAGAGGGTTCTGACGGGCGAAAGTTTGTTCATGACAACTTACACTCAGAGAGGCAGCTCTAAGGCGAAAGTAACCTTTGCTGCACCTTATCCAGGAAAAATAATTCCAATGCATCTTCTTGAGTTTGGTGGAAAAATAATTTGCCAAAAAGAAGCTTTTCTATGCGCTGCAAAGGGCGTTTCAGTCGGCATTGAATTTCAACAAAAGTTAGGTGTTGGTTTTTTTGGCGGTGAGGGTTTTATCATGCAAAAACTAGAGGGCAATGGTTTAGCTTTTCTTCACGCAGGTGGAACAGTAGTGAAACGATCCTTGACTCATGGAGAGGCATTAAATGTAGATACAGGCTGTTTGGTTGCGTTAAGTTCCTCTGTGAATTATGACATTAAACTACAAAAAGGAATTAAAAACTCCCTGTTTGGTGGTGAAGGTTTATTTATTACCACTTTGCAAGGTCCAGGCGATGTCTGGATTCAGTCTATGCCCTTTAGCAGATTGGCAGATAGAATTTACGCCAACATGCCAAGAACGGGAGGAAAACGAACAGGCGAAGGAAGTATTTTAGGAAGAATTGGAGGACTATTAGATGGCGATAACTAAACATTACTCCCTAAAGTTTATCTTGATTTTCATGGCTCTAGTCACGTCTACTCGACTAGATGCGCAAAAAAACGAGAGTAAGAAATTAATAGTTCCTGCCATTGTAATAAATACCAACTCTAAGTCAGCTTCAAACAATATAAGCAACCTTAATGGTGAGCAGATAATTGAACTAGTTGACTCCTTACTTTCCTTGGATAGCATTCCCGATAGAATGCTCATTGAATTGAGCGATTACGTGGAGAATAAAAAGCTACAAAAAGACATTTACGTTTCGTTAACCGGATTTTATGACTCAAGTATGTATCCTTCTCGTTCCATGTATAAAAAATGGGATACGTACCAACTTTTTAACAAAGTAGTTAGCGATTTGAAAGTTGGCGAAAGCAGAAAATTAGTTTTAGAAGACACCCTTAACGAATGCCGATTTTACAACCCGTATAAGGGTTTAATAACTTCCAATTTCGGTTGGAGAAGCGGTAGATCCCACAATGGAATAGATATCGATTTAGAGGTTTGGGATCCGGTTGTCGCGAGTTTCGATGGTATGGTTAGAGTTGCAAGAATGCACCCAGGTTATGGAAGAGTTGTTATTATAAGGCACTACAATGGCTTAGAAACCCTATATGCGCATTTACACCGCTTAAAAGTTAAGCCCGGCGATATTGTTGAGGCGGGCCAAGTAGTCGGTTTGGGCGGAAGCTCAGGAAGATCATCCGGCAGCCATCTGCACTTCGAAGTAAGGTTTAAAGGAAATCCGCTCAACCCTAAAAGCATTATAGACTTCAATACCAATAAATTAAAGACAAATTCAATTAAATTAATAAAGACGAAGTACAGTTTTGCCGCTGTTCCAGATGGGATTAACTTTCACACAGTGAAAAAGGGTGAAAATTTGTTTAAAATTGCAATCCTTTATGGCACTAGCGTAACAGAACTATGCAGTCTTAACAGCATAAAACGAAACCGCACCTTACGCATTGGTCAAAAATTAATGGTGGCTCAACTATGATCTCAACAGTCAACTTTCAAGATCACCCGACCAACAGGAATACGAAGGTTTTCTATTTTAGTAAAACTGAGCATGCGTCTCACTTTGAAAATTTACTTGCAGAAAGCAATGTGCCGTTTGAAAAACAAATTGACAGTGATGGAGATCAACGAATTTATTACGGGATTCACATCTCCAAATTTGACATCGCTAAAAACCTCAACTACCTAACTATCGGTAAATTCCGAAATAAGTTTATTCCTGATCTTTTTTTCAGGTACTTCCTAATTATAATTTCAATTATTGTTGTAGGACTGGGTATTGTAGGCGGTTTATTAGCTGATTAAATCTAGTTTTTAAAAGTAACTTTGAGGCATGTATCAAATCAGGTTTTTTCTTGCGGCCTTGCTGCTTTCTTGCACAGTCATTACAAATGCCCAAGAGAGAGTAACAACAGTTGGTCTTCAGTTTAAACCAATCTTGAGTTCAGAAATAATAAACACTGGACCGCAAAGCCAGGAGGTTGAAAATGTAAGTTACACCATTACACCGCAAAGTGGCTACGCTTTTGGTATGGTCATTAGAAAAGGGCTTACAAAGCAGGTCTCACTTGAAACAGGAATTAATTACTCTAAAAAAAACTTCGGTTTAAAAATAGCCGACAATTCCTCTGACCTAAACATAGACGAGGAGTTTTCATATGTAATTTACGAAATACCTATAACAGGACTAGTCTATGTTCAGTTGGGAAGAGAATTATTTTTAAATACTTCATTCGGCCTTACTGCTGACTTTCTGCCATCTGATTGGCAATCCGGCAATTCCCAATACTACCACAGGTCATTCAGAACTTCCTGGGTCCTACCCTCTTTAATTGCTAATTTAGGTTTTGAATATCGCACAGCGGATAAGGGCTTCTATTATTTAGGATTCTCATACAAACGGCCATTTACGGCAATAACAACCGCTAAAGCAGGAATAATTGATGACAATCAACAGATTATAAAACAATCGGAATTCGATATTTTAGGAAACTACCTTACAATAGACCTGAAGTACTTCTTTCACGAAAACCCAGAAAGAAAAACAAAGAGAAGAAAATGATACAACTACTTAAGTCAAACTTTATTGAATTATTGATTTCTTCGGGACTCTCTCAATACTGGTCTAATTTTATAGCTATTCTAGCACTTGTTTTTACGGTTCTTGTCATTGCTTACCTAATCGACAAGGTCGCACGTTACATTCTATTTACCGTTTTTATTCGATTAGTAAAAAAGAGTAAAACCGATTGGGATGATTTATTGGTGGAACATAAAGTCTTTTATGCTTTTGCGCACCTTGTTCCTGTTATGTTCATTTTTTACGTAATTCCTGAACTTTTAGATCAGGAATTGATATGGGTCGATTATCTTGAGCGCCTAAGTAAAACTATTTTTATTATCGTTTTCTTAATACTTTTTTTTAGAATTTTAAATGTTGTCAAAACAATTGTTAGCAGAATTGAATCACTCAAAGACAAGCCATTAGATAGCTTTTTTCAGCTGGCTAAAATTATTATATCCATTATTCTAACCCTTATAATCCTTTCTATTTTAGCCAAAACTAAAATAACGTTCTTTTTCGGTGCCTTTGGAGCTATGACTGCAGTAGTAATTCTGGTTTTCAAAGATACGCTACTCGGTTTTATTGGCAGTATTCAGCTTTCGGCAAACGACATGATAAGGGTTGGCGACTGGATTAGTATGGAGAAGTTTGGAGCTGATGGGGACGTAATTGAAATAAATTTAACAACGGTTAAAGTTAAAAATTGGGACAAAACGATTACTACAGTTCCTACCTACTCTCTTATATCCGATTCATTTAAGAATTGGAGGGGAATGCAAGAAACAGGTTCTAGAAGAATTGCCCGTTCCATCTTTGTCAACCAATCAACCGTGAAGTTTGCAGACCAAAAGTTGATTGAAAAGTTTAAAAAAATTCATTTACTAAAAGATTATATTCCGAATAAGGAGAACGATATACTAGCATACAATCAAGAGAATAATATCGATACTTCTTTGATTTCAAATGGAAGACGAATCACAAATATTGGTACCTTCAGGGCATATTTAGTAAACTATTTGAAAAATCATCCTAAAATAAATCAAGACTTAACTATATTGGTACGTCAACTTGATCCAACAACTAACGGTATTCCGTTGCAGATTTATGCATTTAGCAATGACATCGAATGGATAAGTTATGAAGGAATTCAGTCGGACATTTTTGATCACATATTGGCGGTTATATCTCAATTTGAATTATCGCTATTCCAAAGCCCAAGTGGCGCTGATTTTAAAAAAGCAATAGGTTAGATGAAAAGAGGAGTTCTAATGGTTATACTGGTTAATCTCTATTTTAATGCCATTGGTCAAAATCTATTTTTCTGTGGGACACAAAACAACAATTCATTCTTTTCCTACAATCAATCTTCTGGCGCTTCAAACACCATACAGATTGGCCAAACTCTTATCCGCAGGGTAAGGGTTGATCAAAACACAGGCAAAGTATATTGGTCAGCAGGAGGTTTAAATAAAATACAAAAAGTAGATGCCAATCCATTAGGAACAAACAGAGTTGATGTAAAAACTAACATAACCAATGTCTCAACTATAAATGTTGACGGAGATAACAATAAGGTTTATTACTATCTTCCCGGCGGTACAACTATTTTTTCTTGTGATACGAACGGTGCTAACACAGTTTCATTAGTTAATCTATCAACAAGCTCTCCTGTTCTTGGTATAGAAATTGACAATGTGAGTAATTTTATATATTGGTCTGAATTGACGCCAGGCACAAGAAGTATAAAACGTGCAGATTTATTAACAGGAGTAAATATTACAACGATTTATAGTGCTAGTGATTTTATTTTTGATATTAAGCTGATTAAAGAAGACTCCTCTATTTTGTTTACCAATAGAAATGGTAATAGACTTCAAAAAATTAAAACAGACGGAACGGGTTTAATAACTTTAGTTTCAGAGGCATCAACCGCTACAATAGGCACAGTCACTGCTGACTTCTGCAACAATTCGATTTATTATTTCCTGAGCAATTCTGGAAACGGTCTTCAAATAAAACAAACCGATTTTCAAGGATCTTTGCCTTCAATAATATTAGATACCACCGTTTCAGGTTTATCAGGATTTGACGTCTTTTTTGAGTTTAACATAGGTACGAAGAATAACTTCCTCGGAACAGACATTACGATTTGTGAAGATTCAATTGAATTAAATGCTGCAGTGAATGGAGCTACGTACATATGGAATACGGGTGAAACAGCCGCAAGAATATGGGTAAAGCAAACAGGAAATTACGGAGTAACCGTTAATTTAAACAACTGCTCAAAGTTTGACACAATAAACGTGACTCTCAGCCTTGCATCTTCATTAAATCTTGGAGCTGATACATTATTGTGTTTTGGTGATTCGATAATCTTAAGCGCAACAACTCCCAATGCCACCTACTTGTGGTCTGACAATTCAACTAACGCAACACTCAAAATAAAACAGCCCGGACTTTATTGGGTTGATCGTACTGAGTCAGCTTGTACATCAAGAGATTCTATACAAGTTCAATTTGGACCTAACATTCAACCATCTATTGGCCCAGACACTAACCTATGTGCTGGAGACTCGATAACTTTAATTGCTAGCGTAAGTGTTCCAAGTGCAACCTACCTTTGGAATAGTAATTCAACTAGATCCGAGCTAAAAGTGAAACAGTCCGGAATTTATTCTGTAACAGTAACTGACAATAACTGCTCTAAGGTTGATTCTATCTATGTAAACTCTCGTTTAGAAAACTTTTCCTTTGGAAACGATACTATTCTGCAAGTCGGAGATTCTTTAGTCTTAAATGTAGATTCACCAAACGCAACTGTTCTTTGGTCAGATAATTCGAATGGACAAACCTTAAAAGTAACCGCTACGGGTATATATTGGGCTGAAGTTACTTCTGGAATTTGCATCATTAGAGATACTATTCGTGTAATATTTCAGCAGCCTAATTCTAACTTAATTTCAGGAATAATCAACAACTATTCGAAAGTAAACTCCTTAGGCATTGGGTTTTGCGCAGATACTCTATTGCTAAAAAATCCAAGTTCTTTTCAAGTAGGTGATCAAATTGTAATTGCTCAAATGCAAGGTGCTACAGCAAACACAACAAACGGATCCATTTTTGGCGATGTATCCAACATTAATTCAGTTGGATTACATGAAAGGGCTTTTATCAATGAAATCCGCGGGGATACTTTCATTTTCTTCAATAAGTTCATCAATACTTATGATGAAAACGGCTCTCTGCAAGTTGTGAGCTTCCCAAAATTTGCTAATGCAATAGTAACCGATACACTAACCGCAAAAGATTGGGATGGGGAAACTGGTGGAATCTTAGCTTTTGAGGCAACTAACAGTCTAATTTTAAATGCGGACATCAATACAGATGGAAAAGGTTTCCGTGGTGGAAGAGCTTTTGCGGGCACGTATACTCAAAACACATCAAATTGCGGTAAAACCGATTATTTTGCTCCAAAGGGAAATTTTAACGGCGGTCAAAAAGGCGAAGGGATTAGCAAGCTCGATTCAGCTAAATTTTACGGTAGAGGACATTTCTCAACTGCTGGTGGTGGTGGAAACAGTTCAAATTCAGGAGGGGCAGGTGGAGGAAATGCAGGAGTTGGTGGAAGCGGCGGTAATGAATGGTTTACTTGTGGAGCAGCAGCAGTTGGAGGTATTGGCGGCGCAGCATTTGACTATGCCTCTTTTCCCGAAAGGACCGTTATGGGTGGTGGTGCAGGAAGTGGAGACGCCAATGATAACCTAGGAAGCTCGGGAGGAAATGGTGGTGGAATTATTTTAATAAAAACCAATGAAATTATTGCATTGAACAAGAGAGTTTCCTCAAATGGAATTTCTGCCAAAAATGCTTCAAATGACGGAGCTGGCGGTGGTGGAGCCGGCGGTTCAATACTCTTAGATATAACCAATTACAATTCACCAGTTACCATAAGCGTTGACGGCGGAAATGGAGGAAATAATATTGACAGAATTAGTTGTTTCGGCACTGGAGGTAGTGGCGGAAGCGGAATCATTAAAATAACAGGACTACCGCATAGCTCAGTAGCCTACAGTATTCAAACAGGCAGTTCAGGAATTGTAACCAGATCTCCGAGTTCATGCCAACAGTCTAATTATGGAGCCACTTCTGGTCAAAGTGGAATTTTACTACGTAATGTTCAAAATATTTTTGGACCTACAAATAGTTTAGGAACCTTCTCAATTAACATAGGCACAGACACTACCCTATGTATAGGAGATTCTCTTAATCTTGATGCAACTACTTTAGGTGGATCGTACTTATGGTCAAATGGTGCCTCTGATTCGGCCATTGTTGTAAAACAGGCAGGAAGATTCTCAGTAATCATAACGATTAATAATTGTTCATATAATGATACCATAAACATTGATTATTTTCCTCTATTAAGCCTGAAATTAGGGACTGACACAACACTATGCCCGAATGATACCATTGTTTTAGATGTTACAACTCTTTCCGGAACCTACTTGTGGTCCGATAGTTCCACAGGACCAAATCTATCAGTAGGTAAAGAAGGTTTGTATTGGGTTGAAGTTACAAATGCAAATGGATGCTCAGGTAGAGACTCCATTAATATCCAATCAATTCCTGCGTTAGATAATTTGTTTTTAGGAAATGACACAACCCTTTGTGAAGGCGATTTTGTTGATTATGACTTCGCTGAACCCAGCTATAGTTACTTATGGAACGACAGTACTTCGGCTCCAACAAATACTATTTCAAGTTCCGGTATTTATTGGTTAGAATTAACTACTACTAACGGATGTATAACTAGAGATTCAATTTCAATTCAATATAAAAACAAACCTATTGCAGAGCTTGGCAACGACACGGCAATTTGTTTTGGTGAAAGAATCAGTAGTACAATCCAAACTGCTTCTGTAAGTTACTTGTGGAATACAGGAAGTATTGATACATTTATTACTGTCTCCTCTTCAGGCGACTATTGGCTTGAATTATTAGACAATGGCTGTATAAGCAGAGATTCAATAAATATTATTGTTAAACCCACACCAACGGTCAATTTAGGTCCTGACACAACCATATGTACAGGTGATACTTTAACTCTTTCTCAGCCTTCATTCACAGCAACTTATTTATGGAATGACAGTACAATAGGAAACAGTATCAAAGCTTTCCAAAAAAACAATTATTGGTTAAGTTTTACAGTTGATGGTTGCTCTGCAAGGGATTCAATTCGAATTGAGACTTTCGATACTCTCGGAGCTTCTTTCCTGCCATCTTCAGCAACAATTTGTGGCGATGAGGAGGAAGTAATACAGCTTAATTTACCTCTATTAAACTCAACTTATTTATGGCAAGATGGCAACACCAACCGCGATTATGTAATAGCAGATGGAGGAAATTACTACGTAAAAATCACCAATACTTGTGGCAGTAGAGTTGATTCAATTAAAGTAACGGAACAATGTAAATGTGAAGTGTCCGTACCTAATATGTTTACACCAAACAATGATTTGATTAACGACCAATTTGCTCCCTCAATTTCCTGTACACTTGAAAAGTATTCTATCGAAATATACAGTAGGTGGGGTGAAAAAGTATTCAATTCTTCTCAGCAAAGTGCTACTTGGGACGGAACCAAAAAAGGGAAAGCTCTAAAAGCAGGTGTTTATTATTATGTACTCAACTACAAAGCACCTAACGAAAAAATATACACTATTAAAGGGAACATTCTCTTAAACAGATAAATACTTTGCAGTTACAGACTTCTTGGACTTCATCATGTCTTTGACAGTTCCCTGAAAGACTAACTCCCCTCCTTGGTCGCCACCTTCAGGCCCTAAATCAATTACCCAATCAGCATGTTTTATAACTTCTGGATTGTGCTCAATAATTAATAAGGAATGTCCTTTCTTAATCAGCGCATCAAAGGAGTATAGCAGTTTAGAAATGTCATGAAAATGCAATCCAGTAGTAGGTTCATCAAAAATAAAAAGAGTATGATTATTCGTTCCACCTTTTCCCAAATAACTCGCCAACTTTATTCGCTGTGCCTCTCCTCCGCTTAGTGTTCCTGAAGCTTGACCTAGTTTAACATATCCCAAACCAACTTCTAACAATGGCGCTAATCGTTCTGCTACTTTTAACGAACTTCTATCGTCTTCAAACGATTTGAAAAAGTCAACCGCATCTTGCACGGTCATATCCAAAACGTCGGCAACATTTTTACCTTTAAATTTTACTTCTAAAATCTCATCCTTAAAGCGTTTACCGTCACACTCTTCACAAACCAAATGAATGTCAGCCATAAACTGCATTTCTTCAGTAATTTCTCCTTCTCCTTGGCAAACCTCGCAGCGACCACCGTCTACATTAAACGAAAAGAAAGCAGGTTTATATCCTCTAGATTTTGACAATCCCAAAGAGGTAAACAACGCTCTAATTTCGTCGTATGCTTTTATATACGTTACCGGATTCGACCTAGAAGATTTACCTATAGGATTTTGATCAATAAATTGAACGTCCTTTAGCAATTCTATTGCCCCTGTAATTTCCTTGTAAACACCTGTTTTTTCGCCATATCCGCCTAATTTTTTCATTAAAGAAGGATATACAATCTTTTTAATTAAAGATGATTTTCCCGACCCACTAACACCTGAAACAACAGTCATTGCATTTAGTGGAAACTTACAATCCACTCCCTTTAAGTTATTTTCCCTCGCTCCAAATACCTCAATATAATTGTTAGAGGTTCGTATTTCTGTTTTATCGGAAACCTTTTTTTTATGGTTTAAATAATCTGAAGTTAAGGTATTTGCCTTTGTAAGCGCTTTTGCATCGCCTTGAAATACAAGGTGCCCCCCTTGGCTTCCGGCCTCAGGACCTAAATCTATGATTTCATCTGCCGCTCTAATTATTTCCTCGTCATGCTCCACTACTATCACAGTGTTTCCTAAATCTCGTAACGACCTCAAAATATCAATCAACCGCTCTGTATCCTTTGGGTGAAGTCCTATACTTGGTTCATCTAGAATATACATAGAACCTACCAAACTGCTTCCCAATGAGGTCGCTAAATTTATTCGTTGAGATTCTCCCCCAGACAAGGTGTTTGCAGGTCTATTCAAACTCAAATAACCAACTCCAACATCTTGTAAATACTTGATCCTGTTTTTAATCTCAATCAACAGACGTTTCGCAATCGTTGTATCGTGCTTGTCTAGTTTTAAGCCATCAAAATAAGTACCCAAATCATACATAGAGATACTTACTAGGTCATTTATTGATTTATCTCCTACTTTAACATAATTCGTTTCCTTCCTCAAACGATTTCCCTTGCAATCAGGACAAGTAGTTCTTCCGCGGTAACGAGCCAACATTACCCGAAAATGGATCTTATAACTTTTTGAACTCAAGTAAGAGAAGAAATCATCCAACCCTTTAAAGTGCCTATTTCCTGTCCATAACGTTTCGTATTGCTCTGTACTTAGTTCAAATATTGGTTTATGAATTGGAAAACCAAACTTCTCAGCATTTCGAATTAAAGAATCTTTCCAAACCTGCATTTTCTCACCTTTCCAACAAGCAATTGCATTTTGATACACAGAAAGTGCCTTATTTGGAATCACAACGTCCTCGTCAATTCCTATTACTTTACCAAAACCTTCGCACTTCGGGCAAGCACCTATTGGATTATTAAAGCTAAATAAATGAACAGATGGCTCTAGAAACTCTTTCCCTTCTTCTTCAAATAAATTATTGAACTTTTTAACTTTCAACTTCCCTTCTACCTCGTATGCTACAACACAATTGCTTTTACCTTCATAAAAAGTAGTTTCCACCGAATCCCCAATTCTACCTTCTTCATCTTCTATTCCTTCGTTAATTACAAAACGATCGACGATAATCTCTAGTATACTAAATTTCTTTTCGTCAGGAACTAAATCTTCCAGCATTTCAACCTTCCCTTTCACCAACGCTCTACTAAATCCTTGTTGCAATAACAATTGAATTTTATTCTCCGAGCTTTTAATCGCCTTTAAATTAATAGGAGCAATTAAATATACTCGTGCCTTTTGTGGAAGACCGAGTATGAAATTAACAACATCTTCCAACTGGTCACGACTAACCTCTTTGCCAGTTGTAGGTGATATTGTCTTGCCAATTCTGGCGTACATTAATTTTAAGTAATCGTAAATCTCAGTTGTGGTGCCTACCGTTGACCGTGAATTGGTTGTGTTCACTTTTTGCTCAATAGCAATTGCCGGAGCTACTCCTTTTATATAATCAACATCGGGTTTTTCTACCTTACCCAAGAATTGCCTAGCGTAAGACGATAAACTTTCTACGTATCTACGCTGCCCTTCCGCATATAACGTGCTAAAGGCTAAAGATGATTTTCCCGAACCCGAAAGCCCAGTAATTACCACCAATTTATTTCGCGGAATAGCGACATCGATGTTTTTTAGGTTGTGAACCCGCGCACCTTTAATTATAATGTGTTTCTTAGGATCTAACTCTTCAACAGGTATCGGCATGATTCTTAGCAATTTTTTAACATTTGAAATGTAAATTTAGACTTGTAGTTTCAGTATTTTTGCATTATTATTTTTAATTGCACAATAATACCAACCCTACTTCGTTTTGGTTTGTATTTAATAAAACAAACACAACGCCTATAGTTCAAAACAATACTTTTTTTTTACTCGCTTTCTTTAATAATCACAAACAAAGCAAAAACTGTATATGTTTATGGAAACTAAATTTCAAAGCGATCAGGCGCTGATCAGACAATATCTTGATGGGAAGGAATCGGCCTTCGAAATCTTATTAAACCGCTACAAGACAAGGGTGTTCTCGTACATTATGTTTACAATTCGTGACGAAACCCTAGCGAATGATATTTTTCAAGAAACCTTTATGAAGGCAATTAAAACCTTAAAAAAAGGCGGTTATAATGAAGAAGGCAAGTTTTTACCTTGGGTGAATCGTATTGCGCACAATCTAATTATTGATCATTTTAGACGAAATAAAAAATACCCTACCACCAACGGAGGTCCTGATTTCGATATTTTCGATATCATTCCAGACGAATCTAAAACAGTAGAGGAAGCGGCTATACAAGACCAATTACTGGACGATGTTAAGAAGTTAGTACACAACTTGACGCAAGACCAAAAAGAAGTATTGATGATGCGCATGTATTTTGACATGAGTTTTAAAGAAATTGCAGAACGAACAAACGTTAGCATAAATACTGCTTTAGGCAGAATGCGCTATGCGCTAATTAACCTCCGAAAAATGGCAGAAAAGAAAAACATTACCTACGTGAATTAAAGTAGCACTCATATACAGCTATAAATCCCTGTTAAACACTTCGAAATTTCTCGAGGTTGTTGCAGGGATTTTTGTTTTCGATATATTTTAACATTTGAACAATAAATGAAAAGCGATTGCGTTCTTATTTAAACTAAATTCAAACACTGCGTATGGCAATATTTACTCATTTTGATTTCCAAGAACTTACTGAAGACGAAAACAATCTTAACCGAAAACTCCAAAACAAAAAAAAGGAGAAAAGTGTGCAGCCCAAACATCAATCCATTCAAAATATTTTAGCTTTTTCTAAAGCATTGAGTATTAGAAAATCTGAAAATTTAGGTTATATCGAAAACGTACTTAATTAAGAACACATAAATTTCCAATTGCGAATGTTCATTCCTTGGGCATTAGCTTTTTTATGGTTTTTTGCGAAGTAAGTACTTTCCGTCATTTCGACGAACAAAGCAATCTATTGTTTGATGACCTTTTTTATGACTAACTCTCCGTTCTTTAAGCTAACCTTCAATAAATATAGTCCTTGTTTCAACATAGAAATATCAATTTCATTGCCATTAAAGGAGCTTTCCGCCCTAACTAATTTTCCGGCTACATCAAAAAATTGTATTTCTTCAACCGTATGTATTTCTTTAACATTAAGAAAACCATTAGTCGGATTTGGAGAAAATTGAATTTGCTTTTTACTACTAGAAGGCTTCACACCAATAGTTGTTAATAAGCAACAAGGCGGCTGCATTGTTAAATTGTTATTTATTTCAATCACAACACTATCAACAGTGAAACATAACAAACTAGTCGGTCCAAAAATGTTGCAGTTCCTTAATGGTTTTATGAAACTACTTTTACTACCAACACCTTCAATTAAATAGACTTTAGAACCTTTTATTGCCCATTTCTATCAATTCGATAAACAGTTCTAACTAAACCACCATAATTTTCAGTGTAAATAGAATCAACCACATTTACAGAAAAAGGTTATGGATCATCAAAAACTAAATGGAATTGTATCTCCTACTGACAATTCAAAATTATAAAATAAAATTTCGTTTGTTACCTCTTTTACTTTTAACCATATTTTCTTTTGCACTGAGTCGTTTCTAAAATAGCCTAAAATATCTAGTGTAACATCTTAAACAACTGTTTTTCAATGGGAAACCAAAATTACCAGTCTTCTGTTTCGAGATGCGCAGTAACCTAGTGTAAGTTTAATTGTTTAGTACGGTATCGTCTGCAGTGAATACCCTAGAAGTGTAACAGCCGTTGCGATTGATTGCTCCATAACTAATGTTCTCATAATTCACCCAAACAGCATTTGAAGTAGGAAATGGAATATAGTTTTGTGCTTTTAATTGCTGCTCATATACAACAACAATAAAAAATCATGCTAGCAGTTTCTTCATATTCAAAAAATGTATCAAACAACTGTTAAAAGGTATAAGAAAACCTATTTAACTGAATACTATTCCATTAAACTAAAATCCAATTATTTAAACAAAGAAATTATAATACCTCCTACTTAAACAACACTGCTCGTCCTACTTGCGAACAAATTGGACATGCTAACGGATCATGAGGCCTCGCCTTGCAGTATTCCCTTCCAAAAAATATTATTTGAAGGTGTAAATCGTTCCACAACTCTTCGGGGAACAGTCGCTTGGCATCTTTTTCAGTTACTGTCACATTTTTTCCATTCGTTAAATTCCAACGATACATCAATCGGTGTATGTGCGTATCGACTGGAAAAGCGGGAACTCCAAAAGCTTGTGCCATTACAACTGAAGCTGTCTTGTGGCCTACTCCCGGTAATTCTTCCAAGTCTTCAAACGTTTGAGGTACTTGACCTCCATGCTTTTCCATTATAATTTCCGATAAACGGTGAATGGCTTTTGACTTTTGAGGAGATAACCCGCAAGGACGAATGATTGCTCTAATGTCATCCACATCTCGCCGCATCATATCTTTTGGATTATCGGCCAACTCCCACAAACCGGGCGTTACCTTGTTTACCCGTATATCAGTGCACTGTGCAGATAACAAAACTGCTACTAATAGAGTGTAAGGATCTTTATGGTCTAATGGAATTGGAATTACAGGATATAACTCTTGAAGCTTGTTAATAACAAATGATACTTTTTCCGCCTTTTTCATAGGAGCACAAATATACTTGCTGAAATTCGCATAAATACTAAACCATTAAGCGAATAATTTGTAATAATTTAGGTAAAAATAAAACTTATCTATAAATAATTGTTATTTTACTTGGCAAGATAACGACAATAATTCCGTCAACATTATGTTTCACTTAAACATTGGAGATGAAGCTCCAGAAATAAACGCAAAAGATGAGAATGGGAACAACTTCCAACTATCAGCCCATAAGGGTAAAAAAATAGTGCTTTACTTTTACCCAAAAGATAGCACGCCTGGTTGCACAACACAAGCTTGTAACTTAAAAGACAACTATGCGGAACTTCAAAAAAGAGGTTATGAAGTAGTTGGCGTGAGTGCTGATGACGAAGTAAAGCACCAAAAATTTATTGCTAAGTATGATTTACCATTCACCTTGCTAGCAGATACTGATAAGAAGGTAATTCAAGATTACGGAGTTTGGGGACTGAAAAAATTCATGGGTAAAGAATACGATGGAATCCACAGAACAACTTTTGTGATTGACGAAGAGGGAAAAATTGAAGAAATTATACAGAAAGTAAAAACAAAAGCACACACAGAACAAATATTAAAAGACTAAACCGAACATACCATGGCTGAAAAGAAAGAAGAAAACACTGCAAAATTAAAAGCACTTCAACTAACGATTGATAAGTTAGAGAAAACCTACGGAAAAGGATCCATCATGAAACTTGGTGACAGACCAGTTCAGGATATTGATGCAATACCTTCAGGGTCCGTCGCATTAGATATCGCGTTAGGTGTAGGCGGATATCCTCGTGGAAGAATCGTGGAAATTTACGGACCTGAGTCTTCAGGTAAGACAACCTTAGCCATTCATGCTATTGCCGAAGTTCAGAAACAAGGAGGAATCGCAGCTTTTATTGATGCCGAACATGCATTTGATCAATTTTATGCAGAAAGCTTGGGAGTTGATACTGAAAATTTATTTATCTCTCAGCCTGACAACGGTGAGCAAGGACTGGAAATTGCAGATAATTTAATACGATCGGGAGCAATCGATTTAATTGTAATTGATTCAGTTGCAGCCTTAACACCAAAAGCCGAAATCGAAGGTGACATGGGTGACTCTAGAATGGGTCTTCAAGCTCGTTTAATGTCTCAGGCACTAAGAAAATTGACAGGAACAATTAGTAAGACTGGCTGTACTTGTATTTTCATCAACCAATTGAGAGAAAAAATTGGAGTTATGTTTGGTAACCCTGAAACAACTACAGGTGGTAATGCATTGAAGTTTTACTCTTCTGTAAGAGTTGACATTAGAAGAAGTTCTCAAATAAAGAACGGTGAGGAAGTTATTGGTAACCGAACAAAAGTTAAAATTGTAAAGAACAAAGTTGCTCCGCCCTTTAGAAAAGTTGAATTTGACATCATGTATGGTAAAGGAATTTCTAAATCAGGTGAAGTTATTGACATGGGTGTAGAACTTAATGTTGTAAAGAAAAGCGGAAGCTGGTTTAGCTATGGAGAAACAAAGTTAGGTCAAGGTAGAGACGCTGTAAAACAGCTCATTGAAGACAATCCTGAGTTAATGGAAGAAATAGAAGGAAAAATTAGAGATGCAATGAAACAAGTTTAGTTTTATTGACAGAAACGACTAATCCTTTGGTTAAATTTGTCCCAAATGCTAGCTGCATTTGGGACTTTTTTTTGGAACAAACATGAAACAATACTTTTACATCGCTTTAGTTACCGCACTTTTTGCCTGCCAACCAAAAGAGGACGCAAAAAATGAATCTTCTGCTACAACTACCGAGGTAAATGATGCCGCAGTTGAGACTGTAGACTCTATTTTAAATACGTTGAATGAAAAGATTAGAGCAGACATAAACAACATTGACCTTTACTTGACCAGAGCCGACTATTACTTGGACCAAGAGAACCCTAAAGAAGCGATGCAAGATATAAACAGAGCGTTCGAGATGGATACAACTTACCTTCCTACTCTATTAAAACAGTCTGATTTTTTAACCAAAAGCGGAAAATTGGAACTCAGTCAAAATATATTGGATAGAACTAATAAGTTATATCCTAAAAATTCTGAGGTGCAAATAGGATATAGCAAGTTATTCTTAGTCGCCCGTAACAACACTAAATCGATAGCATATGCGGATTTAGCGATTAAATACAATTTATACAATGCTGAAGCATATTACTTAAAGGGATATAACTTTTTAGAAACAGGAGATACAACAACAGCTATAAGCAGCTACCAAACAGCTGTAGAACAAGACCCTGATTACTTTAATGCATATTTAGAACTTGGTTTAGTGTACAGTGAGAAAAATGATCCTATAGCTTTGGACTATTTTAACAATGCCTTGCTAATTAAACCATATGAAAAAAGAGTGTTGTACAGTAAAGGTATGTTTGAGCAAGAACATGAAATGTACAATGAAGCAATGTACACCTACACTGTGGCTATTAAGCAACACCCTGACTTTAGAGAGGCACATTACAACATGGGTTTTGTACATCTATTCTATTTAAAACTATACCGAGAGTCACAACAATATTTTACGGATGCTATTCAGGCAGATCCAAGATACAAAGAAGCCTACTATAACCGCGGTTATGCCTTCGAAATGTTAGGAGACATAAATAATGCTGCCAAGGATTACAGAAAAGCATTAGAAATTGATCCGAGCTATGACTTCGCTGCACAAGGCTTAAGCAGATTGAATAACTAAACTATGAACTTACTCTCAGTAGAAGGCATTGCCAAAAGATTTGGCGAAAGAATATTATTTGCAGACGTTACGTTTGGATTAGAACAGGGTCAGAAAATGGCGCTTGTAGCAAAAAATGGTGAAGGGAAGACAACCTTGCTAGAAATGCTATCTGGTGATGTAATGCCCGATAGTGGAAATGTAGTCTGGCGAAATGGAATTTCAATTGGCTACTTGCGTCAAGACAATCCTTTCAATGAATTCAATACAGTAAAAGAAGTACTGTACGGATCAGACAATGATTTTGTACGCGCCTTAAATAGTTACGAATTTGCTATAGAAAACCCTATGGATGACGATGCCATGCAAAAAGCATTGAATCTTATGGATGCTAGTAAGGCCTGGGATTACGAAGCCAAGATAGACAAGTTACTTAGTATTTTCGGAATGGATAGTCTGGGTAAGAATCAGCCAATCGATTTACTTTCTGGTGGACAAAAAAAGAGAATTGCCTTAATAAAACTGATTGTTGATGAGCCAGACGTTTTTATTTTAGATGAACCTACTAACCACCTAGATATTTCTATGATTGAGTGGTTGGAAGAGTACTTAGCAGGCCCCAACATCAGTCTATTTTTAGTTACTCACGACCGTTACTTTTTAAGCAGAGTGTGTAATCAGATTTTAGAATTAGACGGCGGACTCGGACACAGGTATACAGGAGACTACGAGTATTTTATTGAAAAAAAGGCAGAACGTGAAGAAAATCTGACAGCCGAGATTGGTAAAGCCAAAAACTTGTACCGAAAGGAAATTGAGTGGATGCGAAGAATGCCAAAAGCTCGGGCAACTAAGGCAAAATCAAGAGAAGATAGATTTTACGATACTGAAAAGAAAGCCAAGCAGCGAATCAATAAAGATGAAATGCAGCTTTCTATTAAATCAGAGCGTTTAGGCAGTAAAATTTTAGAATTACACCACGTTAAAAAGTCATTTGATACTTTAAAAATAGTTGATGACTTCAACTATACCTTTAAAAAAGGTGATAAAATTGGGATTGCAGGTAAAAATGGGGTTGGAAAAACTACTTTTCTTAACCTAGTAATGGGGCTAGAAGAAGTTGATAGCGGAAAAATTATAACGGGAGAAACCGTTCAATTTGGCTATTATACGCAGAAAGGAATTCAACCTTCAGAGGACAAAAGAATTATTGATGTAGTTAAAGATATTGCCGAAATTATTCCGCTAGAAAAAGGAAGAAAAATTACCGCATCTCAACTGCTTGAAAAATTCCTATTCCCACCAAAACAACAATACACTTACGTTTCGAAACTAAGTGGTGGAGAAAAAAAGAGATTGTATTTGCTTACCATTTTAATGAGTAATCCAAACTTTCTAATTCTAGATGAGCCAACAAATGATCTAGATATAAAAACAATTCAAATCTTAGAAGATTTCTTAAGAGAGTTTCCAGGATGTTTAATGATTGTATCTCACGACAGAGCCTTCATGGATAACCTTGCTGATCATATTTTCTATTTCAAAGGCGAGGGTCAGATAAAAGATTATAATAAATCATACAGTGAAATCATAGAAATACAGAAAGCGGAAGGAGGAAATGCAGCAAGTCCAAAGGCTGTTCAAGCCCCGAAAGAAGTTGAAAAAAAGACGGATAACTACACTGAAAAACTCAGCTATAACGAACGAAGAGAATTTAACAAATTAGAAAAAGAAATTGCAAAATTAGAAGTAAAGAAAACTGAATTAACGGAAAAAATGAATGAAGCTACTGCGGATGCTGAAACGTTAATGAATTCTTCAAAAGAGATTGGTACTGTAATTGAAAATATTGAGGCAAAGGAATTGAGGTGGTTAGAATTATCTGAACGGGCGTAGTACAGTAAGCCAAATAGGAATTAATTAAGAAGATAAATTTTCATATTGGAGTTTATCAAACTGCAACTTAAATATTATCCAGCCTTTTCTATTCTTTCGATAACCTAAACTGTATCCCTGTAGTAAAATTTAATGCAGTGAAAACATTCTTCCCACGCTCACGGATGCTAAACATCTCTTTGTCTTGATTTACGCCAGTTCCTTTGACATCGTATGAATAAGCAAACCAACAACAATACCGATATAGTCATCTAATGTCGCACACATTGTTCCTCGTTTGCTCGTTATCTAAATATTCGGCATTTACCAATTCTACGTTTAAAACTAATTGATTTTGCAATAGCATACAGCAATAAAAAACTTAGTTGGTATGAGTTGTATGAAAATTTAGTTTCACCTGCTCACTGCCTTTAAACTTAACTGCTGTGTTAACGTGAAAACCAAAATTAGATTCTACTTCCGCTCTTTGCGAAGTAGCCACAGAATAAAGCGAATCATTAACAGTAACTGAAATGTCAGGGACGGTGAGCCAATAATATGACACTGCAAGGTTATAATACACCTCTACTTTTTCGTAAAAAAAAATAAAAATTAAGACCTCCTACAAAATTATTATTTGTCTATCTCCCATATTCGCTTTTGTATTAAAACTACGTGTAATGTAAAGTTCCTTTATTAGCATATCCCGAATTACTTCTTCGGTGTAATCGTCGTATCCTGCTCTATCTAATTTCATACCAATGTTCGAGAAACCAAAAGTTAATAGCACTTTTTGGTCTATTGGCACCTACAAGTTCAATCCGAACATTCTGCCAGTTTGCGCCAAACCAAAATTATTGTCTTTTGATTCTCCTAATGTACCAATAGGTGTCGCTGAGCCTGAGTTTACTTGTAATTCTACTGCACCATTTCCTTGTGCTTGAAAAAATTTGAATCGACAAACATTAATACGATAAAAACAATAATATTTTTGATGTTTTCAATTAATTAGAGTGCCTTTGCTTTGTTCCAGTATTCATCCATTTCAGCTAAACTCATCTCTCCCATTTGCTTGCCATCTTTCTTAGATTCAGTTTCAAGATATTTAAACCGTTTGATGAATTTTTTATTGGTCTTTTCTAAAGCATCCTCAGGATTTACCCCAATAGAACGAGCGTAATTGATCATAGAAAAAAGTACATCACCGAATTCGGCTTCTACCTTTTCTTTATCGACGTTTTTCGCTTCAACCTCTTGTCTTAACTCTTCTATTTCCTCTTCTACTTTTTCAAAAACCTGTTCAGATTTTTCCCAATCAAATCCAACTCCCCTTGCTTTATCTTGAATGCGAATTGCTTTTACTAAAGCAGGAAGAGACTTCGGAACACCCTCCAATACCGAGCGATTTGGGTTTCCTCCCTCTTTTAACTTAATCTTTTCCCAATTCTCCTTTACTTCCTTCTCGTCTGCCACTATTACATCGCCATAAATATGTGGATGCCGATGAATTAACTTTTCACAAATCCCGTTTAATACTTCTGCCATTCCAAAAGCATTTTTCTCCTCTCCTATTTTAGCGTAGAAAACTAAATGTAACATTACATCTCCTAATTCCTTTCTTATTTCCTCTAAATCCCCTTCAACAATAGCTTCAGAAAGCTCATAGGTTTCCTCAATCGTTAAATAACGTAAACTCTCCATCGTCTGCTTCATATCCCAAGGACACTTCGCTCGTAATTCGTCCATTATATTTAACAATCGCTCAAATGCTTTCAGTTTCTCCTCCATCATTTTTCTTTCAAAAATAGCTGTTTAAAACCCGTTGGAAGGTATAAGAATGAATAATTTTGCGATCATAAAGAGTTACTTTTAAAGTAGTCTTAGTTCGAATACAGAACTCTTTACGATTTATATCGTTTCCTTAAAAACAGACAGACCATGAATAATTTTGAATTTAAAAATCCAACAAAAATAATCTTCGGAAAAGACAATTACGCGAGGCTTAGCACTGAAATTCCTAAAGGCTCTAAAATACTTTTACTTTTCGGAGGCGGAAGCATTAAAAAAAACGGTATTTATGAAAAGGTAATGAAAAACCTATCCGGTTACGAAGTTGAAGAATTTGGTGGTATTCCTCCAAACCCTGAATATTCAGTATTAATTCAAGCATTAAAAGTTATTAAAGAAAAAAATATCACTTATTTATTGGCTGTGGGTGGAGGCTCAGTAATTGACGGTACAAAGTTTTTATCCTCAGCAGCTCTTTATGAAGGTAATAATCCTTGGGAAATCTTGACCAACAAACGCCCAACTCTAAAAGGAATGCCGTTTGGTACCGTATTAACTTTACCGGCAACAGGCTCCGAAATGAATTCTGGTGCGGTGATCACTAGGGCTGAATACAAGGAAAAATTCCCAATGGGAGGAGCAGGGTTATTTCCTCAATTTTCAATCTTAGATCCTGAAGTAGTATACTCCATTCCAGAAAGACAATTAGCAAACGGATTAGCTGATTCTTTTACTCACGTATTGGAACAGTACATGACTTATCCGGTAGATGCAATTTTACAGGATCGTTTTGCCGAGAGTATTATGCTGAGTATTATTGAAATTGCTCCTAGGTTAATGAAAAACTCAAAAGATTACAAAACTGCAGCTAATTTTATGTGGAATTGCACCATGGCATTAAATGGTTTAATTCAAAAAGGAGTGCCAAATGATTGGGCGATTCACGTAATGGGTCATGAATTAACAGCACTTTATGGCATTGACCACGCCAGAACTTTAGCAATATTGACTGAAAGTCATTATTGCTATAATATCGAAAGTAAAAAAGAAAAACTTGTCCAATATGCTGAAAGAATTTGGGGAATAAAAAATGGCGATGATAATTCAAAAGCAAAAACCGCAATTCAAAAAACAACAGAATTCTTTCATTCAATTGGCATCAAAACCAAACTTTCTGAATACATAGAGAATTATGAAGGTACAGGTGAGGAAATTGAAAAACGCTTTGAGGAAAGAGGGTTAAGTGGTATTGGAGAGCACGGAAAACTAACCCCAAAAGACGCAAAGAAAATTGTAACGATGGCGTACTAATTAAGAACAAAAAAATTAGAAGGACTGCAACTTTATTGCAGTCCTTTTTTATTTCTTTAGTTTACCTTTGCTTCATGAGAAAGGATATCAAAGACATTAAACCCGGAATAGGACTAGGAGTTATTAAATTCGGAATGGACCGAAACCAAGTAAAGCTAATTTTAGGTAAACCTTCTGAAACTGATGTTTTTTACATGACCGAATCTGAAGACTCTGAAGCGGAAGTGTGGTATTATGATGACGAATGTTTATCGCTAAGCTTTGATGCTGCTGACGATTGGAGACTAGTAACCATTGAGGTTGACCATGACAGGTTTGAGTTGGAAGGGCACATTTTCTTTGGTAAAAATAAACTTCAAGTGATCTCCACTCTTGAAAAAATAGGCGCAACAGACTTCAAGCATGAACCTGCTCCCATGGAGGAAGCACCAACTCACGAATTAATTAGTAGTGATAGTTTAGGAATTAATTTTTGGTTGGATGAAGATGCTGTTTCAGAAATTCAATGGGGCCCTTTTTTCAATGCAGACGAATCAGTGCAATGGCCTAAATAGTTTCATTATAAATTAACAACCATACTACAAACATCTTCTGTTTACCACGTTTCCCTGTCCAATCTAGAGCTTTTTTGCCTCTAGTCTTTACTTGGCATTGAGCGCAAAGCTCTTTACTTTTCGATACCATAAAAGAAAGTATAACTTCCTATTGAATGACTTTTTTGTTCAGCACAAAAGGTTTCCTATAAAACTTCGGCAATGAATAAATACTGTTTTGGGCGCTGCTCGTTAAAAATTAAATTAACCTAAAACATCACTTATCCCATGTTGCCTTCTAAATAGAGTTGAAATCAATAATTTCAACTACGAGTAGAAATAGTACTTCTATAAGTTGTTCAAATAATACGATATATGAACGATATAAATCAAATGATTGTTTGTTTACCCTGTATAATTAAAAACTGATTTGCGGGGACAACAAAATTATCATGTAAAATATTAATCATTTCTTTTCCATGTAATAAGTAAATCTCCGAAAAATTGAGAGTTCTTTCTTGCAATCCGTTATTCGGAAACAAATTATCTTTTAAAAAGTCTATTTTATTTTTTGCCTCTCTAGATTTCCTTCGTTCTGCGCGAATCATTTTTTCAGATAGTTTTGCTAAAGCGTTACTTTGTTTAGTCGCTATTGCAGCAACATGGTCGTTTAGACTTGCATCTAATTCTCCAGCTAAGCTTCTAAGGGAACTAAAAAACTCATCGCTTTTTACTTTTTGAGCTTTTAACTCTAAATCTATTGATGAATTTTGCTTTACCCACTCTTTCAATAACACCTCTTTTTTCAAAAAGAATTGCTTGTTTGAGATATCTAATTGAGCTAAAACTTTCGATTGTTTACTATTTAACCAAGCTACTGAATTTCTGAGAATTAATACGGGTAATGGTATACTTACTGCATCAAAAGCAGTTTTTAATTGAAACCAATAAGCCAATTCCCCGCCGCCGCCAATATAGGCAAGATTTGGCAAAATCGATTCTTGGTATACAGGACGTAAAATAACGTTTGGACTGAATCGTTCAGGAAAATCGCGAAGTTCAATTAAGATTTCATCTTCTGTAAAGGTTAGTGATGTATCGTTTACAGAATAGAACGTATTCTCCTTAACTATGCGCTCTCGTAAACCATCGACCAAATAGAATAAATTAATTTCTCGAGGGTTAACTTGAATCTTATAATTTTGGGATAGTTTCTCACTCTGTTCATTTACCTTTTCTGACGAAAATTGTTCTATCAGCTCTCGCTTAGCGGTAGGAGCAAATAATGTCTTTAATTTTTTGTCGTCCCCATCAACAATTATGACACCTGAGTACTCAAACAACTGATGAACAAGATATCGAGTTGCAGCCGCAAGATTTGAATGTTTAAGATAAGTGTTTTCAAAAAGTTGCCTTAATTCATTCGCGTTGTTAGACAATTCAGGAAGCCAATCAGAGAACTCGTCAAACACTTGTTTTAATTCCGCAATTTTCATTCGGCCAACAGCTCCTTTCTGATCAGTTTTCCACGTAAACTTTTTACCCTCAACTTTAAAATGATTAATTTCTTCAAAATCATGATCTTCAGTTGCCATCCAATATACCGGAACAAAATTTTGTTCAGGATACTGTATACTCAATTCCTTACAAAGCTTTACAGTACTCACAATTTTATAAATGAAATACAATGGACCAGTAAACAAGCAAAGTTGATGACCAGTTGTTACCGAGAATGTGTTCGAATCTAGGAGTAAATCCATATTTATCGTTACAGGACTATCACCTTTTAGCTTAATTGAATCCTTCTGATATTGACCTTGCAAAGCTTCAACCAATATTTCCCTATTTAAATCGGAAAAATGTCTTTTCTCGATCGCTTCTTTAAACCCGTTAATAGTTGGATTGTAAGAGTAAAAAGGCCCCATCTTACTCTTTTCGCTTAAATAATCTAATATTATATTGGAAAAGTATCCAGTGTCCTCAAAGGGTATGCAATCTGCTTTCATATCTGAGCTTAAAGTTCGGTAAAAAGTTATAATTCAAGTTAACAATGATCAAAATTCAATCCAGATTATAAAAGGCCGTTAATACTTAGCAACAGATTTAAATTAAGCTAGATCAATCTGCAAGTTTTGATTAAAACAGCAATGAATCTAAAACAAAAAAGAAGCGATATACGCTCCTTTCTAAGATTAATCTTTTTAAATGATGCTAAACAACGTCACCATAAAGGTCAAATTCTTCAGCCCTATGAATTTTAACGTCAGCAAAATCTCCAATTCTTACAAACTGATCTTTTAAAACCAGAACTTCATTATCAACTTCCGGAGAATCAAACTCGGTTCTACCAATGAAATATTCTCCTTCTGCTCTGTCGAATAAGACTCTATAGGTGTTCCCCACTTTCTCTTGATTCATTTCAAAAGAAATTAAGCTTTGAATTTCCATAATTCGATTTGCTCTCTGATGCTTTACTTCTTCTGGCACATCGTCATCCAATTTATGAGCATGAGTGTTTTCCTCATGAGAGTACGTAAAAATTCCTAAGCGATCAAAACGCATTTCTTTCACCCAATCTTCCATCTGCTGATAATCTTCTTCTGTTTCTCCAGGATAGCCTGCAATTAAAGTTGTACGAATTGCCATTTCCGGAACAGCTTTTCTAAATTCCTTAATTAGAGCGTTGGTCTTAGACATCGTAGTTCCTCTTCTCATCGATTTCAACATGTTATCTGAGATATGCTGTAATGGAATGTCAATGTAATTGGCAACATTTTTTCTGCGTTTCATAACATCCAAAACATCCATAGGAAAACCTGTGGGAAATGCATAGTGCAATCTAATCCATTCTATTCCTTCAATATCTGCAAGCTGATCTATTAATTGAGCTAAACGTCTTTCTTTATAAATATCAAGACCATAATAGGTCAAATCTTGAGCAATTAAAATTAGTTCCTTTACTCCTTGAGCGGCCAACTGCTTTGCGTTAAATACCAATTCTTCTATTGGTGTGCTCACGTGCTTACCTCTCATTAATGGAATTGCACAAAACGAGCAGGGTCTATCGCAACCTTCTGCAATCTTAAAATATGCGTAATGATTTGGTGTTGTAATTAAACGCTCCCCAATTAGTTCTTTTTTGTAATCTGCCTTTAAAGTCTTTAAAAGTCTTGGTAATTCTCTAGTTCCAAAAAACGCATCCACATTAGGAATTTCTTTTTCCAGCTGTTCTCTATATCGCTCAGATAAGCAACCAGTAACATAAACCTTGTCTACTTTTCCCGCTGTCTTTGCATCCGAATAAGTCAAAATAGTATCAATAGATTCTTGTTTTGCATTGTCTATGAATCCACAAGTATTAATAATTACAATCTCTGCATCTTCAACTTTACTCTCGTGCTCAACTTCGTAATTGTTCGCCTGCAACTGCGTCATCATTACCTCAGAGTCAAAAATATTTTTTGAACATCCAAGTGTAACAACATTTATTTTATTCTTTTTTAATGTCTTAGTTTTCATTACTCAATTTTGAAATTATACTTGTCTGACTAAAATAGAATTTAAGAAGACAATTTATTTAGATACTAAATTTTTCCACTACCCATAGCGCAGTTTTATTTTTTATTGAAAAGGCTTCCAACAAATTCTTTCCGGTTAAATACTTGCAAGTGATCTACACCTTCTCCCACACCAATGTACTTTACAGGAATTTTAAACTGATCTGAAATTCCAATCACCACGCCGCCTTTTGCTGTTCCGTCAAGTTTAGTTAATGCCAGAGCATTTACTTCCGTTGTTGCTATAAATTGCTTGGCTTGTTCGAATGCGTTTTGACCTGTAGAACCGTCTAAAACCAGCAGAATCTCATGAGGGGCATCAGGAACAACTTTCTGCATCACCCTTTTGATTTTGTTTAATTCATTCATTAAGTTTATCTTGTTGTGTAATCTGCCCGCTGTGTCAATTATAGCTACATCAGCGTTAGACGATACAGCAGATTGAAGAGTATCAAATGCTACTGATGCAGGATCTGCACCCATACCTTGACTTACCATAGGTACGCCAACTCTTTCAGACCAAATCTGTAACTGGTCAACAGCAGCTGCCCTAAACGTATCTGCTGCACCTAAAACAACATTTTTACCAGCTTTTTTAAATTGGTACGCCAATTTACCTATGGTAGTAGTTTTGCCAACTCCATTCACCCCTACCACCATAATGACGTATGGTTTTGTATCATTTGGTAACGTAAACTCTTCGTAGTCTGTTGAATTGTTCTCTTGCAATAGAGCTTCAATCTCCTCTCTTAAAATTTCATCCAGTTCATTGGTCCCAACATACTTATCCTTCTCAACTCTGGCCTCGATTCGTTTAATAATTTTCAAAGTAGTATTAACACCAACGTCAGAAGTTATTAATATCTCTTCTAGATTATCAAGTACCTCTTCGTCAACTTTGGTTTTTCCAACTACAGCACGACTTAACTTTCCAAAGAAAGTTTCTTTCGTCTTACTCAATCCATCGTCAAGATCTTTCTTTTTTTCTTTTGAGAAAAAGCCGAATAAACCCATAATTTTAAAAATAAAAAAGGCTTCTCTCATGAAATGAAAGAAGCCTATTAACTTATAAATACCCTTATCTTACTTTTTAAAGTAGTCGGCCACCGCTTCGTTAGGAACCATTTCTTCTTTAAACGTATAAGAGTTAGTTTTTTGAGACTTCACCATTTTAATTACTTTGGTGAATGACTTTCCTTCACCTTTTTGCAAGGATGCTACTGTTTTCTTAGCCATGACTTAAAATTTACTTGATTTCTTTATGAACCGTCACTTTCTTCAAAATCGGGTTATATTTTTTAATCTCCATTCTTTCAGGAGTATTCTTTCTATTCTTCGTGGTAATATATCTTGAAGTACCAGCCTGACCACTTGTTTTATGCTCAGTGCACTCTAAGATTACTTGAATTCTATTACCTTTTCCTTTTTTCGCCATTATCGTGTGCTTTATTTACGGGAGGGCAAATTTAAATAAAATATTCCTTCTAACTACTCAAGAATACAAATAAATTAGTACTTTCTTTAATTTCATTTTTGCATCATTACTTCAATCTCGTTAACGGTTCTAGGAGAACTAATAGAAAGATTTTCAGGACCATCCTTCGTTATTAGAATATCGTCTTCAATTCGCACTCCTATGTTCCACCATTTAGGATTACATTCACTATCTTCTGCAATGTAAATTCCAGGTTCAACGGTGATCACATTTCCTGCTTCTAAGGGAGTATATATTCCTGCATCATGCACATCTAGTCCTAAATAGTGAGAAGTACCATGCATAAAATATTTTTTCACATCATAACTTTCTTCAATTATTCCAAGTTTCATAAGACCATCAGAAATAATTTCCGTTGCAACTTTGCCCGGATGCCAAAAACTCATTCCAACTTGTGCTGCTTCTATGCCTGCAGATTGTGCCTTAACTACCAACTCATAAATTTGTTTTTGCTCCTTTGTAAACTTACCCGAAGGAGGAATAGTGCGAGTTACATCAGCAGTATACCCATGATACTCGGCGCCAACGTCACTCACTAATAACCCCCCATTTATAAATGGTCTTCTGTTAGAGGTATAATGTAATATACATGAATTTTCTCCACTACCTTGAATCGACGGAAAACCCGGATATTCAGCACCATTTTTTTTAAAAACATATTCAATGATTGCTTCTGTCTGATATTCGGTCATGTCCAAATCAATTTCTCGCATCAACTGATTTTGCGCTTCGCAGGTAATCAAAATTGCCTTCCGTAATAATTTTATTTCTTCGGGTGTTTTCACCTGTCTAAGTTGCGCCATCATAAATCCACCAATTTCCTGTTTTGGTTTCATTTTAACGGTGTTTTTACTTTCAAAAGCGCTATAAAGACCTGTAATATTATCTGATGTTAAGGTATTTTTATTCTCCAATGCAAGAGGCTTTTCGAAAAAAATTGCCCGTAAGCTGTCGAGTTTAGCATCAAAATCCATGAAATCTATGTTCCTCAATATAAAGTCAATCGAAAGATTTTCTGTTGCCTTTTCCACACCTAATCGCCTACCATTCCATAATTCGGTGGAAGGATTCCGTTCCTGCATGAACAGAATTTCATCTGTAGAAAAATCGCCAAAATTTTTAACATCTTTATAAATAATTAGCATTGCATTTGGTTCGCGCAAACCACTCAAATAGTAAAAATTTGGATCCTGATGGTATTCATAGTACACATCATTCGATCTTTTCCGTTCTGGACTTGCAAACACTACAAAGGCGGAATTGCTAGGCATTAAGCTTCTTAACGAGTCTCTTCTCGCATTATGAAAAGATGCAGGAAGAAAATCTTGATCATATTGATAGTAGTCCTTTCGCTCAGTTAACGTTATTTTATCCTCCTGCGAGAAACCTCCCGTGAGAATTGTCAAAAACAACAAGAAAGTAGTTGAAAATCTTTTCATTCTGGATACACTGAGTAAATCTAACATTGAAAGATAAAGTTACATAACAAACCACGTTTAATGAATGGTAGGTCTAGATTCAGTATCATTTCTTAATCATATGAATTACAGAGATAAAGTTACATAACAAACAGGGTTTAATGGTAGGGTAAGCTTGACAATTAACCAAGGGTATGGGTTGTTTTGTTT
>CAJJAT010000012.1 GCA_905182175.1 Flavobacteriales bacterium UBA1494 | reverse complement strand
GCTATTCCGGTAGCGCCCGTTGTTCCTGTAGGTCCTGTTGCTCCAATAGGGCCAGCTATTCCGGTAGCGCCCGTTGTTCCTGTAGGTCCTGTTGTTCCAATAGGTCCAGCTATTCCAGTAGCGCCCGTTGTTCCGGTAGTTCCTGTTGCTCCAATAGGGCCAGCTACTCCGGTAGCGCCCGTTGTTCCAATAGGTCCTGTTGCTCCATTAGGGCCAGCTACTCCTGCGGGTCCTGCAGCTCCGGCAGGTCCCGCGGCTCCTGCAGGGCCTGCAGTACCGGCGGGTCCTGCAGCTCCAGACACTCCTGCAGGTCCTGCAGGTCCAGTTGTTCCTTGAATACCTTGAATACCTTGAATTCCAGTATCACCTTTTAGGCCAGTTATTCCTTGTATTCCTGGAGGGCCTGGTAAACCAATAGGGCCCTGAAGACCTATCACTCCCGAATCTCCTTTTGGACCTCTCGGTCCTATTAAACCGCCAATAACGCTATCTGCGGTATTAGAATGTAAAGCAAAGGGCACACTCATCAATTGACTAGTTTCCGTTACTGTATAAAATGAGCCACCCGTAGGATCCGCCTCTGTTTTTATGAAAAATGGACCATTACTCCAATCTATATTGTTAAACGCACCACGAATAACAACTCCATTACCAATCTCAAGACTCACCAAACCATTAATGTTAGTAGTTGGTGTATGTGTTTCAATATAAACAGAATTACCAAAAACCGAACCTTGTAAAATACTTAACCGCATACTTATTTCTTGGCTAATTAATAAGGCATTGTCTGCATTTCTAACAACTCCCTGATAGCTCATCTTAAATGGTGCTTGTGCGATGGAACTAACAGTTATCAATGCTGCTGCCAATGCGGTATATAGTTTTTTCATGTGATAATTTAGTTTGTAATTTTTAAATATTTTACTAGCTATTACTTAACAAGCCTAGCGAATTGAAGTTGCACGTTTAACTCAAACGAAATGAAGTATAATCTATTTATTAAATCGCCAGGTTGATTTATTTTAATCTCATTATTTGGAACAACTGAGTTTGATGTTCTCATCAACTTTCCTCCGATGTCGCAATAAATTAATACTTTGTTAGAAGAGTTGCTTGTATCTGGTTGCAGGTTGTTTAAGTTTGTTGCAATACCACAGTCATCTCCAAACCAACTCGTAATTGTTACATTGCCTTCAAAATCATCTTTAATAATTTGAGCTGGAAACGAGGTAAGAATAAAAAAGAAAAGTAGTGAACAAATAGTTGATTTTAGCATGTAGCGAGTACTTATGGTTTCGATTACAATAAGCAAACATAATAAATAAATTTATTTTAACACAAAATAGGGAAATGAAAATCAGTCCAATGATTAACAGATTTGTATGACACGCATATTTTATTTGGCCTTCTTCACCATTGCTTCTAACTCAAACATTTCATCTCTTAGCTTAGCCGCCATTATAAAGTCCATTTCTTTGGCAGCCTTTTCCATCTCTTTTTTCGTTCGCTTTAACGATTTCTCCAAATCAACTTTACCCAAGTATTTGGTTTCCTCATCAGCCGCTAATGGAATACTCTCGTCCATTTTATATACTCTTGGCGCTTTGCTGCCGTCTGCTACCTCAGTTTGTCGCAGAACATTTTCTTTGCTCTTATTCAGTGCTTGCGGCACTATTCCATGTTTTGTGTTGTAGGCAATTTGTATTTCTCTGCGTCTATCGGTTTCGTCCATCGTTCTTTGCATGGAACCTGTAATTTTATCGCCATAAAAAATGGCAATTCCGTTTACATTTCTAGCAGCTCTTCCCACCGTTTGAGTCAACGATCTGCCTGAACGTAGAAAACCTTCTTTGTCTGCATCCATAATGGCAACTAAGGAAACTTCAGGTAAATCTAGACCCTCCCTCAGTAAGTTAACACCAACTAAAACATCAAAGACTCCAAAACGCAAGTCGCGCAAAATTTCTACTCTTTCCAGCGTATCCACATCAGAGTGAATGTATCTCGTTTTAATGCCGTTTTTTACGAAGTACTTTGTAAGCTCTTCGGCCATTCTTTTGGTCAATGTGGTTACTAAAGTACGCTCGTCTTTTTCTATTCGAATGGCAACTTCTTCCATTAAGTCATCTACCTGATTTTGTGTTGGTCGAACTTCAATAATGGGGTCCAACAAACCAGTAGGTCGAATAACTTGCTCAACAATTACACCTTCAGACTCTCTCATTTCATAATCCGCAGGCGTAGCACTTACGTAAATCGCTTGGTTCCGAAGAGATTCCCATTCTTCAAACTTTAAAGGTCTATTGTCCATTGCAGCTGGTAAACGGAATCCGTATTCTACCAAATTAATTTTACGCGAACGATCTCCGCCATACATCGCGTTAACTTGAGAAACAGTAACATGGCTTTCATCCACCACCAAAAGGTAATCGTCTGGGAAATAATCAATCAAACAAAATGGCCTTGACCCCGGTTCTCTAGCGTCAAAATACCGTGAGTAATTCTCGATTCCAGAGCAATATCCCAGCTCTTTCATCATTTCTAAATCATATAAGGTTCTATCTTCAAGTCTTTTTGCTTCGAGTGGCTTTCCAATTTCTTTGAAGTATTCCACTTGTTTTACCATGTCTTGCTGAATTTGCCAAACGGCATCATTCATTCGGTCTTTGGTGGTAACAAATATGTTGGCAGGGTAAATGTTTAGGTCTTCGAACTTTTCAAGGGTGTTTCCATTATTGGGATCAAAAGATCGAATGTCCTCAATCTCATCTCCAAAAAAGCTAATGCGGTAAGCGATGTCTGCGTATGCAGGAAATAAGTCTACGGTATCGCCTATAACCCTGAATTTTCCTCTTGTAAAATCTCCTGAACTTCTAGAGTACAGAGCGCTTACAAATTGATGGAGAAGCTTATTTCTGCTAATGAACTGTCCTTTTTTGATTTTGGTCACGTTCTGCTTAAAATCTGCAGGGTTTGAAATACCATAAATACAGGAAACCGACGAAACAACAATTACATCTCTACGGCCCGAAAGGAGGGAGGAGGTTGAGCTTAATCGAAGCTTTTCAATTTCATCATTTATTGAGAGATCTTTTTCAATGTACGTATCAGAACCTGGAATGTAAGCTTCCGGTTGATAGTAGTCGTAATAGGAAACAAAATACTCAACAGCGTTGTCAGGAAAAAACTGCTTGAATTCACCGTAAAGTTGAGCAGCTAAAGTTTTATTGTGGCTTAAGACCAATGTTGGTCTCCCAGTTTGTTGAATTACATTTGCTACAGTAAACGTTTTACCTGATCCTGTGACACCAAGTAATGTTTGTGCTGCAACGCCTTCTTCCACACCTTCAACCAGTTGCTTAATTGCCTGTGGTTGATCTCCGGTAGGTTTGTAATCAGAAACGAGTTTGAATTCCATGCACCAAAATTAAGAATAGCCAATGGAAATGAGTTTGATTTTTTTACTTCTTAATCACTTATTTAAGTACTCGTTTACTGGCCGGAGAATTAATTTCCATAAAATATATGGCATCCGTATCAAGAATTAAAACCTTTTCATTTAATTGTATTGAATTTCTTATAATCTACTTATTCTGAATGTGATTACGAAATGTTTATCTGGAATTAATAAAATTTTAGTTCCTTGGCAATGTATACGTCTCCATGTAAAGGGGGGTACTAAATCTGAATTAATTGTACTGCACTAGGATTACTTTATTTACTTTATGATAAAGTAACTTGACTGCTAAAATAGAATGAGGTAGACCTGTTTTTTTTACTTTAAGTTCTCTGCTCTCTGTGCTTCACTCTCTCTTCAGAAAAATTACTCAATTTCCAATTCCAACCAACGCTCCAAAGCGGCAATCATTTGCTCTCTTTCTTTAAGTGTCATGTTTTCTATTCTAGCAGCTCCGTGGTCTTTGTCTTTTAAAAAGAACCACAACGCATCCACTCCTTTTTGAGGACGTTCAGATGTAACAGACCAAGTATCTTTATTACCATTTATATAAATGAACTTGTTGCCCTTGGTTTTAATCCATTTTTGCATTTTCTTTGGAACAGAATTATCAAAGTCTACCTTCATTTTATTTGGCATAAAAATAGCGGAAGGGTTTTTGTCATTTGGTAAAGCTTTTATGAATTCGCTAAACTCAGAAATATCATATCCGTAGTAGCCTATCTCTGCTCCGGCTTGATAATAATGAGAGGCATAGCTTTCCATACTTTTATCTGCGAAAAAGTCTAAACCTGAAACGGTAACAAAATGATACAGTACTTCTTCAATGGTAGTTTCATTGGTTGGAAGGTCAGCGCAATCTGAGCCCCATTGCCAAAAGGAAAAGGGAAATTCTAGAACTGCATATTCGAACGCCTCTTCAAATTGTAAATAATTAAAATTTAGCTTTGCACCATAGGTGTACCACTTTAACAATGGTAGAACTTCTTCTCTGTTTTCGAATAACCTAGTTTGCACTTTTTTTATCGCCGCCCTGCACTCATCTGAGCCAACCGTATCTAAAAAGGTATAAATCCTTTTGTCCTCAAGTCCATTGGTTGACGGAGCAACATAAGGGATGGATACATCTACATCTTTAGGGTAAAAATAGCGGTAAAATATAGTAGTTTGCCCCCCTTTACTAATCCCGGTAGAAACCCATTTTCCACTGTATATTGTTCTAAATATTTCGTTGATATGATGCAAGTCTCCTGCAACTTGTTTTAAGTTTAAATAAGTGTAATCCAATGAATCAGGCATGCTTTCTCCAAAAAAACGGTGCTCAATATTTATTTGATTGGCCCCAAGTAATGCAGCAGGTTCAGAAATTCTGTTTTTGGAATTTGCATAACCGTTTGTAACCATTACGTTAGGTTCATCAAAACCGGCATGACTTAAAAATACTCTTTGGTAGAAATAACCTTTAGATTTATCATTGTGATCCAATGGTTGCTTTATTTTCAGCTCATAAGCTCCTTCGTAACCAACAGGGGTTAACACTTTATTAAAAATAACGTTTGGTAAATTGAAAAGCTGTTCACTAATGTTTTGTGCGACTACTAGGTTGGTTAGGAGTATAGTAATGCTAACAAATATAATTCTTTTCATGGTTTGAAATTAGGAATTTAGTGCTCTCATTTCGCTCCATGTCCAATTTTTCTTAGGTAAAATGTTCCGAAACGCTAATTCAAGATAAGATACTACTTCATTTTCAAATACCTCTGCAGCTATACTTGAGCTGAATATTTCTCTCTCGTAAGGGTTAGCATATCGGTCTGCTTTTGAAAGTTGCTTCGATTCTAGTCTCAAAATCGGCCCCGTATCAGAAATAGAATCTACTTGCCAAATGCGTTTAGATGTTTCCATTGTATTTAATTTTTCGGCCAAAGGCTTTAAATCAACTCGAGGTAAATTTAATCGGCTTGCCAAATCAATCCAGGTGGTGTATTTGTATTCTAACTCATGTTTGTTTTCCGGATAGCTCGAAAGTACAATGTCAAAGCCAACAGTATCGCTATACAAAGCGTAATAATGAGACGGTTTCGAATAATTCTTTTTCACTAGCCCAATGTTTTTGTATTCAGCTTTTGAATGAAAATCTTTCAAACTGTTCAGTACCATTTCATATTCCTCTTTCCAATCATCAGAATAATCGTCTATTCGTTGTAAAACGTCAGAAAAGACAGGAAGGAAATAGTCAAATTTCTCAACACAGAGTTCAATTTCATCTTTGCTGCCAAATGGGCGATAAAACTTTTCTCGCTCTACTTTATTTATCCAACAACAAAGTTTTAAAGCTAAATCATCGATTTTATTATGTTGTCTTAGCTCTCTAAAATCTCCAATGCGAGCCATGGCCATTAACTCTTGCTTGAACTGCAACGCTACGTCAGGATAAAAAAGTGAGAAAACTCCCACAAATCCATCAATATCAAAATGCGTGGCAGAAACTAAATTATTTTCAATTCCTGGATAGCTTTTTTCTACCGCATTAAGCACAATTTCACCTGATGTGTCTGCGGCAATTGTATCGAGATTATTTGCTCCTTTCCAGTGTGATAAGCAAAGGTTGTGAGGGTGCAAGCCATCAACGATAGTTACTTTTTGTTTTGCTATTTTATGAAATGGAACGAAGGTTTTCATACAGGATGAACTAAATTGCTTTTGCGTACTATTGAAAACCCTAAATTTCCGAAATGTTCAAGAGTTTTTACCGAAATAATAGAAAATTTTCTGAGACGGGTTTCCGTTACCGTGGATTAGACAGTAGTCGACTAGAACACTTAACCGATGCTGTTTTTGCATTTGCGATTACCTTGCTCGTAATTGCCTCTGAGGTTCCCAAAACCTACGTTGAGCTGCAAGCTTCTATGTACGATTTTATTGGATTTATAGCCTGTATTTTAATGCTTTTAGCCTTGTGGAATAACCATGTCAGCTACTTTACAAAGTACGGTTTACAGGACAAGCGAACCAAAGCACTAAACTTTTTATTCCTTTTTGTACTTCTTTTTTATATCTATCCTTTAAAATATTTATTCTCGTATATTGGATCAGTTCAATTGATAAATGCATTGGGAAGCATTGGTTTTACCTCTGATGCGTATCAGATTGCTTTGTCAAAAGCGATAGAGTCTATGCTTTCAGTTGATGATTGGGCAGATATTATGATTCGATTTGGGCTTGGGTTATTGGCCATGCATACTATTTTATTCGGAATGTTTCACAACGGATATAGAAAGCGAAAAGAACTAAAATTGAATATGAGAGAAGTTTACGAGACTAAATCCTCCATGATTGTATTCTTTTCCATTATGATCATATGTTTTATTTCTATCTTGGTTGTTGTTATAGGTGGGGGATATTATTCTGCTTATTCAGGAATGGTATATACAGCTATTCCATTTTCTCTGATATTTATTAAGAAGTATAGAACGAGGAAAATAAACGAGCTTTATCCATTAAAGCAGAAAGGCAAAAAGTGGAAGAAGGAGTTTAAAATGAAGAAGAGACAATTTAAAAATGAACCTAGAAAGAAGGAAAACATCAATTTTGCGGCTATAGATGCAAAGAAGGAAGGACTGCCCTTTACCGGTTCTTCAGCTGAAAGAATTGACAATCAATTAGAAAATAACGAGAATTAAACAGAAGAATAAAAATGAAAAAGTTAATTGCAATAATCATAAGTGTATTTATATCAGCATCTGCTCTTACAGCAAAAGAAGGAATGTGGTTGCCCATGTTACTTAAAAGTTTAAATGAAGGTGACATGCAGAGCATGGGACTTAAGCTTTCAGCAGAAGATATTTACAGTGTAAATCAATCTAGTTTAAAAGATGCAATTGTCTCCTTTGGAGGGTTTTGTACGGGTGAAATTATTTCAGATCAAGGTTTAATCTTAACAAATCATCACTGTGGTTACGGTCAAATTCAATCGCATAGTTCAGTTGAGAATGATTATTTAACAAATGGTTATTGGGCAATGAATCATGCCCAAGAGTTAACAAACCCTGGTTTATCGGTAACTTTTATTGTTAGGATGGAAGACGTTACAAGCGAAATTTTAAATGACTTGTCTCCAACTCTGAAAGAAAGTGAAAGACAGGCAGAGATTGCTAAACGAATTAAAGCAAAAGTAGATTCTACAACAAAAGACTCTAGTTATGGGGCATATATTAGACCTTTCTTTTACGGAAATGAGTATTACATGTTTGTAACAGAAACATTTAAAGATATTAGATTAGTGGGGGCTCCACCTTCAGCAATAGGAAAATTTGGTGGTGACACAGATAATTGGATGTGGCCAAGACATACTGGAGATTTTTCGTTGTTTAGAATATATGCTGACAAAGACAATCAGCCGGCTGATTATTCTGAAGACAACGTGCCGTTTAAGCCGAGACATTTTTTGCCAATTTCTATGGATGGGGTGAAAAAAGGAGATTTTACAATGGTTTATGGTTTCCCAGGCAGGACACAAGAGTACCTCACTTCATATGCCATTAAACAAATTAAAGAAGTAATTAACCCTGCACAAATTGAGGTACGAAACCAAGCATTGAAAATAATGGACCTACACATGAAAGCAAGTGACAAGGTTCGAATTCAATATGCCTCCAAGTATGCAAGCATTGCTAATTATTGGAAAAAATGGATAGGGGAGAATAGGGGATTGGAAAAAGCAAACGCTATTCAATTAAAACAAGACCGAGAAGCAGCTTTTACGAAAGCGACTGCAGGAATGGAAGAGTATAAGATGGTTTTGCCAGAATTGGAAAAGCGCTACCTAGCAATTGAAGATTTCGCATTAGCAAGAAGCTTTTTTGTGGAGATTCCTTACCGTAAGATGGAAATGCTACGATTGGCAAATCGTTTTACTTCTATTGTTGAAGATACCTCCGAGGTGAAAGAATTAGATACTGCGACAATTGAAAAATTAAAAGAACAAGCAAAAGCACATTTTAAAAATTTCGATTTGTCCACTGAAATTGAGGTTTCCGAAACCTTAATGAAAGAATATAAAAAACAATTAAACTCGAAATATGTACCTGAAATACTCAAAGGTGGTAAGGCTGATTTGTTTATGAAGAACTACGAGAGTGCAATTAAAAAATCGAACTTTTTAACAGAAGAAAAAGTAATGGCACTGCTTGATAATTGGGGAAAAGGAACCGTTAAAAAAGTAAAAAAAGATCCTGTTTATCAGCTAATGAGTCAGTTTTGGGACATTTACTTTAAGGAAGTTAGACCAAATTACAGTGTGCTTGCAGCTGAGATAGACTCCTTGAGTAAAATTTATGTTAAAGGCTTAAGGAGTTATGTTCCAGGAACGTATTATCCAGATGCCAACTCTACTTTAAGGTTAGCGTATGGACAGATTGACAATTATAAACCGAAAGATGGAGTCACTTACGATTTCTTTACGAGTGGAAAAGGTATTTTAGAAAAATATGATCCTGAAAATGTAGACTTTGATTTACCAAAGCGCTTGGTTAAATTAATTGAAGACAAAGACTTCGGTCAATATGCTGATGAAGATGGGAGTTTACATGTCTGTTTTACCGCCTCGAATCACACAACAGGAGGAAATTCAGGAAGTCCTGTAATCAACGGAACAGGGGAGTTGATTGGTTTAAACTTCGACAGGAATTGGGAAGGCACGATGAGTGACATTAATTATGATATTAGTCAATGTAGAAATATTTCTGTTGATATTCGCTACGTATTGTTTGTTGTAGATAAGTTTGCCAATGCAGGGCATTTGGTAGAGGAAATGAAGTTGATTTCAACTAAAAAATAAGAATGTGAAAAGTAAAAAAGAGATAGTAGATAATTGGTTACCAAGATATACCGGGGTTCAATTAGAGGATTTTGGAGACTACATTTTGCTCACCAACTTTGGTGATTACATAGAAATGTTTGCTTCAGAATTTGAAGTTGAAATTCAAGGGAAAGACAAACCCATGCAATCCGCAACAAGTAACGGCATTACCATTATAAACTTTGGTATGGGAAGTGCTATGGCGGCTACAGTTATGGACTTACTTTCAGCCATTATGCCAAAGGCAGTATTGTTCTTAGGTAAATGCGGTGGGTTAAAACGTAAAACGAAGTTAGGTGACCTTATTTTGCCCATTGCCGCGATAAGAGGTGACGGGACAAGTAATGATTATTTGCCACCTGAGGTTCCTGCTTTACCAAGTTTTCGTTTACAACGAGCAGTTTCGTCCATGATTAAAAAACACCAGCTGGATTATTGGACAGGAACTGTGTATACCACAAATAGAAGAGTTTGGGAACACGATGAGAAGTTTAAGGATTATTTGAGAGAAATTAGAGCCATGGCGGTAGACATGGAAACAGCAACCCTCTTTTCAGTAGGGTTTGTAAATGGGATTCCTCATGGTGCTTTATTATTAGTTTCAGATAATCCTATGATACCTGAGGGAGTAAAGACAGCAGAAAGCGATAAAAAAGTATCATCTAAATTCGTTAACAATCACTTACAGATTGGTATAGATGCTCTAAAAGAATTGAGGGAATCTGGGGAATCTGTGAAGCATATGAAATTTGATAATCCACTTGATCTATAGATTTGGTTTTAAGACATACAAAAGCCCGAGTTGAAATTTCAATTCGGGCTTTTTATTTTATTCCTTAATCTTCTTCCTCGATTTCAACCATTTTAAATGGGATATTGATAATCGCTTGGTAATCTTCCCCTGCTTCTAACATATCCTCATCGTCTTCTTCATAATGCCAGTTAATGGTCACGCCACCACCTGCTTCGTTAATTTTTTCTAACTTCTTAAATACGTCTAAAATACATTTAGATGAACTAGTGTTGAAATATTCTAAAACGATATCAACTGAGGTTGTGTCTTTTACATTTCCTGTATACTCTTCTAAAGAATCCACCAAAGGTTTATAAAAATCAATTGAATTTTCAGGAATTGATCTTCCTTGAATCAATAATTTTCCTTCTTCTGGGCTGAACTTAATAGTTGGAGTTTTTGGAGATCCTTCTATAACTAAATTTTCCATCTTTTCTATTGTTAACTATTGAGGTATATTTATATTTAAACTGTAGAACGAGAACTCTTCGTCCACTTTTTGAAAATCGAAATCTAATCTCTGACCTGATTTTCGTGCAATGTCTATCATTCCTAATCCACCACCGCCTTTGTCAGACATCATTCCGTTATTTAAAACTTCTTTGTAATATGCTTTTAATTCTTCTGGCTCAAGTGAATTAATTTTTTCTAACCTACTTCTTAATTTAACAGCATTGACATTGGCAATGTAATTCCCAGTAAAAATACTGTAGGCTTCCGAAGTTTTACCAATCATAAAAATAACAGTGTTGTGACCCTGAGGAGCACTGTCTGGTTGTTTGTCCAAGTGGTGATAAAGGTTTTGAAGTGCCTCAACGAGAATGTTATAAACCTTCTTTTTTATTCTGTTCGGTTCATTTAATTTCTCCATTTTTGACTCCATAATTTGGAGTATAGAGGTTAGAAGTTCAGATGTAACGTTACCTTTGAAAGACAACATGATGCTGTCTTGCTCCATTTTATTGTATAAATCATATATGTTAATGTCCATTCTAAACAGTTGAATCTTTACACAAAAATGGGGAATCTTATTGAAACACCAATTGCGAGACTACGAAATAAATTAAAAATGTCGTACAAAACAATAAATTAGTAGAATTTATTTTACAATTGGTATTATATAACTTACTTATGAGTTCTCTTTTTGCATGATTAACTAACTTTGACGGCTATCAAAAATAGCTGCATGCAACAAAATTGGTTTAAGAGTTGGTTCGATTCACCGTATTATCACCTGTTATACAATCACAGAGACTATTCTGAAGCTCAGCGGTTTATTGCAACATTGTTCGAGTTTTTAAACCTTCCGAAACACACTGAAGTATTGGACCTTGCCTGTGGAAAAGGACGACATGCGATGCAAATACATAAATTAGGTTATGATGTAATGGGAGTTGATTTAAGTCCGCAGAGTATTGAATCAGCAAATTCTATGGCTGAACCAAGCTTAAGTTTCAAAACAGGCGATATGCGAGAGTTGCCTTTTTTTAATGACTTTGATCTCATTGTAAACCTTTTTACAAGCTTTGGTTACTTTCAACAAGAGGGGGATAATATTAAGGTAATAGAGTCTATAGCTAGGGCTCTAAAACCAAAGGGACAGCTTGTTTTGGATTATTTAAATGTTACAAAAGTTGAAAAGACGCTACCGTCTGAACAAAAAGTAAAGCGAGGAGATATCATCTTCCATGTTCGAAAAGAGATTCATCACGGATTTATTGTCAAAACGATTCAATTTGAGGACGGAGATAAACGGTATGAATTTAAAGAGCACGTGAAACTGCTAAGATTTAAAGATTTTAAGAAAATATTTATAGATTGCGGATTTGAAGTTTCCTCTACCTTTGGAGATTATGAATTAAATTTGTTCGACGAGAAAACCTCCGATCGGCTAATATTTATTGTTCAAAAAAGCAATTGATGATTTATTTAAGTTTGTTTATAATTAGCTTGTTAAGTGGATCTGTGGTCTTTCTAAAAAAGTTTGACCTCAAGAGTAAGGTATCCTCTTTATTGTCCTTTAGTGGAGCTTATTTATTGGGGATTTGTTTTTTACACTTAATACCCGAATTATTTGAATCGAGCGAAGCATCTGTGGGTTTATATTTATTGATAGGCTTTTTCCTTCAATTAATTCTGGACTATTTTTCTGGAGGAATTGAGCATGGACACACACACGTTAATTCAAGTAAAATTGGAAAGTTTCCACTGTTGGTGTTTTCAAGTTTGGCACTGCACGCCTTTTTAGAGTCTTTTCCGTTGGAAGAGTTAAATTATGAGATGGATTCTAATTCGTATTTGTTTGGCTTATTACTTCATAAAGTGCCCATTGCAATTATACTTGGTAGCTTGCTACTTGCTTATAAATTAAAAAAGTCAACAATTTTTCTCGCTCTTTTAGTTTTTTCTTTAATGGCCCCGTTGGGTGCTTTTACGGGTAGTTACTTTCCATCTAACACAATTGTCTACCAACAATTTTTAGCAATTTCAATAGGAATCATCTTACATTTATCAACCACCATACTGCTAGAGACAAACGAGGAACATCATATTAGTATTAGGAAGCTCGTTCCGATTCTAGTTGGAGTAACGCTGGCATTAGTTACCTTAGTAGTTCATTAGCAAATACAAAATTCGACACATGGCACTTTCAAATAACGATATAATTAAAAAGCTTAGAGTAGCGCTTAGTTATAAGGACACAGATATTATAGCAATTTTAAAATTAGTGGATTACGATATTTCAAAAACGGAATTAAGTGCCTTCTTTAGAGCTGAGGATCACGAGAAATACATGGAATTGCAAGATCAAATTTTGCGTAATTTCTTAAATGGACTAGTCATTCATAAGCGCGGCAAAATGGAGCGTAAACCAAAATCTGATTCAAATATTCGAGCTGTGGAGAGTAAATTACCTCCTAAGGAATTTAGAAAACCATTGGGTGTTAAGCCAAATAAGTCAAATGAAACGAGTAAGCAAAGAAAGTCAAACGAGACGAGTAAACCGAATGTAACTCAAATAGGAGGAATTCGTTTTAAAGTCAAGGGAAAATAGCCGTTAACTATTTATTTTGAAGCAATATAAATGTGGATAGGGTAGATTTAGTCTTCCACTAATTGTACCAAATCTTTTAACAAGCTTAAAGTTTTTTTCAGTAGATTATTTAGGTACTTTCGCCAATCGAAAAAATCATCAAATGAAGCGAATTAACGAGTACAAAAAGCTGTTTTCAGTAGAGCAAGAAATAGATTTAAAAGATCTTAAGAAAAAGTACAGAAGTCTTGTAAAGGATTGGCATCCTGATAAGTTTCAAGCTGGTGATGAAAAAGCTGCGGAAGCGGAAATTAAGAGCAAGCAGATTATTGACGGTTACCACTTCTTAATCAGCATTGCACCTGAAACAAAGGAAGCAAATAAAGAGGAGTACGCTGAGACCATTAGCAAAAACAGGATTTTAGATTTTGATTTAAAAGGTCAAGTGTTGAGAATTGATTTTTCAAATGGCGCTAGTTACGAGTACTTTGGTGTGAGTAAAAAAGTCTTTCAAAAGCTTATTAATTCTGATATCCCTTTGCGATTTGCCAAAAGAAATATTTGTGATTCATTTTTATACCGTAAAATGAAGAAAGCAGCTGTTGATGCGTAAATTACATGACTGAACTCAGGTATATTATTGGGTTAATAATCTCAGTTCCCTTACTGCCCATCCTTTATTTTCAAGGAAAAAATATTCGGAAAAATTTACCGCAGTTACCAGAGGCGACAGGTATAGAAGGCGTGTCTGCAACTGTGAATGGTTCTGAGCCGATTAAGTTGCTAGTTTTAGGAGAAAGTACAGTTGCAGGAGTTGGAGTAGAAACCCATGAAAAGGGATTTGCAGGTACTTTAGCAAAAGAGCTTTCGCGTTCATTTAATAAGACAATTCATTGGAAGGTTTATGCTAGAAGCGGTTATACCGCTAAAAGAGTACAACATAAAATTGTTTCAAAAATTACGGAACAACGCTTTCACATGATTATGATCGGGCTTGGAGGAAATGACGCCTTTAGGCTAAACTCTCCAAAAAAATGGGCGCAAGATATTCAAAATTTAATAAATGAATTGAGAATTCGTTTTGGTAGTGTTCCAATTTATTTTACCAACATGCCCCCAATTAAGGAGTTTCCTGCTTTTACTAAAACCATAAAATTTGTGGTGGGTAACCTAGTTGAGCTATTGGGTGAGCAACTTCAACTAGTTGTTAAAAACAACGAAAACGTCTATTATAACTCAGAAGTAATCACCATTAATGGTTGGACTAAACGATTGAATATATCTTCTAATACCACCGATTTTTTTAGTGATGGGGTTCATCCCTCAGAATTTACCTATCAAGTTTGGGCAAAGGAAATGGCGACGTTTATTTCTGCCCAAAAATAGCCTGTTCATCTATCACAACTTTATTCTATGTAAACCAATCTTTACTTATAGGAAAAAAGATGAGGAGAAGGTCATGTTTTTTCATTGCTCTCTGCTGTGCAATAGTACTTTTAAAATCAATTATTTATCTTTTCCTAAATGAATGTTTCAATTTGGCAATAAGGCAACCTCCATATTAATGGCGATGTTTGGAGTAGGTCAAATGAAAACGTCCAATAGGGAAACACAAACAACTTTTTCGTAGACGAAGTATAATTTTTATCGAATGTAATTGAACGCTTCCGATTAAGCGGTGTATATGCTATTGAAAAACCTAACTATTTAAAATTATGAAAAGGAATATACTGTATATCTCATCTGCATTGTTGTTAGTTGTGTTTTTTTCATTTAAAATAGATGAAAAAGTTAAAGGTTGGTTTTTATCTGGTTCGAGTCCTCGATCTTATGAGATAGGCGTAGTAGAGGATGCAGTAAGAAAAGGAAAAGTTGCATTTATAAAATCTAACACCTCAAAAATAAAAGACGATTTTGGAACCATTATGCAAACATTTGATGCAGAAATGTATAAAGGGAAAAAAGTAAAACTAACTGGCTTTATTAGATCTGAAGAAGTAAAAAGTTGGGCAGCAATGTGGATGAGAGTTGATGATGCAAAAGGAAGTGTCAGTTTTGATAACATGCAAGACCGTTCTATAAAAGGAACTACCAATTGGAACAAATATGAAATCGTATTAAGTGTTCCGGAGAGAAGTACAACCATTAATTATGGGGTTCTATTGAGTGAGACAGGTCAAGTTTGGATGGATAACTTAACTTTTGAGATTGTAGGAGATGCTGAAGAAAAAACAGGTAAAACAAAGCTAACAGCTCCGGCTAACGCTAATTTTGAGGACTAGATTGCAAAGGACTTCTACAACTAATAAATTTACTGATGAACAGCTAATTGCTCTTGTAAATAAGAGAGATGAAATTGCTTTCCGATTAATCTATGACAGATATTCTACGCTGATGCTCAACTTTTTTTATGCAAAGCTTCAGAGTAAAGAAAAAGCGGAAGACTTTCTACAAAACTTATTTGTAAAATTAATTGAGAAAGGAGATAGTTTTAATGAGACAAAGACCTTTCGAACTTGGTTCTATACTTTGGCTCACAACCAATGTAAAAATGAATATAGGGCACTTAGTAGGTCTAAGATTGAATACAATAATATAGAAGATAATCGTTTAGTTAGCAATTGGGAAGAGGGCTCGGAAAAGATGGATTCATCAATTTTTTCTGAGCACTTGACTTTTGAACTAAACAAACTTGGAAACGATCACCAGAGTTCGTTCCTATTGCGATTCAAATACAGCTTTTCAATAAAAGAAATAAGCGAAGTACTGGAATGCTCCGAAGGAACTACAAAGTCTCGCTTATTTTATACGTTAAAAAAGCTAGCAAATGAATTAAAAGAATTTAATCCTTATTGATATGCAAAGTGAAGAAAGAGCATTGATTTTATTGGCAAAGGGAGACCTAGATAAATTGACTGCGGAAGAAAAACAATGGTTAATTAAAAATTTAGATTCAACAGAATTAAAAGAGTATTCAGACTTAATCTCAAATGTTACTGCTCAATTAAAGCATCTAGTGCCAATAATGGAAACAAAAACAGAGCTATTAGCAAAATTTAGAGCGGGCAAGCATGGTAATTTCCAAAACAAAGTAACCCGATTTACTCCTTTTCGTATAGAAGTAGCCTCCATTGCCATACTAGTCGGTATTGGCTCATTATTTCTGTTTCTTAATAATAACGAAGAGCAAGAGTACTCCGCTTTATCTGATGAAGAGTTTATAAAATTCACGCAGTCAGAAGACTTTGAGAAAGAAGAGCTAAGTCAAGACAGTGTAAAGTCTGAAACCAAATTTTTGATGACAATGGATTTTTTCTCAAATTCAAGTATCTCTGTTCATTTGAAATAACGAGCTACAACAGCTAGTTTACTCAGTTGAATTATGAATGAATTATTTCAAAGAATATCAATTGCAGCAGGAATAACTGCAATGTTTTTAGAGTAGTATTCAGTTTTATTTGGAAAGAAACTGATAAGATTGTGACTCTATTTTTTATGGGTTTGTTGCTAGTTGTTTAGGGAGTATAATTTGGTAGAAGGTATGAGTGAGTTAAATTTACTATTCTCAATTAGCAAGGTATCTTTGAGCTCAATTTCTGTAATTAAGTTTCTATTTGTCAGTTGACCTATCGCTTTTACCAAAGGTAGGCCAATGTTTTTTAATTAAAATAGAACAATAAGCTTGTTTTTTTCATTTAGATACCTACATATTATATGGTATTTTTACCAACCAACTTATATCTTTCTCCTTTGTCCAAATTACCCAAAGCCCATCAGTTTCTAGATCTCTCAGATTACGGCAGACCAATAGCAACAACAATAGCTACTTCCTTAAAAAACACCAGGGTTACGCCGGTCAAAGTAACCGTATGGTTTGTAATTTCTGGTTTAATTTCTATTGTATTTATGCTGAAAGGATACTTCTGGTTAGCGGGTATATTTTTAGTTCTAAAGTCCATTTTAGATGCCGTAGATGGCGAGTTAGCGAGGATTAAGAATACTCCATCTTATACGGGGCGTTACTTGGACTCAGTTTCTGATATTATTCTGAATTTTATTATTTTCATGGTCATAGTCTACATTACTGAAGCTTCTATATACCTCGGTATAATTGCTTTTTTCTGCTGCCAGCTGCAAGGTACGTTGTACAATTATTACTATGTTATTTTACGAAGTAAGCTAAATGGAGACACCACAAGTAGGGTAGTAGAGTCAGGAACACCAAAAGCTTTGGGAAACGAAAGTCAGAAAGCAGTGAATGTTTTATTTGCTTTATACACCATCTGTTATTCAGTTTACGATAAGATTATTTTCCGATTAGATAAGAATGCAGAGCAAGGTAAAATTATTCCCAATTGGCTAATGACGGGAGTTTCGACGTTTGGGCTAGGTTTTCAATTGTTGTTAATTAGTATCTTGCTAATTGCAGGGTTGAAAGCCTTTATTATTCCTTTTTTTATTGGATATACAGTAATGATTTTCGTTTTTATTGGAATACGTAAGAGTCTGTAATTAAATAAGGTGTACTCGAACTTTCCTCTTTTTGATGTGGGTATTGTTCAGTTTTTCTACAAGTTGCAACGCTTTTTTAGTCTTAACTGCCACGAAAGCACAATCATCCTTTAATTCAATTATTCCTAAATCATCTTGTTTTAATTCTCCCTTTTTAAAGCAGATGCCTGCAATATCGCCTTTCGAAATTTTATCTTTTCTACCACCCGACACAAAAATGGTTTTCCAATCTGGAGTCTTAGGTAAAGGTTGATCTAACAACTCTTCTGTCTCAATTTTCGGAATAAAGTCAGGTAGCGGTTCGTCTTTCCAATGAATGATATACGCTGTCCCATTTGCATTCATTCTCGCTGTACGCCCATTTCTGTGCGTAAACTCTTCTTTTCTTTGTGGCAATTGATAGTGAATAATAAAATTTAATTCAGGTACATCAATTCCCCTTGCCGCTAAATCTGTTGCAATAATTACTCGGTGTGTTCCATTTCTAAATTTTATCAAAGCTCGCTCTCTGTCAATTTGATCCATTCCTCCATAAAAACAACCGTGTGGTATATTCTTTTCCTGAAGAAAATCACTCAAGCGTTGAATTGAAGCTTTGTAATTACAAAATACAATTCCCGATTTATTTCCAATGTGACTCAGGGCATTGGCTAAGGTCTCTAATTTGTCTTTAGATGGAGAAAGAATACTTTTCAGCGCAAGATTAGCTAATGTTTTTGTGAGGTAATTTAGTGTTTTAGGTTGTTTTAGTTTAACAAAAAAAGGTATTTCAACCCCCTGAGTGGCAGAAGTTAAAATTTTACTCTCTACGTTGAAAAGAGATGAAATGATGTCTTTCATTTCCTTTTCAAAACCTACTTCTAATGATTTATCGAATTCATCTAGCACTAAGGTTTTGATAAATTCCGTTGTAAACGTATGTCTTCGCATATGATCGGCAACCCTTCCCGGCGTGCCAACCAAAATTGCTGGTCGGTGCTTTAGATCCATTCTATCTTTAGAACCTGATTTTCCTCCATAAACAGCATTGGTCTTAAAACCTGAACCCATATCACGGATCACTTGATTAATTTGAATGGCCAACTCACGTGAAGGAACTAATATTAGTGTTTGAATTTCAGTGCAATCAGGATCTAATTTATCTAACAAGGGAAGTAAGAAAGCCAATGTTTTTCCTGTACCAGTGGGTGACAGAATAATCACTTCATTTTCGTTCGCAATGGTTTTCTGAGCATCTAGCTGCATTGGATTTAATTTCTTGATTCCCAATTTTTCAATAACCTCTTGCTGACTTTTGTAATTCTTATGCATATTACAAATTTAGATTTATAACTGCGTTAATTCTATTTTGAAACACTCTATTGTTCGTTAACGAATGTCAATTAGTGTATTTGAAGTGAAACCTTTAGTATTTTTGCATCGTGAAAGCCTTAAAATCGTCTGTTGTTTTGTTTTTAATGTGCTCTTTTTTGAGCAGCACACTAGGCGTGAATGTTTATAAACATTACTGCGGAGATTTATTGGAAGGCATTAGTGTTTTCATTCAATCTAATCCATGTGCAGACGAAGGAGGAGAGGAAGCTTGTACTGCAGGAAAAGAAACTGATTGCTGCGAGGATGAAACTGAATATTACCAATTGGACATCGAATTGGTAACGCAACAGGTTCAGCAATTGTCATCAAAACAGTTCCTTGCATTTACTCAACTGCTATATTTATACTCACCTTTTGGGTCTAATTCTCCAACAAGTAGTGAATTCGTAGATGAGCCACACCCGCAAATTAAAAAAGATCTTTATCAAAAATATGAGCAGTTAATTTTTTATGGTTGATGCTAAATGAGTTTTTAAAAAATCATTTATCATTAAAAAATAGAAACATGAAAAATTTATTATTTATAGTATCAATACTTTCTTTTACTGCAAGTTATGCTCAGAAAAAAGAAAGTAAAGTACAAGAAGTTACGTTCAAAGTCGACGGAGTTTGCGGCGATTGTGAAAAGAGAATTGAGGCATCTGCTTTACGAGTAAAAGGTGTTAAAGTTGCTGATTGGGATAAGAAGACAAAAGATTTAAAAGTAGTGTACAATACCAAAAAAGCAGATTTGGATAAAATTCAACATGCTGTTTCAGGTGATGGTCACGACACACCTACTGCCAAGGCAGACAGCACTACCTATGCTAAACTACCAAATTGCTGCCGTTACCGAGATGGAGCAAATTGTTCAGACTAAAAGGTAGATATTATGAAATATATAATTTTAGTTCTCTTGCTTTTGCAAGTAGGGTCTCACCTGCTGTTCAGTCAAACTGAAGTTAGCGGGGCTGTTCTGTATGAAAATTCAAAAGGTCGCTTAGAGCCAATTCCGTTTGCCAATGTATATTGGCAAGGAACCAATTATGGTACAACAACAGATACAAATGGTTTATTTAGAATAGCAGTTCCTGAAGGAGCCAAATACTTGATCACATCTTTTATAGGGTATACTAGTGATACTTCAAAAATTGCTTCCAATAGGGAGATAGTCAGTATAAGCTTGAAGAAAACTTCAAGTAATATTGGAGAAGTTGAAATTGTATACAGGCGTAAAGCTTCAGAAATGTCATTCATTAATCCTTTAGCAACGATTACTATGAATGAGAAAGAGTTGTTTAAAGCCGCTTGTTGCAATCTGTCAGAGAGTTTTGAAACAAACCCGGCAGTGGATGTGAACTTTACGGATGCTGTAACCGGAACAAAGCAAATTAGGATGTTGGGTTTAAATGGACCATACACTATGATAAGTCGGGAGAATATGCCCGGAATTCGTGGTTTAGGTAACTCCTTTGGACTTTCCTTCATTCCTGGTGTCTGGATAAGTTCAATTCAAGTTACAAAAGGTGTAGGTTCTGTGGTGAACGGTTATGAAAGTATTGCTGGACAAATAAATGTAGAGTTGGTGAAACCGGACCAAGGTGAGCAGACTTTTGCTAATGCTTTTTTAAACTTGGGAGGAAGATCTGAAGTGAATTTTGGGCATACCGAGCAAATTACGGAGCATGTTGGAACCACCTTATTATTGCACGGTAACACAAGGCTTTTTGAAGTGGATGCTAACGATGATAATTTTAGAGATTTTCCTTTGCAAAATCAAATTAACGTATTGAATAGATGGAAGTTTAAATCAGACCAGGGTTTGATGGGGCAAATTGGGATTCATTTTTTGAAGGAAGATAAAATAGGTGGACATACCGAAGATCATATTTCCGATAATAATAATAAATTGAATTGGAGAGGTCCTTATCGAATCAATATTGACACAGAAAGTACTGAGCTATTTGGAAAATTGGGTTATGTTTTTAGCGGGTACAAATATAAAAGTATGGGGTTCCTTTGGTCGTTGAAAAATCACAAACAAAATTCTACATTCGGGGAGAGAGATTTTGATGTAACGCACAGAAGTGGGTATGCCAATTTTATTTATCAATCAATAATTGGAAATTCCAATCATCAGTTTAAAACTGGAGCAAGTTTTGTTTACGATGAATATGATGAGCGTTTTGAAGACCAACGTTTTGATCGAGTCGAGCGAATTCCAGGAGCATTTTTCGAATATACCTTTAAGCCCAATGCAAACTTTACCATGGTAGCAGGTTTAAGAGGAGATTATCACAACTATTACGGAGCTTTTGCATCGCCTAGATTACATTTACGCTATGCATTAAACGAAACGACAGTATTGAGAGCTTTAGCAGGAAGTGGACAGCGTTCTCCTACTGTTTTAATGGAGCGCCAATCTTTAATGGCTAGTTCTAGAGCATTCAATTTTTCGGGTGACAATGTAGATGGTATTTATGGTTTGGACATGGAAAAGGCGTGGAACTTTGGATTCAATGTTTCAAAATCTTTTACTTTAGATTACCGTGAAGGGAGCATCCATTTTGACGTATATCGAACACAATTTGAAAACCAAGTTGTAGTAGACATGGAGAATAGCTATGAAGTCAATATTTATAACTTGGATGGTGAATCTTTTTCAAATACGGCTCAACTGCAAATTGATTATGAATTGATAAAGTTTCTAGATATAAGATTGGCGTATCGGTGGGTGCAAGTACAAACTGATTACAGATCAAGAAATGATATAACTGAAACCACTCTTTTACAACAGCCTTACACTCCTGAGCATCGCTTTTTCGTTAATCTCGGTTATGAAACCAAGAAAACAATTAAAGAGGCAAACTGGATGTTCGATTTTACGACACAATGGTTTAGTGAGCAGCGAATTCCTTCTACTCAAGATAATTTTGTTGAAGACAGAAGGGAAGAGGAATCTCCAAATTTTATGTTGCTGAGTGGACAAATTACTAGAAACTTGAACAAAAGGTGGGCAGTTTATGCTGGAGTTGAAAATTTATTGAATTTTAGACAAGACGAACCTATCATAGATTCAGAAAACCCATTTAGTAATGAGTTTGACGCAAGCATGGTATGGGGTCCAATATTTGGTCGAAATATTTATGCTGGCTTTCGTTGGAAATTGAAGAAAGAGAAAATGTAAATTGAAAAAAAGTAGAATAAAGAAAGGCGACCAATTGGTCGCCTTTCTTATTCTATTTTGAAGAAGAAGAGTTTTATTTATTGTTAAGCTCTATTTAGCTTTCTATAACCTGCCGAAAAGAGTACTGTTCCAATAATAAGGGCAGCAATGTTGAATAGTCGTAGGCCTGAAAATATAGGCTCATTGTCTGTGATGTAAAAAGTTAAATGGATTAGTCCATTGAGTAAAAATAAACTTCCAATTAGCACCAATGAAATCCAAATCAGTTTTAAAGATTTCTATTCATAGCGTTACATTTTTTTTACAAATGCAACGAGGAAGAAAATTGTTCAGATTTCAGTTTAGCTGAGTTACTATCTCAATAGCTGTATTTATGTTTTTTGCTTCTTCTTTTTTGCTGCAGGAAATAAAACATTGTTTAAAATTAAACGATACCCAGGAGAGTTTGGATGAAGGTTTAAATCCGTTGGAGGATCTCCCACAAAATGCTGATAATCCTCAGGGTCATGGCCACCGTAAAATGTCCATGTGCCTTTGCCAAAAGAACCGTGAATGTATCTGGCAGAGTTTAGCGACTTGTTTTCTCCAAGAATAAGTACTTCAGATTTTATAAAACGCTTGTCGTAAGCTGTAGTTTGCCCCATAAAACCATCGACTATTTTTGTATGGTTTTGAGTTAGCATAGTCGGTACAGGATCCCATTTAGCAGAAAATTCAAACAAGGTAAATTTGTCTCTATTTTCAGGAGTTTTAACATGAAACGGAGTTGCATCGATGTTTGAAAACTCGTACAGGTTGGGATTTGTTTTTAACGTAAAATCTTTAAAAGCAAAGGTGTTGGTAAAGTTTAGTTTGGAATTGTAATCCGGAGTAGAGCCATCTCCATCAAACATACTTTCGCAAATGTCAATGTCCATCGCTGCAAGAGAAATATCATATGAATCAGTTCCGGAGCACATAGAAAATAAGAATCCTCCTCCAGCTGTAAATTTTTTTATTTCAAGTGCTACCCCTAACTTTAATTCAGATACTTTTGTAAAACCAAGGTCTGTGGCCATTTCCTCATTGTCTTTAACTTGCTGCTTGTACCAACCTGCATTCTTATAACTGGCATAAAACTTTCCATACTGTCCAGTAAAGTCTTCATGGTGAAGATGAAGCCAATCATATAATGGAAGTTTTCCTTCAATTACTCCCCTGTCATAAATTACCTCGTACGGAATTTCGGCATAGGTCAATACCAAGGTCACAGCATCATCCCAAGGTTGCTTACCCGTAGGAGAGTACACCGCCATTTTAGGGGGTTTTTGTAATTTGACAACATCTGTGTTACTTTCAGGGTTGCTTATTTCACTAAGAATTGCAGTTGACTTAGCATCGGGAATAATTTCATACGATACACCTCGAATGAGCATCTCGTCTTGAATGGGTTTAGCTGATTTGATCATAAATGAGCCGCCTCTATAGTTTAAAAGCCATTGCACTTCAACATTTCTTTCTAAACACCAATACGTAACACCATACGCCTTTAAATGATTCTTCTGACTTTCGTCCATAGGAATCAATAGATAAGATGCAAAACTTGAAAGGCTGATTAAAAAAAGTATCGCAGAAATCCCTATTCTTTTCATAAAAGTACTGTGTTGAGAAGCGAAGTTACTTAAAACCTAAAAAGGAGTATCATCGTCTTCAAGGTCGTCGTCCATTCTCGACTTCATGGTAATGCTACTTCCTCCATTCGAATCAAACTCATCGTTAACAGGAAGCTCTGCAAATGAATCACTTTTATTATAGTCAAATTTTTCAAGGTCAGAGAATTTTGCTAATTCTGAGGTAAATTTTAATTGAACATCACCAACTGCACCGTTTCTGTGCTTTGCTATGATGATATTCGCTACACCGACGGTTGAATTGCCGTCTTCATCTTCTGTTAAACCGTAGTATTCAGGTCTGTTAATAAAGATTACCATATCTGCGTCTTGCTCAATGGAACCTGATTCTCTTAAATCTGAAAGCTGAGGACGTCTATCACCACCTCTAGATTCAACCGCTCTACTTAGCTGCGAAAGAGCAATTACCGGAATGGTTAATTCTTTCGCAATACTTTTAAGGGATCTCGAAATAGTAGAGATTTCCTGTTCTCTGTTTCCTCCACCTTTGCCATCACCACCTGCCGTCATTAACTGTAAGTAATCTACTATGAGCATTTGAATATCGTGCTGAGATTTTAATCTTCTTGCCTTTGCTCTTAATTCAAAAACGGAGATAGCAGGAGTGTCATCTATAAAAATTGGCGCTTCGGTTAAACCTCCAATTTTCGCATGTATTTGCTCTATTTCGTCATTTCTTAAATTACCGTTTCTAAGTTTATGCGACGAAAGTTCTGACTCTCCTGAAATTAACCTTGTTACCAATTGAATAGACGCCATCTCTAGAGAAAAAACAGCTACACCTTTTTGAAAATCAATTGCTGCATTTCTTGCTAAGGTTAACGCAAAAGCTGTTTTTCCCATAGCTGGTCTAGCAGCTAAAATAACTAAATCTGAAGGTTGCCAACCTGAAGTCATTCGATCTAAATCCGTAAACCCGGAAGGAACACCCGTAACTGATCCATCTTGGCCCTTAGCCGACTCTATTTGTTTTATAGCGTTTCTTACCAATTCCGACATGGAATCGTAGTTCTTTCGAACGTTCCCTTCGGTAACTCCAAAAAGACCACTTTCTGCTTTGTCTAATAAAGCAAAAACATCTGTCGTTTCATCGTAAGCATCGGTAATAATTTCTGTAGAAATTCGAATTAATTCTCTTTGTATGTATTTCTGAGAAATTATTCTTGCATGAAATTCAACATTGGCTGCAGATGCTACACGGTTGGTTAGTTGAGAAATATAATAAGCACCACCAACAATTTCAAGTTCTCCTTTTAATTTTAACTCATTTGTGATCGTTAATATGTCTATTGGCTCTGACCTGCCGAATAAGTCCTTTATGACCTCAAATATTTTCTGGTGACTTTCTTTGTAAAAACTTTTTGCCTGAAGAATATCAATAACAGAGTTTACCGCTTCTTTTTCTAACAGCATTGAACCTAAAACTGCCTCCTCTAAATCTAGTGCCTGTGGTGGAAGTTTTCCATGTTCTAAACTGGACAATTGCAGGTTGTTATTGGTCGACTTTCTTCTTGTTCTATCGGTCTTTTCTGCAGGGTTGTTCATACTTCAAAAGTAGTAGAAACATCCGCTTGTTAATGATGTAAAGTAGCATAAAATATGATTTTTTTTGAAGTGCTTTAAAACCAGTTGTTAGGCATATTATATTATTGGAATAGTAGAATAATGAACAACCTATCAACAGTTTATTAACCGTTTTTAGGTACTTGTTAACGATAATAACCTTGTCGTTTTCGTTGATTTCGACTATTTTTACGGCATGAGTAGATTCTTTGTAAAATTGCTTTGGATGAGTCTTCTTTTCATTTTATCTTGTAACAAGGACGAAGATACTATAGCGCCGAGCATTACGATATTGAATCCGTTAGAAAATAATGAATTTCCGGTATTGGGTTCTGTTGTTGTTCGTGCTAGTATTTCTGACAACAATTTAATTGAACGGGTTGAAATAAGTTTAATTTCTGATGACACAAAAAACAGAGTTTTACCAGCAGTTAACTTTCAAGTTGGTGTCAAGCAGTACGAGTTAGACTTTGTATTTCAGCTTTCTGATAGTTTATTGCCAACAGGCAGTTATTACTTCAGAGTGCAAGCTTTTGATGGAGATAATTCGAGCAGCTCTTTTCGTTTCGTAAAAATTAGAGGAAGAAACAGAGCAAAAATCGGTGTATTCGTTACTTGTAAAACGGCAAATACCTCTGATTTGTACTTAGATCAGAATGATTTTAACTTCACTCGGGTATTTCAATTTGGGAAAGGATATCAGGCTTCAGTTTTTAATCGATTAAATCAGCACTTTTGGTTTTTGCCCGCGAATGGAAATCAGTTGCAGGTATTTGATCCAATTCGGAATAGCATCGTATTTTCTAGCGTGTTTAATTCAAATTTCCCAAATCCATTTGTTTCTATTAAAACAGATGCAAGAGATGTTAGAATTTCGATACAAGATTTAGGAGTAGAGGGATTTAACCAGAATTTTCTCGATAATTATACGTTTTCAACCTCCGCCTCTACAAAAGTAGGCAGTATTGAAGTAGGCGAGGAGGTGAACCTACTTGAAGAGATGAACCGTTCAGGGAATAATAGGACAATTCGCATCTTAAACAGAAGTAGTGGGGCTCCTTTGCGTTCAACTACCTTTTTAGGTGATATTGTCGATATGCAATTTATTGACGAGAAGAATGCGCTTGTATTCTACAACAGTGCAAATGTAGGTAAGGCACGAATATTAAACATAGAAGTACCTAGCGTTCAAGGAGAATTGTTCACTTCAGATAGCATCAGGCAGGTGGTTAAAGCAAACAATGGAGACGTTATAATTAGTACAAAAAGTGATCTTCTGGTTTACGTACCAAGTTCAAATAATCTGACGCAATACTTTTCTCAAAGTGAATCTATTATTGCCTATGATAATTTAAATGATCAACTTTATGTTGGATCTGGAACTTTACTAAAATGCTACAATTACCGTCAAAGTAGTTTTGTCCAAAACATTCAGCTACCAAACGAAATTGTAGGTATTGATATTAGATATAATCAGTACTAAGCTTTCCCTTCGTTTACAACTCCCATATTTGAGAACTTCTTAATTCGACCATTAACTCTCTTTTCTGCGTCTAACTCTACCAATTTAGTTAATTGTTTAATTATTTCTTTCTTCACAATTTCAAATGCTTCTTCCGGATGGGCATGAGCGCCGCCATTTGGCTCTTTTATAACTCCATCAATTAATTTGTTTTGCAACATATCTGTAGAAGTTAATTTTAAAGCAGCTGCAGCTTTTTCTTTGTGTTCCCAACTTCTCCAAAGTATAGAAGAACAACTTTCAGGAGAAATAACAGAGTACCACGTATTCTCCATCATTAACACTTTATCTCCAATTCCAATTCCTAAAGCACCACCCGAAGCTCCCTCACCAATGATAATACAGATGATTGGCACTTTTAAGGTAGTCATTTCCATTAGGTTTCTTGCAATTGCTTCACCCTGCCCTCTTTCTTCTGCCTCAAGACCAGGAAATGCACCTGGTGTGTCTATAAATGATACAACTGGAATATTAAATTTTTCAGCTAATTTCATTAAACGAAGGGCTTTCCGATAGCCTTCAGGATTTGCCATTCCAAAATTTCGGTATTGGCGCATTTTCGTGTTTATGCCCTTTTGTTGGCCAATAAACATAACTGACTGGCCATCTATTGTACCAATTCCACCAACCATGGCTTTATCATCTTTTACATTTCTATCGCCATGTAATTCAATAAAATCACCTTTTGTTATTGTATCAATATAGCTCAACGTATAAGGTCTATCAGGGTGTCGGCTAACCTGAACTTTTTGCCACGGACTTAAATCAGCATAAATTTTTGTCCGAGTCTCTTTTAGTTTCTTTTCGAGCGCTTTAGTTGTTGCAGAGACATCTACTTTACTCTTCTCTTCCAATTGCTTAGCTTGCTCTAATTGCTCAATTATTTCTCTAATAGGTTCTTCGAAATCTAAAAAATTAGCCATGTATTGTCGTTAAAATAGAGCCCCAAAAGTACAAAATTTGAATTGACTTCTATCCTTTTTTTAATGCTTAAAAGATTAGCGTTACTTTTGAAAAATGAGGATAAATTGTAACGCAAAAATTAATTTAGGCCTGTACGTTACGGAGAAACGAGAAGATGGGTTTCACAATTTGGAAAGTATCTTTTTACCGATTCCGTGGTACGATGTAGTTGACATTCAGAAAGCTGAAAAGACGAGTTTTAGCAGTTCGGGAATTAAAATAGATGGAGAATCTAGTAGTAACTTATGTTTGAAAGCATATCAATTATTGGCACAAGAGTTTATAATGCCTCCGGTTTCTATTCACTTAGAAAAAAATATTCCTATTGGTGCGGGCTTAGGAGGAGGGTCTTCCGACGCTGCTTATGTGCTGAAAGGACTAAATGAGTTATTTCAGTTGAACCTGTCTACCGAAAAATTGAAAAAACTTGCAGCAGAATTGGGAAGCGATTGTCCTTTCTTTATTGAAAACAAAGCGGCTTTTGTTACCGGTAGGGGCGAAGAGTTAACTACTGATATAAATTTACAATTAAATTGTTACTGTTTGGTTGTAAATCCTGGTATTCACATTAGTACAAAAGAAGCTTACTCGAATATAATTCCACAAAAATCGCCATTCAATTTGTTAACTTTAAATGAGCTACCTCAAAATGATTGGCAAGGAATTGTATCAAATGATTTTGAGAAAGCACTGGAAATTCGGCATGTTCCACTACAAAAAGTAAGAGCAGAACTTCAAAAATTATCACCTTTTTATATTTCTATGAGTGGAAGCGGATCAACATATTTCGCACTATTAAATAAAAAACCAATCGGCTATGATTTTGGAGAATTGAGTACAAAGTGTTTTAAGCTCACTATTAATCAATAATTTTTTTTTCAACTAAACCCATTATCCTTCTGATTTCCTCCATTGGTAGAGAGAGGCCTATTCCTTCAATCCCCTCGCCAATGAATTTTTTCTGAACAATGCCGACCACTTCACCTTTCATGTTTAGTAAAGGTCCACCGCTATTACCCGGACTAACAGCAATATCTGTTTGCAGATAAACTCGGTTCTCTATTTTTCTTTTACCGCTTAATATTCCTTTAGAGATACTCTGGCCTAAATCTATATCTGCAGGTGTTCCAATTGTTAGCAGTTCTTCTCCTAATCCTATGCTTTTTCCTTTTGGTAATAATGGTAAGGCCCTAAATCCTTCACCTGTTATATCAAGTAACGCAATGTCATTAAACTTATCGTAGTCTATCAATTTAGCTTTTAAGGTTAGCCCATTAGAAAATTTGACATTGATTTGATTTACTCCTTCAATAACATGGTAAGCAGTTAAAACTGCTCCTTTTTTGGATACAACAACGCCACTGCCATGACCACCATCAGTTATAATAGTAACGCAAGCCTCGCTCGCTTTTTGAATCATTTCGCTGGAGGTTAAATATTTTGAAGTAGACATTTTTTCTATTTCGTTCAATTTTTGATCAGATTTATTCGAGTCTGTAATTCCTGAAACGTCAACATCGTCACTACCTACTACTAAATCGTAAAACTCTTGCTCAGCTAAAAAGTTAATTAACGCGGGTTCAAAAGTCACTAAATTGTATTCTATTTCTTCATAATTACTTTGTGAAAAGCGATTAATTCCGTTGGTTACTTTTTTATAAACCACCTCTCCACTAGATTTGTCAAGAACAGACCAAGTATATTCAACATTTGCTCTACCTTTTAAAGTGGTAGAGTAGTAACCTTTTTGTTTACTCTCCACTAAATTTATATGATAATCGGTAATCTCAACGCCAATTGTATATCTTGGGAGCTTTGGCCTTTCCCTCTGTTCTTCTGCAAAAAGCTTTACACTTTCCGTGTAGGCAGACTTATATCCCATATTGGTTAGAACTTCATAAAACTTAGATTCAAAAACATCATCACCTACCTTAATTGAGCCTGACCATTTAATCAATTCAGAATTCCCATTTATATCCACAGTTTTTCCAATTATTCTGCCGTCATTAAAGTCTGCTATAAGCTTGTCGAAACTTATTAATGCTTCATTATCATCTAAGTCAAAAATTGGAAAATCTAACTCTAAGTCCCAATTTAAAAACTTATCAAAACTGCGAGGTTTTTTTCGAAGTGTATCACTCCAAGTTTTATAGTCTTCGCTTTTTATTTCAAAAACTATCTTGTCGTTAATTGCATCTCTCCATCTATATTTTATAACGCAGGGAGTTGCACACTTTACTATACCGTTAACAGAAACGATTGCTGAGTCAGGTGTTGTTTTAATATCATAATGAAATTGCCCATGAACTGCTACTGAGCAAAGTATGAGTAGTGAAAGTAATAGTTTAAATTTTTTCATGGTTAGAAGTAATATCCGAATCCAAAGATCCAGCTGTGCATGTTATGTGTCGTTTCAATAGGACTTGCTATTCTAGCTGAAATATTTCTGTTAGAATATGAATCATACAATATATCGTATGAAAATGTAGGCAATCTATCGAATGTTAAAAAGTCAACCGAATATTTGTAATTTATATAGAAACCCTTTTGAAAAATATGATTGAGTACAAACGATAAGCCTGGGCCACGAGCTTGACGTTGTCCACTGAAATTAATATCGACAGGGTAGGATGTGTTTCGTTCAAAAGTGAAGGTTTCTTCAATGCTTAAAAAAGTATAGCGTAGATCTATAAACAAAGGAAAATTGGGTTTGAAGAAAAGTCTACCAAACAATGTAACAGTCGGACTATGCTTAACACTATAATCGTAATTATCGGGTGCGAACTCTCCTGAAGAGAATGAATTATCGTCGTCTTCTAAAAAACTCCCCGAGGTTAACGGAGCATTTTGAAATCCCCATTTTGTGCTTTGAGCCATAGGTAAGCCAAGGGACAGTCCTAAACCCATAAACCTAGTTGGTCTGTGTATTTATGAAACAATTACCGAAAAACTATTCGTTTGTATTTTTTGATTATCAAACATTACATCACCCTTTTCATACTTAATAAACTGGAAAGCTAAGTCGGCTTCTAAGTAGGTGAATTGGGCATTTAATTGAGTGCAAAAAAAGGAAAATAAGAATAGATATAAAATTTTCATTTTTTTTGATAAATTGGGAATTAAAAATAACATCCAAAACCAATATTTAAGCTCCAAAAGAGGGTTGTATTGTTCAAAGAACTATTGATTTTTGAATATCTGTAATCATCATTTGAAAAACCTTCGGCAGTGCTTACTTCATGAGTAAAACCCTTCGAGTTTGAACTTAGAACATCCAATGTTGCAGAGGTTTGATAGTAAATCTTGTCTGTAATCATCGGCATAATTCCTACCGAAAAACCAACACCTGAGAGAGTAATATTTTCTTTCGAAGAGAAACCTTCCTGTGGCACTAATTGAGAGCTTGACGTAGCAGCTATCTCAGGCCTAAAGAATGAATATATTTCTTCAATTCTCATAAATGAATATCTGATATCGAGGTAGAGACTTCTCTGTGAGTTGGAAATAAATCGTGCAAATAAAGTTGTGGATAATTTTCTTTCTAAATTATAATTAAAGGAAGTAGAGGAGTAAGGAGTGGATATACCATAGGTATTGGTGCTGTACTCTGGATTATATATAAAATTTCCTCCTTCTGAAGCTAAGTGTATTTCAGTCTTTTGGGTTCCTGGAATAGATAGCGAAGCTCCAAATCCAATATTTTTGAATGGTCTGGATAAAAATTGAAGTTGAATGTCCATACCTCTAATATTTGTACCTTCATCTGACCCAAGATCGCTTGTTTCGATACTTAATATGTTAAAGTTTAAGTTTGCTCCAACATAGGTAAACTGAGCAATAGCTTTATAATTTAAAAAAATACCCGACAATAATAGACAGATTTTTAAAATAAACTTGCTTGATTTCGTCATGACGTAAAAATGCTAATCTTGTTAATTTATATTAACACGGTTGTAGATAAAATGTTATATATGTTTGATATATCTTTTTTGACAATCAAGTGACTTCAATCAGTACCACTCAATTTCTTTTGATTTAAAGAGTGGCGCTAGAATAAATTTGAGTTGGGTTTTCACCGTGCTAAGCAATAAAGAGACTTTTATTAAAATAAGGATTCTTAAACAATGTTTTTTTAATTAGGATGGTCAACAACAAAATTTTGTAAGTAGCAGAAGCCAAATGAAGAAGATGAAAGAATGGGCTTTTATTTAATCTGCTCTTATTTAGCGAACTATAAGGTGCCGACTTTCTGTTGTTTACACGAATTTGAAAGTTAATCACAGGTTATTTTCTATTTTTAAAAGGACGAATGATTAAATTTCATCAGCTTATTAACGATTTATTGAAATAAAGTAGAGAATTCCAATATATTAACCTAGTTTTGCACTTTAATATATTTAATTTTTTATAATGAGTAAAGGAACAGTAAAATTTTTCAATGAAACTAAAGGCTTTGGTTTTATTAAAGAGAACGAATCAGAAAATGAGCACTTTGTGCACGTATCAGGTCTAATTGATGAAGTTAGAGAAGGTGACGAAGTAGAATTTGATTTGAAAGAAGGTAAAAAAGGAATGAATGCTATAAACGTTAAAGTTGTTTAAGGTGTAGATCATATATTTTACTTAAAAACCCCTAAGTCTGAGATTTAGGGGTTTTTTTATGCCATCTTTTTTGTACTTCACTGTTGCTGATTAGAAAAGTATCCCGGGTAAAATATAATTTTATTCTCCATCGTAAATTCAAAATCTTACAGGTAATTTAGGTAACATAATTTTTTATAATTAGAAGGAGCTGACATACCTAAAAAGTATTAAAACATGCTACGTCTTTACGCTCACTTAAATTTTATCTTGTAAGGAGACCTACAGCTAGAAAATAAGTTAATTTTTTTGTAGAAAAGTATCAGATTCCGTTAAATGATAGGTAATGTTAAGAAAAACTAGAGTCCATGTGAACCTTCTAATTAATGGACCGCACAATTCCGGTCAATGTCTCAAAAAAATACCATACAGCGAAGCGCAGGTGATATAAATTAGCTGAATATAAATCTGATCTGTTGTGAGGAAAGGTATCTGTTTAGCTTACAACTTTGTAAGTTGGATCTTCAATTACGTTCACATCAATTAGCTTATCAGCATTCTGAAGTAATTCAATGCAATCTGAACTTAAGTGTTTTAAGTGAACAACTTTATCTACTTTAAGGTAGCGCTCTGTGAGTTTATTTACTGCTTCAATTGCAGACATATCTACAATCCTGCTTTCTTGAAAATCAATAATTATTTCTTCAGGATCATTTTTAACGTCAAATTTTTCTGCAAAAACAGTAGTTGAACCAAAAAATAATGGACCGTATATTTCGTAATGCTTCACTCCCTTTTCATCTACAAACTTTCTTGCACGAATTCGTTTTGCATTGTCCCAAGCAAATACTAGGGCAGCTAAAATAACACCAATTACAACAGCTAACGCCAAGTTATGAAGCACCGCAGTGACTAAGGTTACGACCACCATCACAAAAATATCTGACTTAGGCATTTTGTTAAAAGTTCTCAAACTAGCCCACTCAAATGTTCCAATGGCTACCATAATCATTAATCCTGTTAATGCTGCAATGGGCACTTGTTCTATTAAGCTTGAGCCATACATTATAAAAATGAGTAGCATAATAGAAGCAACTATACCAGATAGTCTTGCTCTTGCACCTGAAGAGATGTTAATTAAACTTTGACCAATCATCGCACAGCCACCCATTCCTGAAAAGAAACCACTTAAGATATTGGCTATACCTTGGGCAATTGCTTCTTTATTTCCTCGGCCTCTTGTTTCAGTTATTTCATCAATTATGTTTAAGGTTAGCAAACTTTCAATTAAACCAACCCCTGCTACAATTGCAGCGTAAGGAAAGATAATGGCTAAAGTTTCTAAACTGAAGGGTACGTTTGGAATAGCGAAAGGAGGGAAGCCACCTTCAATAGATGCAATATCTCCCACTGTTTGGGTATCTATTCCAAAGAAAACAACAATTCCGAAAATGGCTAATATAGAAACCAATGAAGCTGGGATTGCTTTGCTAATTTTGGGTAAGCCCCAAATAATAAGCATCGTTAAGCCAACTAACCCTAATAGAATGTATAAAGATTCTCCACTGAGCCAATTTCCTGATCCATCTTGAAAACTTACTAGCTGTGACATAAAAATAACGACTGCTAGTCCGTTTACAAACCCAAAGATTACAGGTTGGGGAACCAGACGCATGAGTTTACCCAACTTCAAAATACCCGCACTCGTTTGAATAATTCCAGCAAGTATTACTGTAGCAAAAATATAATCTACACCATAGTCTTTTACTAAACTTACTAAAACAACAGCAATAGCTCCTGTTGCACCTGAAATCATTCCAGGTCTACCTCCTAAAATAGAAGTAACAAGTCCCATCATAAAAGCAGCATACAGGCCTGTAAGCGGCGAAACACCTGCTATAATTGCAAAGGCAACCGCCTCAGGAACAAGAGCTAGTGCTACGGTTAAACCTGAAAGTATTTCGTTCTTGTAGTTTACTTTTTGAGAAAAATCAAAAAGGTTAATGTACTTTTTCATACCGTTAAAATTGGGCGGCAAAAGTAGTTAGAATAAGCAGAAGAGTAAGAAAAAAAAAGCTAAGAAATTAAAACGTTGCGCTTCATTAGGTTAGTTAGCTATTAAATTCTTATAATTGTAAGGCATTATTAATAAATGGTCTAAAATAGGATTGACCACCTAATTAAACAAATTTATCTATAAAGAATTTTTTAAGTGTTAAATCCATTTCAGGGTTAGTCATTGCGGCGATGGTTTTAGCCTCTTGTACACAGTCAAGCAATGTCGTATCCAGTAAGCTTATTCAAAAAAGAAAATACAATAAGGGTTTCTTTGTTAGAAGTAATTCTAATTCAACTGACCTTGCTAAAAAGGAGTCGGAAAATAATGATAAAGAAGTTAAAATTGAGAGAGTAGTAGTTTCTGAGCAAGTACCTGTCACTGCCATTTCAGCTTCAAAAAATGAAAGCACTCCAATTGTCAATATAATCAACGAAGCGAAAGAGACAACAACTCCAATAAAGGCTGCTATTGCTTCTAAAATTATTTCTAAGAAAATTGAAAAAATTATTGAAAAGGCAAATAATGCAGAATTAAAGAGTGCCTCGAAAGCGGATTAAAAGAAAGAATCTAAATCGAATAGAGCAGGTAGCGATCAGGTTCTTGCCCTGATTCTTGCCATAATTGTTGGTGGTATAGGAATTCATAGATTTTATTTGGGTTACACATGGCAGGGAGTTGTTCAATTATTAACTTTTGGAGCTTGTGGTATCTGGACACTAATCGATATTATTAGAATTATTACAGGAGATTTAGGTCCTAAATCAGGAGGTTATTCTAATAAGTTATAAGTATTGAATATTTCTAAGAAAATTATAAAAATTACAAAAGCCACGGGTTTAATTACGATTCCCGTGGTTTTATTTTTACTACCTAAAGATTATTTTAATGAAGGTCCCTCAATAAGTGTTTTTGCCTGGTTTGGAGTTGAAGACTTGATGTATTCTACGGGAATGACTAGAGCTGTCATGCACCTCCTTCATCTAGATTTTAGAACGGCAGCAGAGTTTAACAAAATAAGTTTTATTGTTCTGCCGATACTTATTGTAGTTTGGGTTAAGCTCTTGTTAGAGCAATTCGATATAATAATCTTAAAATGGCTTTAAGAGTGGTCTACAGCATAGTATCTTACAGATTTGAAAGCTGACCAATCGCATGTTGGATTTTCAAAATAGCTTTGCGGTTTTTAGTTACTAACTCAACCATTTTTAATTCAGCTTGGATAAAGCCTTTTTCTCTAGAATTAATCATGAACAATGAACTCTCTCCGCCATTAAATAATCGTCTTTCACCTTCCAATAGTTTACTGTAATCTTCTACGGTTCTATCGTAGAGTCTTATTTGTATCATGGTTGTTTCAAATTCATTCTTTGCAGCTGTTGCTTTAAATGCCAATGTAACCCTCTTGTTTTCAAAGGTAATGGTGTTGTTCTCTAACTTTAAATTAATCTGTTTGAGCTTCGCTCTTTCTTTCCTTAAAAAGATAGGAAATTCAAATTGTAGTCCCCAAGTGTAATTGTTAATGGAGTATTCTGAAAATGGATTATCGCCAACAGCTTCTGTTATTGGTTTATACTTTAAGTCTAACGTGGGTTTTATTTGTTCTTTTACCAACCGTTTTTCTACACTTAACTGTTCCATTTTTGATCGAGTAGCTCTTAATTCAGGATGAGCATTTAAGCTACTGTCTAGTTGTAATGTTATTTTTAAGTTTTCTAACGCTAGCTTAGTAGGATCAAAAACCTCGGGTATTGAGTTGTCAGGTAATTCGAGTGGCAGTAAGCCATCTTTCCATAGAAACGTATTTAGGTACGCAGTGGCATTTTTGAAGTCTAATTCTGCCTGATTTAAATTTAGCATTCTGTCCTGTACTTGAATGACTGATTCTAGTGTATCTATAGTTGGTTTATCGCCAAAAGCAGCACTTTGCTTTACTGCTATAAAACGAACGTTTGCCAAATCTAACGCATCTTTATTTATTTCCAAGGCATAGTAAGAACTAAACCAAGTCCAATAGGCGTAACCCGCCTCTAGCAGTAAGTTGTTCAACATTAAATCCTTCTCTGCTATATTCTGGTTTAACATTGCCTGGGCAGTTCGCAAGGAGGCCCTTCTTTCATCAATAAATAAGCCTTCACCAACAGAGACAGAAACACCCGCAAACCACAATCCGGCCGAAGGAACGCTACTTTCTGCATTTAGAAACTCTCCTTGGTTTCTCTCGTATCCTCCTTCGAACTCAATTCCAAACCAAGTCGGAATTTTTAGCTTCCCTTCGCCGTAATCATAATATTCTTTTCCATTAAAATATTTTTGTGCAATATCCGCTTGAATTTTTGGGTCAAAGCCGCCTCGAGCTTCTTGAATTTGGGCAGTTCCCATTTCTACTCTATTCTGTGCTTGTAAGGCGATAGGGTGGTTGGCCTTTACTAACTCAAAAAAACTCGATTGGTTAAATCGCTCGGGTATTTTTTCTTGACCAACACTAACGGCAGAGATGGTCAATAAAAGACCTAGAAATTGGAATTTCCGTATCATTTCATCACTTTGTTGGGAGGGTTTAACCGGCTTTTCTTGTAAAAATCAGGAGGGAATCCGTTCAACTGTCGCCATAGTTCGTACCATATTGGAACTTCTTTTAGGAGTAGCATGTTGTTCGTTCCTCCTCCAACTCGTAATGCAGAAGGCCATTCATATTGTGCTGTATCGGGCATTACTAAGACTCTAAACTTACCATTGGTACTGATAAAATTATCAAGGGCAAAAACAGTTCCACCGTACGTCCCATAGGAAGTGTTGGGCCAACCTGAAAAAACAATTGCAGGCCATCCGTCAAATTGTATTCTAACTTCCTGTCCAACTTCCATTAACGGTAAATCGATTGGTTTTACATACAACGCGACGGCCAAAGAATAATTTGCAGGCATTATACTTATAATTGCTTCGCCTTCTTTAATCAGTTCGCCGATACCCACCTGTATCGCTTGAGTAATGTATCCATTTTGAGGTGCTGTAATGTAGTATAAATTTGATCGGAAGCTGTAATTAGAATATTGGTTTTGAAGTTTGGTAACCGTGGCTTCAGCGTCGTACATATTCGACATTGCAGTATACTTGTCTGATTCTGCTTTGGCGATATCGTCTCTGTATTGGGCCTGAATTGACATTAATTCAACCTGCGCATTAATCAATTCATTTCGAGTAGTTAAAAGCTTATTTTCTGACGAAATCATTTTTGCTTGAGCTTCCTGCATCTTATTTTTCCGATTTTCTAAATCAGTTAATGATTTCAATCCTTCATCGTATAGTTTTTGTAGTCGACCAGACTGGTCTTCCGCAATTTTAAAATTTATTTCTGATGCTTTGTAATCAATACTGTCGCTTATTATTTTCAGTTCTGCTTGCTTCAGTTTATTTTTAGTTTGCTCTAATTTTAAGACCCCCGTTTGGCTTAACGCATCAACTCTGTTATCAAGAGCCTTAATCTTTTCCATGTATGATTTAACGGCAAACTCTTTTGCCTTTACTTGATCAGCTGTTCTTTCAAGTAGGTTAGGGTCAAAATAATCATCCTTTACTTCTGATATAAATAAAATCGTATCTCCTTTGGCTACAAAATCACCTTCCTGCACAAACCATTTTTCAATCCTGCCACCAATAATAGAATTGATGGTTTGAGGTCTTTGATCTGGTTTTAATGTCGTTACTTCTCCTTCCGCTCTGACATTCTGCGTCCATGGGAGAAACATAAAAATTAAAATAATTCCAAAAACAACCATCAAAAGCCGCATGAAGACTTTCCCAGACTTTACAGAATTGATGTGTTTTAAAGCAGAAAAATTGCTGTCTTTGAAAGCTTTCTCAATGTTTTCATTACTTATATTTAACATGTCTACTTTCTTTTATAGTTTTCAGGTGTACCGTCATAGATGATATTCCCGTTTTCTAGTTCAATTACTTGTTCTGATTTTTTAATTAGGTATTCATTTTTGGTCGCAGCAATTACGGTCCAATTGTTACTTTTATCTCTTAAAAAGTCAATGATATCTTTTTTCTCTTTATCGTCTATGGCGTCTAAATTATCTTCCACGAGTAACAATTTAGGAGCGTTTAGGATTGCCCTGGCAACAAGTAGTTTTTGAACCGTGCTTTCAGCTAATCCACTTCCTTGAGGATCTAGCTCTGTGTCATAACCTCTGCCTAGGTTGTTAATAAAATCTGTTAAGTGAACCTTTCTACAAATTTCCTTCACCTTGCCAATAGTAATATTTTTTCCCATGGTTACGTTTTCAAAAACGGTTCCTTGGAAGAGTTCCTCCTGCGACAAGCAGTCTCCAATAGCAGAGCGAAGAGACTCTACCGAAAAACTTTCTTTTCCAATTTCATCGTACAGAATTTGACCACTTTGTAATTCGTATAAACCGGCTAATAATCGAATCAATGTACTTTTTCCTGACCCGTTTTTCCCAACCAAGGATACAAGGCTTCCTCTTTTGATAGTAAGGTTTAGTTGCTTTAAAGTCAACCTCTCGTTTTGAGGATACTTGAAGGAAAGGTTAACTAAGTCAACTTGCATTCCCGGAGACTGACATTCAACTTCCACGTCTAAACCTGTATTTTTTTCTAGTTCTAAATCAGTTACTTGACCTACCTTTTCAATTCCCGTAAGTACGTCATAAATGGTTTCTAAACTGCTTATTAATGTCTCTACAGAGTTCATAATTAATAGTATAATTATTTCTGCTGCAACAAATTGACCAATGTTCATTAGTTGATCCATAACAAGGATTCCTCCAATCGCCAATAAACCGACCGTCATTAGAACTTTGAACATGACCATTAATGAAAATTGACGCATTAAAATCTGGAAATGACCTTCTCTTGCAGTTAAATAATTATCAACGTTCTTATTTGTTCGGCTCAATGGCAGGTCAGTTTTTCCTGTGAGTTTAAACGTTGTATTTGTTCTTGCAAGTTCCTCTAGCCAATGAACCGTTTTGTATTTGCTTTTTGATTCAAGTAAACTTGTTTCAAGTCCTTTTTTAGCGGTTACTTTAAAAATACTGTACAATAATACAATTAATAATAAACTGAAAAGGATGAAAAAAGGATGGTAAAAAGATAATAAAATCAATCCAAATACAATTTGTAAACCTGCTGCTGTAAAGTCAATTAAAATTTTTGAAAGTCCTTTTTGAACAGTTATAATATCAAAAAATCGATTCATTAACTCAGGTGCATACTCTTTATAAAGTTGCTCCATTTTAATTCGTGGAACTCGGTACGCAAATTCAAATGCCGCTCTAGTAAATATTTTTTGTTGCAAATTCTCTACTATTCGTAACTGAAAAATTTGTAAAACTCCCGTCATTGCAACTCCAAGTGTAACTAACGTTACCAAAATCACCCACGAGGTATTTAATCTACCACCTTGAATAAGGTTGATAATAGCCTGTATACCGAGAGGGAGAGAGAGGTTTATGATGCCATTGAAAATGGCGTAAGTATAAACGTTTTTAATCTCTCGCTGATCGGGCTTGAGCATCTTCCAAAAACGATCGAGTGGAGTAAGTTTAATTTCGTTTGGCATATTATTTAATGGCTTTAAAAACAATTTGAGAGTAAAACTCTGCAACCGCATCTTCTCCCTCAACAACGTCGGTTAATCGTGGTAAATGGTTCGCAAAATGACGCTGAATGTGTGCTCCTTCCACAACAGTAGAAACTAGCATGTGAGGGTATTTGTAGTTTGGATTTATTTGTAAAATGATGTTACTAATCCGTTGAACTAAATTTTTATAAGGAGCGAATGCACCACCTTCGTTATCAGAGTCAACATCTTTGGTAAGAAAGGACTTTAAGGATTCAGAGAGTACTATTTGATGAAGTTTTCCTTCATCAATGTGTTCAAAGTTACCATCCTCGGTAATATCTTCGGTAAGTAAATAAACTGCTTTAGTTAATTGGTCGTATGCCGAAGGGACATTGGTTGTTGCAAAAACCAATCTATACTCTAGCCATGACCAATACCAATTTGTTAAATAGAGCAAGACCTTGTTTTTACTTTCAAAGTAGCGGTAAACCGATGCTTCTGTAGAAGCTATCTTCACAGCTAACTTTTTAAATGTGAATTGTTCGAAACCAAGTTCGCAAATCAACTCAATACTGCCTTTTATGATTTTTTTACCCAATTCACTGGATAGCGGGTCTTTTAAATACAGACTGTGCTGAACTTGAATTTGAATGTTTGAGATTAAACTTTTCATTAATAGTGTTTCAATTTGCAAAATTAATAGTAAAACTATTGAAAATGCTGTTAAAAACTATTAAAACAATTTTTTTCTATTCATATGCCTTTTCTAGTAATTTTTATTTCCATTTGATGCCACACCCAACACTAACAAGTTGATTTTTAATTATTTTCTTATTGTGTAGTAGTTGGTCAATTGCAGCTCGTATATCTTTTCCTGTTACTTCTGTTTTTAAGCCAGGTCTAGAATCATCGAGTTGACCATGATATACCGCTTCCAATTTATTATTGAATAAATAAAAATCAGGAGTACAGGCAGCATCATAATCTTTCGCAACCGATTGACTTTCGTCGTATAAATAGGGAAAGGGATATGCTAATTTCTGTGCCTGTACTTTCATTAATTCAGGCGAATCTTGCGGGTAATTTTCAACGTCGTTGCTGCTGATAGCGATACATTTTATTCCTTTAGAGGCATAGTCGTTTGCCAGCTTTACAAGTTCTTTATTTACATGAAGTACAAAAGGACAATGGTTACAAATAAACATGATCACAGTGCCTTTTTCGCCTTTTAGATTGTTTAAAGAAAGAGTTTTACCAGAAATTGTATCGTACAGACTAAAATCAGGTGCTTTTGTTCCAATTGGAAACGGATTAGAGGATATCAGTGCCATTGTGTTATAATTTTAATTAACGATGGCAAAGGTAATTATAGGAGTCTTCATAGGGCGAAGTTGCCTTGTTGAATTAATCCTTGTAAATCTTCAGCAATTATAACGTTTATGTTAAAAAAAGAATGAAAAAAGCCCAAAGAATTCTTTGGGCTTTAAGATTAGAATTCGACTATTTTTAGACTTTCATCGCTTCTTTAATTTCACTTTCTAAGGGTTGCCGAAATACGACTTGGTTTTCAAATACATCCATTATAACCACATCTCCAGGAGCTATTTTACTTGCTAATATGTCTTTAGAAAGCTGGTTCAATACTTCACGTTGCAAGGCTCTTTTTATCGGTCTCGCGCCAAACTGTGGGTCATAACCAATTTCCGATAAGTAATTTATTACTTCGTTTGTTGCGGTTAAACTTATGTTGCTTTTAGCTGCTAACTTCTCAATTCCATTTAATTGTATTTTCACAATCTCCTTTACATTGTCTTTTGTTAGTGGAGTAAACATTATAGTTTCGTCAATCCTGTTCAAGAACTCTGGCCGTAAGGTTTTGCGCAACAAAGCCATCACTTCCTTCTTTGCATACTCCATAACCGTGTCAATTTTATTCTCGTCTAAGTCTTCAAACTTCTCTTGAATAATATCTGAGCCTAAATTAGATGTCATAATTATAATGGTGTTCTTGAAGTTTACCACTCGACCTTTGTTGTCTGTTAATCTTCCATCATCTAATACTTGCAGTAAAATGTTAAATACATCTGGATGTGCTTTTTCAATCTCATCTAACAAAATAACAGAGTAGGGCTTTCTTCTTACGGCTTCGGTTAACTGTCCACCTTCGTCATAACCAACGTATCCGGGAGGCGCTCCAATTAATCTAGAAACTGCATGACGTTCTTGGTATTCACTCATGTCAATTCGTGTCATTGCATTTTCATCGCTGAATAAGTACTCACTTAACGATTTTGCCAATTCTGTTTTACCAACTCCTGTTGTTCCTAAAAATATAAAGGAACCAATTGGTTTCTTGTCATCTTGCAACCCTGCTCGGCTTCTTCGAATAGCGTCAGAAACTGCTTCAATTGCTTCATTTTGACCAACGACTCTTTTGTGGAGTTCATCTTCTAAATAAAGTAGTTTTTCTCGCTCACTTTGCAGCATTTTTGAAATTGGTATTCCTGTCCAACGGCTTACTACATCAGCAATTTCTTCTGCATCAACTTCTTCTTTAATTAAAGTGGACCTTTCTTTAGATTCGATAAGCAGCGCCTTGAACTTTTCTAAATTAGCTTCACTCTCTTTAATTTTTCCGTAGCGTATTTCTGCTACTTTTTCATAGTTTCCAGCACGCTCAGCAGCTTCTGCTTCGTACTTGTAATTTTCTATTTCTTCTTTTGCTTTTTGAATGCCGTCTACAATTTCACGCTCTGCTTGCCATTTGGCGTTTAATTCGTTTCTCCTTTCATTTAAGTTTGCAATTTCCTCAGAAAGTAGTTTTAACTTTACGTTGTCTTTTTCTCGCTTAATTGCTTCACGCTCAATTTCTAATTGCATCACCTTCCGGTCCAACTCATCCAATTCTTCTGGTTTAGAGTTCATCTCCATGCGCAATTTAGCAGCTGCCTCATCAATTAAATCAATTGCTTTGTCTGGTAAAAAACGATCGGTAATGTAACGTTGGGAGAGTTCTACCGCTGCTATAATTGCCTCATCCTTAATTTGTACTCGGTGATGCGTTTCGTACTTCTCTTTGATTCCTCTTAAAATGGAAATCGCGTCCTCATTACTTGGCTCATCAATCAATACTTTTTGGAAACGTCTTTCAAGTGCTTTGTCCTTTTCAAAATATTTTTGATATTCATTTAAGGTTGTTGCCCCAATTGCTCTCAGTTCACCGCGGGCTAATGCAGGTTTTAGAATGTTAGCAGCATCCATAGCTCCTTCGCCACCGCCTGCACCAACTAAGGTATGTATCTCATCAATAAAAAGTACAATTTCTCCATTTGCCGAAGTAACCTCTTTAATTACAGACTTTAATCGATCTTCAAACTCTCCCTTGTATTTTGCTCCTGCAATTAAAGCTCCCATGTCCAAGGAGTAAATCTGCTTGCTTTTTAGATTATCAGGCACATCTTCATTAATAATTCGGTGCGCTAAACCTTCAGCTATAGCTGTTTTACCCACGCCTGGTTCACCAATTAAGATAGGGTTGTTTTTTGTTCTTCGAGAAAGAATTTGAAGCACTCTTCTAATTTCTTCATCTCTGCCAATTACGGGATCTAATTTATTGTTAGCGGCCAACTTATTTAAGTTATTCGCATACTTTTCTAAGGAATTGTAATTGTCTTCGGCATTGGCTGACGTTACATTTTCACCTTTACGCAATTCTAAAATAGCGACCTTTAAGTCCTTTTCATTCAGACCGCTGTCTTTTAGTAGCTGTGCAATAGCGTCTGAACCTTTCAGTAAAGCCATAATTATATGCTCTATAGAAATAAATTCATCACCAAATACTTTTAACAAACCATTGGCTTGTTGTAGGGTGGAAGATGCGTTTTTTGAAAGATACTGATCACCACCTTGAACGGTTGGGTAACCCTTTAGAATACTATCGGTTGCTTTTTTAATAATTCCAACATTAACTCCTAGTTTTTTTAAAAGAAAGGGAGTAACGTTTTCATCGGTATCGAGAATGGCTTTTAAGATATGGCCATTCTCTATCGCTTGGTGATTCGAACTGTTGGCCATCTGTTGGGCCTGTTGAATTACCTCTTGCGATTTTATGGTGTAGTTTTTAAAATTCATGTTCACTAATTTTGCTATTCATTAAAACATATCAAATTATCTTCCAAAGGGAAAATAGCTTGTTTCCATGCAATAATGTCATATTTGGTTTGAGTTTACTACTAGGTTAGGTCAAAATGTCTGATTCCTAGTGTAGTATTGGAATAAACTAGGGTTTGTAGAATATTTCAATCGGTCAATTGAAATACATTAAAATTGCTTCCGCACTGAAACGCCTTATCGTTTTATAAATTTATTTCTGCTTACTTCATCCGAAAGAATAAGTTCAATAAAATAAGTTCCTCGAGCTAGCATTTTAACATCTAATCGTTTTGTAGCCGACTTGGAATAAGCTAATTTCCCAGTTGCGGCGTAAATATTAACTACGCCATTTAATTTCAGGTCTGTATCTATATAAATAAAATCGCGAGTAGGGTTGGGGTATATGGTAAAATTGCAATGCTCCATTTTATTGGATAAGGAGGTTGTAAAAAGCTCTTGCGCAAAGATCTGTTGATTGGGGTCAAACGTAATGCTTGTAATTGTTTGAGAAATTGGAATACTAAAATTTGCATTTGTGGAGTTAGGCTCTACAACAATAAAAGTATCGAGGTTAGGACCTTGCAATCGGTAGGGGATTGGAATTTCAAAAAATGAAACAGATGTATCGGATGGAGTTTGTTGCACAGTTAAGTTAAAACTACCTCCGTTTTGAGCCCAGTTTGTGCTAATCCTAGGGTATCCCTTTCCATAAATCCAATCGTTAAAAAACTCAGATAAACTTTGACCGTACGAAGCCTCTAAATGAGCTTGAAAGTCAGGTGTTCGGGCGAAGCCATACGCTAAACTTGTGTCGGTAATGTAATTTCGCACACCTGCAAAAAATGCACTGTCACCAATCTTCCAACGCAGTGTATGCAACGTAATTGCTCCTTTGTTGTATACCTGATTGTTAAACAAACTATTTACGTTAGTAGTATCATATCTATACACCGAACCGTTTGGATAGGTGAAACCGGAACCTTCAGTTTGACTTAACCAAACGCTCCAAAAATTTCGGCTGTGAGCAACTCCAAACTCATAGGTAAGGCCTGTTAGATAGGTAGCAAAAGATTCGTTTAACCATAAATCACTCCATGAGCCACAAGTAACTTTATTTCCAAACCATTGGTGAGCCAATTCATGTGCTTTTAATTCACCGCCATAACTGCCCATAAAGCTCATGGTTTGGTGCTCCATGCCTCCGCCAAATGTAAACGAAGCATGACCGTACTTTTCTTTAATAAAAGGGTATTCTCCAAAAAGTGAATCGAAGAAAACCATAAATTCTTCAATGTCTGTTATGGATTGACTTTGAGTTTCATTTTGCAGCAAGTAATGTTCCATTAAAATACTGTCTCCGTTCAGGTAAAGTTGATCCTGATAAAAGTCATATTTTCCTGCGCCAATAGCTACCAGATAGGCAACAGTTGGGTAGGTTGTTTTCCATCGGTATGTTAAATTAGTTCCCACTGTATCAATTCCTTGTAAAAGACCAATAGAGGCTACTTTATTTCCTTGTGGGACTGTAACCTCAATACTTACAGAGTCTGCTTTGTCTGTTAAATCGCTTTTGCAAGGCCACCAATCTTTAGCACCGTATGGTTCAGACAAAGTCCAAATAAGGTTCCCATTTGTAACGGACACTTGCGCGAAAGGGGTGCCTCTTGGATTTCCTCTAGGTGTTCCTCTGTAAAATACTTGAATAGAATCAAAGGTTCCTGCGCTGATTGTATTTGGGAAAACAAAACTCAACGTATTGAATGCTGATGTATTAGCAGTGAGGTAGGTGTTTTGTTGGTACACAATAGAATCTACAACTAATTGGTTGCCAAAATCAAGAACCATACTGTCCATCGGTATAAGTGCAATGAAATGAACATTTACATTTCCATCTATAAAGCGAACTGCAGGGTTTAATTCTAATGTTATTTGGTAATAATGCACATCGTATTCTGCCGTTTGTGGTGCAGATTTGTTATTAAATCTGCCACTTGCAGCTCGTTTTTCAACGTCAAATATTTTAGTAGGAACTTGCTGTGCTAAAATATTAGTATCCGTTAGTAAAGTTGCTCCGAAGATCAAAAAAAATAATTTATTCATCATGCTGTTTTATCGACAATAAAAATAACGAATAAGATAGCTTGCTTGTTTCAAAAGACTCCAATCCGACACATTCGACAAATTGGAGTCATTTAATAATACATCTTAATCTTTTGCAATATACTGAATCACCAATTTCTCCATTTTATTGATTCCTTCAATCTTCAAGAAGTGTACTCCTTTTTACACATTGTTTAATTCAGTTTGAGATAGGGCAGTGCTAATTCTATAAGTTGCTATTGCGAAACCTTTTATGTCAAAGATTTGGTACTCTTTTCCGACTTGCTTTTACACAACATTTAGATTTAAGTTGCCCGTGCTAGGGTTGGGGAAACCTTTAAGCTACCCTCAACAACATTTTTTTAATTGTATTTATGACAGGTTCGTAAATTCTAACGTCATCTGTACTTGCGTAATATGTTTTCGTGTTGGCGTCGTGGTACAAAAATCGAACTTGGCAATCATTGGTTTTATGTGTAGTTATGCCTATAATTTCTTTGGGGCACGCACGGCAGGGACACCAAATACCTCCTCGGTAGAAAGGAAAGGCGCCGGATGATTTTGTAAAAACAGTAATCCAAGAAGCTCCTTTACAAGCTTGAACATTAAAAGAGTCTAACGTACCGAGCACTTTTCTACATCAATAATCAAAGATCAACAGGGTATTGTTAGCAAATTGAGTATCAAAAATTGGAGTTTTTAATTCAACCATATTAGTACAAAAAGGTCAAAGAGCTTCATTATTTAATTTAGCCTAATTGAATAAACAGGATTTCAAATTTACAAGTGTCATTTGCACGCAATGAAATTTGAAAAAAACACCAAAGGTAATTGTCGAAAAATCAATCAAAACTTTAGACCGTTTAATTTGAAACTACTACTTAAATGGTTTATTATTGTCCAATTAATTTTTGATATGGCTAAATCTTATAAAAAATCCTTTTATCTTATCACCTCGCTGTTTTTCACCTTCGGGCTTCTGACGGTATTGGTTGATTCATTAATACCTAGATTAAAAGAAATTTTTGAATTGTCTTTTTTTCAAGCTGGCATGGTTCAGTTTGCTTTTTTCATAGCCTACGGCCTAATTTCAATTCCGGCAGGAAATTTATTACACAGAATAGGGTATAAAAAAGGCATTATTTGGGGCTTGGTAATTATGGGAGTGGGTTGTTTGCTTTTTCTGCCTGCAGCATCGTTTAGGATGTTTCCACTTTTTATGGTGGGATACTTTATATTAGCTTCAGGAATGACGGTTTTGCAGGTAGCCGCAAACCCTTACGTTTCTGTTTTAGGAGAACCAAGAACTGCGTCAAGCAGATTAATTTTGTCTCAAGCTTTTAACTCGCTAGGTACAACAATTGCTCCTGCCATTGGGGCCATATTTATATTGAGTGATTCTATTAAATCATCAGTTGATATTAATGGCCTTAATAAACAAGATTTTGAGGTATATATGAATGAAGAGGCATCTGCCGTTCAAATGCCTTTTTTGGTGTTAGCTGGCTGTATTATTTTGTTGGCTCTTATTGTATTAAAAACAGATTTACCAGAGTTGCTTTCAACCAAAATAAAAGGAAACTACGCGGAAGCTTTGAAGCATTCTAAGCTTAGGCTGGGAGCAGTTGGAATATTTGTTTATGTGGGTGCTGAAGTTACAATTGGGAGTTATTTAGTTAACTATTTTATGGATATGAATTTAGCAGAAGTAATTCGTGAAAATCCATTCATGAGTTCAATTGCATCGATTTTTCATTCCGATGGTTTGCAGAATGTAGACAATAAGGCTATTGTGGCAGCTTTTGTCACTTTTTATTGGGGTGGAGCGATGGTAGGTCGATTTATAGGGTCATACTTAACTAAAGTGTACAAACCGAATAATGTATTGATGGTGTTTGCTGCACTGGCAATTATTTTTGTTCTGATAAGCATTTCAACTGTAGGTATTTTGTCTCTTTGGACAATTCTAGCGGTAGGGTTGTTTAACTCAATTATGTTTCCCACAATATTTACCATTGCTATTGAGGATTTGGGTCACCTAAGGCCTCAAGGGTCTGGAGTCTTGTGCACGGCCATTGCAGGTGGGGCTTTTATTCCACCATTATTTGGGTATTTTGTCGACCTCAGTGGATTTAAAATTGCTTTTCTGGTCGTAATTATTTGTTACTCATATATATTATATTTTGGGAAAGCTTCATCTAAATTACCCCTTCCTAAAAACGATAATTGATATAGAGATACGCTAGTAGAAATGTTTATTTTTCTTTTATCTTCTATAAAGTAGTGCACTAAAGCTTACTCAAATTGGTTGTCGTTTTCGTATCAAAGTAATTACCCAAACTATTAAAAATAGCAATCCGGCAATACTGGCAATTGCGCCTGCTATAGAACCGTTAATTAAAACTGCTAAGTAATACCCCCCAATAGCGCTGATTATACCGAAGATAGAGGAGAGGAATAGCATCTTTTTTAGCTCATTTGTAATTAAGTATGCAGTGGCTGGGGGAACAATTAAAAATGCAACGACTAGAATTGCTCCAACAGATTCAAATGAAACCACAGTTGTCAATGAAACAGCTCCCATTAAAGCGTAATGCCAAAAGGCAACACCAATCCCCAATGCTTTGGCAAACTCTTCGTTAAAAGTAGTAATGAACAGTCCTTTATACCCTTTCCAAATGAAAAGAAGGAGCAACAACAGTAAGCCTGAGGCGATCCAAACCGTTCTAGGTCCAAGGTTATAGCCACTATCTGTTATCCATAAATCAAGCGGAACATAGGCAATCTCACCATATAGAACACAATCTTGATCAAGGTCTACTTGACCTGCAAATAACGAGATGAGAATAATTCCAATTGCAAAAAGCCAGGTAAATGTAATGCCGATGGAAGCATCCATCTGTAAGTTAGCTTTCTTGGAAAAAAGCTCAATGAGAACGGTTGTTAAAACCCCCAAAATAGCAGCACCGATTAACATGGGTAGCGTTTCTCTAGAACCGGAAAGCAAGTAGGCAATAACAATTCCTGGTAAAACGGCATGCGAAATCGCATCGCCAACCATTGCCATTTTTCTTAAAATAAGATATGAGCCTAGTAATGCGCAAGAAACAGCTATTAATGAGCCGACTAATATGATCCAAAATGCTTCCATCTATTCTGCGTAAGGGATTACACTTTCGTGAGGATCTTTTGTTGGGTAATTCAACTCTTTTTCCAATTGTTTCTCTAATTCAGGAGTTATAATGTGCTCAATAGCCTCAGCATCGTTATGAACGTGATCTGGTTCTAATTTCAAACGCTGATTAAGGTACATTTCCCACAATCTATGAAGCTTTATGATACGTTTCGCTTCATTTAACCCACTTTGTGTAATCAACCAATTATCACCTTTTTTACGCAACCAATGCTCTTTTTTTAAGAGATGTAGTCCTCGATTTAATTCTTTAATTCTTAAGTCTCTAGAAGCCAGTAAGACAGATGTGCTTCGCTGTTTTTTGAAAGTTCCGTCTTTTTCGCCCAAATGATAAAATAGCTTTAACACGTTTTCAATTAATATTTTACGTTGGTTTTCTTTCTGTACCCTAAACTTTGCAAGCATTCCTGTTCTAGGCGCAAACCAAATAGAGCCAATTGTTAGCATGGACAAACACATCACAATCCAGGGTCCGGTTGGCATTGATGGTGCAATGTAACTAATATAAGAACCTAAGAAACCTGAAATAGCGCCAAAAGCAGTCGCAATCAAAATCATAACGCTTAGCTTGTCCGTCCAAAAACGAGCGCCGGAAGCAGGAGTGATGAGTAAAGCTGCCATTAATACTACCCCGACTGCTTGTATGCCAACTGCGACTGCTAATACAGTTATGGTCGCCAACATAAATTCCAAAAATTGAACAGGCAATCCAATGACTTTCGCATAGTCGGGATTGAATGAAATGAGCTTAAATTCTTTATAAAAAAGAATAACTACTGCTATTAAAATTAAGGCAATGGTTCCAAAAATGTAAACATCATCTTTTGTTAAGGAGGCGGCTTTTCCAAAAAGGAATTTATCTAACCCCGCCTGCGATGCATTGCCCGAATGCTGAATGGAAGTTAACAGCAAGATCCCGACACCAAAGAAAACACTTAGTATAATGCCAATTGCGGTATCACTTTTTAGCTTGGTTGTTCTCGTTATTGCATCGATCAGCAAAAGAGAAAGCCAACCGGTAATAAAGGCTCCTATTATAAGATACAGTGGGTTTTTACTTCCCGAAACCATAAATGCCAAACAAACACCAGGTAAAATACTGTGTGCAATTGCATCGCCAACTAAGGCTCGTTTGCGTAAAAATGAAAAGCAACCTACGATAGCAGCAGACGCTCCCAAAATCATAGTTCCAAGCACCACAAAAAGTACGTTTGGATCTGAAAAGGAAAGAAATTGGAAAGTGTTATTCAATTTTAAGTGCTTAGTGTGTTTTTAGAAGATGCTTTTCAAAAAAATAAATGGTTCTCTCGAGCTTAATTTCTAAGATGCAAAATTAATTTACGATTCTCTTACGTCAAAGGCTTTTTCCTTCATAAGATCGCCTACTTGACTTAATACATTTAATTTACCACCGTAAGCTTCTTGCAACAACGTTTCATTAAATATTTCCTCAATTGGCCCTGCTGCGACCATTCTTGTATTCAATAAAACTATCCAATCGAAAAAATCTTTTGCTGTCTGTAAATCATGGTGGACTACTACAACTGTTTTTCCGTCTTTTTTCATGTCGGATAGAAGTTTTAAAATGGCTTCTTCTGTTGCTGCATCCACACCTATAAACGGCTCGTCCATGATATAGAGATCTGCGCCCTGCGCTAATGATCGGGCAATAAATACCCTTTGCTGTTGACCGCCACTTAATTGTGAAATCTGTCGTTTGCTAAATTCCAACATGTTTACTTTTTCCAATGCTTCTGCGGCGATATCTCTGTCTGCTTTTGAAATGCGTTTGAAAAGGTTGTTCTTTTTGTATCTCCCCATAAGAACAATATCCATGACGGATGCAGGAAAGTCCCAATCAACAGATTCTCTTTGTGGAACATAAGAGACTCGAGAACGAACATCATTTAAATCTTGATCAAATATTTTCACATAACCACTACTTGTTGGCACCAAACCCATAATGGCTTTCAATAAGGTGGTTTTACCAGACCCGTTTGGACCAATAATTCCTATGATTTTACCAGTTGGTAATTCGAAATCAATGTTCCACAAAACAGGCCTGCGATTATAGGATACGGTAAGGTTGTGTGTTTCTATACTTATCATTCTGTTCGTTTTAATTGTGCAACGCAAAAGAGAAAAAGGAGAAGGAAAGTGTTAAATAAAGAAGTTAAAAGACATGTGATAAAAAATTAAAGTCCAATTAATTCAGGTTCTTTTCTCTTCCTTCCTTCGTTTTTAATCAAAATTTAACTTTCCATACCTCATATTTAATTTTCTTCAAATTGTATGTCACATTTTCTTTTCTTCACTCAATATTTTACATGGCACATTATTCCACAAATTTGCTTCGTAATCCGCAACTGAAAAATTTGGACTTATTATTTTTTATTTTAAACCTGTAACAATCATTTTTACATTGTGCTTCACCATTCCAATGTACGTTCCTTCAGGAGTTCCATATTCCCCCATAGCATCACTAAATAAATATCCTCCAATTAATACGTTGTGATCTTTTGCAATGCAACCTTCAACGACCGCTTCAATAGACTTTTTAGAAACAGAGCTTTCTACAAAAACAGCTTTTATTTTTCGATCTACTATAAAGTTAACCATATCACTCACATCTTTCAGGCCATATTCTGAAGTAGTTGAAATACCTTGTAAGCCTTTTACTTGAAAGTTGTAAGCTCTTCCGAAATAGCTAAAAGCATCATGAGCGGTAATCAAAACTTTTTTATTGGAGTCCAATGCATTCAAATTAGAAAATACAGCTTTGTCTAATTCTAACAGTTGATCGGTGTATTTTTTAGCGTTGGCTTTAATTTCATTTGCTACGCTATCGGTTACTTGTTTTGCTAATTCAGTAGAGATGTGTTTCACAGCAGTACTCCAAAGCTTTACGTCAAACCAAATGTGGGGATCTTGTGCTCCTTTAAATTCAGAGTTGTTGATGAGTTCTTCTTTGTTAATTCCGTCACTTGCAGCAATAATTATTTTTCTGTCTTCCAGTTTTTCAAAAATATCACCCATCTTACCTTCTAGGTGTAACCCATTGTATACTATAACATCAGCATCGGTCAAAGCTTTTAAATCTCCTTGAGTTGCCTTGTACAAGTGGGGGTCAACTCCAGGACCCATTAAGGTAATTACTTTAACATCTGAACTTACAACATTTCTGACAGCATCTCCTAACATGCCTGTTGTACAAACGATGCTTTCTATTTTTCCCGTTGTTTGCTTCTGTTCCATTTTGCAAGAGAACAGCGCTGTAATTATAAGTGTTAATAGGATGTTATTTTTCATTTTTAAATTTGATGTAAAGGTTACTCGCTACTTTTTGCGATAAGGTAATTTTTTGATCTTTTGTATTGACGACAATCATTGAGTTGTCAAATTCGTTTCTGGTTTTTAAACACAGTTCTGTTCCTAGTTCTATTCTCATTTCACTTAAAAAATTAAGAAAACTAGGTGAAGAGTCTTCAACCCCAATGATTATTAGTGTCGAACCTTCATCTATTTCGTTTAGTTTTTGATTTTCCCTTCTTGGAAACACTCCTTGGTTATTTGGGATAGGATCGCCATGGGGGTCAAATTTTGGAAAACCTAAAAATTCATCAAGTTTGTTTGTTAATTCAACGGACTCAATGTGTTCTAGTTGTTCGGCAATGTCGTGCACTTCATCCCATCCGAAATTTAAATTTTCGACTAAAAAATATTCCCACAGTCTATGTTTTCTAATTATCGAAACAGCTACCTTTTTGCCTTTCTCGGTGATTTTAACTGTTTTGTATTTTTCATAGTTTACCAACTTTTTCTCATTCAAACGTTTCAGCATATCTGTTACCGAAGATGCTTTCGTTTCCATTCTGTTTGCTATCTCATTAGTAGACGCCTTTCTATCAGCCGACTGAATGAGCGTGTAGATTGCCTTTAAATAATTTTCCTCTGTTAAAGAAGTCATTGCGTATTTTTGATACAAAGCTAATTATAATCGTCTAATAAATTTTTTAGACTCATCTAAATATAAAAATGAAAGAACTATTTATTATTGCTCTATCCTTTACTGCATTTAGCGTCCATTCACAAATTACAGAAAATAGCATCATCACAGATCGGCCGAGTCAAGCTGAGTCACCTAAAGTGATTGGCAAAGGAATTATCCAAATAGAAAGTGGGTTATTTTTTGAGAGGCGTGAAATCTCACGAGGTTTTTCTCAGCATCGCAATGTATACCCCATCAATTTATTTAGAATTGGCGTAGCAAACAGAATAGAACTGAGAGTTGTGAATGAGATTGTGAATTATAAAACAATCGATAACTCAAGTCAAGAAGAAACAGGAAAGGTTTCTGGAACAGAAAATTTACAAATTGGTCTAAAATACCAAGTTACAAATGATGCTGCTAAAATTGCTGTAGGAGTGGTATCTCATGCAATACTTCCAACAGGGTCAACCGGTGTTTCAAACAAACGGTATGGAATAGTAAGCAGGATAAATATTTCCTATGACCTGTCAGAGAATAAAAGTGTCAGCGCCAACTTTGGATACAACAACTTTAATTTGGATTTTAATGAGGAAGGTTTAGTTCGATATGGCAATGGCGACTTTACGTACACTTTTATATATGGATTTGGTCTAAGTGAAAGGGTAGGGTTGTACGCGGAAGCATTTGGAAATTACGTAGAGTTTGAAGATTTGGAAAGCAACATAAACGCGGGAATGACATACCTAATTTCCGACCATATTCAACTGGATTATTCTTACGGAATGGGATTAAACCGTGTAATGAATTATCATTCTGTAGGCGTAAGTGTACGGCTACCCAAATAAGTCACTATGTTACAAATGTAACAGGGATTACAATTGTAACCCCTGTTTTTTTGTGCCAAATTTTAAGGAGTATGCACTGCTAACGTTTTTAAGTTACATTTTTATTTATCTCACATTAATTTATAAATTAATATATCAATATGAGATGATTGTACGGTTTACATAAAGTATAGGTACAACTAAATTTAAGACTATTGAACCCATAGCGACCACTTGTTACAAATGTAAATTACAAATGTAACATAATTTAGTTACATTTGTAATCGAATAAGAAAGTAACATTTGTAACTAGTCGAAACGATGGATTTAATAGAAAGGTTTAGATATATAATGAAATTAAATGCCATGACTGCTTCCCAATTTGCTGATGAAATTGGAGTGCAGCGGTCATCTATTTCGCACATTCTTTCAGGTAGAAATAAACCTAGTTTGGAGTTTATTCAAAAGGTCATTAATCGTTTTCCGAAGGTAGATTCAACATGGTTGATAAATGGAAAGACAAACGTTGGTTCAGTTCCAAAAATCGAAACTAAAGAAGTGGAGAATCAAAAAGGAAGTAAACCAATCACCACAATAAGAGAAGAAGTTAAGAGTAGAGAGAGCAGCGAATCTAAACCACCTGAAGTTCTTGCTCCGAGTAAAAGCATTAAAAAAATAGTCGCTTTCTACGACGATGGAACGTTTGAAGAGTTTTTAAGTCGCTAAATATTACTAAGTGCTCTCCCCAATTAGGAAATAGTCTTGCTAAGATCATTAAATGTCTTATTATTAGGAAATTGTGGGCTGTAAAATTTGATCAAATACAGGTAATTACACGACTACGAAGCCCTTTAACTGTGAGTAAATGAAAAGGTATTTTTTAGCACTAACGTATTGATATTAATATTGTATATGCAGAGGTAATGTTGTCAATTGGTAGCTTTTTTGTCCTTTGGGACTAGCACTATTCCATTTGCCAGATGGTTGTAAGTAGTGCTGCTAATAATTTCATCGTACAGTTGCGACTTAAACATCTTATCAACACTGAATCATTACCACGCTTTCATTCATGTACATTGTTGCAAAAGATAACTGGTTCTCTTAATAAATTTTGGGTGGTATTTTTGATTCCCGGTAATTGACTGAATTACCTGAACTTTAAGCTTAAAAAGCTAGATAGACATAAGCTGCGGTGTTTGTGGTCTAAAACTATTAAAAAGCAGCTGTATTTAGTGACCAAGGCGATTAGAGTAGCTTATTAAAAGAGTCAATGATTACAAAAGAACTAACTTATTTTCGTCAATTCATTCAATAGCATCCTGCGTACTTGTAAATACTCGAGGTGAAATTTTTGGTTTGTCAAATCGGGTGTAAATATTAGCTATGACTTTATTGGCAACTCTTTAACAACTATAGCATTTAAAATGATTCCATCTTTTACCATGTGTTCTCTATAATAGCTTAGGGCCTCAACAGTAAAATGTAAGGACTTGGTACTATCTTCTTTAATGCCATAGGTAGTAAGCTCGTTTGGCTTGCTTTGTAATCGAGAATAAGGTCGAGGGATTCGTTTACCATATCTGCACTAACAGTAGTTGATTCTTTAAACCTGGCAAATAAATTGTCGCCAGAGGTATTCTTATAAAAATCGACGTGATTAAGTTGTCTGATTCATTTGCAATTTGTTAGCATTGGATGATTGGTTTTAGAGATATTTTTCGGTTAACTTACAAATGTTTGTCTAAAATTTATTTTCTACAATCTGTACTATCCGCACTTTTGCTCCAAATTATAAACTCTTGTGGGATCGTTTGTGTTCAGACCAAGCGAAAAGCAACCCTTTATCTTTATTTGGCTCCTATTTCTAGCCAGTGTTGCTTTCATGAGGGCTTACATCTCTCTTTAATCTTATATTATTGGTTTACTAATTTGCTGTAGTATGGATTATATAATTAATAATTTAAATTGTGGATAAGATTGTATGCGAGGGTTGGTATCTTTTGAGTTATTTATGGGTCAATATTTGTTCATTACTTCTTGCAAACAATTAAAGTATCTGTCATTCCTGTAGGAAAAATAATGTAAAGTTGGTGTCTAGTATGGCTTTGACATTTGATAAAATTGAGTGCTTCATAATTTTACTTTTCAGATAAAATTTAAGTTACTTTCTAGTTACTTTCTAGTTACTTTCTAGTTACTTTTGAAGGACTCACTTAAGCCTATGTACAAAGCAATTATAAAACCTCTTTTATTTCGTCAAGATCCTGAGACAATTCATCATACAGTGTTCAATTGGTTAAAATTGTTGCTAAATAATGTTATTTCAAAGTCACTTGTTAAGTCTTTTTATTCTGAAAATAGCAAAAGTTTGGAGAAGGAATTGTTTGGCTTAAAATTTCCAAATCCAGTTGGCCTTGCCGCAGGATTTGACAAAGACGCTAAGTTATACGAGGAGTTAGGGTGTTTAGGATTTGGTTTTATCGAAGTAGGAACGGTTACTCCTTTGCCTCAAGATGGGAACCCTAAACCTAGGTTGTTTAGATTACCCAAAGACGAAGCCTTAATTAATAGGATGGGATTTAATAATGGTGGAGTAGATCAGATGATTGAACGCTTAAAAAACCGAAATCCAAATCAAATTATTGGAGGTAATATTGGAAAGAATAAGGTTACTCCGAATGAAGAAGCTATCAATGATTACATGATTTGTTTTGAAAAGTTATTTGAGTATGTAGATTACTTTGTGGTGAATGTGAGCTCTCCCAACACTCCTAATTTGAGAGAGTTGCAAGACAAAGAACCCCTAACTAAACTGTTGCAAACCTTACAAGACAAAAATAACGCAAAACCAAAACGTAAAGCAATATTGCTAAAGATTGCTCCCGATTTAACAAACGAGCAATTAGATGATATTGTAGAGATTGTGAGTTCTACCAAAATTGATGGTGTAATTGCTATCAATACTACTATTGACCGATCTAATCTAAAAACGAATGATTTTGAAGTAGAAAAGATGGGTGCCGGAGGTTTAAGTGGAAAGCCGGTTAGGCAACGTTCAACTGATGTCGTACGTTATTTGTCTAAAAAATCGAATAAATCATTTCCAATTGTTGCCGTTGGGGGAATTTACACAGCGGAAGATGCGATTGAGAAATTGGAAGCGGGAGCTGATTTAGTTCAAATTTATACCGGTTTTATTTATGAAGGCCCTGGAATGGTAAAACGAATGAATAAGGGGCTGGTAGATTATTTCTCTAAGAATTAGAATATAGACCAAGTAAAGAATATGGACCAAGTAAAGATTATTGAATGTCCTAGGGATGCGATGCAAGGAATCCATGAGTTTATTCCTACCAAGGTAAAAGCTGACTATCTAAACCATTTGCTGAGAATTGGCTATGATACCATCGATTTTGGCTCCTTTGTTTCTCCTAAATCTATTCCTCAATTAAAAGATACAGCAGCTGTTCTAGCGCAGCTTGATTTGTCAGGTGCAAAGTCGAAATTATTGGCAATTGTAGCGAATCAGAGAGGAGCAGAGGATGCTACCAAGTTCGAGGAGATTCAATATTTAGGCTATCCATTCTCAATTTCAGAGACGTTTCAGCAACGAAACACTAATTCGAGTATAGAAGAGTCACTAGTTAGATTAGAAGCCATACAGGAGCTTTGTGTAAAGAATAATAAGGAATTAGTAACCTATATTTCTATGGGTTTTGGAAATCCATATGGGGATCCTTTTCATGAAGATGTTGCAGCGAATTGGATAAACAGACTTCAGGGATTTGACCTTAAAATATTTGCATTAAGCGATACAATTGGAGTTTCTGAGCCAACAATTATTTCGCGGCTATTTTCAACTTTAATTGAAGAGTATCCTGATTTAGAAATTGGAGCTCATTTGCACACCACTCCTGAAACATGGAAAGAGAAAGTGAAAGCAGCTTATGAGAATGGTTGTAAGAGATTTGATGGAGCTATGTTAGGATTTGGTGGTTGTCCCATGGCAGCTGATGATCTAACAGGTAATATGGCGACAGAAAACCTAGTTTCTTACTTTAACGAAAACAATGTAGATCTAGGTCTAAACAATGAATTGTTCGAAAAGGCTAGGGCGGAGGCCAATAATGTGTTTTTGTAGAACATGAAGGACAAGGCTTTAACTTAAAAATATCGCCTTACTATATTTCTACTTTAAAGCCATGAAATATTATTATATCGTTTTTAATAAACAAGGAGTTGACATTTGCCTCCAAAACAGGAGTTTTTCCTTTCCTTCCCGACTTACACTGCATAAGAAAACTACAAAAGGCATGTTTACCTTTTGCTTTGCATGCCAAGGGGCATGTGGTTCTATAATTTATTGAAAGTAAACTTAATTTTTGCATACCATTAAGACTCTATATATTAGAAACGTCTACTTTTTTAAAAGAGGTAGCTTTTTTGAGTTACAGATAAAAACTCAAAATCACAAAAACCGAAAACACCACACTTGCAACGCCATTGGTAGTAAAAAAGGCTAGGTTAACTTTTGATAAATCATTCGGCTTAACTATGAAGTGCTGGTAGGAGAGTAAGCCAAGAAAGAGCATCGTACCAATCCAAAATAAAATACCTGCATTTGATTGGTAGGCAGCAGTTATTAGATAGCCTGCGGTAATGAGGTGAAATAAAACTGATAAATTTAAAGTAGCTTTTCTGCCAATTTTAGCTGGAATGGAATTTAATCCCATTTCTTTATCAAACGCATCATCTTGCAAGGCATAAATCATATCAAATCCTGCTACCCAAAACAGTACAGCAAAAGAAAAATAGAGTGGAAGCCAAGCGAAGCTGCCAGTTACTGCTAAATATGCTCCAATTGGAGCTAGCGATAGACCTACTCCTAAAACCAAATGGCACAAAGCAGTGAACCGTTTTGTTAAACTGTATCCCAAAACAACGATTAGCGCAACAGGCGATAAATAAAAGCAAATGCTGTTGATGAAGAAAGTAGTTGCAATAAGTAGAACAGAATTTATAATTACAAAAATTAACGCAGATTTAGGTTGGATGCTTCCGTTTGGAATTTCTCTAATTTCAGCTGTTCTTTCGTTTGCCTTATCAATGTCTCTGTCTATGTAGCGATTAAACGCCATGGCTGCATTTCGAGCAAATACCATACAAAACACAACTTTTAAAAGCAAAATAGTATCGAAACTAAAGGTGGAGTATTCAATAGCTAAGAAGTAGCCAATCAAAGCAAAAGGCAATGCAAAAATAGTGTGGCTAAACTTGATGAGAGAAAGATAGTTCTTCAATGATTTTTTAGTTTTTAGTGGTCTATTTTTTAATCTTGTTCTTTGTCAAAAGTAAATTATCAATTCTTTTTAAATAAAAATGGCTGAACAGAAAAGAACTCTATTCAGCCATTAAATATTTTCAATTAAAAATTACAAATGAATCACTTCACCATATGCTTCTGCGGTAGCTTCCATTATCGCTTCACTCATGGTAGGGTGCGGATGAACTGCTTTTAACATTTCGTGAGCAGTAGTTTCTAACTTTCTAGCAACTACAATCTCAGCAATCATTTCGGTTACGTTCGCTCCAATCATGTGTGCTCCTAAAAGCTCACCATACTTTGCATCGTATATAACCTTTACAAAACCGTCTTTATGACCTGCAGCACTTGCTTTACCGGATGCAGAGAAAGGAAACTTGCCCACTTTTAACTCATATCCTGCCTCTTTAGCTGCTTTTTCAGTCATGCCAACAGATGCGATTTCTGGAGAACAATACGTACATCCAGGAATATTTCCATAATCCAACGGTTGAACCTGCTCTCCTTTTATTTTTTCTACACAGATAATACCCTCAGCAGATGCTACGTGAGCTAAGGCTTGACCGGGAACGCAATCACCAATGGCATAATATCCGTCCATGTTTGTTTTGTAGTAATCATTTACTATGACTTTGCCTTTGTCCGTTGCAATGCCAACTTCTTCTAATCCTATTCCTTCAATGTTAGCAACAACACCAACTGCAGAAAGTACAACGTCAGCTTCAATAATTTCCTCGCCTTTCTTTGTCTTAACTGTCACTTTACAACCTGCACCAGAAGTATCAACATTTGTTACTTCAGATTCTAGCTTAATTTTTATTCCGTTCTTCTTAAACGTTCTAGCTAATTGTTTTGAAATGTCTTCATCTTCAACAGGAACAATGTTTGGAGCGTATTCTACTATCGTAACTTCAACACCCATGGCATTGTAGAAGTACGCAAACTCAACACCAATGGCTCCAGAGCCAACAACAATCATTTTCTTGGGCATTTTCTCAAGTGTCATGGCCTCTCTGTAGCCAATTACTTTTTTACCGTCTTGTTTTAGATTAGGCAATTCTCTAGATCTTGTTCCTGTAGCAATAATGATGTGCTTTCCGTTCACCATCTTTATGGAACCGTCCTCCATTTTTACTTCAACCTTCCTACCGGGTTTTAACGTTCCGGTTCCCATAACAACCTCAATCTTGTTCTTTTTCATTAAAAATTGAACGCCATTGCTCATTCCGTTTGCAACACTTCTGCTTCTTTTGATTACATCAGTAAAATTCGCCTTGCTTTCCTTTACTTCGATTCCGTAATCAGCAGCATGTTTAATGTATTCAAATACATTAGCACTTTTTAATAAAGCTTTGGTTGGTATACAACCCCAGTTCAAACAAACGCCACCTAACGACTCTTTTTCAATTACTGCAGTTTTGAAACCTAACTGAGCAGCACGAATAGCGGTTACATATCCTCCTGGACCACTTCCTAATACAACAACATCAAAATCCATATATATTTATTTAATTGAGTTCAATTTTAGTTGAGCGAAGTTAATAAAAAGCTTAAAAAATAAATCGATTTGACTTAAAGTTGAGAAGAGAATTTAAAGATTGATTAAGTGAACACATAGTTAATAACTTACTCTCGATATAAATTATTATAAATCAATAATTTATATAAGTTTTCCTCGTATAACAAATCGTCATTTATTTTATTGCTACAAATAAAATAAATGACGATTTACATTATAATTTGCTCTAAATTTATCTGTTAATTGTAGGTTTTTTGTTTAGCAGAATTTTTATTGTAAATAATTGATTATAAAATGAGTAAGTCGAATAGTGAACTGCTTTTAGAGCGAAGAAAAAATGCAGTAGCCAATGGTGTTTGAGTTTTTAACACTGCAACAGTTGAATCTGTTAGAGGAGCAATTATAATTGATGTAGATGGAAGAGAGTTGATCGATTTTACGGGAGAAATAGGTGTAATAAACGCAGGTCATTGTCCCTAGCCAGTCGTTGATGCCATAATTGATCAAGCACAGAGATACATTCATACCAGTTTTAATGTAGTAACCTATGAGCCATATGTTGGAGTCGAAGTAGACAAAAATTCAACGAAATAGAATAAATACAGAACCAACAATGAAAAAGTACCAATCACATAACTTTATTGCAGGCAAGTGGCAAAGCGAAGGAACAGGTGAGTTCCTGGTTGTATTAGATAAATACCACGCCAAAGAAATTGGAAAAATTCCACAGGCTACGGAGCAGCAAATGGAAGATGCTATTGTAGCTGCAAATGAAGCCTTCGAGATTACAAAAAAATGGTCTGCTTGCAAGAAAGCGGAGATGATGCAGAAATTATATGATCGCTTGGATGCCAGAAAAGATGAATTCATTGATATCATTATTAATGAAGGGGGGAAACCAAGATCTTATGCGACCAATGAAGTAGACCGAAGTTTAATGACATTGAAGTTGGCAATTGAAGAAGCGACTCGATTTGGTGGTGAAATGGTACCAATGGATTGGGGAGCTGGAGAAGGGAAAATGGCACTCACGCACCGATTTCCTATTGGAGTAATTGCTTGTATAACTCCGTTTAACTTTCCATTGAATTTGGTAATGCACAAAGTGGCACCTGCTTTGGCGACAGGTTGCACAACCGTTATAAAGCCTGCACCACAAGCGCCAATGTCTTGTTTGGCTTTTGCTGAATTGTTTGAAGAAGTAGGTTATCCTGTAGGAGTAATTAATGTTTTAGTTTGTGACATTCCTGTTGCTGAAAAGCTAGTAAAAGATGAAAGAGTAGCGAAACTGTCTTTTACAGGGAGTGACAAAGTAGGCTGGTACTTGAAGAGTATTTGCGGCAAGAAGAAGGTGACGCTAGAATTAGGTGGAAACGCAGCTGTCATTATCGACGAAGACACAGATGTAAAGGCAATCTCTGATTTAATTGCAAAAGGAGCTTATCTATATGCTGGTCAAATTTGCATCTCAACACAGCGAATATTTGTTCACGAAAAAGTCTACGATCGTTTTCAATCTGCTTTAATAGAATCTATTGGTAACTTGAAAGTGGGAGATGCACAAGACGAAAGCGTTTTGGTTGGACCTGTAATCGACAAAGGACACATGAAACGAATTGACAGTTGGGTGCAAGAAGCAAAAGCCGAAGGAGCGACTATTCTTACCGGTGGAAGCATTACGAGTGACAAGCACAACTTGTACGCACCAACACTAATTACCAACAGCACATCTAAAATGAAGGTAGCTGCTGAAGAAGTATTTGGCCCAGTCGCGGTTTTGGAAAAGGCAGATAGTTTTGAAGATGCTATTCGGATGTCGAACGATTCGAAATATGGGTTGCAAGTAGGGGTATTTACCAATTCACTGAAAAATTTCAAATATGCTTTTTCCGAGTTAGAAGTTGGCGGTGTTATTATGAACAACATACCAGGTTTTAGAATTGACCACATGCCGTATGGAGGTGTGAAAGACTCTGGCTTAGGACGTGAAGGGCTGAAGTACGCAATGGATGAAATGACAGAAGGGAAGTTGATTGTATATTGACAATCTAGTTTATTCTCTAAATATTTGCGACTTTAAAGGGTAACCATTACTTGATAACGATAGCTTTAAGTAAGTTTCTACTATTGAAGTTAGCAGTTCTGTTGGGAACTGTTGAGGCAAAAATGATGGAGGAAGAAAAAGCGATGACCCGCCCAAAAAGAATTGAATATTACAAAAGCGTTAAAGCGTCTGATTTTGATCTACTTCAAAATAGCACACTTAAATTAGCTTACTTAGCACGTTATATGTCAGGGCAGGGCTTAACCGAAAAAAGGAGAAATGACTTTTATGTGGGATAAAAATGGATTGAAGTTAATCTGAGGGATCAGAATGACATAATGAAAATTAAAGAGTTGTGGAGTGTTAATTTGGCCCAAAAAGTGGTAACGAAAGTAGATGTTAAAGTGAATAGAGGTTTATTAGAGCCTTTTCATGACCTTATTATTTATGGGTTGAATGATAAAAATCAATATTTCAGTTTAACTAAGAGCCAGGTAGAGATGCTATTTAAGCAAGAAGAGGTTTTTTTGGATGAAGCTAACTTTGTTAAAACTCTTCCTTCCACCTCAATATTTTATAAGAATGAAATTTTTCCCCAACTAATGTATTAGCTTTTTTGTAATTCTGATTGCATTTTTTAAAGATAAGAATTAATCAAGTCAATGGCTTTTTGATTGTTCTTCTCCTTCGCTACAGAGAGTGGCGTATCTCCACAAAAAATCTCTTTAATTTTTGGATCTGCCCCATTTTAAGTAGTTCTGCCAAAATATCCATGTGGTTATATCGAATACTTTCAACTACAGCCGATGCCATAAATTCTGGATGCTGATAATTTGGATCAATTCCCGCTCTTAAATAATACTCTACCAACCCTAAATCGCCATCTTGAACCGCTTTAAACATTCCTTTCCAATTTCCTCCCGACATGTTATCTTTTATTTAAGGTCGTTACTTCGTTTTCTATTTTCTCTGGATTTAGGCTTCTCATTAAGGCCACTTTTAATCCTTGTTGATCAAGATTTACTTCGATGCTATACCGGCTTTTCTCCTTGTAATCTGCCTGGACAATAGTCGAAGGAATAGCACATACCTCGGCTAATTTGATTTTTATTTAGTGGCTCTATAAAGTTTAATGTATACTGGTAAATGATCTGAGTATCCTCCGTAATAATTATCGCCACCGTAGGTTCTACTTGGTTTAGACTCTTTGTATTTTTTATCATAAAAGAGTACAAAGTCTTCGTCAAATATCCTTAACCCTTCTTTTTTAACTGAATACATACCAACCTTTTCATCAAGTACAGCTGCGCTCACCATCATTTGATCTAACATTCCCCAATCGCCTCTGTAATTGTAACTGCCTTTATCGTCCTCATCTAATTGAGAAGCCAAATTGAAAAGTTCACCGTTCGAAATGGTGTTGTTAGCGTTAAGAGTTTCGCGAATACTTTGGTTATTGGGATAATCATTAAAATCTCCCATCACAATAATTTTAGCTTCGGCATTCATACCTCGTATTTCGTCTATCTTGCCTCTTAAAACCGTTGCGGCCAATATTCTTTTGGGTTCACTTTTCTCAGCGCCTCCGCCTCGGGACGGCCAATGGTTTACAAAAATGTGGAACAGATTACTTTCTCCACTAATTGTGCCTATTACGTATAAAATGTCTCTGGTCTTGTCATTATCGTTTAAGTTAACTGTTAGAGGTTCTTTTGATTTAACTGTGAAATATTCTGCTTTATACATTAAAGCAACATCAATTCCTCTTTCATCCGGACTCTCAAAGTGAGCATAGTTGTAATCGATATTCTTTAACCTTTTACTCGCCAATAATTGGTCAACAACAAAGCTGTTTTCTATTTCTACCAAGCCAATAAGCAAGGGTCCTTTGCGGTTTACAGCTAATATTACTTCTCCTAATTTGTCAATCTTGTCTTGCAAACGCTCATTCGTCCATTGCTTTTTTGAATGGGGTAGAAAGTCCTCATCGTAGGTATTTGGATCGTCAGAAGTATCAAACAGATTTTCAACATTGTAAAACAACAAATCATGACTCTTTTCAGTCAGTATTATCTTATCATCCGCAAGTAATACCTCTTTTGTTGCAACCTGATTACACGATATTAAAAGCACTTGGATTACTATTATACATAAGGATATTTTCATTTTACTCGTTTAAAAATTGATTCTAATTACGGTCATAAAAATAAGTAGAAGTGTTGCTACTCCAACAAAAGTAGGAAATCTCCCATTTTTTTTTGATTTTGTCCAACCTGATAGCGAAATCATAATGGCCAATAAAAATAGCCCCACTACAAAGGTGAACATTGCAATCACTCGGGGCAGAAAGAAGTCCTCTTGTAAGACATCTTTTAAATAGCCACCGGTGTTGTGATTATTGATATCTGAATCATAGAAAACACAGTCACTAAAAAACAGCCTGCAGCGAGCGTTGCAGATTTTAAAATCCTGTTCGTGAGTTTATCGTTTTTATCAGAGATTAATAAATTTGCTCCAACGGTAATGGAAAAGCCACTCAATAAAGAGCTGATCAGTATAGTTCGATTCGCCAAAGCGCCCCAATATTCTAACGTTATCTCCATAGCTTTTAGGTAGATTAAAATAAAAATATGGAATTATTTAAATAATTTCTCAAATGCCAATCGTTTATCTCCATTGCCTAAAAAAATAACGCCACAATAAGAGTAGCCTAATTTTTTGAGTAATTGTTGCATCCCCATATTATCCTCATGGGTATCTATTCGCATGGATGCTACCTCAGTATCTTTTAGTTTTTGCTCACATTCACTAAATATGAATTTTGCAATTCCTTGTTTTCTGTATTGATTAGCGACGGCCATTCTATGAATAACGCCGTACATCCCATTCTCATTCGTGAGCCAAGTACCGTCAATGCTTGCGTAAGTGGGTTCTGCTTTTGTGGTAAACATGGCTGTTGCTATAATTTCACTGCTCTCGCTGTGAACAACAAAACTTTCCTGATTTGCTATGTCTTCCAAAATAGCCGCCTCATTGGGATATCCATCTTGCCATTGGTCTATATTTAGGGAAGCTAAATAAACTTGAGCGTCTTTTAAAACATCCATAACCGAAGGTAGGTTTTCGTTCTTTGTGGGTATCAGTTTCATGTATCTAATTAATTTTTAAAAATAGCAAACATTCTGATACTAAATAAGGGATAATAGCTCTGTCGGATGTTGTATGGATTTTTGTAAAATAGCAGAGAAATAGAGAGCAGGGTAGTAAAGATTAATCTTGTAGGATTAAAAATTCACTCATTTTAAGTTTACTTTGGTAGTATTGGTTTGGATGAGCTAAAATAATTCTATATCAATTGTTTTGTTTGTTGCTTGTCAGAATATTATCACAGTAAAAAACGGAACTACTATATTCTTATACGTTTCCATTGCGCCTTATAATAGTATATGTTGCCGTTTAAAAATACCGTGTAAATCTCATCCTCCTCTATAATGTTGAAGGTACTTGGTAAATCGGAGAGGTTTTCAGGCTAGAGAGTCGGATCATACTCGCTCCTAATATTTTCTTTAGAAGTAAAGTATAAATATTTGCTTTCTGACCATGAATAGCCTCCACCATCAAGAGCAACATAAACGAGCAGTTGAAAAGAAAACTTCAGACTGTTTTTAGGATCCCTTGATTTGAGTTTGGTGGCGACAATAAACTACGCTCCAGCTCTTTCTTCAGCGATTGCAAAATGTTCTATACCTCAGCCGGGAATTGTGGGTAAAGTTTTCTTTTTTATACACCCTAATAGCAGGTCTTATCGAATCATAAGTAGGGAGGAGGCCACCCAAACGATTACATTCAAAAGGCACGACTTAGCCTTTTTGAAGAGGTAATTAATTTGAAGTAAATGAACAAAAAAGTTAGAGAGTAATCAATTTTGAAATAAACAAGTCAATAATTCTGATAGGTTGAAAGTCAACTAAAAAAGTAGTTTTTTCTAGTTTTGGCGATGCGTTAAAAGAAAAACAGGTATGCATGTGTTCGGAGTCTTGGAAGAAACAATCAGGCTAAGACAGGACTTTAACTAAAGATTAATTTCGTGCTTGATCGGCAAAAAGGATCGGTGGCCTTCGTTGTATAAATTGAATTATAATTTTACCAATCGAAACGATCTACTTTTATTACCTGTTTTGATTGTAACTATATAGATTCCTGCTGGTTCATTTAGTGTAAAGTTTAAAAGTTGATTATTACTGTATGTCTTGAGCAGTATTTGCTTCCCAATGAAGTCTTTTATAGTAACGGTTACAGAATTGAAGTTGTCTCCTAAGTTAATTGAAAAGCTTCCATTCGTTGGGTTTGGATAGATGGAATAGTTATCATCTTCAACATCAGTTATTAGTGCAGATAATGGCAATGTATAACAAGGCTTTTGTTCTTCCATGTGCATCACATTCCAAGCTGTCCTCTGTCCAATTTTATGAGCCATCCAAGATCGCCATTGTGTTAAGCCCAAAGGCATAGGGTCACATGTAGAGTCATTGGTTAACAGAGTGTACATGTATGACGCTATTGCGTTGTTTACATCATTGCTCAGGTGCCATGGGTCTCCGTTAGGATATATGTTAACTCCAGGTATTTCTTCTATCATTTGAGCAATCAAAGTTCGCAAGGGTACACTGCGGGCAAATGGTAATTCAGATTGGTTGATCATCTGCCGAGCTGTACCTAAATCTGTTTCGACATCATTAGAATTTCTTCGTTTGTCTATCCCATACAACATTGAAATAAAACCGGTACTTGCATCATCTTGCAATGGATAGCCAAAAGAATAGTCAAACTTAGTAGAGTCAATTGAATATAAATGAGTTGTCCCCATACTAGCTCTACCATAGTTAAAGTGCACAGGGGCATTCGCACCATATTGTAGTGACTTTTGATTTTTGGTAACCACCCGTTGTAAACCACTTAAGATTCCATTTTCTGTGCTTGTTCCTCCATGGTTGCATATAAGGTTAGAGTCGTTAATTCCGCAATTTTTGAATGGAGAAATGAAAGTTGGATTACCTGTGTAGTGAGTCTGACTGCTTGAATTAATGGAAGTCGTTTGTGCGATGTTTGCAATCGAGTCGTTATAGGTATATAAAGATGACGAGGCACTGCGAATGAATAGTTTAGAGTATATTGAAGCTGCGGTTAAATAGGATCCGTTTGGAGTTGGGTGACTGTTTGAGCTGTCTTTTATGCTTGCAGGTAATGCTCTCCATGCAAGCCCTCCGGGAATGACTTGAAGTGGGAATTTTGAGCCGTCTGCAGCTCGATAAGTAAACTCTTCCATATGATCAATGAGTGTTGAGTCTTTAAGCCACTCCATTAAAAGCATCGGTATGGCACCACCTTGGTGAACTTTTGCTGCAATTTTATTGACTCCAAGAGAATAGTAACTTGGCATTTTGGATACAATGAAAGGATCTGAGCCGATGAAAACATAATCCCAATTTACGCCGTTGTTTCCGCTTAAGTTATCTATTATCGTGGCGCTGCTATCCGGCCAATAGTAATATTGAATCAAGGAATGGCAAAAGTAATTACGATTAGCAGTGAGTTGATTTGCGATGCCAGTACTAACTATTTTTGACCTATAGATATTCTCTGCTGTTACGTTCACATTCATTGTGATTGAAGTATCAGCTGATAAAATGTTTTGTAATTCAGTTGTGATTTGGTTTGGCGAAAACTCCTCAAAATTGTTTTGAATCGATTTGCTGGTGCCCAGTATAAGAATGTTTAATGTTCCATCTCCGTTAACGTCTACCGACGAGGTCTGCGCTTGTAACGTCATTAAGGATAGTAACTAAAACAATAATGCAGAAAAAGTATTTTTTATGTTTAGTATCATTCTAAATGGTTTGGAGAGATTAAATACAACACACTTACGATTAGTAGAGGGAATGGTTGCCTACAGCCCTGATTAGTTCCATTGTGAGATAATTAGTAATAAGACTTGCCCACCAAAAAGAGCTGGCAGGCGACTTACTAAATAATAAAAGCTGCGAAACAGCTTTTAACTCCTACTTTTCGCTCGCCTACACTGGTATAGGAGCTATGCTTTTCTTTTTTATAAAAACCTAAAATCAGACTTTTTGGACCCTAATAATATGGATGTAATCATTACATAATATACAAACAAATAGGGATTACATTAAACATCCTTTTATGGATATATTATTATACCTGTAAACGGATCATTTACGACCAAGTACAGGTAAGAATAAATTTTAAAAATTGATTTTAGGGAATCGCTTTGATGTTTTGTTAGAGCGGTATTTCCTTTCATATAAGCCTTTTCATTTGCCGTTTAACTAGTTTGCAAAGAAAACTAAATGAATCTTGTATCGAATCGCAGCTTTTATTCCTTGTTTTTATTTCTTCAAATTATTAAACTGAAGATATTAAACTGTTGTCGATTATTTTGTGAAGCGTGTATTGGTCTCCGAGAAATTTTGCATTGAGTCAATTATAAAACAGTCACCTAAATTTTTTCAGGTTGGATTGGCTCCAACTTTTACAATGCAACATGTTTAGGGGGGTGTTAAAAGATTTATAACAACGATTGTTTTCATGAACGATGGTCAACATATTATTGAACGCAACAATGTTTAACTAAACGGCCTTTTACTGTAGTTTAGCTAATGTTAGAAATACTTAGTATCCTATTGCAGCTCCATCCGGACTTGACGAATCAGAAGCTCCTATCATAATTTTGTTCTTTGTATCCATTTGAATTCCCATCAATTCACCTAACGAATTCTTGGACACGAGCGAATGATTCATCGCTTCTAATGCTTTTCTGGTATCAGGAGATAACAGTCCTTTTTCATACACTATTTTATCTGGCAGCCAAGAATGATGAATTTTCATCGCTTCAATAGCCTTATCAACTTGAATATCATAGCCGATAACATTTAATACTGTTTGAAAAACAGTGTTAATGATGGTTCTTCCTCCGGGACTTCCGATGACAAGATACGGCTTGCCATTTTTCGCTACAATTGTGGGCGTCATACTTGAAAGCATTCTCTTTTCAGGTTGAATAAGGTTTGGGTTTGTTCCAATTTGACCAGTGGTAGTGGTTGCTCCAGGCACAGGATTAAAATCTCCCATTTCATTATTAAAGATAAATCCCAGCTTGTCTGACCCCATACCTGAGCCATATCCCTGCTCCAATGTAAAGGTCAAAGAAACAGCGTTACCATTTTTATCCATTACCGAAAAGTGGGTGGTATTTGCCCCATCATAGATTTGTCCAAATTTAGTAGAGTCGCTAATAGAAGCTATTGATCTATCTATGTTGTCGAAACGCTTCCTTGCAAATACTTTAGACGTCAATTTTTCTAAAGACATGTCTTTAGAAAAATCAGCATCTCCCAAATGTTCTGCTCTATCTGCAAAAGCCCTGCGCATGACTTCAGCTAGCAGGTGAACATATGCGGTAGAGTTGAATTCGATGGAGTCTAGGTCCACCAACTCCATGAGGTTCATCATTTCAATTAGTGCAACGCCTCCTGAACTGGGTGGAGGCATGGAATAGATTTCATAGTCTTTGTAAGTTCCTTTGATCGGCTTTCTTTCAACCGCTGTGTATCGCTGCAGATCCTCCTTGGTAATAATTCCACCATTCTTCTCCATAAAGCTGACGATTTCTGCTGCTACAACTCCCTTGTAGAATCCGTCTTGACCATGATCCCGAATTTCGGATAAGGTTTTGGCCAATTCGGGTTGTTTCCAAAGCTCTTCAAACTGTGTTAGCTGCCCATTGTCCTTTTTGAAGTAATCTCTAAGAAATGGAATAGGGGAGTTGGCGTCAAAACGTGTAGCTGCTTGCAAAAGACTCCAAGTTAACGGAAAGCCATTTTCTGCAATGTCAATGGCAGGTTGAACCAAGTCTGCCCATGGTAGGCTTCCATATTTTTGATGTGCAAGATAAAGGCCTGCCACTGTGCCAGGAACTCCAATTGACTTCGCTCCAATGTGGTTAACAGTCGATTCCTTTCCAGACAGGTTTTTTCCTTTTGTAAGAGTTCCACCTTCATCAAGAAACATTTTCGGAGAGGCTTTCAGAGGTGCCTTTTCTCGAAAATCAATGGTGGTCGTTATTCCTAATGAATTCATAAATACCAAAAATCCACCTCCGCCAATATTACCTGCAGCCGGATGTGTTACAGCCAATGTAAAAGCAGTTGCAACCGAAGCATCAACGGCGTTTCCACCTTTTTGAAGGATATCGATTCCTACTTCGGATGCGATCTTACTGCTAGAAACAACAATGCCGTTTCGAGCATACGTTTGACTAATAGCAACTGTAGAAGGCAGCGAAATGAGAAGGAAGATGCCACTAAATAGAGGTAGGTGTTTCATAATTATTATTGTCTAAATCTCCTATAAAATACTGTTGGGCAATGTATAAAAATACTGCTAATCCGCCAAGGTGGCAAACAGCATGTTCAACTAAAATACAATTATTCCGTTCGAATGGGATAATTGTGTTTCCTACCTGCTGCAAGCCAGCGTCTGCCACAGTTACAATCCTTAAGAAATCTGCAAACATATTTTCTAAAGTATCAGATAAAAGCTAAACGACTGTAACTTGCTTACATTCAATGTTTTTTCTGCACGTTACATGCCGCTATTACGCTCAATACCGGCGCTCTATCTGTTCATGTAAGGTCTTTTAGTTAATACATTAAGGAGGTTTGACGTGTGTGAAATATGACCTTTAAAAGGGATTATTAACTGATTTTATTTGAATAAAATCTACTTTGCCAAAGTTTGCGAAGTTCACAAATATTGCAAGTAGTTTAGCCTCTAAAAATAGAGTAGTAGTTGATAATTTGCACCAAAGAGAATGTTCTTTGCAACTTCAGAACGAGTATTGATATGTGCTTGTAATTAAGAATGGAATTCATAACCGTATTCTGTCTCATAGGGTAGTGTGTTGTCTATATTTCAAAGGATGTCTCAAATAGTTACTTTGTGTTTTTTTAATTTTTAATGAATCAAATTCATTGTTTCTAGGGCTTTGTGTACCTAGTATTAACCTGATTTATTTGGTTATTTAGCTTGTTAAAGAATCTTCAATCTCGACCTGCTGTATTGAATTTCTTGTATTTCAAATACTTTAAATATTTTATCTACAATTCTTTAGATGAGTTTGCTTAAATCAAACCATTTGCTGCATAACTACACAGAGAATGGCACATTGTTTTTTGCTCTGAAATAGGGAATGACAAAAGTATTTGGGGCAAAAGCCGCAAGCGTATCCCTTGTAATTGCATCAAAATAGGGTACCTCGCAAGTCAACTATTTTATTGGTATCATTTGGAATTTATTTTGTTGGATGACATAGCAGAAATAGATGGAGATATCTTTTACAAGTGTAAAATAAATCCTTATTCAAAATAAAAATAAAATCGCTTCTCTTTACAACAATTGAAGTGCACATTATTTCCTATTTTCTGTTCTTTGCCGTAAGAAACCAAATCAGTATCTTCTTTAGCATTTGGGTTTTTTGAGCATGCCTCGTGTGTTCATAATGCATTGATTTTGAGAGGTATTGAAGAAATAAATAATTGGCAAACAGTCTATTAATATTTTCAAAAAGCCTTGTCCGTTTTGACAGTTTTTTATCTATCATTTTCACAGTGTCATGTTTTAAACTAATTTAACAAAGTACAAGAAAGCGTCATCAATTTCTAACGTATCAGTAGTCAATGCTTTCAATAATAAAGTCCGAAATAGTTAAATTAAACCGAAAATTTATTCAAAATGTATCTAAACAATGATTCAAATGTTACGTTAAGGAGTGAGAATATATCGAGTTGATATAGGAAATAAATATATACTAAGATGAAAAACATAGTAGAGATTGCATCAGAAAATACAGATTTTAGCACATTAGTCGCTGCTGTTGTAGCTGCAGGTTTAGCCGATACACTTAGCAGTGACGGTCCGTTTACAGTGTTTGCTCCTACTAACGAAGCATTCGCAAAATTACCTGCAGGTACAGTAGAAGAACTTCTAAAACCTGAAAACAAAGAGAAGCTTGCAGGTATCCTGACGTATCATGTAGTAGCTGGCAAAGTAATGTCTAAAGATTTATCGGATGGACAAAAAGCCTCAACTGTAAATGGTCAAGAAGTAACAGTTACTATTGCAGATGGTGTTAAAGTTAATACTGCAACTGTTACGACAGCAGACCTTGAAGCATCAAATGGCGTTATTCACGTAATTGATTCAGTGATTATGCCTAGTTAATAAGAATTAACCGCGTAGTGTCGTTTAAACCACAAGCTACAAGGTTGGCTCTTATAAATTAAATTTTTAATGTAGTTAAGAAGGTAAAAGAATAATATGTATTCTTTTACCTTCTTTTTACAGTCGATTGGCGCATGATAAAGATACTACTAGCATTTAACTAATCAATATAAATCCCATTTGAATGGGATGCATGTATTTCTTGCTGCCCGCCTACCTCGGGCACGGCCGGCTAGGTTTCAACCCTTACGAAATTCGGGAACAGATTTTTTTTACGACCCGATAAAAGCCAAAATCACGGAACCTGCTAACGATCAATGAGTCTTACAGAATTTTAGTAACCGTATTTATTCTGGAAACAAGAAAGGGTATAAAATATTTTACACTTCTCATGATGAAACGTTACGCTATACAAGCTAACGGTTAGCATAAGAAAAGTCTTACTGTATTTTTTATATCTTGATGTGTTTAGTAAAATACAATTGAAGCGACTTTTTCATTGTCGATAGACATACCTGTGTTCTTACTTAATAAGATGAAATATATTTTTTTGTAATTACTGAGTCTTTGTTTATCACATTTATAAAAATTAATCCTCCATAATTAAGATTAAAGTTGAGTGTATTTGTAAACGTTTTTCGATAAAGTAATTGTCCGCTAAGGGAATAGATATTGATTAGTGATGGTTGCGTATTATTTACCTTAATTACACCTTTATTTTGATGGTATTTTATTGTAATGTTTTGATCAGTTAGATCATTTTCGGTTATGCTAGTTGTGTTTATAAAGATAAATTCTGAAGTTCCTATTCCCCAGTGATCAAGGTTGGGATGAAGATCCGATCCTACCAAGTTTACATGATAGGTAGTATCTACAGGGCCAATTTGAGCCAAGTCATAACCCCAATACCATATTCTGAGTTTATTGCTATCCATTAATGGTGCGGCACCCAATAACTGAGATAAATAATTGCCGTCTGTCCATGGAAAATCACTACTCATGTGTATACTGCTTGTATCGTGGTGCCATTTATTAATGTCTCCGTAAGATTTGAATTGATGCAAGCCAACTTGATTCCAGAACGTAAAAATATCCGTTCGAACAAGACCGGCAAAGAGGTATATCGTATCTCCTACTAGAGTAGCGTCAGGAGTGCTCAATCCCAAATACCCCTCACTAACAGGGTAAATATCTCTAGGAATAGTAACCACTTGTGTTGTGTCAAAAAAGGAACTGCCATTTAAACTACGAAGAAGCCCAATACTTACATCTCCAATATTTGAAATCGCTGTATAGAATAAATATAAGGTATCATCTTTAACTAAAGCTCCAGGTTCAGCAACAATTTCACTCATCCAATTAGCTGCTGAATCAGGAACTAGAGTAGGGTTGCTGTCCATGGTCCAGCTGATACCATCTGTTGAAGTAGCATGGGATACTTTAAAAAGAGCAGGTATATTTTGAAGATAAACAGAATTGTACATATGATATTCCCCTTTGAAGAAAACAACATTGGGGGTTTCAATCCCTCCTTCGTAAAATGTTCCTTGAGTGGGCTCAAAAACGGGTGTAGACGGATCCATTGCCCATGAATAACCATCTGGTGAGGTAAACCGATAAATACTTATGGGTTGAGGTGTGGCGATTCCACCATGCATCGCTGATGCATACATAATGTATTCATTGTTTACTTTTAAAACAGTTGGATCAGCCCATGAACCCACAATAAAGTCATTCCAATCAATTATTGGGTTTTGAGCGTATGGGGTAAACTTTGGAAAGAAAGTTGTATCCAACGATTGACCAAACAATTGGAAAGAAACCATAAGAATAAGGGAAGTAGTTATAGCTTTCATTTTTTTCTTAAAATTAAACACAACATCCGCACAACAGTAATTCTGGTACTTCATCTCTGTCGTTGTATCCGTTATTGTGCATCTTAAAGTGTTAAAAAAAATGTACTTGATCAATTTCAATAAAATAAGAAGTCTAAAACGGAAGGTATTCAAAGGTGGAGGGAGCAGCCGTTCTATTAAAATGATTCCCCTATAAAAACGTAGAAGCCGGAGCCTTCTCTGGTGAAGGAAAGATCTGTTCGAATCCAAATGTCTTTTTTAGGAAACAATAGAAAGTGCAAACCTGCGCCACCCGAGACGGCAAATTCTGAAACGGTTACCTCAGAAACGTCATTAAAAACGGAACCTACGCCTGTAAATACAGCTGCACCAACTCTATCGGTAAAACTAAAAGGAAGTGGTAAAAAGCGGTATTCTACTTGCGCTGCTACCTGGTTGTTATCTCGGTATCTGCCATAGTAGTAGCCTCGCATCATGCTTTCTCCGCCCATTAATGCAAGCTGATTAAAAGGAACATCGCCAACGTTGAACTGTCCGATTACTTGGGCTGCGAACACATTGTTTTTACCGCTGGGTTTAAAAACCCGAGTGTCTGATACAATAGAAGTAAAGTTGAAGGTGCTGCCCCAGGCAGAATTGTAATGTAATACAGCCAATTCGGAAAAGAAACCCTTGCGCACATTCAATACATTGTGCCGGTCGTCTCGAACTAATCCAATTCCAAGTCCAACATTTGTAGACCCTTCGCTACCCAACGGCATGTCAAACGTTTTCTCTATCGCTTCGGGCAATACAAAATCTACTGCGGCAAGCCGCTGAAAATCGAACTCTAACCCAACAAATAGGTTTTTTTTTATTTGCCTTAATACGCGTTCCTTTATTAAAATTTGATTTGCGGCAACCTTTGCGATGGCTTCTTCTGGCGAATTTGCACCAATGCCATGGTAAAACAAGGGAAAACTTTGGAAGCGTAATTTGCCTAGAAAAAACCAACGATTTTTATCTGAGTAGATCGCATGATCAAGAAACAAACCGTATTGATTTTCTAGGGTTAAGAAGGTAAAACCGCTTATTTCACTTAACCTGTTGTTGGTATCTTGCTTGGCGAAGTAGACAAATAATGAGCTAAATCCTAATTCCCAACTTGTTTCTGGAGTGTAAGCAACAACCGGGTATACAATGAGTTGAGATTTTGATAAATTGCTCGTGTCGTTAAAAATACTGTTCAAATATCGTTTAGCAAATCCTTGAGCTTCTAGGCTAGTAGTAAGGAGCGTAAAACTTCCAATTAATGAAAAAAGTAGTACCGTTTTAAATTTCATTCTATCAACGTCATGGTTCTTAAATCAAGAGTTAAATATACTTTTCTATTTAATATATTTTTCCATTTTACATTTTTTAAAGGTTTTTTTAATTCCAATAGCGTTTTAAAATACCATTTTCCGCTTTAATTTACTTGCCACAGTATTGATTTTTATACCTCGGAATATCGCATGAATTCGTTGAAATAAAGTTTAAGATATGACTATCATGTTTGGCTGGTATACTTATAATTGCGCTAAAAAACTGCATTGGAAGGTGTGAAAAGTAGGATCCAATTGTGTTGTTTGCTTTAACAGCAAAGAATTTATAATCTGAATTGAAGGCAACTAAATCCTTTCGATTTTCCTGGTACACACTTGCCGATAAGGTAGAGCAGAGTAGTCTATTTTATGGATTTGTAGCCCCATTTGATTCACATGGAATTAAGAGATGCTAAGGTTGTTTAGAAAGCATTGCACCGTTTTCAGTGCCATTAAGATTGCTTCTTTTGATTTGATAGCACAGGTGTTAGTAGTAATCACTTCTGGTAACTATTTTTGAACTTCCTTACCTCGCAAATGAGGAATTGCGTCATGATAGACCTGCTGAATGATTCGTTTTTGTTGAATCATGAAGAACGCTTCTGTTTGTTTTATATGTCGTTACTATTTCATTTTTTGACGTAAACTGCAGGATTGATGAAACCAACAAATGTTTTATTTTCAAACACTTCCTACTATAATTTGAAATCAACGTTGCCCTATTTCTATCGCTTTTAACGGTAAAGCGTCAGTTGGTATTTTCACAGAATAGTTTTTAAACAGTCTAGAATTACAATCAATTGATCTTAAAAAAGTACCGTTCTTCTGCAGTGGAATTCTCGTTTTATTTGTTCCATTCCTCTTTGGCTATACTAAAAATATTCATCGGGGCTCCTTTGTAGTTTTTCAGGTGCTTCTCGAATTTCATTCCATTATTTACTGCTACTTTTTTAGAACCAACATTGTCCACATGCACAATTGAAATAAGAGATTCGCACAAACTATTTTCAAAAGCGTAATCTCTGCATTTCTGCGCCGCTTCGGTTGCAAATCCTCGATTCCAGTAGTCAGGAAGCATGGAATAACCTATTTCCAATCGTCCTTCGTTTTCTATGCTTTGCACCAGGAGTCCACATTGACCAATTAGTAGATTGCTTCTTTTGTCAACAAGCGCATTCATAACCCCTAAGTTATTGTCGTACCTGTAAAATATTTTATCAAACCACAACCGACAAAGTTCTTTTGCTGATAAGGTGATGTCCATGCCCAAATAGAGCGCAACGCTTTTGTCTAGAAATAAAGTCATCCACCTTTCAAAGTCGCTCTCTGCGAGTAACCTGAATGTTAACCGTTTCGTTTCTTGTCCTTCTAAGGAGTAGTTCATTGCTTGTAGTTTGGGCTCTATTTTCAATCGTTTTGTGGTATATAAATTGATATTTTTAAGCTAGATCACAATAAAATTGAAAAAGCATATTCTATCTTTTCAATTCAATATAATTTTTTTGACTTTCCTCAATTCGCCTTGTTTAACTACAAGATGGTAAAACCCCTTCGGCAAGTGATTCAAGTTAAGGTATTCTCTTACTGTATTTTTTCTATAAACTGATTTGCCACGTATCGAGAATACTTCAATGCCTGCCGTTGTGTTTTTCAACCCACTTAGTTTAATTATTCCAGTTGATGGGTTAGGCGAAACTCCAATGGATGTTACGTGATTCTTGTTTAAACCGACTGCTAGCGGGATAACAATACGAATAGTGTCTCGGTTTAGGCAACCTAAAGAATCCATAGCTTCTAGGATAACGCGATGGTTGCCCAATCCAAAGGTAGAGTTACTTACCGTTAGTTGAGCAGTTGAATCGCCATTGCTCCACACGTGATTGGAGAACCCATTTTGGTTTAAAAGGAGACTATCATTTCCATAAATTATAGTATCCTTTCCCAACTTCAAGTACGGTTGGCTTTCAGTCAAGAAAACCTTCTCTCGTGGCGACTGACAATCGCCTTGCGGATTAAAACCATGATGGTAGTTGATTATTCCTCCAAAATTTCGAGGATAATAAATAGTGCCAAAAGTATTTGAAATTCCCGAACCACTTGGAACAGTAAGTTTTAAATCAGAGCTTGCTGTTGCAGATGAGGCACTTTGATAAGAGAGCGTAGCGTTTGAATTTTGCAAGTGGAGATAGACTGCAAAGGTATCGTTAGGTGCTAGTTGCAAGTCGCTGTAGTTTAAATTAGCAAATTCTCCAGCAGTAGTTATTGTGCTGCTATCAATTCCCCAATACGTCCATTTTAACATGGTATTTTCAACCCTTTTATGACTCCCATAGCGGTAATATGCAATGATTTTCTGGTTGCCCATTGAATTGACTGGAAGAGCTAAAATATCTAAGGTAATTGTGTCATTCGCAATGATATAAAACATAAACCCGTTCCAATTTACGTTTGCATTTCTTGAAAGATTCAATGTTTTCTTAAAATGCAATGGCCCACGGACTGCCTCTACAAAAAGGTCTGTTTGCCGAGCAATTGGTAAAATTGAGTAAGTTGACCCAATGTGAATAGAGGATAGGCTAGCTGCAGAATCATACCAAACAATTGTGCCATTTCCAGCTACCGCGCTCAGCAATGCGCTATCATTCGGACAGTAATAAACGTCGGAAGCTGCTAGTGTTGGATGACCCACTCGTATTAAGTTCACAAAGTTGGTCGTGTCATTTGTTGAGATCGTATCAATTGCATCCAAGTACGCTCTTACACTATAATTTCCGCCGATAAAACTGTTAAGGTTAAACAGAACAGTATCCGACTCGCAGCCATTTATTCCGCCTTGTAGCAAAAGCGCAGTGGCTGTGCTTTGTTGGCCTGTGACAATTTCAAAATTGACGGAAACAGCAGACAGGAAGGTGGGTCCTAAATTGGAAACAATAGCAGAGACTTTTTCCGCACTGTCTCCGCATAAATTAATTTTAGTCTCTAAACGAATGGTAAAATCAGGGTAATTAAGGGTGTCTGAGAGCTGATTTGGAAGGAATTCATTATTGACCCTTTCGTTTAATTCTCGATGCGCCAAATCATTCAAGTGCGTTCCATCTCCGGAATCGTAAATGCTCTTTATGCCGTTTGTGCTATCTGCTATTCCATTCCAAAAATCAATGGCATAATTTCCATATTGCAATATAATAGAGTCTTTTACATCTATTTTAATTTGTTTTTTAGTGGCACTATTAAAGTTTTTAGGTTGAGTTGTACACACCCACAATAGAAGGTTAAAACTATCCGCTAAATTTTTAATTGTTCTGAAATTTCTAAGTTGTTCCGTTGCCCTAATGCCGCTTGAAGCATCATTGGAAGGCATGTTAATGATTACTGCATCTGCGCCTAACCTAATTGCTTCAGAAATGTTTTTTGTGGTATTCCTTGAAGGTCGATTAGTTGCAGAAAACCAATCGGGCATTATATTGTAAGTTGTAGTGCCGCCAACCCCTAAATTAGTAACTACATTCTGAGGATTTAAAGCCTGCAAGTGTCTGCGGTAACGGTTCACCCAAGCACTGTCTGACGAACTTGGTCCCGTGCCGGCTGCGGTAGAACTCCCTAAAACAAGAACATGAATGGGACTGTTTTGAGCACAACCATTGTAATTCTGCGCGGTCAAGGAGAATTGAACTAAAAGAATATGGATAACAATTAAAAATCTCATTTTAAGAACATGGTCTAATAAGTGCAACCGAATTTAAACAAATTTCTACCTCTAAAATCAGGATTAAAGTCGATGTTTAAGATTTGCTCTTTTTACATAGTATTAACCACCCATCTCTCATCACTTTACTGCCTCAGCTCTTGGTGGATAAAGTTTTGAAACGAAAAAACGAACAAGCACGGCAACGGCCAAAGCCCGGATTAGAATTATTAGAGCAACTAGTGCCGCAGAATACTAGCTAATAACGATATAGTCATCTAATGACGCACACTCTACTTCGACTGCGCTCAGCATAAACTCTTGTTTGCTCGTTATCTAAGTATTCGGCTTTTACCAATTTTACATTATAAAATTATTGATTTTGCAAGATTATGCAGTAATAAAAAATTTAATTGGTGTAACATCAGCCCATTTTGTAGAATACAAGATGGAACTGTCAATTTGTTTTAAATCCTGCTACTAGCGAAACACTGAGTCTTTTTCTTCCTACTATTTTTAAATGATCGAGCGAATATTAAAGGCATAAAGCGGTGGTGCAATGCAGGCCCCACAAACTAGCAACACAGAATACCCACCTGTCAAGCTATGCGTAGTTTATAATTGAAGTAATTAAGAAAGCAGTGAAAAACCAGTGCAAACGTAAGAACGTGATAAAACTAAAGGATAAAACGGCTTTTAATCCTTGCGTAACTTGCTGTTTGTAACGAATTAAAATTATGATGAACTGGTGGTTATTTCATTTCCTCCAGCGGCAGTTGAGGGTTGGAGCTGCTAATTAGTATAGCGTAATCTATAAATTGTAGGGTGTTTTTTTGTTTCAATTTTGTTGTATTGTAGTCTTTCAGGAAGACGTTTAGTTCAACTAAATCTGTACCGTTATTGTACGGGGAAGTTGACCCGTTTAACCGATAAATTGTTTGGTCGGAAATACGTTGTAGTTTTAGGTTTTTTATGCCTTTAAAGGACTCTCTCCAACAATCTGACACTCCAAAGCCAGCTCTAGTAGTGAAGGATTTATACGCTCCGTTTTTGTCATATACTTTATCCCACAACACTTTGCTTTTAGTAAGATAGCCCATAATAGTGATTACTTTATCTCTATCGTAAACCTTATTCTCTATTAATCGCGTAAAAAAGGAGGGATAATTACCTTCTCTGTTTTTTTGCACGTGAAAGTAACCGTATTTAGCAAACTGGTTTTTATTCGCTAAGTCGAGCTTTGCATGTAAAACCATGTAATTATCGAAAATTATTTTTTCCCGCTCTCTTTTCTTCTCAAAGTTGTGTCCAATGCCTGTTATTATATGATCAAATATTTCAAGGTCGAGTATAGACGTTTCATAGTTACTTTTATTGGAGCGGTAGTCAAGTACAAACGATTTTACCTTTTGCTGTATGTCTTGATTCCAAAATGAAAAATCTGCGTTTTCATCGTTTAGTACTTGCTTTAATATTTCTCTTTGCGCCCAAGTCGTATCATCGGAAGTTAATGCCAACAGGCGTTTAATTGGAAACCGATATTCATTGACCACATCACAACCCACTACTTTAATTGGGTTGTTTGGGTACTTCAAGTGCAACGCTCTGAGGTTTTTCCAATGTGCATAGGTTTCTATTGTTCCTTCTTGAGAAACCATTGTTTGAAAGCTAAGGGTGAGTTGTTTTAATAATTCATCATCGCCCTTGTTCAAGTATTCTTGAAAGTAAAAAGCTTGGCTATAATTGGTTTCAACAATATAATATTCAAACAAGCCTTGTTTTTTAAGCGCCTTAATTACATTTAACTCTGCATCATAAGTTTTGGCACTGCCGTGTAGGGATCCAAAACCAACAAGAGTAAAGTCAGATTGTGGAAATAAATAATCTGACGATGTTAGATCCGTTCGGTTTGCGGCTAAATACTCTAATTTGTTTTGAGCAGTAAAGTTGAACCAAAGGAACAAGGAAGTAAGGAGCAGGAACGTTTTTTTCATTTTTGAATTTTGTACATTAAACCACGGGACGGATGCGCTTGTAAATAAAAGGGTTTTTAGAATACCTTAAAATTACAAGAACAGCGCACTATGTGAAACGTTAGGGTGCCTAAAAATAATTTTAACGTCTGTTTAATTCAATTGAGTTTAAAAAGCAAAAGCAACCATGCGTTATTGCGCATCAATTTCTTCAATCATTTTTACGGCTTCGACTCTTGGTGGATATATTTTTGAAACCAAAAAGCCAACAAGCATCGCTACCGCAAAGGATGGAGCGAGAACATCGAGCGCAATAAAATACGTTCCAACGTCGGCCATTTCTTTAAATACAAAATTGAACAGGATAACCGATATAAATCCCGCAACCATGGAAGCGATAGCGCCCCTTTCAGAATAGCCTTTCCAAAAAAGGGAGAGAATAATGACTGGACAAAATGTTGCTGCAATGCCGGACCAACCAAAAATAATGACCCAAAAAATCTGCCTGTCGGGAGATACATAGTTCATAATCATTGCAATTATCAGCGCGGTAAAGGCCATTATAATGGTAGAAATTCTGGAAATTTTAGTAAGGTCTTGGTCTTTTATACTTGGACGAAATATTTTTTGGTAAAAATCTCGCGTAATGGCACTGGAGGCTAATATTAAAAGTGAATCAATGGTCGACATAATTGCAGACAAAACGATGGCAATAAAAATTGCAACCAATAGAGTAGGTAAGAAGCTCTCGGTAATCATGCTTAATACATTTTCGCCATTGTTCCCTAAAATAGCTTCAGGATCATCTCCATTCTTCGTGAAGTAGATTCGGGCAAGTATTCCAATAGTTACTGCAGCGGCATCCGTTAATAGGGTAAAGAAAGCAGCAACCCACTTTCCCTTGTTAATTTCATTCTCATTTTTAATGGACATAAATCGAACATACACTTGTGGTGAGCCTAAAAAGCCAAGTCCAATCATGGAAAATCCCAAGATTGTAAACAAGTTCATCCATGGGTCAGAGCTTCTTCCCATAACTTGTGTTAGTGTAGGGTCAATCGCATTTAATCCCGCTGTAATTCCAGCTCCATGATCCATTGAGAACCAAACAACAATAGGCAACAAAACAAGGCCTAAAAACATTAAAAAACCCTGAAATAAATCAGACCATACAGCAGCAACAAAACCGCCTACAAAAATGTAAGACAATACAATAAAAAATCCAATTAATGCTCCTAGTCGGTAGTCAATTCCTAGCATAGACTCAAAAGCAACGCCGGTAACATCAATTTGAGAAGCAACATAAATGACAATAAAGATAACAAGTATGGAAGCTGCCGTAATGCGTAAGGTGTTCGTGGCAGATTTAAAATGACTTGTAAGATAATCCGGAATGGTAATGGAGCCGTAACTGTCAGATCGCTTTTTGAATCGTTTCGCCATGAATTGCCACGAAACAATGACCCCGAGCAATTCACCTACCACAACCCAGTAGCCGGAAAACCCAGCCATAGCGCCCATTCCTGTAAGTCCAATTAATAGCCAGCCTGATTCTCCTGTTGCTCTAGCTGAAAAAGCAACTGCCCAGAATCCCATGTTTTTTCCTCCGACATAATAGTCGCTCATGCCCTTAATTCTGCGTGAAGCAAGAATTCCAATGAGGAATAGAATACCAACGTATCCTGCTAATACAGCAATTTTGATTATAAAATTTTGATCTATCATCTTTAATTAAATTTTGATTGGTTTGAAATTGACGCAAGTATCACGACCTTAAAAATATTAGGGTGAAGTAAATTTCTTACGGACTGCAAAATGATAAAAAAAATTGAAATAAACTAAAAAAAGTATTTTGTAACTGCTTGATAAGGAATTTAAAGAACAGGTAAATTAATACATTTGTGCTGTTAATTATTTTGGCAGTTGTTGTCAGATTAATAAGCTGGATTTGGGGAGTAACCTTGGGTCTGTGCATTTAATGAACAGAAAAAAAAATCCATTTTGAATCCTACCGAACAAAATCAAACAATAATTCAATCTCCAAAGGAATTAGTTGCAGCCCTTTCAGAGGGGGAGAGGACGGAGTTTGCGAACATAATCGAATCCATTAATTTATCAAGTACTGTTTTTGAACGATATATGTCTTGGCGTAGTAAATGCTACACTAGAAATTGTATTGCTGAAAACGAAGAGTTTGAATTGATTTTACTCTGTTGGGAGAAAGGTCAGAAAACTCCTATTCACGACCATGGTGGCGAAGAATGTTGGGTTAAAGTGATTCAAGGTGGATTTAAAGAAACAATTTACCAAGTAGATAAAGACGGAGAACTAAAGTCTGTTAAATCAATTATTTCTAAAACAGGAGATACATCTTATATGATAGACTTTATGGGCTGTCACCGGTTAGAAAATATAAGTGCTGGGAGAACAATATCGCTACATTTATACGCAAAACCAATTCGAAATTGTCATTTATTTGATGAGAATACAAGAACATTTGTGCGAAAAGAAATGTCTTACGATACCTGTATGGAAATTGAGGAAAAAATATAATAAAAAAATACATGTCTGATATTAGTAGTGATTTAGTTCTATTTAATGAACTAGTTGAAGTTTTAATCAATGAAGAGGAGCAGCATCCGGTAGCGGATCGAATCCAAGCGGATAAATTATACGATGCAATAGATCTTTCGTTGAATGAAACCGCAATGGTTGATGAGGAGTTTAAAGCAGTGCTGAAAGACGTAATTGTCTCAACTCCCAAAACGGCAACAAATTTATTTTTTAACCAATTATTTGGTGGCAGACAAAGCAAAGCTGTGTTAGGGGATCTATTGGCTGTTGTTTTAAATAACAGTATGTATACCTATAAAGTCGCTGGTCCTCAAGTGGGTATTGAACAAGAAATTATAAGACAATCTTGCAACATAATTGGGTACGGCTCCAAGAGCAACGGGACCTTTCCCACAGGAGGTTCCATGAGTAATTACATGGCTTTGGTAATGGGACGAGATGCAAAAGATTCACATGCAAGAACAAAAGGCATGTCGAAGCCATTGATCATTTACACTTCCAAGGAATCTCATTATTCGAACGATAAGAATGCAAGTTTTGCCGGAATAGGTAGGGATAACATTCGATATATTAAATCGGATTCTGTTGGTCGAATGATTCCATCAGCGTTGGAAGAACAAGTAAAAAAAGACATAGAAGATGGACTTGTTCCTACCTATGTAAATTCTACAGCCGGTACAACTGTGTTAGGAGCGTTTGATCCAATAAATGAGATTGCAGACATTACTGAAAAGTATGGAATTTGGCTACATGTGGATGGAGCGTACTGTGGAAGTGTTATTTTTAGCGAAAAATACAAACACCTAGTTGATGGATTAGAACGATCTGACTCGTTCAGTTACAATGCTCATAAAATGCTCGGAACACCGTTAACATGCTCTATTATTTTAGTAAACGACAAAAAACATTTGCACGATTCTTTTAGCAATGACGCAGATTACCTTTACCAAACGGATGGGGATGATTTTAATTTAGGTAAAACGTCCTTTCAATGCGGAAGAAGAAACGATGCGTTGAAATTTTGGACGCTTTGGAAATCTGTTGGAACGAAAGGCTTAGAACAAATAGTAGACCAACAATTTGATTTGGCTAATGTAGCATTGGATTACATTAGAAGTAATCCGGACTACACCTTATATAGCTTTGATGAGTCAATCTCTATCTGTTTTAATTACAAAAACATAGACCCTACTGCGCTGTGCACCGCATTGTATGAAAATAAAATTACTGTAGTAGGTTTTGGAGCATTTAAAGGCCAAGTTTTTGTCCGATTAGTAACCATTAATGCAAACAATGAGAAAGTTGACATTTTAAACTTCTTTAAGGTAATGGAAGAATTTGCTGCAAAAAATCCCAATTTAAAAAAGGTAGCTGAAGCTGTTCAGGTAGAAGCATAAAACGATCGAATTCACTTAAGTTACAGGTGCATAAGACCTTATTTGCTGAACCATCTTGAATCGTAACAATACAGTAAATAATTGGAGCGGAATTGAACTTAAGTTCAATTCCGCTCCAATTATTTTATTAAAGTTGATCTTACTTCAACCTTTTCAATAAAATTTCAGCAACCAATTCAGAAGAAGCAGGGTTTTGGCCGGTAATCAATAAGCCATCTTCAACCGCGTAAGGATTCCAATCTGCTTTCTTAGAATAAATAGCGCCGTTGTCTTTCATCATGTCTTCAATTAAAAAAGGCACAACAGAAGTTAATTGAACAGCATCTTCTTCACCGTTTGTAAATCCAGTTACTTTTTTACCCTTAACTAGTGGCGTTCCATCTGTGTTTTTTGTGTTTTTAAAAACAGCAGGAGCGTGACAAACAGCGGCAACAGTTTTGTTGTTGGAGTAAAAATCTTCAATTAAAGCAATTGAATTTTTATCCTCAGCTAAATCCCACATTGGACCATGTCCACCTGGATAAAACACAGCATCAAAATCCTTCTGATTTACGGTTTCCAATTTTACTGTGTTAGACAAAACCTCTTGCGTTTCTTTGTCTTTATTAAATCTAACTGTAGCAGGAGTCTGGAAGTCAGGCTCATTACTTTTGGGATCAATTGGAGGTTGTCCTCCTTTAGGAGATGCCAAGGTAATTTCAATTCCTTCCTCTTTCAACATGTAGTAAGGGGCTGCAAATTCTTCAATCCAAAATCCTGTTTTTTCTCCGGTATTTCCTAAATCTTCGTGACTGGTTAATACAAATAATACTTTTTTCATCGATTTTTATTTATGAGTTTACATTTTACTTTTTAAGAATTTAATTGTTTCCGTTCCCTGCTTTTTACAAATTGAAGCAGGAGGCTAACTTTTTATTCTAACAACATTTCTTATTATTAAAACAAAATTATAGGTTACAGAAATCTTAAAAATTGATGTATGGTAATAAACTCAAGAATGCGTCAATTCTTTTCTTATTCTACTTAAACTTTCCGTTGTAATTCCTAAGTAGGAGGCGACGTGGTAATTTTTTATGCTTTGGTCGATATTAGGATAGGAACTTCTAAAAGTGATGTACCTTTCTTTCGCAGACTGTGACAAGCTTGCTAGAATTCTTTTTTGAAAACTTGCAAAAGCTTTTTCCATCTTCTTTCTAAAGAAGGTTTCTAATCGTGGAGTTTCTTGAATCAAACGGTCTATGTTCTTTTTGGAAATCTTGTACAAGGTAGCATCCTGAATGCATTCGATGTTCATGATCGCTTTTGTTGATGAAAAGTAGGCCGTATAGTCACTGATCCACCAATCGTTAATAGCAAATTGTAAGGTATGTTCTTTCCCTTTGCTATCTATATAGTATGTTCTTAAACAACCCTTTTGAACGTAATATTGATTCAACACAGTCTCATCTGCCCTCAACAAGATGATGCCTTTTGTCAACTCTATTTTTTCGAATTTAGATTCGATCAGAGTCGTTTCTTCCGAAGAAAAAGAAATGTCTTTAAATACTTCGGCTAAAATTGAATCGTCGATACTCATTTTCATGATTTAGTAGGTATATTTAATTGACAATTAGGGATGTGTTAAGTATACTACCAATATTAATCCTTCTTAAAATGAAAAGCAATACCTACTTGTGATATTATACTGTTAGTCCACTTTTTTGTAGCTAATCTTTTTGTTTGATTAACGATGGATTCAGAGTTAAGTAACAAATGTAACGGGTTTTTAGGATCTGTCCTGCATCAGATTCTCTAGCCCTTGCTCCAATAATTAACACGGTACAGTCAATGTTTAGATGTAGAAAAAGTTTTTTTGCAAGAAGCCACCAAAACGGAAGGGAGGAATAAGCTGCTGAGGAATACTACAACTGTATTTTGATTTTTTTTCGAACCAATGGGTAAGCTTATTTTGTCTAATGTCTTTTAACCTAGGAGAAATTACAAAGGCAAAATTACACTAAAGTGATTTAAAATAAAGGTACTGCGTACAGGTTAAATCGATTTAGTTTAGTGTTAACATGCATGAAAAGTATATTTTTTAATATTATTTATATTTTCAGATTCTATTTTAATTAAACAATATTGTAGATTAGTATTTTTAAAACAGTCAAACCAATGGAAGATACAAACACAACTAATACGGATATGAATGGGGCCAAATGTCCCTTCAATCACGAAGAGATGCATAGAAGTGCAGGAAGCGGAACCAAAAATATAGATTGGTGGCCAAACCAATTAAATTTAGGAATACTTCGTCAGAATTCAGCCTTATCAAATCCAATGGATGTTGATTTCAACTATGCTGAAGAGTTCAACCAATTGGATTTACAAGCAGTCAAAAAAGACCTTGTTCACTTAATGACTGATTCACAAGAATGGTGGCCTGCTGATTACGGTCATTATGGCCCCTTTTTTATTCGAATGGCTTGGCACAGTGCAGGAACGTACAGAATTCAAGATGGACGAGGTGGATCTGGTGCAGGGTCTCAGCGTTTTGCTCCTCTAAATAGTTGGCCAGATAACGGGAATTTAGACAAAGCGAGGTTGTTGCTTTGGCCTATAAAACAAAAGTATGGGCAGAAATTATCTTGGGCAGATCTAATGATTTTAACAGGAAACTGTGCCTTGGAATCGATGGGATTTAAAACGTTTGGCTTCGGTGGTGGAAGAGTAGATGTGTGGGAGCCCGAGGAAGATGTTTACTGGGGAGCTGAAACAGAGTGGCTAGGAAACCAAGAAAGATATTCGGGAGACAGAGAATTGGAAGACCCATTAGGTGCAGCGCACATGGGCCTGATTTACGTTAATCCTGAAGGTCCTAACGGTAAACCAGATCCTATTGGCTCGGCCTATGACATTCGAGATACATTTAAGCGGATGGCGATGAACGATGAAGAGACGGTTGCTTTAGTTGCCGGCGGCCATACTTTTGGAAAAGCCCACGGAGCAAATGACCCCGATAAGTATCATGGGCCAGAACCTGCAGGAGCTAGTATTGAAGAGCAAGGCCTTGGCTGGAAAAATAGCTTTGGAACCGGAGTAGGAGACGATACCATTACAAGTGGTTTAGAAGGAGCATGGACTCCAAACCCAACAACTTGGGATAAAGATTACTTTGATGTATTACTAAATTACGAGTGGGAATTAACAAAAAGTCCGGCTGGAGCGCATCAGTGGACTCCAACAGAGGCGTCAAATGCTAAGAGAGCGCCAAAGGCAGGAAATGCATCAAAAACACAGGCTTTGATGATGTCTACAGCTGACATTGCCTTAAAAATGGATCCTGAATACCTTAAAATTTCAAAACATTTTCATGAAAATCATGAAGCCTTTGAAGAAGCGTTTGCCAAAGCATGGTATAAATTAACACATCGAGATATGGGGCCCGCTTGCTTGCTGCTAGGCTCTGAGGTTCCTAACGAAGAATTGATTTGGCAAGACCCTATTCCTAAAGCAGATTATGATTTAATTAATGCTACTGATGTTTCTGAATTAAAAAAGCAAATTTTGGAAACAGAACTCTCAATTTCTCAATTGGTTTCTACCGCTTGGTCCGCAGCGTCAACTTATAGAGGTTCTGATAAAAGAGGAGGCGTAAATGGCGGTAGAATAAGATTGGCTCCACAAAAAGATTGGGAAGTAAACAATCCTGCCCAATTGAATAAAGTGCTTTCCAAGTTAAAAGCCATTCAAGAGGATTTTAATGCTGCTCAAAATGCCAACAAAAAAGTCTCATTAGCAGATTTAATTGTTTTGGCTAGCTGCGTTGCAATTGAAAAGGCGGCTGGCAACAGCGGAAATGTTATTTCTGTGCCTTTTACAGCTGGAAGAACAGATGCTTCATCGGAGCAAACAGACGTAGAATCATTTGCGGCCTTAGAGCCTGTTGCAGACGGATTCATAAATTACTTTACCCACAAGAGAAAATCATCTGAAGAAGAAATGCTTCTTGATAGAGCTCAATTACTTACCCTCACAGCTCCTGAGATGACAGTTTTACTGGGTGGATTAAGAGTTCTTGATACCAACTTTGATGGTTCAAAACACGGTGTGTTTACAAACGAGCCGGAAACCTTAAGCAACGACTTTTTTGTTAATTTATTAGACATAAAAACAACCTGGAAAGAAACGACAGAACAGCAAAATATCTTTGAAGGGAGAAATCGAAATACAGGGAAAGTAAAATGGACAGGAACTAGAGCTGATCTAATTTTTGGGTCTAACTCTGAATTGAGGGCCATAGCAGAGGTATACGGTTGCCAAGATTCCAAGGGTAAATTTATCAAAGACTTTGTAGCTGCTTGGAATAAAGTAATGAATTTAGATCGTTTTGATTTGAAGTAGAAGCATACAAAACAATGACTTGTTAGGGCGATTGAGCGATCAGTCGCTCTTTTTACAGTAGAATGTTTATTCCGCCAAGTATAGACTTAGCGTTTTATGTAAAATGCGAAAGGGGCACACTCCTTATAGTGCAGTCTGAAAGGTGTCGGTGTATCCTTATTTTGATCAACATTAGCGCAGCTCGCATTCAGTGCTACAAAACAACACTCTATTTGCTATTTTCAGGATTTAGCCATTCGTAAAAATTAACATCACCGTAAAGTTTGAAGCCGGTTTTTGGGTAAAGTTTGTTTCCAATATTGTTGTCCTTTCCAGTTTCAAGCATTAACGCATGAGCGTTGGTTTCTTTCGCTAATTTTTGTGCTCTTTCAATTAATTCAACTGAAATTCCTTTTCCCCTGTGCAAAGGTTTTACAAATAAGTCATTTAACATCCACAACCTTTTTAAGTTGGTAGAAGAGAAGTAAGGGTATAATTGGACGAAACCGGCTAGCGTTTTGTCTTTCAATTCACATATGTAGATTTCAGATTCATTATTCTCTATTCTACTTGTAAGAAATTTCCTTCCCTTGTTTCTATCTGTTTTTTTGCCGTAAAACGATCTGTACTCGTCAAAAAGGAATTCCAATTGGTCAATGTCTTCAATGCCTGCTGTTCGTATAATCATTAGGATATAATTTCTTTTCCAAACGGCACCAATGCCAATCCGGCTAATTTAAAATGTTGCCTTCCAAAAGGCAAGCCAACAATAGTAATAGAGAACAGGACTCCCATAAAAAGATGCGAAATACAAATGGCTAAGCCGCCAAAAATAATCCACCAAACATTCATAAAAATGGACAGGCAACCACTCGTGTTTTCTTTTTCTTTAATTGTTTTCCCAAAAGGCCAAAGCACCAATAATCCTAGCTTAAAAGTTTGAATGCCAAAAGGTATTCCAACAATAGTGAGGCACAGTAAAAAGCTGGCGACAAAGTATTCAAGGGCAATAAATACACCGCCAAATGTGAACCAAATTATATTGCCTAACAATCTCATGAATTTGCAATTTATAGAAATTGCTTGAATTTCGGATCTCGGTTGGTATGACAGGTATTTGTCGGGAACAAAAAAGGGGAGTTGCTACAATTTGTAACAACTCCCCAATCTATCTGTTTGTCCGCTAAGCTTCGCAGCTAGAGCAATTCACCATGTTGGCAACAAATTCTTTAGAAACGCTTTGACTTCGTTGGTAATAGAGTGTTTTTACTCCTAATTTCCAAGCTTCAATCATAAGCTTGTTCACTTCTTTAATGGGTAAAGTTGAAGGAATATTTAAATTCAAACTTTGTGCTTGGTCAATGTATTTTTGACGAATTGAAGCTTGTTGTATAATTTCCAATTGACTGATTTCTTTAAAGGTTTTAAAAACCGCTTTTTCCTCAGCTGTTAATTCCTTTAAGTGTTGAACGCTCCCATGGTTTAGCATAATACTTCTCCACGTTTCCTCGTCATTTATGCCTTTTTCATTCAAAAGTTCCTTTAGGTACTTGTTTTTTCGCATAAAGTTTCCTTTCGCCAAACCAGCTTTGTAATAGTTACTGCTAAAAGGCTCAATTCCAGGTGAAGCTTGGCCCAAAATAGCAGAAGATGTGGTGGTGGGTGCAACCGCCAATAATGTGGTATTTCTTCTACCGTAATCTTTCAACAACTCAGGTTCGCCGTAAATTCGAGCTAAATCTTCACTTGCTTTATAGGCTTTATCGTGAATGTCTTTGAAAATTTCTGTTGTCTTTTGCTTTGCTACCAAGCCTTCGAATGGAATGCGGTTCTTTTGTAAATAGGAGTGCCAACCCATTACGCCTAGTCCCAAAGCTCGGTGTCTTTTAGCAAATCTATTTGCAGAAGCCAAATAATAATCATCTTCGGTTTTAACAATGAACTCCTGTAAAACAGCGTCTAAAAAGTAAATAGCAAGTTTAACTGCTTCCGTGTCTTTCCATTCATCGTACAATTCTAAATTCATGGAAGATAGGCAGCAAATGAATGACTCCTCTTTAGACGAAGGCAAAGCAATCTCTGAACAAAGGTTACTCGCATTGATGCGCATCTTTTTATCTTTGTAAACATCCGGTTTGTTGCGATTTACATTGTCACTGAAGAAAATGTAAGGCAAGCCTTTTTGCTGACGACTTTCAATCACTTTTGCCCAAGTTGCCCTTTTCTCCGTATCTCCATCTATCATGTCTTGCATCCAAAAATCAGATACACAAACAGCGTAGAATAAGTTTTGAATTGGACTTCCAATGCTTTTAATCTTTAAAAACTCCCCGATATCTGGATGATCTATGTCTAAATATGCTGCAAAAGCACCTCTTCTAACACCCCCTTGAGAAATGGTGTCCATCGCAGTATCAAATAACTTCATAAAACTAACCGCCCCGCTACTTTTTCCGTTATCAGTAACAGCACTTCCTCTTTCTCGTAGCTCGCCAAAATAACCAGATGTTCCACCACCAATTTTGGTTTGCATAATTACTTCTCCGAGTTTGTGTGTTATGCCCTCAATTTTATCTGGAACATGCACATTAAAGCAAGAAATAGGCAAACCTCTTTCGGTTCCCATGTTAGCCCAAATTGGAGAACTTAGACTCATCCAACCTTTCTCAATCATTTCAATAAAAGCTTCTGCTAGTTCAGGTTTATACAACCTTTTTGCGGCAGCATTGGCAATTCTTTCAATGGCAGTAGTTACCGTTTCACCTTTTAAAAGATACCCTCTATTTAATACTTGCTGACTCTCATCGTTCAGCCACCATAATCTTTCCATTAATCCTGCGGTTAAATAACTTGTATGGGTTTTCTATTGTCGTCGATTGCAACGAAGGTGAAAACTCCTCTAATCGATCTTTTCCTCTTGTTGATGTACATTTCTTCTTGAAAAATTTCTACTTCAACGTCTAAACTTGTATTCCCAATTCTCACTACTTTCCCTTTCAATTCAATAATTGTATCTGCAGGAATAGGTTCATGAAAATTTATTTTGTTGGAAGAAAGAGTTACCACTCGCTTTCTGCTGAATCGGGTAGCAGTGATAAATGCAACCTCGTCCATTAAATACATCGCTGTGCCACCAAATAACGTGTCGTAATGATTTGTGGTGTTCGGAAACACAACCTTAAAAACGCTTGTTTCTGACTCGGCAATTCTCTTTTCTATTTCCGTTGTCATTTTAAAATAAATCTGAGGCAGAAATACTCTTGTCGTGCTTGGTGTATTCTACAGGTCTTTTTGCAAAGAAATCATCTAAACTATTTGCAAAAATTTCCTCTTCAAACCATGACATTGGCTGATAATCCTCTGCTGTAACGTTGAAGATTTTGTCCAAACCAATTTTTTCTAAACTTTCATCAGCTCTGTACTTCATAAAGTTGAGTAGGTCCTTTTTAGATACCATTTCTAATTCACCATCTTCAAATATCCAATCCAATATCTTGGACTCAGCAATGATACTATCCGTTACAATGTGCTTAATCTCTTCAATCGTTTCCTCATCGAAAAACTCAGGAAATTCCTCTCTTATCTTGTTCACAATGTAAATGCCCGCATTTGCGTGAATTTGCTCATCCACAGAGGTCCATCCAATAATATTACTTACATTTTTCATCACGCCCTTAAACCTAGTAAATGAAAGAACAATTCCAAACTGACTGAAAAGTGATACATTCTCTATCAGAATCGAAAACAGGATTAATGAAAAAACATATTGCCTTGGATCATCAGATTTAGCATGAGAAAGAGCTTTACTTAAGTACTTAATTCGTTCTTGAATTGCTGGTACTTCCACTAATTCTTCAAATTCATCGTTGTAACCTAGAACAGATAACAATTGCGAATAGGCTTCAGAATGACGGAACTCGCATTCGGCAAATGTACTTCCTAAGCCATTAAACTCAGGTTTCGGTAAGTGGTTGTAAAGGCTTCCCCAAAAGGATTTTACGTTTACCTCAATTTGTGCAATTGCCAATAAACTTTTTTTAATGACCTGTTTTTCATTTCTACTTAGATAGGCATGAAAATCTTGAACATCTGCAGTAAAGTCAACTTCTGAGTGCACCCAAAATGACTTGTTGATTGCCTCTGTAAACTCCAAAACTTCGGGGTATTCGAAAGGTTTGTAATTGGTTCTTTTTTTAAATATGTTACTCATAGCATTTTTTTTGTGCTAGGAGAATAATAGGGACAAGAACAGGGTGCTCTTCTTACAAAAAAGTAAAATGTTACATACCTGAGCATTGTCTCTGCTTTTATTCCCGAAAGCGGTTTAACAATTGCTAAAAGGCAGGTCTTCTGACTTCAACCGTTTTGAACTCCTTCCCTCCAAGTTTGAGTGTTGAAAGTGGAATAATATCCAAAACATTTTGGTTGTTACAGCAGCGGGTACTGTCTAGGAGTCTCACCTAATTCCCTCTTGTTACATTTCTGTAACCTTTTTGCGGATTCAAACATAGTCTCAAATGAAAGTTTAATGTAGAGCGTATAAATTTTATTATTCAGCAGTTATTAACAATTTGCTGTAAGTAATTGTTAATTAGAGTATAATATCGTAAACTTTTGCTAATTTCATTTAAATAATAACCGTCTACTCTAATAATTTTGACGCTTAATTATTGGACTTGTGGACGTTAGAACTTTGGGGTTGTTCTAAGTTCGCTAAGAGTTTCTATTTCGCTTCGCTCGACTTTTTCCCATTTCAAATAGATTAATTTGATTGGTAATTTTTAGTTCCGTTTCTATTTGAACCCATTCAGAAACTGGCTGTATAAATTCTTTTGCATTGTTTTTTGGGTTTTTAATGGCAGGCGCTATTTTATAAGCATTCATTTGATCTGACGGATAGCTTTTTAATAGACTCGTTATATCACTCAGTGGGAGATCCAAATTCAAGTATTCGTTGTAGAACTCTTCGGGTAAAATTACTGGCATCCTGTGGTGCTGAATTTTTCCCATGAGCTGATTTGGAGGACAGGTTATGATGGCGAAATTTAGATGTAATTCTCCGGTACTTGAATCCAACCACTCATCGTAAATTCCTGCAAAAGCAAAGGGTCTCTTTTTATCTTTTAGATAAACTAAATAAGGCTCGTTCAATTTATTGGTGCTAGTACCTTCAATAAAAGCATCTGCAATTACTAAGCAACGCTGAGAGCGAATGGCTTTTCTGAAATAGGGTTTTTTAATAATTCCTTTAGCACCTGTAAAATTTGATCTGTTTTCTAAATTATGGTCTCCTTCAGCTCTGGCATTTAACAAGTACGTTTTTTTTTGAGCGAAGGAAGGAGTGAAACCAAAATGTGACAATTGTATTTTATGAGGATCATCGCTCGTAATAATTGGAGCATTCACACCTGCTGAAACATTAAAATTTGGCTCGAATGTAACTTCACTCTTCGCATTGAACTTCTTTTCAATTACTTCAACTTTGCTAACAATGACATATCTACCGCACATAATTCAATGGTTAATCTTCAATTTTTAATTTTTAAGCAAACAATAAATTTACCTCTCTTCTATGGTCTACATTCCAGATGACTTCAATTAATCTAAAAATTAAGCATTTAACAGTAAAAATCAGCTTAAATACCGATTATGTTTAAGTCCTTATTTTTAAACTTCGCAGTTTTCAATTGTGGTTGCACGATTTTTTGAATCAGATCTGCTAATTTTTGCATGCTGCGCTTCTTTGAAATGGGTTTAATTGCCAACAAGCTAATCTCGCGAACAGGTATTGGTTTTTGAAAAAACTGAGTTTTTGATTTTCTTTTCGATGAGAGGTTATTGTAATACAATTCAGGAACTAAGGTCAATCCGCCCATTTGGTCGCTTAAATTTAACAAGGTTTCAAATGAGTTGCTTTTGAATTGCAAGTTGCCGGACTGCTCCTTTTTCTCTCGTATCTTACATAAAGTCATGCTTTGACTTCTAAAGCAATGTCCTTCTTCTAGTAACCAAACCTTTTTGTTTTCAACGTCTTTTGAACTTACAAAGCCCTTTTCACTGTTGGATATACCATAAACCATCATTGCTTCATAGTACAATATCTGTTCCTCATACGCTTCGCTTAGATCTTCAATAGGAGTAGAGAGTATTCCAAAATCTAGTTGGTTGTGTGACAGTTGATATAGAATTTGATCTGTCGTGATTTCAGAAATAATGAGTTTAAGTTTTGGGTTCTGTTTTAATAGACTTGGTAAGAATAATGCTAAAAGAGAATTCGCGACGGTTGGAATAACTCCCAATCGGATTTCGCCCACCATTTCGGATGTGTCCATTTCACATAATTGAAACAATTCTTGCTGCTTTGCTAAAATGTCTTCAGCTTTTTTTAACAATAAATTTCCTTCATCTGTTGTTTGAATGGGGTGGTGACTGCGATCAAATATTAGAATTGATAATTCTTTCTCTAGCTTTTTAATCATTGCACTTAAAGTAGCTTGAGTGATGTTGCAGCTTTCAGCGGCCTTGCCAAAATGTTTGGTCCGGTGAACTGCTAAGACATATTCTAGTTGTTGAAAATTCATAATAGATTTTATCTATCAAAGTTATAGATTTAATCGTTAGTTTCTATAAAACAATGCGCCTACTTTTGTGTCTCAATACAAACAAAAAAATATAAAATTATGGCGATCGTAGGAAAAAAATTTCCAAATATAGATGTGAAAGCAATAGACGAGATGGGTGACAATATGACACTTAACGTATTTGATATGGCAATCCAAAACAAGAAAAAAGTATTGTTATTCTGGTACCCAAAAGATTTTACTTTTGTTTGTCCTACTGAATTGCACGCTTTTCAAGCAGCATCAGAAGAATTTGCTAAAAGAAACACAATGGTTATCGGTGCTTCTTGTGATACTGCTGAAGTTCACTTTGCTTGGTTAAACACAGCAAAAGATAATGGTGGTATTGAAGGTGTTAAGTATCCACTAATTGCAGATAGCAACAGGAATTTAGCTTCAATTTTAGATATTTTAGACGTCTCTGCAGTTGATTACAACGAAGAGTACGATGTTGAAATTATTACAGGTGACTGTGTAGCGTACAGAGCAACGTATTTAATTGATGAAGAAGGTACTGTATTCCATGAAGGAGTTAACCACATGCCATTGGGAAGAAACGTAAATGAATTTTTACGGTTGATCGATGCTTATTCTCATGTGCAGAAGAATGGAGAAGTGTGTCCAGCAAACTGGGAAGAAGGAAAAGAGGCCATGAAAGCTGATAGCAAAAGCACAGCAGTTTATTTGAGCAATAACTAATTAGATGAAAGACTAAGGATAAAAGATGAAGCTTACATGCTAAACATCTTTTATCCTTCATCTTTTAAACCTTAAATCGAATAAAAAAATGTTTCAAGAACTAACAGAAGATAATTTAGCCGCAAAAGTAAATGAAGGTGGAACCGTAATTGTCCAATATTCTGCAGGCTGGTGTGGCAATTGCCGCATGATTAAACCAAAATTTAAACGATTTGCATCAGAGCATGAAGATGCCTCTTTTTTAATAGTAGATGCAGAGAAATTTCCTGAATCTAGAAAGCTAGCAGACGTGAATAACTTACCAACTTTTGCTGCATTTAAAGAAGGTAAATTGGTAAAGCAAATCCAAACCAATAAACCTGAGAACCTTAAAGAATTAATCGATGAGATTACCACTAATTAAACACATCAATAGTTTTATCGCAGAGAACGACGAAGATTATGTTAACGAGGCGATAGCAGTCTTAGAACACTTATCAGAAAGTACTTCAATAAAAGACGAAGAGTTAGACGTCATAGGAGAGTTGTTGTCTAATTTGTACGGAGGTCTGGAGGTTGCTAAAATGGTAAAAGACGGAAAATCAGAGAAAGAAGCTGGAAGTATTTTTATGAAACGAGTCTTAGGCTCTATCGATCAGTAAATTTTGAAATGGTTACCGGCAAACTAGTTAATTTTAGAATTTGCTCGGTTTGCAAAAATGGGATAATAATTTACTTGTTCGAATCTACGAGGCTGTGCAATGTGGTGAAAAATATCTTCACGAAGAACTTTACTTTGGCAGTGTTATTTAATTAAAAATGAGTTACTTAAATTGGAGTCTTAGTGGAATCAATTTTACGTCATTCACCTCAATCATTTCCTCATAGTAATCACGACGAGTCAACAATAACCATAAAATTAAACCCATGAATAGAATAGGATTAGACCCAAAAAAGAGCGAAGAATTAGCTGACTTATTAAATGATTTGTTAGCGAATTATACAATTTTTTATCAAAATACAAGAGGATATCACTGGCACATACAAGGAAAAAAGTTTTTCGAGCTTCACATTAAATTTGAAGAATTGTACAATGACCTTTTTGTAAAAATTGATGAAATCGCAGAACGAATATTAACGTTAGCATGCGCACCACATTATAAGTATTCAGATTATTTGAAAGTTTCAGATATAGTAGAGAGTGAAAGTGTAACGGATGGAGACAAATCCGTTGGTGAAATTTTAGACGCTTTTGAAGTATTAATCAAGAAGCAGCGTCATATATTAGCTGTTTCAGGTGAGATCGAAGATGAAGGAACCAATGCTTTAATGAGCGATTACATCAGAGAGCAAGAAAAACTAGTTTGGATGTATTCAGCTTACTCGAAATAGAATATTTTTTTTTTAAAAAAGTTCTGCTTGCCTTTCAGTGGGACTTTTTTTGTTTGGTAACTGTGTTGTATTTTCTATACTTGATTAAAATTCAATTCGTCTGTTTTACTTACGGAGGATGATACATGCTCATTTTATGCAACCACTATTTTAAAGAATTTGATTTGTGTTCGAGGATTGTAAATAGGATTTTTGAAACCTTAGATGTATCGTGTAAATCTAAATTCTTAAAAAAAATGGAAAGTTTTTTTGTTTGTATTATTGAATTTTATTTTTTGCAGTATAAACCACTCCCAAACTGCTTTTTTGTAGAATTATAGTGTAAAAAAATGGAAATACAAAAGGCTCAATTAGCGTAACTATTACTTCTTTATAACTTGAAGAGTACGTATTATTTTTGGTTCTATAAAGACACAGAGGCCTCAATTTTTAAGCACAATTCTACAGACAGCGAATGTGTTACAACTGCAGTTCAGGAATCTTTTGCAAACGTGTCAAGCACAATGGGACCACCTTAAATTTACAAGTAAGGTTGCGTATTGTTGTTGTTTAGGAACCTAATTTACATAAGAACAATCCGGCTTAAATGTGATAGTACATTTGGAAAGGTGGCTTTTATGCTTGCTGTTCAATTCCCTTTATGTCCGCAGTGGTTATCGATAAAGATTCAACTGCTTTAAAAGAATTAATTTTGGCGCTGGCATTTTATGTTATTGAGGGCACCTTTAATGCTTTTATTTTGGATGTAATTATTTTATTATTAATTAAATACATATATTTTAAATATGTTGTATTTATTTCAAAGTTCAGCTATAAAGTTTAAATAATTAAACTTAATTGATGTAAGGATAGCTTAAATGTAAATGACATTTTTTGGTCATAACAGTTATTCAATTTAATCAAGACAAGTGGACGTTATAACTACAATTGGACACATTACATAATTGGAGTCTAAAATATCTGTTGATTGACAAATCTATAATTGTTTAATAGATAACATTTCGAGACACACTTAAAGTTAGGTAGAAATAGATTGTTTATTCTATATTATAGTGTAATTAAATCATTTGAATACTGTAAAATTAACGAGACACTTGCAAAAAATACAAACATATAATTCAGAATTGAAACAGTGATGATTGAACCCACAGGGTATAATCTAGGCACAAGAACCGATAACCAAGATTAATTAATATCAGAATGTACGATGTAAAAGAAACAGTTGAAGTAGCAAACTCAATTGAAGAGGAGCGGAAGATGAAATTAATTCAAAACAAATTAGTTGAAGGTGAAATTCTGATCAATGAAAGCGCCTATAACTGGATAAAGTGGACCGATAATGCGTGAGTTTAAACGACAATTTAGAATTCATTTTTGGGTAGCACCTATTACAACTGCCATATTTATAATTATACGGTTTGGGATACTCTATTCGTACAATACGACCCCTTTTGAAATGATCCACATCTCAGTTTTTATGCTCTCTGGTTGTAACCTTTCTTAACTGTTGTAATTTCGATTTTAGTCATCTTAATTCACTCTTTGAGTGATATTTTATTATCTCCAAAATCATTAATCGCAGGTCTTTTTATCATTACTATTTACCGCTTTATTTGTAAACATTGTGATTCTAGTTGGATTACTTTTGTTGTGAAAAGTCTTATACAACTTATTTTAGAAAAGTTTTCTGATCAAATATCTGTTAATGCCAACATGCAAGAATTTTGAGTAAGTGCTTTTTTCATTGTGATTTCGATCACACTTGCACGAGTGGTAATTGAAATGAATCGGAAACTAGGTCTTGGAAACCTAAGAAAGTTTATGATAGGTTGATTTTATCATCCACGAAAGGAAGAGTGAATTTTTATGTTTATCACCTTCAAAGATCGACTAGAATTGCCGAAAAATAGGACATTATAAGTTTAGTGAATTACTTAGAGATTGTTTCTATGATTTGTATATTGCGGACAAATTTTACGCGGAAATTTATCAGTATGCAGGAGGTGCAGAAGTTATTAGCTGGCCATTGAATAAGACAAAAACTATGAATAGTTTTTGTCTGCCTTCTTTGTATTTCAAGTTAAATTAGCAAGCAAAAAGGAACACTACATGTCAACCCATGACTTGCAGCCAGTTTTTAAAGCTGGAGTTCTTGCAGGCCCTGCAGTTGTGACCGAAGTTGGAGAAATAAAGAGATAACCGGCCTATCATGGGGACACATTAAACACTGCCGCTCGAATCCAATCAATGTGCAATAAATTGAGCACATTGTTTTTAGTTTCAGAATCGCTGTATGACATTATTAATGCTTATTTATCACATGAATTTAAAGATGCAGGATGTATTGCACGAAGAGGTAAGAAGGAAGAAGCGCAATTTTTAAAATAAACAAATGAGAGTAAAAATAATAGGTACAATTAGCGCGTTGATTGGAGTTTTGACCATCTCTTGTTTAAAGAATGAGTTAAACGAATACAACTTTTCTCATCCTGCAGTTACCATAAAGTTGGATAAACAGCTAAATGAAATCTCAGGTCTTCAATGGCTCTCAGATTCTACTATTTATTGTGTTCAAGATGAAAGAGCACGAGCGTATATTTTTAACTTTAAAAAAGGGAAGATAGTTCGATTTATTGATTTTGGAAAGAATGGAGACTTTGAAGGAATTGCGGTAAACGGCAAGTATACTTGTATGCTAAGAAGTGATGGAAATATATTCATTTCAGATAATGAAGGGAAAGCGAAAGAGTATAAATTTAAGAAGGAAGGTTCTTTTGATTTTGAAGGAATTTGTTTGGACTCCCTAAATAATCGCTTGCTGGTTGCATGCAAGGCGCATGGAAACAAGAAAAAACGAGACAATTTGTTCATTTATCAATTTTCTTTCAAGGATAATTCTTATTCCTATAATCCCGTTTTTAAGTTAAAGAAAGGAAAAGGAATCCATCCCAATTTCAAATCTTCAGGAATAGCGATTCACCCTATTTCTAAAGATATTTATGTGTTAAGTTCCTTTTCTAAAACGATTTTGGTTCTGTCTTCAAATGGTAGGTTCAAAAAAACAGTTCAGCTGAGTGATTACATTTATCATCAACCTGAAGGAATTACCTTTTCGAATGACGGTAAATTATTCATTTCCAATGAAAAGAATGAAACGTGCCCGACCCTTATACAACTTGATTACAAGAAGGTATGAAAAGGACATTCTTAAGTGTTCTGTTGTTTATACTCGTTATCTGGTCCTGTTCCTCCGGCTAAGTTTTATTGCAAGAAGTCAGATGAAAACTGGAATAAAAATAAACCTCCAACATCCAAGTTACTTTATTTATTATACCTCATGGGTGATGCCGGTGGAGATACATCGAATTTCAAGCTTGTTCTTAAAGGACTTACAACTAGTTTGTTTGCTGATAGTACTAGAAATTCAGGAGTAATTTTTCTGGGGCACAACATTGATCCTGAAAATCTGCACAAGAAAGACAGTAAATTTCGCAACCAAGATGAAGGCAGAATTAACGTTCAGTTGAACGCCATTAAAGAATTTCAAGCCGACTTGACTTTTATGTTGGGAAACCATGATTGGTATAGACAAAGGAAAGGCGGTAAGAAACATGTAAAAAGACAAGAACGATATATTCAAGATTATCTCGATAGATGGAACGTATTCTTGCCAAGCCATGGTTTTCTGGGTCCTGAAGATGTTAAGTCGATTTTAGATTTAGTCCGGAATCGAAATATGATTTAGATGCTACCACAACGTATACAGACTTTAAAGTACCGGAAAGGGATTTTTTGTTTAAATATATTTCATGTCTATTAAAATAAAACCAAGCTAGAGAAATTGCAAGACAATGGAGAATTTAGCTTGGCTTTCTAATTTTTTCTTTTGAACTTTCAGCACATCCGTTTTAACGCAACTCTTTCCGGCTTCAGCCTCATTCTTCAGTAATAAAATTATACTCCATTCTAATTTAGGGTGACCTTTTCATAACTTGGCCATTAATAAGGAAAGCAATTACTATGAACGATCAAAAAATTATACAAGAACTGAAAGCAGGCAAGCGCCAAAAATCTTTTGTTCAATTGTATAAGGGCTTTCCGGTGGTCAAAAAGCTAATTCAATCAAAAGGCGGAACGGCCGAACAAGCGGAAGATGTCTTTCAAGAGGCGCTCATCATTTTTTATAAGAAAGCGAGTGCGCCTGCATTTGAATTAACGGCAAGCATTAGTACCTACGTGTACTCCGTTGCTCGTTTTTTATGGAAAGATGAGCTGAAAAAGAATGGGTTGAAATACGATACAGCTGAAGTTGAAAACTTAAAATTTGAAAGTGAGCTAGAAGAAATTGCTCAAAAAGAAAAGAAATTTCAGGTGATGGAAGAGGTGTTGAATTCCATAGGTGAGAAGTGCCTAGAGATATTACAACTCTTTTATTACAAAGGATTTTCTATGAAAGAAATTGCAAGACAAGTTGATTTAAAGTCTGAAAAAGTGGCAAAAAATCAAAAGTACAAGTGTTTGGAAAGAGCTCGGAAAAGAGTTTTTGAAATACAAACCGTAAACGCTTAATACAACTGTCATGAGAAAAGAATTGCAAGAAATTGAAATCATAGAAAACTACCTGATGGGAAAAATGAACGCTGCTGAAAAAGCGGAATTTAAAAAGCAACTAGAAACAGACGCTAACTTGGCCGAAAGTGTGGAGCTGCAAAAAATATTGATGTCTGGTTTGGAGCGAATTGGATTGAAAAAGGACCTACAAATAGCAAAACGAAATTTATTTCTACGAAAAGTATGGACTTGGTTTGGAGTTGTGTTAATGCTTTCGGCAATAGGTTTTTTGGGTTATACAAATTTTGTCACACTGAGCGATAGTCGAAGTGGACAAAACAACAACAACAACCTTGTAACAGAAAACGACACAACTAATTTTGTCATGCAGAACAATAGTCTAGCCAAGGTAAACGGTGGTAAAGAGTTTGTCACACTGAGCGACAGTCTAGCCAAGGTAAAGGGTGATAAAGAGTTTGTCACACTGAGCGATAGTCTAGCCAAGGTAAACGGTGATAAAGAGTTTGTCACACTGAGCGATAGTCGAAGTGGACAAGACTTTGAATCAGCCGAAATTCCTGTAAAACAGTTCCAAACATTTAGCATTGATCCAACAAAAGCTAGTTCAATTACCGGAGCAGAAGGAACTATAATCGATTTCCCCGCCAATGCATTCGACACAAAGTCGAAAGAGAAGGTTGAAATTAAGTTACAAGAGTTTTATAAGTTGAGCGACATGGTTTTTGCGAACTTAACCACCCAAACAGCAGGCGGAGAGTTGATTGAAACAGGAGGGATGGTGAATGTTGAAGCTTATCAAGGCGACAGTAAATTAAACTTGGCAGGAGGTAAGGCAATTAATCTAAAGTTTCCAGCCAAAAATAAAAAAGAAGGGATGCAAACCTTTTTAGGACAAAAAGATGAAAGAGGAAATATTGTTTGGGAAGAAGCATTATCGTTAGGATCTTCTGAAACTTACCCATTATCTCAAGTTGAGCCATATTCACGTCAGTTTGATTTTATTGGAGTGCGAATTGCTGATGAGGATAAAAGGATGAAAAAAATGTTTGCCAAGCAAGAGGATGATGTAAAAGAATACTTGATAGAACAGTTTCGATTACCATCAATGGCTGTGACTGAATTGAAAGGCTTTGTTTATGTTTCTTTTATTGTAGAAAAAGACGGAACTATCTCGAAATCAATTATTAATAAAGCAGGTGATGCAACATTAAAAGCATATGAATATTTGAAAAAAACAGCGAATCTACTTCCGCCGATGGTTCCGTATCGAAAAGAGGGTAAATACGTGAGAACTGAATTTGAAATTCGGATTGATTTGGATAAGTCTTTTCAATCAAAAATGCTCGGAAAGTTGGAGTTGGAAGAGTATTACAAGGTTTTGCAAAGAAATAGGAACGAAATGGCTGAGGCATCGGATGTGGATTTTGATAAGAGACTTAAAATACAGAAAGACAATGCAGAAAGTGCAATCATAAGGGGAAGTTCAAATCGAAAAGAATTGGATGATCAAGCCGGTCAGTACCTTCTTAGTTCAACCGAGCTGGGTTACATAAACTGCGACCTTTATCCGTTGGCTGTCAATGGTAAAAGTTCGTTTAACCTAATCGAGCAAGATGAAGCAATAGCCTGTTCTTTAATCTTGCACTCCGTTCGTGGAATCGCAAGCCCTAGGTATATTAAACAAGGAAAGTACATCTTTCCTCAACTGCCCAATGAGGAGGAAGTTAGTGTATTGGCTTTTAAAACGGAGAACAACAAAAACTACGT
>CAJJAT010000011.1 GCA_905182175.1 Flavobacteriales bacterium UBA1494 | reverse complement strand
GAATCACCAAGGAATATGGATTCTATTGACTCTTTTGTCTTTATTATCTCAGAGTTGTATTTTTTTCTCAAATATGGTTCAAAAGAATACTTGGCGTCTTTTTCGTTTTTAACTACTTCATCATTCCATGGTTCTAAATCAATAAATACTTGTCTCTTAACTATTATATAGTCCTTTGTCTGCTCAAAATCTAAATTATTTTGTAGCTTATAATAATCGAAACCAGGTTCATCAAAAAAGGGACCAAGAACTCTATGACTGAACTTTTTTCTATCTTGTATTGCTTTTTGATTTTCTAAATAATCAATCCAAAAGGTAAATGGTGATGCCATGCATCAAACTTAAAAAAGTCTGACCAAACTCTGACACGTATGAAATAAAAAAAGCCACCCAACTAAATGGATGGCTTGATATCACTATTGTGGGCCCTGATGGGCTCGAACCATCGACCACCTGATTATGAGTCAGGTGCTCTAACCAGCTGAGCTAAGGGCCCTGCTTTTTATAGCGAGCACAAGATTACGAAAAACTTACACTTAACAACAAGGGTAAGGACGAATAAATTATCTTTGATTCATGTCGCAACCAAAATCACTACAAAAAGGAGCTGTAGTCACCATTATTTCTACCGCTCGTAAAATAACATTGGAGGAGTTACAGCCTGCCATTAATACTTTTAAAAGTTGGGGCTTGCACGTAAAATTTGGAAAGAATTTATTTGAACGGCACCATCAGTTTGCGGGAACAGCTGGTCAAAGAATAGACGACTTGCAAACAGCCTTAAATGATCCAGAAACGAAAGCTATAGTATGTGCTAGAGGAGGTTATGGAACTGTTCAGTTAATCGATGCCCTTGATTTCTCAAGATTTCTACGGCAACCAAAATGGTTAGTTGGGTATAGTGATGTAACGGTTCTACACAACCACATCAATCAGAATTTAGGGATAGAAACGTTACATGGGAACATGCCAATTAGCTTTCCAAAAGAAGGAGAAAATGAGAGTACGGAAACAATAAGAAATGCTCTTTTTGGAAATGACTACTCTCTAAACTTTTTAGTTGAAGAACATTCGATTCTGCCAAATAAAGAGTTAAAAGCTCCAATTGTGGGAGGAAATTTATCTATCATTTATTCATTAACGGGAACTCCAAGTCAAATTGATGCAAGGGGAAAGTTTTTGTTTATCGAAGATTTGGATGAGTACCTATATCATATCGACCGTATGATGATGAACCTAAAAAGGGCAGGGCTATTTAACGGGTGCATGGGCATTTTAATTGGAGGAATGAGCGATATGAATGATAACGCTATACCTTTTGGTAGCAGCGCTAAGATGACGATTTTACAAACGGTTAAAGAGTACAACATTCCTGTAATTTTTGGAGTCCCTGCAGGGCACATTGAACGGAATTTGGCCCTAATAATGAACAGAAAAGTTGAGTTAAGTATTGAAGGAAATAAAGCAACATTAAATTTTAATGGCAGAGCATAACGAGGTTGGAAAGCAAGGTGAAGCAATTGCAGTTAGGTACCTAGCTAATAAAGGATACAAAATCGTAACTCAAAATTGGCGGTACGGAAAAGCTGAAATAGACATTATAATAACTTTCAAGGACCAAATTGTAATTGTTGAGGTAAAGACTAGAACATCTTTAGAGTTTGAAAATCCAAAAGAGGCAGTAACCATTCTTAAACAGAAAAGAATTGTAACGGCAGCGGATGCTTTCATTAAAGAACAAAATATTGACTTAGACTGTCGGTTTGATATTGTTTCTGTGCTTATAAAGGGAGGCAAAGTAGAGGTAGAGCACATAGAAGATGCTTTTTCTCCAATGCTCTAAGAGAAAAGGATTACCTGAATTCCAAAGCCTAGCAAAAAACCACTAATAAGCTCAATACTCGTATGACTTTTTAATGCCAATCGAGCGGCAGCAACAAAACCTGAAATTACAATTGCAATCAAAAGCCATCCTAGAGTTTCAGTAGAAGTAACAATTGAGATACTATAAAGCAGGCCACAAATTCCTCCTAAAGCCGCTAAGTGAGCGCTAATTTTCTGTGAGAAACCGACACCTAGCAATAGAATGACTAGGGCTAAAAATGCACCTAAGAAAAACTTTAGGTAAAGTGCAGGCATTTGAACTTGTCGGAACAAGAAGAAGGTAACTCCATATAAAATTGAACTAACCAAATAAGGAAGAATTCTTTCTTTGGTGGTCTTCATTTCTAGTGAACCGATTATTTCCTTTCGCTTTAGATACAGGGAAACTAAAATGGGGCTCACCACTAAATTTAACGTTACGACACCAAATGTAAAATTGACAAATTCTTGCGATAGCCTGTAATTAAAATAAATAGGCAAGCTAAAGAGTAAGGCAACGGCATATAGCGGCGCAAAAATTGGATGAAATAAGTAGGAAAGAAATTGAGCGAAAGGTTTCATTTATAATTCTTTTCTCAACCTAGCCACAGGAATATGTAGTTGCTCTCTGTACTTGGCAACCGTCCGCCTTGCAATGTTGTATTTTTTATCGCGTAGTAATTGTGAAAGTTTCTCGTCGGTAAGAGGCTTTTTTTTGCTTTCTGCCTCTATTAAATCTTTTAATATTTTTTTAACCTCTCTTGTACTTACCTCTTCTCCATCTTCAGTTGAAAGTGATTCTGAGAAGAATGATTTTAATAAAAACGTGCCGTAAGGTGTAGAAACGTATTTGCTGTTCACCACCCGTGAAACAGTCGAAATGTCCATGTCAATTTTGTCAGCAATATCTTTCAAAATCATTGGTTTCAACTTGGTTTCGTCGCCTTCTAAAAAGTACTGTTGTTGGTATTCAGCAATCGTGCTCATGGTGTTAATTAACGTATGTTGGCGTTGTTGAATTGCATCAATAAACCATTTAGCAGAGTCTAGTTTTTGCTTTACGAAAGTCATCGCTTCTTTATCAGATTTCGTTTTTTCTTTCGATTTCTGATAGTGTTCAATCATGCCTTTGTATTCATTACTAATTCTTAATTGAGGCACATTTCTTCCGTTTAGGCTAATTTCAAGTTCCCCATCATTAATAGAAAGAGTGAAATCTGGTACAACTACTTGAACCGTTTTGCCGGAAGTATTCATTGAATTCCCCGGCTTTGGGTTCAGTTTTAAAATCTCTTCAATTGCCTCCTTTAAGTCTTCACTTTCAATTTCAAGCTTATCTATAATTTTAGAATAGTGCTTTTTAGTGAACTCATTGAAATGATTTTGTAAAATTTCAATTGCAATTCTTTTTGCAAATGAGTTAGAAATTCTTTTTTTAATTTGAATTAACAGGCATTCTTGTAAACTTCTAGCACCCACTCCTGGAGGATCCATTTCTTGAATAACGTGCAGTACTTTTTCAATTTCGTCTTTCGAAGTCATAATGTTATTTCGGAAAGCTAAATCGTCTTCAATAGCAGAAACATCTCTTCGTAAATACCCTGAATCATCTAGACTACCAATAAGGTGCATGGCAATTTCTTCTTCTTTATCGGTTAAATTTTGAAGGCTGATTTGATCCCTTAAACGCTCATGAAAGGTAGATCCTCCGCTAAATGGAATGTCTGAATCTTCATCGTCTTTACTGTGATTAGAGGCCTGGTACTTATAGTCTGGAGTGTCATCATTATCCATGTACATGGAGAGGTCGATGTCCGCATGTTCGTCTTTGGCATCATCTCTTTCCTCATAGCGCTCCTCTTCCTCTTCATCTTGCCTGTCCGCACCCTCGTCTAAGGCAGGGTTTCCTTCTAGTTCTTCTTTTACTCTTTGCTCAAGCGCAACGGTAGGCAGCTGCAACAATTTCATTAACTGAATTTGTTGTGGCGAAAGCTTCTGTAATAGTTTGAATTGAAGAGATTGTTTTAACATAGTGCTGTATTCAACTTTAAATTTAACCTTTTTGAACAAGATAGGTTGTATCAAATTCGTGCCAAACTCAATTGTTTTTTAAAATTCTTTCTTCCACACAATTTTTATGGTCTTTATTTTCTCAGAATCCCATCGCTTGTTGGTTAAATTGAAGCCGCTGTTTTGATAAAATGAAACGGGAGATTTGTAGTTTTCTCCGTTTTTCTTTAAGTATTCATTCGAATCAACCACCCAACCATAAAGTTCAGAGTGTTTTTGTTTAGCTGTTGAGAGTAATTGATTCCCAATTCCTTTGTTGTGATAATCTGAAGAAATGAGAATTGCGAATTGCCTTTCGTTGTTCCGCTCAAAATCAAAATACCAACCCACTACCGTTCCAAACTCATTCATTACAAAGGTGTGTTCTAGGTCTTTCAACTTGTTCAAGTACTCTTCTAGCGTATTCAAGTAATGCTTCAACACGGCAGGATATTCCTCATTCCAAATGGTAAGCAAGACTTGCTGAAGCAGAGGTGAAACTGTTTTAGATTTGACGTATTTCATTCGGGGTTATAATGATGAAAAAATCATAATGTTTAAAGGCTTAGAAAGGAGTTAAATGTTAGGTGAATTGTTAGAGTCGGTTGACCTTTCGATTTTTTATGGGCTTTGCCTGGTCTAGAATAAATCAAGCACAAACACTGAATTAATCTCAATTGTATAAATGATTTTAAAATGTTTTACCACCGAAGACCTTACTACCTTATAATCTGTTGAAATGAACCCCTCTTTCTGCTCAATTCTGTCATTAATTTCTAGTCGTTTAATTTTTTGTAAAGCTACATTTTTCAATTTTTCAAAAGCAGCGCTGCTATAATGTTTGTAGCAATATTGTTGAGTTGACTTTAGTTCTCACTTAGCAAAAAGAGTCCAAATTGATTTCATTTCTAAGTATCCATTTCTGTCAGTAAATTCTCTGACGAGATGACTCTCCCATTCTTTAAATCTTCTAAAGATTCATCTATTCTCGCTTGATACTCTTTTTGGGTAAAAGACGTTAAGGATTTGTCATCAGGAGTTGATTGTTTAATTAATTGCTCGATTTTTCAATTCTTTCCTCACTCTTTATATTCAAGAATTCTTTAATTAGGCCTAGTCTTCTGTTAAGTAAGTCCATATTTTAAAGATATGTAAATTAAAACTCAGCGTTCTTTGGTGTTCTTGGGAAAGGAATTACATCTCTAATGTTAGCCATACCAGTTACAAAAAGAACGAGTCTTTCAAAACCTAAACCAAAACCAGAGTGCGGCGCTGTTCCAAACTTTCGTGAATCAAGGTACCACCACAATTCATCTTTTGGTACATTCATTTCCGTCATTCTTTGCTCCAATTTCTCCATGCGCTCCTCTCTTTGTGAGCCGCCTACAATTTCTCCAATTCCAGGGAACAAAATATCCATTGCACCTACCGTTTTTTCATCGTCATTCTGACGCATGTAAAATGATTTGATGTCTTTTGGGTAATTGTAAAGAATAACCGGTTTCTTGAAATGCTTTTCTACCAAGAAACGTTCATGTTCAGACTGTAAATCAGCTCCCCAACCATCAATTAAGTAATTGAATTTTTTCTTTTTGTTGGGTTTTGAATTTCTTAAAATATTGATGGCATCAGTATAAGTCACTCTTTCAAAATCATTCTCGCCAACAAATTTTAATTTTTCAATTAACGCCATTGGTGAGCGCTCTTCTGCTTTCTTATTTTTTTCCTCTTCAACCAACCTTGCATCTAAAAAGGCCAAATCATCAGCGCAATTTTCAAGAGCATAGTTGATTAAATACTTCAATAGATCTTCACCTAAATCCATGTTCTCATTTAAATCTGCAAAAGCAACTTCTGGTTCAATCATCCAAAATTCAGCTAAGTGCCTGGTAGTATTTGAGTTTTCTGCTCTAAAAGTAGGACCAAAAGTATATATTTTACCCATCGCCATAGCTGCCAATTCACCTTCTAGTTGGCCAGATACGGTAAGGTTTGTTTCCTTGCCAAAAAAGTCGCTTTTAAAGTCAACTTCTCCCTCTACCGTCTTTGGAATGTCATCTAATTCGAAGTTGGTAACCTTAAAAGTTTCGCCCGCTCCTTCGGCATCAGAACCGGTGATAATAGGAGTGTGAATGTTATAAAACCCTTTGTTGTTAAAAAACTCATGAATTCCGAAAATCATTGCATGTCGAATTCTTGTAATAGCAGAAAACGTATTTGTTCTAAAACGCAAGTGAGCTATCTCTCTTAAAAACTCTAAGCTATGTTTCTTAGGTTGCAGTGGATATTCATCTGGATTCGCTTCACCTAAAACTTCTACATCTGTTGCTTCAATTTCAATTTTTTGACCGCTTCCTTGAGATTCAACTAATTTCCCTTTTACAGCAATACAAGCCCCTGTGCTAATTCTATTTAGTACAGCTTCATCGGCAGTCTCCATGTCAACTACCACCTGAATGTTATTGATGGTGCTTCCATCATTCAAAGCAATAAAGCTTACATTTTTGCTCCCTCTTTTGGTCCGTACCCAAGCTTTTACCAAAACTTCGGTTCCAACTTTACCTTCTGTTAATAAGTGCTTTACTTCTGATCGTTTCATGATAGTTTGCTTTTCAAAAAATGGAGATGCAAAGGAAAGGTTTTCTCTCTTAATAGAAATTAATTGAGGGATTGAAAAACGAGTTTTTCAATAAAATTAGTTCAGTTAGGAATTGAGAAAAATAGTAAGTAGAATTCTTTTAGATGTTTTGGAAACAAAAAAAACAAAAAACGTTTCCAATCTAAAAATTGTTTCTATTTTTGCGACCTCAATTATGGAAAAAAAACAATTATTCGAAAAAGTAAGTCAGCTTTTTATGCGTTACGGCATAAAAAGTATGACGATGGATGAGGTTGCCAGGCAATTGGGCATTTCGAAAAAGACGCTTTATCAGTTTGTTGACAACAAGAAAGATCTGGTGAAAAAAATGATGGAGTTTCATATTGATGGTGAACAGTGCAGCCTAGAGGCTACATTCAGCAAATGCGATAACGCCATTGATGAAATTATGGAAATGACAAAAGAGGTCGGCAGCCAAATGAAAGAAATGCATCCATCTGTAATGTTTGACATGCGGAAATATCACCCTGAGGCTTTTCAAATATTAGTGAACCATAAAGATGAATTTGTGCGGAAATGCATTCACAATAATTTGGAAAACGGAGTAAAAGAAGGGTTTTATAGAACGAACCTGAACCCTGAAATTGTTACTGAGCTATATCTTTCAATGATGTCATCTATCATGAACCCGGAGAATACTCCATCAAAGGATATTAATGTACATGAAGTTCACGGAGAAATGATGCGGTATCATATTAGAGGAATTGCTAGTTCAAAAGGAAGAGAATATTTAAAACAAAAATTTAGAGAAGAAAATGTATAACATCAAATCAAACCTGATTGCAGTGCTGTTTTTTGTTGTTGGTTATTCCACTACAACATTTGCTCAAGCTGAAAGCTTTGAAATGACCTTGCAACAAGCTCAAGGTTACGCTATTCAAAACAGTTACATGAGTATTACAGCAGAGAAAGACGTTCAAATTGCGGATAGGCAAGTGTTGGAGACCATTGGAACTGGTTTACCCCAAGTTAATGCAAGCGCAAACTTTCAGAAATATTTACAAACTCCCCTTACATTAATACCGGCTGATGTTTTTGGCGGTACTGAGGGAGAATTTTCTGAGGTATTCTTTGGAACAGAGATGCAAGCTGGAGCCAATTTAAGAATCGAACAATTGATCTTTAGTGGCTCTTATATTGTTGGCTTACAAGCATCAAAAACGTTTCTGCAGATTTCTAAAAATGACAAAAAGAAAACGGCGATTGAAGTAAAAAACGTGATTACAGTAGCTTATGGAAATGCGGTAGTTGCGCTGAGAAATGTTGAAATACTAAAAGAAAACGTGGAAAGTTTAGAGCAAAGTGCTTTTGAAATAGGGGAGTTGTATAAAAACGGATTTGCTGAGGAACAAGATAAAGATCAAATAGATTTAACCTTAGCAAATGTAAAAAATGCGCAAGAGCAAGCTGTTAGAACGGTAGTAGTGGTAAACAATCAGTTGAAATTTGTAATGGGAATGGATATTAATTCCACATTAACTTTAACGGATGATCTGAAGGTAGTAACTAGTTTATCTTCTTCTCAAGATTATCTAACAAAAGAGTTTGATGTAAACTCTCACATAGATTATCAAATTATAAATACACAGGAAAAGGCAACATCCTTATTGTTGAAGCAGCAGAAATCCACAGTACTGCCTAGTTTGTCTGCTTTTTACAACTTATCAAGTAATGCCTTCGCAAATGAGTTCGACTTTTTAGACAACAAGAGATTTTACAACGGTCATCTAGTCGGTTTAAATCTGAATATTCCTCTGTTTTCAGGTTTTGGAAGAATGACAAGAATTCAGCAAGCGCAGTTGAATTTGGAAAAAATTGAAGTAGCCAAAAGACAAGTTGAGCAGCAATTGACCATAAATGCTCAAAACAGTAAATCGCAGTACAGTTTTGCGCTTTCTCAATACAAAACAACAGAAGGCAATCTGAATTTAGCGCAACGTATTTACAACAAAACAAAAATAAAGTACGAAGAAGGTATTAGTACTAGCTTGGAATTAACGCAAGCGAACAATCAACTTCTACAAAGTCAAACAAGCTATATCTCTGCAGCAGTTCAATTAATACAAGCAAAATCTAATTTGGACAAAGCACTCAATCAATAAACAGAAAAATTAAGAAAATAAATAAAAGATGAAAAATTTAGTAGCAATATTTAGCCTTGTATTTTTAGTTGCCTGCAGTGGTGACGGAAACGAATCGGTGGATTCATTAATTGAAAAAGGAGACATGGATGCTTTAAAAGCTAAGAAAACTGAATTGTCTGCAGTTTTGAGAGAACATCAAGCTCAGATTAAGCAAATTGAAATTTATATCGCATCAACAGATTCTACTAAAAAACTTCCTTTAGTAAGCCTTTACAAAATCGAAAGTCAAGATTTTAGTCACTTTGTTGAACTGCAAGGCAGCGTTGAAACGAATCAAAATATTGTTGTTTATCCGGAGTTTTCAGGAATGCTTTTAAGCCTAAAAGTAGCAATGGGCGACAAGGTAATGAAAGGGCAAACAGTAGCCATTATTGATGACGGTGGGTTAAGAAAGCAGTTGGCTCAGGTAGAGCAAAAAGCAAAGTTTTCGAAGACGACTTACGAAAAAAGAAAGCGTTTATGGGATCAAAAAATTGGTTCTGAAATTGAATTCTTAGGTTCTGAAACACAGTATTTGGCGGATGTGGAGATGGTAAAGCAAATGGAAGAGCAGGTTGCAAAAACAGTAGTTACCGCACCTTTTTCTGGAATTATTGACGAGACACTAGCTGACGAAGGTCAATTGGTTGCTCCGGGTTCAACGCCGTTGTTCAGAATTGTAAACCTTTCTAACATGTACATTAATGCCGATGTTCCTGAAAAGTATTTAGCGACTATCAAAAAGGGTAGAACAGTGAAAGTTGATCTACCAGTTTTGGATACAATGATTGAAACAACAATTGGTAAAGTGTCGAACTACATTAATCCTGCTAACAGAACGTATAGAATAGAAGTAAATGTTCCAAATTCAGGAGGACTTATTAAGCCCAACCTAACCGCCAAACTCATGATCAACGATTATAGAAATGAGAAGGCTATTTTAATACCACAAAGTATTATTTCTGAAAATTCAGAAGGGAAGCAGTATGTATATCGAACTGCAAAAAACGAGGGGAGCACGGCGGTTGTGCACAAAGCTTTTATTGAAACAGGGGTAAGACAAGGGGATTACATAGAGGTTTTGAAAGGCTTAGAATTTAAGGATACTGTTGTGCAAGAGGGTGCTAGAACAGTAAAAGATAACCAAGAAGTAGAAATTATCAAATAAGACGCAACATGTCAAAAAAGAAAAAATCAGTAGAAAAAGAGTTTGGACTGTCTTCATGGGCGATAAATAACCCAACGGTGATTTATGTTATGATGGCTATCTTTTTCTCCTTAGGATTGTCGTCTTATTTCAACTTACCAAGGGAAAACTTTCCTGAAATAAAAGAAACCAAGATATATATAAGTACCGGATACCCCGGAAATACTGCGGAAGATATTGAACGTTTAATTGTTGACCCGCTGGAAGAGGAGTTGAATAATGTTTCAAACGTTAAAGAAATATTATCTACGTCTCAAGAGGATTACGGAATTATTACAATTGAGTTTGATGAGGACATTAGCGTTGAAGAGGCAAAAGTTAAGGTAAAGGACAAGGTTGACGGAGTGACATCTGGATCAGATTGGCCAACCTTTAACGGAGCTAAGGTTGAACCGAATGTTTTTGATTTGAACTTATCTGAAGAAATTGCAATTGTAAATTACAACATTACAGGAGACTATCCTGTGGAGAAGTTGAAGGAATTTGCGGAGTATTTGGAAGACGAAATTGAAACGATTAGTGAAATAAAGCAAGTTGACATTCGCGGGGCGCAAGAGAAAGAAGTTGAGGTAGCAGTTGATGTTTATAAGATGATGGCTGCTAAAGTTAGCTTTCAGGATATTTCAAATGCAATTTCAAGCGGAAACGTAACGATGTCGGCAGGAAATTTAATAAACAGTGGACAACGAAGAACCATTCGAATTTTAGGAGAAATCCAAGATCCAGTTGATTTAGAAAACTTTGTTGTAAAATCTGAAAAAGGTTCAGCTACCTACCTGAAGGATATTGCGGAAGTGAAGTTTAAGGACAAGGAGAAAACAACTTTTGCAAGAGAGTGGGGTAATCAAGTTGTAATGCTTGATGTGAAAAAGCGTGCGGGTAAAAATATGGTTGATGCCATCGAGCAAGCCAACATAATCGTTCAAGATGCTCGGGATAATTTTTTGCCGCCTGACGTAACAGTTACTTCAGCAAATGACCAGTCTGAATTAACGATTAACCAAGTAGATGATTTAGTGAATAATATCATTTTTGGAATTATCTTGGTAGTCACTGTTTTGATGTTCTTTTTAGGGTTCAAAAATGCTTTGTTCGTTGGTTTTGCGATTCCGATGTCAATGGTAATATCTTTCTTTATTATTGAGCTATTGGGGTATACCATGAATACGATGATTCTCTTCGCCATGATTATGGGATTGGGAATGTTGGTAGATAATGGAATTGTGGTCGTTGAAAATGTATACCGCTTGATGAGTCAAGGCATGACTCGTACTGAAGCAGCTAAGAAAGGCATTGGAGAAATTGCTGTTCCTATTATGGTTTCTACCTTAACAACGGTAGCTGCATTTGTGCCACTTGGCTTGTGGCCCGGGATAATGGGGCAGTTTATGAAATACTTCCCTATTACACTATCTATTGTCTTAGGTTCTTCATTATTCGTCGCTTACTTCTTTAACTCCATGCTAGTGTCCAAGTTTATGACTGTTGAGGATAAGGATACTCCACGGAAATTATTGATTCGAAATACCATTATTTTGGTAGTATTGGGAACGTTTATTTTAATAGTTGGTGGTGCATACCGTGGTTTAGGGTCGGTCATGATATTTACTGCATTTATGATGTGGATGTACCGTTACTTTATAAAAGGATGGTCAGAGAAGTTTCAAAATAAGACGTTAGTGGGGTTTGAAAACTGGTATGAAGGGTTCTTAAGAATGGCTTTGAAAAAGAGAAATGCGTACTATTTTCTATTTGGAACGTTTATCATGCTAATTGTCTCGTTGTTCTTGTTTGGAGGATCACTAGAATCAGGTAGGACGAAAGTCGAGTTTTTTCCCGACAATCAACCAAAGCAGATTATTACCTATATAGAGTACCCGGAAGGAACTGCTATTGGCAGAACAAATAAAATAACCAAAGACATTGAGAAGCGCATTAATGCCGTTTTGAACGATGACATGTATTTGGACGAAACTGGCCACAACTTTTTAGTAGAGTCTTCAATTTCAGTAGTTGGTTCCGGGGCAGGGAACCCTCAAACAGATGGTGGTTCTTCTGCTGATATGCCACACAGGGGTAAAGTAACGGCCTCTATGCGAGAGTTCAAGTTTAGAAACGGAGCAAGCAGTGAAGGGTTGCGTTTGAAAGTTCAAGAAAGTTTAAAAGGAATTTATCCAGGAGTCAGTATTTCTGTCGAAAAGGATGCCGCAGGACCTCCTACTGGTTACCCTGTAAACATTGAAATTAGTGGAAAAGACTATGCTCAATTAATTGATGCAGCAGGGCAAATGCGAGACTTTATAAATGCTCAAAATGTTGTCGGAATTGATGAGTTGAAGATAGATGTCAACCGCAGCAAACCCTCCATTGAGGTTAACGTTGATCGAAAAAAAGCAGGAGAGTTGGGAGTTTCTGCAAGTCAAGTAGGGAATCAGTTAAGAAACTCAATTTTTGGGTCAAAAGCTGGGGTTTATAAAGAAGATGGCGAGGATTATGATATCTATGTTCGTTTCGATGAAGATATTCGATACAACACCAACGCATTGTTTAATCAAAACATGATTTTCAGAGACCCTGCGTCAGGACAAATCAAGGAGATTCCTGTAAGTGCTGTTGCGACACAGAAAAACACTTCTGGGTATAGCGCTATCAAGCACATCGATTTAGAGCGAGTTGTGTTGGTTTATTCAGGAGTTGTTCCCGGAGCAAACCCGGCAGAGATTGTTGGTATTTTAAAAGAAAAGTTGAAAGATTTTGATATGCCAAAAGGCACAGAATTTGACTTTACCGGAGAAATGGAGGAGCAAGAAGCTCAAATGATGTTTTTGATGGGAGCTTTAGTAACCGGTTTATTTTTAATCTTTTTAATTCTTATTTTCCAATTTAGCTCGGTTATAAAACCTACCATAATTATGGTAGCTATTTTCTTGAGTTTTATAGGTGTTTTTTTAGGACTAGTAATTACGGGCTGGAACTTTGTTATTATGATGACAATGATGGGAATTATCTCTTTGGCAGGAATAGTAGTGAACAACGGGGTAGTTCTTTTGGATTACACCGATCTTTTAATGCAGAAACGTAAATATGAATTAGGTTTGGCTAAGGAGCAACTGTTAAGCAGAGAAGACACGATGGAAGCCATTGTAATTGGCGGAAAAGCTAGATTGCGTCCAGTGATTTTGACAGCCATAACAACTGTTTTGGGATTAATTCCATTAGCAATTGGATTTAATATTGATTTCTTTTCGCTTTTTAGTCAATTTGATCCAAAGATTTTTATTGGAGGGGATAATGTAATTTTTTGGGGACCACTGGCCTGGACCGTTATATTTGGGTTGAGTTTTGCAACTTTCTTAACGTTAGTTATTGTTCCAGTAATGAACTATTTGGTCTATCGAATTCAGTTGCGCTTTGCGAAATAAGATAGGATAAAGAATGAAAGACAAAGGACTAAAAGACTCAACAGTGCTTTTAGTCCTTTTTCTTTTTTAATTATAAAGTGAGGTCTTTTAAAATTAAAAACGCCAATTGGCCCTCAAAATTATATTGGAACCCATTTCTTTCAACCTTTGGCCTTCATCTTTTATAGGATGTAGCTAAATCTACGAATTAGCTAACAATTTGTCCACCTCTACAAGCTGTGCATACCACTCCTCGCCGTACTTGTTGATTAAGGGCTCCTTTAAAAACTGATATACTTTTACTTGAAGCTTCGCGCCACATTCACAAGCAGGTTTACATATATCCAATCGGTCATAGTTTAAGGCTTCCATTTCATGCAGTTTTTGCACTCTAATTGGAAATAAATGACAAGATGTTGGCTTTTTAAAGGTTGATTTCCCTGCTCGGTATGCATCTTCCATTCCGCACTTAGCTGTACCGTTGCTATCGTATGTTGTAAAGGAACACTCCTTGCCATTATTTAGGGTAGTTACATAATCTCCATCTGTGTCAACGGTAAAAACTCCCATTCCTTTAATAGATGCTTTTCCTTCTGACGTTAAAAAAGGAAGAATAGCCTCTAAGTTATCTTCTATCTTATCGATTTCTTCCAATACAACAGGTGCTCCGGCGTCTCCCTCAATACAGCAAGCACCTTTGCAGGCTGCTAAATCACACACAAATTGTTCTGAAAATAAATCTTCAGAGAGTAAGACGTTTTCTACTTGAATCATAAAACAAAATTACGAATTGCGACAAAGCGAATGAATAGCTTTTTTGTATTAGTTCTGGAACCGGTTTCTCTCCAATTTTAAACTAAAAAAGCCTTGCAATTAATTGCAAGGCTTTTTTTGAAGAATAATAATTTCTAGTTATTCACAGCTGTTTTAATAAATAAGCTTACTGCTGCAGGTGCATTTACATTAGCATTCAATTCATCTTGAGGATAGAAAAATCTTTGTGGAATTCCATTTGCTCCTTTAGGAGTTAATCCAATCAAGTTATCAGTTCTTCTAACATCGTTAAAAGCTTCTATTTGACCTACAAGAGAAGCGTACTTCTCTTCAATAATCTCATACATCAAGTTAGCACTAACACTTCCTTTGCCTTTATCAGCTACACCTGTTATTGGAGTAAAATCTGTGAGCACATAATCATCGTAAGTTCCTGTTGAATATTTAGCTATTAATATAGCTCTTACAGCATTTAAATGATCTACAGCTGCTAAATCTGCATTGTTACGTGCGTTCACTTCTGCCATTATTAAGTGCGTCTCTGAAGCAGTAGCTAAAGCGAAAGATGCATCAGCTGCCCACATTGCAGTATGGTTCAAGATAAGTGTTCCAATATCGGTTGGATCATCTAAGTAGATATCATTAAACCTTGCAGTCTCGTCTGTTTTAGTATTCCCCCTAGATGTTGCACTAGCTGGGTCTAAAATCGAAGGAAGGTAAGCACCTTGTGCTATCATATAACCCACTCTGTCATCTTGTATAAAAGAAAAATACAAGCTCATATCTTGGTTGTATGAAGTTCCATGAGAGGTCATCCAATCACCAGAAACGTCCGTAATCCCATTGCTTGCAGCCGTTAATGCTAAAGGATACTCTTTGGTGTGCATGTAAAATCTAGCCTTTAGTGTATAAGCCAATGCCAACCATTTGGAAGCATCACTATCGTAAAACAAATCAGCACTTGCAGTAAGGCCTGTACTGTTTTGTAAATTTGATATAGCATCATCTAAAATACCTTGAACACCTGCATATACCGAAACTTGGTCGTCAAATCTAGGATTATCTATGCCTGCCTCAAACTGATTGGCTTCTGAAAATGGAATATCTCCATAGATGGAAGCTAACATTCCATACGAATGTGCTTGCAATACTTTAGAGATTCCTAAATCTATATTTGATGTTGCTTTTCTAGCAACAATTTTAGATTGTTCAATGATACCGTAGTAATGCTTCCCCCAATCAAAATCTGCAGATGTAACATTGTATACATCAAACGCAGCATATTGTCTGTCTACTCCGGTAAATTGTTGGGTCCACATTCCTGCTAATCTAGCATCTTCGCCAGAGTGCGCTACCATTGCAGAAACCATTGCAGAAACCATGACGTTTTCAATTGGTGCGTCTATCGCTTCGTTTGGATTATCATTCACGTCCAAATAATCTTCGCAAGAAGCAAATGAAAGGGCTAATGCGCAAAGACCAAGTGCTATATGTTTATTTGTTTTCATTTTAGTTCTATTTAAATTAATAATCATTAAAATGTAAGGTTTAATGTAAATTGATAAGTTCTTGTAGAAGGGTTTTGGAAGTAATCTAATCCAAAGCCATTGTTTCCAGAACCATTTAAGTTTTGATCAGGATCATTCCCTGTGTAATCAGTGAATAACAATAAGTTTCTACCGGTAAACGTAATTTTAGCGGCCTGAATCTTAGCTACTTCTTTCAGTTTATCAGAAGTTAAATCATAACTCAATGAAACTTCTCTTAATCTTGACCAAGATGCATCTTCTATAAATTGCTCATCTGGGCCTGTAAATCCAGAACCTGGTCCTGACCAGTAATAAGATTCGTCAAGGAAAACGTCTCCGCCACCAAAATTTTCAATCTGACCTCTTACAGTATAAGTTCCATCAGAATTTTGAAGGTGAGCAAAGTTATCAGCAACAGTGGTGCCACGTACACCACCGGTGGTAGAGTAAACACCTAAATTATTAGCTTGATCTGCCGATAAAACAGTTTCTACTACAGTTTCGTCTGTTCTTCCAAAATAAGTTAATGCACCTTTTGTTCCATTCCACATATCGCCACCAATACTCATATCAAATAAGATACCTAGGGTCCATTTTTTGTAGCTGAAGTCTGAACCGATACCCATTCTGAAATCTGGGTTTGGATCACCAATTACTCCATTTTCGGCTGCTACAGTTGGAAAGCCAAACGCATCCAATACTTGAGCTCCGCTAGCATCTCGAGCCCACTTACCACCCCAAAGTGTTCCAAGAGGTTGGCCAAGAACTGCTCTAGAGGATGTTCCGGAAAATCCTGACAACAAGATGGATTCAACACCTGACATGTCGGTCACCTCGTTACGGTTTCTTGTGTAATTAGCGTAAGCATTCCATGTGAAATCACCTTTTTCCATCACTAAACCACCAATTTCAATTTCAATTCCTTTATTTTCTAGGGTTGCAGCATTTTCGAACTTTGAAAGTGCTCCAGAAGATCCAGGAACGTCTACTTGAATTAATAAGTCTTTCACTTCGTTTTGGTAATACGTGAAGTTCACATAAAAACGGTCTTTCAAAAATCTCAAGTCAGTTCCTATTTCAAATTCTGTTTTAATCTCTGCTTTTAATTCTGGATTGGTTGCAACAGAAGAAAATGCAAAACCTCCGCCGAAAAGATCGGCTCCAGGATTCAGACCAGGACCCCAGCCTTCTCCCCAACCCGTGTTGTCAGCAGTAGGAGCAAAGAACGTCCTTTGCAAAGAATATGGTGAAGGACCTCTACCTACTTGACCATAACCTACTCTTAATTTACCAAAGCTTAGGATTTTATTTTCCTTTATTAACTTGGAAAACTGCCACGCTACATTTACTGCTGGATAAATAATTGTATTATCATCTTCAGGAAGTGTAGACAATTGATCCATACGACCCGTAAGGTTTACAAATAATTGATCGTAAAATGCAAGGTCGATAGAAGTATAATAACCTCTTGTTCTTTCTTGCTCCATATAATCAAACAGTGATGAGTTACCACCACTTGCATTTGTTAAGTTTGAGGGCGCATCAGGGTTAGTGAAACTTCTAATCGTTCCACCATGATCGTCTAAAACTCTATCGTTCATGTTCATCCCTACTAAAGCTGAACCATCTATGTTTTCATTTAAAACAAAGTTTTTCTTTAAAATGAAATCCGTGTTAAACTGAGTTCTTGTAATGGTTTCTTTTGTGAAACGACCACCATTGTTTGAACCTGAAGATAGTGTAGGGTAAAAATCTTCTCTTTCATCCGTATAGGTATCAATTCCAGAACGAGCAATAAAGCTCATATCGTCTGTGATGTCATAAGTAACTTCTAACTTACCAATAACACGGTTGTTCGTAGATTCACTTAAAATGTTATTCATCATCCACATTGGGTTGTCATAAATTGAATTCTCATTTGCTCCAAGTGGATTTCTGTATGCTCTGTGAACATCTTGAGTTACATTTCCTGATGCATCTGTATAAGTACCTGTATAATCAGCATCATTAAAATCAGCAGCGGACCTTAATCCTCCTAAAAACAAACCACTCAAGTTAGAACCCATCTGAACTCTGTTAGAATGTGTTCTTGTATAACCCAAATTCATATTTGCTGTTATCTTATTACCTAAATAACGCGTAATGTTTAAACGAGCAGTATTTCTTCTGTAATCTGAATTCTCTTTTGCTATTCCATTTTGCTTCATATCACCAATAGAGAAAAAGATGTTTCCATTTTGATCAGCAGCACGCACACCAACATTAGTTTCATTCATTATACCAGTTTGGAATAAAGTTTCATACGGGTCATACGTTTCTCTAGAATTTTTCCCTCCGTGCACATCAGTAGTTGTTCCACCATCGTAATTATAATATCTTTCTCCACCAGGAGTCTCGTAATAACCGGCATATCCTGCTGCGTTAGGGTCAGTGATGTATGCATCTGTTCCTCCAGATCTATCAGAAATTTTATCTCCCCATGAAAAAGCAGAGTTACTTGAACCACCAGCAGCTTGTCCGTAGAATCCTCTACCGTACGTATCATTTAAATCAATTTTTTTATTGATTCTGTCAAATGAAAGAGATGTAGATACATCAACAGAAAAAGTTTTTTCAGTTCCGTTTGCTTTACCCTTTTTAGTAGTAATCACAATAACACCGTTTGCTGCTCTAGAACCCCAAAGTGCAGCAGCAGAAGCTCCTCTTAAGATTTCCATTGACTCAATGTCATTTGGATTTATATCATTTAATCGTGATTGTTGGGTAACACCACCTCCAGACCCTAAAGACCCAGATGATCCTGCACCATTTCCGCCAAATCCTTCACCGAAATAAGAATCGTTGAACATTGGAACACCATCAATAACAATTAGTGGCTCTAAATCTCCTGTAATAGATGTTGCACCTCTAATTTGTATTTTAGATCCTGCTCCAGGATCTCCAGTTGATTGGACGATGTTAATCCCAGCAGTCTTTCCTGCCATACTATTAATTAACCTAGAGTCTCCACTATTAGTAACCGAAGTTCCACTAAGAGTTGATGATGCAGCTCCTGACTCATCTCTAGGTTTCTCAAAACCTAGTGCATCAATTACTACTTCTTGAAGATTAACTCCTTTCACCATTGCAACATCAATAGTCTTAGATGTTCCAACAAGTACTTCTTTAACTTGCATCCCTATAAAAGTGAATATAAGTACAGTACTGTCTCCTGGAACCGTAATAGAGTACTTGCCGTCTATGTCTGTGGCAACACCATTAAGTGTGCCTTTAATAAGCACGGACGCTCCTGGAAGAGTAGAATTATCACTTTTTAAAGTCACTGTTCCTGTTATGTTTTTCTGAGAATATCCATAAAGTCCCATTAGTAAACATAAACCCAATAGTAAATAGTTTTTCATTTCTGATAAAGATTAATTAATAATAATTTAAAGCTGAGTTTACAAATATTTAACATTAACTCAATTCAACGGTGTCGAAAGTAGAACATTTATTGTTAAAGAAAGAAAAAAACGTTAATAAAAAACAATTATTTTTTTAAAATCCTAATTTTTTTGTGCTAATTAATTATAAATGTTTGTAATAACAATTATAAATTATTTTTATGTTTTAACAAAATTGGGTGACAATTTTATTTGTTTAATCCCGTTTTTTTCAATTAACAGGTATTTTAGACAAATAAAATAGCGGAAAGACGGGGAAGACATAGGTTGTCTGAGAGTAAGACGAAGGGTTTTAACCTGAAAATAACTATCAATAAATGAAGTTATTCGGGTGAACCCAGAGGAAGCTGGAAGTTCTCAAGAACAAGTGGATGATATTCTAATTTTTGGCGTTCAATTCAAATAGTAGGCTACACTTCTTAGTATTTACACGGTGGTTAAACAACTGAATTGAAAAAGGCAATCCTTAACTGCCCTCCTAATTACTTTGGAATAGGTTCTATAAAAACAACATGATTTTTGAACTATTAATTTCTTGCATCTAAATTTGAACTCCTAGCTTACCCTCAGCTCACAAGGGCTTATAGTCTCTAAATTACTCATAAATCTCTATTAGCCAAACTTTAGAAAGTGATATGTACCCTGCTACTTAGATTTCGAAACGTTGGATGTTGTCCGAAAAGCGATGATTTACCCGATGAACGAATACTTTTTTACGATGAAAAAAAACTTTTCAACAAGGCCTGTGTGGATAAACTTCGATTCAATTAGTTAATTGATAATGAGAATTTAAGATATATTAAATTAGGTGTGAAACGAACAATTTATAAGAAGTTAAAAGGAATTTAGAAAAACTCTAAACAAATATAAATATTGAAATCAGTATTTAATTTTATATTTTTAAAATTGTTAAACTTTTTTATAAACTAAAAACAATTAAAATGAAAAAGAAAGTATTACTTATTGCAGCATTGTTCACTGCTGGGCTATCTTTTGCTCAAGACGGATTAACATCAAAGAAAGGTGTGCCAATTTTACCTGAAGCAGGTGACTGGGCAATCGGATTTGATGCATCAAGTTTATTAAATTATGGTGGTAACCTTTTAAACGGTAACACAAATAATGGTTTGGCTCCAATGGGAGACATCAACGCTAATACTATTTACGGAAAGTATTTTGTTGATGCCAACAAAGCATACAGAGGTATGTTAAGACTAGGTTTTGGAACGACAAATAATGATTCGTTAGTTGCAGATATCGCAGCGCAAATTGCTGACCCATCTTCAACTGCAACTGTTGAAGATGAAGTTAAAACAAGCTCATTTAACATTACTGTTGGTGGAGGAATGGAGTACAGAAGAGGAAAAGGAAGATTGCAAGGAGTATATGGTCCTGTAGCAATGATTTCTTTGGGTACTTCAGGAACTGAAAACACTTATGGAAATGCTATATCAGCAAACAACGCAGTAACTAGAACTACTGAAACTAAAGCTGGATCTACTTTTGGTTTAGCGATTGGTGGTTTTGGTGGTGTTGAGTATTTCTTCGCTCCAAAAATGTCTTTAGGTGCTGAAATAGGATGGACCATCGCTTTAAACACAACAGGTGTCGGAGAATCAACTTCAGAAGCTTGGGATGGTACTGCTGTTGTATCAACTACTATTGAGACTGGAGGAAGCTCTGCATTCGGTTTGGATACAAGACCAAATGCAAACATTACATTAAACTTCCACTTTTAGTAAGTAGAAATACGTTTAGAAGAACCTCTACTTCGGTCGGGGTTTTTTTATGCCCTAAAGTTTCTTAACCAAGCCCTCAAAAAATTACTTTTGCACCATGGTAAATCCTGACGAAAACTTAAAAAATATTATCGGTCATGCGAAAGAGTATGGCTTTGTTTTTCCCTCATCAGAAATTTACGATGGCTTAAGTGCTGCGTATGATTATGGTCCTTTGGGAAGTGAGCTGAAAAATAACATTAAGCAGTATTGGTGGAAGTCCATGGTACAGATGCACGAAAACATCGTAGGTATTGATGCTTCCATTTTTATGCACCCTACAACTTGGAAAGCCTCTGGACATACAGATGCGTTTAACGACCCTTTGATAGACAATAAGGATTCTAAAAAGCGTTATCGAGCTGATGTTTTGATTGAGGATTGGGTAGCGAAGATAGAAGCTAAAATCAATAAAGAGGTAACCAAAGCTGCAAAGCGTTTTGGAGAATCTTTTAATGAAGCAGAATTTAGAGCAACCAATCCAAGAGTAACGGCAAATCAGGAAAAAATTGACAACGCAGAAAATCGTTTTAAAACAGCGATGGATGCTGATAATTTAGATGACGTTCGCCAATTAATTGTTGACTTAGAAATTGCTGACCCAGTAAGTGGATCAAGAAACTGGACAGATGTTCGGCAGTTTAACTTGATGTTTAGCACAGAAATGGGAGCAATGGCAGATGGAGCAAGTACTATTTATTTACGTCCGGAAACCGCTCAAGGTATTTTTGTTAACTTCTTGAACGTTCAAAAAACATCTCGTTTAAAAATTCCTTTTGGAATTGCACAGATTGGGAAAGCATTCAGAAATGAAATAATTGCTCGTCAGTTTATTTTTAGAATGCGAGAGTTTGAGCAAATGGAAATGCAATTTTTTGTTCGCCCAGGAGAAGAAATGAAATGGTATGAGTACTGGAAAGAAGCTCGTATGAAGTGGCATTTAGCATTGGGAATACCTGAAGAAAAATACAAATTTCACGATCATTTAAAAATGGCGCATTATGCCAACGCTGCGTCGGATATTGAGTTTGATTTCCCATTTGGATTTAAAGAATTGGAAGGAATTCATTCTAGAACAGACTTTGATTTAAAACAGCACGAAGCACACTCCGGGAAGAAATTACAATATTTTGATCCTGAATTGAACGAAAGCTATGTGCCGTTTGTGGTTGAAACCTCTATCGGTCTGGATAGAATGTTTTTGGCAATTCTTTCGAATTCAATTAAAAATGAGCAGTTGGAAGATGGCAGTTCAAGGGTAGTGATGCGCATTCCAAACTTTTTAGCGCCTTGCAAGGCCGCCATTATGCCGTTAACTAAGAAAGATGGTCTTCCTGAAAAGGCGAGGGAGATTTTGAAAACATTGCAAATGGATTTTAATTGTCAGTACGATGAAAAGGATTCAATTGGAAAGCGATATAGAAGACAAGATGCTATTGGTACACCAATTTCCATTACAGTAGATCATGACAGTTTAGAAGATAATTCTGTTACGATTAGAGATAGAGATACCATGCTACAAGAAAGGGTTGCTATTGCTGATTTATCTACGATTATATTTAATAAATTAAAGATGAAGTAGATATTAGCTTTATCAAAAATAGAAAACCCCAAATTTGTCACACGGAGCGGAGTCGAAGTGTCAGATAAATTTGGGGTTTTTGCTTTTAAGCTCATCAACTTAAAGAGAGCTTATTTGAAAAAAAGCTAACAAATAATAGAACGACCATTACTTGTAATTCTGACAGAATTCCATATTAGAAGCTGAATTAGAACAATTTAGCCCTGAGGTTAGGTAGCCTGTACGGAAATAAGGGTTAGTACAATTGCAAGCTAGGGAAAAAATGGTTTGAGTTATAAAAACCAAGAAAAGTTTTTTGAATGCGTTAGCAAATGAGGCAGGTGGTTCGCGAAATTAAAATTTAGTTAATATTACATTGGCACATAATTTATTTTAAAAGTATTAGATGGCACATTAATGATTAAATATTCTGGAATGAAATTAAGAACCATACTGTTCATTGGACTATCAATTTATATGCTTGGGGTAAAGTCGCAAGCGGACTTTAGGCCTGGGTATGTTATTGAATTAACAGGTGACACCGCTTTTGGGCTAATTGATTACAGGGGGGATTTATTAATGAGTACGGTTTGTAATTTTAAAAACTCTAACAATGAATTATTTAGATATGTGCCTGCCGATATCAAATCGTACAGGTTTGTTGAAGGTAAATATTATATTTCTTGGAATTTTAATGAGAAGAAGGTATTTTTAGAGTATCTCATCAAAGGGAAAGTTAATATTTACTACCAGCGAGATGATAAAGGCGAACATTATTATATGGATAAAGCAACTCAAGAACTTGTTGAGTTGGTCTACGAAAAAGGAGTTGAATACGCAGAAGAAAGAAGAGTCTTTTTTGAAACTACCCGTCATATTGGTTTATTGAATTATTATATGCAGGATGCTCCTGAGCTGCGAGACCGCATAAATTCTATCAATAAACCAAGTCATCAGAGTTTAATCAGTCTTGCAGAGGATTATCATAACATTATTTGTAAAGGAGAGGAATGTTTAGTTTATGAAAAGAAACTTCCCTTATTAAAGGTATCAGTTGTGCCATTTATTGGGATAACTAAATTTAGAGGATACGAAAATTTCATACCTTCAATCGGTGGTTACGTATATTTTTGGAGTCCAAGGGCAAATGAGAAATTGTACTTTAAGTCGGGTGTAGTTAGCTTAAAATCAACTCAATTTGAGAACATCACGCAAGTGTATAAAATTCCAATTCAATTTCAGTACATATTTCGGGCGAAAAAATTACAACCAAAAATAAGTGGAGGGATAAACTTTTACAGCGATAATCTTCGAGATTTTAACAATCTGAGACACACTTTGAGCCTTAATGCTGGGTTGGATTACCAACTTTTGAAACGTCTTTCTTTAAGCACTTCTTTTAACTCAGACCATGTGCCACTATTGGTAGCTAAAACTGATGACGAGATAGATTTTAAAGTTATATCTTATTCATTTATTGTTGGCGTAAGGATTGACTTATAAATTCTTGCGAAACCTGAAGGATTAATCAAGGAAAGAGCGACAATTGCTGATTTATTCGCAATTTTATTTAATAAACTCAATATCAAGCAGATCGTAGCGTTATTTAAAATACAAGGCCCAAGTTTTTTCAAACTGAGCGGAGTTGAAGTGTAAGATGAATTTGGGTTTTTTGAATTCAATAGTAATGGGCTAAGACCAAGAAAAATGCAATGGCTTTTATAAAATAACCGATGAGTGAAATTTAAGATTTTCAGAGAAGTAACTTGTTGAATTATAGCAAACATGGTGCGATGTTGATCTAGCAAATGGAACAGAGAGGCCTTATAAGTTATTTTGAGCGGATGCAATTTAGAGTATCTTGTCAAGTCAATAAAGTTTGGCAGGAGCATAGCTGAGGAAGGGGTTTTTCTCTGTATACCTCTAATTATTAGACAGCAAATAATCAATACACTTGCATTAATTTTTTCAAACCTATGTGAGCGGAGAATAGTAAAACTTTAGGATGTCAATCGGGAATTGATGTATTAATACTACCAAAAAAGCCTAAAGTTTTACACTGAGCGGAGTCGAAGTGTAAGACACTTTTAGGCTTTTTTTAATGACCTTTATTAATCAAACCTTTAGTTACTCTCTAATAACTTCATTAACTCATCCAACTTAGGAGTTAGAATTATTTCTGTTCTTCTGTTTGCAGCTCTACCTTCTTTTGTATCGTTACTTGCTATTGGAATGTAATCAGCCCTTCCAGCGGCTGTTAATCGTTGAGCGTTTATGTCATTTTTTTCCAAAATGATTTTAACCACTGAGGTGGCTCTTTTTACACTTAAGTCCCAGTTGTCTTTCAATATTCCAGACCCATTGTAAGGAACATTATCTGTGTGTCCTTCAACCAGTACGTTTACATCTGAATTTTTTTCTAGCACAGCGCCAAGGCTATTCAAGGCTTCTTTTCCTTTCTTTTCGATGTCGTATTTACCTGAAGCGAACAGCAAACTTTCGTCTAACGAAACGTAAACCTTACCATTTTTTTGTTCAATTGTTAAACCGTTATTTTCAAAACCCAATAATGCATCTTGAACTTTCGCTTTTAATGCTAGAACAGCAGAATCTTTTCTTGCTAAAACAGCTTCCAATTCGTTCACCCTTTCTTCACGCTTTTCTAATTCTGTTTTTAATATTGCTAAGTTCCTTTCTTTCGCTTCTAGGTTTCGTTTTGCTTCTTCCAAGTTGCCTTTAGATTCCTGCAATGCCATCGTTTGATCTCTCAAATTTTGTTGAGATTGAGTTAAGTTTCTAAACATACTAGCGCTTTCTGCTTCTCTGCCTTCAAGTAACTCCTTGTTTTTAGATAACAATAACTCATACGTTTCATTCAGTTGATCGTAATTTTTTGAAATTAGGCGCATAGATCTTCCATTCACTATAGAGTCTCTTGTAAGTACTTTCTGAGTTTTTAAAAGATCTTGGTATTTTTCATTCACTTCAGTGAAATCTTCATCTAATTTTCGGTTAGCCTCTTCTAAAGCAGCTCTTTGTTCTTCACAAATTTCTTTCTTACGTTTAATGTCTTCCACTTTTTTCGCAGGCACACAGGCAGCAAACATTGAAATGAAAAGTATGGCAATGGCTAATGGAAGCTTCATATCGTTCTTTATTTGCTACAAGGTTAAGAAGATAAGCAGCACCAAAACACAGGCAACACGGTACTTTTTAACACTAGGGTTGTTAAATTAGGTTTGTTCAATAAACGAAACTTCAACTAGTTTAGATAAAATGAGTTGTATTTGGTCTATCTTGACGCCTTTTTTAATCCACATTAACTTATTATACCGTTATTCTTGAAGTTCTACAACAATCGGACAATGGTCGGAGTGCTTTGCTTCTGGTAGAATTGTGGCTCTGCTAATTCGTTCTCGAAGGGGCTCACTTACCATGTGGTAATCTATTCTCCAGCCTAGGTTTTTACCCCTAGCGCCAGCTCTGTAACTCCACCAACTGTAATTGTTGGGCTCCATGTTAAAATGTCTAAAGGTGTCTATGAAACCTGACTCAATGAATTTGCTCACCCATTGCCGTTCTTCCGGCAAAAACCCTGATGTTCTTTGCTGTTTTGTTGGGTTGTGAATGTCAATGTCTAAATGACAAATGTTATAATCGCCGCTGATAATAAGGTTTGGAATTTCCTTTTTTAATTCATTAATATAGTCTTGAAAATCAGAAAGCCATTCCATTTTAAAACTCTGGCGCAGCTCATTGGAACCCGATGGCATGTAAACTGACATTACTGAGAAGGTTTCAAAGTCTACTCGAATAACTCTTCCTTCAAAATCATACTTCTCCATACCACAGCCATATTCAACATGTTTTGGCTCTTCTTTTGTCCAAATTGCTGTGCCGCTATAGCCTTTCTTCTGTGCAGGGTACCAATAATGGTGGTACTCTAAATTTTCTAGAAAGTCAGCTTCTAACTGCTCAGGCATTGCTTTAATTTCTTGTAAACACAGAACATCTGGATTCGCTGCGCCCAACCACGTCATAAAATCTTTTTTTAGTGCTGCTCGAATGCCATTTACGTTGTAGGAGATTATTCTTTTCATAGTTGAATTTAGTTTTAATGTTCTTTATTAAAGTAGGTTATGAATAAAATTTAGACTTGATTTTAGCTCAGTTAAATTCCGAATTATTTTCAAATAGAAAGTTTGAGATGAAAGCTACTAAACGCCTACCTTTTTACGTTAGTTTTAACCAACAAAGTTTAATTTTAGTCTCTTGAGATCGGTATTTCTTTTTCTGTTAACGCTTTTGCCTTATCTGGCTTTTAGTCAAGTGGGGTCCAATTGGCGGGAACAAGAACTGGTCATTAATGCCGACACTATAACTCTAGATACCTTAAGTATTATTCCACAATCTGCCTTGCTCAAGCTGCAAGATGGTTCATATTTGAGTTCATCTCAATATAAAATACTTTACGCTAAAGCGAAGTTAATATTGGGGAAAGAATTTATAGGGGATACCATTACGGTTGGTTATCGGGTTTTCCCTTATTTCTTTGAAAAAAAGTATGCCCATAAATCCTTAGACCAAATCGAGCAATCAGATCCTGGGCAGTTTGACTATTTTACGATTAAAGAAAATCCAAACCAGAGAGATTTATTCTCTGTAAGTGGGTTAACAAAAAATGGGAGTATTTCTCGTGGAGTGAATTTTGGGAACAATCAAGATCTTTCTGTAAATTCAAATTTAGACTTACAACTGTCAGGAAAAATTACGGAAGATATTGCCATTCAAGCGGCAATAAGTGACAATACTATTCCAATTCAGGCGGAAGGAAATACGCAACAATTACAGGAGTTTGATCGAGTTTTTATTCGAGTGTACGATGAAAAAAGCAGCCTCATTGCCGGGGATTTTAGAATTTCAAGACCGAACAGTTATTTTATGAATTTCAATAAAAAGGTTCAAGGTCTGGGCTTTTCAACTGAGATAATTGCCAAAGAAGAGTTGCTGGAAGCAGAGAATGGAGTTTTTAAAACCTCCTTAAATGCTGCAATATCTCGGGGTAAATTTTCGAGAAATGTAATTCCAGGAGAAGAAGGGAATCAAGGACCGTATAAATTAGAAGGGTCAGAAAATGAGCGATTCATAATTGTTCTCTCCGGCACAGAACGGGTGTTTGTGAATGGAAAATTAATGACCCGAGGGCAAGACAAAGATTATGTGATTGATTACAATACTGCAGAATTGACCTTTACACCAAATCAAATTATTAATAAAGATTTACGGATTGTGGTTGAATTTCAATATTCTGATCAGAATTATTCTCGCTCAGTTGTTTTTTTAGAGAACCAATATAAAAAGGAAAAGCTAACGGTAGACTTCAATATCTATTCAGAACAAGACAATAAAAACCAACCCTTACAGCAAGATTTATCTGACGACCAAAAGAGAGCTTTACTGAACGCTGGAGATGACGTGAATGCTGCAATTTCGACAGGTATTGATTCTGCGGGATTTGATGATACTCAAGTCCGTTACAAAATTATAGACTCGCTTGGGCGACAAATTTTAGTGTATTCTAAAAACCCAGATAGCGCCATTTATGCCGCTCGTTTTCGGTTTGTTGGCGCAGGGAATGGTGATTACGTGCAAATTACGAGTGATGCAAACGGGAGAGTGTATGCGTTCCGATTTCCCAATGATCAAGGAGTTCGGCAAGGAGACCACGACCCAACAATACAACTGGTAACCCCAAAGCAGCGCCAAATGATTACGCTTGGTGCGAGTTATGAGTTTTCAAAAAACACCATCTTAGCCATTGAGGGTGCATATACTAAAAATGATGTAAATACTTATTCTACAAAGGATTCTGCAGATGATCGTTCGTATGCTTTTTCGATGGATTTTAAACACCGTCAACGCATAAATAAGAGAGATTCTGTTAGCTCAAGTTATTGGAATTCTGAAGTTTTAGTTGAACAGCGAGATCGTAACTTTCAATTTGTAGAACGGTATCGCGATGTGGAGTTTGAGCGAGATTGGAATGTTCAAACGCTTTTTTTAACCGGCAATGAATCATTAATACGCGCCAAAACAGGAATTCAGAAAGGAGTTAATTTTTTAAACTACGAACTAGGTTCCTTTTTAAAAGGGGAAGAGTACAACGGTATTCGAAATGGTTATTCATCTAACTATGAAAGGAAAGGCTTTAGGGTTCAATCGAATGGAAGTTTGTTAACTACCAAAGCAAATGATAATTCTAGTTTTTTGAGACATTATACTACAGTAACCCAAAGAATAGGAAAGATAACGGTTGGTGGTTATTATGAACAAGAACAGTTGGAGTTTTACGAAGGAGATAGCGACAGTTTGCAAGTGACTAGTTTAGACCGTAGGATTTGGAGAGTATTTGCTCAAATAGGTGACAGCACAGCTGGGAAATCTGCCAAGTTAAGCTATGGAGAGACGTATGATTTATTGCCGGATGTAAATCAATTAAAGCGAGCGCAGAAAAGTGAAAATTTCGATTTTGACTTTGCTTTAACAGAGAATAGAAGAAGTCAGTTAAGTGGAAGAGCAACGTATCGGAGGTTTATAATTGAAGACAGTGTATTGAGTGAGAACAGGCAAGCAGAAAACACATTGTTGGGAAGGCTTCAGTACAATTTGAAAATTTTAAAAGGCTTTGTAAATTCTAGTACTTTTTATCAGTTGGGCAGTGGGTTGGAATTTAAACGAGAGTTTTCTTTTCTACAAGTTAATGATGGGCAAGGGACACACTTGTGGAACGATTATAATGGAAATGGAGTAAAGGAGTTCAACGAATTTGAAGTTGCAGGACCTAACAATCAGTTTGAATCGAACTATATACGAGTCTTTACGCCTAGCAACGAACGGGTAGCGATTTACTCCAATCAGTTTAATCAAGTACTGTTTTTAAAACCTGACGCCATTTTAAATGGAGAAGCTGGTTGGAAAAAGATGCTAGGAAAGTTCTCTAATAAAGCAGCCTATCGAGCAGAGCGGAAGACGGGAACACAAGAAGCAGTTTACAACCCATTTGGTATTGATACGGAAGACTCTAACCTTGTATCTGTAAATTCTTCATTCGCCAATACATTTTACTTCAACCGAATTAATCCAAAGTTTGGAGCGGAGTACTTTTATTTAAACAACAGAAACAAGAGTTTGCTAACCAATGGTTTTCAAAGTCGTTCCCTATTTCAAAATGAGCTTCGTTTTCGATACAATGTGAACAGTAGCTATTCTGTTGAATTGAAGTTAACGGAGTCGAAAAGAGCGAACCGGGCAGAGAATTTTGCCAACCGAAATTATAACATCAACACCAGACAAATTGAACCTAAAATTAACTTTCAGCCCTCTGTCAAGTTTAGGGTTAGCGTCTCAGGAATATACGCCGAAAAAAAGAATGACTTTGAAACAGAGCTGAATGTGGGAAATTTGGAGGAGTCTGTAAATTCAAGTTTTTCAACTGAGCTTCAATTCAATCAAGCAGGTAAAGGAACGTTTTCGATAACAGCGAGTTTCATTAACATTAAATTCAATGCTCCTGAAAATAATTCGTTGGCTTTTGAAATGTTAGACGGTTTAACAAAAGGTGACAACATCACTTGGGATTTGAGATGGCAGCGAAATTTGGCCAATAACTTACAGCTAAACTTAAATTACGGTGGGCGAAAATCGGGAGATTTAAATGTTATTCATACCGGAGGAATGACAGTGAGGGCTTTTTTTTAGGAGGTTGAAACACTGTCTACCCTTCGATACAACACACTGAAGGGTGCGGCACTCAGTGTAATAAAATAGCTACTGAAAAGCAATGTATGTTTTATTGAAGCTTTTAGCTTGAGTGATTTTTACGAAATTTCAATCCTAAAGTTTATGGTGTTAATTATCTCTTACAGAATAAATTATCGTTTAGTCTGTCATACTGAGTTGTTGCTTAACTTGTTGAAGTATGATTTTCTGCAAGAAAATTTTAAAGCTTGTCCTTAGCTTGTCAAAGGGAAGTGCAGATAAACTTTACCTCGTCAAAGGTTAAACTTTTTCTTCGCAAGCCCAACTAGTTCATTCCATTCGCCTCTAATAATTGCTTCCTTCTTTTTCCTACTCCAACCTTTTATTTGTTTTTCAAAATCAATGGCCTTATCAATGTATTTGAAATTTTGAGTAAAAACTAATTCTAATGGCAACCTACTTGCGGTGTAGCAATCTTGATTCAATTAATTTTTGTGCTCTTTCAACCTCCTTTCTAGATCATTGGTAACGCCTGTGTAATAAGAGTCGTCAGCGCATTTGAGAATGTAAACATGATAATTGTGGCCTTTCATTATAAATAAAAGTAGCGATTTGAAACTATGTATGCACTTCCGTTTGACATGCTCAATACAGGTTAATATTCATTATTGTATAACTGATTTTTAATGTTAAATAGGAATCGTTTTCTTTGGCACACTGAGCTGTTACCGAACTTGTTGTAGTATGATTTTCTGCAAAGAAATCTTATGGTTTAGCTTGTCGTGCGGAGTGATTTTCTGCAAGAAAATAGCATCTTATAGTTAGTTTGTCACATTGAGTGGTTGCTGAACTTGTTGAAGTATGATTTTCTGCAAGGAAATAGTATTGTTTAGTTTGTCACACTGAGTGATTTTCTGCAAGAAAATAGTATCGAAGTGCAGACAAACTTTTAACTCAATAAATGAAACATTGTCTACCCTTCGATACACCGCATTGAAGGTGCGGCACTCAGTGTGACAAAGTAGCTTAGGAAATGGCTATGAATACTTAATTGGAATAGTAGTTTTTTAGGTTGAGGGATTTCTGCAAGAAAACTTTATGGTTTAGCTTGTCACACGGAGTTGTTGCTGAACTTGTTGAAGTATGATTTTCTGCAAGGAAAACTTTATAGTTTAGTTTGTCACACTGAGTGATTTTCTGCAAGAAAATAGTATTGTTTAGTTTGTCACACTGAGTGATTTTCTGCAAGAAAATAGTATCGAAGTGCAGACAAACTTCTAACTCAATAATTGAAACATTGTCTACCCTTCGATACACCGCACTAAAGGGTGCGGCGCTCAGTGTGACAAATTAGCTTAGGAAATGGCTATTAATACCTAATTGAAATAGTAGCTTTTTAGGTTGAGTGATTTTCTGCAAGAGTTTTGTTCCCTTTACGTTATCTTCTTTCAGGAAATATTAAAGCTGGTGCTTGGCTTGTCGAAGGGAAGTGTAGATAAACTTCAGCTTAATCTTAACTACGACGGCTGAAAAGCGGGAAATTTAACTGTCATTCAAATAGAAGAATTACTGAGATCACATTTTTTAGGATAAACGACAACGAACTACAATTACCTTTACTCTGTTCTAATTACCTTTGAACGAACAATAACGCTCGTATGAAATTTGATGCTGAATTTAAAGAAGCAATTTCTCACTTGCCTGAAAAGGAGAAGGACAAGTTGATTTTTCGATTGCTTAAAAAAGACCCAAACCTTGCCAATCGGTTGCATTTTGAGTTAGTAAACACAGAGAGTGCAGAAGATTTTCGAGAAAAACTGGAAACTAGAATTGTCTTTCTGGTAGAGCAGATGAATACGCAATTCTATTCTATCGGTTACCTTCACGCGGATGTGCGGTTTGCAAGTGGAGAAATTAACGAGCATGTGCAAATAACCAAAGATAAATACGGGAATGCAAGTTTGAATTTATTGTTGATTAATAAGGTTTTGAATGGTTTTGGGACGAGTATTGAAAAAGTGTCATGGGCAGAAGTTAGAACATTTTCAGATTCGATAATTGCTAGAGCATTTAAAATTATTTTATTGATCAATAAGATGGACGAGGATTATCATTTCGAGTTCTCTGATGGGCTAAAGGAACTAGGGAGTCATTTGTCGAAAAGCGACTATTTAATGAAGTCTGCCATTAACAATGGATTTGATGTGAATTGGCTGCTCTCCGGAGAGATTCCCGAGGACATTCAATCGATATACAAAGAATCAAGAGCGAATCATTTGAAGGTTACGCGGTGGTAACTAAAGTGAATGATATCCGGGTTTTAACTCACAAAATCAACATAATTATCAGGTGTAATTATAGCTGTAATTGCATCTGGGTACGCATTGGTAAATGTTTTGGTAATGCGGTTATTTTTCTTTGTATTCCATTTAAATTCAAAGGCACGTAGTTGTCCGTCACTTTCTTCTAAATAATCAACTTCCTGTTGTGCTGTGGTTCTCCAAAAATAGCAGTTGTACCAGTGTCTGCGGTAATCGTTGTATTTCATACGCTCTGAAACTAGAAAGTTTTCCCATAGAGCTCTGGTATCTGACCGGAGGTTAATGGGTTGAAAATTGGCAATTAAGGCATTCCGAATACCATTATCGTAAAAATATATTTTACGACTTTTTTTAAGCTCCGTTCTCAAATTTCTGTTAAATGAGCCTAATCGGAAAATAACAAACGACTGCTCTAACATTTGCAAGTAAGATTCTATGGTTTCGTTGTCTAATCCAACCGTTTTGCCCAGTTCATTGTAAGAAACTTGATTGCCGACTTGAAAGGCCAGCGCTTGCAATAGCTTGACCAGCTTTTCACTTTTATTAATTTTATTCCAAATGAATAAGTCTTTGTACAAGTAACTGTCAGATAGCTGTCTTAAGGTTTCTCTTTCATCTCCATTAGCCGTTACAACGTCTGGGTAATACCCATAAATTAAACGGTGATTTAACAACCGTTTTTCGTTTAGTAATCCATGGTGATTGACCATTTCCTGAAAAGAAAGTGGATACATGTTGTATTCCCATTTCCTGCCGGTTAGTGGTTCGTTTACTTCATTAGAGAGTTCAAAGGCTGAAGATCCGGTTACAATCAGTTGGATTTCGGGCAATTCATCAGTAATTAACTTGAGTTTTACTCCTATGTTTTTAATGCGCTGAGCTTCGTCAATGATCACAATTTTAGCTTTGCCGAATTCTTTTTTAAAAGCCAAAGAATTTGGTTGGTTGAATAACTCTTGCACATCTTGATTGTCTGCATTGAACCACAAGACTTTTTCCTGACCTTTAATGAGCGACTTGAGAAAAGTGGTTTTCCCTACCTGCCTTGGACCAACCACAATAATTGACTTGCCTTTAAAAAGCCTTTGCGTTAAATTTTCCTCTAGCAGTCTATTAATCATACGTCAAAAGTACTGCTTTCAAATTATAATCGCAAAAAAACATAGTATTTTGCGAACGTAATCGCAAAAAAACATAGTAATCTGCGATTTTAAGTGTTTTAATTTTATTAATACAATAATCTGTGTGGATAAATCTTCAAGTGAAGTGCATGAATTTGATCGTAAAGCATTTCTCGAAGTTCTTCGTAATTGATTCTTTCTTGAGCAGAAATAAAAATGGCAGGATAGTTTTCCGTCGCCATAAAGGTGTTTTTTAAATCTTCCAAACTCATGTTTTCTTTGGTCTCAGGAGTTAAGTCATCCTCGTCTTTCTTCACGTAAGTAAATGCATCCACCTTGTTAAAAATCATAATGGTGGGCTTGTCTTTTGCCCCTAAATCTTGCAAGGTTTGGTTCACAGTCGCAATTTGATCTTCGAATTGAGCATGCGAGATATCGACTACATGCAGCAAAACATCAGCCTCTCTAACTTCATCTAAGGTAGATTTAAAAGAGTCTACCAAGTGATGCGGAAGCTTGCGAATAAACCCAACCGTATCGGTTAATAGAAAAGGCAAATTACCCACGACAATTTTTCGGACAGTAGTGTCTAACGTTGCAAATAATTTGTTTTCAGCAAACACATCTGACTTTGAAAGCAAATTCATTAACGTAGACTTTCCAACATTGGTATACCCAACCAACGCGGCTCGAATCATTTGCTCTCGACCTTTTCGTTGGGTGGCCTTTTGCTTATCAATCTTACTTAATTTGGTTTTTAGTAGCGCAATTTTATCGCGTATAATTCTTCTATCTGTTTCAATTTCCGTTTCGCCAGGACCTCTCATTCCAATCCCACCTTTTTGTCGAGAAAGGTGTGTCCACATTCGAGTTAATCGAGGTAAAAGATACTCGTATTGAGCTAATTCTACTTGAGTTTTGGCGGCGGCGGTCCGGGCTCTTTTTGCAAAAATGTCTAAGATCAGTTTACTTCTATCTAAAACTTTAGTTTCATTAAAAGCATTTTCAATGTTTCTCGTTTGAGATGGAGAAAGTTCATCATCAAAAATTACCATTCCAATTTTCTCCTGATTCACGTAGCTTACAATTTCTTGTAGTTTTCCTGTTCCAACAAAGGTTTTGGGGTGCGATTTGGCTAACTTCTGAGTAAAACGTTTCACCGTTTGAGCCCCCGCTGTTTCAGCAAGAAAGGCCAATTCATCTAAATATTCCTCAACTTGATCTTCTCTCTGTTCTTGCGTGATTACGCCGATAAGAACTGCTGTTTCAATTTCCTGATCTAAAGTGTGATGCATATATTAATTTAAGATTAAAACCACGGCCTAGCGATTCCTGCAACAGCCCAAGGCCAAGGGATAGCAGCGAAAATTATTACCATGGCGAGCGTAAAGTAAATGGCCTGTCTTCTGAATTTTGCTCCATCAGTTTTAGCTTTTTTCGCCATAATTCTACCCAAGGTGATGATTACAATTCCAACAATCATAGAAAGCATGTGTTCAACAACCCAGAAACGAGCTACTGAGTCTTTCATAATATCAATCATTGGCATCGCCTTATAGCCCTGAACAATGTCACTAATAAAGTACAACACTAACCCAATAACTAGTTGCAAGTGCGCAGTTATGAATAAGAACAAACTCAACTTATTGTCACCTGCTGTATATTCCTTTTTACCAAACCAGCCTAAAAAAGACTTCACAACGTTGATAATTAAAAATATAACGATTGCGTATCGAAGTAGGTTATGCAGATGGGTTAATCCTGTTTCCATGGGTATAATTTTTGTAAATGTATAAAACCAAATCTTTACGATGGCGGCTTGTTTTCTTTATTTTTGAGTTTTGGCCGAAATATATGCAAAAAATACTTCTTTCTCTTTTAGTGCTCTCTTTTTTTGGAGCTTCTTCGCAAACTTGGAAGCCGGTGAACGGAACCAAAAATGTTAAAAATCACTACACTGCGATAACCAATGCCACCATTCATGTAAAAAGTGGACAGCTATTGCAAAACGCAACGTTATTGATCCAAAATGAAAAGGTTGTAGCAGTTGGAACTGCTGTAATCTTACCTGCTAATACACTTGTAATCGATGCAAAAGGAAAATTTATTTATCCTTCGTTCATTGATTTACATACTCAATATGGATTAGAACCTGTTAAAAATGTTGGCAGTAGCAGAGGGCAGAAACCACAAATAGAATCGAAGAAAGAGTCAATTTTTTATTGGAATCAAGCTGTTAGGCCAGAAACAAAAGCTGCCGATGAGGTAGGACCAAAAAAGGAAGATGCTGACAAGTATCGAAAAATGGGATTTGGAACGGTTTTAACACACCAGCACGATGGATTATTACGGGGAACGTCTGCACTAGTTGCGTTAAATGATGGAGATAATTTTAAGGTACTTCAAGCGGAAAGTGCAAGTCAGTATTCTTTTAATAAAGGGAGTTCAAAACAAAGTTACCCTTCCTCGCTAATAGGTATGATTGCACTGATTAGGCAAGTACATTTTGACGCGAAGTGGTACGTCGATAATAGGGAGAGAACTGAATACAATCGAAGTCTAGCGGCTATTGAAGAAACAAAAGGCTTGCCAAAAATTTTTGATGCTTACGGAACTCTTTCACAGCTTAGAGCTGATAAAATTGGGGATGAATTTGGGTTCCAATTTATTTTAAAAGGAGATGGTACAGAGTACAAGCGAATGCAAGAGATTAAAGCCACAGAAGCGGCTTTAATTGTTCCAATTAAATTCCCAAAGGCGTATGATGTAAGTGACCCTTTTACGACTATTCGACTGCCTCTTTCTAAAATGAAGGATTGGGAACTAGCACCACAAAACTTGAGTTACCTGAGCAATGCGGGAGTTGAATTTGCAATAACATCGGATGGATTAAAAACTGAAAAGGAGTTTTTTGCAAATTTAGAAAAAGCGATTGAGCAGGGATTAAGTAGAGATGCAGCCGTTCAAAGTCTAACTGAAATCCCTGCCAAGTTAATAGGTGCTTCAAAAATGATGGGCACACTGGATAAAGGTAAGCTGGCAAATTTTATTATTCTTTCTGACACTGTTTTTCAAGAAAAAACAAAGTTGCACTCTAACTGGGTGAACGGAATCGAGCATAGTTATGAACCGTTGAGTTTCTTCGAGTATGCCGGGGATTATAGTTTGAATATTAATAAAAACGAGCAATTTGACTTGACACTAACAGGAGAAGGTAATTCCATGATAGGCAAAGTGGCGAAGAAAAACACGAAAGAAAAGATAGATGCAAAGGTGAAGCTTGAAAATAATCGAATCAACTTAAGTTTTACAATGAATGAAAAATTGTATCGGTTAAGTGGAAGTGTTAGTGATTCTCAGAGCAGAATTTGGAGTGGTAAAACCCTGGTTGGTGGTGTATGGAAAGACTGGGCTGCTATTAAAAAGACAAATAGCGACGAATCGAAAGAAACACCAAAAACAGACACTACAAAAATTGAGAAAGAAGAAATAAATGGAAGTGTGTTTTATCCGAACATGGCTTTTGGTTGGGAGGACAGCATTCCTTCTACAACCGAAAATCTTTTGTTTAAAAATGCTACGGTCTGGACCAATGAGACGGAAGGTGTTTTAAGAAATCACGATGTTTTTGTGGTCAATGGCAAAATTGAGATGGTAGGGTATAAAATCAACATGGAAGTGATGTTTCCCAAAATGGGCGGTAGCTTTCGAGAAATAGATGCGACTGATTTACACCTAACTTCCGGAATTATTGATGAACATTCGCACATCGCTATTAACAACGGAGTAAATGAGTCAGGGCAGGCTGTTACTGCCGAAGTAAGTATTTCAGATGTTGTAAATTCTGATGACATTAACATTTACCGTCAATTGTCAGGAGGTGTAACAACTTCTCAACTGTTGCATGGTTCTGCTAATCCTATTGGGGGACAATCGGCACTGATCAAATTACGTTGGGGTAAATCTCCTGAAAAAATGAAGGTGGAAGGAGCGGATGGATTTATAAAATTTGCACTGGGAGAAAATGTGAAGCAGTCGAATTGGGGAGATTTTAATACCGTCCGTTTTCCGCAGACAAGAATGGGGGTTGAGCAAGTGTATTACGATGCCTTCTTAAGGGCGAAGGAGTACCAGTCGAATTGGACCTTATTTAACGCTAAAAGCAAGAGAGATCAATCTAAAAGTTTTGCGCCAAGGTTTGACATTGAGTTAGATGTGCTTTCGCAGATACTAGATAGCCAGCGATTTGTAACCTGCCATTCCTACATTCAGTCCGAGATTAATATGTTAATGCACGTAGCAGACTCAATGGAATTTAGGATAAACACTTTTACCCATGTTTTGGAAGGGTACAAGGTTGCAGATAAACTGAGAGAGCATGGGGCTGCTGGTTCTACTTTTTCTGATTGGTGGGCGTACAAGTTTGAAGTAAACGATGCTATTCCATACAATGGTGCTATTATGCACAAGCAAGGAGTACTAACGGGCTTTAATTCTGACGATGCAGAGATGGGTAGAAGGTTAAATCAAGAGGCTGCAAAAGCAGTAAAGTATGGAGGTGTTTCAGAAGTGGAAGCGTGGAAATTTGTCACTTTAAATCCTGCTAAAATGTTGCATTTAGATGATCGAATAGGAAGTATCAAGAAAGGGAAAGATGCTGACCTGGTGTTGTGGACTGATAATCCTCTCTCCATTTATGCCAAAGTGGTGACAACGTATATTGATGGAATGCCATATTACGATGCCAGTCGAGATGTAGAGTTGCGAAAAAAAGTGCAAGCTGAACGCGAGCGATTGATTGCAAAAATGATGAAGGAGAAGAAAGCTGGAAAGCCAACGCAACCGATTAAAAAAGAGAAGAAAATGTTGTACGAATGTGATACCTTGGAAGAATAAGATGAAGAACTTACTAGTAATAATAGCTTGCCTTCTAGGGTTTTCAGCAACAGCTCAAACACCTGCCGCAGCTCAAAGTCAGTCTGTTTTGTTGTTGGGTGCTAAGGCGCATGTAGGAAACGGCAAAATAATTCCCAATTCTGCAGTTGGCTTTGTGGACGGTAAAATTAACATGGTTCTGTCGGCCATTGATATTCGAATGGACTCCACGAAATACGATAAAGTAATTCACTGTGACGGAAAGCACTTGTACCCGGGATTTATTGCACCTAACAGTCGGTTGGGTTTGGTGGAGATTAGTGCTGTAAGAGCAAGTCGAGATCAACAAGAAGTAGGACAGTTTAAGCCCCATGTACGAAGTTTAATTGCATACAATACAGAATCTAGAATTACTCCGACAGTAAGAACGAATGGTGTTTTAATAGCTGAAGTAGCCCCTATTGGAGGAGTAATCACCGGAACCTCTTCTATTTTTAATTTAGACGGATGGAATTGGGAAGATGCTGTTTTAAAAGAAGATAATGGCATTCACCTCAATTGGCCAACAGCAAAAACTTCTATGGGTTCTGACAAAAAGAAGGACGGAGAGTGGGAAAAAAAGTATGCTAAAAGTGTAGAAGAGATTAAGCAGTTTTTTAAAGAAGCAGAAGCGTATAATAAGGCAGATTTTCACTTAGAAATAAACATTCGCTTTGAGTCAATGAAGTCCGTTTTTTCTAAAAAGAAGAAGGTTTTTATTCATGCCAACCGAGTTCAAGAAATAACGGATGCGATTTACTTTTTCGACGACTATGATTTCGAGATCGTATTAGTTGGGGGGTATGACGCTTGGTTGCTGTCGGATTTACTAAAAGATAGAAAAATTCCTGTGATTTTAAGAAGGGTACACGATTTACCAATGAACCAAGACGACGATGTGGACTTACCGTATAAAATGCCAAAGATATTGGCAGACAAAGGAATTCTGGTAAGTTTGGAAAACTCAGGAAGAATGGAAGCAATGGGAACTCGGAATTTACCTTTCTACGCTGGTACCGCTGTAGCTTATGGTGTGGATAAGGAGGCTGCTCTGAGTATGATTACGTTAAATACCGCTAAAATTTTAGGAATTGATAAGGTAGTTGGGAGTATTGAAGAAGGTAAATACGCGACCTTGTTTATTTCAGCTGGTGACGCATTGGACATGAGAGGAAATCAGGTAACGTTAGCTTTTATTCAAGGCAAGCAAATTGAGTTGACCAACCCTCAAATTGAATTGTGGAAAAAGTACGATGGGAAGTATGGGAAGTAGGATTTATTAACCAAACTCTTTTGAGCATGCCGATTTTTTCGCATGTGCTCCATCAAGTTTTCTTCGTTTAAAGTCACTTTAATTAGGTTCGGGTTTCAAATATAGAACCTAGTGATTTGGAAAAAGGTTGTCTGGAGATAAGAATGAGAGTATATTAATGTAAATGATCTAATGCTGATCCTTTACTGATAAGTATATTCAAAAAGAGTACTTATTCTATTGTTTTCAGTATCGTAAAGCCCTATTTTATAAGTACTTGGTCCTGTTTCGTTTTTCCTAACGAAGATGTTTCTTTCTTTTGCTGTGACGAGTGTGTCTCCAAATGGATCTATTATTCCTTGTTGCACAAATCGCATGTCAACGTTGTCAGGAATTCTATCTCGATGTATTTGTAAATCAAGGATAAGAATGTTTGAATTTACTACTGTGCTTTGCACCACTGTAACATAAGGATTGACAGGGTTTTCGTAGGGGTTGAAGCCAAGAGCAGAGTCGTCTAATTCATTGTCTTTTTTACAAGAAAAAACAACCAGACCAATTATTAAAAATAGAGCGACCTTTTTCATAATTAAAATCGATAAGCGAGATGAACGCCACTTGTGGTAGGCAAAATAATAGGAGTAAATGTAAAGCGGTGCATTTGCGATTCGTCTTTTAAAATTGGCTTTTCTAGTTTGGATGCTGCTTTCCAAGTTAGAAACCCAATTATTGCAGCGCCCCCAGTTACTATGGCAAACTCGGTTCGCTTTTTATTTATGTCTTTAATGTTCTGCTCGTACGCTGCTTTACTTTCGTTATAAATGAATCTATTTTCTTCTATGTCGTTTAACCAGAATCCATTATTGTAGCTAGTCTTGGCTTCTGTTGCCAATGCGTAATTTTTATCTGCATCGTTACTTAACACTCTTAATTTATTAAGGCTAATAGCGGCATATCCAGTATAAGCCATAATGGGTATATATCTAAGCATGTTCTTTTGAGTTCGATACAGTAGAAATTTTTTTCGGTGAAGAACATACTCCTCTGATCGCAATAGTTTCACTCTGACAGTTTTGAACTCATCTTTTGATAATCTAAATTCCTTTTGAATAAAAGCATACCCTTCAATCCAAGCTTCTACAACGTGTATTCCACTATCTAACTTTAGCTCGTTTCCATAGACTACAAATTTGCCATCAACTTTAATAACGGCTAGTGCAGGTTGCGTATATATTCTTGCTGTACCCGAAGTTTCTTGGGCCAAGACAAATTGTAGGTTGAACACAAGAAGTAAAAGGAAGCTTAATATTGACGTCAAATGCATGACTTTAATTTTTTGGATAAATGTACAAAAGATCAGTCAGATTACCTTCCTTGAACCAAGTTCACCAACCTTCTTACGTTCTCTTCGGGTGTTTTGGGTAAAATTCCGTGTCCTAAATTGAAAATGTAACCAGGTTTATTTGGAATAGAGTCTAACAATGTTTTCGCTCTTTTTTCTATCAGTTTCCAATCGCCAAAAAGCAAAGTAGGGTCCAAGTTTCCTTGAACAGCTACCTCATAATTCATGCTTTTCCAAGCTTCAGCTACATCGGTTTTCCAATCAATGCCAACAACATCGGCAGTGGTTGCTTTTAAGTCCAATAACAAGTGAGAAGAGTTCGTTCCAAAAATAATAACAGGCACATCCGTTTTGCTCTTAATGTACTGCACCATTTTCTGCATGTGAGGGAAAATGAACTCTCTAAAATCAGCCTGACTTAAAATGCCTACCCAACTGTCAAATATTTGAACCGCCATTGCGCCATTCTCAACTTGGTACAACAGGTAGTCAGCCATGTTGGTAGCTAATTTATTCATCAATAAATGCCACGCCTCGGTCTGACCGTACATAAAGTTCTTCAACTTAATGTAGCTTTTTGAAGGGCCACCTTCAATCATGTAACTTGCAAGTGTGAAGGGTGCCCCAACGAAGCCTAAACAAGGGACGTTCAATTCTCTTTTTAAAATATTCAATGAAGCTCCTGTGTATTGCAAATCTTTACCAAAATCCAATGGCTTCAAATTTTCAACATCTCTTTTAGAGGTTAATGGGTTTGAAATTACAGGGCCTACGCCTTCTTTGTAATGAAAATCAATTCCCATTGGTTCCAAGGGAATCATAATGTCAGAAAAAATAATGGCAGCGTCAAAACCAAACTGCTGAATTGGCGATAAAGTCACTTGTGCGCAAAGCTCAGGAATTTTACAAATATCAACGAGGGTATGTGTTTTTCTGATCTCCCTGTAATCTTTTTGGTATCGCCCTGCTTGTCTCATAAACCATACTGGTGGTCTGTCCGTTTCTTCTCTTCTGCAAGCCTTTAAAAATCTATCGTTGAATTGTGTCATTCTATTTGGTTTTCGGTATTACCCAACACCGTTGTTGTGTTGAGTTAAAAAATTAATTTGATCACTTTTGTTTAAGACTTCGACGATCGCTCAGTCTGACAAAAAATTACCCTCTTCGTTTATTTTTATTTTGTCACATTGAGCGGAGTCGAAATGCGATAAAATAAAGCTCTTGTCATTTGAGATTTGCATCAATTGTCACCGCACGTTCTCAATTATTATCGCCAGACATTGTCCGGAATGCTTTTTTAATTCTACTTCCTACCACATCCATCTCAGCGTCTGTTATATTAATTGGTAGAAACCACGTTTCAAACTGAGAAGGAGGAATATACAGACCAGATTCAGCCATTGCCCAAAAGAATTTTCCAAATAATTTGGTATCGCAAGTAGAAGCTGTCTCAAAATCTTTTACTTCTACGGCAGTAAAAAATGGATTCACCATTAACCCAAACTGATTGACTTGAATGGTAATGCCGTTTTCCTTTGCTGCGTCCTCTAAGTATGTTTTTATTTGCTTACCTAACCTGTCGGCTCTATCGTAATCGTAATTTTTTAACTCTTTTAAAGTGGCTAATCCGCAAGCCATGGCAATTGGACTGCCCGACAAGGTCCCTGCTTGGTAAACATTTCCTAACGGCGATACTAGGTCCATAATAGCAGCTTTTCCGCCATATGCCCCAACGGGCATTCCTCCACCAATTACCTTACCCATGCAGGTGATGTCTGCTGCAATTCCAAAATAATCTTGAGCACCGCCGAACTTCTTTCTGAAGCCTGTCATTACTTCATCAATTACCAATAAAATGTTAGCCTCTTCGGTTACTTTTCGAAGCTCTTTCATGAAGTCCATCTCTGGAACTACAACTCCCATGTTTCCTGCGACAGGTTCAATAAAAATTGCAGCAATTTCGTTTTTGTTATTTGCAATCAATTCTTTAACACTCTCAATGTTATTGTACTGTGCAATCAAGGTATCGTTCACTGCTTTTTCAGGAACACCGGCACTAGAAGGAATTCCCATGGTCATTAGACCAGAACCTGCAGCAACGAGCAGTGCATCTGTATGGCCGTGGTAACAACCTGCGAATTTTACAATCTTGTTGTTTCCGGTATACGCTCTTGCCAATCGAATCGTACTTAAAACAGCCTCAGTTCCCGAGTTCACAAATCGAACTTTCTCCAATTGTGGGTAAGCCTCTTTTACCATTTCAGCCATTTCAACCTCACCAAGCGTTGTTGCACCATACGTGAAACTTTTATCAACCGCTGCTTTAACCGCTGCCGTAACTTTCGGATGAGCATGACCTAAAATAAGTGGACCGTAAGAACCAATTAGATCAATGTATTCGTTGCCATCAACATCGAAAATGTGAATGCCCTCGCCTCGCTCAATAAATAGCGGATTTCCACCAACTGAATTGAATGCTCTAACAGGGCTATTTACACCGCCAACAAGCGACTTTGTTGCTCTTTCGAAAAGGGATTGCGATTTGCTTAATTGCATAAAAAAATTTTTTACAAAAGTACGGCTTGCGGCTTGATTTATTAATAAAAGGAGATGAATAATTGAGATGGAAAGTTTGTCTGTGATTCGATATACCTCTCAATGTTCGGCAATCAGCACGACTAACTAAAGATGACCGAGACGTTTCACTTTCCGTTCCTCTTTTCAATAACAAAAAAATTGTATCGAAGTTTAAACGGATAGGTTTCTTTGAGTCACTTTACTCACCTGAAACCAGACTTTCTTTTAAATAACCAGAGTAAGTTTACTGCGGGGCGACTGAAACGAGAAAAAAAGTGTTTTTTAGGTTGTAACATCAACAACTTCTTGTTGAAGTGGTTTACTGAGAAAGAAACCTCTAAAAATTCTGGTCTTACCACTATTAAATAATCCTCTACTGTTAGCATGAGTGAGCAAATTACAACCATTTCATTTTTTAAGTACACCACGTTTAAAACAAAACTCTGGGGCTTCAAAATGATGCAATTTGCGCACAAAGACTTGTCAAAAGTAGAAGGGCAATCTTTTTACCGTCTATTAGGAAGCGGAAAAGGTTTGGGATTTAATCCATTGCCAGATTGGTCGGTTTACTGCTTACTCCAAGTTTGGGATTCTGAAGCAGCTGCGCAAGAGTTCTTCTCTTTTTCGGACTTGGTGCAGCAATACAAAAATAATAGCGCTGAGCTATCGACGCTTTACATGAAAAACATATCGGCTGGAGGTACTTGGGTAAATAAAACACCCTTTGAAAAGGGGACTGATTTAGATGCTACTAGACCAATAGCGGTGATTACAAGAGCAACCATAAAGCTAAACTGGTTGCTGCGGTTTTGGAAATATGTACCTACCTCACAAGAGGCATTGGCGGGAAATGAAGGATTGATTTATACCAAAGGGGTGGGAGAAATTCCTGTAGTTCAGATGGCTACATTTAGTCTTTGGAAAGACTTTGAATCGGTTAAAAAGTTTGCTTACAACAGTAAACAGCACAAAGAAGCGATTCGGAGAACCCGCAAGAATGAGTGGTACAAAGAGGAGCTATTCGCTCGGTTTCATCCGTATAAGTCCACCGGAACTTGGGAAGGAAAGAAATTATTGTCGTTTGATTAATTTTTGATTGGGGTGGCAATAACGGTCATAATGCCCAAAGAAGAATTCTTTTCATTCCACTTTTTTGGTAAAAAGCGTAACATTCCTCTAGTAAAGTCCCAAAACTCATCTTCCATGTTTTTATCCCAAGCAATTCCTTTTTGTTCCATTCTACTCATCCAATATAGCAGGTAAGGATCCATTGTTCCGTAAGTTAGAATTTTAGAAACTTCCCAACCACTGTTTTTAAGCAGCAGTTCTGCATTGTTTGGAGAAAATAAAGAAGTGTGGCGAGGAGTGTGCCACCCGGCCCAATCTGCACCAAACTCTTTTCTGCTACTAGAGTCAAAGTTGGGAATTTCTATAATTAGTGCAGTAGAAGGTTTAGAGATTGATTTCAGAGATCGTAAATTCTCTTGTGGTGTATAATCGTGTTCCAGGTAATGCCACATGGTAATTACATCTGGGTGTAAATCCAACGGTAAATCTTTTATTTCAGCAACTTGTAAATCCAATCCTTCATAATTTTCTGTTGAATTGTTCCACCCTTCATTACTAAAATCGATACCTATGGTATTGCATTTTAGCTCCGTTTTACATGCTTTTAAGAAAGTCGGTTTTCCGCAGCCAACATCGAGTACTAACGTGTCGGCAGTTGTTTTATGCCACTCTTTTACGCGTTGTACACGTTTTAAATCCAATTTTTGCTGACTATCTTTTACAAAGTGCTCGTATTTTCCCCAGGCTTCTGACCCTCTATACGGCAAGTAGTGAGCGGTGTAGTAATTTTTTAGTTCATTTAGCGGAACTCTTGGATTTAAGAACACCAATTGACAATTGTTGCATTGATCGAAGTTAAACGACTCTTTGCTAGTATGCATTTGCGCCGATGTGGTAATAAAGGAGGCAAAAGCATTAGAATTGCAAGCAGGGCAATGGGTTAGTTGATCCATGAATGTTAAGATAGGAGTGTTGAAATTACAAAAACCCAAACAGAAAAATGAAGCGAATTGTTTGCTTCCGGCCGGGATGTAAATATCAAACTTAGAATTGATTTTTAAAACTTATTTCGGACGAATCCCAACACTTGATGCAATACACTCATTACAATAGAATTTACCATCTCACCCTGTCATGCCTGAGCATTCTTGAACACAGGCATTATGGTGAACAATAGATGGGTCATAACAAGAATCTCTATTGGCCCGTCATCTGTTTCTTTGCAAGAGAAAAGCAGCAAAACAAGTAGAACCGATGTTACTAAAATTTTTAAGCTTCTTTCGCCTTCATTTTGTTGCCAAAATATACCAACAGTGCACCGGCAATTATTTTTCCAATGTTTAGGGAGTAAGAAAAGTCTGAGCTTCTGCCCATGTCGTCAATTTTCATGTAAAAATTAATGCCGCTTATCAGGCCATAAATAATTAGAATGATGCCTAGTATGTAAAGTAGTTTGCCGAGTGTCATGGGTTAAAGATAGTTAGATTATTGGGAAAGGGAAATAGCATGTTTTTTGGGAAGTTGTTGAACTTTTTTTATGATTAATTTGCAGGTTGATTGAGAAGTATGAACGAAAGACTAAGCTATTACATTCACAGCTTTACGCATTTGCGCAGAGACAATAAAAACGGTGGAGCTCCCCACAAGCCAATATTGTTGTTGAGCGTTATTCGTTTGTTTGAAAAGGGGATTTATTATAATTCAGAAATTGAAATACTACCGGAATTAGTCGCCTCTTTTAAAAGCCACTGGAATAGTATTGTAGTAACGAATCACCATCCAATTTTTGCGTTGCCTTTTTATCATATGCATTCAGAACCTTTTTGGAGTTTAATGCCAGTAGAGGGTTATGAAAAATGGGTGCAATCGAAAAGTTCGATGCGAAGCTTCAAAAACTTAACTACTGCAATACGCTCGGCAAAATTGGACAAGGAGTTGACAGAAATTTTAATCACCGCTGAAGGCAGAGATGTATTGAAAATAGCATTGCTTGAAAAATACTTTCCCCAAGCGGCAACCGGATTTTACAACGATGAAGATGATTTGCCACCAGCTATTATTTTAAACGATAGTTCAGAAATTTACAGGAAAAAGATTCTAGATTTAAAATCTCAACTCGATGAAAATGCTTTTCAAGAGGAAGTGTTTGTTCGCGGGGGAATTTTTAAACGAGAAATTCCCAAACTCTATAATAACACCTGCGCTATTTCCGGTTTAAGAATTGATGCTACCTTCAACGTTTCTATGGTTGATGCTTGCCACATTGTTCCATTTTCTGAAGCTTATGACGACACACTGAGTAACGGAATTGCACTTTGTCCGAATTTACACAGAGCTTTTGATAGGGGTTTAATTGCCATTTCCGACAATTACGAAGTGTTATTGAGCAAGAACTTCGTGGAGTCAACAAATTCAAGTTATAACGTCTCTCAGTTTGAGCAAAAGCGCATTCATTTGCCCGCCTCAACAGAAAGTTACCCTTCTCTGGAAAATTTTAAGAAGCATCGGGAGAGGTTTGGGTTGAGTTGATAGCATTAACCTTGGATTATTTTAAATCCCATTTGCCGGAACCCTTCTGAGAATCCACCTGCACCACAGAAAAAGTCTATTACTGTTAATCGTTTATCCAATCTCTCATTATTTTATAAGTAGTATTAAAAATACCAAACAATCCCTCTAATCCTTGATAATCAGTTAAATAAATTTCAATTTCTCTCCTCGCGTTATCAGAAGCTCCCAAACCATAAAACCAATCACTGCTGTATACTCTATTCCAACTAGCCAAAAGTTTTCTTGAAAAGCTGGATTAGAATAGGCCCAATAGGACAAAACAGCTAAAAATGACCAAACCATAGGAAAACGAAAACGAGTAAAAACAGCAAGAAAAACAAAGGTTATGCTGTACCATGGGTGAACAATAAGCGCTAGTAAATAATACCAACTTAGGGCAAACAATAAGGCCGTAAAAAAGCCTTGCCAAGAGATGATTTTCTTTTTAAGTAGTAGCACTAAAATACCAACATAGGCTATTCGTGCCAACCAAGGCCCTGCGGTTTGTATGATGTTGTAGTCCATTACTTGATAGCCAATAGCGCGAACGAGGTAATACACACTGGCGTTAAACTCAAAGGTTTTGGAATACAAGCTCACGCTTTCTAAGAAGTGGGGCAGCAGTGTTGAATTGCAGAAAGGAATCCAAAGGCCGATGAAGGTTACTCCAAAAATGAGGTAAAAAGCAGCGGCATTTTTTAGGCTGAGCTTTCTTAAAATAAGGGGCAAAAAGAAAATGGGAATTAACTTAGTGGCTGCAGCAAAGGCCCAGGCAACGGCGCTCAATTTTTCTTTGTTAAGCGCTAACAAATACACCGCCAATAGAAAAAAGAAAAGAACCATTCCTTCGAAGTGTAAGTTTCCCGTTAGCTCTATAATAACCAAGGGATTTAAAACGTACCACAAACTATTGCTTGGGTTCATGTTGATTAGTCGGAGTAGTTTAGGGAGTAGGACAATGATTCCGATTTCTGCTGCAAATAGAATACTGCGCATTACGAGGATGCTTCCAAAAATGGAGTTAGGCGAAAGCCAAGCACTTAAAAAATATATGGTTTGAGCAATGGGAGGATAAACGGTGTAATAATTGGAGCTGTTCATGTCTGCCAACAATTCGGCTTTATTTGGGAAGTCTATGGTGACTTCGGTAGGCAAATAATCGAAAGGGTTGATGCCGTTTGCTAGTAGTTGCCCGTCCCAAATGAAGCGAAGATAATCGTCGGAAAGGGTTGGAATAGAAAAGAGGAAGAAAAGTCTAAAAAGTACACCGATAACCAAAAGCTGATTCAAGGATTCGGTTTTGGCATTTTTCACTAAAAAGTAATAAGCAGAAAATAAAATGCCAAAACAACCGAGTAACGCATAAAAATTTTCTCGATTTAGCTCATAACCAACATATAAAAAACAAGCGACAGCGGCACTTTGGGCGAATGTGGTTTTGCTAAAAATGGTGCTGTTGAACTGCATTTATACTTGTTATGGCTGAGTTTAAAATTAGTGTTCTTTCCTAAATAATTAGCAAGATTGCTTCTCTCCGTTTCTCTTTGCTCGCAGTGACGTTTGAACATATCCCTTGATTCAGTTCGTATAAATTATAAGGGGGAAATTGTTTCGACATGATTTCGACAAGAGTTGTAGTATTTCGATTATTGTTCAATATGACAACTCTGGTGTTATTGAAAACTACTCTGTTTTAAACGAATGGCTAATCGAATAAAACGAAACATAGCCAAATCCTAAAAACAACATTACATGAAAGGGCATTAAACCGTAATCCTCATAATGAACACCCAATAAGATTCCGCAAAAGAAGTAGGCGGCGAATAACACTTCTAAAATGGTGATGGGATTGATTTTTCTTTTCAAGTAAACGTTAGTACCCCACTTTTTACTTTTATCGTTGCTTAAATTGAACTTTGGTGTTCGTATAAAAGCTGATTTTTTTCCAATATAGCCTTCCAAAACTGCCATAGCATTGTGTAATGAAAGTCCCATTGAAACTGTTAAAAACATAGGGAACAGAAAAGCGAAGTGAAAGAATGCTTTTATTTTCGAGGTGTAATTTCGCGACATAGAAGTCCAGTAAAATAACGCTAAAATAGGAAGTGTTATTAAGAATGAACTGGCTACCAAGAAGAGTGTTTTGTATTCTTCAAAGTTGTTTTTAATGCTCAGCATAGGAATACTTAATAAAGCTAAAATAACAATGCAAATAAATATAGCCGAATTCATTAAGTGAAAAATAGCGTTCATTTTGGTCCCAAATCCAATATCTTCCGCTCGAAGAACTCTACCTAAGTTTTTACGGACACATTCTGCTGCTCCTTTATTCCATCTGAATTGTTGTGTTTTTAGGGCATTCATCACTGCTGGTAACTCTGCTGGGGCCCCAACTTCTTCCAAGAAAATAAATTGCCAACCTTTTAATTGTGCTCGGTAACTGAGGTCTAAATCTTCAGTTAGGGTATCTGACTGCCAACCACCAGCATTTTCAATTGCGGCTTTACGCCAAATGCCCGCTGTTCCGTTAAAATTTATGAAATGATGGCCTGCATTTCTGCCGCCTTGCTCCACTGAAAAGTGCGCGTCCAAGCCAAAAGCCTGCAGTTTGGTAAGTAAAGAATAACGTTCGTTAATGTGCTCCCATCGGCTCTGAACCATACCTACTTTTTCATTCTGAAATGGCTGAACCATTCGCTGAATGAAATCTTTTTCAGGCAAAAAATCAGCATCGAAAATAGCAATAAATTCTCCCTTTGCAATTTTTGTCCCTTCCGCTAAAGCTCCTGCTTTATATCCGCCACGGTCAGTTCTGTGAATGTACACGATGTCAATTCCTGTTTTTCTAATTTCTTCTACTTTACTCTTAGTAATTTCTACCGTTTCATCCGTAGAGTCATCTAAAACTTGAATTTCTAATTTCCCATTTGGGTAATCTAATACTGCAATGCAATCAATTAATCGCTCAGTAACGTATTTTTCGTTGAAAAGGGGCAACTGAATGGTAACAGTTGGCTCAAAATTAACGTCAGAATGTTCCGCTAAGCGTAGTTTTTGCTGCTTCTGGTAACGCTTGTATTTTATTACTAACTGAATTTGAATCAGGCTATAACAAAAGATAAATAGCAGTGCTATTCCGTAAATTATGATGGGGATTAGTTCCATTGCGAAGTAAGAGAAGTCAAAGGTATTTAAAAATGGTGGTTATGATTTTATATCCTGCGAGAATAGTACCCTTTACGGTGCCACTAATCTTGGAAAAACCAATCCGATTCCTGTAATCAACTGGCATTTCTTCGCAACGTAATTTTTGTTTCAACGCTTTTACTTGCATTTCAACTGTCCAGCCATACGTGGTGTCTTGCATATCTAACGCTAAAAGACTCGAGTACCGAATCGCTCTAAAAGGGCCTAAGTCGGTGAATTTATGCCCATAAAACAGATGCATTAAACTAGTTGCAAGCCAATTTCCAAAAACTTGTGGCACTGTCATCGAGCCGCCTTCTCGTTCACCCAATGCCCTAGAACCAATAACCATGTCTGCTTTATTTTCTCGAATGGGCTGTACCATCTCAATCATTTGTTCTGGGTAATCAGAGTAATCTGCATCCAAGAAAACAACAATGTCGGTTGGTTTTTTTCTTGTAGTTTTTAGATAGTCCATCCCTTTTAAGCAAGCTTTTCCGTAGCCTTTTGTTACTTCAAAAAGCACAGTAGCACCTTCGGCCTTTGCAGCTTCAGACGTTTTGTCGGTCGAATTATTGTTCACTACAATTACTTCGCTAATCAATTGCTTAGGTATGTCAGCAACTACTTTTCCGACAGCATTTTCCTCATTAAATGCGGGAATAATTACAACTATATTCATTTAGGAAGTACTTAGAGTTAGCAAGCCCTTAGAATTGAGAGTACTTGAAGTTGAAATCTGCCTACAGAGGCTTGATAATAAAATATTTAGGGTTGAGCGTTTCATTATTTTAATTTCATTTTGCACGTATTGCAGTGAGGATGTTTTGTAAAAGTTCCCTGAGCGATTCTCAAGTGCCCTTTGACACAATTAAAGCTGCGCTTCGCACACTCAGGGTATTTGAAAATTTTATCGAAGGGCACTTTCGCAGATTTTAATTTTATGTTTAAAGTCACTGTTACTTCTAGAACGGTTGGGTTCGCTGTAATTTACTCCTACACTATTCGCCTATTTTGATAAGTGATTTCTTAGGACTCTAGCTTCTTGAGAATTACGCAGTGAACTTGAAAGTCTAATTACTGCAACAGAAAATTTTTTAGTTCTAATTTCAAACTTTCCCAAATTCATTATTCGTCATAATACGAAGTATTATGTTTTGATATCCAACTCCTTTACTCCAAGTTCTATTTAACTCTAAGTACTTTCTAACTCCAAGTATTGTAAGCGCTCTAAGTACTTTCTAACGTTTAGTACTCCAAGAACTATTTAATTCCGAGTACTTCTCACTATACATTCAACTTCACCCCATCATTCCCAAAAGTAATAGGGTCAGAATCGTACCTGCTATCTCCGGAATCTTCTCCATTTTCTAACTTCAAAACTCCTCTAGGGCAAACCGCAGAACAAACGCCACACCCAACGCAAGAAGAGCGTACAATGTTTTGTCCTTTTTGAGCGTAAGCTTTTACATCAATTCCCATTTCGCAATAGGTAGAGCAGTTTCCACAAGAAATGCACTGACCGCCGTTTGTTGTAATTCTAAATTTGGAAAAGAAACGCTGTTGCATTCCCATAATTGCCGCCATGGGACAACCAAATCGGCACCAAACTCTATTTCCAAAAATAGGATAGAAGCCCGTTCCAATAACGCCACTAAACACCGCTCCGATTAAGAATCCATATGATTGTCTTAAAGACCCAGTTTCAATTAAAAAGATACTGTCTGCAGAAGAATAATGCAGTCCAATTGTAGCGAGAACAATAGCGAAATAACCGATCGCTCCAATTTTCGCGTCTTTCATTAACTCGTCCCTTCTAAAGGCGAATAATAGCCCTATTACAAGTGTTAAAATGGAGACAACACAAAGTAGGAAAGTATCTTTAGTAAACCAGTATTTTTCAGAATCGTAACCTAAGTAAGTTGAAATGACCGCAGTTGTCATCACCACAGAGAAAACAACAACTGAATGAATTACCCAACGTTCAACCTTCCAAGCCGCGGTGCTTTTATCTGATAATTGACGAAAAGGGTCTCCGGCCGTTTCAGCTAACCCTCCGCAGCCGCACACCCAAGAACAATACCATCGTTTCCCAAACTTGTACGTCATAATTGGGGTCACAATTAAAATAGATGCAACGCCAAAAATCAATAAAAATAAACCAACATTTCCGGCATTAATGTATTCATCAACCCTGTATTGGTCAAAATTTCCGTAGTTCAGTGGCCAAATACTTTTTATGTCAGTGTACGGCAACTTGAACGTGTCTGAATTTAGGCGAGCCATCAATTCTGGAATGATGAATGCAAATCCGGTTTGGAAAAACATGACAGAAAAAGTTCTTAATCGCTCGTATTTATTGTTGCGGTATTTCCACATAAATTTAATCCCAAATGCTACGATTGCAACAGTATAGAGGGTTCCGTAAACAAACCATTGGCTTGCATCGTTGCCACTTAACATTCTACTTAATGGATCAAAAAGAGAAATAACGCCTGTGTTTGCTGCACCGGGATTTGCTCCAAGTAAGCCTTCAAAGAAATAGAGGACTACATAAAAACTTGTCATTGCAATACCTGCAACCCAAGCCACAAAACCTCTGCTGCTAATTCCTTTAAACCAAACACCGTCATTTTTTATTCCTTCTTGTTTGTTGCCATAGGCTCCTTTCGAGAAGAGAATAATTCCTCCGGCAATTGACGCAAGAGCAATGGCTAACCACAATCCTTTATTTGGAAAGTTTACGTTAAAGGCAGCCAATACCAATATAAGTAGACCGGCAACGCCAATAAATGTTGCAATTTTTTGGGTAATGTTAATGTCTTTTGGTGGTCCAGAAACCATCGTTATATCTTTGTCTATCTGATTCATAAATAGATGGTTTAAGGAATTTGTGATTGAAATTGTTTCTTAATTTCAGGAAAGCTGTTTTCGTAAAATTCTGGTTCAAAGTTGGCATCTTCTAGATTTTGAAGTACTACTTTAATCTTTGTTTTGTGTTTAATCCAGTAATCTAATACTTTGTGACGTAGTCGAATTCCAAAAACGTTTGCTGCTAGAAAGGAGTTGTCGGTCATATCGTAAACTAACTTTAGGCATTTTTTGCCATCTGTATGTTCCCAATATAAAATGGCTTCGTTTTCTTTTGGCTCTGCCCAAACCCATCCATAGGTTTGATATTCTATGTCAAAAAATTTGGCAGAATTGAACCAAACCCCCGGTTTATAAGCCGTTTTGTTACCACAAATAGTTTGTGCAACGGTCTCGCCCATCATTTTTCCGGTGTACCACACTTGTTCCATGTTTCTTCGCCCTGTTGGGTGCTGGTGAAACTCAGCACAATCTCCAATGGAGTATACGTTTGGAATGTTCGTTTCTAAAAAGTCATTCACCAAAACGCCTCTATTCAAAGCAACTGACCCGTCCTTTAAAAATGAAGTATTTGGGCCAACACCTGCCGTTAGCCCAACAAATTGACACATAATTTCCTCTCCATCTTTTGTGCGAATGGCTTTTACTCTGCCATTCTCGTCTGGAATAATTTCATCTAATTCTGTTTCAAAACGCAAATCAACATGGTGAGAGAGGATATGCCTTGAAACTAATTCTCCTTCCTCTTTTGGCAAAACACTTCCCCAAAAACGTTTTTCGCGGACTAAAAAAGTGACCTTAATGCCTCTTGAGAGAAACATTTCTGCCATTTCGATCCCAATCAATCCACCACCAACAATAACGGCACGGTCGCAATTAACTGAATTTTCCTCCATCAATTCCAAATCTTGCCAAGAGTATAAACCCTGCACGCCATCTAAGTCTTGACCTTTCCAACCAAATTTATTGGGTTTTGATCCACTAGCAATGATCAAATCATCGAAATGCATTTCTTCACCGCTATCAAAAAGTAGTTTTTTATTGCTAGCGTCTACATTAGAAACAAAGCCCATTTTTAAGTCTATTCTATTCTTAGCCCAAAAGTGATCTTCGTAAGGTTTTATATGCTCTGGCTTCATATGTCCCATGTAAACATACATCAATGCCGTTCTCGAGAAAAAATGTTCTGTTTCGGCAGAAATAAGAGTGATTTTATGGTCAGAAAGTTTTCGGATGTGCCGAGCTGCGGTAACTCCAGAAATTCCGTTTCCAATAATGGCAATGTGTTTCATAGATGCATTTCGTGATACAAAGGTAAAATTTTGGATAACTGTGAGATGTCCAAGGTAGGACAATTTGTACTGATTCGGAAAAGTGAAGGGTGAACTTATTAATTATTACATATTTGTTGGAACGTTAAGCAGTATTAATGGGAGTTTTTTACATCGTAAAGGTACCCGTCAGCTTAACTGCAATGTTGTCTTTAAATTCTGGGTTCGCATACGCACCATATCGGTAATATGTTCCTGCTCCAATTCCAAAGTAAATACCTTTATAAAGGTACTTTATTCGATATAAGTTATTCAGTTGAATTCCTGATTCTAAAAAACCTTTTTCAGGAACTGAGAGATCAAAATTTTGATGCCTGTCTCTTTCTCGTAAACTGCCAATGCCAAATGAGCTAACCAGCAACAATTCCGGTTTGAAATTTGGTTTGTTAAACAACAAGCTCCCAAAATTGTGACGAAAGAAAAGGCTTATATGCTGATCTGCAAAAAATTCATTTGGTGCCATGGTTTCAAAACTATTACTCGATGCTACTCTTACGTTCTCGTCGAAAATTCCTTTTAAGCTGTATAAAGCCGTTAGAGGTAGGGCATTATTCACGTAACCAAAATCTGCATGTAGCGAAGTTGTGCCTAGGTTTCTTAGTATGAATTTTTTAGAGAAACTAATGTCAATCTTGTCATAGTCAAAATCAGCGTTTAAAATAGTAGCTACCCCCTTGGTGAATTTGAAGTTAATAACTGGGTTTTTCGTTTCTATCGGCATGGTGACCCCTAAAAATTCACCAAACTTCTCGTTAAATGAGAATCTAAAATTTACACCTATTTCTGAGTTTGTAAATGAGTTGATTGCCTCATTTTCTGAATTTATGAAGGTATAGTTAGAATTTATATTTCGTTTTTGATGGTTCCCAAATAATGTAAAATGAAAATCTCTAAGTGCTCTGAAGGAAATGCTAGACTCCCACTTTTCTTGGTTGTCAAATTGGTCATTAATAAAATTTTGAAATTCACCCCCTGAGAACAACATTCCGCTCGGTCTGAAAAAATTAGCCTTTCCAACAGCAATTAAATCATTTGAATAGGTAAACTTAGTTTCAAACTGTCGGTCAGATGTGGGAATCCAACGTATGTGCGAACCATACTTCCAAGCTTTGTCTCTAAATCCGTAGCCTCCATAAGCGCCGATTCTAATTGGACCCAAGAGGCTTTCGCCGGTCTCTACTCCTGCGCCCAGCCGAACGTTTTCATATTGATTAAAGGATAGTAACTTGTTTAATAATAAGTTAAACTTTCCAATGGGCACGTATCCTTTTACCAAGCCTTTCAGTATAAAAATCGAGCGATCCAGGTTTTCTGCTTCTCCGATGCTATCGATAAACGAATAGGTGATTTGTTCTCTTACGCTTAACGGTATTTCTCGAATTTTTTCCCAGCCTTCTTCGCTTTTCGGAGCGATGTTCTCGTCCATCTTTAAAGCTAAATTCCCAATTTCTTTTTCAGATACTTTGGGTGTAAGGCTTATGTTTCGCAAATATGACTTTCCCCTTCCGATGACACCTGATTTGCTTTTCGTTGAGCTAAAGAGAATGTCCAAGTGCAGTTGGGTTGGAAACCACTGTTTGTTTTCTACTAATTCATAACGTTGTTGTATTTTTACTGGAAAACCGCTTGAATCATGCTGTTTGGCGATGAAGTTTTCCACTGCAAAGCCGTCGGTGTTAATAGATAAAACTCCTGCTAAGGCTTTAAAATTTTTATTCTTTCTTGGTCTAAATGAAATAATGAAGCTTGTATCTGTTCCTTGAAAAAGGGTGTCTTCTAAAACAAATAAATAGTTTGAGGTACTGCCTTTGCTAATGGGGCTTAAGTAACTTATGCCGTATACAATGACATAATCTTGGTACAATGAAAAGGATTGTAATTGCGTTGCTAAAATGTTGATAAAAGGTGTTTTAAAACCGGCAACTCTTGATTCTTTAATCACCTCTTGGGTCTTTGTTGGAGGATAATGATTTCGCTCAGAAACTGATTCCATGATAAAACTGACCTTACTATTTGGGAAGCTATCTATGCTCTCTTTTTGAATGCTTCGAATGGTAACAGAATCTAATTTGCTTGTCGAGTTTGAATCCATAGGTGAAATAAAAACCATTTTGTTGTAGGACTCATAGAAAAATGGACTCGACAGCTCCGGATTGTTTTGCTTGCGGTTATCAATGGCCTTGTTTACAATTCGGTGTGCCGGATTTTCGCCCGATAAAATTTCAACTTCGTCAATGTTGTAAGGGTTCTTTTTTAAGGTGACCAAGTAGTTGCTTACTTGCAGCTGTTCAATGCTCAGATATTTACTTTTATAACCAATTGCACTAAAACGCAGTTGCTCAGATTTAAAGTTTGCACTGAATTTAAAAAACCCATCGATGTCAGCAGCAATGCCTGTTTTACTCTCTTGAAATAAGATGGTGGCAAAAGCAATTCCTTCTGTTGTTTCAGTATCAGTAACCTGTCCCGTTATATTTGTTTGAGCGTGAGCAGTAAAGGACAAGAAAGTGAACAGAAGTACGAAGTAATTTTTTGTAGGTAGCATGTCGTTTGTGGCGATTATTAGGGCATGAAATTACTTCAAAACGGAATCAAATTAACGATTATCGTTAATTAAATCGAAAATAGTTAAACTTGAGTATTTCAAACGCTGTCTGGTCAATACTTATTATACATGTTGAATAGTTTACTTTGATGAAAGAGCTGCAGTATTTCTATTTGCTCCATTCTTTGGGCACTTGTTTCCCATTTAGGGTGCTCAATTTTTACCTCGCTCACTGGCTGTTTTAGAATTGTTGCTTTTTTTCGAGAGGTTGAAAATCTCTCATGCAGTTAAGGAAATGCCTTGTCTGTTGCGGATCAAAATCATTATTGTTTAAAAAAGGGGGCGTACGTTTTTGTTTTTTGCCGGCTAAATGAAAATAAAATTTGCCTTGGTTTTACCGCTAATAAGATCTTCTTCAATAAAATATTCAATAGATTACATCGGTTATAGTTCTCTTCGTTGTTCCGTAAAAATTTTTGTCGAATACACCTGAAGAATTGCAATAATCCACTTCAGAAATGAAAATAGAATGTTTGAAACTGATGTTCCGTAGGCTAAGAGTTGCCGTTAAGTTAATTCAGTTGTTAGTTGTTTGGCTAAAGATATCTGAGTAAAGGGGAACATAAGTAGTATTTGAATAAACTAAATTCGATTGCATTTTTTCTATTGGATCTATTTTGATAGCACTTTTTTCGGTTGCTAAACAAGTTTTGGGTCAGTTTCAGTGCGACGTTATAAAAGAAAAGTTAGAAGCATGATCTTACTGTAAGTCTTTACGCAATTCATTGTTGCAAAATTTCAAAAACGAAAGTTGAATGAATCTCAATAATGATAGAATTCTAAGAGTTTTTAATTTACTACTTAATTTCAATTTCTACCGGTCAATTCTAAGTACTTCTTACCTTCGCAATGTGAAAATTTATATAAACGACAGTCTTCAAATTCTAAAAAAAGCTTCTTTTACCAGGTTTTGGAATGCGGTTAATGTTTACTGGAGTTATTACCAATCTAAATGGAGTGGAAAACCAAATCAGAAAGGTTTTCCCATGGCAATTGCCATAGAACCTACTACAGCTTGTAATTTAGGTTGCCCTGAATGTCCAAGTGGGCTAAAACAATTTACTCGACCAACTGGAAACTTGAAAGAAGATTTCTATAAAAAGGTGATTGATCAAGTTTGGCGAGAGACATTTTATTTGACATTTTATTTTCAAGGCGAGCCATACATTAACCCTAAGTTTTTGGACATGGTGAAGTACGCCTCAGACAGGAAAATGTATACCGCAACATCTACAAATGCACATTTTTTAACTCCTGAAAACGCGTTAAAAACAGTGGAGTCTGGCTTGGATCGGTTAATTATTTCAGTAGACGGCACTACCCAAGAAACCTATGAGAACTATAGAATAGGAGGCACATTATCGAAAGTGTTGGAAGGAACTAAGAATATTGTAAATGCCAAGAAAGCTGCGAAATCTCCGACACCTCATATTATTTTTCAGTTTTTGGTGGTTAAACCAAATGAACACCAGATTGAGGAGGTGCATGAGTTGGCGAAAGAATATGGAGTGGACGAGGTGAAGTTAAAAACAGCTCAGGTGTATGACTATGAAAATGGGAATGATCTAATTCCTGAAAACGATAAATATTCCCGTTACAAGAAGATGGGGAATGGTAAGTATCAAATTAAAAACTCATTAGAAAATAATTGTTGGAAGTTGTGGCACTCTTGCGTTATAACTTGGGACGGAAAGGTAATTCCTTGTTGTTTCGATAAAGATGCTACCCACCGTTTGGGTGAATTAGCAAACGATGATTTTAAGAAAATTTGGTTCAGCAAAAGCTATAACAACTTTAGAAAACAACTTTTTAAGGGACGTGAGAACATTGACATTTGTAAAAACTGCTCTGAGGGAACAAAGGTCTGGGCGTAAGGTGGAATTTCATTTTAGGATAAAACCCAAGCCCAGTAACCAACGCCACAGCCGATAGCTGCACTTAATAGAAATAGGGCTTTTGAATCTTTTTCAACTGTTCTATGCAAAATAGAGAAGCAAATAGATACAGCAATTATAAAAACTACGATGTTAAAATGTTGAACGTTTAAATTTAGGTAATCGGGTATTTTATATTCATCGGCATTAGAAACACCTTCATTAAAAACCAACTGTAAAGAAATAAAAACTTCTCTGCTTATAAAAAAGGCGAATACTATTTTAAGAATTGAAGCTAAAGGATAGTTTGTAATTGAAATTCTTGTGAAAGGTTTATTTGAAATGAGATAAATTCCTAAAATGCTTATTAAAATTGTGGAAATAGGACCGCCGAGAATGATGTTGAAGTTGGCGAGCTCTTCGTCTTCTAAAAGCCTGTACTAAAATAAGTAACAGAAGCTTTATGGAGAGTTACGATATCGCAATAAAATTGTGCGACAATATAGTGGCCTAATTCATGAAAAATAGTCCCTACAGGAACGGCTAAACAGAAAGCAATAGAGAGAATGAAAACGAATTTTAATTAACGCTTGGATAATTTATTCTTTTCTATCAAAAATATGTCCTCGGGGAATTATTTACGGTTGGCCAAATTTGCGCCCTGAGTCTTGAAGCGGGGTGCATAGAGGTGGAACAAAACTAACTCAAATACTTTCCAACAATTGGCACTCTTCTTCCCATTCCAAAAGCTTTTGAGGAAATTCTAAGGATTGGAGGTGTTTGATGACGTTTGTATTCGTTCATGTTTACCAATCGTAAAATACGTTTCACTAAAGCTTCGTCGTATCCCATTTCAATCAAATTTGCGGGGCTTTGTCTGTTTTCAATGTATTCGAAAAGAATGGAGTCTAAAATAGGGTAATCTGGTAATGAATCCGAGTCAAACTGATCAGGTCTCAGCTCAGCAGAAGGCGGTTTAGTAATTATGTTATCTGGAATAATTTCTCCATTCCTATTGATAAATCTGCACAATTCAAAAACATCTGTTTTGTATACATCTCCAATCACAGAAAGCCCTCCAGCCATATCTCCATAAAGCGTTCCGTAACCTACAGCTAATTCACTTTTATTTGAGGTGTTTAGTAAAATTGAACCAAACTTGTTGCTCTGTGCCATTAATAGGGTTCCTCTAATTCGAGATTGAATGTTCTCTTCAGCAATTCCAAATTCAGTTCCCTTAAATAAATCAGTTAATTGACTATCAAAAGATTCATATATTTTTTCAATTTCTATAATATGATGTTTACAACCCAAGTTTTTACAAAGCTCCAAGGAGTCTGAAATACTATGGTCTGACGAAAATTGCGAAGGCATTAAAATGGGAAACACATTTTCTTTTCCGAGGGCTTTTACTGCTAAAGCAAGGGTTAGTGCAGAATCAATACCTCCACTTAAACCTAACGTGGCTGTTTTAAATCCCAACTTTTTGAAATAATCCTTGATGCCTAGCACTAAGGCAGTTTCAATTTTTTTAAACTTTGAAGGAATTTTTTCTAGCAGCTCTTTTTCTAGAGATTTGGTATCGAAAATAGAAAAATGCTCTTCGAAAAATGGCAATTGCGCCATTACTTCTCCTGTTGCGTTTAGCACGCAAGAGGCGCCATCAAAAATTAGTTCTGTTTGCGCACCAACGTGATTAACGTAAAATAACGGGAGCTTGTATTTGTTAGTATTCCATTGCAATACTTCGGTTCGGTTGTCTGCTTGAAGCACCGAAAATGGAGAAGCAGCAATGTTTATCATAAAGTCTGGAGACTCTTTGATTAAAGTGTCCATTGGAGATTCAGAATAAAGTTCTTTCCCTTCAATATTCCATAAATCTTCACAAATGGTAAGAGCAATTTTTTCGCCTAAATAATCAATGCATTTTACGTTTTCGCTTGGTTCAAAATAGCGGTACTCGTCAAATACATCATATGTTGGTAAAAGTTGCTTGTAGTGATTGGATTGAATTTTCCCATCCGCTAAAAAGAAGGCAGAATTAAAGAGTTTTTTACCCTCTGTTTCGTTATTCCAATAAGGCCCTCCAACAATTGCGGCAATACCGACGCATGCTGTTGCAATTTTCTCAACAGCGTTGACGCACAATTCAATGAAATCATCAAACTCTAAGAAATCTCTAGGAGGGTAACCGCAAACAGCTAGCTCCGAAAAAATCACTAAGTCAACATTTTCAGCTTTTGCCTTTTGAATATTTGCTAATATTTTATCAGTATTGGCCTCAAAGTTGCCAATGTGGTAATTGAGTTGAGCGATTGCTATTTTCATAGAAAGTGTGTCTTAGAAAAGGATACCAACGTTTAAAACAATCATGTTGTTTATCGACTTTGCGCTTTCAGTTCTTTCATCGCCTAAAATTGTCGAAGCATTCCCATTTCCATCCGCTTTATTCACATCTTTACTGAAAATATTATTGAGTCCATTGTTAAAAGTAACACCCGCAATTAACGAGGTGTTGCCGGATAGATTATACTCTATCCCTCCTCCTATGATTAAAGAAGCTCTAAATAAATTAATTTCATCATCGTAATCAACCGCATCGTTTGTTAATGTTGCTCCTGTTGTAGTTGTAGTTGTGTAAGAAAACTCCTCATCTGCAGTCGCATCGTAATTAACTCCCAAGCCAAAACCAACTTTGCCGTAATATTTCATGTAACCAATTTCGTTGGTCCTTAGCTTTAGTGTTACCGGTAATTCAACGTAATTTAATCGAATATTAGAAACAGTTTTTCCATAACCATCCACCTCAGAACCGGAGTTGTCGGTAAAAGTTTGAATGTCGGGTTTAATTAAGGTAAAACCCGTACTGAGAAGGTGAACTCCAGTAGATAAAATATAATTTTCAGAAATATTAAAGTCAGCAATTACACCAAAGGAATAACCAAGCTTGGCTCCATCTCCTTCAATATTTGATCCATCCGGCTTTATCCAACCTATATTTGGTGAAAGGTGTAATCCTAACTGAAAATTCTTTTGTGCGAAACTTCCAAGAACCAAAGCGAATAATACGGCAAGCAACGTTGTCTTTTTCATAATTTTGTCTTCTTTATTTACCACAAATTTAAGTTGTTTTTTCAAATGAGGTTACCATCGAATATTCCATTTTTATTTCTAACTATTCTTTTCATGTATTCATGCAGTGAAAACAAATGGGATGTGGATGTGGAAAAAGTTGAAATAGCTCAAGAATTTAAGCGATTTGAAAAGGATTTGTATTCGGTGCAGCGCGAAGGGTTAGACATTAATGAACTAGAGAATATAAAAAAGCAGTATCCTCAATTTTTCCCACTTTATATGGAAGGAATAATGAGTTTTGGTAGAGCAAATGATCCTCTGACAATCTCTGTTTTTAATCAATATTTGCGCAATAAAGATATTCAAGAAGTAATTGAAAAAGTTCATAAAACGTTTCCAAAAGCATCTCTTCAACCTGATTTTGAGCAATTAAATAATGCGTTTAAACGATATCATTATTACTTTCCTAAAAGGGTAGTGCCAAATGTAATAACCATGACAGCTGCTTTTAATTATGCTACAGCAGCAGATGACAGTTTGTTGGCTATTGGATTGGATATGTACTTGGGAGGTGACTTTATAGTATACCCTCAAATAGGGATTCCTAAATATAAGTTTCAAAATTTTGATAAAAAGTATTTAGTATCGGATGCTATGAAGGCTTGGCTATTAACCGAGTTTGAAACAGAGGGAGGTCAAAACTTAATGGAACAAATGGTATTTTATGGAAAAGTAGCTTTTCTGCTTAATGCTTTTCTGCCAAATGAAACTGACGAAGTATTTTTCAACTATTCCAAGGAGGACATTGTCTGGTGTGAAGAGAATGAAGGGCCAATTTGGTTTCATTTTATAGACATGGAATTATTATTTAACTCAGAGAATCACCAAATTAGGAAGTACATGGGAGATGCTCCCTTTGTCGCTGGTTTTCCAGAAGGATCACCTGGAAGAGTTGGACAATGGATGGGATATAAATTAGTCAAGTCTTTTATGGAAAATAACCCGGATGTAGATATCTCAGGATTAATGGAAATTCAAGACGCAAACAAAATTTTAAGAAAGTCAAATTATAAACCGCAACGATAATGTCAAGAGAATCAGAAATAAATTTCAAGATTAAATTAGATGAAAATCAAGTTCCAGAATCTATAGAGTGGACTGCAGAGGGCTCTGAAAAAGACCAAAAAAGTATAAGTAAGGCTATTAATTTAGCCATTTGGGATGAGGAAGAGAACAATACGTTACGCATAGATTTGTGGACGAAAGGTATGATGGTAGATGAGATGAAAAAATTTGCTGCTCAAAATATCATTACTATGGCTGATTCTTTTGAAAGATCAACAGGCGAAAAGGCTATAGCTGAAGAAATTAGAGCATTTGGAAAAAAGATTGCAGCCAAGATGGGTGTTCTTAAGTAAATACCATTTGTGTATCCTATTGCTAAAATCTAATTTAGCAGAATTCTAATGAAGTATGGCAAAGCAAGAAAATCAGAAATCGGTAATTAAAGTAAGGACAAATTACGTTTCTACCATTATCAGTATTTCATTGGTTTTATTTATGCTAGGGGTTTTGGGTATTATTTTGCTTAATGCAAAAAAAATATCCGATCATGTAAAGGAAAATATCGGTTTTTCTCTTTATTTAAAGGAAGGATTATCCGAAAACGATATTTCTCGCTTACAGCGAGTTCTTGAAGCAAAAGAATACACGAATCGAATTGAATACATCAATAAAGAGGAAGCTGCGGAAATTATGAAAAAGGAGTTGGGCGAGGATTTTGTCGAATTCTTAGATTTTAATCCACTCTCCGGAAGTGTTGATTTGTTTTTAAATGCTGCATATGCTGAAGAAGGTAGTGCAAAACTAATTGAGACTGAGTTGAAACGTTTGCCTGCAATAAAAATGGTTGATTATCAAATGGATTTGATAGCAGCGGTTAACAAGAATGTTAAGAAAATTGGTTTGGTGCTATTAGGATTTAGTATTTTGTTGTTAATTGTAGTAATAGCATTGATAAACAATACTATTAGGTTGGCAATTTACTCGAAACGATTTTTAATTAAAACCATGCAGTTGGTTGGGGCGACCGGAGGGTTTATTCGAAGGCCTTTTGTTGCTCGTGGAGTTTTAAATGGCTTTATTAGCGGAGTTATTGCCATTGTTTTACTGTCTGGTGTGATGTACAGTATTAAAAGCAATTTACCTGAGTTTTTTGAATTACAAAACTTTAACGTTTACGGAATCTTATTTGGACTGGTGGTTTTACTAGGAATCTTAATTTCGTGGGTATCAACCTCTCTTGCAGTGCGCAAATTTTTAAGAATGCAAAGCGGAGATTTATATTAGAACTATGAGCGAGTCTATAAAAAATGAATTAGCCTTTGGCAAAGAGAATTACAAATTATTTATTGCAGCGGTCGTTGTTGTAACGATAGGTTATTTGCTCATGGTTGGCGGTGGGTCTGACGATCCTAGCGAATTTAATGCAGAGGAGCTTTTTTCACCAGTTAGAATTACCGTTGCACCTATGGTAGTTCTTGCGGGATTTGCACTTGGTGTTTATGCTATTATGAAGAAATCGAAAGATTAATTCAAAAAAAATCGCATGCCAAATTTTATTGTTGGAGAAGTTCTTCTAGTTGATAAGCCGCTTACTTGGACATCCTTCGATGCAGTCAATAAGCTTAAGTACGGACTACAAAGATCAACGGGGTTAAAAAAAATTAAGATAGGTCACGCCGGAACGTTAGATCCCTTAGCGAGTGGTCTATTAATAGTTTGTACTGGAAAGAAGACAAAAACTATCGAATCCATTCAAGGACAAGCGAAAGAGTATACAGGAATTATTCAGCTTGGAGCGTCCACGCCTTCGTACGATCTAGAGACTGAGCCAGAAAACTTCACAGAAACTAGCCACTTGTCGGAGGAAAGAATGAAGCAGGTTGCAAAAGAGATGGAAGGAGAGTTAGATCAGCTTCCTCCAATTTTTTCAGCAAAAAAAATTAACGGGAAGCGGGCATATGATTTAGCCCGAGCAGGGAAAGTTCCTGAAATGAAAATCAAAAGAGTCATGATTCACTCATTCGGGATAGAAAAGATAGAAGGGGCAGAGGTGCATTTTAAAATTACTTGTTCAAAAGGAACTTACATTCGATCTATGGCGCATGATTTTGGGAAAGTACTTGGTGTTGGAGGGTACTTAAAAGCCTTGCGAAGAACAAAAATAGGGGAGTATGATGTTACTAAAGCATTGAGCATAGATGAGGCAAGTGTTTACGTTGAATCACATTCGTTAGTTTAGTGCATTTTTCGTAACTTCGCACCTCATTTTTTCAGAACGATTTAAATATCTCATATATAATGAAATTATCAAAGTTCAAATTCGAATTACCTGAAGAATTAATCGCCCAGCACCCTACTACAAATAGAGATGAATCTCGAATGATGGTAATCAACCGGAAGGAAGGAACTATTGAGCACAGAGTATTCAAGGATATTATGGATTACTTAGGTGAAGGTGATGTAATGGTAATGAATGATACCAAGGTTTTTCCAGCCAGAATGTATGGCAACAAAGAAAAAACTGGAGCCAAAATTGAAGTTTTCTTGTTGAGAGAATTAAACAGTGAAAACTTATTGTGGGATGTGTTAGTAGACCCCGCCAGAAAAATCAGAATTGGGAATAAGCTTTATTTTGGTGACGACGACTTAGTTGCTGAGGTAATTGACAACACCACATCTCGTGGAAGAACATTACGTTTCTTATTTGACGGTACTCATCTTGAATTTAAGGCAATAATAGAAAAGTTGGGAGAAACTCCAATCCCAAAATACATTAATCGGCCTGTTGAGCCAGAGGATGAAGATCGTTATCAAACGGTGTATGCAAAAAATGAAGGAGCAGTGGCAGCGCCAACAGCTGGTCTTCACTTTAGTAAGCACATTATGAAGAAGTGCGAGATATTAGGAGTAGAATTTGCTCCTGTTACATTGCACGTTGGATTGGGAACGTTTAGAAGTGTTGAGGTGGAAGATTTAACAAAACACAAAATGGATTCAGAGGAAATAGAAATTCTTCAGTCTACTTGTGATATGGTTAACGCAGCAAAAAAGAGAAAGAGTAAGATTTTATCTGTAGGAACGACGAGTATGCGTTGTTTAGAAACTTCAGTTTCTACCAATGGAGAATTAAAGCCTTACAAAGGTTGGACGAACAAATTTATTTTTCCGAAATACAAATTTAGTATTGCCGACATGATGGTAACTAATTTTCACAGTCCTGAATCAACCTTGTTAATGCAGGCTGCCGCATTTGGAGGATATGATTTGATTATGAAGGCTTACGAAATTGCAATTAAAGAGAAGTATCGTTTCTCAAGCTACGGTGATGCTATGTTAATCATCTAAATTTGAAACAGTACGTAATCATAGTAGCCGGAGGGAAAGGGGTACGAATGGGAACAACCATTCCGAAGCAATTTCTTGAAATTAAAGGCAAAGCGATTATTTTACACACATTAGAAAAATTCAAAGAAGCTTTGCCATCGGCAGAGCTTCTTTTGGTTTTACCAAAAGATGAAATTGCTCGTTGGCATGAATTGTCTGTGGGAACTGAATTTGAAAAGATTAAACTTGCCAATGGTGGTAGCACAAGGTTTGGATCAGTAAAATCGGGATTAAATCTAATCCAATCTGACGGTATAGTCGGAGTACACGATGCTGTTCGACCTTTTGTATCACTTAAAACCATTCAGAAAGTATTTGCAGAAGCCTTCATTGCGGAAGCAGTAATTCCTGTGGTTGAACTTAAGGATAGCATACGAAAAATTGTAGATGGCTCAAGCGTTGCAGCAGATCGAGCAAATTTCAGAATTGTCCAAACCCCACAGTGTTTTAACGTGCGTTTGTTGAAGGAAGCGTATCAACAACCTTTTAACAAAAGCTTTACGGATGATGCTTCGGTGGTAGAAGCAAATGGAGTAGGGATAAAGTTGGTAGAAGGGAATTACTCGAACATTAAGATAACAACCGTTGAAGATTTAAAAATCGGACAGATGCTAATGGAGAATGGAAGCTTAAAGTTGGAAAGTTGAGGATAAATCTCAAAGCGAGAGTTTAAAGATTTTCAACATGGAAACCATTAAATAGAGCAGCTTTGCGGAGAATGGTACTTGAGCTGTAACTCTTTATTCTTTATACTTCGACGTTTATACTTTATCTTCTCGAATTTTATTTCCCTATTTTATATATTCGCTTTCCTCTTTTTTCATTCCACTTTCCTAATGCTACGCCCTCAATTGTAACTATATTTGTTATTGCAAAACATTCACAATCATGGCAGAAAGAATTGAAGTATTGAAAACATTCAAAATCTACATCAACGGCAAATTTCCAAGAACTGAATCTGGGAGATACTATAAGCCTCAGAATTCTAAAGGAGAAGAGTTGGGAAACATTTGCTTGTCCTCGAGAAAAGATGTTAGAAATGCAATAGTAGCCGCTAGAAAAGCACAACAAGCTTGGGCTGGAAAATCGGCGTATAACAACAGTCAAATTTTATATCGAATTGCTGAGAATTTAGAAAGTAGAAAAGCGGAATTTGTTAGCTTGGTAGCGAAAGAAGAGGCTATTTCTTCTGCTAAATCAAAAAATATTGTTGAAGAAAGTATTGACAGACTTATTTATTTTGCGGGTTGGAGTGATAAGTATCAACAACTTTTTAGCAGCGTGAATCCGGTTGCAAGCAGTCATTTTAATTTTTCTATGGCAGAAGCAACTGGTGTTGTTACTAGTATTTGTGGAGACGGAGTAATGTTTAAAGGGCTGGTTTCGGCCATAGCTGCAACAATTTGTGGAGGGAATACCCTTATTATTCTAGCAAATGAAAAAGCTCCTTTATCAGCAATCAGCTTTGCAGAGGTATTGCAACATTCCGATGTTCCTGCCGGAGTAATTAACATTCTTACCGGTAAAAAAGAAGAATTACAGAATCATATGGCTTCTCATATGGATGTTAATGCTTTGTTATTGTTAGGTTATTCTCCAAAAGAGTCGTTGGAGTTAGAGCTAGTAGCTACTGAAAATCTAAAAAGAGTGCGCACTTGGTCTGCTGTAAAAGTAAATTCCGATGAGGTTGAAAATCCATATTCGATACAAGACTTTTTAGAGACCAAAACCACGTGGCATCCTGTAGAGCAAATTGGTGGGGCAAGCCCAGGATATTAAATGTTGACTACGCCGGTAATACTCCTTTTAGCAACAATTGTGTTTTTGTTGTCATCCCTCTATTTAGAGTGGTTCAAACCTACAGTGTCTTTTTTTATTGCTATTTTAGTTTTTATTTTTGGGGGAATTTTAACTCCAACAGAGGCGTTACAAGGTTTTGCAAACGAGCAGCTCGCAGTGATTGTGTTGCTGTTAATTATTAGTGATATATTTAAAAAATCATCTATAGTTAATGTTTTGTTTCATCAACTTTTTGGCAAAAGTAAAAATGTGGGTTCTTTTAAGTTCGGCATGATGACGGTTGTGGCTTCATTTTCGGCTTTCTTCAACAATACGCCATTGGTCGCCATGATGATGCCCTACACTAATAGTTGGGCGGTAAAAAACAAAGTAGCTCCATCTAAATTGTTAATTCCACTTTCTTATGCTGCTATTTTAGGGGGCTGCGTTACCCTTGTCGGAACTAGTACTAATTTAATTGTCAATGGGTTGGCAATTGATGCAGGCTTTGATCCCTTGTCAATTTTTGATTTTACTGCAGTAGGCTTGCCAATGCTTGTTATCGGCATTGTTTATTTGGTTTTATTTGGAAGTAAATTATTGCCAAATACTCTAAAAACAAGTGAGGGAGAAGAAAGTGACAAACGTGAGTTTTTCGTAGAAGCTTACGTCAAAGCTGGCTCAAAACTTATTGGTCAGTCGGTTGAGAAGTCTGGATTTAGAGCTTTGAAAGGTTTATATCTAGTAGAGGTTATTCGAACTGAAACGAGTTTTAGTCCGGTTGCGCCTAATTTTATTTTGTACGAAGAGGATGCTTTAATTTTTGCCGGCGAAACAGCAGCCTTGGACGACTTCAAAGAGGGAAACTTAGGACTAACGTTGCCAAAGATTGTAAGTCGATTAGATGCGGACAAAACAAGCACAAACGAGATTGTCGTCTCCTACAATTCATCCTTAATTGGAAAAGAGGTTAAGAAGACTGATTTTCGTGCTCGATACGATGCGGCAATAGTTGCTATACATCGAAATGGGGAACGGTTGGCAGGGAAAATTGGAGAAATGGAATTAAGGGCAGGAGATGTATTGCTAGTATTCAGCGGCAGTAATTTTCTCTCTCGTGCCAAGAATAACCGGGCCTTTTACATTTTAAGTCATATTGAGGAAACAGAGGATATTAATGTTAAGAAGGTATCGTTGGTTTTTGCCGCCTTGGTTACGTCAGTAATACTTTCTGCAGTGAGTTCAGCTTCATTACTGCTGGGTTTGGCCTGTGTTTTGTTGCTTGGTATTTTTTTAAAAATAATGCCGTTAAACGAAATTCGAAAAGGGCTTGATTTTGATTTAATTATTTTAATCGCGTTTGGATTGGCTTTTGGAAAGGCGATGAGTAACTCCGGAGCATCGGTTTATTTAGCTGAAGGGTTTTTGTTACTGCAGAACTACCTTAGCCCGACTTTATTTTTAATGCTCATTTTCTTAATAACAAATATTTTAGCTGCCTATATTACGAATAAAGCAGCTGTGGCCATTCTTTTCCCTATATCTGTTGCAGTTGCGATGCAATTAGGGTTAAATCCAATCCCTTTTATTTTAATTGTGTCGTTCGGTGCAGCAGCTAACTTTATCACTCCAATTGGTTACCAAACAAATTTGATGGTGTATGGATCTGGGGGATATAATTTTAGAGACTTTATGAGAATAGGGTGGCCTTTAACGTTGATTTATATGGTAGTTAGCTCGGTTATTTTGGCAGTAGTATATTTATAAGTAGATAGTTTATTGCAATAGTTTTTCCAATATATTAAATTTGTTGAGAGCCGACTTTTGACATTTGTTTTATTCATATTTAGACAGGGAATTTCTATGATTGATCTCGTTTTGGATAAGTGAAATGAGCAAACTCTCCGGTAATTGTTTGATTAACCCGAGTTAGATTATCTTTTTATAAATTATAATCATTAACCTTTACTTCTATAAATTTAATTCGCTTCTCAGGCGCTATGCCCCTGTATGTTCTAGTTGTATAACTCATGCTCTGAGTCTATTTTATTATTCAAAAGAAAGTTTAAAAATCTCTTTAAACTACGTTAATATTGCTAGGCTTGTCCAAATTTGTGAAGGAATTGGCGAAGTAGAATTACCGGAAAGCTGCACTCACCTGCATTGTACTTTTATGCTAGTAATGAAATCATTGTATAAATAGAATTAAATTTATATTTATCTCGTGGTTTGTTACTTGACAATACTACCACTCTAAGGTCTTATGAATCTTCTAAGATTGTACTCAGTTGAAAAATCTCACCTCGCAAGCAGTAAGAAGTACTTTAATTAGTCGGTATAATTTAATCTTAATTAAACAAGCGGTTCTGTATGTTCGATACAGAACTGCATTTCTTCTTTAAGATGCTGCAGCGATATATGAAACTGGTTTAGTTGAATTTGCCTGTCTTAATTTTAGAGTGAAGCATGTACTTGATTTAAGCCTTCCCATCATATCAAATAACCTTTTTTTATAAGCAGTATTATTTGCACAATTTTGGTCAAGTTATTAACGGCAATGAAATTGGTTTAGCTGACGCAGACGCAGATATAGCTGAGGTGCGGAACATAACCAAATTTGATTATTGCAATTTTGATGATGGAGTAGATAGGAATCATCCAGTTTGACCAATAGCCGGCAAGTTCGTTTGCCTGATCGCAATGTATCGGCAGTTGCACTTCACGACTACGTGAACTTTGATATTTGAACCGGTTTACAACAGGGCACTTGACGAGCAGGGGTAATTGCTGCAACGCATATTAATGGTATTGGTGTTTCAAGTCTCACGTAACTCTAAAATAATGCACGTAAAAATTATCCAAGGTACCACTTGGAATAATTTAGGAATTTATGATTTTGCTTCAAATAGTGGTACAATTGTTACAACGAAGGAGGAGACCTCATTTATAATGGAATAGATATTGCGTTTATACTTCCTGAGAATACAACCTATACGTTAGTAGCAATTTAATATGTTGATGGCTTTAAAGATTACGACATGGAGGTGATTGAAATCAAATTTTTTAATGAAAACCTGTACTCCAAACCCAAGTAGCAATAAGTACGACCTCACGGTAGATTATGAAGCTTCATCTGCTAATTCCGCTTATTTATCTGTGACGAATGTACTAAATAACGGCAGGTCTAATTATAATTCAAATCTTACTAATAATACGGTTCAACCCCCATTAACCAATTTAACGCCTGGCAACTATCAAATTTATTTAGTGGGTAAGGTGGTAATTCAAGATTCTAAACCCATAACAATTTACTAAGATGATATATTAATGTTATTTATATTGATTTTATCTTTTGGCATTGCATACTATTCTACTCACTTTTGAGCCCTAATAACGGCGATACACTGACAATCATTCATTAGGGCACTTTCCTTGTAAACACTAAAAAGGAATTACATGTGGCACATTAACTTAAGTTGCCGATACAATTATTAATAGGGAACTATTTGCAATCTTGCATCTCGATATTTGTTTAACCGCGATTTTTCATAGTTGTACTAGAAAGGTACAATTGATTTTCCGATAACTATATCTGGATTGAATACAGCAACTTTTTACATGAACTTAAAGCCAATTTGTGTTGTATTTCAGCATCTGGTGTGCGATAGCACGACCATAAATTTTAACACCACCTCAATTGAAAACTAGGTTCAAAAAACCTTTTATCATAAGGCTGAACACTGTTTAAAATAAATTTTGGGTTATAAATGTAAGGTTAGTCAAAGGTTTGAGATTTGAATCCGATACAATTGATGTTTCTGATTTTAAAAGTGGACTGTATATTTTGTGGTTAATTGGAGAAGATGGAACTGAGGAATTAAAAGTGGTGATGGAGTAAAACTATCGTTAAGGCATTTACATAAAAAAGGGCTTCAACATTTGTTAAAGCCCTTCCTATTTTATAGAATAGTGTTTTTTAGAGTGTTTGTTTCACTTCTACTTCTTCGTAAGCTTCAATGATGTCACCTTCTTTAATGTCATTGAACTTATCAATGTTCAATCCACATTCGTAACCTCTAGCAACTTCTTTCACATCATCTTTAAATCGTTTCAATGATCCAAGGAAGCCGGAGAATACTACGATTCCATCTCTAATTACTCTGACTTTATGGTTTCTGTTAACCTTTCCGTCTAATACCATACAGCCGGCAATTGTACCTACTTTAGAAATCTTGAATGTCTCTCTAATCTCTACTGTTCCGGTAACCCGCTCTTCAATTTTAGCTTTCAACATTCCTTCCATCGCAGATTTCAATTCTTCAATGGCATCGTATATAATAGAGTACAGTCTAATGTCTATTTCCTCTACTTCTGCAATCTTTCTTGCACTTACAGATGGCCTAACTTGGAAACCGATTACGATAGCGTCAGAAGCAGCTGCTAACATAATGTCAGATTCAGTTATTGCACCTACAGACTTGTGAATAACATTTACTTGAATTTGCTCAGTAGAAAGTTTCAATAATGAATCAGAAAGTGCTTCAATAGAACCATCCACATCACCTTTCACAATAACGTTCAATTCTTGGAAATCACCAATGGCAATACGTCTTCCAATTTCATCAAGTGTAATGTGTTTCTTGACCCTTGTTCCTTGCTCTCTTTGTAACTGAAGACGTTTTGTAGCAATGGTTCTTGCTTCTCTTTCGTCGTTCATAATGTTAAAGGTATCACCCGCACTAGGTGCGCCGCTTAACCCAAGAACAGATACAGGAATAGACGGACCTGCTATCTTTACTTCTTGACCTCTTTCATTGAACATGGCTTTCACCTTTCCTGAATGTGGTCCTGCTAAAATAACATCACCCACTTTCATCGTTCCACTTTGAACTAATAGTGTAGAAACATATCCACGACCTTTATCTAATTCAGATTCAATTACTGCACCTTTTGCATTTCTACCTGGATTAGCTTTTAACTCTAATAATTCTGCTTCTAGCATTACTTTTTCTAGTAATTCAGGTACGCCTTGTCCTGTTTTAGCAGAAACTTCTTGTGCTTGGTATTTTCCACCCCATTCTTCCACCAAAATATCCATTTGGGAAAGCTCACTTCTCAAGTTATCAGGGTTAGCTGTATCGCGATCTACCTTGTTAAAGGCAAATACTATTGGCACACCTGCTGCTTGAGCATGATTAATTGCTTCCTTTGTCTGCGGCATCACGTTATCGTCTGCTGCAATTACAACAATTACAACATCAGTAACTTGCGCTCCTCTTGCTCTCATTGCCGTAAAGGCCTCGTGACCGGGAGTATCTAAGAAAGTAATTCGTTTGTCGTTTTTAAGGCCTACGTTGTAAGCTCCAATATGCTGCGTAATACCACCAGCTTCACCTGCAATTACATTAGCTTCTCTGATATAATCCAATAAGGATGTTTTACCGTGATCTACGTGTCCCATTACCGTAACAATCGGGTAACGTTCAACTAAATCTTCCGGAGCATCAGCTTCTTCAGCTACATCCTCTTGCGAGTCTGCCTTGATAAACTCTAATTCATAACCAAACTCTTCGGCCACAATGGTGAGTGTTTCTGCATCTAGGCGTTGGTTGATTGAAACGAATAAACCAAGTGACATACAAGCTGAAATAACTTCATTTACATGAACATTCATCATAGATGCCAATTCGTTTGCCGTAACAAACTCAGTTACTTTCAGAATACTTTTTTGTAATTCTGCTTCGTCTGCTTCTTGCTGTGCAACATCAGCTGCAGCATCTCTTTTTTGTCTTCTGTACTTTGAGCCTTTAGACTTTCCACCACCTCCGGTTAACCTAGCAAGTGTTTCCTTGATTTGTTCTTGAATCTGCTTGTCAGTCAATTCTACGTCTGGAGCTTTCTTTTGTGGAGCACCTCTTCGACCTGCGGCACTGGTGTTTCCACCACCCCCACCTCCGCCACCGCGGATTGGTCTTCCAACACCCCCGCCGCCTGCTGGTGCAATACGCTTTCGCTTCCGCTTCGGTTTTTGTGTTTCTTTGTTATGAGAAGAGGATGCAACAGGTTTTTTCTCAACAGGAAGTTCAATTTTACCAAGAACCTTAATTCCTCCTAATTTAACGATTGCGGTTTTAATTTCCTGCGGCTTAGCTGCTTCAATTGCTGCTAAACGCTTTGTTTCTGCATCTTCCGCTGCAGTCTTCGCTGCGTTGACTTCGTCCTCTTTCTTCTTAGCTGCTGCTAACTTCCCAGCCTCTCTATCTGCTGCTTTTCTAGCTTTTTCTCCGACTACTTTCGCAATCTTTTCAGCTTTTGCTTCAGCTTCTTGTTCTTTTTTAGACTTTTTGTCAGGTCTCGTTTTTAAGTTCATCGATGATAAATCGATTTTTCCTAAAACCTTAACTTTTCCATCGTCACCTATATTACCTGCAGGTAATATTTCCACTTGCACGGGAGGTGCTTTCGGGGCTATTGTTTCTTGAACACCCGCTTTTGGGGTAACCACATCTGGGGTAACCACTTCTGGAATTACCGCTTCTTGTTTTACAGAAGGTTTTGGTGATTCTTCAACGATTTCATCTGCGGGAATATTTTTTATCAAAATACTCTCGTCTTCCAAATCTGTTGCAGGAGTTTTTTCTGCGCTAGCTATCGAGCTTGCAATAGAAACACTTTCTCTGTCAGTAGATGGCATGCTAACATTTTTAGACTCTTCTTTCGCTCCTTTATCGGAAGCAAATTCTTGACTAACTACGTCATACACATCAGCATCTAACTTTGTATTGGGCTTTGCATCAATAGTTACTCCCTTTGTCTCAAGGAAATCAACTATGGTGCTAATCCCAACGTTGAGCTCTCTGGCAACTTTACTCAGTCTTTGTACGGCCATATAATTTTTACTCTAGTTTACTTTTTCAATGTTGAGTTTTATTCAAACTCAGACTTAAATATATTTAGAACTTCCTTAATCGTTTCCTCTTCTAGGTCTGTTCTTTTTAATAAATCTTCTTCCGATAATTCTAAAACATTTTTAGCGCTATCGCAACCAATTTTTTTCAATTCATCAATGATCCATGATTCAATCTCATCAGCAAATTCATCTAATAAAACATCATCATCTGCTTCGTTTTCAACATTATCTCTATACACATCAATTTCGTAGCCTGTTAATTTACCTGCGAGCTTAATGTTGTGCCCCCCTCTACCAATGGCTAAAGAAACTTGGTCTGGAGATAAATAAACCTCTGCCTTGTTGTTCTCATCGTCTAGCTTAACGGACGATACTTTTGCAGGACTTAAGGCTCTTGTAATGTATAATTGATTATTTGATGTATAGTTAATTACATCAATATTTTCATTTTTCAATTCACGAACAATACCGTGAATCCTAGAACCTTTCATTCCTACACAAGCACCAACTGGATCAATTCTGTCATCATAAGACTCAACAGCAACCTTGGCTCTTTCTCCTGGCTCTCTAACAATATTTTTGATGGTAATTAGTCCATCAAAAATCTCAGGAACTTCCATTTCGAATAAACGCTCTAAGAAAACTGGAGATATTCTTGATAGTGTGATTAAAGGTTTGTTGTTGCGCATTTCAACCTGCTTTACAACAGCTCTAATGGTATCTCCTTTCTTGAAATAATCATTTGGTATTTGCTCCGTCTTAGGTAAAATTAGTTCATTACTTTCATCGTCTAAGATTAACAATTCCCTTTTCCACACTTGGTAAACTTCCCCAGTAATTATATCACCAACTCTATCTTCGTATTTCTTAAATAAGTTGTCTTTTTCTAATTCTAATACTTTAGAAATAAGATTTTGTCTTAATGCTAAAACAGCTCTTCTTCCAAAGTCATTTAATTTTACTTCCTCAGACGCTTCCTCTCCAACTTCAAAATCTGGCTCAATTTTAATCGCTTCAGAAAGTGCAATTTGTTCGTTCTCATCCTCTACTTCACCGTCTTCAACAATTTCACGGTTCCTCCACACTTCTAAATCTCCTTTATCAATGTTAAGAATGATGTCAAAATTCTCATCTGAACCATATTTTTTGATAATCATGTTTCTGAAAACGCTCTCCAGAATGTTCATCATAGTTGGCCGGTCAATGTCTTTGAATTCTTTAAATTCTGAAAACGATTCGCTTAAATTTATCTTATCCATAGTTCTTATTTGAAAGATATTACCACTTTAGTTTCTTTTACTTGTTCCATTGGAATGGTTTTATTTTCTGTAATCAATAGTTTCTTTTTCTTGCCTTCAATCTTCTCTTTTCGTGTTATTTCCAACACTATAGCATTTTCATCTGCAGAAACTAATATACCTTTTAACTTTTCGCCTGACGTAGTTTTTGTTTCTACTTCACGGTTCAAATATCGCTGGTATTGTCTGGTTATTTTAAAGGGCTGGTCCATTCCTGCAGAGCTAACAGTCAATTCGAAATCAACCTCTTCTCTGTCGTAATTACCTTCGATATGACGACTTATGTCAACACAGTCATTTATTTTGACGCCTTTGTCGCCATCAATCTCAACTCGAATTTGGTTTGAGGTGCTCACATTGATATCTACAATGTAGTACTCTGTCCCTTCGATTTTTTCGCTAACTAATTGTACTATTTCTTTCTTCGTTATCATCTCTAAAATCAGGTTATAAAAAGAGGGGACTACTGTCCCCTCCTAATAATTTCCAATTAAATCCTCTACAAAAGTACCAATTTTTAATCAATTATTGTTACGGACCTCGTTAATTATCTTCTTTACTGATTTTCACTCCTTTTTTAAACCTCACGACTCGTTTAACTTGTCCGTCTCGTTTTTCGTAGAAGATAAACCTTCCGTGGGGAATGCCATTTATATAGTATTTTTCGCTTTCCACCGTGCCTATTTCGTAAAAGCTTGTTATTTTGCCATTAATACGGCCATTGTCGTAATTCGCTTGCATCATCTTTTGGTTATTGTCGTAGTAAAAAGTCCAAGGCCCATTCTGTTTCCCCTTAGAGTATGAGCCTTCATCCCTTAAATTGTTATTGGCGTACCAGCTTTTACGAACACCATTCAGTAATCCTTCCTCATAGGTTTCTTGTAACTCTTTCTGGCCACTGTCATTCCAATACGTCCAGATGCCATTTTTTTTGTTTGTCACATATGCTCCGGTATAGCGCTCATTACCATTGGGAAACCAGCCCCTCCATGAACCTTCCATTTCTCCTAAGGCATAAAATCCCTCGTCCTGCTGACTGCTATCGGAAAAATAAGTGTTCCACTTCCCGTGCTCTGCACCTTTTTTGTATTTTCCTGTAATAATTAGCGTTCCATTTTCATGAAATATTTCCCACAGGCCCTGTTTTTGGTCTGCTAAAAAATTTCCAACCTTCCATTTTTCTCCATCTTCATAGAAATATTCCCACTTACCGTCTCTTTTATCCTCTGAGAAATTTCCTTTTGAGAGAATTTGAGTCTTGTTGGCATAATAATATTCCCAAGAGCCGCTCTGAAGATTGCTCTTAAATCCTCCTTTCATATCCAGTTGGCCGTTTTCATGAAACCACTCCCAATTGCCAGATTTCTTAGCATCTGTGAAGTTTCCACTTTCGGCTAGTAAGCCACTGTCAAACCAAGCGGTGTAATTTCCAGATAGCAATCCGTTAGCGTAATTTTTACTGGCTTTTTTTGCGCCATTGTTATGATAGTCTTCCCATAACCCGTGTTTTACGCCAAGGGCGTAACTTCTAACCTGACTTAGTTTGCCGTTTTCTTTGTAGTATTTCCAGACTCCATCATTTTCATTTTTTATATAGGTTTCAATAGAGGCTATCTGTCCATTGTCGTAAAAGGCTTTCCATATTCCATGTCTTTCCCCACCTTTAAAGCTTCCGTTAGACTTAACCTTATTGTCCATTCCGTATTCAACCCAATCGCCATTGCCTTCTGAAACCAATTCTTCACCGTCTCTGCTTTTGTAAGTGGTGGTTCTTTCACCATTGTCATAGTTGACCGTTTTTTTTGTCTGTCCATTGTCGTACCAATGTTGCCATCTGCCTATCCTTATATCTGATACATATTTACCCTTCCATTTTTTGTTACCGTTTTCATGAAAGTTTATCCAAAGGCTATCCTTGTATCCATTGTTATAGAATCCCGACAAGTTTGCCGAACCGGATTCGTAGTAAGTTTGGAAGCTATTATTCCGTTTAGAATCCTTGAAACTTCCTTTTTCACTAAGTTTTCCATTTTCGAAATAATGCTCGTATTCTCCATCTATAACTCCAAATGTATAGTTTGCTTTTTGAATTAAAAGACCTGCTTGGTTGTAATACTTCCACTCGCCCTCTTCAATTCCGCCCTGAATTAGACGGCCTTCTGCTTTGGTTTTTCCATTTTCCCATGTATACGTTGTAAACTCTTGAGCTTTCGCCGTCGATTGAAAGGTAAGTAGGCCTATTACGAAAAGAAAGTTCTTCATTTGTTGTTGGTATTTGAAGCAAATTTATAGCTAATATTTAGTCCTATTGGAGGTATTAAAGCAGAATTATAAACATCGAATTGTGATCGTTATTTTTTAACAAGAGAATAAGATTTATATTTACCGACCCGTGATAAACAAACCACTTGTAATAGCTCATCGAGGAGCGTCTGGCTTAGTGCCTGAAAATACGCTAGTTGCTTTTAAAAAAGCGATTGAGATAGGTGTGGATCGAATTGAAATGGATTTGAGGCAGACCTTAGATGGGGTGGTGATAGTATTGCACGATAAAACATTAAAAAGAACAACAAACGGCTGGGGAAGTGCACGTAAAATGTCAATGACAAAAATTCAACGGTATTCTGCAGGATCTTGGTTTCATTATGACTACAGTAGTGAAAAGGTTCCTTCTTTTCGACAAGTGTTAGAATTGGTTAAAGGCAGAACTAAACTGTTACTTGAAATAAAAGATGGAAGCCCGTATCATCATGGAATCGAAAAAAATGTAATTGCCCTGATTAATGAATACGATGCTCAAGATTGGTGCATTGTCCAGTCTTTTAATGATAAGGTTCTAAAAAACTTTAGGGCTCTCCCCGGATTAAATAGTGATGTCCAAAAGCTTTTTGAGATTGTAATTCCCGTAGCACCTTTTATTGGCGGTAGTCAGTTTACCTATAAGTCACTCAGAAATTATGATTTTGCACAAGAGGTTAACGTAAATTTTAAAAACGTTACACCTATGGTTGTCCGAAAAGTGCATAAAATGGGCAAGAAAATTAACGTCTGGACTGTGAATGACGATTTTGATTTGCGACTTTTTGTAGAAATGGGAGTAGACGGAATTATTACAGATTATCCTGATCGATTAAAGAGAATCTTGGAGGAAGGCGAAAACTAATTATTGCTTAGGCAACGTTTTTAATGTTTTAGGTTTCTATTATGGGAACAATAAAACAACTGCCATGAAAACAAATTTACAAAAAGCTTAGTTGCGCTCTTACTGCTACTCGCGGTGAATTCTTTCTCACAAATTACAACTACAAATAACTGGATTAAATATACAGCTGCAGATGGATTAGTAAGCGATAACATTTATGAGGTTATGATCCAAGATTCTGCTAATATTTGGTTGGCGACTGATTCAGGGTTAACTCACTTTGATGGTACCACTTTTTCAAATTACAAACCAAGCGATTTTTTGCCGGTATTCAATAATGTAAGTAGGTTGGTTTATGCGCAAGGCAAGGTTTGGATGAAAAATTCTTTTATGTCTCAGAATGGAAGTTTAATGAGTTTTGACGGCACTTCATTTGTTGCCTATTCAACTACAAATGGAATGGCTCAGAGTATAGTTCGAGACATTGTTGCAACGAATTCAGATACCTTATGGATAACAAGTGGGAATACGGGGGTAAGTAAATTTGATGGAACGACTTTTACTCATTACCCAACGATACGTTCATTTTCTATTGCAGTGGACAGTGCAGACAGGGTTTATGCAGCGTTTGTTTTGGGCACTTCATCCGTGGATTCAATTTCTGTTTATGAAAACGGAATTTGGACTAAACCAACGCCAATAGGTTTTTCATCCATAACCCAAGCAGGCGGTTTTAACTTAAAAGCTGCGGCTGATGGAAGCTTATTTGCAATTCCAAGAAATACTAGAGATGAATACTATTACAAGATTAATTACCCGTTGAAATTAGAGTTAAAGTCAGTAAAAATTAGAGGGCTTTCCTCAAGTAGTAATGCAGGCCCTCTCGTAGGGTCGGTGAATAGATTAAACGGAACAGCATGGTTCTTGGCTGCAGGATCAACTATGATCGCGTGCTCTACCATGGATTCCATCGCTGACCCTCACTTTGGGAATGATATAGGTGAGATTAGTTTGAGTCTTGATATTATTGACCAATTTGTAGCAATTGCTACAACCAAAGGTTTATATGTGTCTTCACCGTCGGTTAAACCATCATCAGCTGAACAAACTATCTTTGATGTAAATACATTTAAAACTGGCGTTAGAATTTCAGACCCTCTTTTTGAAGATGTGATCAATGGAACTGCAAATTTAGAATTTCCTAAAAACAGTGGCAATAACGTCGTTTTTGCTTCAAACTTTATAGTCGCTGCGAAAAAACAAAACGCTTCAAATTTTATTGTTTACCCTCTAAATGGTTTTCAAACAGCTTTTGCTCGGGGACCTATCTCAAACACTGGAGGTTTAACCGGAGAGTTTATACTAAAAATCACAAAACAAGATATAATGGCTCATCAATCGGGATTTGGTCAACCAAATTATAGGACACCAGATGTAATTAAGAATTGGCCAGCTGTTGGAGATTCAACTATTGGTATAGCTCAAGATCTAGCTCCTTTTTACGATGCTAATTCAAATGGATGTTACGATCCGCAAAATGGGGATTACCCAATTATTAAAGGCGATCAGGCTATCTATTGGATTAATCACCCCCTTGATAAGAATATGGAATTAGAGTATCACTGGATGATGTATGGGTTTAGCGCTCCAGGAACTGCTTTAGATTCCAGTCTCTTTGTACAATACACCATTGTAAATAGAGCGCAGGTTGCTTACGATTCAGTTCAAGTAGGGCTTTTTCTGGACACAGATTTAGGGAATGCCGTTGACGATTACGTAGGTTGTGATAGTATCAATAATGTAATGTATTCATATAATGGAACTTTATTTGATGCAGGGCAAGGTTCAAGTCCAGGTTATGGGAATAGCACTCCAGCTGTAGGAGTTAAGTTCTTAAGTGATTCCATGTCGAGTTTAATTTACTACAACATTGGACCAAGTTCAAATGGAGATCCTGCCACAGCTCAAGACTGGTTAAATTACATGAATGCGAAGTGGAAAAATGGTTAGGATGTGAAGTATGGAGGAAATGGATTTAATTCGGCAGGTGTATCAACTATAAGCACAACACATATGTTTACCGGAGACCCGGTTGCATTAACAGGCTGGACCGAGTTAACACCGGGTGGCAGTCTGCTTCAGAACCCACAAGGAAATCGCAGGCTTTTTGGCTCCATTCCATCTTTCTCTTTGCAGCCGAATGAGCGTAAAACAATTGAGATTGCTGTAGGCGTGGGTAAAACTCCTGACACGAAGACTGTGATTGGACAAAACATTAATGCGATGATATCATCATTAAATCGGGCTAAGCTATTTAACGATTCAATTCAACTGCCTATTTTATCATTTGCTTCATCAGATAGCTGCATTACCTTATCCGTTAAAGAAAGTATTGCGGTTGAAAGTGTCAACCTTTCTGTATTCCCAATTCCAAGTTCAGGAGATTTGACCATAGAAAGTGAAGAGCAGATGCGATTAATCGAGGTATATGATATGAAAGGTGCTAGAGTAATGTCAATGCCTACTCGTCAAAATCGAGTTCAAATCTCATTAAGGGATTACCGTAGTGGGTCTTACCTTCTCAGAGTGCAATTGCAGGATCATACCTGGATGATGAAGAAAATAATTAAGCAATAAAGCTATTTGTTAGAATCAAAGAATAGGGCGCAGTAATGTTAATTACTGCGCCTTTTTTCTCAATGCTTTTGGTTGAAACAGAAGTGAAATGACTTTTAAGTTTGTATTCTAAGGCGATGATTGAAAGAATACAAAATGAATTTCCTTTATGGTGGGATAATATTTTAGCAATTTCTCCTTCTATTATTTTCGGCACTATATTGTTAGTCACTTTCATTATTTTAGGAAATTTTGCTCATAATTTTTTTGTTAACGTTTTGGTTAATAAATGGATGACTTGATCTTAACTAACTTTTAGGAAGAATTATTTTTTGGATTTTTGTAACCATAGGAATGTCTTTTTTCTTGAATAAAATTGGCTTAGGTGATGCCGTTGCATGGTTATTGGCAGGCGTAGGAGTTACGTCTATTATTTTGGGTTTTGCCTTCAAAGACATTGGGGAGAATTTACGAGTAGGAATAATGCTCGCTTTTAATCGACCGTTTAATATTGGAAATGTGGTTGAAATTGATGGCTTTGTTGGAACAGTAAAAGCACTTGAATTGAGAAGTACTCATCTGAGAATATTTAATGGTAAGGACATTTACATTCCAAACTCTAGTCTAATAAAAAACCCACGGATTAATTATACTCAAGATGGGTTGTCGATACATGATTATACAGTAGGCCTAGATTATGGCGAATTTAATAAGGATGTAATGCAAGAGATTGATTCAACTTTGTTGGGAATTAATGAAATTTTACATACTAAAGATTTATCGCCCTTTTGACAATTAGCGAGTTTGGAACGAGCACGGTAAACGTAAAAATTCATTTGCGGATAAACTCAAAAGACTTTATGGGCTCTACGGTAGTTTTAAAGTTGGAAGTGATGACAAAAGGGATTGTGGCCTTGCTTGATAAAAATGGCGAAATGTCCGCAGAAATCTTGAACTGAAAATTTATCAAGAAGAAAAACCAATTCCGATTACATTCAAGAAAGATGGATAGTTGAGGGATTACATCAATCGTGCCGCCTCTTTAGCATGATAAGATAAAATGATGTCCGCCCCAGCTCGTTTCATGGAGATGAGTTTCTCCATCATTACTTTTTCCCCATCAATCCAACCGTTTTGTGCAGCGGCTTTTAACATGGCATATTCGCCACTGACGTTATAGGCAGCTATCGGTAAATCGTGAATGTTTTTTAACTCTCGAATAATATCCAAATATGATAATGCTGGTTTCACCATTAAAATATCGGCGCCTTCCTCTGCGTCAATAGCTGCTTCTTTTAGTGCTTCAATTCTGTTTGCAGGATCCATTTGGTACGTTTTTCGATCTCCGAAGCTTGGAGTCGAGTCTACAGCATCTCTAAATGGGCCATAAAATGCAGAAGCATATTTAACTGCATAGGACATAATTGGAATGTCTGAAAACTCATTCAAATCTAATGCATCTCGCATAGTGGAAATCATGCCGTCCATCATACCTGAGGGGGCAAGTAGATCTGCTCCGGCTTTCGCCATAGAAATACTTTGCTTTTCAAGGTTGATTAACGTTTTATCATTGTGAACATCAATTCCGTCCTTTGCACCTATTGATGGTGCTAAAACACCGCAATGCCCGTGGCTTGTGTATTCGCAAAAGCATACATCTGCAATTACATATAGCTGTGGATAATTTTCTTTTATATAGCGAATAGCAGTTTGCACGATTGCTTCGTCATTCCAAGATTCACTTCCACTTTCGTCTTTGTGCTTTGGTATCCCAAACAACATAATAGAAGGAATTCCAAGCTCTACGATTTCTTTTAGTTCAACATCAAGTTGATCTAAAGAGTAGCGGAAAACACCTGGCATGGTGGCAATTTCCTTTTTAACATTCTCGCCTTCTTCCACAAAAAGTGGATAAATAAAATCTTTAACGCTCAAGTGGGTCTCTCTTACCATGGAACGAATCATCTCATTTTTACGAAGTCTTCTTGGTCTAAACATTTTCTTCTAATTTTTCGATTGCACGTACCATTCCTTCAACGGTGTGCGTTGTGGCTGAGCCATTTACTGTGAGGTTGTTATCCCTAATAACTAGGCTCGTACTTGGTCCAATGCTTATAATTTTCTCCGCATTTAACGTCTTCTTTGCCTTTGTCATGTTTTGATAAAACGCCTTGAAGGTAGAGCCACTCGTAAATGTAAGGTAGTCAAATTTCTCGTTGATTACGTCACAAAATTCATCAACTGGATATTCAACTGCTTTGGTGTTGTAAATAGTAACGGGTATTGGCGTAGCCCCTCTTTTTTTAAAGACTCTTAAATATTCCTTGCTTGCTAAATTCGATTGGGGTATCAAGATTCTTTTTCCTGCTATATTCTCATCCATGTTTTCTGCAAGCACTTCTGCAGTATATTGAATGGGAACAAAATTCGTTCTATATCCTAAAAGCTCTAGTTTTAGCTTGGTTTTTTCGCCAACTGTTGCAATTTTTAGATTGGGGTAGAAGTAGAATTTAACGTTATAACTTTCTGCAATTTTAAAAAAATGACTAACGGTTTGCGCTGAGGTAAATACTATCCAGTCAATTGTTTCTAGCTGATTTAGGTAGGAATAAATTTCAGTCAAATCCTCAACCTGAGTAAAGTGAATCATTGGTTTCTCAACTACAATTGCACCTTTTCTTTCCAGTTGCTCTCTAAACTCTTTATTGTCTTCTTTTGCCCGTGTTATTAGAACTTTTTTCCCCTTCATGTTGCTTCGTTAGACGTTGATTCGGCCTGAAATTTTCGAGTTCTAACTCTTTCCATTAGGTTTATTGCTAACTGCGAAGCCAATCTTGTAGCGCCATTTTTGTGACCTTCAATACTATCAACTTCTACGATAGATCCATCTGCTGAAGCATAAAGTCCGTTTATTTTTATTGAACTTCCATCAATTTTAGCATAAGCTGCCATAGGGAAGTTACACCCACCTCCTAAGGCAGTTAAAAAGCTACGCTCAGCATCGGTTTCTAAAAGCACATCTTCGTTATTCAATTTTTTCACTAATGCTGCCGTTCCTTTATCACCGTCTCTAATTTCCAATGCAAGAGCCCCTTGACAAACCGCAGGAATCATTTCTTCTTGAGTTAAAAATTCAGTCACCTGATCCAACATGCCTAAACGTTTCAGTCCAGCTACGGCCAAAATAATTGCATGGTAGTCGCCCTCTTGCATTTTTTTAATGCGGCTGTCTAAGTTGCCTTGAATGAATTTTATTTCTAAATCAGGGCGTATTTGTTGAAGTTGTATTTGTCTTCGTAAGCTTCCTGTTCCAACAATGGCGCCTATAGGTAATTCCCTCAACGTTTTTCCATGTTTTGAAAGTAAAGCATCCCTGACATCCTCTCTTTCTGAAATCGCACCCAAAACCAAACCGGGTACTTGTTCAATTGGTAAGTCTTTGTAGCTGTGCACGGCAATGTCTACTCTTTTATCTAGTAAAGCTCTTTGAATAGCGGAGGTAAAAGCACCCATTACCTGAATATCTCCATCATCTCCGCTGGTGCGTATGATTTTTGTGACATATTCGTTTTGTGGTTCCAGTATCTTCAACTTCTCAATCATATAAGTCGTCTGAGTTAAGGCTAATTTACTACCTCTAGTACCAATGATAATTCTCTTTTTTGGTACAAATAATTCTACCGTGTCTAAATCAAAAACTTTTTTAACCGTGTTTATTGGATTGTCGGTCAAATGTAAATTTTGCGCAATTTCTTGAACTTGCTCAATTGGTTTCTTTGATATTTTACGAATTAGTCGGTGAGCAAATTTTTCAATTAACTTTTCTTGGTCTCTTGAAAGCTTTCCCATCTTTGGCATAAGCCATTTTAACTCTTCGTCTTTTGTTTCATTCAATCCGTTCCAATATGCCTCAATTACCGGAGCGGCTTTTCTCTGGTAAAATGCAGTAGTAAATTTCTCTACTTCCTCTGTAATAATTTCTCTTACTTGTGGGATTTCATCGTGACGTTTAAGGAGACCGCTATAGGTCATCTTTTTGATATCGTCTAAATCGTACAAATTTATGTTGTCGATTTTCTTTAAATTGGGATTGAAATTTCTCGGTAAACCAAAATCGATCAAAAGTTTTGGTTTTTCGGGAGAAGCAGCAAATTGGGCTCTGGTACATTTAGAATTTTCAATTTCTTTTTCGGCTAATAAATTTACTTCGCCCTGAGTTCCACCAATGATAATATCGACTTCTGCTAACAACGAAGGCAGTTTGCTAACGTGAACAGCTTCCCCTTGCCATTCGGCAGCCATTTCATTGGCACGCTCTAAATCGTGACTTGCAATGTATAATTTGTTAATGGAAGATCGGTCCAAAACGGTGTTCACTAAGTTGGCCATGTTGCCAGTTCCAATCACCAAAAGGTTACAGTCTGCTAAGTTATAATTGTGCTTGTTTATTAACTCAAACCCAACAGTAGCCAATGAAGCTGAGTGTTTGCCAATATTTGTCTCTAGTCGAGTTCGCTTTCCTACGTGGACAGCTTGACGAATAAATTCGTCTAAAATAGGACCAATGGTTTTATTTTTTCGAGCCAAGTCTAATGCGTCTCTAATTTGCCCTACAATTTGATGTTCACCAATGGCTTGAGATTCCAAGCCAGCAGCAGTAGAAAATAAATTTTGAACTGCAATTTTAGTGTCTGGTAAAACACTTAAGTATTGACTGTATTTTCCAAACCGTTCTAAATATTTTTCTAAGTGGAGATAGCTATCTCCGAAAGCGTAAAGCGACAGACGGTTGCAAGTAGAAATAATGAAAACCTCATCATATTTCTTCTTCAGCTCTTGAAGGGCTTCTTCCGTTTGCTCCGCGTTCAGCGCTAGTTGCTCTCTTACTTCTATGGGGGCATATCTATGGCTTAGTTCTATCCCTATAATTCGATTCATTCAAGCGTTTTTGGACTAACAAAATTACCCAATAAAGCGATGCATAAAATGATAATTGTCAGGTTTAAACCTCGCTAGAAATGAGCGGAAAAGAGGCCTGAAATTGCCATAATCCCTCCTTACTATTAATAAAAATTTGATTTTTAATCGTTTTTTCGTTTTGAAGATTCAAATAGATGCCCTTATTAAAATTACAATCATTTGCATCATGTAACCAAGTTAAAAACCTGATACTAACGAGTAGCCTTTTTGAAAATAAATACTTGGACTTTTATGAGAGGATAGAATGAGTAAACTTTTTTTAAATTAAAAGATGGTTTATTACTTTAATTGATGCTAGTATCAAAATAAAAGGAAATTTGCCCCTTTACCCCAACCTATGTTTTTTAAAGTTGCTTCTTTTTGATGGTTAGATCATTTGAGGTTGAGGTTTTCGGTCTAGAGTATAGGTCTGAAAGTAGATTATTTATTTAAAAAGAAATAAAAGCTGGGCTTAAACGTTGAGACATAAAACGCGTTTTTTTTTGATGTTATGGAGTAACATACAAAAATGCCTTGCCAAAAACTCAATTGTTGAAAAAAAAAGGCCAAAAAAGCTTGAACAAGCGATAGAATCTAAGGTCAATTTTTTTTGGGTTTTGTTAATAAAACAAAACCACTGATATTGTAAAAAGTCGAGTTCAAATCTATCTTAGCATTCGCTAATTCACCATTAGCAATTTTTATGATACAAATATTAATTAATTTAAGATGAAGCAAACAGCCACAAACGTTGCAGCCGACCAAGCAATCAACTCTGTTCATACAGGCGCTCATAATGCAAAGAGCCGACCAACTTACTCGTACGATGAAGTGATAACTGCTGCTACCGAATATTTTAAAGGCGATGAGCTTGCAGCCAGTGTTTGGTTAAATAAATATGCATTAAAAGATTCTGCAGGGAATTTATATGAAAAGACCCCTGATGATATGCACAGAAGACTATCTGGCGAAATTGCTAGGGTTGAGTCTAGGTATTCAAATTCTTTAAGCCAAAGTGAAGTCTATGACTTATTGAAAGGATTCAAATACATTGTTCCACAAGGTGGACCAATGACAGGAGTGGGTAACCCATTTCAGATCGCTTCTTTATCAAATTGTTTTGTAATTGGTAATAACGGTGTGGCTGATTCTTATGGTGGTGTTATGAAAATCGATGAAGAGCAAGTTCAGTTAATGAAAAGAAGGGGAGGCGTTGGTCACGATCTTTCTCACATTCGTCCAAAAGGAAGTCCTGTTATGAACAGCGCACTTACCTCTACCGGTATTGTTCCTTTTATGGAAAGGTATTCAAACTCTACGAGAGAAGTTGCTCAAGATGGTAGAAGAGGAGCTCTTATGTTAAGTGTTTCTGTAAAACATCCAGACGCTGAAAATTTTGTAGATGCAAAAATGGACGGTACCAAGGTAACTGGGGCGAATGTTTCAGTAAAAATTACCGATGATTTTATGGAAGCTGTGAAAGGTGGAAAGTCTTTTCCGCAGCAATACCCAATAGAAAGTTCAAATCCAACTTACACAACTGAAACGGACGCGAAAGCGCTATGGAACAAAATTGTTCGCAATGCTTGGAAGTCAGCCGAACCAGGAATTTTGTTTTGGGATACAGTAATTAATGAGTCTATCGCAGATTGCTATTCAGATTTAGGTTTCAAAACTATTTCAACGAATCCTTGCGGTGAAATTCCATTGTGTCCTTATGATTCTTGTCGTTTATTGGCGATAAACTTATTTAGTTACGTAGAAAGTCCGTTTACACCGGAGGCCAGATTTGATATGGTGAAATTCAAAAAGCATGCAATGTATGCTCAAAGAATTATGGATGACATTGTTGATCTTGAAATGGAAAAGATTGATGCTATTATTAAAAAGATTGAGAACGATCCAGAAGGGTTAGATGTTAAAGCAACTGAATTAACACTTTGGAAAAAAATCAAGCAAAAGTGTATTGAAGGAAGAAGAACGGGGGTTGGTATTACTGCTGAAGGAGATATGTTAGCCGCTTTGGGTAAAAAATATGGAACAGATGATGCGTTAGACTTCTCAGTAAAAGTTCACAAGACATTGGCATTAGAAGCATACCGTTCTTCTGTAGAGTTGGCAAAAGATAGGGGTTCGTTTCCAATTTACGATTCAATTCGTGAAGAGAAGAATCCAATGGTAGCCCGAATTAAAGCAGCTGATCCTGCTTTATATGAGGACATGGTAAAATACGGCAGAAGAAATATTGCCTTATTAACTATCGCTCCGACCGGAACAACATCTATAATGACACAAACTTCTTCAGGTATTGAGCCAGTGTTTATGGTGTCCTACAAAAGAAGAAAGAAAATTAATCCAAACGATCAAAACTCTAGAGTTGACTTCATTGATGAAGTAGGTGATTCTTGGGAGGAGTATAATGTATTTCACCACCACTTTAAAACCTGGTTAACTGCAAATGGTTACGATGCGAACAAAGTTTCAACTTACGGTCAAGAAGAGTTAGATAAAATCATTGCTCTAACGCCGTATCATGGAGCAACAGCGAACGATGTGAACTGGGTGAACAAAGTTAAAATGCAAGGAGCGATCCAAAAATGGGTAGATCACTCAATCTCAGTAACGGTTAACATTCCGGAAGAAACGACGGAGGAAATGGTTTCTAAAATCTATATGGCCGGATGGGAAAATGGTTGTAAAGGAATTACTGTTTACCGTGATGGATCTAGATCTGGAGTATTAGTGAGTAACGACGATAAAGGAAAGAAAGAAGAAGCTGGTGCTTTCATGGAAACTCAAGCACCACCGAGACCGAAAGTATTGGAATCAGACATCGTTAAGTTCAATAACAATCACGAAAAGTGGGTCGCTATTGTTGGAACAATCGACGGAAGGCCTTACGAAATATTTACGGGTAGAGCAGAGGATTCATTTTCAATTTTAGGTCATGTAGACAAAGGTTGGGTAATCAGAAACAAGTCTCAAGACGGACGGGCTCGTTATGATTTTCAATATGAAGATAAGGATGGGTATAAAACAACTATCGAGGGTCTATCTAGAACGTTTAACCAAGAATATTGGAATTATGCAAAACTAATTTCAGGTGTATTGAGACATGGAATGCCAATTGCATTTGTTGTTGAAATGGTTGCGAACTTGCACTTAAGTGATGAAAGCTTGAATACTTGGAAAAATGGAGTACAAAGAGCATTGAAGCGATACATTCCTGACGGGACTAAGGTAGACGGAAAGGTTTGCCCTGAATGCACGTCTGACGAAGGTCTAACGTTTAGGGAAGGTTGTTTGACTTGCGTTGACTGTGGGTACAGTAAGTGCGGTTAAATTAGTAGAGAAGTAGAATAAAATAAAACTCCTTAACAGTAATGTTGGGGAGTTTTTGCGTTTAAAAAATTTAATTTTGATGTAATGCGGCGTTTTGAAGAAAAAAGCATTGTTAAATAGATAGCCTAAAATAATTAATATTAAAAAGATTTTATTTGCGATGTCTATTTTTGTGTTTTCTAGTTAAGCGCACAGAAAGATACTGTGTTTGTAGATCCAAATGATAGTACCTACTCGGTTCTGCCATCAGGTTATATGACCATAGACACTTTGGAGGTTATAACTCAAGAATCGAGACTTATTAGAAGTAGCACTCAATGTGTAGGAGGAGGCGGGTCAAGAATAGGACAACTTTTGGATAGCACTTTTTATGTTTTTTGGAAAGTTGAGGTTAAAAATAATGGACTGCTATGAAGGTACTACTTTCAAAATAACTCTGTGTTATTAGATTATATAAGTGTTAGCTCTACCTCTCAGTCAATTCAGTACACAGACACTATAAAATTAACTCCGAAAGTGTTACAACAAACTGGACATGTAATGCAACAGGAACTGATGGTATAGAGCTTACCGAAGCCGTATATTTTACTAATATTTAAATAAATATTACTCTAATTATTTCTGTTAACTTGGAGATTCATAACGTTGTAAAACAAAAAAATTACTGTCTTTCTGAATCCTAATTCTTCTAGTATAAGGTTTTCAGGGGATGGTGTTAAAGAAGGACAATTGATTCAAATTTATAACGTTACTGGAGAACTACTTAAAACAATTTCTGTTAAGGGTCAAATAATAAAAATAGAGGATCTCCGTAATGGGCTTCATTTTTTACGAGTTGGAGCTTCTACGGTTCCATTTATTAAAAATTGAGAGGATGTTGCATCCGTTAAACAACGGATGGATAATCTATAAATTACTCGATTCTTTTACTTATTTATCCTTTTTTACAAGTGATTGCATATCTGTAACCTTATCCGTTTCGTCAATAATTTCATATCCTAAAATAGTTTCTAGAATATCTTCAAGCGTAATCACGCCGGTTATACTATCATAAGTGTCAACTACCACAAACATGTGCGCTTTTTTTGTTAAATCATTTTTAAAGAAATCTGCAAGTAGAGTATCTTCTTTAACCTTGCTTAAGGGACGAATTAAATCATGCAGATGAGTGCTTTCATCTTTATTTATTAGTTCCCAAAGTATTTCACTTTTTAAAACCATTCCAACAATCTCTTCTTTGTTTTCAGCAAAAACTGGGATTCTTGAAAACTGTTGGAACCTTTCTTTATTTTTTAAGTCGCCAATAGTGTTTGTTATGGAAGCTGAAAAAAGGACAGACCTTGGGGTCATAATATCATGAATCTTAGTTTTTGGAAGGTTTAGCACATTTTGAATAACTGTGGTTTCTGGATTACTTAAAACACCATATTCTTGGGTAGCGATGGTTAATGCCATCAAATCAGCTCTGCTTAAAACACTTTTATCTTTCTCATTTTTTAATTTTTTAGTGATTAACTGACTCACCCATACTAGCGGCATCAATAGTTTCATCAAAAACTTAAGAATACTAACTGTCGATGGAGCTAGTGTTCTCCAATAATTTGCGCCCAATGTTTTAGGAATAATTTCACTAAGTAGTAAAATAGCTAAGGTCATTACTGTTGCAACAATAGACTCTGCAGCGATACTAAAAGAGAAAAGGCTGATGGCAGTATTGCCAAAAACTACTGCTGCTTGAGCGCCCACTCCAATAGCGCCTGCGGTATGCGCAATTGTGTTTAAAGTTAATATAGCAGAAAGAGGACGGTCAATGTCTTTTTTAAATGCATTAAGGTCTAAATATAGAGCGGGATTACTTTGTTGCTGCTTCCTGATAAAGGAGGGTGTTATGCTCAATAAAACTGCCTCTAATATAGAACATAAAAAAGAAAAGCCAATACTTAAGGCAAAGAAGAGAAGCAAAATAGACATAGGAGGTTGCGAACGATTTAAGATGAAGTAGAGGTTGATGTATTCTACAATGCTAATGTAAATTAAAATTCTTTTGATTATACATAACTTTGAATATGCGAATAAAGCAAATTGTTATTCTTCTACTTATTTCAGCAACTCTTATGGCATGTGCAACTAATGGAGTTGCTTCGTATAAAAAGAAAAAAAAGAGACCAAAGAATAAGAAGAAGTGCGACTGTCCTACTTTTAGTCATGTGGAGCAACCCTCTCTCACAAAAAATGGGGAAAAGTACTATTTCTTTAGTTAAATCATCATATTTAACAGTATCTTTGTTATTTAGATTTAATCTAAATAATAACCATGAAGAGTAACTTAGCAGACTATAGCGTAGGGGATAAGGTTATTTTAAAGAATGTGTTAGACCCTCAGTTGACCATCCAACTATACAGTATGGGTTGTGTTTTAGGAGAAGAAATCTTAATTGAGCGGAAGGCTCCGTTTGGTGATCCAATCATCATTAGTGTTGAGGATAGTTTTATAAGCTTACGAAAAGATGATGCTCAAAAAATGGAAGTGGAATTAAGTTAACGGTTTGAAGAAGAAAGAATTTAAGGTAGAAGGTAAGCTAAGATTAATACTAGTTGGGAATCCTAATTCAGGTAAATCCACGCTGTTTAATTCGTTAACAGGTTTAAATCAGCGCATTGGTAATTTTCCTGGAGTTACAGTTGAGAAAAAAATTGGCCATGTAAAAATTAACCCAAGCTTGCACGCTGAAGTAATAGATTTACCTGGTACATACAGTTTGAGTCCGAGATCAGAGGATGAAAGAGTAACTTTCGAGTATTTAAGCGACAATACAAGAACAGATTTACCCGAGTTAATTGTGGTAGTTGCAGACGCCTCTAACTTGAAGCGAAACTTACTACTTGCCACACAATTAATCGATTCGGAGCAGCCTACTGTCTTAGTGCTAAACATGATGGACATTGTTGAGCGCAATAAGCAAAGTATAGATATTAGCGAGCTACAAAAGAAGCTGGGTATACCTGTTATACCTATGAATGCTAGGTTAAATAAGGGAACAGAGGAATTAAAAAAGGCAATAACCGACTACAAATACAAGGAAGTTCCTAAATTTATCGAAGATCACGAGTCGAAAGATGCACTGCAAAATACAATCTATAGATTTGATAAGATTAAGGACATAATTGCGTCTACCTTAACGAAAAAAGGGGAGTCTAGAACAGCAAAAACTACCCGGAGAATTGACAGTGTATTCACGCATCCAGTTTGGGGTTTCGCTATTTTCTTGTTTATTTTATTTTTAATATTTCAAGCCATTTTCTCTTGGTCGTCGTATCCCATGGAATGGATTGAAAGTGGGTTCTTAGTGTTGGGAAACTGGTTAGCAGAAACCCTTCCTCAAGGAATATTAAATGATTTATTGGTAGATGGTGTCCTCGCTGGCCTGGGTGGAATTGTCATATTCGTTCCGCAGATAGCCATGCTATTTATGTTCATAGCAATTTTGGAAGATACGGGCTACTTATCTCGAGTAAGCTTTTTAACGGATGCAGTACTAAAGCGCTTTGGTTTGAATGGAAGATCAATTATACCGTTGTTAGGTGGCGCAGCCTGCGCAGTTCCGGCAATTATGAGTGCTAGAACCATTCCCAATAAGAAGGAGAGGTTGCTAACGATTTTTGTGACACCATTAATTAGCTGCTCTGCAAGAATCCCTGTCTACACTTTATTGATTGCATTAGTAATTCCCGCTGAAAAACAATTTTTAAGTTTTAATTTACAAGGAATTGTAATGATGGCCCTGTATCTTATCGGTTTTCTGGCCGCAATTGTTACAGCCCTTGTCATGAAATACCTCATTAAATCTAATGAACGAAGCCACTTTATAATGGAGCTTCCAATTTATAGAACGCCACGTTGGAGTAACGTTGGAATGACAATTCTGAATAAAACAAAGGTGTTTTTATTTGAAGCAGGTAAAATAATTATTGCCGTATCTATTGTCCTTTGGGTTCTTTCCTCTTATGGTCCTGGAGACAAAATGGCAAATATTGATGCTAAATATGAATCAGAATTTGCGAATTCAAACTCTGATTTAGGTTCTATTAATGAGCAAATAGCCACAGATAAATTAGAGGTTTCTTATGCAGGACACATTGGAAAATTTATAGAGCCGGCTATACGGCCATTGGGTTTTGACTGGAAAATAGGCATAGCCATCATTACCTCCTTTGCGGCACGAGAAGTCTTTGTAGGAACCATGGCCACCTTATACGCAGTAGGAGATGAGGACAACACCGAAGGAATAAAAGCAAAGATGGAACGAGCTACCTTTTCAGATACCGGTAAAAAAGTGTATACCAAAGCAACGGGATACTCCTTGTTAATTTTTTACGCTTTTGCACTACAATGTATGGCAACAGTTGCCATTGTGGTAAAAGAAACTGGTGGGTGGAAATGGCCTATTATACAGTTGGTTTATATGGGAGCGTTGGCTTATTTCTCAAGTTTATTAGTTTACCAAATCTTTTCATAAACCTTGTCTAAGGTTCTTTTAAAATATATTCCTGAGGAAGCAATGCCATTGATTCAACAATGGTACGGTCAGTTGCCGTTTCACTTACGAATTACAAAAGCGAGAAAAACAAAATTTGGAGACTTTCGTCCTGCCTTTCAAGGTAAACCGAACAGAGTATCTGTAAATGGAGATTTAAATAAATATCATTTTCTGATTACGCTAACACACGAGATTGCCCATGTAGCATGCTGGGAACAGTTTAAAGGCAGGGTTAACCCGCACGGTATAGAGTGGAAATTGATTTACTCAGATATGTTGAAGCAATTGATGGCAAAAGTTACTTTTCCCACGGATATTGCAACAGCACTCAAGAAACACTTAAAGCTGCCAAAGGCTTCTAGTTGCTCTGACCCAAATTTGTACAAAGTATTAAAGCGATACAATGGAGAGTCGGAATTGGTTTTTCTTGATTCAATCCTTGAAGGGCAGGAATTTGATTTTCAGGAAAGACACTTTAAAAGAGGAAAGAAGCGACGAACTCGAATTGAATGCGTCGAGCTAAAAACCAATAAAGTTTACCTCATTAGCGGCCACGCTGAGGTAGGGAAGTTAACTGACGTTTAAAGTGTAATTAAGATATCTCACTGAATCATCGAAAGTGATTTAAGTACATTTGTGAAGCAAGAAATATAGAGTATGAATAAAGAAAATAATTACTGCGTAATCATGGCAGGAGGAATTGGTAGCCGATTTTGGCCTATGAGCAGAACTGCCTTTCCAAAACAATTTATAGACATATTAGGAACAGGGCAAACTTTAATACAACAAACGTTTGATCGATTGTTGAAGCTAGTTCCAAAAGAAAATATTTACATCGTAACAAATGATTTGTATAAGAATTTGGTTTTAGAGCAGCTAGACGTAGTTGAAGATCAGGTTTTGTGCGAACCAAGTCGAAGAAATACAGCGCCTTGTATTGCGTATGCAAATTATAAAATCGCTTCAAAAAATCCCAATGCAAATATTATAGTGGCTCCTGCAGATCATTTGATTTTAAAAGAGGACAAGTTTCTCGAAGTAATGACAACTGCATTAAATTATACAGAAGCAAATAACGCTCTTGTTACATTAGGTATCAAGCCTAGCAGACCGGATACTGGTTACGGGTATATTCAATTTGAAGACAGTGTAGATTCTGAATTGAAAAGGGTGAAAACTTTTACTGAAAAGCCTGATTTAATGTTGGCAAAACAGTTTTTAGACAGTGGGGATTTTAGCTGGAACTCAGGAATGTTTATTTGGAGTCTGTCCTCAATTAGCGAATCGTTCGAGAAGCTGTTACCTGAGATGGATACGCTCTTCAAAGAGCAAAAAGATGCTTTTGGAACAGAAAAAGAGGCGCTGGCGGTTAATTCTATTTATTCAGAATGCAAGAGTGTAAGCATTGATTATGGAATCATGGAAAAGGCGAAGAATGTATTTGTTTTATCTGCAGATATAGGTTGGTCTGATTTAGGGACGTGGGGTTCTATTTATACCCATTTAGACCACGACGACGACAACAATGCAATAGTGGGTAAGAATGTTATGCTATATGATTCTGAAGATTGTATTGTAAGCGTTCCTAAAAACAAATTAGTAGTCTTACAAGGCTTAAAAGACTATATCGTTGTAGAGTCTAACGATACATTGTTAGTTTGTAAAAAGAAAGATGAGCAAAAAATTAAGCAGTTTGTAACGGATATTAAAATGGAGAAAGGTGACAAGTTTGTTTAGAAATTAAATAGCATGCGAAAAGGTGGTTATCTAAACATAGGTTTTCACCTTTTTTAGTTTAATAATCAGCGGTGTTATACTTTGTATCACTTTTAATAATAACCTCAATCTCACGGTCAACTGCAGAATTTTTTCTAAAATTATCTATAATTTCATATACATCATAATCTACCCTAACTGAGTTACGGATGTCTATTGTGATTTCTGTTCCGTTTGGTAAGTTGTTTAATTCTTGAAGGATTGCGCCTTTATTTAAAAACGTAACTTCTTCAGAAAGAGTCATTTCCACTTTGTGGCATTCCTCTTCGGTCTCTTTAATGTGCATGAAATGGGAGTTGCTGTAGTTGTTTTTTACGATAAAGAAAATTGCAACACCTACACCCAGTGAAATTCCGGTCAATAAATCTGTAAACACGATTCCAACCAGTGTCACTATAAATGGCAAAAATTGCTTTGGTCCTAAGTTATACATTGCCTTAAAAAGGCTCGGTTTAGCCAACTTAAAACCTACAACAAGTAATATACTTGCCAATACTGCTAAAGGGATTTGATTCAAAATGTTGGGTACAAGAACGACACTTATCAGCAATAAAAAGCCATGTAGTATACCCGAAAGTTTTGATTTTCCACCAGACTGAATGTTAGCTGAACTTCTAACGATTACTTGTGTAATTGGTAAACCTCCAATCATTCCTGAAATTACATTTCCTGCTCCTTGCGCGATTAGTTCCCTATTGGTCGGAGTAACTCGTTTTTTAGGATCTAATTTGTCAGTTGCTTCAACACTTAATAACGTCTCTAAACTGGCTACAATAGCCATGGTTAGAGCGATTACATAAATGTTGTAATTTGTAATCTGAGAAAAATCAGGGAAACTAAATTGACCTACGAATCCTGAAAAATCTTTCGCCACAGGAACGCTGACAAGGTGTTCGCTTGAAATACTCCACTCAGGTAAAAAAGCATTTGTTACTAGTTCGAAAGCAATACCAAAACTAACAGCGACTAATGGCCCTGGAATAAGTGAGAATATTTTTGACCTCTTTGAAAGAATGTTGTCCCACAGTAATAAAATAGCCAATGAAATAATGGCGACTGTTAGGGCCGGGGTCGATATGTTGTCGAAAATATTGAGCAGTTCAGAAAATGTATTTTCCCCGTCAGCTTGCATGAAATTCATATCTCCTTCATAAGATGCATCGTAGCCAAAAGCATGAGGAATCTGTTTTAAAATGATGATAATACCAATTCCCGAAAGCATCCCTTTTATCACTGAAGAAGGGAAGTAATACCCTATAAAACCTGCTTTCATTATTCCTAAAATCAATTGAAAGACTCCTGCGAAAACTACGGCTAGTAAAAATGCTTCAAAGCTTCCTAGTTCTTGAATTGAACTTAATACAATTACAGCCAGCCCCGCAGCAGGTCCGCTAACTCCTAAGGATGATCCACTGATAGATCCTACAACAATTCCGCCAACAATTCCGGCAATTAATCCTGAAAATAAAGGTGCGCCAGATGCTAGTGCAATTCCTAAACACAAAGGAAGAGCAACAAAAAAGACAATTACACTTGCAGGAAGATCACTCTTCAGCTCTTTGAAAAGACTCATTTATAATATGTTTTATGGTGGATATTGAAAGTATGAAATTAACCAAATTCGATTAATTTTTAAATTGAAAATCAAACATAAAAAGTTCTCCTTTGCTGTTTGCTCCTATTGCTTTTGTTGTGTGGGGTAGAAACCTTAACGTAGTAATATCTTGAGAGGAGAATTTGGCCCATGTAACGCCATTATCTGTGCTCATGTCTAATCCGTTGGTTCCACCGGCAACCCAAAAATCCCCCTTTTTGGAGTAGGTAATAATCGATCGATAGCCGTTGACCATACCTTTTGTTTTTATCCAACTTTTTCCGTCATTCATAGAAATAATAGGGTAGTGATTAGAGTCGGCTTGTGTATAATCTCCTCCTACGGCCATAATTTTTCCTGTACCGCAAGCATTAATTGAATAAATTCCGGAAGAAGGATCACCGTGAACTAGAGGGGTGATTTTAGCCTTCCATTTATAGCCATTTATCGAACTAAAGATTCGTGCCTCTTCTCCTCCTAAGCCTATAAAAAACCTTCCTGATTTACTTATTGTTATGCAAGTGCCGCTTGCAGCGAAACAATTTTCAATTTTCAATGGTCTGGGGATATCGACAGAATCAATTCGTTGCCAAGTTACTCCACCGTTGCCTGTTCTTAAAATTAAATGCCTACCATTAATTTGATCCCCAATTATAATTCCTTCACGATCGTTTTTAAAAGCGATAGAATTCATGAAAGCAGTAGAGTCCTTGTTTTCATAAACGAGACTCCAACTTACCCCACCGTCATTGGTTTTATAAGCTCTTGCAGGAAAGCCGGCACTTACAACAATGGCAGATCTTTTTGAGAAAGCATGAATAGAACGAAAATCTAATGAATCGATATCGGGAACGGTAATTTTTTGCCAGCTTTTTCCTTGATCCACTGTCCGTAGAATAGTTTCGTTTACACCACTCAACCAAACGGTATTTGAATCAACCACAGACATTCCTCTAATACTATTTTTTTGCGGGTCTTTTAGCTCTGTAATTGTGACTTGTACGAGGTCGAAAGAGGCTGGGTTTGGAGCCAAGCCAGAGCAAGACAGCAGAATGAGAGGGATTGAAATAATAAAAATAAACTGGTTCAGAAATTTCATGGTTCTATTGCTGTTCTTTTTCAAGTTGTTTACCTAAAACTGTTTCGGATGCAAAAGTAACCACTCTAATTTTATTGAGCTTTAATTTCAGAGCAATAGCTATTCTAGCTAAGGTTGATTTGCAGGTGGTTTTTTTTATAAAAATGCCCGAAGAATAAGTTTTTTCTTGTGTGCCATGGCTATTTTATTTCGAATGAAATGAATGTACGAGAGAAATCTATCATGATTTTTTAGGTGTGCTGCTGTTCAATGTTTATTGCATGTCCTTGCAGATTACCAGCAATTCAGGCGGTTTAAATCTGCCCTCTCTCTGCATGCTTTTGGAAAAAAAACATTAGATTCGAAAATACAGACAATCGTTTTAAAATTAGGTCTTACAATTTGAGTAATTAGTATTCGTTTGGAAAATCTACAAATAGGAGGGTGCCATAAGTTTTTACATAAGCGGAGTCTGTTTTTTAGAAAGAGAAAGAGAAAGAAACAAACTATTGCCAACGAGTGCTTGAAAGTTGCGTTGGATATTGGAAAATGGTTAGTGTCGGCTGTCGAGTTGTACTAAATTTTGAAATTGCTGCGATGTATAACTTCTATCAAGAGAAGCATATGGGTAATGAAAAGATTAAAAAAAGCAGGAGTGGGAGTGTTACTTTGTGCAATAATTTAACTGGTAATGCTCAGCTCCGGTTAATTATTCAATTGCACAAAAAAGTCGATTAACTTCTCAGTCAATCGACTTCATTGTTTTAATAGAGATTATTTATAGGTCTCTTTTGAAGTTGCTGCATTAAACAGTTGTCTTGTTGTTGCATTAAAATAATCCCCTACAAGCTTCCAATCATTTTACTTGGGTCAACCCAAGCATTAAATTCATCAGCGGTTAAGTAACCTAAATTAATAGATTCTTCTTTTAGGGTCGTTCCATTTTGGTGAGCTGTTTTTGCAATTTTTGAAGCTTTGTCGTATCCAATGTGAGTATTCAAGGCCGTAACTAACATTAAAGAGTTGTTCAAATTTTGTTTGATGTTTGCTTTGTTTGGTACAATTCCAACCGCACAGTTATCGTTAAAAGAAACGCAAGCGTCACCAATTAATCGAGCTGACTCTAAAAGGTTCTGAGCCATCATTGGTTTGAAAACATTCAATTCAAAGTGTCCGTTCATTCCGCCTGTAGTAACAGCAACATCGTTCCCAACAACTTGCGCGCATACCATGGTTAACGCCTCAGCTTGGGTTGGATTTACTTTGCCTGGCATAATTGATGATCCTGGCTCGTTTGCAGGAATGTCTAACTCCCCAATACCACATCTAGGTCCAGAGGCTAACAAACGAATGTCGTTTCCAATTTTCATTAAGCTCACTGCTAATTGTTTCAGTGCTCCGTGCGTTTCAACAATTGCATCGTGTGAAGCTAAGGCTTCAAATTTATTTTCAGCCGTAACAAAAGGCAATTTCGTGAACTCTGCAATCTTCTTCGCTACTAATTCAGAATAACCTTTTGGAGTGTTTATTCCCGTTCCAACAGCCGTGCCTCCTAAAGCTAATTCAGAGAGATGGGCCAATGTATTTCTTAATGCTTTTAGTCCGTGATTTAATTGCGAGATGTATCCTGAAAACTCTTGTCCAACTGTTAATGGAGTTGCATCCATTAAATGAGTTCTTCCAATTTTTACAACATTCATGTACTTTTCGGCTTTTGCCATTAAAGTATCTCTCAATTTTTCAACTCCCGGAATGGTAGTTTCAATTACCATCTTGTAACACGCAATGTGCATTCCCGTTGGAAATGTGTCATTTGAAGACTGTGATTTGTTCACATCATCATTTGGGTGAATGGCAGTTTTACCTTCGCCTAACTTATTGCCGGCAATAACATGCGCTCTATTTGCAATCACCTCATTGGTGTTCATGTTACTTTGCGTGCCTGAACCAGTTTGCCAAATTACTAATGGAAATTGATTGTCTAAAGATCCTGTTAAAATTTCATCGCAAACTACAGAAATGGCATCTCTTTTTTCAACAGCTAAAACGCCTAATTCGCAATTAGTATGTGCTGCGGCTTTTTTCAAATAGGCAAAGCCATAAATAATTTCGAGTGGCATTTGTTGTTTGCTTCCACCAATTTTAAAGTTATTTCTAGAACGTTCAGTTTGAGCTCCCCAATACTTGTCAGCAGGGACTTTTACTTCGCCCATAGTGTCTTTCTCAATTCTATAATCCATTTTATTTTTGTTTTAAATTTTTCTTAATCGGCTAAATTTTGCGTAAAATTGCAGAGAATTTTATTTGGAAGCTATGTATACATCGGGGTTTTTATTGTTTATCGGTATTTTTGGATTGGCATTTTGGGTATTAATATTTCTTTCCGCCTTTGCCTTACCTTATGCACTTACAATATATGTTATTGAAGCACTGAAAGGTAAGAAATCCGATCAAGTAGATATCTAAAGTAATTTAAGTACATTCTCAGGTGGCCTTCCGAGAACTGCCTTATTTCCTTTTACAACAATAGGCCTTTCAATTAATTTTGGATTTTCAATCATTATTTGAATTAATTCTTCTTTTCCAAAAGTTTTTCCTTTTATTATTTCTTTGTAAGCCTTTTCTCCTTTTCTTAAAATATCAGCTGGCTTTAAGTTCAACTTCATTAAAAGATCTAAGAGCTCTTCTTTTGAAGGAATGTTATCCAAATACTTAATTACTTCTGGTTGAATTCCCGCTTCTTCAATCAAAGCTAGCGTTTGCCTGCTCTTTGAGCAACGTGGGTTGTGGTATATTTTCATTCTTCTTCTTCTTTAAACCAACTGGAGTATGTCAAATAGTTATCTGCTATTCGTTCAATTTCGCCTGTTTTTAAATCTTCGCTAATCGCTTTTATTTTCTTTGCAGGAGTTCCGGCATAGATAAATCCTGACTTTAATCGGCTATTTTGGGTTACTACCGCACCTGCAGCAACAATTACGTTGCTTTCCACCACAACATTGTCCATGATAATAGAACCCATTCCAATCAATACATTGTCATGAATTTCACAGCCATGAACAATTGCATTGTGTCCAACTGATACATTGTTTCCGATAATCGTTTTTGATTTTTTATAGGTACAATGTATTACAGCCCCATCTTGGATGTTTACTTTGTTTCCTAAAGAAATGGTATTCACATCCCCACGAACAACAGCGCTGTACCAGATGCTACAATCGTCGCCCACTATAACATCTCCAATTAAAGTTGCATTTTCTGCAAAAAAGCAATTTTTTCCAGTTTTGGGTGTAAACCCTCGAACTGTTTTAATCAATGCCATGGTGTAAATATTAATTATCGAACGGACAAAGCTAATGATGATTTAATACCGTTGCAAAAGTATTACAGTAATTTGGTATAAACGCGTGCTCGATTTTTAATTCATCGTAAGGCTGTAACTGAGAGTAGTCGAAGTGGACCTTTGGGGACTTAAAAATTGTGTGAGAAAAGCAGTTATGAGTCAAAATACTTTATGTTTTTGTAACACTCCGATTTCGCTGCGGTCTTAATTTGTTGAGTAATTTTGGACTATGGAAAAAACAATGACACCCCACAGTATATATGCAGAAAGTACACCAAATCCAGCAACGATGAAGTTTGTTTCTAACCGCTACATGGTGGTTGACGGGCAAGTTTATGAATACGGGTTAGATGATAACACTGACAATTCTCCGATGGCAGCTAAGCTGTTAAATTTCCCATTTATTTCGAAAGTGTTTATTGCTAGCAACTTTGTTGCAATTACTAAAACAGATATCATTGAATGGGAAGATGTTATTCATCAATTAAGAGATTTTTTAGGAGAATTTCTTAACAATGAAGGAGTTGTAGTTAAAGTTTCTACATTAGAAATGGATGATGCAGAGGAAAAAACAGAAACAGTTGCTACGCGAAAGCGAACTGACTTAGAGGGAATAGACGCTAAGATTTCAGATATTTTAGATGAATACATTAGGCCGGCAGTAGAAAGTGATGGAGGTGCAATTGACTTTCATTCCTTTGAAGACGGTAAGGTGAATGTAGTACTCCGAGGAGCGTGTAGTGGTTGCCCATCTTCTACAATGACCTTGAAAGCTGGGATAGAAAATATGTTGAAAGAAATGTTACCGGATCAGATTTCTGAGGTTATAGCGATAAATGGTTAATTTTAGAAGATATAACCACCACCAAAATGAAAAAAATTCTATTCGGTTTAAGCGTGTTCTTCACCTTTAACAGCTACTCTCAAATTAGTATAACTATTGCCAATATGCCAGTTTCCGGAGATACGTTGAGGTTTAGTACAGCTCTTCTTGATACTTCAGTGTTGTTGAATTATCAAAATAATGGAGCAAACCAGATTTGGAACTTTGATTCGTTGAGAGTCATAAGTCAAGGAGTTCAAAGATTTATAAGTTCTACACAAACTCCATATAGTAGCGTTCCAACCAATCGAATTGGATTGTTGTTTGCAGATACTATTTCATTGGGAGGCAGCTCTGTGAATGATGTATATAATTTCATTACCTCTTCGTCAACAGACTTTTCGATTGATTACAGAGCTGTTTCTGTTCCAACAGGTTTTGCATTATTCCCTGTATTGCGTATTCAAGACCCGTATGTTGATAAGGATGAAGTTTTCCAGTTCCCATTGGATTTTGGAGACAGAGATAGTTCGACTTTTGACTTTGTGTTTAATAATTCATTGCTAGGAGTATACTACGGTTCATCTGGGTATAGAATTAACGAAGTTGATGCGTGGGGTACAATAACTACGCCTTACGGGACATTTAATACATTGAGGGTCATTACAGATATGGTTTCTTTGGATACAGTTGGTTTCTCTGGGCAAAACATCGCTATACCTAGCCATGTAAGAACCTACCAGTGGATTTCGAATGGAGAACGTGTTCCCGTTATGACAGTTAATGGGTTGGTGATAGCAGGAACATTCGTTCCTAATTCAGTTGAATTCAGAGATTCTGTTCGAATAGTGGAGCCGTTATTACCTGCACTAGCACTCTTTATAGCAGACACTACAAGTGTAGAAGTAAATGACGATTTAGATTTCAACAATTTATCATTAGGGAGTACTAGTTTTCAGTGGGACTTTACACCGAATACTGTAACGTATAAAAGTGGCTCTTCCACTTCAAGAAATATAACTGTTTCCTTTAAAGATATCGGAAAGTATAGTGTTCGATTAATTTCGATGGGGGGCTCAAGATCTGATACTTTAACAAGGACGGACTACATAACGGTAATACCTGGTTTTCCAACTGCAGACTTTATAGTTGAAAACGATTCGGCAGTGAGTAATGTAAATTTTACAATATTGAACAAGTCTGCTTACGGTACTACTTTTGAGTGGAAATTTATTCCTGATTTCGTTGAATACAGAATGGGCACTAATGATGCATCAAAGGATAGTATTGTTGTTCGTTTTACGAACAAAGGGTTTTATTCTATTGAGTTAGAAGCTACCAATAATGTTGGTTCAAGAGCTTTGATTAAAACAAATGCGGTATTTGTTCAATATCCGGTTGGAATAACAGAGCTTAACCCAGAATTAAACAACAAGATTACTTTGGCTCCAAACCCTGTTAAACAAGGGTCTACTCTACTTTTAAAAGTTGAAAATTCAATTCTGCTGCGAGGTTATGAGGTGTACACAATTGATGGAAAGTTGGTAGAAGAAGTTGATCTAAAAAACCGTCAAAACTTGTCTGTATTTACTCCTCAGGTAGCAGGAATATATTTTTACAAAATTCTAACCGAGCAAGGGACGACCACCAAAAAGCTAATCGTTGAGTAAACTGCATCGTTTTTTTCTGTTTTTTTCGGTTGTATTCGGAACAAATAGTTACGGTCAAGATGAGGCGCTTTATTTAAACAACAAGAGTTATACGTATGAGCAACTCATCCAAACATACGAGGGTTTAGCTCAGCAAAGTGAATTCGTTCAATTAATAGCCATAGGAAAGTCAGATGTTGGAAAAGCGATTCATGTGGTGGTGGTATCAAAAGACGGCATCTCAACACCAGACCAAGCTCGAAAAGGCGGAAAATCTATTCTACTGATCAATAATGGCATTCATGCAGGAGAGGTGTGTGGAATAGAGGCATCTGCAGCGCTAGTTAAGAAGCTTTCAGACTCAGAGCATGAGTTGTATAAAATGTTGGATTCTGTGGTTGTCTTAATAATTCCGGTTTATAATGTTGGGGGCATGTTAAATCGAGGATCATATTCTAGGGCAAATCAAAATGGTCCTGAAGAGCATGGTTTTCGAGGAAACGCAAAGAATTTAGATTTGAATAGAGATTTTATAAAATTAGATTCTCGAAATGCAAAGACATTTACTCAAGTTTTTAGAGCATGGGATCCTGATATTTTTGTCGATACACACACTACCAACGGATCAGATCATCAATATACTTTGACATTAATCAATACTCAGAAAGACAAGTTAAACCCTGTATTGTCTGAATTTGTTGAGAATGAAATGCTGCCGTCTTTTTATCAAAGCATGCGTGAAAGAAGAATGGATATGATTCCATATGTATGCAATTATAAATCGTCTCCAGATGAAGGAATAAAGTCTTTCTTAGAAACGCCAAGATATTCTTCTGGATACGCTTCTTTATTCGACTGTTTTAGTTTTGTAACTGAAGCTCACGTATACAAACCTTTTAAGCAGAGAGTGCAGCACACTTTGGGATTCTTAGAAACAGTAGTTTCCTATTCTGCAGAAAACTCGACGACTATTCAGCGCAAGCGTAAACAGGCAAAACAGCTAACTAAAACTCAAAATCAATTTACCATTCAGTGGGAGTTGGATACTACCAAATTTGAGAAAATATCATTTAATGGATACAGTACTGAGGTTCGTAAAAGTGAATTAACGGGGCAAGAAATGATGTTTTACAACCGAGATAAGCCCTTTGCTAAAACTGTTGAATATTACAATTCATTTAAGCCTAAAGTAAAAGTGGTGAAACCAAAATACTATGTTGTTCCTCAGGCATACGATCAAGTGGTAGATCGGTTAAAGTTGAATAAGGTCAAGTTAACGCAGCTCGGTCAAGATTCTATTATTGAAGCACACGTGTATTACATTGAAGATTTTAAGTCACCTAAAACACCTTACGAGGCGCATTTTTTACACTCCGATGTTGAGGTGCTTAAAAAGAAAGAACAAGTTCAACTGTATGAAGGTGATTATTTAATACATGTAAATCAAGAGGAGAACCGCTACATAGTTGAAACGTTGGAACCTCAATCTGTAGATGGGTTTTTTGCTTGGAACTTCTTCGAAGGGATTCTGCAACAAAAAGAGTGGTTTTCGGAGTATGCTTTTGAACCGAAGGCACTTCAATTCTTGAGAGAGAATCCTGATGTTAAAAAAGAATATGAGAAGAAAAAGGAAGAAGATGAGGGTTTTGCTAAAGATTCGTGGGCGCAGTTGTATTATATTTATAAAGAATCACCGCATTACGAAACTACAGTAAATCGGTTTCCTGTATACAGAGTTGAATGAAAGAAAAGAAAAACGTTAAAATAAACGAAAAGTTAGTTAATCGTTTTATAACTGAGCGTAGTTATCCTATAGATAGGTTGTTGAGGCCGGTTGATAACTTGCTGCGCAATAAACCGGTATCTGGCATTCTTTTGTTTTTAGCAGTAATAATCGCTATGGTATGGGTTAATTCTCCTTGGAAAGAGACGTACCACCAACTATGGGAGACTTCATTTTCAATTGGTTTCGGAACAGATTACATGATTAGTAAGAACCTACATCACTGGATTAACGATGGTTTAATGGCCGTTTTTTTCTTTCTAGTTGGTCTAGAAATTAAGCGCGAAGTGATGGCAGGTGATTTGTCAACATGGAAAAAGGCCTCGCTGCCTGCCGCTGCTGCCTTAGGAGGTATGATATTTCCGGCTATCATTTACAGTATCTTTAATTGGGGAACACCAACCGAGGGTGGATGGGGAGTTCCAATGGCAACCGACATTGCTTTTACTTTAGGTGTTTTATCTCTTTTGGGAAGTCGAGTTCCATTAAGTCTAAAACTATTTCTTACCGCATTGGCAATTGTCGATGATTTAGGGGCTGTCTTGGTAATTGCCTTTTTCTATACTGATAATTTGTTGCTTCTTTATTTGGAGTACGGAGCGGTATTTTTGGCTTTTCTACTGTTGTTGAATTATTTAGGTGTCAGAAAAACTAGGATATATGCTATTGTCGGAATTTGCGGATTGTGGTATGCCTTTTTGCTTTCAGGAGTTCATGCAACAATAGCGGGCGTATTATTGGCATTTACTATTCCAGCCAAGACGAGAATTAACAAGCGTGGATTTATTAGCCATGTAAAATCACTGTTAGATAAGCTTCAACGAACAAAATCAATTGACGGGCAATATCTAAGTGATGAACAGCATGAAATTATTGAAGACATAAAAGAGGAGCAAGAAAAAATTGAAACACCTTTACAAATGCTAGAATATAACTTGAACCCTTTTGTTTCCTTTTTTATTTTGCCACTATTTGCTTTGGCTAATGCAGGAATAGAGATTCAGCCTGAATCGTGGAGAGGATTGTTAGAGCCGGTTTCTATCGGAATTGTTGCTGGTTTGATAGTGGGTAAATGCATTGGGATTTTAAGTTTTTCTGCGCTTTTTGTAAAGCTGGGAATATCCGAATTACCTGAAAACACTAACTGGGGAACCATAACTGGAGCCTCGATTATGGCTGGTATAGGTTTTACGATGTCTATTTTTATATCTGAACTGGCATTTGAAGACCCTATCGTAAAATCGCAGGCGAAATTGGCGATATTAATTGCCTCAACAATAGCTGGAATTGTTGGAATGTTGGTGATTAAAGCCTTTCTTGGGAAAAAGGGGTAAGTTTAGATATTTTGATACGTTTTAGAAGCTGAGAAACCCTTTCTTGGTTATGAATTCATAATACTTTGAAGCTGGTAGTTCTCTTACCAATTAACTATTGGAAATTTGCGTTTCTCGTTTACATTCCACAGTCCAATTTGCAGGCCACTTAGTTCTGTGGTTTTAATGATTAATCCAAGTTGCAAGCCATTTACTTTCCCTGCTTCGTTGATTAGACCTACTTGAGCTCCGCTTACTTATAAGTATCTGTTATGAATTAGGTTTGATGATAATCGATTTAAGGGTTGTCTACTGCCGTAAAAAGGTGAAATGATTAGTCCTTTTACCCTTTTTTGAATTGCACCGAGGGTAGAAAATAGAATTCTGGAATAGCTACAAAATATGTGACTAATTTTATTAAGCCGCTTTGTTAATTAATTTTTCTAATTCTAACTGCATCTCTAACGGTGTTTTATATCCTAATGTAGAGTGTATTCTTTTTGTATTATACCATCTGATATAGTCTTCTAAACAATCAAATAACTGTTTATTAGAAGTGAATTTAAATCTATTAGTGCATTCGTACTTAATAGTCTTAAAAAGGCTCTCAGCTGTTGCATTATCCCAGCAGTTACCTTTTCTGCTCATACTTTGGGTAATCTTTATATTTTCTCTTAACACGTTTGACATTTTATTCGAAGCATATTGTACTCCTTGATCTGAATGGAAAATGAAATTATATTTGATTTTTCTTGTATCAATCGCAGTAAGCCACGCACTCCATACTGTGTTTTTGACTGTCATATCTTCACTCAACGACCATCCAACTATTTTTCTATCTGCTAAATCCATTATGGTTGTTAAGTAGTTCCAATCATCGTTAACCCTAATATATGTAATATCAGACACCCATTTTTTACCAATTGTATCGCATTTAAAGTCTCTGTTTAATATATTTTTAGCAATTGTATATGAGTGATTTGAATCCGTAGTAATAACAAATTTCTTCCTTAAAACACTTCTTAGCCCAAGTTCTCTCATTAAAACAGCAACGTAAGATCTTGAATAATATAACTTTTCTCGTTCTAACATCTTATTTAAACGTAAACTACCATATGTCTCTCGACTTTCTTTAAACAAAGCTAATATTCTAGCTTTTAAAAAAGTCGTTGTCGTTTCTAACATTGGTGTGTCTTTCACTTTTAACCAATGATAGTAGGCATTCTTACTTACCTTCAAACAATAACACATCTTTTCGACAGGAAATAACTTTTTGTTTTCTAACATAAAATTATATCTTAATTGCCGCTCTTGGAAAAGATGCTCACCGCCTTTTTTAATATATCACGCTCTAATTTAGTCTCTTGTAATTCTTTTCGTAGCTTTTTTAATTCTAACTCTTCGGCAGTTACTACTCTTTTCTTCGATAAATCTCCAGACTTGGCCTCATACTCTCTGCGCCAACGTCTTATTACTCCGTCTTGTATATTATACTCTTCGCTAATCTCTTTAGCTCTTTTACCAGAAATTAAAAGTTCAGCAATCATGGTTTTGAACTCATTGTCAAAATGTCTTTTCATAATTCAAATTTATAGTTTCGGACTATATAAATTCGTCACATCAAATGTAGACACTCCATTCTATTGTGTAAGGCTCGCTATGCGTTTAGAGTCCGCAAGGAGTCTTCATTAATTGGATTTTTAATGCTTTTTCCCAAATATTTATAAGTATCCAAAGATATAAACATCCCCAATGCACCTTGTCCTAACGACTGAATGTTTGTTCCGTGAGACTTTTTAAAATACGGCATACCGCACCAAACCTCTGAACCCAACAGACCTATTGAAATTCCATAACTGTCGGTTGCTGTGGAAGGGATGAGTACTAAGCCTTGCCGCAATTGTTTTATAGAATATTGAGCTGTTTCTTGCGCATTTGAAACGGTCGAAAGAATCAGGAATGCACAAATAAATTTGTTCATGTGACAATATTTGGTCTGCGTTATATACATGTCATCAATAGCACAGGTTTGAGATATTTAGTTAGAATATCAATAGTAACTTCTCCTTATAAGTTATTATCGTAATTAACTTCATGTGGAATTGAAGATAATCCTTTGATGTTTAATTTGACTTCAGACAAATTAAAGAGCATTCAAACTTCCCGTTTCTCTTTCGATTGTTTATAAATTGATTATTTATAATTGAATTGGTAAATTAACTAAAATCTAAATTGATTATATTGTAATCTTAAATTGTAAAGGTTTGGCAGTTGATAAATTTTTTAAATCACTAGAAAGAAGGACAGAAAGAGACTTATATCGCAAAGCATTCAGAGCAACCATGAAGTCCCAAGCAAGCGTTCTCAATGTTGTTAGTGGAGGTGTAAAAAAGGAGAGAAGGAGAAAAATAGCGGTAGAGGTGTTGTGGATTTTTATCAGCATCTTTATTGGATTCGTTACAGGGTATACAGTGTTTGAATTAATTCTGTCTTTTTCAGCAGCAAAGACTCAATTGCTTCTTTCGTATTTGAATTTTTCTAAAACGGAATTAATATATTTATTATCCATATTCTCTTTTATAGGGGTATACCTTGCTAGGTTAACTATTTGGATACTAAAAACAATATCAAATTAAATGATAGATTCGGCTATATTTGCTATCGTTGAAGAACTAAACAGTTCTTTGAATATAAAATTTCGATTGAATGAAAATAGAGTGGTGGCCTCAAACCTATTAAACCTTGACGGGAGTTTATCGTTGAAAGATGAAAATAGAATAGTGGTTTCCCTTGTTAATTTAGAAGAAGAAAAAACAGCCACACCAAATGGATTTGGTGTTCCTGTTAACGGTCAAAACCATCCTGTGCACCTTAATCTTTATGTTCTATTCTATTCATTATTTAATGAAAAGCTATATGAGGAATCCCTAAAATTCATTTCATCGATTATTGGCTTTTTTCAGGCAAAAAAAGTGTTTACACCTAACAACACAACAGGATTGGACAATAAAATTGAAAAAATTTTGGTTGAAATAAGTAACATGACTTTTCACGAACAAAGCAATGTTCTGTCTGTGTTGGGGGCAAAATATGCTCCGTGCGTTCTTTACAAAATGAGAACGATTAGTATTGAGGAATCCACATTAGAATACACCATTCCACGAATTACTTCCTCAGGAGAAAAAGGTAGATAAAAAATGATCAAATTTTGATAAAAACAAATCTTAGTCTAGGCAGATCTCACGTTGAGTTAGCGTCGTTCGAATTACATCATGAATATTATTCTAGTAAGAAGATTCCGAAAATTGAATTTGTCCCAACACTAGAAACCGCATCTTTCTTTAGAAATTACAAGATCATTGTAAAAAAAATTAACTCTAAAATCATACTGCTCCAAGAGGGGTGGCATGTCGCCGGTCAGTGGAAGCCAAAAATTGCAATTGAGAGCGAAAAAAGAGTGTCGTTTGCAATAAAGTTGAATGATGAACTTTTCCAATTAAAAACAAATGTTCCTCTGCATGCAACAAAGGGGCAAAAATTTTTCTTGTGTCACAATGAAAGCAATGCCACTAAAATTGACGAATTAAAAATATTTCCATTCTTTTCAGGTGCGTTTCCTGTCAATTTATTTGAAGGAAAAGAGGTTGTCAGGGTGTTAAATTCAGAGCTAAAAATCGCAGATTCAAACTCATTAAATAGTTTTTTAATTGCCCAAGATTTCAATGTTGGGAGATATAAAATAGAATATCAAGACGGAGCAGAGTATACATTTATTTGGAGCCCGAAGGACAATAATTATGATGGGTTTGTTTCATTGAATATAACGCAACAGCTAGAGCAGCTCCATCAGGTAACGCTTTCTAGTAGAGAGATATTTTGGGAGTATATATTGAACGCCAAATACTTTGAAGGAGTCGAACATTGCACCATAACAGATGATCAGCAAAAGTTAAGTTTTGAGGTTTTCGAGGCAGGAAATCAGAAAGAAAATCAATTTTCGTTAATTTCCTCTATCTCCGTAGGGTTAAAAGAGCATTATAAATTTAGGCTTAGTTTAGAGGCGCAAGGAGAGATATTGCTTGGTCTTCCATACCCCTCTCTGAGTCATTTTTCAATCAAACGGGAGGGTGTTAAAAACCCTGTTAACAACTATTTTTTAACAATGATTGTTAACATCTAACATCATATTAAATTAGACACAAATTTAAACCTCATTGTTATATGGCAGATTATAAAACCCCGGGAGTGTACGTTGAAGAAATCTCAACCCTTCCACCATCGGTAGCCGGAGTTGCAACTGCAGTCCCCGCATTCATTGGATATACAGCGAAAGCATCAAGAAACGGTAAAAGCCTAGATGGAAACCCTACGCACATAACTTCTATGTTGGATTACCAAATGATGTTTGGTGGCGAGGCGAGTTTGGGAGACATTACAGTTAACCTTAATGTTGACAATAGCGTTAACTCTATAAACTCTCAGTACAATTATTTTTTATATAATAGTGTTAGGTTATACTTTGCCAATGGTGGTGGAGAATGTTACATTGTTTCAGTAGGCCTTCACGGTGATGCCATTTCTGTAGATGCGTTAGAGGCTGGTTTGTCGGCAGTCGAGAAGGAAGATCACCCAACTATTTTGGTATCTCCGGATGCAATGCTTTTAGAGAAAAAAGATCAGGCATACTCATTTCAGCAAGCGATGTTGGCTCAATGCAACAGCCTACAAGACAGGGTTGCAGTTTTAGATATTTTTAGTGGACACGTTGACAGAGCAGACGAAGATGTCGTGTTAGACTTTAGAAATGGCATTGGGATCAATTTTTTAAAGTATGGTGCCGCGTATTATCCTTGGATTTTATCTACGTATTCTGCAAATTTCGGTTTTGAGGACGTAAAGATGATGAGTGCAGGAGGGGATGAAATCAATCTTGAGGACCTTGTTTCCGATCCATCTTCAATTATTAATCTAAAAGCAGCAATTGAAGATCTTGGATCTGTTAGCAGTTTTATTGCCAATCCGAAAGGAGAAGAAGGAAATTATAGTGAATCATTTTATAAAGTATCTGCAGATAAGATAGGTACTATGGATGAGGCAACCACCTACCTTTCTTTTATTAAAGACAGTGTGGACAAAATAATTGAGTTCAAAAGTTCGGGGTTAAAAAACAACTTGATTGTTAATCAATTAAATATTAAAACTAATGCAAGTTCGGCCCTAGCGGGTTTGGTTAAGGGATTATCTTCGATAGATAGTAGTCTTGGATCTGGAATTATAAATGTTGAGGGCGATTACTTGGATTATGACTTGGGGAGCAGCACAATTAGCAACCTTTATGAAGGGTTAGAGGACGGTGCCAAATTGAAAAAGGCTATCAGTGCGATAAAAGCTCAATTTGTTTCTCTTGAGGGCATTCTTGCTGATTTGAAGAACGATTCAGTAGCTATTAAAGATAGTTTGGATAAGATAGTATATGACTCAAATGACTTTTATAAAAACATTGTTAATGAAATTCAAAAAAACGCGAGCTTAATCCCACCGTCAGGAGCAATTGCAGGTGTGTACTCTCAAGTAGATTCTAACAGAGGTGTATGGAAGGCTCCTGCAAACGTTAGCTTGTCTTCTGTTGCTTCTCCTTGTCTAAGGTTAGATAATAGGCAGCAAGAGGATTTGAATGTTGACGTTACGGCAGGCAAGTCTATTAATGCTATTAGACCATTTACTGGGCAAGGTACTTTAGTTTGGGGAGCAAGAACACTAGCTGGGAATGACAACGAATGGAGATATGTGTCTGTTAGAAGATTCTACAATATGGTTGAAAAGTCTTTAAAATTGAGCACTAATTGGGCAGTTTTTGAGGCCAATGATGTGAATACTTGGACAAGAGTACAGGGCATGATAGAGAACTATTTAACTAACCTATGGAAGCAAGGGGCTTTGGCTGGTGCAACAACGGACGCAGCTTTCTTTGTAAATATTGGTTTAGGAACTACAATGTCTCAAGTAGATATTTTAGAGGGACGAATGAATATAGAAATTGGGATGGCAGTTGTTAGACCAGCAGAATTCATTGTTTTAAAATTCTCTCACAAACTACAAGAATCTTAAGCTAAATTAATAATCAATAAAAACATAAATTATGGCAGATGCTAATTACCCATTACCAGGATTTCATTTCTCTGTAGATTTTGGAGGAACGATTATCAATTGTTCTGAGGTGTCCGGGCTAGATATGGAGGTTGAAGTAATTGAATATAGAGCAGGTGATGACCAAACTTTTTCTACTCAGAAGATGTCAGGGCTTAAAAAATTTAGCGATATTACGATTAAGAAAGGAATCTTTGCAGGCGACCAGGAATATTATTCATGGTTTAATGAAGTCGCTATGAACACTCCGACAAGAAAAGACGTGACAATTAGCCTACTTGATGAGGCACATGCCCCTGTGATGACATGGAAGTTGTTAAACGCTTGGCCGAAGAAAGTTGATAGCCCGGATCTTAAGTCAGATGACAATTCTGTTGCTGTTGAAACTATCGAGATTGCGCATGAAGGATTAACAATAGCATAATAATAGTATTCTTAACACAAACCCTACTAATGGCTTAATTTGTCTGCATGTCAAAAGAACTTCCATTAGTAGGGTTTCATTTTTTAGTTCGATTTGGGGACGGGACAATCTTTGATGATGTTTCTTTTGCAAAAGTTGAGGGGATTGAATTGAAATATAAGGTTGAATCACTCTCGGAGGGCTATGGTGCGCATTTTAAACCTTCTTATAGTTATGATTTCACCGACTTAGTTTTAGAAAGAGGAAAAACGAGTAAAAAATCATTACTATTTAGATGGTTAGAGATTCAGGTTAGAGAACAAAAAATACTAACAATTCCAATTTTCGTTCATGTATTAAACCAGAAAGCGGAACCCATTCTAAAATGGTCGTTTTTTGGGGCATTCCCGTTTAGCTTTACAACCAGTGGTATAGATGCTAACTCGAAGGACGTGATGCTTGAAAAAATCACTTTTAAATACAGTGATTTTAAATTTGAACAAGGAGAATATATTGGACCAATTCAGCTAAAGGCAGATAAATATGCAATTGCAAAAAACACGCTCCGTGTGGCAAGAATGATGGACGGGTATCTTCAAAAAAAGCCACTAAAAATAACTCCCGCAGGAGAGAAGTCCTCAAGGCTAAACAGAAGGACTTCAAGAAAAAAGCCCTAGAAGTAAATATGAAGAGCCCAAAATGCAGTATTGATAAAAATCAGTATTGCAAATTAATCTTGGAAAGGTTATTTTTAAAGAGAATTTAAATAGCTCACATTTCTTTAATACTTATATAAATATGCCGTGTGAAATAAAAGAATTGGTTATAAACACCACTGTCAATCAAACCGATTCATCTTATTCTTTTGGAGATAACTCTTCTGATGAATCTTATCTGCGCAAATTAATTGCAGAGGAGATAAATAAAGCGAAAGGAAAAATTATACAAGATACTATCGAGGTTTTTTATGAAAACAATAGATTAACCGGTCAACGCTAAAATTATATGTCAGGATTTACCCCAATAGAATTTGAAAGTTTTAAAGACCAAGATTGCACCGAGTCGTTAAATGGTAAATGGATTAGCGAGAATGGAGAATATTCGAAGGATGTGACAAAAGCTAACCATTATAACAGCACAAAAGCAATAGGTGCAACTGCCGACACCACCTACAGTGGTCAGAAAGCAGATACAGCAGTAATAACCCTTCAAATTTATGAACAAACTACTTTTGACCTAGAATCGGGCGAGCTAAAAAAAGTCTTGAGTTCCGGGACTTTTCCGGAATTAAAGTCAACCGAAGATCAGATAAATGATTTGAAAGATGTAGTAATGAAATACTCCGGAGCGGAGCATAGACCACCAGTTATAAAAATTGTTGCTGGCGATTTTATATTTAAGGGAGTGTGCACGGAGTTTAAACAAGCGATAAACAAAAACAACAAAGAAGGGAAGTTAATGATGGCTGAAGTAAAGTTAGAGTTTAAAGCAACAGTTTCTCCTTCATTAGCTAGACAGAAAGAAGGGAGAGAGTCTCCTGACATGACCCATTATTACACTGTTAAAGAAGGAGAGACACTTCCCATTATATCGAATAATATTTACGGCACCACGAATTTGTATCTTCCATTAGCTAGATTCAACAAATTACATTCCCCAAGAGCATTAAAAGTAGGGCAAAAAATAATTATTCCTCCATTAACTAAATAACAGCTTTAAAAGTGGCAGATGACAATAATTACATTTCATATACTATAACCGTGGGAGGAACATCCTCTGTTTCTCAGGGGCCAATTTTATCAATTGTTAGCTTCAGCGAGATAAATAAAATCCCATATGCGAGTATTTCAATTATGGATGGCGATTCCAGTAAGCAAGATTTTGAATTAAGTTCTGGACAGGAATTTAACCCTGGGGAGAAAGTAATCATTGAGTTGGGTTATGATGGTAAGAATGAGGTGGTCTTCTCTGGGATTATAGTACGCCATCGGATAAAGTCTAGAGATGGGGACCCTTCTTCTCTCAATATTGAATGTAAGCACGAAGTATTAAAGATGTGTGCAGGGAATAAGACGGCTTTTTTTGAAACGAAAGATGATAAAGTGATCCTTACGAGCTTGTTTAATGATAGCAACGTTAGCGGCAACTTAGACTTATCTGGAGAATTTTTAAGCTCTGAGAACTCCCTGCAATTCGACGCCTCTAATTGGGACTATTTCATGTTAAGATGCGAAGTAAATGCAAAAATTGTGTTGTTTGATGGCGGGGATGTTCTAGTTCAAGACCCCTCTCTTTTGGGGTCTGCAGTTGAGATATTTAGCTATGGGAAAGATATTTTGGAGTTTGAATTTGAAGCAGATGTGGAAAATCAATACAGTAATGTTGACGGCTTTTCGTGGGACTCGGATAAACAAAAAGTTATCACAGCATCTGGCAAACCTGCCTCCTTTTCACAATTAGAAAATAATGGAATAAAGCTTGCAGAGTTAGGAGGGGTTTTATCGGGAGAAACCGAATTATTCCACGGTGGAGAAATTTCGGAGGACGAGTTGACAAGTTGGGCGAATTCAAAAACAACTATTGCTAGTTTGAATAAGGTCAAAGGGCGAATTAAAATTACCGGGAATTCATCCATTAAATTGGGTGATATAGTTGAAATAAAAGGGGTTGGGGATAAGTTTAGTGGAACGGTGTTGGTCTCAGCTATTAAGCATGAGATGAATAGCGGGGGTTGGGTTACTCACATTCAATTCGGATTAAGTAACAGTTGGCATTCATCTAGAAAGGATCTTAATTCGAAGGGAGCAAGCAGTCTTTTACCATCCGTTAGTGGCCTACAAATCGGGAAAGTCTTAAAAATCGATGGTGATGAAAAACACAGAGTTCAAATAGCACTTCCTGTTGCAGGAAGCGATGTGACGTTATGGGCAAGGATGGTCTTTGAAGACGCAGGGAACAAGAGAGGGAAGGTATTTTGGCCTGAAAAAGACGATGAGGTTATTGTAGGGTTTTTAAATTCAGATCCGCGAAGTCCAGTTATTCTAGGGTCTCTATTCTCCAAAAGCAACATTCCTCCGATATTAGCCGATGAAACAAATAATGAGAAAGGGATTATTAGCCGAGAGGGTGTAAAGATTATAATTAATGATGAAGATAAATCTGTTAATGTAGAGACACCAGATGGGAATACAATAATAATTAACGACAAAGAAAAGTCAATCGTTTTAAAAGATCAGAATGAGAATTCTATTAAATTAGAAGAATCCGGAATTTCCATTGTTTCAAGTGGGGATATTAATATTAAGGCATCTAAAGGGGATGTAAACATCGATGGCGCAGGAGATATTGCATTGAAGGGGATGAACATTAAGAATGAAGCAAATGCAAAATTCTCAGCAGCCGGTAAAGGCGGCGCTGAATTAACAACTTCGGCAAATGCAATAATAAAAGGTTCAATGGTTCAAATAAATTAGATATGCCGGCAGCAGCAAGAGTAACAGATATGCATCAATGTCCAATGCAAACACCGGGAGTTCCTCCAATTCCTCATGTAGGAGGTCCTATTCTGCCAAGTGGGCCGCCTACAGTTTTAATTGGGGGCATGCCTGCAGCGACTGTAGGGTGCAATTGTGTGTGCGTTGGGCCTCCTGATTCTATTGTGAATGGGTCATCATCTGTAATGATTGGAGGCAAACCAGCGGCAAGAATGGGAGATTCAACAGCTCACGGAGGCTCTATTGTTGTAGGACTTCCAACGGTTCAAATAGGAGGATAATAGTATGGGAGATAATATAGAGATTGATTTTTTAGGCAAAGGGTGGGAATTTCCAGTAAGATTTAATAAGACTTTGAATACCGTTGAGCTATCTACCGGCAACAAAGACATCATGCAAAGCTTGGAATTAATTTTAGGTACGGCTCCCGGAGAGAGGCATTTTCATCCAACATTTGGCTGCGACTTATCATTTATGGCCTTCGAGAAATTAACCTTATCTTTTCAAACCAAAATAAAAGATGTAATTACAACGGCTATATTAAGGTTTGAACCAAGAATAAATTTAGAAAGTATAAAGTTTGAAGAGGACATGAACAAAGGATTAGTTTATATCCATTTATTTTATATTATTAAGAGCACTAATAGCCGAACGAATATGGTTTACCCATTCTATTTAAAAGAAGGAACTGATCTTTAATAGATGTATTTTTTAGATTTCAATCGAACATATAATAAGAACCTCGGATTAAGTCAAAACGACAGAATAATTAATGCGCTTGATTCTGGATATTTTTTGATAGATGAGTTTGATTTTTCAAAGTTTATAGAATTTACAACTCGCTTTGCTTCTCAGATCGCTTTTTTTAATGAAAAAAATACTCTGGACGGAGATTGGACCTCTTTTTTTCAAAACAATCCAACCTTAAGTATACTAAGGTTAGCCTTCTACAATATCGAATCTCTTCATGTAGAGAGCAAATTTCTAAGCCCAAATACAGCTGAGAAAGATTACATAATTGCAATACACGATGAGTTAGAATTATTAATCAAGCATTTTTATGCGATAGACCTGATCATTATAAATTTAACTGAGTATTCTGATTATAAAGAAGAGCTAGAGAAATTAATTAACTTGGAGCTTAGTTCCATTTTTCAAGAAGTATACGAAATACTTGATTTTATTAAAAAGAAATCAAAAACAGCATCCAAACAAGATTATAGCCCATATTGGGGAATTAACTCAAATCAATCCTTACCCAGGATTGATCGAAAATTAGATGGTATCCCTAAGTTATTAGGAGAGTTTAGCAAAAAGACGTTCGGAGTATTGGAAATAATAAAAGATTCAGCACTAAATTACTATGAGAAAAATATTGTTGAGAGTAAAAAGGTTGCTCCGCATATAGGGCTGCTATTAACTTTTTATAAGTTATATAACGAAGCAAGAAACTCTATAAATTCGATTTCTTTTAGGCATCAAGAGTATTATTACAAAGAAGTTTTGCAAATCCCACACAAAAGCAAAAACCCTGACAGAGTGCATGTTAATTTTGTTTCAAATGTTGAAAGGGATGTTGAGGTTGAAAAAGACGAAAAACTTCTTGCCGGTGTTAATGAAGAAGGAGAAGACATCTTTTATAACATTGAAAAAACAATTATTGTAAATAAATCAAAAATTAATAGTGTTTTAGGATTCGAGTTTTCTTCCTCTCATAATTACTTTCTGAACAGGTTTGAAAGCAACAAGGAGACGATTGACTTCTCAAATAACGAATCTAAGATTGGATTTTTGTTTGGGTCTGATTTTCTATGTTTAGAAGAAGGAGATAGAAAAATAGCCTTTAAATTTAATTTTTCGAAGAAATCCGTAGAACGATTTTCAAGTACAGAACTTCATTTAAATGCAGATCAGATTACTAGTTTGTTTGAGGTAAGCTATACCTCTGAAGATGGATGGTTCAATATTAGCAGTGAGAAGGTAGAAACAATTCTTCATTTTGAAGAAGAAGTTAATGAAAATTATTTTATAGAAATTGTAGTATTAGTGGAGAACATTGACCCTGCAATAATTACTATTGACCCAAAAGACGAAAGTTTTCTTGGATATAACCCGCACCCTTATTTCCAATTTAAATTAAACCACAAATTATTTGAGCATTATCATTATTTAAAATCGTTAGACCTTAAGTCTATTGATGTTGATTTAGAGATCTTAGAAATAAAAAACTTGAGTCTCAGTAATGATTTTGGGGAAATAGATAGCACATCTCCTTTTGAACCATTTGGCTCACAGCCAATTACGGACTCATCTTTTATTATTGGCCATCCAACATTTTTTTTATACCCAATTAATGACTTAAAAATTAATCTTGAATGGTATGGACTTCCTGCATTTGAAGGGGGTTTTGAAACCCACTATGCTGACTATCCCTATGAGATTAATAATGAAGATTTTGAAGTACGATTGAGTTATTTAAGAAATAAAAGATGGATTCCTGATACCGACAAACAAGTGTTAAGCCTTTTTCAAGACATTCCCGACGATTCTAGAGCAATTTCTAACGTAAGAAGGATTAGTGAAATTAATACTGCCAACTTAGACTTGCAATTGCCCTCATTAAGTAAAAAGAACAAAGGAACATATAACAATAGGTCTAAAGATGGTTATTTAAAGCTTGAACTATGTTATCCTCCTGAAGGGTTTGGGCACAAACAATATCCGGATATTTTAAGGGAATCTGCCATTAAATCAGTTAAGAAAAAATCAAATTATTCAACCCCAAACGAACCCTATACGCCAACTTTAAAATCCATGTCAGTTGACGTAAAAATGTCCATGAATTACAGTTCTGATAATTTCCCAGACTTTGGATTTTACCATGTACACCCATTTGGAAAACAAAAAGTTAGTAATGCAAAAAATATTTTTCCACATTACAGATCTGGATCAACAATTGAAATTGGAATCAATAATTTTGGCAGTAACAAGCAATTCTCAATGCTTTTTAAAATTAATGAAGGCTTTGCAAATAAGTCGTCATTGAACTTGTCGCTTGAATGGTCTTATTTTAATGGATCTTCTTGGACAAAAATGAATGATAATGAGTTAATTTATGAAAAGACAAACAATTTCAAAAGGTCCGGAATTGTAGAGTTTAACTTAGAAAATGCTTCTTTTGATACAACGGGTTTGTTCGACAAAAGTTGCATTTGGATGAAAGTAGAAAGTATAAATGGCAGTTCATTTTTAAATTACGTTCAAGATATTATTCTACATGCTACCACAGCAAAGTGTCATAACATTGAAAAGGTGAAGTATGCGAATATTGATCCCTTTCAAATTTCTAATTTTCAGAAAAATCGGAAAGACATTGCAGAAGTTCAACAAAAATACCATGGGTTTGATGGGTTAGAAAAAGAAGATAATGACGGTTATTTTTTAAGAATTGCTGAGAGGTTAAGGCATAAAAATAGAGCCGTAAGCGGTAGAGACTATGAAAAAATATTATTGGAAAACTTTCCAATAATAAATAGAGTTAAATGCCTCTCCAATATTGATGAGCAATTTAATATATCTCCAGGAAGTGTATTACTGGTAGTTGTTCCTAAAATTATTGAAGACGAAAATTTTATTGGAATTCCAAGATATTTTTCTTCGGTAGAAATTGATAGGATGCAAGTTTTTTTGGAACTAATTACTCCAAACGGCATTAATTTTAAAGTTATAAACCCAAAATATGAACAAGTTAAAGTTAAATTCAGTCTTAAATTATGGGATGGATACGACAAGAAATTCTATGTTAATAAACTAAATGAGGCTATAAAATCATACATAAGTCCATGGATGTACAAGTTCAATTCTCAAGTAGAGTTAGGCGAGTCAATAAGTAGTGCGCTGATATTAAATTTTATTGATCAACAAGAGTATGTGGATCATGTTGTCAATTTCTCCTTATTTCATTTGCTAGATGGAAAAATTATTAACCAAAAAGGGGCAAAGTCAAATGCTATTGAGATTAAGTCAACCAGTTTAATTTCCATCTTAATTTCTGATGATCAGCACATTATTTTACCATATACCGACAAGGAAGAAATTGATAATTTTGGTATAAATGAAATGATGATAGATACAGACTATATAGTTGACGATGCATTGGATGAGGAAACAGCAAAAAAGGATACCTTTATAATTGAAAAAAGTTATAAAATTATGCCTGATAAAGTGGATAATAAAAGTCGAAAGACTAAGTTTACTTTTTATATTCCAGCATAACAAATATGTCATCAATAAATAGAAAGTCATTAAAGAATTTTTTTTTAAAGGGAAACATACCTAAAGAGGATAATTTTCATGATTTTATAGATTCTGGCTTAAATAGCGTTGATGACGGAATTTCTAGAGAGAAAGGAGAGGGATTTAAAATAGTTTCTGACGGAGTTAACAAAGAGTTGATGTCCTTTTACGATAATATCAGTGATCTAAACCCTAATTGGGTAATTAATCAAGTTGCTGAAGATGGCAACGAAGGGTTAAATATTGGAGAACCAAATGGCGGGAGTCGATTATTTATTGAAAATGGCGGGAATGTAGGAATTGGAAGCACTAAACCAAGCTCAAAGCTTGATGTCAACGGGATGGTTTCATCACATGGGCGAATTGGATTGTACGTATCTGGAGAAGTTAAAGCGGATAGCAAATGGCATGACGTACTAACTAATTTAGATGAGTATAGTGTATTGGAAATCGTAGCATCTACAGGTAAAAAAGGAGCTCACGCTATTTTGTATGCAATTGCATTATCAACCTACGGAAAATCTAAGCCGGCAATACAAAAAACAAGGGCAAGGTATGGGTCGATGAGAAATAACATAGATATTAGGTGGAGAGGGTCTTTCTTCAACTATCAACTTCAAATTAGAACCAAAAAAAATTATGGAGATGGTGTAATGATTAAATATAACGTTTCAAAATTATTTCAATAGTGCAAAAAGAGCCAACAAAAATACATCTTGATTTAAATCAGCAAGAAGTTAACACCATTATTGAGGCGCTAGGTCACCTTCCTTTCATGAAGGTTTATAAACTAATAGAAAAGATTCATATAAAATCAAAAAGAGGGGATACCTGACTCTGTTTTTTGGTGTAAAGTTTAATAAAAATTCAAAATTTTCAACAATTGAATGAACCAAGGGGTATAAGACTAAAGGATGAACTTACGGCAAATATTAAAAGTGTAGATGTCCTAAAAAGTATTGGTTTAGAATTGCTTCAAAATTTATCGGGAGACCTTTGGACTGATTACAACATTCACGACCCAGGTATTACCACCTTAGAAATACTCTGTTACGTTATTACTGAATTAGGGTATAGGTCTGATACCAATATAGAGGATATATTTAATACCGCAGAAGAAGGGAATTCTTCATTTTATCAAGCACATGAAGTTTTAAACTCGGGAGTGGTCACCCTGTCTGACTTGAAGAAAATAATCCTTGATCTTAACGAGATTAGAAATGTTGAAATAATTCCATCTTCCTACCATGACGAATATACTTCGCTTTATACTCTTTGGATCGAATTAATGAGCCCTTCTCCCACCAAGGAAGAAATAACGGAAGCAGAAGCAATTGTTATCGGCAAGGTAAATTCTAACAGGTTTTTAGGAATGGCTATTGACGAAGTAAAATTTTTAAATCAAGACTTGGTTGGTATTGATTTAGATATCGAGCTAAAAGAGAAAGTGACAAAAGACACACTGTTAAAATTAATAATTCAAAAAGTAGATCAATATTTTTCCCCAATACCAAGTTTTAAATCTATTGATGAATTAATTGGAGAAGGGTATTCAAGTGATGAAATTTTTAATGGCCCGAACTTAAAAAATGGATTTTTAACAGAGGAGAATCTGGTTAAAAATAAAATAAAAAAGCAGTTATATATATCGGACTTAATCCATCAAGTTATGGATATAGTCGAAGTTAGAAATATCAAAAAAATTCTAATTAAGGATAATACTGGAAAGGAGTATAACTGGGTATACAAGGTAAAAGAGAACTGCGTACCAAGGTTGGACCTCAAAAATTCAATTATAAACGTATATTTTCAGAACAGTAAACTGTATTCGTTCTCGACTAACATAGATAATATTAATTACTTAAGCACAAAAAATAAGGCGGCGCATAAAAGAAACACACTTAAAGTAAAGGGGGGAATACGGACAGACCTGAAAACATATCGTTCTCTTCAATATGACTTTCCAGCTGTTTATGGTGTTGGAGAGTTAGGCCCTCCCAATAGTTGGGGAAAAGAAAAAAAAGCCTATTCTAAACAGTTTAAAAGCTATTTGAGCTTTTTTGATCAGATACTGGCTAACTACTTTGCTCAGCTTAGTCATTTACCTAGCTTGTTTTCTTTGAATAACATTTCCTCTACCACGGCGGTCCAATGGTTGGATGAAGTCCCGAAACCGTATCATATTTTTAAGCCATTCCTAGAATCATATCTCTTAAAGAACGCAGATATTGAAGACGAGAGTAATTTAAAAAAAGCTTGGATTAAGTGGATTGATTTGAATAAAGAAAAGCAACTTCGATTCTTGCAACAAACAATTGAATCAAAGGTGATTTTTCAAGAAAGGAGAAAGAAAATATTAGATCATCTATTAGCGAGGTTTGGGTATGACTTTTCCAATTTTGATTCAGTTGCTGGATTAAACGATGAGGCATTAATTAACCAGAAACTAAATACATTAAGATCGCTACCGACAATTGGAGTTTCCAAGTACTACGGGCCATTATCTTATGGAGCTTTTCCCTCCGACATACATCGCTCTTCAGGATTTAAATTATTTATAATGACTACCCTTGGTTTTAGAGGAGGCGTAAATAATTCAATCTCCGGTGTAATTAAAAAAATAATGCTTGAGAACAAGCAATCAATTGCACTAACCTTTGAAAATGTTAATCTGTCTTATGGTATAAGGCAGTTATTTAAGTTTGGCGTTCAATCCCATCATTTTAAGGTTGTAGGAAATAGTATTGTGCTTTCGGATACCTTAGAGAGTGAAATTTGTAGCACCAATATAAAAGGTGTAAATGTTCATCCACAGGAGTATGTCAACCAATTAACAAAGGCAATACTAAACATTGATGCTCAAAGTGAAAACTTTTATGTTTTTGATCATATATTACTACGGCCATCTTCAGAGCTTGCAGTTTTTGGGTTTGTGGTGACCATCAAAGGAGCTAATGTTTTTCAATCTCCATTGAGTCTGTCTAAAAGAGAGCAAGAAGAAGAGAAGAATTTCTTTTGCAAACATGCCTTAAGTTTTAAAAAATATAGCATTCATGAGGTTGCTCACAACCAATTCAAAATTCAATTTCAATGCAGAGGCAGCATTATTTTAAGTGTTCAATTTTATGAAAGCGAAATGGAGGCAGAGATGGCTATAGAGAGTTATCTCTCGTATTTTTCTGAAATACCCGACTTAAAGAAAACACTAGTTTCCACTACTAAATACAATCATATATATAATGAGCTTCAAGATCCTTTCTCAAATATTCTAACTATTGTGCTGCCAGATTGGGCTAGTAGATTTCAGAATAAACCTTTTAAAAAATACATTACCAATACCATTATTCAAGAAGCACCTGCTAATGTTTTCGTGAATGTTAAGTGGGTTAACTACGAAGAGCTAATTGCCTTAGAAGATGCTAACGATGACTATGTAGGATGTTCTATAAAGGAGATAGAGAAAAAAGAGGAGAAGTTAGAGCGGTTGTTATTATTATTGATGGATAATGAATAATGAGAATCATTCGATAAACAATGTAAAAATCAATATATCCTCCAACAAGAAGGCAACTAATTTACATGCTTCTTTCAAGGACTTTTTCGAAGATAAAATCAAACCTTTTATAATTGAGAGGATGGATTCTCTCGACCAATCCATAAACATTTCTATTAACCAAGTTAATATTGATTTAGAGACATTAATTGTTGCGGATCTAAATAATATTTCAAATGCAGAAGAGGAGAAGTTGATTGACTATTTCAAACAGCAGTTTAACGCCAAAATAAGCGCTTTAATGCCGTCAAGCTCTGAAGCCCTGCAGACAATAGATATAGTAGGAAAGGCATTAAAGAGGGGATTTTTATCAGGCTTGAATGAAAGTATAGGGAACGGGGGCAATTTGGAAATTATAATTGATGAATTATCAAATTCAGAAGCCAGGAAGTTGCACCACTTTCTTATTAAAAACAAGCAGGATAAAATAATAATTCATCGAGTCCTGCAGCAGTTTAAACCGAAGCAAATTGAGAGTTTCTTCGCCAAAATAAACCCGAATATTTTACTTGCAATAAAGGAGTTAGACAGGATTTTTAATTTAAATCAAGCGATATTATTAATTACCAAGAGTGACTTTCGAAAAGCTGTAGAAAAATACTTTATATCCAACAAAGTTTCCGTTAGGGGAAATGTAAATGAAATAGTTAGTCATTTTTTTGAATATAAACTCAACATCCTCATAGAGGAATTAGAGCTTCAAGTACAAGGCGAAAAATTATTATCCAATTCCAAGGAGAGGGATAAATACTTTAAAGAGAAAGTTAAGAAGTATGACCTATTAATTACAGAGTTAATCCTTTCTATTGCCAATTTAGGAGGTCTAATGAAGGTCTCAAAAGAGGAATGGATATTCCTCTTCCAAAATTTTTTATTGGAAAGTTCGCATAATTCAGAACAATCGAACCGGCCTGTGAAGCTTTTTATGGAAACTCGGCATAATTCAATACTCTCTAATCAAACACTTTTGCCTACCCAAGAGGGATTAGAATTTAAACCCGATGTTTTAAAGGATTTTTCACCGAAAGAGCTCGGGAATGAAGTTATTACTGATTTCATTAAAACTGGATCTTTCCCTTTGCAATTAAACGTTCAATCGGAAAGCGCTATTTTAAGTTTCTTTCTTGCGTATACTCAGAAATACCCTTTTCAAATAAGGGGGGCATTGCTTACAAAAGCATCAAACTGGCTTTGGGATTTGTTAAAACGCTTGAGTGAGCCGAAGTTGGAAAAATTTGTTCACGTATTTTCTCCAAATTTCTTGTTAGAGAAAACCATGCTGTTTGATTTTTTGGAAAGTTTGGTAAAAAATAGGTTAGTTGCGGTAAAAGATATGCAGGCATTAAAAAAGGAGTTTAATTCCACCACATTACAACGTTTAATTTATCGAAAGGAAACTTATTTTAAGCCCACTAAAGAATTGTTTAGCCAATGGGTAGTACTTGGGAAAGTTGCAAAGAATGAGAAATTTAACTCAGAAAAATGGAAAGGGTTTTCTAGTTCTGATACAGTGAGAATGGTAATTGAGGTATTAGAGGAGACTAAACAACCAATTGAGCTTAGGAAGAAAAAGGAGAAAATCGAGGATCAGAATACAACCGTTACATTGGACGCTGCCTTTTACAGTAATACTCTTTCACATTATATTTTGTTTAACGAATTGCCATGGTGGGGCATAATGCAACTGCGCAACGCAGAGGGAAACGAGCTTTCAATTCAAAAAGGGGATCAAATTATTCAAGTACAACGATTAATCAGTCAATTTAAAAAGAGTCATAACATTTACTATGTAAAATTTATAAACTTTATTAAGAAGACACCAAAGCTTCTGCAAAGCTTAATTTATACCATAGACACTTCGATATTTAATTTTCTTTTGCAAGACTTTATATCCACCAACAGTATAGTACAACTCAAGTTATTTTTAAAAGATTTAAATCTTGTTACTCTATTTTTGTTAGACTCTTCTATCAATATCAAAAGTGCTCAAAACAGTATAGTTTTTGATTTAATTAATAGCAATAACGAAAAATCGCTAAAATCTATTTTTGATCATATTTTAGAAGACTTCCTATCGAATTATATAGCAAGTAGAAACATTCTTAACGCGATATCTAATGAAAATTTAACATCACACTATTTTAATTCTAAGAGAGTTGAGGAGATGTTAAAATTAGTGTTAAATGTAAAAAGCGAAATACCCAGCCAATCGTTTGAAATAAAATCAAACCTCGGGCAAATCAACTATTTACTTTCTAATATATTGCATGTTAACTTAATGGGTGAGTTAATTGATTTTTTTAAAACAGGAATTTTAATTGGCTCACTTTCAAATGACCGAGAGAGCTACTTATCATTTGTAAAAGAGAGTTTAGCAAATAGTAGTTACCAAAAACTAATCCTCGAGAATTTAAAGAAGAGCGCTTTCCCGTTGGAGTATTTTTTATTTAACGCTCGATTTCAAATAGATAGACGTGGTTCTGAAGAGTTATCAGAAAAAACTAATCTAAGAGAAATAAGAGGTGAAGAAAGCGACGAAATGATCCTTACGGAATTAGATGAGATAGGCGAGCAAAACGAGATCGAACTCAAAAACGAAGAATTAGCAGAAGAAACCAATCTAAGAGAAATAAGGGGTGAAGAAAGCGAAGAAATGACCCTTACTGAACTAGATGGGATAGACGAGCAGAACGAGATCGAACTCAAAAACGAAGAGTTAGCAGAAGAAACCAATCTAAGAGAAATAAGGGGTGAAGAAAGCGAAGAAATGACCCTTACTGAACTAGATGAGATAGGCGAGCAAAACGAGATCGAACTGAAAAATGAATTGGTTAGTCATAATAAGTCAATTGAATTAAACTTGGCAATTTTTAAATATTTTATCTACAACAACGAACTCCCTTGGTGGTCTCCGTTTGAGAACTTAAAGACATTTCAAATACAATTTATTCTTTTATTTAACGAAAATAGGGTTGTTTTTTTCAAAGAATTGGAGTTGATTGTTTCCGATAGTTTGATTAGCGAAAAAATGATATCGTTCTATAATTTTCAATTAAATGAGCCTAATAAAATTGATCAGTTAGCTGACGGGGTTATCAAGGAATTGATAACTATTATTCGTCAAATATGGCCGGCGAATAAGAAATCTCAAGCGCTGATTGTTCAATTATCAGATATCAAACTAGTAATGTATTATGATTTAACTGCTACAGCACAAACTAGCGTAATAACTCTACTATTAGAATATACAATTCGCTATGTATGGATTGAGTTTATACAAAGGAGTTCCCAATTTGTTAATCAAATTAAAACGCTAGTAACTTCAATTAATAGAAATTTTAACCTATCTATTGAAATAGGGCCCACTTTTAATGAATTCGAAGAATGGGCGCGAGAGGATAAAAATGAAACGAGGGATGGGTCTCAAACCTCTAAGATAGGAAAGTCTCAACTTGATAAAAAGGGAGGGGTATTGCCACGAGATCTGACAGAACTGGATAGCGATTTTTACAATAAATTAGTTTCTTTGGGGCGAAATAAATTGAACGAGGACGATAGAAGAATACCAGCAATTCTATTGCTTACTAAGCCATTTGTCATGGCAAATGATTACAAGTATTATCAAGGGGTAATTTTAGATTTAGTAGAGGCATTCAATCCTGTCCAGAAATCATCGGACGCATTGGAGGTTTTCAATTCAGAGTTAATAAAAGTGCTACATGGCTTGTTAACTCAAAATGGGGCATATAAAGGCAATGAATTAATCAAAAAGATATTGGAGCAGCTATCAGCTGATCAGGTATTAGAGCAAGAATGGGTATATGAAATTCAATTACAACTATCTGATTATGAAAATGCTTTTCAAAATGAACTGACTGCAAATACCACAATTATTAACGAAATGTCGGGAGTTTTAAAGGAAATTTATCCGATTGGCATAGATGATAAAATTCTGACATTAAGTCAGTTATTTGTTAGTCAAGTAGGTTTATCGGAATACAACCTAAATAGCACTTTTTTAAGCTTTATACATTATCTAAGCCTTTCCCCTATGCGAGAAGTAAACTCCACGTTGCTCTCTTTCTTTAGGGCAAAGTCAATAACGAATACTGCACTTTATAGCGTTTTGTTAGATATTACAAATGGTGAAGTTATGGATAGGTTTGAAACAGATAATTCAGAATTATTAGTAAATATAGAGTTTCATTATTTAGCCAATAACTTGGATTTGTTCGATGTAAAACATTATCCTACACTGTCTATAAATCAATCTTTTCAGACGATAAATTTGCAGAAGTGGAAGAGTAATGCTGTTTGTTTTTTAATTAAACAGTGGGCAAGAATAAAAGGCACAAGCTTAACAGAGGCCTTTGATTCCATTAAGGATAAAGTAATAAATGAGGAACGGTTCAGTGGGTTGCGAAAGTTACAAGAGGTGCTTACTGATTTTGAGAAAACAAACTACTTTACCTTAGAAGAAGATGCGTACAGTAAGGTTGTAAAAGAGCTTAACATTTTGGATGAAATGGCAAAGTCTCCCAGTAATGTTGTAAAGGAATTTATGCTTAAAATGAAGTTTAATGACCAATTACTAAATAAGATCAAAAATTATTTCGAAAAGCAACAGCTCCAATTGGAACCAATAGCCTTAACTTTTGTAAATGATAGCCTATTGTCAGATATTAAAAAAGGGGAACAATTACAAATATATAATGCTGGGCTGGCATTAATATGGCCATTTGTAGGCACTTTATTTACCAGGTTGGGCTACATTAAAGACAAAGCGTTTATTGACAAAGAAAGTCAGTTTAGAGCTGTACATTTGCTACAATACATTATTGACGGGGGAGATACTTCTCCAGAATTCGTGTTGGTATTTAATAAGTTAATTTGTGGGATACCGCTCGCTGATCCTTTAGATATGTTTGTAGCTTTAACAAATGAAGAAAAACAGGAAGCAGATCAACTTTTAGAATCTATTAAAAGCAAATGGAAAGAAATGAAAAACACTTCTTTAGCTACTTTTAGAGATAGTTTCTTAAAAAGAGGGGGAGCTTTAACTTTTGATGAAAAAAACTGGAAGCTTAAAGTAGAAAGTAAACCAATTGATGTATTATTGAGAAAGTTGCCTTGGGGTATTTCACTAATTAAGTTTCATTGGATTAATTATATGATTTTCGTTGAATGGACAACAAAGAACTAAATAGTAAAACATTAGAAAAAGAATTAAGCTGGTTAAAATTGGTTATTAAAACCAGGTTCAATTTGTATTTTGAGCAAGAAACAAGTAATAAAGGTGTTTTTGAAATAGTACCACCAAATTTAGACAGAGACAGCTCTGTATATGCAGAAATAATAAAGTATTATAAATTTAGCTTTAGTGAACGCTTGTTAATTGCATTAACATTAGCGCCCCATATTCGACCAAGGCTTTTAGATATTTTCTTTAATAAAAATGAAACTACCAACAGAGGGTTTACTGAGTTTGGTGGCATAAAAGGAACTACTCACGGTGGTTTTATTCCAACTGGCGAAACGGCTGCTTTTTTAATTGCGGGTGAAGACATTGGCTTAAAAATTGAGCTAATGCATTTATTAGACGCCTCTCATGTATTATTTAAACACAAAATACTTTCTCTTGACGATGTAAAAAGTTCAGAGCCAATGCTAAGTGGAGCACTAGTTATATCTGAAGATTATTTAGATTTATTTACATTTGGGATTGCTAAAAAACCCAAATTTAGCTCCAAGTTTCCTGCCTCACTGGTAGAAACATCTGGAAGCTGGAATAATTTAGTGCTAGACAAGTACGCTAAAGAACAGGTAGACAATATACTATCTTGGGTTAATAACAACCATACTATTCTTGAAAAATGGAATTTAAAAGACGTAGTTAAGCCCGGCTATAGGGCGTTGTTTCATGGTCCTCCTGGTACGGGTAAAACATTAACTGCTGGTTTATTAGGAAAATCTACAGGTAAAGAAGTTTACAGAATTGATGTATCTATGGTAACCTCTAAGTGGGTAGGGGAGACAGAAAAGAATTTGGCACGTGTTTTTGACATGGCAGAAAGTAAAGATTGGATACTATTTTTTGATGAAGCTGATGCTCTTTTTGGTAAACGAACTTCTACTAGCTCTAGTCAAGATAGGTATGCCAACCAGGAAGTATCTTATTTACTACAAAGAACGGAGGAATATCCAGGGGTTGTAATACTAGCCTCTAACTTAAAGGGGAATATAGACCAAGCTTTTACAAGAAGGTTTCAAAGCATTGTATATTTTAAAATGCCAGAGGCTAAAGACAGGTTAAAGCTTTGGGAAAAAGCATTTGGAAATAACATTGATTTAGACCATGAAATAAAACTTTCTGAAATCGCTCAAAACTATGAAATTTCAGGGGGGTCTATAGTAAATATTTTAAAGTACTGTGTAACTAAAGCTGCTCAAAGTGGAGAGCGTTTGGTAACCAAAGCTTTTTTGATGGAGGGCATTAAAAATGAAATGATGAAGGAAGGGAAGACAGCTTAAATTCACATCAAAATTTATCTAGTTATATTACTTTTTTAATATTCTTGAAATATTATTTTTTGTTTCCTGTTTAGCTAGTATATTTTTTATTTCACTTTCTTGCTTACCAATTTTTTTATTGATAATCCTACTATTGGCTTTCATAGTTTTTTGAGTTACCAACTTATTGGTATTGAAATCGTCTAATGTGGTATTAAATCTACCCATGCCTTCTTTAATTGTTTTAGCTGAAGAGAAAAAAGTAGTTCCTCTAAATATTTCATTTTTAATTTCTTCAATAGTTTTTATTTTATCATTTTTAGCTCTAAAAGGCAGTAAATCCACACCATCTGTTAAATCAGATTTAATTCCATTACCTTTTGTTATTTCAGTGTTAAGGTCTTTAATTAAATCTTGGTAATGTATAACAAATGGTTTAGCTATATTTAATTTATTATTTACCAATTTGCTGTATGCACTTCTCTTATTTGAAGTGCTTAAATCAGGGTCTTTTGTTATCTCTTGCTTTGGATCAATTCTATTATTAATAAACTCAGAAAAAACACTTAAGTTATTTAATCTAGCATTTATAATTTGAAGTGAATCTAACCTTGGTGTTATTTTATCTACTAGATTTCGATCTTCTTTTTTTACATCTTCAGGGAACTCACCCATTATATTCATTATTTGAGAACTAGAAAGTTGATTTGCTTTATACTTATCTTCTATGTTATCTCCTTCTATGTTATCTCCGTTAAATCTAGCCGTACTTGCTAAACTGCTTTCCTTTACTGTTAATTTTTCTTGGTTAGAAAAGTTCGTAACAATTCCCTCTTTTTCTTTTTTATTCCATCTATCTTCAGTACTAAGATTGATTAGCTCTATAATGGACATTTCTTTTATTTTTTTTCTATTTTTCCCATTAATAGTATCCCCCTCTTTTAATGCTTTATCATTGAATCCAGGTTCATTATCAACCAGTTTTTCCGTATTTTCTGAAAAGCCAGTGTTTTTATCATCAATTGTACTATAAGAAAAGTGTCCTAAATTTTTAGATGCAAGCTCATATTTCCATACTTTTTTAAAAAATAGTAATGCTCTAGCAACTGCCCTTAGTTGTGCAATAACATTTGCATCTCCTTCTAAGGTCAAATCAATACTTGCTTTTTTGCTAGGAGTATCTTCATTTAGCGAAAATCTTTTTTCAAATTCACCATGAAGTTTAGCGTCTATTTCCCCAAAAGCTTCAAGATAAAGAGCAAATGAAGCTAGTAATGCACTCCCTGCTTGAACACCGGCATAAGCTCCAGCAGCAACTTTCCCTTCTGCAACTGGAGCATCAATGTGTAATAAAACACTATTGTTATCATCTTTGGTAGCTATAATTTCTATATTACCTCCAAATGAAAGTAATGATTCAATAAATAGTCCAAATTCTGCAAAAACGCCTGGAAAAACCATTATTGAGGCACCAATATCCATTCTATTTCCTTCCCAACCATCAAGTATGCTTATACTTGATAATGGATTTTTGATGCTTCCCCCAAAATGTAATGTTACAAATTCAAAATTTGCATTTGTTTTCTCTGGATCTGAAGTTATACCTGTTTCAATTTTTGCACGACCTTTCAAAGAATTTTCATCACCAAATGGTGAAGGGAAGACATTGCCCATTGTTGCATCTAGCGTTAATTGAAAGCCTTTCTTATCTTTTTCATTAAATAATGCAATTGTTCTTGCTTGAAGAGTGAAAACTCCAAATTTAAAAGGCTTAATAGAATTTTCCAAATCAACGACTGTTGCTGAGAAATTAATTAAATTTACTATTCCTTCATTTGTATATCCAGATGTATTTACTTTGGATATAGCTATATTACTGCTCCATAGTTGAGCATTAATATCACCATCTTTTATAATATAATAATATTCTTTATTAGGATTTCTTACAATATTAACAGTGGCATTAAATCTTGCATTTGTTAGTCCGTCTAAATCTATCATAGAGTCAACCTCTCCTGACCCTTTAACTATATATTCGACTCCCTTTTTTTCAATTCTTATTAACAAGTTTTTTGCCTTAGCACTATTACCTAAACTAATCTCTGATAGACTTCCTGTAGCTGATGTAAAATAAAAACCTTTATCATTTGAAATACTCGGATTATCAATTGTAATTGAGCTTTTTTTGGAAAGAATTTCTCCATTCCATACGGCTGTATCAGCAGAAACCTTGTCTGGAGATTCTTTGCTTGAGTAATTAACACCAGTCAATTTAACTATATGTCCAAGAAAAGTCACATTTAAATTTCCATTTTCAATTTTTGAGTTGAATATTTTTTCAGCATCTCTATTCAAGGTAAAATCTCCTTCTAACTTTACTTCTGCTAACCCAGGAATATCTGCTTCGAAAAAAGAATTTGATGTTCCTGTGATATCATATTGATCTTTTCCTTCTCTTAATACAAGAATTTCTATGTTTTGTAATTTAACAAAGCTTCCAAAATTTACTTCATTTAAAGTTCCTACAGCTGTTTTAAATACAAATCCTTCTGTATGCGAAATACTCGGCTTATCAAATGTAATTGAGCCATCTTTAGTTAGAATTTCTCCATTCCATACGGCTGTATCAGCAGAAATATTGTCTCGAGACTGTGTAGAATATTTAACCCCTTCTATTTTGAAATTTTGGTTTAGGAAACTACCAATTACTTCACCATCAGTTAACGTAGCAGTTGCAATTTTAAAGTCACTATCTAGACTGTCCCATATATTTTCATTATTTATTTCTATAGTAAATTCACCTGATGCTTTTAATTGTGCTGCTTCGAAGTTTACTCCAGCTGCTAGTGAAACTCCTGAAGTAATTGTAATTTCCTTACCTAAATTTTCTAGTTTTAAAGTTGGATTAGAAATTTTTAAAACACCCGGAATTATATTGAATTCTCCCGAAGCTTTAACTTCAAGTGTACCTAATTTTTCAATATTTTTCATAGCTTTTTTTTCATCACTATGCATCTTGTTTTTAACCGGAGAATTGTGCTGCTTTTTCCAAATATCTCTTTGGTTTAAAAATGCTCTAAGTTTATTGAAAGCATCTATTCCATCAAAATCTGAGGGGTCTAATATATTTATTGAAGAGTCAGCTGTAAAACTTTTGTAAGCATCTTCAAAAGCTAAATAGGTTAATTCAACTTCTGCAAAATTCGAAATACTCCCAGAAATTATCTCATTTATAATAGCTCTTTTTTTATTTGCTTTTTTATCATTTAAATTAGGAAAAGCAGCTATCCATGCGTAACCCTGGTAAATAACTTTTATATAAGCTTCCTGTTTTGTACTAATATCACTTGCATTATTAAAAACATCTACTTTTTTAATAAAAGTTAAAAATGTTGAATCATCTACCTTAAAAAATGATTTTATTTTTACCATCCTTGATAACAAACTTCGACCATCTGAAATATCAATTTGATCTAAAGCACCACTTACTGCTCCATCATCTGTTTTTCCCCCTCCAAGTTTATACCTGTTTTTTATATTTTCTGACTTAGAACTTCCCCCCTCATCGGATTTCCACTCACCATTACCGTAACGATGTGCATTTTCACCAAGATCTTTTGCAGTAATAACCTCATTCGTAATTTTAACATCATTTTTCTTAATTTTTTTACTAAATGAACCTTGCCTAAGTTTAACATTAGCTACCTCTTTTTTAGCTTCCCATTCGCCATCTTGATTTTCTGTTGCTCTCAAGGGCGTATTTTCATCAGCGTATGATTTAAAAGTTAACGCGTTAGCAACAGCAGTGCTTCCTTTAGAAAGAGTTTCGTTTATATTAGTAATTTCACTGTCTATTCTTTCTGTACCTTCATTAACATGGTTTGCTACTGCATTACCTGTTGTAATAGTATTTGCAGCTGCATCTTGAAGTGATCCACTACCGGTTTGTATTGTTTTTGCCATTTAAAATATTTTGATTTTTGAAATCAACTATTAAACATTTAAAGTTTAACTATTAAACGATGATTCTTTTCTTTTTGAATTTAGTCTTACTTACTAAATTGTTAATTAAAGTACTCTTTACAGTTTTTTTTCATAATTGAAATAGCATCAAGGTGTCCATTAGTAAATGCTAAGTTAAAATCTTCGCAAGCCTCAAATCCCTTATTGTAATGCAGTTGAACTAGTCCCCTATAAAAATAGGCTTCATTATTAAGTGGATCTAGTGTGAGAACCTCGGTAAAGGTTTGCAGTGAGGGCACGTATGACTCCATAATGTACATCTGTTGTCCTAAATTAAGCAAATTTTTTATGTACAATGTTTGTGTTTTGTCTTCTAGCTCAAAACCTAGTTCAGTCATCTGGTCAAAATATAATTTAGCTTCTTGGTATTGCCCTAATTCGTGGTGCGAAAAGGCAATCATCTCAAAACTACCTTTGTCATCTTTTAGCGTGTCAATATAAAGTTTTAGTGCACTAATTGCCCCTGTATAGTTGTGTATTTGAAAGTTGCAAAGTCCAATTTTTTTGCTCAGAGCTAAGGAGTCTGGGAAAAACTTTTGGGCTTTTTCATAATAAGGAAGGGCATCGCTATAGTTTTTTAACTGACTCAAACAAAGCGCTTTTTGCAGCCATAGATTTACATCATCAGGGTTGTCTTGTTCAAATTTATTTAAATGAGTTAGGGCCGAGGCGTAATTACCTTGGTTAACATGCACCGTTCCCAAGTTAAATTGCAATTGTGGATTTTTGCTGATTGAGTATGCATTTTCAAAGTCTTTTTGTGCTTTTTTATATGCTTGCAATGAAAAGTAACAAAATCCTCTTGACTGATAAACTTCATAAATTGAAGAGTCCTTGGTTACAATTTCTGAAAACAGAGCAATAGCTTCCTCATAATTTCCGGCTATAGCGATATCTAACCCTTTTTTGTATTCTTCTTTAATTGATTTTCTGCAAGACGGGAACGACAATATTATAAAAAAATAATAAGAAAGATATTTTCTTTTCATTTTACGTAACTTTCATGCTAATTTCGGACCAATTTGAGCTTTAATTATTTATCAAGGGTTTTTTTATTAAACAAATAATTAACAAATGCTATTTACACAGAATCTAAGTCATTATTAAAATTAGTTTAAGACATAAATTAAGTACAATAGGCGTACTACTAATTACTTGTGTTGTGACATTAGGTTTCGACTTAATTGCTTCAAATACAATTGATTTTGAGCGCACTCATTTTTCTAATTTTAGTGGTGACTCTTTGGGGGATGAAGTTAAAAAAAATATAATCAAGCGTTATTTTGAGAAGCGAGCTGAAAAAAAAGCAAAAGTAAAAGATAGCATTACTTCACTTAAAGATGAAGTCCTGCAAGAAATTTTAAGATTGAAACGATTAAAACCATCTGATACGCTCTATGATGCCAAAGCCCAATACCAATTTCATTACAAGGATCTTCAATTTTATTTAGAAAACTTCAAGGACACAAATTACAAGTCGGAACAAGATTGGGCAAAAATACAAAGAATTGATACAAAGCCTTTTAATTCTAAAAAGACTAGTTTACAGTCGAGTAAATATGTTTACGGATTTCACCCCTACTGGATGGGTAACGCTTATTATAACTATAATTTTGAAGTATACAATAGAATAGCGTATTACGGATATGTTATAAACCCAAAGAGTGGGGAAGACCTTAGCACTCCCGGTGGAATGCTGGCGCATAGTTGGTCAACGTCAACTATTCAATCTAAGGCAAATTATTATGATTGTAAGGTTGACCTTTGTGTAGCGAGTTATGACATAGAAAATAATATTAAAATATTCGAAAATACGTCAAAGGCAAAAGATATAAGGGCAATCGTTATTCGAAATATCGTCTCTTTAGTGAAGGGAAAAGGAGACGGCGTATGTTTCGATTTACAAAAGATACCGAGCAGGTATAAAAAGAACTATATCTCTTTTATACAACAAATTAATAGGGCGCTTAATGGGGACTCTATTCAAGGTAAGTTATCTAAGGAGTATGAAATAACCGTTCTAGTGCCGAGATATGATATTGGCTTTCCTTATTCTATGACCTTAGATGACGCGGCTCAGCTTAAAAACCATGTAGACCGGTGGATATATACGGCAGAGTCAACCTACGGAAGCAACTACACAGTTGGAGAGATTACGGAGGAAAACATGCAGGCATTTTGGAATTTTGACCACATTGACTTTGAACTAAACGCTCTTCCGCCTTCAGTCTTTGAGAGCCTAATTATAGAGGTTCCTCTTTATTATGCAAAGAATTTGATGGAAAAATCAGACAGTACCCATATTATTTCTCATGTTTCCGATATGAATGTGATTTACCCTGAGTTTTCTGCTCTGTTTAATAATTCACTTCAGGAAAGATTAACGTATGCAGATTTAAAAGGGATAAATGGTATTGCTCTTTGGTGCACTGGTTATGGAAATAAAAACCAAGAATTACAGAAAACCTTAATAGATTATATTCAGAATAAGGGATTTACCACTAATGACAATTTTATTCCGTCAATAAAGCAGTTGATTAATGAAAACGAGGTCGACATTGTTGATCTGTACAAGAAAGATCAATCCGAAATTGAATCTTCTTGGCTTTCACCGCCAATTTTTAGGTTATTAGATGAATTGAAACCGGAAAAGATAATGTCGCATCACTTGGTCGTGCTTTGTTTGTTAATTCTCCTTTCTTTTGTCTTTTCAGGGTTTATGATTGCTTTGTTCTTCGAATCGGCTCGAGATAAAATTTTTAGTAAAGAAAATATTATGAATATTTCTACAATTCTTGTTGTCCTAATTGTGGTATTAATTTTTAAAAAGTTTAATGTTATAACAGAAACAGAATTCGTTTTTGCTGTTGGAATCTTTACCGGTATGGCTTTAGTAATGTTGTTTTATAGGCGGATAAAGAAAAAAGAAAAAGAGCTCACCCCCTAATACTTTAAGATTATAATAAATGCATTTTCTTCAAATAGATTTTGATTCGGTATTTAAAGAATCACTTGATTCAGACCTAACACATAAGCACTTCTTGATGTACCTTTCTGTTGTGTCAGTAGGGGTAATGTTGTATTATTTATATCCTTGGGTTAAGCTTTTTTTTGATCATTACTTTATTTATAATCGAAGAGAGAAAATAATAATATTGGGGCAATCGAGAACGGCTAGGAGTTTTGCCAATGACGCTGCTGAAAAAGGCAAAAAAGTAATTTTAATTTCTTCAAAGCGAGATAATAATTTTTTGGACGAATTAAAACTAAATGGAGTTAAACTAGTCTTTGTAAATGAAATAAATGAAAAAAGGTTACGCTTAGCCGGGATTAATCATTCTACCGCTTGTTTTGTAGCATCCGATAAGGATGAGTTCAATATTTCAATGGCCAATAAAATTGGGCAATATAAAAGGAAGAAGGGCGGTAGAAAACTAAAATTAGTGGTTAGCGTAAATAATTGGGATACACGAAACCTGCTAATTGACCAAGTAAATAGCTTTAATTCGACTCCATACGTTTCGGTCCGGTTTTTTGACATTAGCACCTCTGTCGCTCAACTTATTTATGATAAATATTCTCCTATACGGTTTGTTGATGACTCAACTACAAAAAACCATAGAAAAGCTATCTGTATTATTGGGTACAATGGCATTTCTCAGCACTTTTTGATTGAGAACTGCATTTTATCACAATTTACTGACAATGATAAGATAAAGATTTTATTGGTGTGTAAGGATGCAGAGTACCGGCTAGAAGAATTTAAGAAAAAATTTCCGGCATTAATTGACTTTATATCTGTTCACCCTGTAGAACTTCCTAATAGTTCTTTTTCTACTAACTACGATTGGGATAAAAAGTTTATTGATAATATCCCAACTATTGATGCGGTTTATGTATTTGGCAATGAAGACGCTGTCGTGGTGTCTGAGGCAATTAACTTCAGACAATTTCTCTATACCCACACTCAGAATTTTAGAAGAGTCCCAATTATAGCTAACCTTCCTGAAAACACAAGTATTTCTTATTTATTAGAACAAGAGAGTCATCGTGGACAATCCCTATTTAATAACTACAAAGAGGAATTGAATATTCAATTTGTTAGGATGTATCATGATACATGCACTTATGGTAACATAGTTGACGATGACGAAATAGAAGCTCTAGCGAAAGTGACTAATTATTATTACTCGCTTAAACATAGTTTTGACAACTTGCTAAACGTGCACTTTAAAAAGACGAATAATTCAATATTTTTAAGAGAGTTAGTACGGAGGCTTATAATATTTAAAATTAAAAAACATGACCCTTACAAACAAATACAAGCTTTCGTAATAGAAGAACTACAGCGATACACTAAAAATTCGGAGTTCCGATTAACACAGATTTTTGGCATAGAACAAATATGGGAGAACGTTTCTGAGAGAAATAAGGAATCAAATAGGTACGTCGTGCGTCACATCCCATCTAAACAGGCACTTTTAGAGAAGTTGGGAATAAAGGAGGTTAGCGAGAGAAGCATAAAGCCATATATGGACAAATTAGCGCCTTTAGAGCACAATAGATGGTCTGCCGAGAAAATAACCGCTGGGTTCAACTTTGGGGAGCTCCCTGAGAACGATAAAAAAATAAAGGCGATTCTTAAAAACACATTAAAAATTCACAACCAACTAAAGAGATATAACCTCTTGGACTTGGTCAATAAAGAGAAGGATATGGACATTTATTTAATTATGCCGCTTTTAATTAAAGTAAAAGAGAATTTATAATTTTTCTGCATAACCTTTAAGGTTTTGTTACAATATTTGCCAAAGGAATCAAAGGTATTTACTGCAAAAATTATCCTGTTGTATAGGCCAAACACATTCAATGTAAATAATTGAGCACATGTAAAGATTGTTCTGGCTAATTTTCAGGTATTCACTTGCTGCTAGCGCCTTCTCTAAAGAATGTGGGTTTCACATCAACGAAATTAATTTAATTTATCACGTTAACAACCAACGAATTTACTTCTGTAAGAGCACCATCAATTGATCCATTCAGCGAAAAGATGACTTTGTTAACTCCGGTTTTAAGGCACAGGTTGCCTGAAGTTGTTTATATTCCTTTAGGTTATTTAGAAAGCGAGTTTTAAATTCCGGCTTTCACAAATAATGATTTATTTAATAACGGATAAGTGGTTGATATTAAATGCATATTCCGTTTATGGAATGCTTTTGATTAAAGCTTTGATAGGGAAGGAAGTGGCGTTTAGGAAGTTGTAAAGCCTTCCGTTAGTTTAGAAGTCTGTAGAAAGATAATGTACAATTCTAACTAACTTTCAAATAGGCAGCTAAGCCGTGCATTCCACCTTCACGTCCAAAACCACTTTCTTTAAATCCTCCAAAAGGAGAAGTTGGATCAAACTTATTGAATGTATTGGCCCATATAACACCGGCCTTTAGCTGAGCGGCCATGTTAAACGCCTTTGAACCTTTATCTGTCCAAACACCGGCAGAAAGCCCATAAGGTGTGTTGTTTGCTTTCTCAATTGCTTCATCAACAGTTCGGAAAGTCTGAATAGCGAGTACTGGGCCAAATATCTCCTCTTGGGCAAGCCTGCTACTTTGCGCAACATCTAAAAATAGGGTAGGAGCACAGAAATATCCTTTTTTAGGAATAGCAACGTTTGCTTGAAATTTCTCAAACCCTTCTTGCTCTCCAATCTTAATGTAATCGGTAATGGTTTTTAATTGCTCTTTTGAGTTAATGGCGCCTATGTCAGTGTTTTTATCCATTGGGTCACCTAGAATCAACGTTTCCAACCTGATTTTTAATTTCTGTATTACCTCGTCTTTAACGGACTCCTGCACAAAAAGCCTAGAGCCTGCGCAACAAACATGACCTTGATTAAAGAAAATGCCATTAATTACTCCTTCAACTGCTTGGTCAATTGGAGCGTCTTCAAATATTATATTGGCAGCTTTGCCACCTAATTCAAGTGTTGTTTTCTTTCCAGTTCCTGCAATAGATTTTTGAATCGATTTACCTACTTGGGTAGATCCGGTAAACGCAATTTTATTAACGTCTTTATGGTTCACAATTGCAGCTCCAGTTTTTCCAGCACCGGTAACTATGTTTACCACTCCATCAGGTAAACCAGCGTCTTTTATTAATTCTGCGAGTTTCATTGCCGTTACAGAAGTTGTTTCTGCAGGTTTAAGAACCACGCAATTTCCACAAGCTAAAGCTGGAGCAATTTTCCAAGCTGCCATAAGTAACGGAAAGTTCCAGGGTATGATTTGACCAGCAACACCTAAAGGCTCAACCTTTCGATTTGGAAATGCATATTCTAGCTTATCAGCCCAACCCGCATAATAGAAGAAGTGTGCTGCTGCTAAAGGAATATCAATATCTCTTGATTCTCGGATTGGTTTTCCGCCGTCAATAGACTCAATTACTGAAAACTCTCGTGCTCTTTCTTGGATTAATCGAGCAATCCTAAACAAGTACTTACCTCTCTCTTTTCCACCAATTTTCGTCCAGGCCGGAAAAGCTTTTCTTGCAGCTTTAACGGCGTCGTCAACGTCTTGTTCATTAGCTTCGGCAATTTCGCAAACTATCGCTTCGGTTGCAGGATTAATGCTATTGAAGTATTTCTTGGAATTTGGTTGAACGAACTTTCCCCCAATGAAAAGATCGTATCTCGCTTTGATTTCGACATGATCCGAACTCTCTGGAGCAGGAGCGTACTGCCAATCGGTATCAAACTTTAATGAAAATGCGTTTTCTTTTGCCATAATTAATTCAATGTTCAATTCTTGAGATTTTAATTTTTAATCAGGATTCTTAATTAAAGATTAAAAATAATTGAGTAATAATTAAAGTTTAGTCCTTCGAAAAATAATCCCCCGACTGATAAATCCCGGTAGCTTGTTTTTTCAACTGGAGTAAGATGTCATTGGTCAATCGACTAGCTCCAAACCGAAACCATTCGTTTGTTAACCAATTATTTCCTAGGGTTTCTCTTAACATAACTAAAAATTGTAATGCTGTTTTTGAATCGGAAATCCCTCCTGCAGGTTTCATTCCAACCATTTTTCCTGTTTTCAGGTAATGATCTTTTATGGCTTCTAACATTAGAAGAGTTACCGGCATAGTCGCGGCAGGTGAAATTTTTCCTGTTGAAGTTTTAATGAAATCAGCTCCGGCATGAATGGCAATATCACTCGCTCTGCGAACATTGTCAGCCGCACCCAACTCCCCTGTTTCTAAAATTACCTTAAGTCTAGACGTTCCACAAGCTTCTTTTATAGTCGCAATCTCATCGTACACAAATTGGTATTCTCCTTGGTGAAACTTTCCCCTAGAAATTACCATGTCAATCTCATCAGCACCGGCATCAATTGCCATCTTTACATCTTCCAATTTAACGGTCAAGTTACTATTCCCGCTTGGAAAGGCAGTAGCCACCGAGGCAACTTTAACACCTGACGCTCCGAGCGTTTTTTTAGCGATGGCTACATAATTCGGATAAACACAAATTGCTGCGACTGTTGGCACATCCAAACGATCGTCTGGGTGCATGGCCTTGTAGCATAGCTGTTTCACCTTTCCTTCCGTATCTTTTCCTTCTAAGGTAGTAAGGTCAATCATGCTAAGCGCCATTTTCAATCCTTGAATTTTAGCGTCCTTTTTGATGCTCCTAGTCTTAAATCTTGCAGCTCTTTCTACCAAGCCTACTTGGTCAATTTTGGGTGATTTTGTAAAATCCAATATCTCCGTTTTAATGTTCAAAAATCAAAGATAAGAGAAATGTAAAGACCGTTCAATTAGAAGTTTTTCTTTCTTTTGAATTGTTGGTGGATTGTTTACTTTTGTAAACTGATGAAAGACGAGGGAAATAACATCTTTTCTATTTTCGACGAGATCCTTATAAAAAAGGATAAAGAATTGAAGTTAAATCAAAAAGCGAAAGTTTTATGGCTTACCGGCTTGAGCGGTTCTGGAAAAACTACCATTGCAAAAGTGGTTGAAAAAGTGCTACATGAAATGGGCTTTTTAACGCAGTTGTTAGATGGCGATAATATTAGAGCTGGCATCAACAATAATTTGGGATTTAGCGATGCAGATCGACAAGAAAATATTCGCAGAATTGCAGAGGTATCAAAGTTATTTTTAAACTGCGGAGTCATTACTATTAATTGTTTCGTCAGTCCCACAAAAGAAATTAGAGAACAAGCTAGAAAAATTATTGGGGAAGGTGATTTTGTCGAAATATTCGTAGATACTCCACTTTCAATATGTGAATTAAGAGATACTAAAGGTTTATATGCTAAGGCAAGGAAAGGGGAGATAAAAGATTTTACAGGAATCTCGGCTCCATTTGAAGTGCCCGAATCGGCTGCCATTAAAATTAAAACAGAAAACAAAAAGATTGAAGAATCGGCAAGGGAACTTGTTGATTACATTCTACCGCTAATAAAATAACATGAAGAGTTATAATTTAAATCATCTAAAGGAATTAGAGTCCGAAGCAATGTTCGTTGTTCGTGAAGTAGCTGCTCAATTCGAGAACCCTGTATTGCTTTTTTCGGGAGGTAAGGATTCTATAGTTTGTGCGCACATCGCAAGAAAAGCGTTTTATCCTGCAAAGGTTCCATTTCCACTAATGCATGTCGATACTGGGCATAACTTTCCTGAAACAATGGAGTTTAGAGATAAGTATGTAAAAGAACTCGGAGCTAATTTAATAGTAGCTTCTGTTCAAAATTGTATTGATAATGGATTAGCAGTTGAAGAAAAAGGATTCAATGCAAGTAGAAACGGGATTCAGACGGTAGCTCTTTTAAAAGGAATTGAAGAAAATAAATTCGATGCTGCGATGGGTGGGGCTAGAAGAGATGAAGAAAAAGCACGAGCTAAGGAAAGGTTCTTTTCGCACAGAGATGAGTTTGGTCAATGGGATCCAAAAAATCAGAGAGCTGAGCTTTGGAATACTTTTAATGGCATGAAAAATTTTGGGGAAAACTTTAGAGTATTCCCAATATCGAATTGGACAGAAATGGATGTTTGGCAGTACATTTTGGCAGAAGAAATTGAGTTGCCATCACTTTACTTTTCTCATCAAAGAGATTGCTTCATGAGAGATGGAGTGGTAATGTACGCATCGGATGTAATAGAAAGAAGATCCGAAGAGAAAGTGGAAAAAATGACTGTTCGATTTAGAACAATTGGCGACATGACTTGCACGGGTGCGGTCTTTTCTGATGCTGATAATTTAGAAAAAATCATTGAAGAGGTCGCTTCGACAAGGACTACAGAGCGTGGAACAAGATCGGACGACAAGCGATCTGAGGCAGCTATGGAAGACAGAAAAAAACAAGGATACTTTTAAGTAATTGTCAATTGACAATTGAGAATAACAATTATAGAAAGATGAGTGATTATTTAGATATGGAGTTGTTGAGGTTTTCAACGGCAGGTAGTGTTGACGATGGGAAGAGTACCTTAATTGGTAGAATGCTTTACGATAGTAAATCAATATTCGAAGATCAGTACGAGGCAATTGAAGCAAGTAGTAAGAAGAAGGGAGAAGAGCATGTTAATTTAGCACTTTTAACTGACGGCTTACGCTCTGAAAGAGAACAAGGTATAACGATTGATGTAGCATACCGATATTTTGCAACGCCAAAGCGTAAGTTCATTATTGCGGATACGCCTGGGCATATTCAGTATACTCGAAATATGGTTACTGGTTCTTCAACTTCGAATCTATCAATTATACTAATTGATGCTCGAAAAGGAATCATTGAACAAACATACCGACATACATTTATAGCTTCCTTATTGGGGATACCGCATGTTGTATTTTGTGTAAACAAAATGGACTTAGTTGACTATAGTGAAGAAACTTTTCACAAAATTAAAAGAGAAACAGAAGCATTCGTTTCAAAGCTTGGAATTAAAGACATCACCTTTATTCCAATTTCAGCTTTGAAGGGTGATAATGTGGTTAACAAATCTGAAAAGATGGACTGGTACCAAGGTGGGACACTACTGTACTTTTTAGAAAATGTGCACATAGGTTCAGATTACAATCACATTGATTGTAGATTTCCTGTGCAATATGTAATTAGACCACAGTCAGACGAATTTCACGATTATAGAGGTTATGCAGGAAGAATTGCAGGAGGTGTTTTTAAACCGGGAGATAAAGTAATTGCATTGCCATCGGGCTTTAGTTCAACTATTAAATCGATCGATACATTTAATGGATCTATAGATGAAGCTTTCGCTCCAATGTCAGTTACTTTAACCTTGGAAGATGAGATTGACATTAGTCGTGGGGATATGATTGTTCGTGATAATAACCGCCCGGATGTTGCTCAAGACATCGATATTATGGTGTGCTGGTTGAGCGAGAAACCTTTGCAACTAAATGGGAAATACGCTGTAAAGCACACGAGTGCAGATGTGCGTTGTGTTGTGAAAGAAATTAAGTATAAGGTAGACATCAATACCCTTCACCGAATGGAGGACGACCGTGAAATTAAAATGAATGATATCGGTCGAATTTCTATTCGTACGACAAAGCCTTTGTTTATTGATGAATATAAAAGAAATAGAAATACAGGGAGTTTAATTTTGATTGACGAGGCTACGAACGATACTGTAGGAGCGGGAATGATTTTGTAAAAAGATTATTTTTCTTTAATTGCGTTGTTAAGTTTTTTTATAACAAGCTTAAAGTCGTAAACTTTCATTTCGTCTATGTTGAATACTTCATATGCTATGTTATTTTGCATATCGTAGATGTAATATTTGAATACAATTAATTCCAAAGGTTGCTGTTTCAAATGCTCGTACTTGTACACACTGCTTTGAAGCACATATTTGTAACCAGCTTTAGCCAGAGATAAGTAAGTAGAAGGAGTAGTTATAGCATATTCAAATGGGTACTTTAAGGCTGCACCTTTTAGTTTTAGATTTGACTGCTCAATTATCTCGTTATGATTTTCTTGTATACTTAAAATGTATTTAGAAGACTTTGTCTTTTTTTCAAAGATGCTTAATTCGATAGGCTCGTGTTCCAATAAAATTATTTTCTCTTTATCCAAATCATCAGGAAGACCTTTCTTAAATGTTGGTTCTTGAGCAATTAAAAAAATAGGGAAAATTAGCAGTATAAATAGGAATTGTTTCATGCATTAATTTTCTCAAATTTACTAGGAATTTTTTCAATTAGGATGAATAACTTATTCATCCGAGAAATCTTGTAACACTTTTCTATAAGCATTAAAGAGCTTCGATTTTGAAACAAAGCCGGTGTATTTTCCATTATCAATCACCGGTAAATTCCATGCTCCCGACTGATTAAATTTATTCATAACCAAATCCATATGATCTTTAGATGAGATGGAAGCAGGAAAATCCCGCATAATTTCATTTACAAATATCTCATCGTATTTTTCTGGTTGAAACATTATTTCTCTAATGTCATCTAAAAATACAATTCCTTCTAAGCCTCTACTCTGATTGACCACGGGGAAAATATTCCTCTTCGATTTTGAAACAGTTTTAACAAGAATTCTTAAACTATCTTGGGGGGAAACGGTACTAAAATCGTTTTCAACTTCGGCTTGTAAGTTCATTAAAGTAAGGACAGCCTTGTCCTTATCGTGAGTAATTAATTCGCCTCGTTTTGCTAGCTGCATGGTGTAAAGTGAATGAGGGTTGAAGTATTTAGAGGTTAAAAAAGAAATTGCTGCAGTCAGCATTAGCGGAATTACTAAGTCATAGCCTCCTGTTATTTCGGCAATTAAAAATAAACCTGTTAGAGGGGCATGTAAAATTCCTGCCACTACGCCACCCATTCCAACTAAAGCAAAATTCTTCTCCGATAAGTTGAACCATCCAAAGCTGTTCAGTAATTTTGCGAAGGAGAACCCAAAAACAGAACCCATGAACAAGGATGGGGCGAACGTGCCACCAATTCCTCCTGCTCCTAATGTAACTGCGGTCGCAACTGCTTTTAGAAAAACAGTAGCAAAGAGAAAGGCAACGAGTACCCAAAGTTGTGACTTCCATTGATAAAAGAAACTGCCTTCCAATAAGGCATATTCATCGCCGTTAAGCAGACTGGTTATTGCACCAAAGCCCTCACCGTATAGAGGAGGAAATAGAAAAAGTAGCAAACCTAGAACTGATGATCCAACCACAATCTTTTTAGTTTGTGAGCCAAATTTTTCGAACACACTTTCAATGGACCAATATGTCTTACAAAAATAGACTGATAGCAATCCTGTAAAAACACCCAATAGTCCGTAAAATGGCAAATCTCCAAATGAAAATATTTCGGTTAATTCAATATCAAACAGCACTTCGTTACCCAACAAAAAGGTTGAGGTTAAAGTAGCTGAAACGGAAGCTAGAAGTAAAGGAATTAGAGAGCCGGCTGTTAAGTCTAACATAATCACTTCTAAAGCAAAAACAATTGCTGCTATGGGTGCATGAAAAATACCGGACATTGCTGATGCAGCACCACAGCCTAAAAGTAGCGTAGTGGTTTTGTAATTCATTCTGCCTATACGAGCATAGTTTGACCCAATGGCACTGCTAGCACCAACTGTTGGACCCTCAAGCCCCACAGACCCCCCAAAACCAACCGTAATCATACTCGTTAAAATAGGAGCATAGATGGCCGAAAAAGATAAATTAGAGTTCTTTTTAGAAATAGCGTAAAGGGTAGAAGGGATGCCATGTCCAACTCTTCTTTTAATGAGATATTTAACTATTAATACGGTAATTATAATTCCAATGGCAGGGTAAATAAGGTACAAGTAATTTTCGTAGGAATTGAGCTTGTCGGGTTCAAGAAGTGATTGAATAAAATGAACCGCCTTTTTTAGTGCAACAGCAAGAAGTCCGGAAGAAACCCCCATTAAAACGCTTAATAATAAGATAAACTGCCTGTTATTTAGATGTTTGTGTCGCCAAATTAAGAAGCTTCTATGCCACATTTTAGCGCGAATTGGCAGAGAGTGATAAAAGCGAATGAGCGGATAAATTAAACTTTTCATCTTATTATTTGGCGCCAAGCTTTGCTTCATTGCTTTTTAAATGCAAATCTATTTGCGGAAAAGGGATAGATATTTGGTTCTCTCTGAATCCCTTATCAATCGCAAATCGAATTCTACTTTTTACAAATTCAATTCGCCATACTTCTACCGACCAAAAATGTATTTCAAAGTCTAAAGAAGAGTCCCCAAAGTCCATAAAACGTACAAAAGGTTTGATTTTCGTATGCACAGCATTGTCCGCTAGAGCGACTTCTGTCAGTATTTTCTCTACCAATCTCGTGTCGGATCCATAAGCCACCCCAACACTTACATGAAATCTTGTAATTACATTACTATTTGTCCAATTAATAACCCTGTTGTTCGTGAGTTGGGAGTTAGGTACAAAAATTACAATGCCATCCCTTGTGCGTACTTTTGATGTTCTTAGTTTGATTTCTCTGACTTTTCCTAGTATACCGTTTTCAAATTCGATGACGTCTCCGATTACCATATCACCTTCGAATAATAAGATGAGTCCGGAAATAAAATCTTTGAAAGCGTCCTGCAATCCAAAACCTAAACCGATAAATAGGGCAGAAGATCCAAAAAGGATGGGAGTTATGTCGAATCCAATACTTCTAGCAGAGAGCAAAACAGCAAGTAAAAAGATAGTATACTTACCAATTTGTATTAGAGCTAAGGCTTTGCCGTCTGTGGGATCTTCGTTTCGAGTAATTCTGCGTTTTAAATACTTAGATAAGTTGGTGGTTATTAATTTGGCAGTCAAGAGTATTCCTGCCACTACAATAATGTTGTATATCGAAAGGTGATATTCTCCAAGTTCTATAATGTGGTATTCCAGTATTTCTTGAACACCTTTCCAAATACTTTTTGCTTCCTCTTCAATCATTAGTGTAAAATTATTCTACCAAGTTCGTGAGCTAATTTTTTTTTGGCCTCCATTAATTTCATAATATCAATCAAGATTACGCCATAATCCGCATCTTTTACTTTTAATTGCTGTTGTTTTTCATCAATTAGCTGTTCAACTTTATTGAGTCTCCAAGAGCAAATTCCCTTATGGATTTTTTTTGGCAATATTAAATCTTCAGTGAGTGTTGAGATCTTGTGCTTTTCTGCCCAGTTTAAACTTAAGGTATACTTTTCCATTAAGCACTCAATAGTGAAGCTGCTAATTTCCTTATCTTCATTGGTAACCAAGTGCTTTTCTTCGACTTGTGTTTCTTTTTCTGATGCTACTTTGTAAAGACTGTAAACCTTGTTAAAGACAGGATTGTCAAATCTCAATTCATCTTTTTCAATTTCGTAAACTAAATATTCAGCAACTGTGGCTTTTATGAACTCTTGTTCTTCTTTTGCAGCATCTGGATTGGTTGGAATATCTATCTCTATCGTACCGTATTTGACAAACGTTCGAATGATGTCTTTTTCTTGTTCAGCAATAACATTAACTACTCCTTTCCTTTCTCCTTCATCAGGTAGACCTATTTCATGAAAAAATTCAGGTGGTGGACCTTCGTCTCTTCCTTGGTCTCGTTCTTGTTGTTGAATTTTTTTGGTAAGTTTATTTCTGCGAATCTTATTTAGTTCGCTGAGTAAGGCTTGTTCACCTATATCCATTAAGTTGCTGCACTCTTGCAAGTACACTGAGCGTGCAATCGGATCAGGAATAAGAGCAATGCTGCTAACAATCTCTTTTATCAGACCTGCTCGCTTTATTGGGTCGTCTCCTGTTTCCTCTAACAGCAAGTTGGTTTTAAACCGAATAAAATCAAACGACTTTTTATCTAAAAATTCCTTTATCTCGTCTGTGCTGTGACTTTTAGCATAAGAATCTGGATCCTCTCCGTCTGGGAAAGCTAAAACACGAACGTTCAAGCCTTCTTCTAAGATCATATCTACTCCACGAAAGGCTGCCTTTATTCCTGCTGTATCGCCATCAAAGAGAATGGTAATGTTTTGAGTGTAGCGTTTGATTAAACGAATTTGATCAGTGGTTAGAGAAGTTCCGGAACTTGAAACAACATTCTCAATACCGTTTTGATGCATGGAAATCACGTCGGTGTAGCCTTCTACAAGAAAGCATCTGTCCAAAGAAATAATGGATTTTTTTGCTAAATTTAATCCATAAAGAACTCTACTCTTGTGGTAAATATCAGACTCGGGAGAGTTTAGATACTTCGCTACGTTTTTGTCTGCTTTAAGGGTTCGTCCACCAAACCCAATAATTCTGCCCGAAATGTTTTGAATCGGGAACATCACTCGCCCTTTAAAACGGTCGAATTTTTTGTCCTCTTTTACAATGGTTAAGCCGGTCTTGCCAAGAAAGTCTAGGTTGTAGCCATTTTCTAATGCTGCATCTGTAAAGTTGGTCCATTCGTCATGGCTATATCCTAATTTGAATTTTTCAATGGTCTCATCTTTAAACCCGCGTTCTTTAAAGTAGCTTAGTCCAATGGCACGGCCGTTCTCTGAATTTATTAGTTGATCGTGAAAATAATTTGAGGCAAAGTCACTAACGATAAATAAACTTTCTTTGGCATTGGCTTCAAGAACTTGCTCTGGCGTTTGTTCCTCTTCTTCAATCTCAATGTTGTACTTATTGGCTAAAAACTTGAGTGCTTCGGGGTAAGAATACTGCTCATGTGCCATTACAAAGTTCACCGAACCTCCGGCTTCTCCACAACCAAAACATTTATAAATGCCTTTGGCAGGAGAAACTGTAAAAGAGGGTGATTTTTCATTGTGAAATGGACATAGCCCGAGCATGTTAGCGCCTCTTTTCTTAAGGTTCACCCACTCTCCAACTACCTCGTCGATACGGGCAGTTTCAATAATTTGGCTGACGGTTTCTTTTGGTATCACTTCCGCTACTTTTTAGCAGGTTTTAACTCAAGTTTTACTGAGTCTTCGGCCGTAAGCATTTGGTCTAAATCTAATGTCCTGTTCAACGAACCGTCAGGATTCCAAAGCTTCCAGGTTCCAATTTTAAGATCCTTTTTATAGTTTCCTTCCATCTGTTTTTTACCATCCTCATAGTAAATTGATGAGAAACCTTTCCTTTCCCCATACCAATATTTCCCTTCACTCCACAAAAATCCATTGTTGAAGTAGTACTTCCAAACTCCATGTCGCTTGCCATTAACGGTTTCTCCTTCTAGCTTCTTCTTCCCGTTGGGGTAGTGTTCTAAAACTTGGGCTACGTCTCTCTCAAAAACTTCATTCTTTGGCTCGGGCTTATCATTTGTACAAGCAAATAAAATAACCGAGATTAACAGGATTAATATTCTTTTCATCAATTTACTTTGTTCGTTCAGTGGTATATAAAACTAAATTTTTTAAAGAATTCTTCGCTTCACCAGACGGGAAACCTTCCAATATCTTTAACGCCTCATCTCTGTACGCTAACATTTTTTCAGTAGCATATTCCAATCCTCCAGATTGAATAACAAAATCAATTACCTCTTTGATTTTCTTTTCGTTGTTGTTGTCTTTCTTAACAATGTTAATGATGCGCCTTCGATCTGCTTTATTCGCTTTTCTCAAGGCGTAAATTAGAGGTAAGGTCATTTTTTTCTCCTTAATGTCTATGCCTGTTGGTTTCCCGAGGTTTTCTCCACTGCCATAATCAAACAAGTCATCTTTAATTTGAAAGCTAATGCCAACCTTCTCTCCAAACAGTCTCATTTTTTCAACTACTTCGTCGCTTTGTTCTGCTGATTTTGCACCGGTAGCGCAACAAGAGGCAATTAACGTTGCTGTTTTCTTAGTGATAATATCAAAATAAACATCTTCCTCAATATCTAATTTTCGAGCTTTTTCAATTTGAAGCAGCTCGCCTTCGCTCATTAATTTAACTGATGTAGAAACAATTTTTAGTAAATCAAATTCTTCGTTTTCAACAGAGAGTAAAAGTCCTCGAGATAACAAATAATCGCCAACCAAAACGGCAATTTTATTTTTCCAAAGAGCATTAATGCTAAAAAAACCTCTTCTTTTATAGGATTCGTCTACCACATCATCGTGCACTAAAGTGGCAGTGTGTAAAAGCTCAATTAGTGAAGCTGCGCGATACGTAGATGCATTTAGATTGTTAAATAATTTTGCAGTTAAGAAAACAAAAAGTGGGCGCATTTGCTTGCCTTTTCGTTTTACTATGTAATGCGTGATCTTATCTAAAAGGGGCACTGTGCTTTTCATGCTTTCTTTGAAGTGTACCTCAAATTCCTGCATTTCTTTTGCTACCGGAGCCTTTATTTCTTTAACGCTAATTTTGCTCATTTACGCTTCAAATTTACACTAACTAGACAGCAATTGCACCGTTTTTGTTGGCCAATTGTCCGCAAGCAGCATCAATATCTTTTCCACGGCTCCTTCTAATGTTTACAATTAGGTGTTGTTTCTCTAGGTATCCTGCAAAAGCATCTACTTTTTTGGTGCTAGCTTGATGAAAATCAGCATCATCGATAGGGTTGTATTCAATGATGTTAATCTTACAAGGGATGTGTTGGCAGAACTCTGCTAATTCTATAGCATCTTGAATTTCATCATTAAAATCCTTGAAAATTATATATTCAAAGGTTACTCTAGTTTCTGTTCGTTCGTAAAAGTACTTTAACGCATCCGCCAAGTTTTCTAAATTGTTTTGGTCGTTGATTGGCATGATCTTACTGCGCTTCTCATCATTAGCAGCATGAAGCGAAACAGCTAGGTTAAATCTTACTTTATCGTCACCTAATTTCTTAATTAATTTTGCAATGCCTGCTGTAGATACCGTTATTCTTTTAGGAGACATACCGAGTCCATCCTCAGCAGTTATTCGTTCAATAGACTTCAAAACCTGACTGTAATTTAGCAGAGGTTCGCCCATGCCCATGTAAACAATGTTTGAAAGTGGTCTATTGTAATGCTTTTCGGCCTGCTCTCTTATAATTGCAACTTGATCGTAAATCTCGTCAAACTGAATGTTGCGCATCAATTTTAACTTGCCTGTAGCGCAGAACTTACAAGTTAAGCTACAACCAACCTGCGACGATATACAAGCTGTTACTCTTCTCGGAGTTGGAATTAATACGCCCTCCGTTATCTTGCCATCGGCTAATCGAAACGCATTTTTAATGGTTTGGTCTTCGCTAATCTGCTCTTCTACAACTGTTACTGCAGGGATCTCAAAGTCTACTTGTAGTTTATCCCTTAATTCTATCGACAGGTTTGTCATTTCATCAAAAGTACGAGCCGACTTTTTCCACAACCATTCGTGTAGTTGCTTGGCCCTAAATGCTTTTTCTCCTTTTTCGACGAAAAGAGTTTTCATTTCATCCAAGGTTAAATTCCGTATATTTTGCTTTGTTGATTTCATAGCATTTGCAAAGGTAACACCAAACTCTGGACTCAGCCGCCATGTCAATAATCTATATTTTTGCGGTACATTAAATTACTCCACTTTGATTCAGCGACTTCTTAAAACAGACAAATTATATACCGGGAAAGGTGACTTCATTACGGATGGAATGATAGCCATTGATGACAAGAATAAGATTGTTACCGTAGGGCAAAATTTAATTTCAAGCGGAATTGCTATAGAATATTTCGAAGGTGCACTTTGTCCCGGGTTTGTAAATACACACTGTCATTTAGAGCTCTCTCACTTAAAAGGGAAGGTGAGTCAGAAAACAGGAATTCATAATTTTATTGTTGAGTTGCAGAAGATTCGTAACGCAAGCGAAGAAGAAAAACAAAATGCAATCGAAGCAGCAGACACAGAAATGAAGAATGCAGGAATTGTTGCAGTGGGAGATATTTCAAATGGCGATTCTACGCAAAATACAAAGTCTTTCTCCTCTCTTTTTTACCACACTTTCGTGGAATTGTTTGGGTTCAGAACTCACCTTGCTAAATCTATATTGGAGCAAGGGCAAAAATTAAAAGCATCTTTTACTGAATTGGAATTGAACAGCTCAATCGTTCCGCACAGTCCGTATTCGGTGTCGGAAAAGCTTTTCGGCCACATTGCTAAGGAGGAAAAAAATACACCAATTAGTATTCACAATCAAGAATCGCAGGCGGAAAACGATATGTTTGAGAGTGGTGACGGAAAGTTAGTTGAAATGATGAAAAGCTTTGGGAATGATATGCTGGATTTTACACAAACAGGAAAATCTGCACTTCAAAGTTATTTGCAACGACTCTCAAAAGAAATACCTTTGTTACTGGTGCACAATACGTTTACATCGAAAGAAGACATTGACAAAGCTGAAAATATTCACCAAAACTTGTATTGGTGTTTTTGTCCCAAAGCAAATCTTTATATCGAAAATCGACTGCCAAATATTCCTCAATTTATTGAAAAGGGAGTAAAATGCGCATTAGGCACAGATAGCCTAGCGTCAAATGATACTTTGAGTATTTGGGAGGAAATTAAAACGATTAAAGAACAATTTCCTCAAATACCAATGGCTACTTTAATTCAATGGGGAACGTTAAACGGTGCGGAGTTTTTAGGAATTGAAAAAAAATACGGAAGCTTTGAAAAAGGGAAATTTGCGTCTGTTAATCAGCTAGTAAATGGGGAGTCTTACGTGATTAATTAGAAAAAGAAAAGGCCAAACCTGTATCTGTCTTTTACATAAGTATAGTAACTTAATGGAATAAGTAATTCTTGTGGCATATTTTTTTGCTCAATAAGTGCAGGGTCAAATATCTTTTTGGTTCTAGTTTTTAGCCATTCTATAACTCTTTCATCTTGATTTTGATTTACACTCTGCATTATTTTTGCGGTTACAATTTTACCTTCTTCATCTATTAAACAAAGAAATAGAGAAACCCCTTCGTTTAATATGGACTTTACTTTCATCTTAGGTTTAAATTCTTTGTTGAATGAGTCATAAAATTGGTCAAAAAACTCATAGGAGGCCTGCTTTTCTGTGTAAAGATAATTTTTAGTGTTATCTGTAATATAAAATGTGGGAAGTAGTTTCCCATTTTTGTATTGCTTAAAAATTCTGCGATGTTGCATAAAGTCGTAGAATGAAACTAGACCGTTATTGTTGGAATCTAAAATTTCGTTCCCGGCTGAATCCTTTACTGAAAAGTAAGTGTGATCAAAATTTTGAGTAAAAAAGGATTCGAATAAAGTCCCATTACTATAATACGTTTTAATGGAGTCTATCTCGTTTGCATCATAATAATACGATTTAGTTGGGATCCCTTGATCATTATAGAAATGAAACCAATCATTCTTTTTGTTTGGGTTTTCCAACAAAATTGTATTTCTAACGAGTAAAAGCCCCTTGTTAGAATATTTTTTCAGAAATACTTTTTGAGCAGTTATCGAATCAACCTTTAAGTAATACCTCGCATCCACATTGGTTGCTAAAAAGTCTGAAATTTTATTCAAATACGTTACACGACCTAGGTTATGAGAGTATTCTAATTGCAGAAGTCGTATAATGGAGTAAGTGAATGAAATTCTGAGTTTGTCGGATTCTCTAAGATGAAGAGGAATAGTGTATTCAGGAAATAGGGTTATCAATTGTTTTTGAAATCCACCTTTAAAATACTTTAACCGCTCCCTTTTATTGTTTTTGTACGTTACAAAAAAAACTTTCTTATAATTTCCATAATAACCTTTTCTGTACTCAAATGTAAAGAGGTAGTTATCAAATGTTGCAATTGTATTCTCTCGAAAGGTCCTTATTTTTTCATCTTTTATTTTTCCAATGAATTGCAGTTGATTTTTAGGACGATATGATTCATCAATGTAAAAGTTAATGAGAGATCCACCTTCATCATAGAAGTAACCTATTCCTTTATAGTCAACTGATGATAACTGGCCATAAGTCGAGTTTGAAAGAATGAACAAAAAAAAGACGAATAGTATTGCTCTTTCTATCATATATTTTCAATTCTAATCTCAACTCTTCTATTAAGCTGTTTTTCCATTTCTGTCTTCTCATCAGGATAAAGTGGTTTTTCTCTTGCAAAACCTTCGAACGATAAACGACTTTCTTCTATTCCGTCTTCGAGTAACATCTCATATACATATTCGGCTCTAGCTTCAGACAGGTTGTATTTGCTGGTTGCCAAATCTAATCCGTCCTCATTGTCTAATTTACAGCATATGTGTCCTTCTATTTTAATTTTTAAGTTGGGGTTGTTTTTTAGTACTTGAAAGAGTTCGTCATAAGCCACTGTGCTTTCTTCGGTCAAAAAATGTTGACCAGGCAAGAAGATCATTTCGCTCAGAACTAAATGGTCTCCCACTTTCGCATTTGCAAGCGCATCTTGAAGTTTTATCTTCTTGGTTCCAACAATTGGGTATTCTTCAACCTCAACTCTCCCGTTAATCTTAACTGATTTGTAAATGATAACATCAGCTCTTCGATTCTCGCGAATTCCTTCTGAGTGTTTTAGTGTTTCGCCTAAAACCCCAAGGCCTTTAACAACACCTAGTATTTCTGTGTCTAGGCCGTACTGCACTAATCTCGCCCTCACTTCTCGAGAACGGCGCATTGATAGTTTCTTATTCATCTCTTGCGAACCTAAATAATCGGTGTAAGAAACAATATCAACCTTTTGCCAATTCTTTTTTTCGGCCTTTAGTTTTTCTAAATCAGTTGAATTTATCTCAAACTTTCCGATGTCAAAATAAACAGCAAGGGTATCGGTTTGAGTAAATCCGAAGAGGGGTAGGGAAATTAAAAGACAGGTATATAATTTCATAGCTAGTAACCGTTAGATTTAAGGACAATTTCAGTGTAGAATCTTCTAACCTTTTTTTTATTGTTTTTAACAAAGTGCTGGTATTGTTGGTAAAAGTCATCGTGAAAACAGGTAAGAAAAGCATAACAATCAAGATAACCCAACTTTTGCATTTCTTTTGCCGTTTCAAGATCTTTATGTGTTTCACTTCTTAACATTTCTTCCCAACCATACACTTCCAAGTATTTGTTTTTGGTGAGGCTTGTGTGTTTTACAACTATTCCATTGCTATCGCAGTAGATATTAATTTTAGCTAAGGCATCTTGGTAGGTTTTCCAGTGTTTCGAAATTTCAAATTCCGGAAGGGTCGACAATGGTTGAACGATGTTGAATTTTTCCTTAAAAGATTTATTGGTTAAAACGAATCGTTCGGTCCACTTTATAGAATTACTTTTTGCGAGTCTACCTGCAGCCTGAAACTTTCTTAAATTAAGAATTAAGTCTGGATAAACTAGTTTTGACTCGATAGCCGCTTTTAATGCATCTTCGTTTCACCCTTCCTGTAAATAAGAGTCAACGATATACTTTCTAGGTTCCAGAAAATTAGGAAATCGTTGAACGCAGATCTCAAATTTTTCGATGACATCAATGTAATTCCCCATCATATAATAGCAGTCGCCTAGGTACAAAGAAGCTTTATAATACTGAGGTTTTATATCGAGGGCTTTTTGATAAAGAATTGCTGCCTTGTTATAATTTTTTGTGCTAAACTCCACTTCAGCCTCTCTGAATAATTCTTCCTCCTCTTTTCCCAAGGTTGTATCGCTGTAATTCTCTCGCAACGCATGCCTCAAATTCATGGAGTTTTTGTAAGTAGTCGTCGAGTGAGCTAATCCTAATTTGAGACTGCTTAAGTATGTGTCGTAACCTCTTTGGTGCGGATTGATGCTGGATAGAAGATTGGTTAGTGCTTTTGTATTGCTTTCATTTTCCACCTGATTGCCATCCTCGTCGGTAGTGGAAAAGACTATATTCTCGAAGAGGTTTGGTATTTGTATTTCATTCTGATAACGGTACAATTTAATACTTGCCAATAAATCCCAAGCGTCTCCATAAGAGGAGTTTATTTCTAAAAAAGCAATTAATTTTTTTTCTGCTTTATCAATTTCGTTTCTCCCAACTAAGTCGTCTATTTTGTTGAATTTTTTCTGTTGCTCCTCTGTTTGAGCTGCGGTTGTTAGGAAACAAAAAAGCAGTAAAGTGAAAATTAGTGGCTTTGTCATACTCTAAAATACCTAGTTCAAAGGTAATTAGATAATTTGAGATGGTAAGGACAATTATAACAAGAGAAATAGCAACAAACTATAAAATATAAAAAAAGCTCATTTCGTAATAACGAAATGAGCTTTGTACCCGGAGCCGGGCTCGAACCGGCACGTCCGAAGACATTGGTGTTTGAGACCAACGCGTCTACCAATTCCGCCATCCGGGCAATTTGAATTGGGATGTCAAAATTATTGATTTTTTTTAGTCTGAAGAATAAATTTTATATTTATTACTTCATTGAATTCGTTAACGCTTGTGAGCGCTGATAAAAATTGATATTTTTGCGCTCCTTTTTACATCAGGAAACCATGTCAAGTCAAGTAAAGATATTTTCAGGATCAAGTACCAATGTATTAGCGCTTAGCATAGCCAAAACCTTTGGTGTTGAGTTAGGTAAAACATCATTAAATAAATTCTCCGATGGAGAATTTCAGCCCGCTTTCGAAGAATCGGTAAGAGGTTGTGATGTCTTTATTGTGCAATCAACAAACCCCCCAACTGATAATATCTTTGAGTTGCTTTTGATGATTGACGCTGCGAAAAGAGCTTCTGCAAGAAGAATAATAGCAGTAATTCCTTATTTCGGTTTTGCACGTCAAGACAGAAAAGATGCGCCTAGAGTGCCTATTGGATCTAAGTTAATTGCAAATATGTTAACGGCAGCGGGCGTAACTCGTGTTATGACGATGGATTTACACGCAGATCAAATTCAAGGGTTTTTTGAAGTACCAGTTGATCACCTATATGCTTCAGCAATTTTTTCTGAAGCGCTGAAAGAAATGAATTTGCCCAATTTGGTAATGGCATCTCCTGACATGGGAGGTTCTAAAAGGGCATATGCCTACGCGAAGCATTTCGGAACAGAGGTAGTTGTATGTTACAAACAACGAAAGAAAGCCAATAGCATTGATAAAATGTTTTTGATTGGAGAAGTGGAAGGCAAAGATGTTATGTTGGTAGACGATATGATAGATACCGCCGGAACATTAACCAAGGCTGCTGATATTATGATGGAGAAAGGAGCAAATTCTGTAAGGGCAATTTGCACGCATCCGATATTGTCTGGAGAGGCATATAGTCGAATCGAGAATTCAAGAATAACCGAATTATTGGTTACCGACACAATTCCACTAAAGCAAAAAAGCGATAAAATCAGAGTGATTTCTGTTGCAGATTTATTTGCCAAAGTGATTTACAAAGTACATTCTTATGAGTCTATAAGCTCATACTTTATATTTTAATTAATTATAAACCTTAAAAATAGATATATGAAATCTGTTCAATTAGAAGCTACAAGCCGAGGTGAAGTGCGTAAAAAAGCAGCACTCAAGTCACTAAGAAAGGAGGGTAGGATACCTGCTATTATATACGGTGGTAAAGAAATCGTAAATTTTCACGTAGATAACATAGCTTTTACAAAGCTTATCGAAACAAATGAAGTGTACTTCATCGATTTAAATTTTGGGGATAAAACCACCAAATCAGTGATAAAAGACGTGCAGTTTCACCCTGTTACTGATCACCCTCTCCACATTGATTTTATGGAGGTTACTGCTGATAAGCCTGTAACAATGGGAGTGCCCGTAGAATTTATTGGGACTTCGAAAGGTGTGCTAAATGGTGGTAAGAGAAGAGAGAAGTTGAGGAAAATGGTATTAAAAGCATTGCCAGCTGATTTGCCTCAAACTGTATCAATTGACATTAGTGAGATGAAGATTGGAGACTCCATTAAAGTTAAAGATATTTCGTTAGATAAAGTAGAGTGTTTAGACAATGAAAACTCTGTAATTATCGCAATTAAAACTTCTAGGGTTGCCGTTGCAGGTGATGATGATGATGATGTGGCTCCAGAAGCAGAAGCTGCTGCGGAATAATAATAAAGATGAAATATTTGATTGTAGGACTTGGTAACATTGGTGCTGAGTACGAAAATACAAGACACAATATTGGATTTACGACATTGGATGCCCTAGTTAAGGCATCCAATGTTGTTTTTAGTCCAAGCCGGTTAGGCGATACTGCTGAGGTGAAAAACAAAGGCAGAAAACTAATCCTGCTAAAGCCTTCTACTTATATGAACTTAAGTGGTAAGGCTTTAAATTATTGGATGCAAGCTGAAAAAATTCCTTTGGAGAGAGTGCTAATCATTACAGATGATCTTGCCTTGCCTTTCGGTGCGTTGCGATTGAAAGGAAAAGGCAGTGCCGGAGGTCATAATGGCCTTAAAAGTATTGCGGAAGTTCTGGGTACTCAAGACTATGCCAGATTGAGATTTGGTGTAGGTGATGAGTTTGTGAAGGGCAAGCAAGTTGATTACGTTTTAGGGGAATGGTCAGTTGAAGAGAATGAAAAATTAGAGGAACGCTTAGATAAATGTTGTCAGATAATAAAAGCTTTCTCAGTCAATACCTTAGGCAGAGTAATGAGTGATTTTAACGGGAAGTAATTTAAATGATTTTAAATTCATCCGCATCCATTACAACCGGAAACCTCTCTCTGAAATCATTTAAATCGGTTAATGAAACTTGGGTTGTCTTAGTTTCTTCTTTTTGATCTGCAGCTTTCCAAATTAAATCCCCTTTGGGATCAATTAGCATGGAGTTTCCACTGCAATTTACACCTTTACCATCCTTTCCAATTCGGTTTACGCCAATAACGTAACATTGGTTTTCAATAGCACGTGCATAGAGCAGTTTTTCCCAGGCGGTAATTCTTACCTCTGGCCAATTAGCAATGTAAAGTAGTAAATCATATTCTTCCTTTTTATTTCTGCTCCATACAGGGAAGCGCAAGTCGTAGCAAATTTGCGGGCAAATTTTCCATCCTTTTAATTCGACAATTAGGGGATTACTGCCTGCAGAAAAATGGTTGTGTTCGTCCCCCATTCTAAATAAGTGTCGTTTGTCGTATGTTTCAAAAGTGCCATCTGTTCTCATCCAAATAAATCGGTTAAATATGCGGTCATTTTCTCTTAAAATGACGCTTCCGGCAACTACTGTATTCTTTTGTTCGGCCATTTTTGCCATCCAAGTCATGGTTTTCCCATTCATAGGTTCTGCTAAATGCTCTGAATTCATGCTGAACGAAGTGCTGAATGTTTCAGGTAAAACAATTAAATCGGACTGTTTTACTGTTTTAATTTTTTTAGTGAATGCTGTTAAATTGGCATCTACATCTTCCCAAACTAAATCCGATTGAATGATGCTTATGGTGAGATGTTGCATCCTATAAATGTAAGATTATATCGAATTGATAATTTCAGCTGCTTGCAGTAGGGTCGCATCTTTTTTTGCAAAACAAAAGCGCAGTACCTTCCCCTCTACTCTTTTGCTGTAAAATACCGAGGTAGGGATAGATGCTATTTTATGCTCCTTGGTTAATCGAACAGCGAAATCAACGTCTTTTTCTTCAGAGATTTTGGAATAATCTAACAACTGAAAATAACTACCCGCTGTTTCGCCCAGTTGAAAACGTGAATCTTTTATAGCGTTTCGAAAAAGATTTCGCTTTTGCTGGTAGAATTTCCTTAATTCTTGATGGTCGTTTGAAGTTGAAAGGTATTCTGCATACGCTTGTTGGGATGGAGTGTGAACCGAAAATACATTGTATTGGTGTACTTTTCTAAATTCCTTCATCAATTCAGCAGGAGCAAGGCAATAACCGATTTTCCAGCCGGTAGTGTGGTATGTTTTCCCAAAAGAAGAGATGATAAAACTCCTTTCCGCTAGCTTAGGAAACCGAGCTACGCTCTGATGGTCGTATCCGTCGAAAATAATGTGTTCATATACTTCGTCGCTTAAAACGAGTATATCTGAACCGTGTAGTAATTTTTCTAACATCTGCATGTCTTGCGCAGTCATTATAGTGCCAGTCGGATTGTGGGGCGTATTGATGATAATCATCTTTGTGCGCTGATTGATCACTTTTTTAACATTATCCCAGTCAATTCTATACTCTGGACCTTTTAATTCTATGTGAACAGTTTTTGCTCCGATTAAGTCAATAGCAGGCTCATAACAATCATAAGCAGGAGTAAAAAGAATGACTTCATCTTCTGCCGCTACAGTTGCTAAAATAGCTGTAAAAATAGCTTGTGTTGCACCTGCGGTAACCGTTATTTCTGTTTCTGGATGATAAATTCCGGTATATAAATCTTCTGTTTTTTTAGCAATTGCTTCTCTCAAATTCAATAACCCCGGCATTGGAGCGTATTGATTCCTTCCGGAATTCATTGCTTTTGTAACCAATTCGGTTAGCTTTGGGGAACAGTCAAAATCAGGAAAGCCCTGAGACAAGTTCAGGGCTTTTTCTTGAGTGGCTAAAGCCGACATTTTAGTAAATATGGTTGTACCTACTTTAGGAAGCTTTGTTTTTATGCTTGCGCTAAGTTTTGGCATGTGCTTTTACTTCGTGATTGCCGCAGATAAAAATTCTCTATTCATTCTTGCAATGTTTTCGATAGAAATTCCTTTAGGGCATTCTACCTCACAAGCTCCGGTGTTAGAACACGGTCCAAAACCTTCTTTTTCCGCTTGCTTTACCATGTTTAAAACTCTGTCTTTAGCCTCTACTTGACCTTGCGGTAACAGGGCGTACTGGGAAACTTTAGCAGCAACAAATAATGAAGCAGATGCGTTTTTACAAGCTGCTACGCAAGCTCCACAACCAATACAAGCTGCTGAATAAAAAGCCTCATCTGCATTTTCTTTCTCAATAGGAATAGAGTTAGCGTCTTGGGTATTTCCTGAAGTATTCACAGAAATGTACCCACCTGCATGTTGGATTCGGTCAAATGCACTCCTATCTACCATTAAATCCTTAATCACAGGAAATGCTTTAGCTCTAAATGGCTCGATGTAGATAGTTTCCCCATCTTTGAAAGAACGCATGTGTAATTGACAAGTGGTTACTAACCTAGAAGGACCGTGAGGTTCTCCATTAATATATAGAGAACAAGAGCCACAAATACCTTCTCTGCAATCGTGATCAAAAGTTACTGGGCTTTCGCCTTTTTCAATTAGACCACCGTTGAGAATATCTAACATTTCTAAGAATGAACTGTCCGGAGATATATCACTAATGGGATACGTCTCTAAACTACCTTTGGCAATGTTATTCTTCTGGCGCCAAATTTTTAATGTTAAGTTCAATGTTTTTACTGTTGACATACTGTACTATTTATATGAACGAGTTTTTAACTCTACATTTTCAAAATCTAAATTTTCTTTGTGAAGAATTGCATCTGAAGGTTTTCCAGTATATTCCCAAGCGGAAACATGCGTAAATTCATCATCTCTTCTTAAAGCCTCGCCATCTTCGGTTTTGAACTCTTCACGAAAGTGACCCCCGCAAGACTCTTCTCTTTCCAAAGCGTCTCTTGCAAACAATTCACCTAATTCTAAGAAATCCGCTACTCTGCCTGCTTTTTCTAATTCTTGGTTTAATTCATCCGCTCCGCCGGGAACTCTCACATCTTTATAAAATTCTTCTCTTAGCGCAGCAATTTCTGATATAGCTTCGTTTAGGCCTTCTGTAGTTCTCGCCATTCCGACTTTGTTCCACATAATTAATCCTAATTTCTTGTGAAAGTAATCGACTTTTTTAGTTCCATTATTGTTAACTAAATGATCAATTTCTTCTTTCACCTTTTTCTCCGCTTCAGCAAACTCTGGTGAATCAGTTGAAATCTTACCAGTTCGAATGTCGTTTGCTAAATAATCACCGATTGTGTACGGTAAAACAAAATAGCCATCAGCAAGGCCTTGCATTAAAGCAGAAGCTCCTAATCTATTTGCGCCGTGGTCTGAGAAGTTAGCTTCACCAATCGCGTACATTCCCTGTATGTTTGTCATCAGGTTGTAATCCACCCAAAGACCACCCATTGTATAATGCACTGCTGGGTAAATTTTCATCGCAGTTTCGTAAGGGTTGTCATCGGTAATCTGCTTGTACATGGCAAATAAGTTACCGTATTTGTTTTCAATAACACTTGCTCCTAGTGCCGTAATTTTCTCTTTTGAAGGATCTGAAATTCCTTTCACAAGAGCTTCTTCTTTTCCGTATCGTTGAATAGCAGATGAAAAATCTAAGAATACACCTTCATTTGTGTCGTTTGCAACGACTCCATATCCTTCGTCACATCTCTCTTTTGCTGCTCTTGAGGCAACATCACGAGGTACTAGGTTGCCAAAAGATGGATACCTTCTTTCCAAATAGTAGTCTCTGTCTTCCTCTTTTATATTAACAGCCTTCAGTGTTCCTTTACGAACTGCTTTAGCATCTTCTAATTTTGCAGGCACCCAAATTCGGCCATCATTTCTTAACGATTCTGACATTAACGTCAGCTTAGACTGCTGTGTTCCGTGAACTGGAATACAAGTCGGGTGAATTTGAGTGTAACATGGATTCGCAAAGTAGGCCCCTTTCTTATGAGCTTTCCAAGCGGCTGTTGTATTGGAACCCATTGCATTTGTAGAAAGGAAAAATACATTTCCGTAACCACCCGTTCCTAAAACTACAGCATGAGCCGAATGTCTTTCAATCTCCCCGGTTACCAAGTTTCTTGCAATAATGCCTCGAGCTTTACCGTCTACAATTACAACGTCCAACATTTCGTGACGGTTGAACATTTGAATTTTACCCTTTGCAATTTGACGGTTCATCGCAGAGTATGCTCCTAAAAGTAATTGCTGACCAGTTTGGCCTTTTGCGTAAAATGTTCTTGAAACTAGCACACCCCCAAATGAACGGTTGTCTAATAGTCCACCATAGTCTCTTGCAAAAGGAACTCCTTGTGCAACACATTGGTCAATAATATTTGTAGAAACCTCTGCGAGTCTGTAAACGTTTGCCTCTCTCGATCTGTAATCGCCACCTTTGATGGTATCGTAAAATAATCTATACGTTGAATCACCATCTCCTTGGTAATTCTTTGCTGCATTTATTCCTCCTTGCGCAGCAATAGAGTGAGCTCTTCTTGGAGAATCTTGGTAGCAAAACGCTTTAACGTTGTACCCTAATTCAGCTAAAGTCGCGGCCGCTGAGCCGCCTGCAAGACCTGTTCCGACAACAATAACATCTATGTTACGCTTGTTGGCAGGGTTTACCAGGTTAATGTTGTTTTTATAATTGGTCCATTTATCTTTTAATGGACCATCAGGTATTTTCGAATCTAATTTTGACATACAGAAATAGATTAATGACTAGAGTTAATGAAATGGAAAAGAGCTATAAAAATAAACCCTAAAGGAATCGCTACTGCATAAATATTTCCAAGTTTAGCAATTGTTGGAGCAAACTTGCGGTTCTTAAATCCAACAGATTGAAAAGAAGATTGAAACCCGTGTAAAAGATGCAGTGAAAGAAAAATAAACGATAGACAGTAGATTCCAATACGCACCGGGCTAACGAATTTGTGTTGGAGCTCGGTGAAATATCGGTAGCTGTCTTCGCCGTCTAACATGCCTGACATATTTCCTTCTACGTACTTGGTATTCATTTCAGGAACCCAAAAATCGTAAAAGTGAAGTCCTAAGAATAGCATTACCGTAATTCCGGTGATAATCATATTTCTGCTCATCCAAGAAGAGTTTGCGCTTGCATTGCTAAATGCATATTTAATTGGTCTAGCTTTGCGATTTTTTTGTTCAATAACCATCCCCATTCCTAAATGTAAAACAACACCGAACATCAATACGGGCTGCAATAAGAATTGAACTAGAGGATTTGTTCCCATAAAATGAGATACCTCGTTAAATGAATCGGGACTGATAACAGATAAAGAGTTAATAACGAAATGTTGCAATAGGAATATCACGAGAAATAAGCCCGATAGTGCCATTAAAACCTTTCTAAAAATGGATGTTTTCGAATTTTCCATGCTGTACTAAAAGTAAATAATTATTTAGGTATTCAAGTTTGCAAAGATAGCCCTTGAATTGTTTGATTTCAAAAGCCGGGAACGTATCTAAGTTATTTAGACGCATTCTTAATAAGCTTAAATCTTATTAACTATAATATCAACATTCTTTGGTGAGTTAAGTTTAGCAAATACAAAAAAATAGCTCTGACAAATAAATGAAAGAGCCATTTCCCGCAATAATAGAAGAAGTTAGTACAAAATCACCGTTTCAACTCTATTTTCTGATTCATTCTGCAATGAGATGTAATAGACTCCTTTTTCTAAATCTGAAAAATTAAATTGTTTTGTATTTATTCCTTGAAAAGTCATTTTTTCCGAGTGAACCAATTGGCCTATTGTATTTCGAATAGTAAGTTGGAAAGTGGTTTTTTTCATTGGTTTGAAATGTTAAACTGAATTCCCCATTTGATGGGTTCGGTTGAACTGATATGTTCATATTGCTATCAGCTTCAGATCTTAAGGAAGTAGATAGAAGATTTCCCATATTTAAACGAATAACTGGGTTAGCATCTAACCAACCCCATCCGGGTTGATGCGCTAAATCAATGAAACAAGTAGCAAGTGGCTGGAATCGGCCTGATGAAGCATCTTCATAAACTTCAAAACTGTTGCCACCATTTGTGTTGGTAACTTCCCAACCTACAACGTACTGACCAGAATCTAAACCATTAAACACGGCAGGACCATTGTCTAAAGGAAGAGTTAGTAAGGTGTTTGTATCAGCAGATAAGATGGTATAAGGAATGAGTGACGAGGCCACTTCACCTCCGGAAAAGGTTGCAGCAATACTCCCAGTTGCTGTAAATAATGGATTTTTTTGTACGACCAGAGTTTAGGATTGATCTCTACGCCAATGTTAGCCGGATCGTTAGATAGAGCAAACGTAATAGAAGTAGGCACATTTGCAATTCTACGATCACCGGTTCTAGATCCTACAACGTACATTGTACCAAATCGATCTCTGACAATAGTACCAACGGTTTGACGCTCTAACATAACATCTTGGACCCGTTTTGTCAGCATAGCCATTATGATTTCTTGCGAAAATGGTATCAGAAGTTGAAAAATATTGACTGTAAAAATTATTGAACGGATTTTCATCTAAGTTATCTGAGTCAACTTTAAGGTCTACTCTGCATTCTCCCAATAGACTAGGGAGAAAGTGCTGTGGGTAGTTATGGCTGTGTCAAATTGGTATGGATTTAGTTGGATGGCAGAAGAAGTGGTACTGTGAACAATTCCTACTCCTGAATTACCTGAAGGTTCCGATACGCGAATAAATTTACCTTCTAAACGTAAGTTAGTTTGAGTAGTAGAACCATTATTGTAATTTAAGCTGGTTAATCTTAGTGGAGGGAAAAGGTCATAAGGTGTTTGATCATAAAAAGGATTGTATGCATAAGTATAATTAAATTCTATATAAGGACTCTGTAACGCAGCGTCCTTTTCAGGTCCTTCAACAGCAGCAACATTATCAATCATCCAATAGTAATGAGTCACGCCATCGGCGAGAAATCTAGTTGTAACATTAGTTGCATTAGCTGCGGCGGTGCTTGTATTAATAGTGTTGATTATTGTTCCGCTAGCAGCATTAACTGCAATAGCATTTGAAGAATCGTATTCTTGGAATGAAACAAAGTTGTCAGCGCTCACTTGTAAAACAAGTCTATTTGCGCCGGAACAACAGTATCTCACGGCTTGTTGATAGGTTACCCATACGCTCGAAATTCCATTGGGATAAAGACCATTCTTTGTTAAATAGAGACTGTCTTACTCAAAAGCCGCAGACATGGAAACTCCCATAGTTACTGGAGTAGTATAAAAATCTGCTGGTAAAACCATAGACCCATTCGAAGCTGTAGTAGATGTAATTACGTTATTTGGATTTGAGAATTGACCATTTGGATAAATAGTGTCCCATCTCCATAGGAAATTGTTTGGATTGTTATTAAAAATGGACCAACCAGTACTATCAAAACTCTGATAATATAGGGTATCACCAAAAGCTTTAGAATTAAATTTTGCAGCTTTTAAGAAATCAGGATCAACGCTTTTTGCTTGACCTGAAAGCGCGGCTTGCACTTGTGGGTAGTTGTTTTTTGATTGATTTTGTCTTGAGCAAAGCCAATTATTGAGCAAAATTAAAAATTCAAAAGTAGGATGTGTTTCTTTTTCATAAGGAAAGGTTTTAAAATTCAATATCAAAAGAAGGGAGAAATGAGGTCTAACGGAACACCAAATTCATGGTTGAAGTATTCGGATTCATGGTTGATCAAAAAGGCCCCATTCTAAAATATAGAATGGGGCCTTCTGAAATATAATTGTATTATTTATTGAAGAACTACCATTTTTCCTCAATGTGTTTAACGTATAATTATTTTACAACTACCTTCTTTAAAATTTTCTCAGCACCATTTTCAAGGCTTACAAAGTAAACACCTTTTTCGAATTGTGTTAAATCCATTTGCTCAGTTACAGTTCCATTTACAGCAATTAGATCAGCGTAAACTTGCTGTCCTAACATGTTTTTTACAGTCACATTGTAATTCACCGTTTCTTTTGAAGTAACCGTCATTGTGAACAAACCGTTATTTGGGTTTGGAGTGATATTGAACTCAGTTGAAAAGTTGGTAACATTATTTAGACCTATAAAGGTAGGGGTTCCAAAGTTTAGTCTAATGACTGGGTTTCTATCTACCCATCCCCATCCTGGAGAGTGAGCTAAATCGATAAAACAAGTCACATTGTCTTGGAATATGCCGGAAGAGGCATCTTCCTGAACTTCAAAACTGTTTCCGCCATTTGTATTGGTTACTTCCCAGCCAACCACATACTGTCCTGAATCCAACCCATTTATTACGCCTGAACCGTTGTCTAACGGTAACGTTAATAGTGTGTTTGTATCAGTAGATAAGATACTATAAGGAATGAAAGCAGAAGCTACTTCTCCTCCTGCGAATGCAGCAGCAATGCTCCCGGTAGCAGTAAATAATGAGTCTTCATTATACGACCAAATTTTAGGGACGATTTCTACGCCAATGTTAGCTGGATCGTCAGATACAGCAAACGTAATAGAAGTAGGAACATTTGCACTTCCACCATTACCAGTTCTAGATTCTACAACGTACATTGTACCAAAACGATCTCCGACAACAGTGCCACCGGTTTGGCTATTTCTTACATACGATCCGGGACCTGTTCCTCCTGCATAACCGTTATCATCTCTTGCGAAAATGGTATCAGAAGTAGTGAATGTTTGGGAATAAGTTTCATTTCCTAAGTTACCATCAACACTATCAGAAGTAGCGACCATGTCAACTCTGAATTCACCTAAAATGGTAGGAACAAACCTCGGGTTGTTTGTCACCACATAATCAGCAGTATCCCTTGTTACGCCTGATTGCAAAGGTAAAGGTGCTGAGGCTGTAGAATAAATTAGACCAACACCTGGTCCTGCATTTGCAGATGCTGTGTGGAAAATATCTCCTTCTATTTTTACACCTGTTAAATCATTTGAACCATTATTGTAGACGAAACCCGAAAGTGGAAGTGGAGTAAATAAATTATAAGGAATTTGACCGTAAAATGGATTGTAAGCGTAATCGAAGTTGAACTCTAAGTAAGGAGTTCTTAATTCCACATCGTTTTCAACTCCTTCTATGACAGCAAAGTCATCAATCATCCAAAAATAGCGGCCATTACCTTCAGCATAAAACCTTACCTTAAAGTTTGGTGCATTTGCTACTGCTGTGCTAATGTTGATGATGTTGGTAGCGCCACCAACAGTATTTGTAGTGTTACCTGCATTTACCGGTAACCCATCTATTGCATCAAACTCAGTGAAGGTGACGAAGTCATCTGTACTCACCTGCAGTACCAATCTGTTCCCAGAGTTACAACAGAATCTTACATACTGCTGATAGGTTACCCAAACGCTCGGTGTTGGGGTAATAAAAATAGTATCGGATTGAAAATAAGTATCCATTCCAACCCTACCTGTAGAGGGTGTCGGTGTATTGTAAAAATCTGATGGTAATGACATAAAGCCATTTCCAGCGGTTGTCGATTTGATTTCGGTTCTTGTACCAGAAAACGCGCCTTGTCTGTACACGGTATTCCATTCCCATACAAAGTTATTCGGGTTGTTATTAATTACAGTCCAACCTGCTAAACCTGCTCTAAAATCCTCGTAAAACAATGTGTCACCAAATGCTTTATTGCTATATTTTCTTTTTGAGTAAAAATTTGTTTCTAAATCATTTCTTACATCCTCTATTTCCAAGTTATCTTCAGCAGGGGGAACCGTAGGTTTAACAGCTTGCTGCGCAGAAATACTTACTGCAATTAAAGATAATAGGCTAAAAAAGTAGATTTTTTTCATAGTATGTTCTTTTAAATTAAATCTAAATATAGCATATTTTTAAATTAAATTGTTGAAAATAAAAAAAGCCACGCATAAAATGCGTGGCTTCCTTTAATCTATATTAAGTAGGATTATTTTACAACAACCTTCTTTAATAATTTTTCAGCACCGTTCTCAAGAGTTACAAAGTAAACTCCCTTATTGAATTGTGTTAAGTCCATTTGTTCAGTTGATGTTCCGTTTACAGTGATTAGATCAGTGTAAACTTCTTGACCCAACATGTTTCTCACATTTAAGTTGTAAGTAACAGCTTGTTTCGTAGAAATGTTAACTGTAAATAAACCATTATTTGGGTTTGGATTTACAGAAAACTCAGTAGAACTAGCAATTGAATTTTGAACTCGACTAGAAATAGGGAGGTTAGCCATGTTCAATCGAATAACTGGAAATGCACTTACCCATCCCCAACCTGGAGAGTGGGCTAAATCAATAAAAGATGTAACGGCATCTTGAAATACACCTGAAGACTCATCTTCGTAAACCTCAAAACTGTTACCACCGTTTGTATTTGAAACCGTCCATCCTACAATGTACTGACCAGAATCTAACCCATTAAATACGCCTGAACCGTTGTCTAACGGTAAAGTTAATAATGTGTTTGTGTCTGTTGAAAGAATCGTGTAAGGAATAAACGAAGTTGCAACAACTCCACCTGAAAATGCAGCTGCAATTGTTCCTGAAGCTGGAGCGAAAAGAGAATCTTCTTCATATCTCCAAACAGTAGGAATAATCTCTACACCAATGTTTGCAGCATCGTCAGAAACAGCAAATGTAATAGATGTTGGAACCTTAGTGATTTGATTACTACCAGTTCTAGACTCTACTATGTACATTGTTCCAAAAGCATCACCTGGTACTTGTCCACCAGTTTGTCCACCTCTTACGTAAGAACCAGGACCGGTACCACCACCATAACCGTTATCATCTCTAGCATAGACGGTATCAGAAGTTGTGAATGTTTGGGAATAACTTTCGTTTCCTAGGTTTTCATCAACGCTGTCAGAAGTAAGAATCATATCAGTTCTGAATTCACCCAATAGTAATGGGACAAATCTAGGAGAGTTTGTTACAGTGTAGTCAGCAGTATCTCTTGTTGTTCCTGATAGCAAGGAAACTGGAGTTGAAGCTGTAGCATACACAGAACCGATTCCTGGCCCACCTGAAGGGTCAGCTGTGTGAAAAATTTCACCTTCTAATGTTACACCTGTAGCATCATTAGAACCATTGTTGTAAACTAAAGCAGACAACGGTAGTGCTGGGAATAAATCATACGGAGTTTGACCGTAAAATGGATTGTATACGTAATCAAAATTAAATTCTAAATAAGGATCTCTTATTTCCATATCGTTAGAAGGACCTTCAACAATAGCAAAATCGTCAATCATCCAATAGTAATGAGAATTACCTTCAGATACGAATCTAATTTTAACGCTACCTGCATTAGCTGCTGCAGTGCTGATGTTAATTACATTAGATACAGTTCCAGTTGCACTATTTACAGGAATTGCATTGGTTGCGTCATACTCCTGAAAAGTTATAAAGTTATCTGTACTTGCCTGTAAAACCAATCTATTTGCACTACTACAACAGTATCTTAAAGCTTGTTGGTACGTTACCCAAACAGAACCAAACCCGCCAAGTACAGTTCCACCTTTTGTTAAATCAATTGCATCTGATTCAAAGTAAGAATCCATGGCTACAGCTCCTGGCCCAGGAATTGGAGTGTTAAAGAAATCTCCAGTCATTACCATAAATCCGTTTGCTGCAGATGTAGATGTAATAATGTTAGTAGCGGCAGAAAATTGACCATTTTGGTAAACCGTATTCCAAACCCACTGAAAGTTATTGGGGTTATTATTCACTACGGACCATCCTGCTGGCAAACCGCCTGCAAAGTCTTGAGAATACAACGTATCGCCAAAAGATTTTGAGTTAAATTTTGGAGCTTTCAACAAATCAGGATCAACTGATCTAGCTTCAGATGTTAGTGCTGCAGGAACTTCGAATTCAGCTATTCTCTCTTTGCTCATTCTATCTTGAGCGAAAGTGAAAGAAGAAGCTAAAACCAACCCTGTCAGTAAAGTGTAATTCTTTTTCATGTTAAAAATTTTAGTTAAACAATTATTTCAATTCATAAAGATAACCATTTTTTAATATTCAAGTTAAGTTTTAGATGAATTGTGTTTTACGATAGACAAAGTATTTTGAAAAAAGGGTTAAACATATTCTTCGATGGCTGGGCAGCTACAAATCAAATTTCTGTCGCCATAGGCATCATCTACTCGTCTTACAGTCGCCCAGAATTTATTTTTTCGTTGCCCTTCCATTGGGTAAGCTGCTTGAGACCTAGCATAAGGTAAGTCCCACTCATCAGCAGTGCATAGGAATTCTGGATGGGGTGCATTCTTCAAAACATTATTAGTTCTGTCAACCGTATCTGACTCTATCGCTCTAATTTCAGTTCGAATCGACTTCATTGCTGAAATGAAACGATCTAATTCCACAACGCTCTCGCTTTCTGTAGGCTCTACCATTAATGTTCCTCCAACTGGGAACGATACAGTAGGAGCATGAAATCCGTAATCAATTAATCTCTTTGCAATGTCAACTACTTCCACTCCTGCAGACTGTTTGAAATCTCGACAATCCAAAATCATTTCATGAGCAACAGTATTGTTTTTTCCTTGATATAAAATTGGATAATCTTCCTCTAGGTGTTTCTTAATGTAGTTGGTACTCAAAATTGCTGCCTCTGTTGACTTCCTTAATCCTTCTTCGCCAAGCATTTTGATGTAACCGTAAGAAATTAATAACACTAGAGCGCTTCCGAATGGAGTTGCTGAAATCGAAGTTATGGCCTCTTTCTGTCCAATTTTAATAATCGGATTTGAGGGTAAAAACGGTGCTAAATGCTCAACTACTCCAATGGGTCCCATACCCGGTCCACCACCACCATGAGGAATTGCAAAGGTTTTGTGCAAGTTTAAATGACAAACATCTGCTCCAATATTTCCTGGACTTGTTAATCCAACTTGAGCATTCATATTCGCACCATCCATATAAACTTGTCCGCCATGCCGGTGTATTAAGTCTGTAATTTCGATTACGGCTTCTTCAAAAACACCATGTGTTGATGGGTAAGTAATCATTAAAGCAGCTAAATTTTCGCTGTGCAATTCAACTTTTTCCTTTAAATCATCGAAATCAATGTTACCTGCTTCATCGCATTTAGTTACAACTACGTTCATTCCGGCCATTACCGCGCTTGCAGGATTGGTTCCGTGAGCTGAGGAGGGTATGATTGCTATCTTTCTGTGGTCATCTCCTCTGCTTAAATGATACGCTCTAATAACCATTAATCCGGCATATTCTCCTTGTGCTCCGGAGTTTGGTTGCAATGATGTGGTATGAAAACCGGTTATTTCAGAAAGGTCTCTCTCTAATTTATGCAACATTTCTGCGTATCCCTCTGCTTGATTTTGAGGAGCAAATGGATGAATGTTGGCAAACTCATTCCAAGTTAAAGGCAATAACTCTGTTGCTGCATTTAACTTCATGGTGCAAGATCCTAATGGAATCATCCCATGAACTAAGGAGAAATCTTTATTCTCTAGTCTTTTAATGTAGCGCATCATTTCAGTTTCTGAATGATAACTGTTAAAAATTGGATGAGTTAGGTAACTACTCGTCCTTTTTAAAGATGCTGTAGTTGTCGAGTTACCTATTGTATGGTCAATGTTTTGGAAAGAATGTTTTTTGAATTCTGCAAAAAGTCGGATAAGATTATTTAGTTCAGTAAGCTCAATCGTTTCGTTTAAGCTTATTGCAAAATGTTCATGATCGACTTTTCTTAAATTAATTGTATGCTTTTCTGCGAAAGCGATTAACTCATCTACTTTACCTTCATTGTCTTTTATTAACAGGGTATCAAAGTAGTTCTGGTGAACAATTTCGTACCCGAAGCTTTGAATTTCTTTTGCTACAGTGGAAGCGTAATTGTGAATTCCTTCAGCAATTTTTCTAATCCCGTCTTTGCCATGGTAAACTGCATACATACTAGCCATTACTGCCAATAAAACTTGAGCAGTGCAGATATTAGATGTCGCTCTGTCTCGTTTAATGTGCTGTTCTCTTGTTTGCAATGCCATTCTTAGGGCTGGATTTCCATCCATATCCACTGAAAGGCCAATAATTCTTCCAGGAATACTTCTTTTGTACGCATCTCTAGTGGCGAAATATGCAGCGTGAGGACCACCATAACCCATGGGTATTCCAAAGCGTTGCGTCGTTCCGCAAACAATATCTGCGCCCCACTCCCCCGGAGGAGTAAATAGAGCTAAGCTTAATAAGTCCGAAGCTACTGTCACTAAAGCCCCTTTTTCATGAATTTTTTTTGTAAAGTTTTCGTAGTCTCTAACTTCACCATTCATGGAAGGGTATTGAATGATAGCTCCAAAAATGTCATCAGAGAAGTCATAGTTAGATGCATCACCAATAATTAGCTTAATTCCTAACGGTTCGCTTCTTGTTTTTAAAATATCTATTGTTTGAGGAAAACAATCATCTGCCACGAAAATACTTTTTACACCAGCTTTTTTCAATTCCTTTGACCTTACATTGTACATTAATGTCATTGCTTCAGCTGTTGCTGTTCCCTCATCTAATAATGAAGCGTTTGCAAGGTCCATTCCTGTTAAATCTGTTACCATTGTTTGATAATTCAACAGTGCTTCCAATCTGCCTTGTGCAATCTCAGCTTGGTAAGGCGTGTAAGCTGTATACCATGCCGGATTTTCTAATATATTCCGTTGGATTACGGCAGGAACTTTTGTATTGTAATATCCTAAACCGATGTAGCTCTTAAAAACCTTGTTCTTTGAGGCTATCTCTTTTAAATGATTAAGGTATTGATATTCACTCATAGGCTTATCCAAGCTTAGAGGTTTCGCCAAGCGAATAGAATTTGGGATTGTTTTTGCAATTAGGCTCTCAAGGCTATCTTCATTGATAGTTTTAAGCATGTGAGCTATATCTTGGTCATTAACGCCAATGTGTCGGGAACTGAAAGGAGTTGAAGTCATTTTTCAATAAATTTTTAGAATGCAAATATAATTTAAAGTTTATTTTTTTGGTTTTATTGACGTCGTTGAAACGCATTAGTTGACATAAAGTTTTTTATGTATTTTCGCTTTTGATAACCCTCTTTTAATTAGTTGATTATGAAAAATGTTTATTTAATGGCACTAGTTTTTGTAGTGGCTTCTTTTTCCGCCAATTGTCAAGACACTTTGCGGCTGATGAATGGAGGTGAGATTAACGTAAAAATTGAAGTGATTTCTGAAGGGTCAATATCCTTTCAACCTTTGAATTCGAAAAAAACAAGCTTCCAAGTCAGAACTACTGATGAGATCTTTTCCTTCAAAAAAGAAGGACAACCCGAAGTTCAGCTGTACAAATACAACCCCGAGATAGGGAATTTTTATCAGATTTCTGAAATGAAACAATACATGGTAGGTGAGAGACATGTAGATTTGTACCATAACACAAAATGGACTAAAATTTCAGCTTTAGCTGCTGGGGTGGTTGCAGGCTACTTTGTTGCTGATGGGGGAGGAATTGTTACAGCAAGTCCTATTTTTTTCGCCTCTGTCATGACTCTTCCCAAAGCGCACATTCAAAAAAATAAGGACAATGCTTCAATTCATGACAAGTTTCCATACAAAGAAGGATACACTAGAGTTGCAAAAGGTAAACGGTTCCTAAACAATTTGGCCTACTCTGCTTTAGGTATGATTGGTTCGTTTGTAATTTTTGAACTAGCAGATTCTGGTAATTAAGTAGCCCGATTTAGAAGTTACAAATCGTAATTTTATGGTTCTATAAAAAGTAGACCATGGATTTTAAAAATACGTACGGATTTGCCGAAGATCTGGATAATACAGATGCATTGAAACGTTTTCGAGATGAGTTTTACTTTCCTCAACACTTAGGCGAAAATAAAATTTACTTTGCAGGGAACTCTTTGGGGTTACAGCCTAAAAAAGGGAAAGACGCTTTGCTGCAAGAACTTGATGATTGGGCCGAATTCGGAGTAGATGGTCATTTTGAAGCCAAAAACCCTTGGTATTCCTACCACGAGTTTTTCAAAAAAGGATTGGCAGAAGTAGTTGGAGCTAAAGAAATTGAGGTAACTCCTATGGGGGGGTTAACGGCAAATCTTCATTTTTTAATGGTTTCTTTCTATCAACCTAAGGGGAAGAGAATAAAAATATTGTGCGAAGGAAAGGCTTTTCCTTCAGATCAGTACGCCTTAGAAACACAGGTTAAATTTCATGGATTTACCTCAAGTGAGGCAATTGTTGAATTGTTTCCTCGAGATGGCGAAGTAGGCATCCGTGAAGAAGATATACTGACTAAAATTAAGGAGCTAGGCGATGAATTGGCGTTGATAATGATTGGCGGTGTTAATTATTATACGGGGCAAGTTTTTCCAATGAAAGAAATAACCAAGGCAGGTCACGATGTTGGTGCAATTGTAGGATTTGATTTGGCTCATGCTGCGGGAAATGTAAAATTAAACTTGCACGACTGGGGAGTTGATTTTGCGGCATGGTGCTCTTACAAATATTTAAATGCAGGGCCTGGAAGTGTGGCTGGAATTTACGTGCACGAAAGGCATTCTGAAAACAACGATCTAAATCGTTTTGCAGGTTGGTGGGGAACCCCTTCAGAAGACAGATTTCAAATGGAGAAAGGTTTTATTCCTGCTGAAGGAGCGGATGCTTGGCAGTTGAGTAATGCTCCTGTATTGTCTATGGCAGTTCATAAAGTAGCGTTGGACCTCCACTTGCAAGCGGGTGTAGAAAACCTAGTTGAAAAGCAAAAACTGCTTACCTCATATTTAGAATTCGTGCTTCGGGATATTTCTGAACGGATCTCTTCAGTTAACTTTACAATCATAACACCTAAAGAGCGAGGGTCCCAGCTTTCTATCTTAACTGAAGGAAAAGGTAAAGAATTATTCAACAAAATGGCAGAGAACGGTGTTATAGCAGATTGGAGGGAACCTAATGTTATTAGAGTTGCTCCAGTTCCAATGTATAATTCATTTAGAGATGTTTTTTACTTTGGACAAATCATAGAAAAATCTATTGACGAATTAAATTAAGATGGAAAAAGTTATTATAGTCGGAGCTGGTTTAGTAGGTTCATTACAAGCCATTAATATGGCAAAAAAAGGATATCAAGTAGAAGTTTATGAACGCAGACCTGACATGCGACAAATTAAAATGGTGGCCGGAAGGTCTATCAATTTAGCGCTTTCTAACAGAGGCTGGAAGGCTATTTCTGAAGCTGGAATAGAATCTGAAATTGAGAAAATTTCTATTCCAATGAAAGGCAGAATGATGCACGATGAAGAAGGGAACACTACTTTTCAACAATATGGCAAAGAAGATGAGGCAATATACTCGGTTAGTAGAGGTTTACTGAACCAAAAGTTAATGAGTTGTGCTGGGGAGTTTGAGAATGTAACTTTCTTTTTTAATCATAAATGTTTAGATGTTGATTTAAAAACGAATGGCTTAACTTTTTTAGACACAATAACCGACAAGGAAAAAATCGTTTCTGATGGTAAAATATTTGCTACAGATGGAGCGTTTTCTTCAATCCGAAAGAAGTTAATGAAAACAGATAGGTTTAACTATCAACAAATGTATTTAGACCATGGATATAAGGAATTAACAATTCCTCCTGCAGAAGGCGGTGGGTTTAAAATTGATAAAAATGCCTTGCACATTTGGCCTCGGGGAGAGTACATGATGATTGCCCTGCCAAACGAAGACGGTAGTTTTACGTGTACTTTGTTTTTTCCATACGAGGGGGTGAATTCTTTCGAATCGCTAAAAACTGAAAAAGAAGTATCAGCTTTCTTTAACAAAGTATTTCCGGATGCAGTAGCAATGATGCCAAACTTAATGGCGGAATATTTCGAAAATCCTACAGCTTCATTGGTTACCGTGCGCTGTTCGCCATGGAATTACAAGGATCAAATTATTATGATGGGAGATTCTTCGCATGCTATTGTCCCTTTTTATGGTCAAGGAATGAATTCAGGGTTTGAAGATTGCACTGTTTTTAATGAAATATTTGAGGCAAATAATCACGATTGGAGTAAAAGCTTTAGGTCTTTCTCTAATACTCGTAAAAAAGATGCGGATGCAATTTCCAATTTAGCTTTGCAGAATTTTATTGAAATGAGAGACTTAGTTGCAGATGAAAGTTTCTTGCTACGAAAGAAAATAGAAAAGAAAATATATTCAAAATACCCTGAAAAATGGGTCCCATTATACTCTCAAGTTACCTTTAGCCACACACCCTATTCGGAGGCACTAGCGAATGGCAATCGACAAGAAAAAATAATGGATTCCATTATGGCGAAGGAAAATATTGAAACAATTTGGGACAGTAAGGAAGTGGAAGATGAGATATTAGAAATGATTTAGCCGTGAGTAGATTACTTCTTTTTGGGTTTTTACTGTCTCAAGTAACTTTGCTTGAGGCTCAGGTGAATCGTAAAACATTCCCGCTTTCTCGAGAATTCAAAAAAACAGGCTTTAGTATTGCTCCTTTGGCAACTGTTTCATTCGGAAATAAGAAGGATGATTTAAGCTTTTCTAACACTCCGGACGTAGAGTATAATTATACCGAAACTGGCAGGGGGACTTGGAATGCTGGTTTAGAGCTTGGGTACCTTAAATTTGTTGAGGGATATAAGGTCGGGGATTATTTTGAGGCAGCAATTTCGTATCGCAGATTTAGTGGGGTTCATTATTTAGAGGGTAAGGTAGTAAGGTCTCATAGTGGGACAAGTGGCTCATTTTCAACTGAACTTGAGAACTCTTGGGAGTACCAAACAATAACCGCTGCGTTGAGAGTTATTGATATTGCGTGGCAAAAGCCGAAGGGTTTTATAACATGGGGATTGGGAGTGAATTACGATTACCGCATAGCGGATGAGGTGGATTCAGACTTTCCGGAAGGATACGTTACCGATCAACCATTTGAGAATAAGCATGCATTACGAGCACACTTTCAGTTAGGATATGCTTTTAAAATGTCGAAACATTTGCTGTTTATTCCAACTTTGGAAACACCACTAGTTTCTATTTTACCAACAGGGAATATAGAGCCATCTATTCAGTTTTTAAATGTGAATTATCAGCCCCTTATAATTAGTCTCAAATTCATGATTTTAAGAAAGGATCCGGTGAATTGCAATGCTCCAAGACTAAAAAATATGCCTACTATTTAAAAAAAGGGTTGTTGCGTTTCTCTTCGCCAATGGTCGTTTCTGTTCCATGACCGGAGTAAACGACGATCGTTTCCTTTAGTGTAAAAATTTTCTGCTCAATGTTCTGTATTAAATCTTGATGGTTCCCACCCGGTAAATCTGTTCTTCCAATGCTACCTTTAAACAGCACGTCTCCGCCAATCATTAAATCTTCTTCCCCACAAACTAAAACAATATGATCTGGGGCATGTCCTGGCACAAAAATAACTTGTAATTCGCTGTTTCCGAATTTTATAACATCACCTCCGTTTAGGAATTTTGATGGTTCAGGCGATTCTTTGTAAGGAATGTTATATAACTCAGCTGAACGCTTTGCCATCTCAACCATATTTATTTTAGACTTGTAAGCAGTAACTTCCAGATTGTATTTTTTTGCTACAAAATTGTTTCCCAACACATGGTCGATGTGAAAGTGGGTGTTAACAAGCTTTGTAGGAGTTAATTTATTGGTCTCAATATAGCTGCTTAACTCGCGTTCCTCTTCTCCGCTGAAACAGCCTGGGTCAACAACAATGCACTCATTTCGTTCGTTAATCAATAAATAGCTATTTTCTTGAAAAGGGTTGAACGTAAATTTCTTAATTCGAATCATAGGGATTTTATATAGATTACGAAAATACTGAATTGCCCAAATTGCTTACTTTTATTGTTCCTATATTTTTTAATTGAAAAGCTCGTCTAAATTTTTATTTTTTTTAGGTTGTATTATTTTGCAATTGCTGCTTCCAACGCAAACAACTGCTCAGTTCTATAACGGAACAAAAATAGATTTTGGAAAAAACAGAGTTCAGTATGACGACTTTAAGTGGCAGTTTTATCGTTTTCCAAAATATGAAACCTATTTCTATACCGGCGGTAAGGAAATGTCTGTTCACGCAGCAAAGTACTTGAATTTGCGTATTCCTGAGTTAGAATCGTTTTTTGATTATCAAATGTCAGATCGAATTCAGTTTGTAATTTATAACAAACAGTCTCATTACCGTCAAAGTAATGTTGGGTTAGGCAGTGAGCGAAACCAGAATTTAGGGGGAATTACAAAAATAGTTGGAAACAAAGCGTTTGTTTATTTCGAAGGAGATTATGATTCTTTTGAAAAGCAATTGGATGCGGGGTTGATTGAAGTGCTGATTAACCAAATAGTATATGGCGGAAATTGGAGAGAGGTTATCCGAAATTCTACTTTAGTAGATCTGCCAGAATGGTATTCCAAAGGATTGATTTCTTTTATGGTTAATGAGCACGATCCGCTTATTCAAGCAAAAATTAAGGATGGAATCATCAATAACAAGTTTAAACGCTTTAATACCTTAAGCAATGAACAAGCTGAAATTGTTGGACATGGGTTGTGGCAATATGTATCTAATACCTATGGAGATGAGGTAATACCTAATATTTTATACATGACTCGTATTGCCCGAGAGGTGAACGACGGTTTCTTGTATGTAATTGGTCTTTCCCTGGATCAGTTATATGAAGAATGGCGAATGCAAGCAAAATCTAGGTACATGCAAGCAGAGCCAAATGGGAGTGACAACATGGGAGAGAAGATGCTTGTTAAAATGAAGAAGAACAGGCGCTACCAGAATTTAAAAGTCAGTCCTAACGAAAGATATATAAGTTACTCAACTAATCAGGAAGGTCAGTACAAGGTTTACTTGCACGATTTACAAACCAATAAAAAAGAAAAGATTTTCAAGAGAGAACATAAACTTGAACGGATTCAAGATTATTCGTATCCGATTGTTGAGTGGCATCCTTCAGGAGATTTTCTAACTTTCATTTCTGAAGATAAAGGGGATTTGCTGTTTTATAATTATACTATTGAGAGTGAAGAGTTAGCTGTAAAGCCAATCTTTAAAATGGAAAAAGTGCTTTCGTATCAATTTTTAAAAAGTGGAGAGCAATTTGTTTTTTCTGGAGTTAATGAAGGCCAGTCTGATTTGTACTTGTACAATATGTTAGGGAACACCCAAAAAAAATTAACAGACGATATTTACGATGATCTTTTGCCAACAATAGATGATAACTCTGCTAACGTATTTTTCGTTTCCAACAGATTGAATGATAGCTTAAATGCAGATCATCATGAGGGGGAGTTTTCTCATGAAAAAGACATATTTGTTCTAGATTTAAACCAAAATAATTTTATTCAGTCTGTCACTAACACTCCTGGCCTAAAGGAAACTGCTCCAATTTTATTAAACGGTACATTGAGCTACCTAGCTCAGCATAAGGGCAAGACTTCCCAATACAGTGCAAAATATGATAGCGTTGTAAGTAAGATAGATACCATTATACATTACCGTTATTTTTATGAGACAAACAGAATTATTGACTATTCTTCGCCTGTTCTATCACAATCTGCTACATCTGACGGGGTTATTTATCAAAGTGGGTTTAATAAAGGGACATTTCAATTTTATAAAAAACAGATAAGGGGCAGTAAAATAGGTCGCTCAGACAGCAGTAAACGAATTATCTCTAAAGTGGATCTTCCTAAAGAGTCATTCCAAGTGTTTTATGAAAAGGCTACCAAACTTAGTTTTGATTACACAACCTATGAGTTTAATAATAACACAGCCAAGCCTGTTGAAAGCATCGCACAAGACCCCAAAGAAAAAGAAGTTGACTTTGAAGCGTTAGATTTCCCGACACAGCGGCTGTATCGATTGAACTTTAGAACTGATAATACCATGCTCCAGTTGAATCATACATTCATAAACGGCCAGTATGAAGTATATAATGGAGGGCCATATACGAACTCCGGTATTGGAATTAATACAAAGATTGGAATTGTTGACTTAATGGAGGATCATAAGGTATATGGAGGGTTTCGATATGCAGGCAACCTAATAGAGTACTCACTAAGCTACCAGAATTTAAAAAATAGACTGGATAAAGAATATACGATAACAAGAACAAGAGATCGTATATCCGGGGGGCAGCCTTTTACTAGGGGTAATGTATCCATTTCTTCTCCTTACGATTTGAAGACACTGCGTGGAATAGCAAGTTATTCGTACCCATTTTCAGAAGTAACCAGTTTGCGTGGAGTTGTTTCGTTAAGAAATGATAAAATAATTCCTTTATCTACTGATCAAGGAGCATTGGAGACCGAGTTTTTTAATGAATTCTATGGGTCTGTTAAAGTTGCCTATGTATATGACAACACTCGAGAGTTGGCTGTAAATATTTTAAGTGGAACAAGGTTTAGAATTTTTGGAGAGCATTACGAAAGACTATACTCCGACGCTCGCTTAGGAATTTCTAATTTTCAAGTAATAGGAGCAGACTTTAGATATTATCAAAAGATTCACCGAGAGATGATTTTGGTTACTAGATTTGCAGCAAGTAAATCATTTGGAAAAACGCCTTTAATTTATTATCTAGGTGGAACAGATGAATGGATAAGCCAAGATCAATTTGATAGAACAACTCCTATAGACGATACTCAGAATTATGGTTTTCAGGCATTGGCAGCTAATATGAGAGGTTTTAAGCAAAACATTAGAAACGGGAGTGCTTTTGCATTAATAAATACAGAATTACGATGGCCAATTGTGAAATATTTTATGCGCAGACCTGTTGAAAAACCATTTTTAAGAGATTTTCAAGTAGTTGGTTTTGCAGATATTGGAACAGCTTGGGAAGGGGCCTCCCCTTTTGCTGATGAGAACCTATTAAATAGCGAAACCCTACCAATTCCGAGAAACAGTTCAGGTCCAGTCCCGATAACAATTACGTATGAAAACATAAACGACCCAATTGTTGGAGGAGTTGGCTTTGGTTTACGATCAACCTTACTGGGCTATTTTGTTCGGGTAGATGTTGCTTGGGGTATTGAGAATGGAATAATAAGTAAAGACAGAATAATTATGTTTTCGCTCACATTAGATATTTAATGAAAAATATGACGGTTTCAACTCTAGTTATTTTAATTTGTATTGGACTACTCGCTGGCTTTTTAAGTGGAATGATTGGTGTAGGTGGGGGAATAATAATAGTGCCTGCTTTGGTCTTTTTATTAGGGTTGTCACAAGTGTCAGCGCAAGGAACCAGTCTTGCTTTAATGCTGCCGCCAATAGGTGTATTGGCAGCCATGAATTACTACAAAGCAGGGGAGTTGAACGTAAAATATGCAGCAGTTATAGCTGTGGCTTTTATCATAGGTGGCTATTTTGGGTCAAAAATGTCGATTACTTATTTGAGTGAAGCCACTATGAAAAAAGTGTTTGGATTCATTTTGATGTTCATTTCGATTAAAATGGTATTCTTTTCAAAATAAAAATAAATGGAGAAAAGAATAAAAGAATTAGCGAGTCAATATTTTTCTGATATACAGGATATAAGAAGGCACCTACATCAAAACCCGGAGCTTTCTTTCGTAGAATATGAGACATCAAAATACCTGAAGGCCAGATTGCAAGATTGGGGAATAAAGATAGACCAAGATTGGGTTAGTACCGGCTTTACAGTGGTCGTTGACTCAGGAAGACCAGGAAAGACAGTTGCAATTAGAGCTGACTTAGATGCTTTGCCTATATTAGAGAAAGCTGAGGTGGAGTATAAGTCTAAAGTTGATGGCAAAATGCACGCTTGCGGCCACGACGTGCATTCGGCTTGTTTAGTGGGGGTTGCTAAAATACTAACGGAGACTAAAGAGTGTTGGAAGGGAAAAGCTGTCCTTATTTTTCAGCCAGGAGAGGAGAAATTGCCTGGAGGAGCTTCTTTGATGATTGAAGAAGGGTTACTAGATAAATACCAACCGGATTTGATATTGGCTCAGCATGTTTATCCTGAATTTGAGGTAGGAAAAGTTGGGTTTAAGTCTGGAATGTACATGGCTTCTGCCGATGAAATATACCTTACAGTGAAAGGTGTAGGAGGACATGGAGCTTTGCCTCATAGGAATATAGACCCAATATTAATTGCAGCATCCATTATTATAGACCTGCAAACAGTAGCAAGTCGAGTTGCACCTCCAACTTTACCTACCGTGCTTTCTTTTGGAAAAATTATTGGAGAAGGAGCAACCAATGTAATTCCAAGTGAGGTGAAATTAGAAGGTACCTTGAGGACTTTTAATGAAGAGTGGAGGGAGGTTTTTCATAAAAAGATTACACAAATTTGTATGGCCATAGCAGAAGGACACGGCGGTAGCTGTGAAGTTGACATCAGAAAAGGGTATCCATTTCTGGTGAACGATGACCTCATAACTCAAAGGTCTATTCATTTTGCTCAAAACTATTTAGGTCAAGACAAAGTTGAACTACTTGATTTAAGAATGACCGCAGAGGACTTCTCTTATTTCAGCCAAATGGTTCCTTCTTGTTTTTACAGGTTAGGTGTAGGAAATAAATCGAAAAAAATAAATAAAAGCGTGCACCATCCCGAATTTGAGGTTGATGAGACGGCATTAGAAACGGGAGTTGGACTAATGGCATATATTGCAATTCAGCAATTAAACGCTTAGTCTACCACAATTACTAAATATTTAGATGCATTCCAAAATGCATCTATGTCTTTAATTACAAGACTATCTACGGTACCATCGTCTCCCATAATTTCATAAGAATTGCTTGGATGATTCGTTATAATTTTCGCTTTTTTAGCATACAGTAAAAATGATTTCTGAAGCCTCTTGTCTACTTTAGAAAAGTAGTCTTGGTTAAAATCATCTTTTAATTCTTTGTTTTTACCAATCCCCAAAAATCCACCTTCTTTGGTAAGAACATTTTTCTCTTTCAACTCTTGGTACGTTCCATACGCATAAAAGGCTTCGTTCATTTCGTCAATGGTGTTCTCTAATTTTTGTCCTGTTACTTTGTGCGCATAAGTTAAGGAGTCGTTCTTAAAGTAAAGTTGGCCAATTAATATTTTTTTATTTTTAAGTTGTTGGTTAAGCGTAGATATTTCGCCATTTTTTTTATCTAATTGGCCGTTCAAGCTATTGATTAAGCGCTTTAATTGAGACATTTTGATATTTGAGTTTCTCAATTTACCATTGAGCTTTTTAATCATTCCTTCATTTTCTTTCATTAATTGATTAATAGCTTCGATGTCAGAACTTATTTTTTCTGCAACATTTGCGGTGTCCTCTCCATTGGCTTCAATTCTTATTATGCCTTCTCTTGTCTTAATTTCATTCAAATTCTCCTGAATTTGGTTGAATGAAGCTAACATGCTTTCTATTGACTGTTCTTGAGAGCTAGAAAGAGTGGTCAACTCTGATTTTTCTTTGTTTAACTGATCAATTTTATCTTGGTTACATGCTGTAAATGCTAACAAGGTTAAAGTAAAACTGTAAACCGCTATTTTTTTCATAGTTTGGAAATTTAGTTGAAAGGTAATAGATTTATACTTCACTTATTCATTCTATCACATTAAATTAGTGCTATCCTATTTAAAAAAATTACTTTTGCGCAAAAATTAAAACAATGAATTATAACAAATTGAAATTTTCGTTAAGCCTAGTTTTAGTGCTTTTTATAACTGCGGTATCTGCTCAAAGTTTTGAAAACGCTAGCGAGAGTAAAAAAGCAACGTTGAATGTAATGTATTTTGAAAATGAGCCCTACGCATATAAGAATGAGAAAGGTGATTTGGTAGGCATAGAGATTGACATTATGAACTCTTTTGTTACTTGGATTAAATCAGAAAAAGGAATAGAGCTAAAATTAAAGTTTATGCCATTTTCTGAATTCAGTAGCTTTTATGCACAAATTCAGACTGCTCCAATGAATTCTATCGGTCTTGGTTCTGTAACCATTACTGAGAATCGTTTAAATGAGGTTAAGTTCAGTGCTCCATACCTTAAAAATGTATCCGTACTTGTCACAGATGGAACAGTTTCTACCGCTAGAAATGAAGAAGGGTTAATAAGTGAAATATTAAGTCTAGCGCCTGTAACTATTAAAGGAAGTATTCATCAAACACATTTAGATCACTTATATATAGATCGAAATATGGAAAAGAGGAAGTATGTCTATGTAGAAGAAGTAACTGACATTCCAAATAAAATCAAAGAAAGTGCAAAATATTACGGTTACGTAGATGTGATTTCTTTTTGGAAGTACTTAAAATTTAATACGGATCACTACATCAAAATGCATTCTATTGCAAACAAGAAGGGTGAAGAGTTTGGGTTTATTATGCCACAAACTACTGATTGGGATAATGTGGTGAATGAATTTTTTGAAAGTGGGTTTGGATTCACCTCTACCAAAGAATATCATACGATTTTAGAAAAACATTTGAGTTTTGAAATTATCGATAAGGTTGAATTAGATTAAAATAATAAAACTTGCAGTAAAAAAGGCTATCCTCTATTTTGGGGATAGCCTTTTTTTATTTAGTGACCATTATACTCTTGCTTCAACCCAATCTCCATGCTCTTGAATCAAGCTAATTAGGGCATCCACAGCTTCAGCTTCAGGAACATTCTTTTGAACGACTTCTTTCTCTTTATACAACGTTATTTTTCCCGGACCGGTTCCTACATATCCATAATCAGCATCAGCCATTTCGCCTGGACCGTTTACAATACAGCCCATAATTCCAATCTTGATCCCTTTTAAATGGGAAGTTACTGCTCTAATTTTAGCAGTTGTTTCCTGTAAATCAAAAAGTGTTCTACCACAAGATGGGCATGAAATATATTCAGTTTTTGAAATTCTAGTTCTGGTGGCTTGAAGGATGCCAAAAGCGGTTGAAGTAAGTAATTTATTTCCGCCACAATTTGGAGCGTCTATCCATATTCCGTCACCTAAGCCATCAATAAACAATGCTCCAAGCTCAGCTGAACTTGACAATTGAAAACTTTCATAATCCATTGACTTGTATTCTCGTTTAAATACAATTGGAATATCAATATTTAGACTCATCAATTCCATGGTAGCCCTTCGCAGTTCTGCCATACTATTGGAGTGGTCGGTTCTTAAAACAAGCACTGCATTGGGTATAGCGCCAATTTCTAGAAGTTCAACTGTCGAACCAATTAATTCATTTGCTTTAGCCTCAATAAAAACAATTGTGTTGTTCAGTTTTTTTGCTGCATTTAGTTGACTAAAAGTAAGTAGTGGGAAATGTCTATCTTTTTGCTCCCAATTGTCCATGTTTTGAATTAATCCTAGTGTACCTGGGATTTCAAAATTTACAGTGTTGTTTCCAATGAATAAATAGTCAACTGCTTGGTCGGCGATGTTCCATTTGTCAAGTGGAACTGAGTAATTATATCCGAAAGGAAAGAAATGACTCGTCTTAATTTCATCAACCGTAGCTAAATCACCAATAACGACTGGTACATTTTTTGAACCAATATTACCTGCGTTACTCGATTTTCTTTTGTTATAGGCGTAAAAGTCAATTGGGTTAATTTTTAAATCAGGAATTGGAGAATGATTCTCCAAGTTGCTGAAAGCTGCAACTAGCTTTTGTGCTACAGGGATTTCATATTCTGGCTCTTCCGTCAATGAAACTCGAATTGTATCGCCAAGGCCGTCTTGTAGAAGGGTCCCAATTCCAACCGCAGATTTTATTCTTCCATCCTCGCCATCACCTGCTTCAGTAACGCCTAAATGAAGAGGGTAATCCATTCCGTTTTCTCTCATAGTTTTCACTAACAAACGGTATGCTTGCACCATAATTAGCGTATTACTCGCCTTCATAGAAAGTACAATGTTGTGGAACTCGTGCTTAACACAAATACGAAGAAACTCCATTGCAGACTCGACCATCCCTAGAGGAGTGTCCCCATATCTGCTTAAAATTCTATCAGACAAAGAGCCGTGATTGGTGCCAATTCGCATGGCAACATTATTTTCATTACATAATTTAACAAGAGGGGTGAATTTTAATTCAATTCTGTTTAGTTCGTCTTGATAACTTTTGTCGGTATAATCAATCTCTTCAAATTTTTTTTTGTCTGCATAATTTCCTGGATTCACCCGAACTTTCTCTACAATTGTCGCTGCAATTTCTGCTGCATTTGGCGTAAAGTGAATGTCTGCAACCAATGGAATATCGTAACCTTTCGCCCTTAACTGATCTCTAATTACTCTCAAATTTTCAGCTTCCTTCTTGCTTGGGGCAGTTATTCTTACCATTTCACAGCCGGCATCAATCATTCTAATAGATTGCTGAACTGTGCCCTCAGTATCCATCGTGTCGGTGGTCGTCATCGATTGAATCAGAATAGGTTGGTTGCCGCCAATTATTTTATTGCCAATGGTAACTTCTCTGGTGGAATTTCGCTTAAATGAATGAGGGCTGTCGCAGAATTCAGGCATGATTTTTTTTACAAACATAACGTTTCTCATCTTTTTAAGTTTAAAGCGAGTTTTAAATAAATGACTTTCTTCCTCTGTTGCTTAACTACCGTTTAGAAAAGAGCTTTATTGTCTTAAAAACTTGTTCTTTTGTTTCAACTATACTCATGTGACTGGCGTCTGCAATAATTGTAAAATCTCCTTTAGTACCCATGGTTGCTTCGAGTTTTAATTGTTGGAGATTTAGAATCGCATCCTGAAGTCCTATAATATAATGGTATTTAAACGGAGCGAACTTGAGAATAATCTCTCGTTCTTTTCTTATTTTCATTCCTTCAACGGTTGCAATAATTGCTTGTTCGCTGCATTTTTTAGCCATTCTTAAATAGCTTTTAACTTGCCAAGTCGTTTTCCGAGACTTCAAGGTAAAGAAGCTAGGAACTAACAATTCGATTGCTCTGTTTTTATCTTTTTTGATTAAATCTATTAATTGCACTCTAGATTTTTTTTGTTGCTCGGAATCTCCTTTTGCGGAAGAGTTTACCATCAATAAACCTAGCACGGAGTCTGGATAATTTTCTGCGAAAGCTAATCCAACGTAACCTCCAAGGGAATGGCCAACAACTATTGTTTTTCTAATAACTAAAAGTTGAAGCAGCTTTTTAATGCACTCGGCAAGAAGCTCCATGTTGTGTACATAGCCAATACAGTCTGATTCTCCATGACCTGGGAGATCTAGTGTTACAACTCTAAAGTTCTTCTCTAGCCTACTGTCGTAATCTTTCCAAATTTCTTTACAAGCCAAAAACCCATGAATTAATAAGATGCTTCTTCCTTTCCCTTTGACGGTATACGAAATATTTGCGCCTCTAAATACAAAATTGCCAAGCATATTTAGCCTTTCATTGCAGCTTCAATGTCATCTGCTTCAAGGGGAATATGGGCCATTAAGTCAGTGTTTTTATCCGCCCCAATTAAAAAGTCGTTTTCCAACCTAATTCCCAAGCTTTCTTCACGAATGTAAATTCCCGGCTCAATGGTAAAAACGCTTCCTTCTTCAATTGGAGAATGATAACTTCCAACATCATGAACGTCCAATCCAATGTAATGAGACGTGCCGTGCATGAAATATTTTTTATAAGCCGGCCATTCAGGATTCTGATCTTCGACCTCTTTTTGTGTGATCAGTCCAAGTTTTAATAATTCCTCTGTCATAAACGTTCCTACCTTTGCATGGTAATCTGCCATTATTATTCCTGGCCTCAAAATGGTATTGGCTTTTTTCATTACTGTTAAAACAGACTCGTATACTTCTCTCTGCCTCACAGTAAACTTTCCACTCACCGGGATTGATCGAGTCAAGTCTGAGGCGTAATTTCCATATTCTGCTCCTATGTCCATTAAAATTACATCGCCTGCTTTACACTCTTGATTATTTTCAATGTAATGCAGTACGCAAGCGTTAAATCCTGAGGCAATAATTGGAGAGTAAGCAAAGCCTTTTGATCGGTTGCTAATGAACTCGTGCATTAATTCCGCTTCAATTTCATACTCCATTACTCCAGGTTTTATGAATTTAAGCACTCTTTCTACACCTTTGGCTGTTAAATTACATGCGGTTTGCATTAATTGAATTTCTTCAGGTTCTTTTACTGCTCTTAAATTGTGCAAAGCCGGAGCTATACGCTCATAGTTGTGTAATGGAAATTCCTTTTTACACCAATCTCTGAAGCGATCGTCTCTTGTTTGCACGGCAGTGTCGGCTCTTACGTGTTCGTTATCATTCAAGCAAATGGTTTCTGCTTCAAACATAAGAGTTCTTAGCACCTTATGAAGGTCCTGTAGCCAATACACAGTTTTAATTCCTGACGAAGAAAAAGCCGTTTCTTTTGTCAGTTTTTCGCCTTCCCAAACAGCAATCTCTTCATTTGTTTCTTTTAGAAATAAAACTTCTCGATGCTTTTCGTTGGGAGCATCGGGAAAAATGACTAAAACAGAGTCTTCTTGGTCAACTCCACTCAAATAAAACAAATCATTGTTTTGCTTGAAAGCCATAGTACCGTCCGCATTGGTAGGTAAAAGGTCGTTAGCATTAAAAATGGCTAACGACCTGGGAATCATTAGTTCCGCTAGTTTGTTTCTGTTCTTTATAAATAAATTGGAATCGATTGGGAGATACTTCATTTCTTTAAAATAAGTGAAATTCAAATGTAAGCAGCTCTTCTCGGCTTCTAAAATTTTAAATTCAATCCTACCATATAATTTCTTAAGGCTTGCGGATAGACGAAGTTCTCTGTCGCTTTAGTTCCATCGAAATCGTAAGAGTAGGTGTAACCATTTGCAGAGTACTCTTCTCCTAATACATTATTTATAAGGAGTTGAAATTTAACTTCTTTAAAAAGTTTTTGTGGAATAATAGCCTGCACTCTAATATCATTTATCAAATAAGCATCTAATTTTCTGCCTTTAAACTGTGTATTGTCTAAATACTGGCTGCCGATGTACCTTGTTAATAACGCTATTTCTATATTTTCAGTAGGCTTGTAAGATAGTTCACTAGCTACAATTACACTTGGTGATAAAGCAATATCTGTATTTTCTAAATCAAACGAAAAGATGGAATCTAAGCTGAACGTCGCATCGTACGAGTATAGTAATTCGTTGTATTGTTCAATCTTATTTTGACTTAGCGTAGCAGTAACATTCCACCTAAGGTTTTCAATAAGTTTAACTCCTGCTTGCAATTCAATTCCTCTTCTAAAACTGCGGTCAACATTTTGTCTTAGTGGTGATCCAACGTCATTCAACTGGCCGGTTGCAACCAACTGATTGATATAATACATGTAATAAAAATTGGCAGAAAGGCTGTATTTTTCCGATTTGTATTCAGAACCTAACTCTAAGTTGTACATCGTTTCTGGCTCATTTGCATCTCTCTTTGGAGTATTTGGAGACTGATCAATAAAGTCAGAACGGTTAGGTTCACGATTTCCAATTCCTGCAAATATATAATTGTTCCAGTTTGAATTCACCTTATAATTTGCGCCAACCTTAGGGTTGAAAAAGGTATAGCTTTCATCAATGTCGAAAGTTCTTAAGTCGTTATCATTTCCCTTTGTCTTGTAATTAATTTGTCTGATCTGTAAATCTGCCATCACGCTAAGTTTATTGTTTACAATGTAATTTGTTTTCAAATAAACATTTGCATCAAATTTTTGAGCGGTACTTTCATAATAATTTTCTTTTGGAAAGCCATTTGATGCAAACTCAGCCCAAATTACTTCTCCAAAATGACTGCCTTCGTAATTGTTAATTCCGCCACCCAAGTTGAAGTTCAATTTTTTTGTGGGGTCATAATTTATGGAGTAGGTCATTCCGTAAAAATCGTTGTCTAACCATCTTCTTCGGACTAAATCAGTTCTTGTAATCGTGTCAGATGTGTTCATTACGTCGTTTAAACCATAATTCGCAAACTTTTGACCTTCTTTAAATTCTTCAAAATAGCCATATCCTTTAGTGTAATGCAATGCTGCATTTGCAGTTAACTTGTCACTGAATTCATGTGAAACGTGTAACTGGTAGTGGTCTTGATTGTAATTATCTACCTGGTTATCGTACTCATAAAGGTTATATGTTCTTCCTGAGTTTAATAAATTAGTTGTTTGAGATTGTGAAAGACCGTTATTACCGGCTGAGGCTAACATTCCTTCAACATCATTCTCCACTCTCGCTTGTGGCGTTCCGTTCCAAGATTGATACGTTCTTTCTTTTCCGCCAAAAGTGATTGCTTTCAGAACGGTGTTTTTGCCATAATAGGTTCCAGATAGGAAGTATGATTTCAAGTCGGCAGAGGCGCGATCGATATATCCTTCAGACTGAATATTCGAAAGTCTACCTTCAAATGCGAATTTATTATTTATGAGTCCGCTACCGAATTGAACAGTGTGCTTGCGGTTGTTGTATTGGACATTTGTTAATTCACTATTGTTTTCTAAGAAACCCACAGAATTCGAAATTTCACCGTATGGCTCTGCGCTAAGTAACTTAGTTTCCAAATTAATAGTTGCACCAAAAGCACCTGCTCCGTTCGTGGATGTTCCAATTCCTCGCTGGATTTGAACTGAGTTTAGCGAAGAGGCAAAATCTGGCATATTAACCCAAAATACTCCGTGAGATTCAGGGTCGTTCAACGGTATTCCATTGATGGTAACGTTTGTTCTGCTAGCATCGCTACCTCGAATTCTAATTCCTGTATAGCCTATGCCCGTTCCGCCATCAGATGTAGTTACAACTGATGGTGTCTGTTGCAGTAAATAGGTTAAATCTTGACCTAGGTTATTTTTAGCAAGGTCCTCTTTGCTAACATAAGTCTTAGTCGCAGGGGCATTACCTGCAACTCTAGTACTCGCTACAATTACTTCGTCAGTTTGATAACTAAGTGGTGTCATTGGAATACTAACAAGCTCGCCGTTCTTGATATCAATGTCGACTGTATCAGTTTTATATCCTATATAAGAAACGATTACGTTAACTTTTTGTGATTTTATTTTGGTTAACTTAAATATTCCGTTTTCATCTGTAAAAGCTGCATTAAAGCTTCCCTTTAGATAAATGTTGGCACCAACCAATTCTTGTTGATCGCTCTTGTCGTACACCTTTCCGTTGAGTTCATATTGAGCATTCGCTAGAAATGGTAGTGCAAGAAATGCAATGGATAATAGTTTCTTCATCGTTATTTAAAATTGCGGGAGACGCAATTAGCTGGTACTATCCGTAGCGGAAATGATGAATTCACTTACTCCCTTCGTTCGCATTATCGAAATCAGGTTCAACGGGTATAATCTCAGCCTTTCGGCACCCCTGTATATGTTAGATGGTAAAATTATACTAAATTTTGTTTACGAAGAGCTTTTAATGCAACATTTATTCTTTCACTATTTTTCCCATTTACAATAGAGTAGTTAAATTTGTTTCGAATGAGTTCACTTTCAAAAAGATGAAAAAGTTCCTTTCGATTTATTTCTGAGCTGTTTTCTCTTAATGGATCTTCTTGGTAAGGAAGGTCTGGACGAAGAAGTAAGTAATAATTATATTTTGATTTAGTGACCATTTCTTCAATGTAAGGACTTACCGAACCATATTTGTAGCTGGACCAAATTTTAAATGAAACTGGGTCTCCGTCGCAGAAAAGTAAATGAGTTTTTAGTTTCTGCTCATTTAGTAATTGTTGACATAGCATAGAATCTAAATCTTCTTGGGAATACTCCGGGTTAATAGTTAGTTGCTCACGGGCAAATTCTGGCACCCACCGGGCGTTTAACGCCTCACTGAGGTCTTTACAAAGCGTCGTTTTACCGGATGATTCAGGACCTACAATTGCAACTTTTATGCGTTTACGATGAGTTTCTTCCATTTGAAGTATCCAAAAATTGCGATTAGCGTATAAATTAGAAATAGTAATGAGGTAAAGTAAAGTTCTTTGTAAAAATACATGCCCGAAGCGACTAGATCTACTACAATCCAAATCAACCAATTCTCAATGTATTTCTTAACCACCATATATGTGGCAAAAATTGCGAATACCGTTGTAAAGGCATCTAAATAAGCTAACTCCGCGGCGCTAAATCTTTCTGCTCCAAAGGCTAGAATTAAAGTAAGTGAAATTCCTGACAATGCAAATATTGGGAGTAGGCGTTTCGGTGTTTTTTTTACTATTAATTTAGTTTCGTTAGCCTGATTAGACCAAGCGAACCAACCATAAAATGACATAATTATATAATAGCAATTAATGCCAACGTCGAAAAAGAAGTTGAGTTGATAGGTAATGTAAATATATATTGCAGAGCTGATTAAGCCAAACAAAAAACACCAACGGTTTCCTTTTGAAGCTAAAATAACATAGGCTAGGGCACTGACTACTGCCGTAATTTCAAGGGTATTAAAGACCGAAGCTTCGGTAGTTAATTTAGTCCAAAAGTCGAGCATTTTACTTTGAGTTAAACCGATTTTTTACTATGCCCAATTCGATTAAGAAGGAGCTATCATTCTCTACGGCATTGCCAACAACAACAATATCAGCTCCAGCATTAAACGCGTTTTCTGCTTTTTCTATTGAATTTACTCCTCCTCCAATAAAAAGAAGTTGATTGGTGTATTCTTTCACTTTTGAGATCATTTCTGAGGGCACTGGGTTCTGTGCTCCGCTTCCGCCGTCTAAATAAATTGTATCCATTCCAAGGTACGTTCCAGCCAAGGCCGTGCTTGCTGCAATTTCAGGCTTGTTGGCCGGTATCGGGTTAGAGTTACTCATGTATGAAGCGGTAGTCTGTTTGCCCGAGTCGATTAATAAATACGCTGTAGAAATTATTTCTAAGTTCGTTTTTCGCAAGTAGGGTGCAGCCGCTACTTGTTGGCCAATAATCATCTCAGCATTTCTGCTTGACAATAATGATAAAAAAAGAATTCCATCTGCTTTTGCAGAAATTTGAGACGTGCTGCCTGGAAATAAAATAACGGGAATTGTACTACAAGATTTAACTTCTTTAATTGTTCTGTTTAAATCTCCATCCGTTAATAAGCTTCCCCCAACTAAAATGAGATCTACATGTGCTTGATTTGCTTTCTGCATGGTTGCACCTAGGAGTGAATAATCAACTTTATCGGGATCAATTAGCACTGCAATCATTTTTTTTCCCTCCTCCTTCTGTTTTTTTAATCTTTGGTATATTGGTTTTTTCACGATTTTAAATTCTACTACAATATTAATAATTCACACTGTAAGCCATCATGTATTTTCCGAGCTTTCTTAATTCCATTGCTTGCATCGTTTCTTGTCCATTAGCTCTCGTAATTCCGATTGCCCTTCCTCTGCTTCCGTCGAAGGAGTAATTCTGTACTTCAAAGTTTTCTTTTAAGAAAGCATCTTTTTTTCCATAAATTTTAAATAATGCCTCTTTTATACACCAATAACAAGTTAGTTCAATTGAATCGTCAGTTATTTTTGACTGTTCTTCTTCGTTCAAGAATTTGGATTTAATTCTTAGAATTTTAGGGGTAATATATTGTAAATCTATTCCAGTAGCGTGAACCTCATTAATCGCAACGGCAACTCTTTCGCTAGAATGCGAAATGCTGAGAAAATTGGCTGAATTTTTGAAACTAGGTTTCCGATGTAGATCGTAAACAATATCTTCCGAATGTGGCATTGTTCTGCATATTATTTCTCTTATAAACATCCATTCTGCCTTTCTCTTCTCGTTTGTCACATTATCTAGGTGACTCATATTAATTTTTTTACCCTTGAGATAGTGAAACATTTCATCGCTTCTATCGTATTCTACAGCAGCAGTATGAATCTTGTAGGTGGGACTAATGTTGAGGCTTTCAAACATATCTTTTGTTCAACTGTTTCAGACGAAAATAACATTAATAAATTTGGTAAATTTGCCATCCGAAAAAAAATATATCTTATGAGCACAGAAACAAAATATTTACCTTTTAAAGTTAAAGATATCTCCTTAGCTGATTGGGGAAGAAAAGAAATTGAATTAGCTGAGGCTGAAATGCCGGGACTAATGGCATTAAGAGAAGAATACAAAGACGAGCAACCTTTAGCAGGAGCTAGAATCGCAGGTTGTTTGCACATGACAATCCAGACTGCAGTTTTAATTGAGACATTAATCGCACTCGGTGCTGATGTTACATGGTCTTCTTGTAATATATTCTCAACTCAAGACCAAGCCGCAGCAGCTATGGCTGAAGCAGGAGTTCCTGTATATGCTTGGAAGGGTATGACAGATGAAGAGTTTGACTGGTGTATTGAGCAAACAATCTTCTTTGGAGAGGATAGGAAGCCGTTGAATATGATTCTAGACGATGGTGGTGATTTGACCAACATGGTTTTTGATAACTACCCTGAATTAGTCGATGGTATAAGAGGATTGTCTGAAGAAACAACAACTGGTGTGCATAGATTGTACGAAAGAGAAAAGAACGGGACATTAGTTATGCCTGCAATCAATGTAAATGATTCGGTAACTAAATCTAAGTTCGATAACAAATATGGTTGTAAAGAGTCACTAGTTGATTCTATTAGAAGAGCGACTGACATAATGATGGCTGGAAAAGTTGCTGTTGTTGCAGGTTATGGCGATGTAGGTAAAGGTTCTGCAGCCTCTTTAGCAGGTGCCGGAGCGAGAGTTATCGTAACGGAAGTGGATCCTATTTGCGCGTTACAAGCAGCAATGGATGGTTTCGAGGTGAAGAAAATGATCAACGCTGTTGAGGAAGTAGACATCGTTGTTACAGCAACTGGAAACAAAGACATTATTTCAGAAGCTCATTTCAGAAAAATGAAGGATAAAGTTATAGTATGTAACATTGGTCATTTTGATAATGAAATTGATGTGAATTTTTTAGACACTTCAGGAGCAGAAAAAATTGAAATTAAGCCACAAGTTGACAAGTACAATTTAGACGGGAAAGATATTATATTATTAGCTCAAGGTAGATTAGTGAACTTAGGTTGTGCTACTGGTCATCCATCTTTTGTAATGTCAAATTCATTTACAAATCAAACGTTGGCTCAAATTGAGCTTTGGAAAAATAGTGACAACTATGAGAACAAAGTTTATACATTACCAAAGCACCTAGACGAAAAAGTGGCAAAGCTTCATTTGGCTAAGATTGGTGTTGAATTAGAAGAGTTGCGAAAAGATCAAGCTGAATATATTGGAGTAACTGTTGAAGGACCATACAAGCCTGAGTACTACAGATACTAGTAGAGCTGACTGAAAATAAAATAGAAAGGCCATTGCATTTATGTAATGGCTTTTTTTAGTTAGTAACAGTAAGTATAGGATCATTAAATATTGAGGTGTATTCCTTTAAAGGAACTGCAGCGGGTGGCTGAGAGACGCCTCCGCTGGTTAGTAAAAAGCTAGAGCCGCAGCAATTGTCTGTGCCAGTTATTCGATTCGGATCGGCAGAAACTAACCCACAAGTGTTTGAAGGTTCAAAGGTGCAATGCCTATCGAAGGCTTTTATTTCAGTTTGTGAAGCGCGGTAAAGAATAATTCCCCTCGAACCACCAAAAACCTCTACTGACCCACCAATGGTCTGAAGAGGAAGGTATGCAGGTAAGTTAATGTTGTATTGAAAATTCACATTTACAAGTGGAATATTTGAAGCTTCATCTGAGTCGCAAGAGTTAAAAAAAGTCAGCGTAACTAAGCCGACAAAAAGAAGTTGTTTTTTTAGTGGAAGTATGGTTATTTTCGTCATCCTGAATTTTCAAAGTTGACTACAATATTAATGGCAAATTAAACTAAAATGAAAAAAAATATTTTTCGAGGCATCGTTTTATTTTTACTTAGTGTCATTGGTATGAATCTTCAGGCTCAATCTCAGCGGAAAGTTCAAAAAACTGTTGATAAACGCACTGAACAACTAGGTAAAGATAAAGAGGAAAAGAAAAAAGAAGGCAAGAAACAAGAAGAAATAAAACGAAAAGCGCACATTGAAATGCAGACAAAAGCGGTTCAAAAGCGAATGAAGAAAACGAGAAGGAAATCTAAAAGAAACAACGATAATAAAAAAGAATTTTTTGTAAAAAGATGGTTCAAACGGTTATAGTTTAATGAAAAAGAAAGCCTTAAAAAGGGGCACTAACAAGTTGTTAAGATTTGTTATTCGTTTTAATAAATGTATATCTTTACGGCCCTGTAGTTTTTTACAACAACACGATAACATAAAATTTCTATTATGCTAAGAAAATTACTCTTAACGCTAGCGATAGCCATGGGATTTGCAACTGCTGCAAACGCTCAGGTAGGACAAGGTACAATTAAAGGCACAGTAACTGAGAAAGCCAATGGAGAACCTGTGCCTTTTGCAAATGTGGTGCTATACCGAGGTAAAGAACAAATCCTTGCAACAACTACCGATTTTGATGGTGTTTATACCCTAAAACCTATTCCGCCGGGAACGTACGATATAAAGTACACATATGTTGGATTTTCGCCAAAACCTGTTACAGGAGTTTCAGTAAGTTCTGGTAAATTAAAAATATTGGATGCACAGCTTTCGAAGGGTATCGATATCGAAGAAGTTGAGATTTATGCTGAGCGGTTGATAGAGATTGATCAAACAGAAACAGGGGAAAGTTTTAACAGGACTAAAATTCAGCAAATGGCTGTCCGTTCTGTTGCTGATATTACGAAGGCTGCTGGTAATGGTATTTCATCTAAAGATGACGGGTCTGGAGCTACATTTGTTAGAGGACAAAGATCAGGTAGCTCAGTAACATTTATTGATGGTGTAAAAGTAATTGGGTCAACTAACCTCCCTAAGTCTGCAATTGAAGAAGTTTCAGTTAAGACTGGAGGTTTGTCAGCACAGTATGGTGATGTAACAGGTGCAGTAACTACCGTTACCACAAGAGGGGCATTTACCGAGTATTTTGGTAGCGCAGAGGTTCTCTCTTCCGGATTTAAAACAGGAGAGACCACTTCTATAGGGCTAGACAAATGGGGGTTCAACCTGTTTGGATTTGCTTTAGGTGGGCCGATTATTAGAAAAAAGGATAAGAACGGGGAGGTTACTTCTCCATTTGGGTTCTTATTAACAGGGGAAATTCGTCATTCATTAAGCGGTCAATCAGTAACTCCAATCTTTAAGCCGAAAGACGATATTGAGCAACAATTAAGGTCTAATCCACTAATTTTTCAAGAAGGGAATAATGGAGTAGTTCAAAGAGCCCAATTATTGACGAGAGATGATTTTGAAGAAGTTGATTTTAGACTGAATGACGATGATATACGATTTGATATTAACGGTAAGTTCGACATAGTGGTGTCTGAATTAAGTAAATTGTCTTTTGGAGGTACTGTCAATTATAGTAATAATAATAATTACAGTAGAGGAAACTCACTGTATAATTACAATAATAACCAGCAAGGATTAAGTTCAGATATTAGAGTTTTTGGTAGATATTTAATGCGCTTCGCAAATCCTGAAGAAGATGAAAATACTAGAGAAAAAGACAAGTCATTAATTAAAAATGCTTTCTTTTCTATCCAAGCAGATTTCTCAAGAAGGAGTAGGCTGACCCAAGATAGAAATCACCAAAATGATTTTTTTAAGTACGGCTATTTAGGAAGGTTTGTCGCAAATACTCAGCTTTCATTTGATGATAATAATTTTAAACCCGTGACATTAGACAATGGAAATGAATACAGGGGTAATTTCTTAACTGCTTTTGATAGTCCAATCTCATATGACTATACTGCATCGGATATTAATCCAACTTTAGCCAATTATACTTCTAATTTCTACAGCTTTTTTCCTGAGGGAGACATAAGATATTCAACTGCTGTAAATGTAGAAGGTTTTAACGGAATTATAAATGGAGGTGACTTAAACGATGGTCGAGTTTATGATATGTGGTCTGCTGTAGGTACAGTTCAAGATAACTATAGTAAATCAGAAAGTGATCAAATTAGATTAAGTGGTAGGGGTTCAGCTGATATTGGAAACCACGCCATAGTTCTAGGTTTTGAGTACGAACAGCGTATCGAAAGATTCTACCAAATGAATCCAAGAGATTTATGGGATTTAGGTCGTCTCTCTGTAAACAGTCATATCCTACAAATTGATTCTTCAAATTATTCAATTAATTATTCTGCTCCAAACCCAATTGATCCAACGGTTACTTTTGAGAGAAGATATGATGGAGATAACAGAACTTATTTCGCATACAACATGAGAAACGCTTTGGGGTTAAATACGGAAGGAATAGATTTTATTGATTTCGACTCTTACGATATAGATTTGTACAACGTTTCTTTTTTCTCTGCTGATCAATTGATCAATCCTGCAAACAGCATTAACTTACTATACCGTGGATACGATTACAAAGGAAAAAAATTAAATGCATCACCATCATTAGACGATTTCTTTACTGAAAAAAACGAATTGGGATTCAAAACAAGACCAGTACCTGCGTATCAGCCGATATATATTGCAGGATACCTGGAAGATAAGTTTGCATTTGATGATTTGATTTTTAGAATTGGGTTACGTTTAGACAGATTTGATGCAAACCAACCTGTATTAAAAGATCCTTTTTCTTTATTTCCAACACGAGATGTAGCTTATGCTAGGTCACAAGGTTTGGGAGAGACTCCCGGAAACATCGGGGATAATTTTGTTGTATATGTGAATGATATTGAGAATCCGTCTTCAACAGGCATAGTTGGATATAGAGACCCTGAAACAAATGAATTTTTCAATGCTCAAGGTGTTCGATTAAATGATCCTTCTTCACTGCAGGCTGGTTCAAGTATAGCTCCTTGGTTGGTAAATCCAAATCAAACTACGCCGTCTCAAGATATGACAACTGAATCCTTTAAAGATTACGCACCGCAGTATACATTAATGCCCAGAATATCTTTTTCTTTTCCAATATCAGATGAAGCAACGTTCTTTGCTAATTATGACATTTTAACTCAACGTCCTTCAGGTGAGAATGGGTTGGAGCCTTTAGATTTAATTTTTATTACCAATCACAATAGAATTATTAATAATCCAAATTTAAAGCCAACGAAAACAATTTCATATGAAATTGGATTCAAGCAGAAGTTAGGCAGCAATGGAGCTTTATCTCTTTCATCTTATTACAGGGAACAAAGAGACGAAATTCAGGTAAGAAGACTAATAGGAGCTTTCCCTGAAGATTACTTAACGTACGATAACTTAGATTTTGGAACAGTTAAAGGTTTTACTATTAACTATGATATGAGGAGAACAAACAATATCTCACTTAGAATAAACTATACTATCCAGTTTGCAGAGGGAACCGGATCAGGATCAACATCAGCACTTAATTTAGTTACTTCGGACCAACCGAATTTAAGAACAATTTTTCCATACTCGTATGATCAGCGTCATCAAATTACTTCAACAATTGATTACAGATATGGAAGTGGAAGCGACTACAATGGCCCAAGGGTGGCTGGGGAGAATATCCTTCAAAATACAGGATTGAATATTGTTCTTATAGCAGGTTCAGGTAATCCTTATACACAAAGATCACTACCAGGTAGTGTAGAACTAGCTAATGGATCTGCGACAAGACAGCCTGTTCAGGGAGATATTAACGGCTCTAGATTACCTTGGACTGTCAGAATGGATGCAAGATTAGATCGATCATTCAATATTAACTGGGGGTCTAAAAGCGATGCAAATGAGAAATTGTGGAAGGAAGGAAAGAAGCAGTCTAACTTGAATGTTTATTTGCAGGTGTTGAATGTATTAAATGCTAAAAATATTCGAAACGTTTATGATTTTACCGGAAATCCTGACGATGATGGTTACTTGAATGCAGCTCGTTTTCAAAATGAGATAAGACAGCAAGTAAGTGAGCAGGCGTTTAGAGATCAATATGGATTTAGATTACAGAATCCATTCAATTATGAATTACCAAGAAGAATTAGATTAGGAGCGCAGTTAAGCTTCTAAATTACCTTAAAGAGAAAGATTATGAAAAGATTAAAAATTTCAATTTTGGTAGGTCTTTTAGCTCCAGCTTTATTGTTTGGTGCGGGGGGAGAAAAAGTTAAGAATCAATCGAGAGCTCAGTTAAATCTTGCGGCTGGTTGTGCCCCAGCAAGTAGACTTATATTTCTAGAATTCAACAACGTTAGAACACGAGTTGAGGCCGGGGGGATATGGTGGCAAGATCGGGCGAATGGAGTAGCTGATTACGAGGTGCCAAAAGGGTCTAACAGTTTTGCTTTATATGCAGGTGGACTTTGGTTAGCAGGAACAGATGTAAATGGCCAACTAAAGGCAGCCGTAAGTAAATTTGGACAAGGTGTGGATTACTATACTGGTCCATTAGATACAACTGGGACGGCGGAAATTGATGATGTAACCTGCGCTGATTATGATCGTTTCTTTGAATTAACAAGATCTGAGGTTGCGCAGTTTAAGGCTTACAATATATCCATTCGTGAAGGTACTGCCACGGAAAAGTTTCCCGACTACCAAATGCCTAACACTATTAGAGATTGGCCAGGCAATGGAGATGTATCAAAAGGTCAGGATTTTAGATTGGCTCCATACGAGAATGTTGGTGGAGACGAATCATATGAGCCGGAGTTAGGGGATTATCCATACTACGATTTAAAAGGAGATGTTGATTGTAGGAAATTTAATGAAGATCGCACAATAAGTGGACGTAGACCATTATTCGGTGACAAAACATATTGGTGGATTTTTAATGATAAGGGTAACTTGCATACTGAATCTAACGCACCTTCAATAGGAATGGAGATTCACGGACAAGCTTTTGCTTTTGCTACGAATGATGAGATTAATAACATGACCTTTTATAATTTTGAGTTGATAAACAGGTCTACGTTTACTTTGACAAACACTTATTTTGCTAGTTACGTTGATCCGGATGTTGGAGATGCTACTGACGATTACGTTGGATGTGATGTAGAAAGAGGTCTTGGATATGCGTACAATGGAGTTGAATTTGATCCAGGACAAGGTGGACAGGCTGGTTACGGTGCGAATCCTCCAGCGATTGGGATTGATTTCTTCGAGGGACCATACCAAGATGCAGATAATAAAAATAACGCTTACGGAATAGGACCGGGAGAGGCATTGAACGGCTTAGGTTATTTCAACCCTTCGGATAGAAATCCGGATTTGATTACGGACAACGAAAGATTTGGTATGAGAAGGTTTGTTTATTACAACATCGGAACAGCGGCAAATGGTGATCCTGATTTAGCCGTTCACTATTACAACTACATGAGAGGTATTTGGAAGAACGGTAGAAGAATGAGACACGGGGGAAATGGATTTAATTCTGCAGGAGTTGAAGACATACCTACAGATTTTATGTTTCCTGGATCTAGTGACCCATTGCACTGGGGAACTACAGATGAGAATGGATTTACAACAATTCCCACAAATATAGACTGGAGTGAAGATAATCCAGGAGGAGGCGAGCCTTTAAACCCGATCGGAGACAGAAGATTTTTACAGTCAGCCGGTCCTTTTACTCTAAATCCTGGAAACGTAAATGACATTACTGTAGGCGTTGTGTTTGCTCAAGCACAAAGTGGCGGAGCTGCGGCGTCTGTAGCAGATTTGCTAGTAGCAGATGACAAGGCGCAAGCCTTATTTGATAATTGCTTTCAAGTATTGAGTGGTCCTGATGCTCCAAATTTACAGGTGCAAGAATTGAATAAAGAGTTGATTTTTTACATTGTAAATCCTGAAACATCTAACAACGCAGATGAAACTTACGAGGAATCCGATCCCAATATTGTAACACCCGACTTTTTAGCAGATGCTAATCCTCCTATTTTTTATGACAATAAATATAGATTCCAAGGCTATCAAGTATATCAATTGGCAGGTCCCGGAATATCAGTAAATGATGTAGAGGATCCTAGTAAAGCAAGGTTAGTTTTTCAGTGTGATATCAAAGACGATGTTGTTGATCTAATAAATTTCAATTTTGACAAGTCTTTAAATGCTAATCTTCCTGTTAAAAAAGTAACAGCGGCTAATGAAGGAATTCAAAGAAGTTTTTCCGTGAATCTAGATGCATTTGCAGATGGAGATGCTGCGCTAATGAACTATAAAACATATTATTATTTAGCAATTGCATACGGGTATAACGAGTTTAAGCCATATTTGCAAGGTGCAGCGCCCGATAGCGCAAATCCATTTAAACCCGCTTTTGACGGTCAAACAAGGGTGTATTTGCCAAGTAGAAAGTCCGGAACTGGTGGCGAGGTTTCAGCCTTCACAGGAATCCCTCATCCACCAATATTTGAAAATGGAGGAACTGTATTTTATTCCAGTTTTGGGGAATCAATAGGAATAACAAGGTTGCAAGGTAAAGGCAATGGAGGAGAGGCATTATCTTTGACAGATGAGACTGTTGAAGGTATACTTTTAAATAAAGCATGGGATTCTCCAGATAGCACGGTAAACGAGATTACTTATCAAGATGGTGGAGCCCCGTTCTCTGTGTCTGTTGTTGATCCACTTAATATTGAAGAGGGAGAGTATTATGTTCAATTCATCGACAGTTTAGATAATCAGAGGGTTTCTGATTCCACATATTGGAGAATTTGGAGAAGAGGAGGAATAGATACTGTTTATTCCGATAAGGCCATTGGGTTCTTAAACCAGCAATTGTTAATTTTTAATCCTAAATGGGGAATTTCAATTACGATTAAAGATGGTGTGGAGCCTGGTACTCAAGAGCCTGAAACTAATAACGGCTTTCTATCTGCAAGCATAACGTTTGAAGATCCCGAAAGAGAATGGTTATCTGGTATCCCTGACAATGATTCAGAAGGACCTTTTAACTGGATTCTTTCTGGGACAGGTTCTCAATCGCCTTCTGGATTCTTTTTAGATTATCTTGGTTTTAACGGGGATCCATTTTTAGATCCAGATGAAGATTTTGAGGGTATTTTAGGTGGAACAATTGCACCATATGGCTTAACAAGGTTCGTATTAGGACAAGGCGATGTAAGTGCATTGAATGCTCCTGCTAGAGATTTATCTGATGTTAGAAGATCAACATTAGATAGGTTAATGTCTATCCAATTCGTAATTACGGATGACAAAACAAAATGGACTAGGTGTCCTGTTGTTGAGACTAAAGATGATGGGTTACAAGACCCCAACAATCCTACAAAGAATCTGCACAATAAAAACCAAGTTAAAGTGACAAGACTGTCTGTAGATAAGGAAGGTAATCCTACTGATACGACTGGATTTGGCAACTTAACTAGAGCGCAAACAGACTCAACAATTGCGGCAAATGGAGATACGTTAGAAGGCGACGCCGCATTTATTAGCGCATTTGGAATGGGATGGTTCCCCGGCTACGTAATTAATAAGGAGACAGGAGATCGACTTAACATGGCGTTTGGAGAAGACTCTAGATATAGTTTAAACAACGGAGATGATATGTTGTGGAATCCTACATCTACAGTTGTGGAAGGGATAGACCCTAGATTTATTAGCCAGGTGTGGGGAGGTAAGCATTATGTTTATATCTTCAGAGAAACAGAAAATGACGAAGACTCTGTTTTGTATAATAGATTCAACGCGAAGATGCCGGTATATGACTATGGCAAGCAAGCGAGAAGGCTATTGAGCCTTCAAGGTGGAGGTTTAAACGGTTTATTGACACAATTAGGTTGGGGAAGTTGCACTTGGGTTACGCTACCTGTAGTCATATCGGGAGAGACTTTGCTGTCTAATGACGTGCAAATTGATGTTAACGTCAGCAAGCCATTTGATACGAAGCAAAGCTCAATTAGAGAAGGGGATTCAGTTTTAAATCAAGTGTTAGAAAATAAAGGTGTGCCTGTGTATAAGTTCAATACAATTGGAAAGGGTTCCTTTACTCGTCAAACTGCTGATTTGAAAGGTGCATTAGATCAATTGAATGTGGTTCCAAATCCATACTATTCACAAAGTGGATATGAGACAACTCAGCTTGATAATACCGTGAAATTTACAAATTTACCTGAGAATTGTATCTTGACTATTTATAACAGCTATGGTACATTAATTCGAAGATATAATAAGTCAAGTCCTGATAATTTCTTGGATTGGGATGTAACAAATCAAGTAGGTGTTCCGATTGCAAGTGGAGTCTATATTATCCATATAGAAGTACCAAATGTTGGTGAGCGAATTATTAAATGGTTTGGAACTGTAAGACCGGCTGATTTTACAAATTTCTAAAAAATGATTATGAAAAACATTACATATACAATAGCAATTGCATTAGTATTTATTTCTTTTGATGGATTTGCGGGAAATGAGGATCGGGCTGGTGAGGCAGGTGCTTCTGAGTTGCTTATCAATCCGTGGGCAAGAAGTTCAGGTTGGGGTGGAGCAAATACTGCTAGCGCAAAGGGGCTTGAGTCAATGAATTTGAACATCGCAGGTTTGGCTTTTACAGAAAATACCGAGATGATCTTCTCAAACACTAGATGGTTAAGTGGAGCCGATATTAATATTCTAAATTTTGGATTTGCAAAAAAAGTTGGAGAATCTGGAGTGTTAGGTTTAAGCGTAACTAGAATGAGTTTTGGCGAAATGCAAATTACTACGGCAGATTTACCTGACGGAGGCATTGGTACTTTCCAACCTAATTACCTTAATATAGGAGTTGCCTATTCAAAACGATTCTCTAACAGCATTAGTGGTGGCGTTGTAGTAAGATTAATATCAGAGTCAACAGCTGATGTAAATGCTTCTGGTATTTCTATAGATGCAGGGGTTAATTATAAAACGGCTAAGTTCGATGCTTTTAAATTCGGCATTACGTTGAGAAATGTGGGTCCAACAACCAAGTATTCAGGAAATGGTCTATCTTTTCAAGCTGAAAAAATAAATACTGACCAGGTACTTACATTTGAAAGGAGAGCGAACGATTTTGAATTACCTTCAATGGTAAATATAGGAGCCTCGTATGATTTCTTTTTGACTACGCCTGAAGAGTTAGAGAATGGTAACTTTGTTGCGGAACATAGAATTACAACAAGCGGTACTTTTACTTCAAATTCTTTTACAAAAGATCAAATTAGGGCTGGAGCAGAATACGCATTTCAGGAGAAGTTCATGGTAAGAGCAGGATATGTATTTGAAACCGATGGAGGCGACGAAGTTGAGGCGCGTACAACGTCCGTCGGACCAACTTTGGGTGCAACACTTGAAGTTCCAACCAGTAAAGACGGTGCGGGAACAATTGGATTAGATTACTCGTATAGAGTTACTAGAGCGTTTGACGGATCGCATGCAATTGGCGTCAGGTTTACTTTCTAAATTTAAAAAAATCTTAAATTTAAAAAAGAGAATCTCGAGAGGGGTTCTCTTTTTGAATTATATATAATTAGTGCACAAATTATGAGTCAAATTAGTTATTTTACAGAAGAAGGTTTACAAAAAGTAAAGGATGAGTTAAACCATTTAAAGAAGGTTGAGAGACCTTCAATCTCCGCGCAAATTGGGGAAGCAAGAGATAAAGGAGATTTGTCTGAAAATGCGGAGTACGATGCTGCTAAAGAGGCACAAGGACTACTGGAATTGAAGATTAGCAAGCTACAAACTTTAGTCGCCAACTCGAGGGTTGTTGATGAATCTGAATTGGATACGACGAAAGTTTTAATCTTATCGAAAGTGAAGATTAAAAACGTAACGAATGGGGCTGTAATGCAGTATACTATTGTTTCCGAAAAAGAAGCGAACATGGCTGAAAAACGCATCTCAGTCGAATCCCCAATAGCTAAAGGTTTACTTGGTAAAAAGGTTGGGGAATTTGCAGAAGTTATTGTTCCTTCAGGGGTAGTGAAGTTTGAGGTTATTGAAATTAGTAGATAATGGCCACCATATTCTCGAAAATTATAAGTGAAGAAATTCCAAGTTTTAAAATTGCAGAAAATGAGAGGTTTCTTGCGTTTTTAGACATCCAACCCCTAGCGTTAGGACATACTTTGGTTATTCCAAAAATTGAAACAGATTATATTTTCGATATGGATTCTGAAGAGTACTCTGAAATGTGGAAGTTCGCACAAATTGTAGCGAAGAAAGTAAAATCGGCAATAGAGTGCAAACGAATTGGTATAGCAGTCATAGGATTAGAGGTCTCTCATGCTCATATCCATCTAGTCCCAATAAATAATGTAAACGACATTAATTTTGCTGCACCTAAATTGAATGTTTCAATGGAAACATTGGAGGAAATTGCTTTGAAAATTAATTCTTAAACTTTTCTACCGGGGTTATTCTTTAAAAAAGAATCCCAACCAGAATATGACTTTTGGTTGTTTACTGACACCTTACCCTGAAAGTGGTGACACACTGCAACTGCTAGTGCATCTGTTGCATCCAAGTATTTAGGGTCTTCCTTGTATTTTACAATAGATTTTACCATCGCAGCTACTTGCTCTTTAGAGGCAGCTCCTTTGCCTGTTACCGCCTTTTTTATTTTTTTTGGAGCATATTCAGTTGCAGTAACCTCTCTCGAAATAGAAGCTGCCATCGCTACTCCTTGCGCTCTACCTAACTTTAACATGGATTGAGCATTCTTTCCATAAAAAGGTGCCTCAATAGCCATCTCATCAACTTTAAACTCATCAATAAGGGACACAGTACGCTCATAAATTCGTTGAAGTCTTATAGAATGATCTCCCAGTTTGGCAAGGTGAATTACGCCAAGTGCAAGGAGTTTTATTTCTCCTTTAAGCACAGATATTACTCCGTAACCCATGATTGACGTACCTGGGTCGATACCCAAAATAATCTTTTCTACTTCTTTAACTTTAGCCTTCATTGGAAAAAGCAAAGCTATATAAATTAGGCAATACTGCGGTTACTATAATCGTGGTTTTATTGTGTCTGTATTATTTAAAATCGATATATAATTCAAAGTTAAATAGCGTCGATTGGTCACTTACTGTAGATACTATTTCTAGGAATTATGTGCTATTTATAATTGTCGTCTTATTAGTTCCTTTAAACTGGGGTATCGAAATAGTAAAATGGAAATGGATACTGAAGGATGTACAAAATTTATCTTGGTTACAGAGTGTAAAGTCTGTTCTTTGTGGCGTGGCACTCTCAATTGTTACACCAAATGGCATTGGAGATTATGGTGGTAGAATGTTAGGGATTGAAAGTAAAAATAGAAGTCAGGCACTTTTTCGCAATGGGTTTTTATCTTTCAGTCAATTGCTCGTAACCTTTGTATTTGGTTTGTTCGGTTTGTTAGTTGTAAAAGACCAAATTAATTTCCCACTTCCCAGTTTGATAATCGATTTAATCTCTTGGCTTTTGATAGGAGCTGGATTTTGGGTTTATTTTCAATCTAAATTTCGTTTCAAGTTTGTAAAGAGCTTTCTTCTGAAGTTTAACCAACACGTCTCTTTTGAGCTGTCTCTTCTGGATCGACTCAAAATTTTACTTTTGAGTCTCATTAGGTATATAGTTTTTTGTTCTCAATTTTACCTGTTATTACTTTGTTTTAAATCAGACTTAGGTGTATATGAAACGTTCAGCAGTATCGCTTTTGTGTTCCTTTGTTCTGCTATTATACCTACTGGATGGTTTTCTAGCGTTGTAGTAAGAGGGGGTGTTAGCTTTTTTGTATTTCAGAGTGTTCTAGGTGCAGGAGAAATTGGAGTTGTTGTATCTTCGCTGTTATGGCTTATTAACTTGCTTGTGCCTGCATTGATTGGGTTCTATCTTGCAAAGACACCAATGTTATTTCCTACCATAAATCAACAGAAAATATGATTGGATTTATTTTTTTAGTGTATTCGGTTGTATTGGGATGGCTTATTTTAGGTAGGAGGGGAAATAATGGAAATAAGCCAAGCAATTGCAAAGAGCCAATTTCCTTAGTTATTGCATACCGTAATGAACGAGACAATTTAACGCGTCTGATTAATTCTATTGAAGATCAGTTAATCGATAAATCGAACCTAGAGTTAATTCTTGTAAATGATCATTCAACAGATGGAAGCTTGCAATTGATTCAACAGCTAATTCGGAGGTCTAAATTAACAATCAAGCTTTTCAACTTAGAGAGTAATCAGGGTAAAAAAGCTGCTATTTCTCTTGGTGTATCCAATGCCATTTATGATATAATGGTTTGTACTGATGCAGATTGTGAGCCAAACTTAAAGTGGATAAAAACAATGGTTTTGCCTTTTGAAAATAAAGAAATAAAAATGGTTTTAGGCGCAGTAAAGTTGAACGGTCCAAAAGGGTGGTTCCATGAATTACAGCAGGTTGAGTTTTCAACGTTAATGGCCATGACTCTGCTCATGTGCCGAAGAAAACGAGCGATTATGTCCAATGGAGCAAATTACGCTTTCAGAAAGTCAGCTTTTGAAGAAAGTGACGCGTATGCAGGGAATTGGTCTGTTAACACCGGGGACGACGTTTTTCTCTTGCATAGTTTTAAAAGAAAGTTTGGCAATAGTTCTATCGCTTTCTCAGAGAGTAAGGAATCTGTCATTACCACTAAAACAAAAGAGAACTGTTCGTCTTTTTTCGACCAACGAGTAAGGTGGGCTTCAAAGTCAAAAAATTATAGGGATTATGATACGTTAAAGATTGGAGCGGTAATTTTTTCAGCGAACCTCGCTATCCTGGTTGTTGGAATTGGTGCAGCAATTCAATTGTATTCAATCCAATTTTTTATTGGATGTTTTTTGTTTAAGTGGGTGTTAGATTTACTTTTTTTACAACGGCTTACCCCACACCTTCGACCTAAGTCAATTGTAAAATGGACTTTTTTATTGTCAATTTTTTATCCTTTTTATTCTGTGGGAATTGCTTTATTATCTTTGTTTTATAAACCGCAATGGAAAGGGCGTAAAATCTAACTAGTTTGAGTAAACAAAACCTATCTCCACTTCAATTAGTTTGGAAGAAATTAGTACAAAATAAAATTGCTATACTTGGCCTTTTGGTTATTTCTGCTTTTTTGTTGATTGCAGTTGCAGGTCCAATCTTACGGCCTGATTCCTCCCCTAAAGCTAATGTTCAGCACTTGGAATTAGCGCGAAAACCCCCAGGATTTTTCGTTGATGTTCTTTTGCTTCCTAATCTTCAAAGCACTTCTCAATCGTTTTTACAAGAATTTATTTACGGGTTTCAGCCTGAATTTACTGAAATTCCAATAGTCAATTATTCTATTTCAGAGAACGGTATTGAGGTTGAGAAATATACTGGAAATGAACCTAATAATGGAAAAATCGAGAGTTTTTATTCTGTAGATTTTGATCAATTTTTAGATGAGAACAGCATTCAAAGGAAACAGTATTGGTTAGGTACAGACCGTTATGGTAGAGATATGCTGAGTAGACTTATGGGAGGTACTTGGATTTCTTTTGCCGTTGGGTTTATTTCAATTGTATTCTCTTTGGTTATTGGAATTAGTTTGGGTTCAGCAGCAGCATATTTTGGAGGCAAGACAGATGATTTAATCATGTGGTTTATCAATGTTATTTGGTCCATTCCAACCTTGTTGTTAGTTATTGCTATGACCTTAGCTTTAGGTAAAGGTTTTTGGCAGGTTTTTGTAGCTGTTGGGCTTACCATGTGGGTGGAAGTTGCAAGGGTTGTTCGAGGTCAGGTTTTAAGCACGAAGCAAATGGAGTTTATAGAAGCGGGTAAATCATTCGGTTTTACAGACGCTAGAATTATTTTGAGGCATATTTTGCCCAATGTAACAGGCCCTATAATTGTTATTTCGGCTTCTAATTTTGCGGCGGCTATTTTAATTGAGGCCGGCTTAAGTTTTTTAGGTTTGGGGGCTCAACCACCACAAGCAACTTGGGGTAAAATGATTGCTGAACACAAGGGTTACATCATTACTGGAGATGCATATCTAGCCATATTTCCGGGAGTAGCTATCTGTTTATTAGTTCTCTCTTTTGTGCTGTTGGGTAATGGTTTGAGAGATGCATTCGACACTAAAAACGTGAAATAAGATGGAGTTTAAAAAAGCAGTAAAGCACTGATGTAAATAGTAGCTCCAGCTAGCATCATAACTAATGTATAGGGTAGAATTTCCTTGGCTTTTAACTTGGTAATCCCCAATAAGGGAAGGGCCCAAAAGGGTTGTAACATGTTCGTTAGCTGGTCTCCGTAAGCCAACGCCATAATGCTTTTTGGTAGTGAAGTTTGGAGGCTGTCAGCTGCTTGAATTATAATTGGTCCTTGAATGGCCCATTGGCCTCCACCACTCGGTACAAATACGTTTACAATTCCCGCACTAAACAGCGTATATATTGGAAAGCTCTCTGTAGTAGCATGAGTTACAAAAAAGTTAGAAAGCATGTTTACCAATCCGGATTCTTTCATAATTCCCATGATCCCAAAGTACAAAGGAAACTGAATGAGTATTCCTGATGCTCCGCCAATGGCTTGTTCCGCTGCTCTTAAAAATCCAATTATGTTTTTATGAAAGAAAAATCCAAGCCCAAGTAAACTCAAATTAATAAAGTTGGGTGTAACGAAGGAAAATTTAAAGACATCAGTTGTATGTAGCACTTTGTGTCCGAGGTAAAACAAGATGATCGATCCTACTATTTTTGTAGTCAAATTTGAGTAATCAATTTTTTCAGCTCCAATTGGATCAGTCCTTTGCTCTAATCTATTTTCTTTAGTTTTTAGTCTGTTAAGATCTGTTCCTGAGCTATTTTTCCCGATTAAATACATTAATAGGGGAATCAAAATTAATACGGCTACACTTGCAAAAACATTCATCGATGAAAACACCGTTTCTGAAAAGGGAATAGCGGAGGGCAATTCCGTTAATTTATCAGGGGGTAAAATTCCTTCCATTAATGACGCTAAATGACCTTTTTCAGCAACTTTTGTAGTGGAGGAACCTGAAATTCCTCCATGCCAAACCATTAAGCAAGAATAACCGGCTGCTCCAATTAAAGGGTAATTGAGTACAAAGCCTTCCCTCTGAGCTTTTTCGCCAATCTTACGGGCGATGATGGCACCAAAGATTAAACCTAAACCCCAATTGAAAAGAGCAACTGCTATAGTCGAAAAGCAAACCAACAAAGCCGCCCTTGCGTTGTTAGAAGCAAAAACGCTTATTTTATCAATGAATTTACTGACTAAAGGAGACATTGCTAATATGTGACCCAATACCAGCATTAACATCATTTGCAGGGCGAAAACCATTAAGCTGTTGTTCCACAATCCTCTTTCCCAAAATTCTAAAAGAGTTATTAAATAGTTCTGGTCTACAGAGTTTGAGGAATTAGTAAAAACATACGCGGCTGATATGGTTACTAAGCTCAATAATAGCGCAATACTTAATGGTGAAGGGAGTAACAATTGAAAAAGTCTGCTGTATTTTTCAGTAAATTTCATGTTGGTATATTATCGGTTAAAAATAACACAAAAGCATTTGAATTTATAATTTTAGTCAAAACCTAGTAAGTATATGGATCTGTTTCAGGCGCAAGAAAAAATAGCAGAATTGAGTGAGCAAATTCGCACGCACAACTACGATTATTATATGAATGATTCTCCGCAAATTTCGGACTATGATTTCGATCGGTTGTTGGAGGAACTGCAGCATCTAGAGAAAGAGTATCCCCAATTTGCAGAAGAAAACTCTCCGACTAAGAGAGTTGGAGGAGCCATAACTAAAAATTTCGAAACGGTAGTTCACCGCTACCCTATGCTTTCATTGAGTAATAGTTACAATCGAGAAGATCTCATAGATTTTGATCAAAGAGTACAAAAACTTGCTGGTAAAAAGGTAGAATATACGTGCGAGTTAAAATATGATGGAGTTGCAATAGGGATTCAATATAAAAATGGTCAATTGTTTAGGGCAGTGACCAGAGGAGATGGATCAAAGGGAGATGACATTACCGAGAATGTTAAAACTATTCGAGCTGTTCCGTTAAAGCTAAAGGGAGACTACCCTGATGAATTTGAAATTAGAGGGGAGTTGTTTTATCCGTTATCTGTATTCAGAGCGTTAAATAAAAGTAGAGAAGCGGCAGGACAAGATCGTTTGGCAAACCCAAGAAATGCAGCTTCTGGAACGTTGAAAATGCAAGATTCAAAAGTTGTAGCGTCTAGAAAGCTTGACTGTTATTTATACTATGTGCTAGGCGAAAATTTGCCATTTAAAAGTCACGAGGAAAATCTGGATGCTGCGGCAAGTTGGGGATTCAAAGTACCAAAGAAAAGCGACAAGTTATTTGCAACCTATCAGTCAATTGAAGAGATTTTTGAATTTATTGAGCATTGGAGTGTAGCGCGAAATCATTTAAATTTTGAAATCGATGGAATTGTCATTAAAGTAAATGACTACTACTTGCAAGAAGAATTAGGATATACGGCAAAAAGTCCGCGATGGGCGATTGCTTATAAGTTCAAAGCTGAGCAGGTTGAGACACTGTTAAACAAGATTACCTACCAAGTCGGCAGAACTGGAGCAATTACTCCTGTTGCAAATTTAGATCCTATTTTATTGGCTGGTACTACTGTAAAACGAGCATCTTTGCACAATGCTGATCAAATAGCAAAACTAGATATTAGAGAAGGGGACTTGGTTCAAGTGGAAAAAGGTGGAGAGATAATTCCAAAAGTTGTCGGGGTGAATTTAGAGGAACGACCTGTAACCTCTGAACCGACAAAATACATTTCTCAGTGTCCTGAATGTGAGACAGAGTTGATTCGAATTGAAGGGGAGGCCAAGCATTATTGTCCAAATGAAACTGGCTGTCCAACGCAGATCAAGGGTAAAATAACCCATTTTATTTCGCGGAAAGCGATGGATATTGACGGACTAGGAGAAGAGACGATAGAACAATTGTTTGCTGTAGGCTTAATTTATAACTATGCCGATTTGTATACGTTAATAGAAGCCGACTTGCTGAAGTTGGAGCGTATGGCACAGAAGTCGGTCTCTAATTTATTACAAGGAGTAAAAAACTCAAATCAAATACCTTTTGAAAGAGTTCTATTTGCTTTAGGAATTAGATATGTTGGTGAAACTGTTTCCAAGAAATTGGCAAAGTATTTTAAAAGTATGGATGCTATTTTGAATGCTTCATTGGAAGAGCTGGTTGCTGTTGACGAGATTGGAGAAAAAATAGCTGAAAGTTTGTATTTTTTCCTACAAAAAGAGGAGGAAATAGAGTTAATTAATCGGTTAAAATCGTATGGCCTGCAGTTTGAGATAGTGGAGCAAGAAAGCACTCAGATTTCAACCATCTTCGAAGGAAAAGCTTTTGTGGTTTCTGGAGTTTTTGAGACGTATTCGAGAAATGAGTTGAAAAAAGCCATTGAAGATTATGGAGGGAAGAATGTCGGTTCTATTTCTAAAAAGACCGACTACCTGGTTGCAGGTGACAAAATGGGACCAGCTAAAAAAGAGAAAGCTGAGAGTTTGGGAGTAAGTATTTTAAGTGAGCAGGAATTTATAGAAATGTTAAATACACTTTAAAAGTGGACATCATAAACCTGCCTGATAACTCAACTGTAAAAGATTCTTTTTCAGTTAAGGTTTTCGATTATCAAACCTCTAAAGAGAACTTTAGACAGATGCTATGTTTGCAACAAAATACGTTCAGTTTTTATTGGGAGGTAGAAAAGAGGTCTTTTCTAATAAGACCACAGTTTCGATAGACGAGTCAAGTTTCTTGTCAATGAAAAGGGGGAATTGCTTGATGACAGAAAGGCTTCCTAATTCTTTGGATAACTAAAGAAGTATTTTGTTCTTCTTTTCAAATCAGACATTGATTAACTTAATACAGAAACATCAGATTAATTCTGTTCAAGGCGAGGGTTACGAGTCCATTTACTCTTTTGAATATGACGATTTCTTAAGAACATTTGTAAATGGGTTAATAGAAATCAATCATCTTGATGCTGGCACTCAAGTAAAGCTTTTGGAAGTGAAGTTTGAAAAGTTATTGATATACCTCAAGGCGACAAGAGGAGTCGATTTTATTTTTTCCTTAATTGCTAAACAGGACAGTCAATTTCAACATTTCATGGAAATCGTAGAGACGAATAAATTGAACAAGCTTTCAGTAAAAGAACTTTCTTTTCTCTCCAATATATGTGTTTCAACTTTTAAACGAGAATTCGAAAAAAACTTTCATAGTTCCCCAAGTAGATGGTTTCAGGAAAAACGACTGGACCATTCCGCTTATCTATTAAATAATAAGTCAATCCGACCTTCTGATATATTTGAAGAAATTGGCTACGAAACTCTTTCTAATTTTATACAAGCCTTTAAAGCGAAAGTTGGATACACTCCAAAACAGTACCAATTAACTTGAACCATTAGCAACACTTTTTGGACTAACGTAAATACCTAGAAACTTCAATCTATTCATAGCTTCGCCACTGTAAACTAATACAAAAAAGGTGAAAAAAATAAATTTTATTTTAGTTCTATTATTGGCTGCGTCAAGTACCATGTTTGCTCAAGGTACTTTTACATTATCTAGCAATACTCTTGGTGGTGAGGCAACAATTAACGAAGAGTTCAACGGCTTTGGTTGCGAAGGAGAAAATCAATCTCCTCAACTTTCCTGGAAAAATGCACCTGAAGGAACTAAGAGTTTTGCCATCACAATGTACGATCCAGATGCTCCAACAGGAAGCGGCTGGTGGCATTGGGTAGTGTTTGACATTCCTGCTAACACAAGTGAATTGAAATCAGGCGCAGGTAGTGAAGGGTCAAGTTCTATTCCCGAAGGTGCAATACAAAGCATGACTGATTATGGAGCAAAGAGTTATGGTGGGCCTTGTCCTCCTGAGGGGCACGGTTTACATCAATATGTAATTACAGTTTATGCTTTAAAAACAGATAAACTCGGACTTAATGAAAGCACGAACCCAGCTGTAGTTGGGTACTATCTTTGGAACAACATTATAGCGAAGGCTAGTATAGTTACGTATTATAAAAAAGACAAGAAGTAATAAAAACTGCTTATAAATAAGGATGAAATTTATCAAGCGCAAACCTGGAGGGTTTGCGCTTTTTTTGTTTGATTCATTTTATGAAATCATTTGTTAAGGGAATATGGGATTGAATTGACACCGCAAAGCTAATTCAGTGAATAAGATAGCCCATCAAATGTAATTTTCCCTTTCTCGGTTAAAAAACTAAGAATCTGAATTGCTTCTTTTTGATATTTAATACCCTGTAATAGTTTGTCTACTTTTTGAGGTCCTTTTGTTATTCTTTCCAGAAGCTTTAATTCTAACGTATCAACATTAACAGCTGTATTTGCTCGCTTTTTTGCTAAGCATACATCGCAAACTCCACAGGTTTTTGTAAGTTCCTCTCCAAAGTAATTTAGAAGAGTACTGCTTCTGCATTCATTTTCATTTTCTGCATAGTGAACAACTGCGTTCAGTTGGTCGAAAGCTATTGTTTTTCTTTCTTGGTAATGGTGCTTACTGATATGAATCTTGTCGACTCTTTGCCTGGTATATGTGATTTTCGGCAGGTTACCTTTTGGTTCATAATCCATAACCTCTAACTTTTTTAGTCTGACAAGTGTATCGATCACTTTAGTGCGGTTACTGTCTAAATTTTTAGCTAATTCAGTTTCATTAATTGCAATATAGTTTTCCATTAGTCCTCCATACGTCCGTAACAATGTTTTTAAGAAGTAATCGTACTTTTTATTGGCTACTTGAAACTTGTAAAAATCTTGTTTTGTGAGTAGAATGTATATTTTGGATTTGGTTGCGAAGTTTTCTGATAAGCTGAGGAGTCCTTCTTTTTCTAAAAAATGAAGTGCTCGATAAGCACTCGCTATGTTTAATTTGTATCGTTTGCTGTAATCTTTAATGTCGAAAGTATAACTTTGGTCTAAGCCTCCGTGTATTGGTATTTGAAAATAGTTAGACAAGCTCAAATAGCATTTTTTAATGAAGTCTATTTCAGGAAATTCAGCTTCAGTTCTTTGTTTCAAATCTCCCGTCATAGAAGGACTAACGAGCAAAACTGAATATGCCTTTTTTTCATCTCTTCCTGCTCTTCCTGCTTCTTGAAAGTATGCCTCTAAAGAGCTGGGTAAATCTACATGGATTACGAATCGAACATCGGGTTTGTCAATTCCCATTCCAAACGCATTTGTAGAAACTATGATTTGTGTTTGATTTGTAATCCAATCGTTTTGTTTGCGTTGTCGTTCTTCAGCAGTTAGTCCGGCATGATAGAAGTCGGCGCTTAAACCATGCTCAATTAAAATGTTAGCTACTTCCTTAGTTCTTCTTCTGGTGGTTGCATACACTATGCCTGGACCTCCTGTCTTATCAATAACATGCAGCATCTTGGCCATAGTGTTTTCTGTCTTGATCACAACATAGGAGAGGTTACTTCGAAGAAAACTCTCTTGTAAAACATTTTGCTTTTTAAAAGTTAACCTTTCCTGAATATCTTCTACCACCTTTGGAGTGGCTGTGGCTGTTAAGGCGATAAACGGTACGTCAGGTAATTCTTCTTTTAGTTTAGCAACATTAAGGTAGGCTGGCCTAAAATCATACCCCCATTGAGAAATGCAATGCGCCTCATCAATAGCGACAGAATTTACTGTCATTTTTTTAAGTCGTGCTTGGAATAACTCCGTCTCTAAACGTTCAGGGGAAAGGTATAAGAACTTATAATTTCCATAGGCTGCATTGTCCAATGTAATATCAATTTCGCGCTTGCTCATGGCGGAGTGAATCATTAACGCCTTTATTCCTTTGGATTTTAGATTTTGCACTTGATCTTGCATCAGGGCAATTAAAGGAGATACAACTAAGCAAATTCCGTCCTTTGCTAAAGATGGAATTTGAAAGCAAATCGATTTTCCACCGCCTGTTGGAAGCAAAGCTAAAGTGTCTTTACCATCTAAAACTGACTGAATAATCTCTTCTTGTTGGGGGCGAAAGCTCGAAAAGCCCCAATATTTTTTTAGAATTGTAAGGATGGAAGAGTCATCTATCATTGATGCATAAAATTACTGGTTAATTGTTAATTATTTTTTTAAAACTGAGGCTGAAAGATTAACTTTGAATTTCTTTCCTAAAAAGTTATGATAACACAAGATCAATTAAAATCCATTCAAAAAAGAACTGAGGCCTTAAAGGGGTACTTGAATATTGAAGATTTACAAATTGAGGTTGATGAAGAAGAACAAAGAACTCAATTACCCGATTTTTGGAATGACTCTAAGGCTGCTGAGAAGTTGCTGAAACAAATTAGAAACAAAAAAGTGTGGACTGGGGGGTACAAAGCAGTTCAAACAGCAGTTGACGACACAGAAGTACTCTATGAGTTTTACAAAGAGGAGGCAGCCACTGCCGAGGAGGTTGAAGCTGCTTTTGGTAAAGCTTTAGTAGCGATAGATGATTTGGAATTCAAAAATATGTTGAGTGCCGAAGAAGACTCTTTGAGCGCAGTTCTGCAGATTACATCCGGCGCAGGGGGGACAGAAAGTTGCGATTGGGCTGCCATGTTGATGAGGATGTACCTCATGTGGGCTGAGAAGAACAACATGAAGGTTAAAGAATTGGACTTACAAAATGGTGACGTTGCCGGAATAAAAACAGTAACGATTGAGATTGAAGGAGAGTTTGCTTTCGGGTACTTAAAAGGAGAAAATGGAGTGCATAGATTGGTTCGCATATCCCCGTTCGATTCTAATGCAAAACGCCACACTTCGTTTGCTTCAGTATACGTATATCCACTAGTAGACGACAGTATTGAAATTGAAATACACCCGTCGGAGATTACTTGGGATACTTTTCGTTCCGGCGGAGCAGGAGGGCAAAATGTAAATAAGGTTGAAACTGGTGTTAGGCTAACGCATAAGCCAACTGGTATTATCATTGATAACACTGAAACTCGATCGCAATTGGGGAATAAGGAGAAAGCAATGCAATTGCTTAAATCACAGCTCTTTGAATTAGAGATGCGGAAAAAACTAGAAAAGCGTGCTGAAATAGAAGCCGACAAGAAGAAAATAGAATGGGGGTCACAAATTAGGAATTATGTGATGCACCCTTATAAAATGGTGAAGGATGTGCGAACTGGACACGAAACGTCGAATGTTGACGGCGTAATGAATGGGGGGTTGGATGAATTTATCAAAACCTACTTAATGGAATTTGGTACGAGCTATTAAAGTAAATTATTAGAAGTCTACTTCTTCAATTTTATACTTATTTTCGATTAAAATATTTAAAACGGTAGCGGATTGATTGGTGTAAAAAATGTATCTGCGAGGTACTTTATCAGTATTTAGTAACCTATTTTGTTCCAAAATTAGTCTTGTTTGTTTGGCAACCGAAAAACCTGAGTCAATAATCGTTACCCTTTCAGGAACAAACTTCTTGAGGTTTGGAATTAAATAGGGATAGTGAGAGCAACCTAACACTAAGTAATCTATTCCTTTTTCTATCATTGGAGAGACGTAGCCTTTCAGTAGGTTCATCATTTCTGAAGAGTCTAACTTCCCATTTTCAATTAGTTCTACAATGCCAGTTCCGTCTTGCTCTAGAAGTTGAACTCCGTCTTTGTACAGACTTGCTGTTTCTTGGAAGAGAGCACTGCCTAAAGTTCCTTTTGTTGCTAAAATTCCAACAACTTTGCTAGTACTTCTTATAGATGCTGGTTTTATTGCTGGTTCAATTCCGATGAAGGGTACTGAATATTTATTCCTAAGGTGATCAATTGCGTTAGTAGTGGCAGTATTACAGGCGACGACAACCAACTTACAGCCTTTTTTTAAGAGTAATTCAGTATTTTTTTCGCAAAGATTAATTATTTCTTGTTTAGATCGAATGCCATATGGCGCATTCTTGCTGTCTGCTAGGTAAATAGTGGACTCGTTAGGCAATAGGGCAACGATTTCTTTCCAAATGGAAGTTCCTCCCACACCTGAGTCAAAAACTCCGATAGGGGAACAAGAATTGATATTTTGATTAGATTTTTGCATAAAAAAGCCACGCATTTGCGTGGCTTCTAAAATATAGATTTTACTGCTAATTAATTAAGTAATCCTAATTTCTTTTTTACCATTGGCATAATATCGTCAGAATCATTTTGGTACAATAGCACTCCAACTCCTGAATCAAAGATGTAAGTGAAATTGTTTTCTTTCGCAACATCTTCAATAGCTTTTTTAGCTTTATCGATAATTGGTCTTAGTAATTTTTCTTCTTGAGACTGTAGATCTTTTTGAGCAGACTGCTGAAATTCACTAATTCTTTCTTCAAGATTTGTAATTTCTTTTATTTTATCCTGCTTAATAGCATCGGTCATCGTAGTCTCTTGAGCTTGATAAGTTTGTACTTGTGATTGGTACTCCTTAGTTAAAGCGGCTAATTTAGTTTCTAAGTCTTGTGCAGTTCTCTTAATATTTTCCTCAACTGCAGCTCTTTCTGGCATAGCCAATAAAAGTTCGTTAGAGTTAATGTGGCCAAGTTTTTGACCGAAAGCAGCAGTACTCAGAATAGTCGCCGCTACCAAAATTATGTTCTTGATCTTTTTCATAGTTGTTCGTTTTTGTTTGTTGTTTTAATTTTTAGTTTATCTTGAATCTCCACTTGGCTTAATTCCCATTCTGCGAAGCACATCATCACTCTTGTCATATTTAGGGTTAGAGTAAACCATAGTTGCTGCACTTGCTTTGTCAAATATAACAGAGTACTTTCCAACATTGGCTGTTTCTTGAACTGCTTTGTAAATTTTTTCTTGTATTGGTTTTATTAATTCTTTTCGTTTTTTAAATAACTCGCCGTCAACTCCAAATTTCTTTTTTTGAAATTCTCTCGCCTCTTGTTCTTTTATAATAATCTCCTCTTGCCTTTTATTTTTCATGCTTTCGGTCAATAATATTTCTTCCGATTGCAAATCTGTGTACATTTTTTCAATTGCCTGATATCTTTTTTCTGCTTGTTTTTGCCATTGATCAGAAAGGGCATCAAGCTGTTTCTGAGCTTCTGTATATTCAGGAATCTTTTCCAAAATATACTCAGTATCTATGTAGGCAAACTTTTGCGCTTGACCAACAATAGACAAAAAGAGTACCAAACTTAAAAAAAATATTTTTTTCATTGTAATTCAGTATTTTAAAGTTACCATCCGCCAATATTTCCGCCAATAGAAAAGTGAAACTCTGTTTTACTGCTTGGATCAACTCTACCCGGAACATCGTCGAAACGGTAGGCCCAATCTAGCCCAAGTAAACCAAAGAAAGGCATAAATATACGAACGCCAACACCTGCTGCTCTTCTTACTTCAAATGGATTAAACTCTTCTAACATTAGCCAAGAGTTACCGGCTTCGGCAAACACTAAACCAAAAATTGTTGCGCTTGGATTCAACGTAAATGGGTATCTAACTTCCATGGTATATTTAGAAACCACCGTTGCTCCTATTTCAGGAGATAATGTTCGGTCATCATAACCTCGTTGTGCTATAATTTCACTCCCATCAAGATTAAAACCACTTAGTCCGTCTCCGCCTAAATAGAAACGCTCAAAAGGGGACTGGCCTAATCTGTCATTATATTCTCCTAAGTAGCCAAAACCAACCTTGGTGTTTAAAACCAGTTTCCTCTCATTACCTGCCAATGGAGTAAACCAAGACGAGTTAAACTTCCATTTGTGAAACTCAATGAATTTATATCTGTTTTGATTGTCCAATTCGTCGTAGTCACTTTTGCCATCAAATAAGGAATAAGGCGGTGTTACCTGAATGGATAGGGTTGTTTGAGACCCTCTTGTGGTATAAATTGGTGCATCAATAGAATTTCTTGATAAATTAGTTTTGAAACTTAAATTATGAGCAAACCCCGTTCTAAAAATAAAGTTTCCCCAATTCTCTAAATCGTAATACTGGTAGCTAATTTCATTATAAAGTGTAAAGAAATCATCAGGCCATTGTAGCCTTTGACCTAATCCAATAGATGCTCCCCAAATACCAAGTGCTTGTCTATTTGGGTTTGTAATGTCTTGGCCATTAGAGCTTATTGTTTGAGGTGCTCCATTCGTTTGTCTAGAATAATAACCTGTTACATTCAAACTATTTGGCTTCTTGCCTCCTAACCACGGTTCTGTAAAAGATATATTGTAAGATTGAAAAAACTCACCATTAGTTTGTGCACGAACACTTAAACGTTGTCCATCTCCTGCAGGTAAAGGTTTCCACGAGTCTTTTTTAAACATGTTTTTAGCGCTAAAGTTATTGAACGTAACGCCTAAGCTACCAACAATTCTACCGCCACCCCAGCCACCAGATAGCTCAATTTGGTCAGAAGGCTGTTCTTCTACAGTATATTCGATGTCTACTGTTCCACTTTCTTGATCAGGAATTGGATTAATCCCCATTTTTTCTTGGTTAAAATAACCCAATTGCATGAGCTCTCTTTGTGATCGAATGATGTCTGCTCGACTAAATAAATCACCCGGATTAGTTCTTAACTCTCTCCGAATCACATGATCGTTTGTTTTAGTGTTGCCAATAATCCGTACTTCGTTAATTCGCGCTTGTTGGCCTTCTCTTAAACGAATTTCAAAATCTATAGTATCTCCTCTAACCTGTGTTTCAACTACGTTTGGTTGAAAAAACAAATATCCGTCGTCAAGATATAAAGAACTAATGTCTCGTCCATTTTGATCTTGATAAATGCGCTGGTCAAATAATTCTTGATTAAATAAATCTCCCCGTTTGATTCCTAAAATCCGGTCTAGGTCAGAGTTTGAATATTTTGTATTTCCAATCCATTTCAAATCACCAAAATAATATTGCTTTCCTTCAGAGAATCTCATCTCCATCATTATTCTCTTTTCCGAGATTTTATAGAGTGTATCAAACGAAACGGTCGCATCTCGATAACCGAGGGCGTTATATTTAGCAATAATGCCTTTTTTATCTTTTTCAAAATTACTTTTAATGTACTTTGAAGGCTTAAAGAGCCCGGTAATTCTAGCTTTTTTAGTATTTTTTAGAAATCGTTGGATCTTTTTGTCTGTAAAAATTTCGTTTCCTTCAATTAAAATATCTTCAATTTTCACCCTCTGTTTTGGGTTAATCTTAATTGTCAAAATTTTAGTGTTACGAAGAGTTGTATCGGTTTCTTCGTCAATTTCTATTTCTGCGTTGAAATAACCTTTATCAACGTAATATTCCTTTATTTTTTGTTTCGTTGTATTAATAAGGTTAGCGGTTATAACTTTCCCCCTAGTCAAATTAATTTCGTCTCGAAGACTTTCTTGTTTTCCTTTTTTAACACCTTTGAACTTATATTTTGATAAGCGAGGACGTTCTTCAACATGCAGGGCTAAGAAGATTAATTCTCCTTGAACCTTGGTGGCAGAAATTTTAACGTCTGTAAAAAGCTGTTGTTTCCAAAGGTTAGTAATAGTGGATGATATAATTTCACCTGGGACCTCAATTTCCTGACCAATTTCCAAACCTGCGATGGCAATAAGCGCGCTATGATCTAGATTCTGTGTTCCGGTGACAGTAATTTCAGCAATCTTGTAAGTTCTTGGAGAGTTATAATCTAATGTCTCTAATGATTGTCCGGATGTCACTTGTGAGGAAACATTGTTCAGAAACAAGAAACCAACAAGTGGAAGAATAAATTTCAAATACCTCATTATAGTTGTTCACTGGTTTTGCCGAATCGTCGTTCTCTATTTTGAAAATCACAAATGGCGTCCCAAAGGTGTTCTTTTCTAAAGTCAGGCCACAGCATGTCTGTAAAGTAAAATTCAGAGTATGCGGCTTGCCATAATAAAAAATTGCTTATTCTGTGTTCTCCACTAGTTCTAATTATTAATTCTGGATCTGGAATTGAAGAGGTACAAAGATAGCTATTGAAAAGTGGTTCATTTACAGCTGTTTCGTCCAATTTTCCTGATTTAACATCAATTAACAGCGATTTGACAGCATTTAATATTTCCCATCGAGAGCTATAGCTAAGGGCTAAAACAAGAGTCATGCCTGTGTTTTTAGATGTCTTTTCAACCGCTTTCTTCAACTCTGCTTGGCAATTTTTCGGCAAGCTAGCTAGATTCCCAATAGCGTTTAATTGTATATTATTTTTATTCAATGTTTTTGTTTCACCTGCGATTGTAGTTACTAGCAATTGCATGAGTGCCATTACTTCCGCTTTTGGTCTATTCCAATTTTCCGTGGAGAAAGCATACAACGTCAGGAATTCAACACCTGCTTCCGCAGCGCCTTCCGTTACGCTACGAACAGATTTTACGCCGCTTCTATGGCCAAAGATCCGAGCTTTGCCATTAAGCTTTGCCCACCGACCATTGCCATCCATAATTATAGCAATATGACGTGGAATGTTTTCTGAATTAAAATGAGTTGGAATAGCCATTTACTATAGGTTTTCAGGGGCGCAAATATGCGAAATTTAAAGGGAGTTTAAAAATTGTAAACAGAACAAGGACCTTCATTTGTCAATTTGTAGCTTAGCATAAATCCTGATACCGCAAACCAGTCATTATCATAGTCTTTGCCAGTTTCAAAACTGTCTTCAATTCTATTTTCTAACCCGTCAATTAAATCATAACCTGTTTTACGAAACCCCCATTCCAGAGAGAAATCCCATTTTTTGCCTAAACTAAGCTTTACACCCGGGCCAAAAGGCATAGCGAGCCTGCCTCCCCCTTCTTGGTTAACAGGAGAGGGATTGAAACCGTCTACTGTTGCAGTAACATCATTAAGATAGTAGCTTAATCCAACAAATAAATAAGGAGTGAAAAATTTCTGTTTGTCACCTTTTTTATAGGGTAAAAAATTGAATTCGAGTACTCCTGAAAACTCTGTAAGGGTGTTTTCGAATGAAGCTGAACGTTGTCTGTTAAATTTAAATGTCTCGAATTTATCGTTAGCACTTAGTGTGGTTCTAACGATAGAGCCTTTTAAAGAATACCTGTCGTTCAGATTATATCTAAAGATCCCTCCAATTGTAAAGCTTCCAACTCCATCTCCCCAGTGTGTTGTAGGGTTTAGTTCTCCTAGGTAATAAGATCTACCAAGGAAAACACCAATATCGGCAGTTTTTTGAGATACGACCTGAAAATAGGTTGTCATTAAAAAAAACAAGGAAATGCTTAATTTTCTAATCATTTACGATAAACGAGAAATAGGTAAGGTTAGTATTAGAATTTCGGACGACTTTTTCTTCGTTTAACAATTTTTCTGGAAACCGTGAACATTAACGTCATATATGAATCATTATTTTCTGGGTTACCTCTTTGTTGTCCAATTAAGTCGCTTCTGTTAGGATCTAAAACGTCGAGGAAGGTTTTTCCTTCATTTGCTCCCAAACCTGAGCTCGGGTCAGATAAAAAAGCAAGTCTATTAATGTCATCTGCAGAAAGTTGACTCTCGTAGGCTGTTGCGAGACGCCTTCTACCATAATATTCAGTACTTACGTCATCAATGTAGTCTGAAAATGTATGTTTAAAAGTTAATTCTGCATTAATACCCCAATACCTATCAATAGACTTTCCTATTCCCATTCCATATGGTATGGTAAATGTAGTTCTGCTGTATTTATCCGGTTCTCCGGGCAATCCTTGTCCTTCTGTGCCCAATGGTTGAAGTTTATGCCAAGAGCCTTGGTACTCTCCCTTTGGATTGAAGTACATAAAGCCAATTCCTCCAAAAGCATAAACATCTATTTTTAATCCATTTCTGCCCCTAATTCCGCGCAATTTGTATAGATTTCCTCTAGAATTCTGTATAAAATAAAATTCTGTCATTAAATCTAGCTCAATGTATCCTGTTCGAAATTTTAACGATCTATTATTTCTAAAGTTTTCGGTTGTAAAATCATCGTCAGCTCCAAGTATACCCCATTGCAGGTTTGCCCGTCCAAATAAGTAACTGTTGAATTGATATCTGTACCCTATCATTAGGGATGGGCGAGTAGCAGGTAAATCTAAATCCCAAATAAAACCTCGACCAATACCTGGTCCTCCGCCTAAGTCTCCTAAAAAGTTGGTTACACCAACACCTCCAATTACTTGGCTACGAAATCTCTTCCAACTTTGAGCATCAGCTAAGTGGGGAAGTAAGATAACTGCTATTAAGGTAATTAATAAATGTTTTTTCATGTCTAACAATATACAACGCACAAATATAATTAGTTTTTTAAGACTAGGGGAAATCTTCATTACTCTCTAACCGTTTCTTTGATCCAGACCCCAGTTTAATTTGTTTCGTAAGCTGTTTACGAAACTTTGGTTTTTTAGTTGCACGATAGCTATTTTAAATTCAGCTTTTTGAATTGTCAAAACTTCTCCGTTTAGCAAATCTTCTGATCTTGAGTCCATCGCAACCAAGTTTTTTCCAGATCTGCTTTCAACTCTAACCTTTAAAATAGCACCGTCATCTATTACAATTGGTCTAACATTTAAATTGTGCGGTGCAATTGGGGTAATTACAAAGTTTCCTGATCCCGGCATCATAATAGGGCCTCCACAACTCAGCGAATATGCAGTAGAACCTGTAGCGGTCGATATAATTAGTCCATCAGTCCAGTAAGAGTTTAAATGAGTTCCATTAAGTTCGGTATGAATTGTTATCATGGAAGAACTGTCACTTTTTAGAATGCTTATTTCATTCAACGCAAAGTTGTCTTCGCCAAAATGGTTTTTATCACTTTCTAAACAAAGCATAGAACGCTCCTCTGTTGAATAATTTCCATTCAATAAATCATTTAATGCAGAGGTAATTTCAGAAGTCGGAGTGTTGGATAAAAATCCTAATCTTCCTGTGTTTATTCCTAAGATGGGGATATTTAAATCTTTTACTAATAGTGCTGTATCCAAAAAAGTTCCATCCCCCCCAATACTCAATAAAAAAGAGATTTCGTTGGAAAGTTCTTTGTGAGTTGAGAAGAACTCTATGGAGTTTAATAGTAAAAAGGAATGCTGTTCTAGGCTATTCTTTAAGTGTTTATGTACAATAAATGGTATGTTATTGTCGAGTAGAAAGTCAAATAAGCTTTGTATTTGTTGAGAATTACTCATCTCTATTTTTTTACCGTAAATCGCTATTTTCATAACTTTAGTTATATTGGTGCTACAAAATGCAGAAATAATCCGCTTTCTCCAAATTTATTGAATGAATACTCTGCCCTCATCACAATGTCGTAGTAACTTACAAAATCTAATCCAATACCATGGCCGAATTGAATTTCATTAGCTAATCGATTTTGATTATATCCAATTCGATCGTCGACATAGGCAAAGTCACTGAAAAGACCCAAGTAGAAGGCATAGTGAAATTTGCCAAAACGTTGAGAAATACCTTGCAAGTCTATTGACTTTGGCTGTATTAGTTGAAACCGTACTTGTGCCCTGCTTAGCCCCATGCTCTGTCCGTCTATTACGTAGTATTCATATGATCTGATACCGAAAGAGCTATATCCTAAGCCATTCCGAAGAAGGTATGGCTGGTTGCTATTGGGGGTTAAGATTGCTCTAATACCGCCTGCTAAATACAGTCGAGGTCTTAACTCTATGTACTTTTTTGCTTCAAGGTCTAAGTTAAATAAGCTTAAGTTTGATAAAATGCCTAGACCGTATTGTGTCAGTCTAGCTTTCCAAAAGCTTCCTTCTAGAGGGTAATTTCTTGAATCTCTTTTGTCGCTTTTAAACTCATAACTGAATTGAATGTATTCTAATTGTTTGTCGTTTTTGGTTAAGTAGTTATTGTTTAAAATAAGAATTGAGTCGGTAACTCTATGATTGCTATAGTTAAATGAAACAGAATGGGTATTGAAAATTTTATTCCGATACGTAAAAGTCAATGAGCTAGATAGATTTCTATATGCATCTTGTTTTTCATCTTTAAATTGGAGTCGCTCGTTATTTAGCGAGTTGTATGCAATCTCATCTCTTCTATTGTAAGATATATTTAGGCGCATACCTAGTTTTTGTGACTTCGTTAAATAAGGGACTTCGTATCGAAGTCGATAGCGTTCTGTGAATCCATATTTGGCAGTAAGAATTAATTTCTCTTTTCTTCCTCGAAAATTGTAATGAGTGAGGTGCATACCGTAATTTATTCTAGATAGGTCTGTTGTTTCTAGCCAAGTATTAAGGTTGTTGTCGTCTAATTCAAAAATAGGAAGTGGAAAAATGTACCAACGTTCTGTAAGTTGAATAATAATGTTGGCGTGAACGCTATCTATTAAGGCCACATCTAACTTGGCAAAATTGAAAAGTGAAGTATTGAGGATGTTTTTCTTTGATTGGGTTAAAGCTGCTGCTAATGTATTGTTTAAGAGGCTATCACCAGCTTTAAATGTAAGTTCGCGCAGTATTATTTTTCCTTTGGTCGTCTTATTTCCAACAATATGGATTTGACTAATAATTTTTATTGCTGATTTTTTAAAATCGACGGATTGTTTAAAAGTATCTATTTGAAAAGCTTGGCAAAATAGCAGTTTGCCGCAAATAACGAAAAATAAGAGCAGTCCGGTTCGAAGCATCTGCTTGGTTAGATATTCAAATAGTTGATAAACTCATTGTATCTCTTTTTTAACTCGTCTTGCATTTCACTCTTGTGAAAAGATGCAGCGATGGTATAGTTGTACCGTTCGAATGTCTGAATTATAGGAGATAAGTCGGTTTGGTTAATTTTGATTGTGACATCCATTTTTGTGGAGTCAGTGTGGGTGTGAATGTAAGAGCTTAATATTTTGGCTCCATTGCTTTCTACTATTGAAGCAATCTCAGAAAGAGAATAGTCAGCGATGTTTAACTCCAATTGTAGTATTCCTCCCCTATCTTTAATTGCTGCTAAATTGCAGATACTTTCTACTAAATTAGAAAGAGAAATTACTCCTAAGAATGATTTGTCATCATCTAAAATTGGCACAAGGCTCAACTTTAGGTGCGATATTTTTGACAGAACCTCGTAAATGTGCTCGGAAGCATTAACCGCTGGTTTTTCTAACTTAAAGTTATAAGAGCTTATTTGAGCTTCAAGATTGTCGACATCTAAGATGTCGTTTTCTGTAATTAAGCCTAAAAATTCCGTGTCCTCTACGAGTGGTAGCTCTGCTAACTTATAATCACTCATTAAATCAAGAGATTTTTGTCCTGTATCAGAGGGTTTTAAGGATGGTATTTTATCATTAATTAATTCTCTTGCCAACATTTTAATTCTTACTTTGTATGTTATGTAATAAAGCTAATTTTGAGCGTCATTACACAATATTACTGAAATAATCATGAGTAGATTAAGCGTAAACATTAATAAAATAGCAACCTTGAGGAATGCTAGAGGAGAAGATGTTCCTAACTTGATAAAAGTTGCCTTGGATTGCGAAAAATTTGGTGCTCAAGGCATCACAATTCATCCTAGACCTGATGAGCGGCATATTCGTTACAAAGATGTTTATGACTTAAAAAAAGTTATTACTACTGAATTTAACATCGAGGGGTATCCCAATCGAAAGTTTATTGATCTTGTGTTAGAGGTTAAGCCCGAACAGGTGACCTTGGTGCCAGATCCGCCAGAAGTTTTAACTTCTAATGCAGGATGGAAAGTAACTGAGAAGAAAGATTTCTTGAACAATGTACTGCAAGAATTTAAAAGTGCGGGAATCAGAACGTCGATTTTCATGGAGACAGACATGGAGCAAATTAACTTCTTACCCAACATAAATACCGATCGTATTGAGTTCTATACGGGTCCGTATGCTGCAAATTATAAAGCAAACCCGGCAGAAGCAATTAAGGAGTATGTGACGGCTTCAAAACAAGTTGCAAAATTTGCAATTGGGATAAATGCAGGACATGATTTGGACTCAGAAAACTTAGCCTACTTTAAACAGCACATAACCAATCTGGAGGAAGTTTCAATTGGACATGCTTTAATATGTGATGCGTTAAATTGGGGTCTAGAGAAAACAATCCAAACCTATTTAAAAGCGATGAGTTAATATGAAATTGAATTACAGAACTTTAGGAGAAGGGCACCCATTAATTGTTTTGCACGGACTGTTTGGGTCGTTAGATAATTGGATGACATTAGCGAAGCAATGGTCAAGTCATTTCAAAGTTATTTTAGTGGATCAGCGAAATCATGGTCAATCACCACAATCTGATGCGTTTTCATATCCAATAATGGCTGCTGATTTGAAAGAATTAATGGACGACCTTAGCCTAACGAATGCTACTTTATTAGGGCACTCTATGGGAGGTAAAACAGCAATGGAATTTTCCATGCTATTTCCAGAAATGATTGATAAGTTAATTGTTGTTGATATCGCGCCTGTAAAATATGAAGTTCATCATTATAGCATTATAGATGCTTTAGAAAGTGTCCCACTTGCAGATATTTCAAACCGCAAGGAAGCAGAAACCTATTTGTCGAAATACATTAGAGAGCCTGGTACAAGGCAGTTTTTATTAAAAAACCTTTATTGGGAAACAAAGGAACGTTTGGCTTGGCGATTTAACCTGAAGGTGTTGGCTAAGGAAATATTGCCAATTAGCGAATATGAAATTGTCGAAGGTGTTTTTGAAAAAAGCACATTGTTTGTGGCAGGTGAGAAATCAAATTACATAATGCCAGAATATGAAACAAAAATGAAAGATAAATTTCCGAATTATAAGTTGGAAAGTATAGATGGAGCAGGGCACTGGGTGCACGCTGAAAAAATGGTTGAATTTTCAAAAGTGATTTGGCAATTTTTAATGAAGTAACTGTCTATTTAATAACTTTTATGTATTCTTGATACATACATTTGTGGAAATCAGCTTGCCTTTCCCTATTTTTACTTTTTTATAGCTCTATGCCTACTAAATTAGTTATTATTCCTACTTACAATGAACTGGAGAATATCCAAAAAATTATTGCTAAGGTTTTTAGCTTAATAGGGGATTTTCATATTTTGGTAGTAGACGATGGTTCTCCTGACGGTACAGCAGATATTGTTAAAAGCCTTCAAGCAAAGTATGATGGCATACTTTACATTGAGGAGCGTAAAGGAAAGTTAGGTTTAGGAACTGCGTATATTCATGGTTTTAAGTGGGGTTTGGCGCGCAACTATAATTATTTGTTTGAGATGGATGCAGACTTTAGTCATAATCCAGATGACCTAATTAAACTCTACAATGCCTGCGAGATAGATGGAGGGGATGTAGCTATTGGTTCTCGGTATAAAACTGGAGTAAACGTTGTAAATTGGCCTATGGGTCGTGTGCTTATGTCTTATTATGCATCTGTATACGTTCGTTTTATTACCGGAATGCCTTTCAGAGATTCTACTGCGGGTTTTAAATGCTATAAAGCAAAAGTTCTAAATAAAATAGATTTAAATAAAATTCGGTTTAAAGGTTACGCCTTTCAAATTGAAATGAAATTTAGAGCATGGAAACTTGGCTTCGATGTGGTGGAGGTGCCTATAATTTTCACGGACCGACTTGAAGGAACGAGTAAAATGAGTGGCGGAATTTTTAAGGAAGCCTTCTTTGGGGTAATCTATTTAAGGTTAGCCAGCTTTTTTAAAAAATAAAAATCGACTTTATGAGCACATCAACCTTAATACAGGGTGCAACCTTGGTAAATGAAAACCAAATTTACGAAGCTGATGTTCGCATAGTTGGTGAAAGAATTTTTGAGGTTAGCAAAACAGGGCTAACACCGGAAACAAATGAGAAGGTGATTGATGCAAAGGGCCTGCATTTAATACCCGGAATGATAGATGATCAAGTTCATTTTAGAGAGCCGGGCTTAACGGATAAGGCGGAGATTTATACAGAATCTAAGGCCGCTGTGGTAGGAGGAATTACCAGTTTTATGGAAATGCCAAATACGGTTCCTAACACATTAACTCAAGAATTATTAGAAAATAAATACCAAATTGCTTCAGAGAAATCATTGGCAAATTACTCCTTTTTTATGGGGGCTTCAAATGACAATTTGGAAGAAGTGTTGAAGACAAACCCCCAAAATGTGTGTGGAGTAAAAGTGTTCATGGGTTCATCTACTGGTAATATGCTGGTTGATGCAGAGGAGGTGCTTGATAATTTATTCAAAAATTGCAAGATGTTAATTGCAACACATTGCGAAGATGAAGCAACAGTTAGAGCAAATACAGCGATTGCTGTCGAGGAGTTTGGAGAGGATATTCCAATAGCTCAACATCCAATAATTAGAGATGAGTTGGCGTGTTATCGTTCATCTTTTAAAGCGGTTGAGCTGGCGAAAAAACACAATACACGGTTACACATACTGCATATATCATCGGCCAAAGAATTAGCGCTTTTTTCAAATGCTGCAGAGTTAACTGAAAAGAGAATAACTGCAGAAGCATGTATACACCATTTATGGTTTACGGATGCAGATTATGAAAAGAAGGGGACTCACATCAAATGGAATCCTGCTGTAAAATCCAAGGCGGATAGAGCAGCAATACGACAAGCTGTAAACGATAACGTCATCGATGTAATTGCAACAGATCATGCACCACATACCAAAGATGAAAAGGCTAACAAGTATCTGAAAGCTCCAAGTGGCGGCCCTTTAGTACAGCACGCATTTTCCGCTTTATTTGAAATGTACCATCAAGGAGTTTTTAGTTTAGAGAAGATAGTAGACAAAACAAGTCACTCTGTCGCCAAGTTGTTTAGGGTAGAGGAAAGAGGATTCATTAGAGAGGGGTACTTCGCAGACCTTGTTTTGGTTAATTTGAACAAGCCAAACACAGTTACTACTGAAAGCTTACACTATAAATGCGGATGGTCACCATTTGAAGGACAGCAATTTAAATCTCAGGTTGAGAAAACATTTGTAAGTGGACATTTGGCGTATAGTAATGGTACTTTTGATGAATCCAAAAAAGGAGAAAGGTTAACGTTTGTAGTATGAAATACTTTGTAATAGGAGCTTTTATTGTAACTTTATTTTCTTGTGCTGCTGAAGAGCAAAAGCCTGACTATTTGCTAGCTGAAGATAAGTTAGTGGATGTTTTTACCGACTTTCAAATCGCAGAAGCTATCGTTCGTCTAGGATACCATAGAACAAAAGATAGCATGTTCTACAATGATTCTCTTTACAACGCCGTATTTCGGAAGCACAACATATCTGAGGCAATATTCGATAGTAACTTCACCTATTTAACGGATCACCCTAAGGAATTAGAAAGAATATTTGAAAACGTAATTGATACGCTAAGTTCTAAGTCAGCGAAATTACTAGAAGCTAAAAAGTAGGTAGCATGTTACATCTTAGTTTTTACCATTAGTCATCCAACTTCAAAACAGCTAAAAAGGCATTTTGTGGAACTTCAACATTTCCAATCTGACGCATCTTTTTCTTTCCTTTTTTCTGCTTTTCTAGTAATTTTCGTTTTCTAGAAATATCACCACCATAACATTTAGCAGTAACATCCTTTCTCAGCGCTTTTACAGTTTCTCTTGAAATAATTTTTGCTCCAATAGCAGCTTGAATGGCAATATCAAATTGTTGTCTTGGCAGCAATTCTCTTAGTTTTAGGCAAATTCGTTTACCCAAATCGTAAGCTTTGTCTTTGTGAATTAGCGCTGATAAAGCATCAACTTGATCCCCATTTAATAGCAAATCCATTTTTACCAATTTAGATTCTTGGTATCCTATTGGAAAGTAGTCAAATGAAGCGTAACCTCTTGAAATCGTCTTTAGGCGATCATAAAAATCAAATACAATTTCGGCTAAAGGAATGTGAAAAGTTAATTCAACTCTATCTGTCGTTAGGTAAACTTGGTTTTGTAAGTCTCCTCGTTTATTAATGCAAAGTGTCATTATAGCACCAACAAATTCGGATTTTGTAATAATTTGAGCTTTTATATACGGCTCTTCAACTCTGTTTAACAAGGTAATTTCAGGTAAATCTGAAGGGTTGTTAATTAGCACCAGTTTGTCTGGTTGTTTGTTTAGAAACGCATGGTAGGATACGTTGGGTACCGTCGTAATTACGGACATGTCAAACTCTCGCTCTAATCTTTCTTGAATAATTTCCATGTGAAGCATTCCCAAGAATCCGCAACGGAAGCCAAAGCCTAATGCAGCAGAAGATTCTGGTTCGAAAGTAAGAGAGGCGTCGTTTAACTGAAGCTTCTCCATGGCGTCCCTCAATTCTTCATATTCATCTGTATCAACCGGATAAATTCCTGCAAAAACCATTGGTTTTACATCTTCAAATCCTTTAACTGCCCCATCACATGGTCTATCAACTGTAGTAATGGTATCGCCAACCTTTACTTCACTAGCGGTTTTAATTCCTGATACGATATAGCCTACATCTCCAGTTCTCACAATTTTTCGGGGTTCTTTTTTTAATTTTAGTACTCCAATTTCATCTGCGCCATATTCGCTACCGGTGTTCACAAATTTAACTTTAGAGCCTTTTTTAAGTTCTCCATTGATAACTTTAAAATAGGCTAAAATTCCTCTATAAGAGTCGTATACGGAGTCGAAAATTAAGGCTTGCAATGGGGCCTCTGGATCTCCAACCGGAGCAGGGACTCTCTCTATAATTGCTTTAAGCATTTCATCTATTCCCTGACCTGTTTTCCCACTTGCACTAAGAATATCATCCCTGTCACAACCTATTAAATCCACGATCTGATCTTTTACTTCGTCTGGCATAGCAGAAGGTAGATCAATTTTATTTAAGATCGGTATGATCTCTAAATCATGCTCTAAAGCAAGGTATAAATTAGATATCGTTTGTGCTTGGATACCTTGGGCTGCGTCTACGATGAGCAACGCTCCTTCGCAAGCCGCTATGGATCGAGAAACCTCATAAGAGAAATCAACGTGTCCCGGAGTATCAATTAAATTTAAAATGTATGTCGTTCCTTCGTGAACATAGTTCATCTGAATTGCATGGCTTTTTATTGTAATTCCACGCTCTCTTTCTAAGTCCATATCATCCAAGGTTTGATTTTGCAACTCCCTTGATGTAATTGTGTTAGTGGCTTCTAAAAGTCTATCTGCCAGGGTGCTCTTCCCGTGATCAATGTGTGCTATAATGCAAAAATTTCTAATCAACTCCATGTATCAAATTATGTGTGGCAAATTTACTGTAATATCTTGTCGGAAACATTGCATTTTCATGCAACTCTATTCTTTTTATTTTCGTCTCCCTATTCTTAGCGTAAGCTTATTGTTTGGAAGTTTAATTTTCTGTTACTTTACGTTTCGTGTTTTTTTACCGACTTTTTAGAATTAAAATACATTACACATGAGAAAGTACATTGTTGGACTTTTTGTTTTTGGATTAACTTTTTTTGGCATCAATTGTATAAATGCTCAAACTTCTGAAGTGTTTGCAGGGGGTGAGATTTATGCAAAGTACATTGGAGACTTTAGCGAGACATGTTCGCAGCCAATACCTTACGAGATTACATTACGTTTTTTTAGAGATAATCCATATCCTGTCACCTCGGCATTGCCCGGAACGAAAGATGTTTATCTTGTAGATATAACGTCGAAAGATCCGCTGACTTGGGTGCCAATAGTTACGGTAGTGTTAGATAATTTCGTAGCTATACCCCAGTTGGATAACATTTGTATTAACTCCAATGATGTAATAACTGATGGAGGATATTATTCGAATACGGCACCTGTTATGCTAGATGCAGATAAACGCTACAAAATTGTCTACGGAACTCCTGTTGGTGGTGGAATTAGTTTCTTGGGAATTGATTATCATTCGCCTGCAAATGCAAGCATTAACGCTGGGCAACAATTTTTCTTAAAAACCGAAGTACATACATTCTGTAACACAGTAATAACTGGGCCGGATGATATTCCTCCTAATGAGCAGGTGTCGTATCATAGCGGTCAAAACCAAGCTCCTTTATGGAAGGCGAAAACTGAAATTCTTGAAACGCTTTGTGAAGGGAATAGCTATAGATTTGACCTTAATGAATACGTTTATGACGAAGACAAAGGTAGCTATAACATACTAGACCTGAGTGGTAATGTATTACAAGGCCCTTTTGAAGTGAGGGACTCATTTACATATGATTTGATATCTGTTCGAGTTGCGGAAGATCAGGGTGCTGTTTATTCCGACCCCTCTAATGTTTTTGGAGGAAGTCCATTTCCGACTGCCCCCTCAGATCCTTTTATGTTTAACAAAAACACCGGTGTCATGACTTTTACTCCTCAATTATCTGGGGAAAAAGTTTATACAGCGCCTTTAACTTTTGAAGTAACAGAATGGAAAAAGACGTATGAGTTAGAAAACGACGGAACGGGTAATTTCATCAGAAGGGAAAGATGGGATACTGCAACTGTTACACAGAGGCAGTTTAGGTTTTTAATAGCAGAGTCAAAATTATGCAATGACAATCTTCCAACTGTAGTTTCCGATAAATTTAATCAGGTGGAGCAGGCTTGGGAATTCGATTGCGCTTCTAAAGTTTTAGATTTTAGCTTCGATAAGCCGATGCTTTATAAAAGCTTAAGTTTAGTTGCGCCTTTTGATTTTAGAATTTTTAGAGGAACAGATCCAATGGCTCCAATTGATCAAAGTGCGTATGAGCCTGATTCCATTATCGTCAACCCGGGCGATATAAATGGCATTGGAGAATTTTATTCTTTTAAGCTCATATTTAGTGGTGGATTAGGGCCAGGAAGGTATACATTGTTTACGAAGACTGGGAATGATGCGAACACCGTCGAAAATAGATGTGGATTTTTTATGCCGGAATTTCAGCTTACTCCTTTCATCATAAATAGAGAATATGAGTACATATTTAAAGATGATGATAAAAGTCAAGTAGTTGGAAGTCAAAAGGTTTATTGCTACCCTGGAGATGAACCAACGTTTAATTTGGATGCATTAAAAGATCAGGGAATAAACATTGTAAAATATGCTGATTTATATACATTTAGCTTCAGAGGCACCTCGCCTAACGCCCCTGCTTCATTAGTGGATGTTACTCAGTTAAATAACAGCACGTTTAATGTGTACAATACAATTACAATACCAGAGCCTTATGATTTTCCAAATACTCCACTTGGTAATGAAACCCAAGGGTTTTGGAGAGTTGGTGTTGGTTTAAATTATCCATGGTATGATTTTGATGGCAAGGAGCAAGATGAAAGGTGTTATGACGATGATGTTACGTTAGTTTCATTTCGTACTCACCCTAGGGTAAGTACAGTAGATATTGATTTATGCAGACAAGACCGTTGGCCGGTCATTAGAGATTTAATAGATCCAAAGTATAAAGTGCCGGGAGGCATCGGTAATCCAATTAGTTATCAATGGGCTAAACTTGCAGACAGTGTCAGAACAGTGGTTTTTTACGATAACTTGACAGGGACATGGAGTTATCCCGGTGACACTGTAAAATATAGTATTGCAGTGGGCGGTACGTCAAATGGAAATTCTCAAGCATCAGGAAATGTAAACGATACCTTAGATTTAGAGTTAGGAGTTGGAACGGGTGTCGGTTTTAAGTCCGTTCAAAGGATAAAGGTGATTGTGTCATTTTTGAATGGGTGCATAGATTCCAATATTGTAAAAATTGTGAAGCAAGATGTAAATGTTGCTTTCGATACAGGAGTTAAATCTAAAGACACCATAATTTGTAGAGACGAGTCATTTGCCATTGCCAATTCAATTGCAGAAGAATATTTAAGACCGGAATTTATGAGCAGACAATGGTATTTTGGATTAGACGCTCCAACTACTGTTCTTCAAGGTGACACTACAGACACTTTGTCTGCAGCTACCATGAAACGTAATGGAAGAGGATGGTACAAGTTGATAGTTACAAAAGTAACTGAGAGCAGTACTTGTGACGGGGCAGATTCCATTTTTGTTAACATAGCGGATTCATTAACTGAAACAAAGCCAGAGTGCTCCATAGTAACCTTTGACGATGGGAAGGTAAGACAGCGTTTTTATTGGCCAACTGTTGATGGTGCTGAGAAATACGAGGTAAGAGGTGTGAATCAAAATGGGGTGCCGCTCGATAGTGTTGGAACAACAGAATTAGCAGCTCCTGAATGGTATAAAGCAAATGATACATATGGAATACACCATTGGATTTCTGGTCAGGAAGTAAGGTTGTATGTTAGGGCCGTTAATTTGGAAGTTCCTGAAGGTGCGCCATGTAAATATGGTGAGCCGGCTTTAGCAGAAGCATGTGAAGTAGTTGTGAAACCGACTAACATATTTACGCCAAATGGAGATGGTATTAATGATTTGTTGCGATTTGATCTACTAGAACTATTCGAAGGTAACAAGTTACAAATTTTCAATCGATGGGGTAAATTGGTATTTGAAAGTGCAAACTATCAAAATGATTGGGACGGCGGAGACTTGAAAGATGGGACGTATTTTTATGTTTTAGACATCGATGATCCAAGTGGCATTCAAGACATTTTTAAAGGAACAATTACAATTGTGAGATAAATTACCAATTAATTTGTTATTTATAGAACCTCTTTGCCCACAAAGGGGTTTTATATTTGTGTTTAGGTAATAAAAATAAACTTCCCGGTGATAGAACAACTAAAAACAACCAAAAATCCACTTTTCTCATTTGAGCTCTTACCTCCTTTAAAAGGGAAGAGCATACAGTCAGTTTATGACGGTATAGATCCCTTAATGGAATGTAAACCGGCGTTTGTAAATGTTACCTACCATAGAGAGGAGTTTGTTTATAAAAAGCGTGAGAAGGGTTTTTTAGAAAAGATATCGATAAAGAAAAGGCCAGGAACTGTCGGTATTTGTGCCGCGATTATGAACAAGTATAAGATTGAAGCAATCCCTCATTTAATATGCGGAGGGTTTACAAAGGAAGAAACAGAAAATGCATTAATAGATCTTAACTTTTTAGGGATCGATAATGTTCTTGCGCTTCGAGGAGATCCAATAAAAACAGAGTCTCACTTTGCCGCTGAAAAAGGTGGAAATGAATATGCGGTTGATCTTGTGAAACAAATTGTAGAGCTTAATCACGGTAAGTATATGGATGAAAACTTGGTAAATGCTAATCCAACAAACTTTTCTATAGGGGTTTCAGGGTATCCCGAAAAGCATTTTGAAGCGCCAAATTTGAAGGCAGACATAAGACATTTAAAAGAAAAGATTGATGCTGGTGCTGACTATGTAGTAACTCAGCTGTTTTACGATAATCAAAAGTTCTTCGATTTTGTCGACGCATGCCGAGCTGCAGGAATTGAAGTGCCAATTGTGCCCGGCATTAAGCCAATTGAATCAATGAGGCACATTACTTTTTTACCTAAGTTTTTTAATATCGATTTACCTTGCGATTTAACAGACGAACTAGAGAAATGCACAACAAATGACCAAGTTAGAGTTGTTGGAACCGAATGGGCTATTCAGCAATCAAAAGAACTGATTGCTTACGGATCCCCATGTTTGCACTATTACACTATGGGTAAGTCGACCACGGTAAAAGAAATTGCTCAAGCTGTATTTTAGTTCTTTGTTACCATTCGTTGAATGTATTTTCCAACGATATCAAATTCAATGTTTACCTCGCTTCCTTCAATAAGCTGATGGAAAATAGTATGCTTGTAGGTGTAAGGTATTATTGTTACTGCAAATGAGTTGTCGGTGACATTAAAGGCAGTTAAACTAGTTCCGTTGATGCAAATGGACCCTTTTTCAACGATGAGTGTTGTTGGCTTATTTAATTTGAATTCATACACCCAACTGCCGTCTTCCTCAACTATGCAGCTAACTTTCGCAGTCTCGTCAACGTGGCCTTGAACGATGTGACCGTCTAAGCGGCCGTTCATTTGCATGCAGCGTTCTAGGTTTACCTTTTGTCCAACGTTCCAAGTTCCTAAGTTCGATTTATCAATGGTTTCTTTTACAGCCACCACTTCATATGAGTTAGGGGTTATTTGTTCTACGGTTAAGCAAACACCATTGTGTGCAACGCTCTGGTCTACCTTTAATTGGTCTTTTAAAGAAGCTTTAATTTCTACTCTTAAGTTTGAACCTTCTTTTTTTAGAGAAGTTATTTCACCTAAACTTTCAATAATTCCTGTAAACATTTATTGCTTTTGTTGTATCTGTTGAGAATCTAGAACAGTAACTGTTCCTTTTAATATTCTTGGTTTTTGTGGCTCTAAACTCAATTCGTAAACCTCGCAAACATAAAAATATACACTTGAATTGACAGTTGTTTGAGTTAAATTTAAATTGTTTCTAAGTTTTGACGCTCTAATGTTTTGATGTTGGCCGTTCCAATTAATACTTGGGTTATTGGTACCAAACACTTTTTCACCCCATCTATTGTAAATGTGGAGTTGAATAGAGTCCACATATTTAAATGGTGTAATAGGAACAAATAAGTCGTTTTTACCATCACCGTTTGGAGTAAAAACATTGGGTAATTCATAAATAGGGCAATATTCAGCGCATTTAAATGCAGACAAGTTGCTTTCGTTGCCAGCCGAATCAACACCGACTACAGTAAAACATCCTCCAACACTATCAGAAGGAGCTAAGTAGCTGGTGTCTTCAGGGTTTGCAATGGCAATGAGCAATCGCCTTGTTGACGATCTATTTTTAGTAAAGTAAATTCGATAAGACGCTATATCAGGTGCACAGGTGTTTTTAATATTATTCCATGTTAGCTGCATAAATCCTCTATCACAATCGCTGTTAAGTATAAATTCAGGGCTACAAGGAGAAATGTTGTCGACAGGAGTGGCGCAATTTTGTTGAGATAAATTAACAATTGGAGAAACGACACTGTTTAGATTGTAATCCCCTAAGGACTTAATGTAATAACAATACGTGATGCCATTTATTAGATTGTTATCAATGTAGTTGGTTGTTGCGGAAATGCCTATTGAATCAAATGATGTGGCTCCTAGCTCTTGTCTAAAAATTCTATAACTTGAATTTTTCCAGGGGGTATTGTCTAACCAACTTAACGACACAGATTCATCACTTTCTGTGGTACTTAAAAAAAGAGAAGATGCAGCTACGGAATTGCCTATTGATTGTCTTTCATTTCCTAAACTTAAGAGTGTGATTTGATACCGCCGTTCAAAATCTTCTGTATTCTCGTTTAACACGCGAAAAGTAGTATCGTTAATGCCTTCTGTAGAATCTATAGGTAAGGATGGATTTGTTTTGTCAAAAATTAAATAACGGTAAGGTTGCGGAAAACCCGTTGTGTCAAATAGGTCTGGTGGAGACCATGCTAAGGAGACTGTTCCTTCATTTTCTGAAGTGGTCTCAATAGATACGTTAGTTATAACCGGAACAATTTTGTCGATTTTCGCACATACTTCGTCCGAGGCATAACTTTCATCTCCATCGGCATAAGATTTAGTAATTAAGTAACAGTACGTTTGACCCGGAACAAGTCCCCTTCCCTCGTCATTATCTGAAAAAGTTGTTATAGATACATCATTTATTTCTTGAATCTTGGTGTATCCAATTCCATTTGGAACGCCAGGTATACAGTTCGAAGACACAAACCCTGACGAGTCCAATCTTCTGTATATAAAATAGCCATCTGCATTAGGACAGTCTATGTTGTTCCAACTTAAATTAATGTTTTTCCCACTTGGTTGGGCTATTGAATTGACTGGTCCCGGAGAGATTACTCGAATATTCAAGGTCTTGAAATTTACCAAATTTACGGCTCCTCTTGCCGATGCATTGTCCTCTGCTCTTAAATTAAGAGCGTATGTCTTTTTTCTTACATCCTCGCATGTTGTATTCCACTCGAAACTTGTGTTAATTACGTTTGCCTCGCTTTGGATAACAAAATTCGTTCGCAGGTTTAAGGGACTTTCTAACAATTCGCCGGAAGCTGTGAATGTTACTTTGTCCGGAATTTCTGAGTCGCTACTCGATAACTGTGTTAACAAGCGCTCTCCTGCTTTTATGCAAATAAGAGAGTCTGCAAATATTGATGGTGCAGTATTATTACAGTTGCCTTCAACTGCAATTTGAATGTCTCTTAAAACACTCCCAATTTTTATTGGGACACCATTTGGTGATAGTCTTCTGAATTCAGTGATAACAATTGCTACATTATAGAGGCCCGATTGTAACGGAACATCCCACCTTAAGTCACCCGTTGTAGAATTAATAGAAAAGCTATTAGATGCTAGCGGAAAAGAAAAATTAGTGGCATCTGTGTTCCTACCTGCTTTACTTGCAGCAAGTTTGTAAGAAATTGAATCTAAGCCGTCAGGGTCAAAAGCTCCTGGATTATAAATAAAAGGAATACCTGCACAAGCTCTATCAATAGGGTCGTTACGCAATTGAACTGAGTTGTTTTCATTCCCTGCAAAAGCAGGAATTGTTAATTCTGTTAGTATGGTAAAAGGGATATTTATCGAGTTACTCATGTTTATAATATTCGCATTCCGGTTCGGGTCTTCAACAGAAATCGTATACGTTTCGGACGGAGCGGGGAAGGTGTGTCTTGCTTTCCAAACTCTCTTCAATATTGGAAAAGGAGTAGTAGTAACTTGGGTCTCACTATTTAGAGTGATGGTATCTAATTTAGTATGAGGTCCCCAATCTACCGTTATTTCTTTCCTATCTATAGCCTGACTAGTCCCATCCGCGTAAATATTAAAAGTAAATTCGTACGTTAGGCCGCTAATGTGTCGATAAGTAATTTCTCCAGCTAGGTTATGTGTGCCATAACTTAATAAAGTTATGGCACATAGGTAAGAGAGGCTGAGTATTTTACGAATCATAGAGTATTAAAAATGTTAATAGGTGATCACTTGCTGTTCGATGTCTTTAGGTAATTCGCGGTATTCATATTGTTGGGTTCTCAACTGAGGTCTGAAACCTGCTTCTTCAATTGCTTCTTGAATCCCATCCGCGGTAAACCGGTGAGGGGCTCCGGCAACAGAAACTACATTTTCTTCAATCATTATGGAACCCATATCATTCGCACCTGAATGCAAACAAATTTGTGCAACTTCCTTGCCAATTGTTAACCAGCTTGCTTGAATGTTCTCAACATTCGGCAACATTATTCTAGAAATAGCTATCATTCGAATGTATTCATCTGCTGAAACATTGTTGGTGATGCCTTTCAGTCTTTTTAATAAGGTACCATCATCTTGGAACGGCCAAGGAATAAAAGCTAAAAATCCTTTTGCATGGCTTGGTTTCTCGTTTTGTACGTCACGCAACCAAACTAAGTGTTCAAATCTTTCTTCCAATGTTTCAATATGTCCAAACATCATTGTAGCTGAGGTGGTTATGTCTAATTTATGCGCTGCTCTCATTACATCAAGCCATTCCTTTCCTGTACATTTCCCTTTGGAAATTAAACGTCTAACTCTGTCGTTTAATATTTCAGCACCAGCTCCCGGTAATGAATCCAATCCAGCCTCCTTCAATCTAGCAAGCACTATGCTGTGGCTTAGGCCTTCTAGCTTGCAAATGTGCGCAATTTCAGGTGGCCCTAAAGCATGCAGCTTTAAGTTTGGGTAAAGGCTTTTTAACTCCTTGAATAAACCACAGTAATAATCAAGGCCTAAATCCGGGTGGTGACCTCCTTGTAATAAAAGTTGTTCTCCACCATATTTTATAAGCTCATCAATTTTTGTTTTATACTGCTCAATTGTCGTGATGTAAGCTTCTTTGTGACCGGGTATTCTAAAAAAGTTACAAAACTTGCAATTCGCTAAGCAAACATTGGTGGTATTGGCATTTCTGTCAATAATCCAAGTAACATCTTCGTTTCCCTTTTTTTCAATTTTTAGTTGATTTGCCACAAAAGCTAAATCTGCTGTAGCAGCATTTTTAAATAAAAATTGACCTTCTTCTGCGCTAAGGAACTCTTTGTTCTGCGCCCGTCCTAATAAATTTTCTGTATTCAATGCAAATGTATTTGAATGTTTAACTGAGTTAACAGTTTGAATAGTGTTAGTTTTGTAGCAATAAAATTACGCATTAAAGCTGCTTATATGTAGTTAACAGCAGTGCTAATGGCTTGTTCAATAGATAGGGAAAATGACAAAGATTAAATCTGCAAAAATTACGATTGGAATTTCAATTGGTGACCCCAATGGCATTGGCCTAGAGGTGGTATTGAAAACTTTGGTGGACAATAGAATTTTAGAGTTGTTTACACCTGTTTTGTTTGGCTCTAAGAAGTTAATTTTAGGCCAAACAAAAGAGTTACACCTTCAAGATTTGAGATTCAACTTTATACAGTCGGTAGCGGATGTAAAGTCAGCACAAATTAACGTAATATCTGTTTGTGACGAAGCGTTTACCTCAAGCTTTGGCAAGGAAGCTTCAGCTGCCGGAAGGATCGCATTTGAATCTCTGCAAGCGGCTACCGCAAGTTTAAAGTTGAAAGAAATTGATGCTTTGGTTACGGCGCCAATTCACAAAAAAGCAATCCAATCAGATGCTTTTGAGTTTCCGGGACACACGGAATATTTGCAAGATGCCGACGGAGCGACAGACTCTTTAATGTTAATGTTGAGCGATAGTGCACGAATTGGTGTGGTAACCGGTCATATGCCGTTAAATGAAGTCGGTAGTAAGTTAACCTCTGAGTTGATTTTAGCAAAAATCTCAATTCTAAATAAAAGTTTAAAGGAAGATTTTAATATTCGTAAGCCTCGAATTGCAGTTATGGGGTTGAATCCGCATGCTGGGGATAATGGCTTACTGGGAAAAGAAGAGCAAGATGTCATTATTCCTGCAATAAATCAAGCAAAAAGTATAGGAACGCTAGTATTTGGACCATATGCGGCAGACGGGTTTTTTGGATCATCTACCTACACTCAATTTGATGGTATTTTAGCAATGTATCATGATCAAGGCTTAATACCTGCAAAAACATTTTCATTTGGGTCTGGAGTTAACTTCACTGCGGGATTGTCATTTGTTAGAACCTCTCCCGATCATGGAACTGCATTTGAAATTGCAGGAAAAGGGGAGGCGAATGAAGGTTCTTTTAGAACCGCAATTTACAAGGCTATTGAGTTAACTAAGAACAGAGAACTTAACTTGGAGTTAGCAGCAGGGGCTATGGTTGTAAATAAAAGTAGAAATTAAGTCTTAAGAGTTATAATTTTATTAAATTTGCCGACTTCTTTTTTGGGTGGATAAAAATGGAGCAAGAGAAACAACGATTAATAATACCTTTTATAGGTTTAAACGAAGGGATTCATCGGTTTGAATTTAAAATAGATTCGTCGTTTTTTGGGCAATTTGATTACTCAATAATCGAAAAGGGTGAATTTAAAATAAAAGTTGAATTTGAGAAGAAAAAAAATCTTTTCAACCTTTATTTTAAATTGAAAGGAAAAATTACAGCAAATTGTGATCGGTGTTTAGCGCCGCTGACAATGAAGGTTAAAGGAGAAGAAAGTTTAATTGTGAAGTTTGGAGAAACTACGTACAATGAGACAGATGAAATTAAGGTAATTTCGCCCGCAGAATATGAGTTAGATTTAGCAGAGGATGTGTATCAATTTGTTCACACACTAATGCCGAATAAGGTGAAGCATGAAAAGAAAAAAGATTGCGATCCAAAAATTATTGAGCAACTAGAAAAGCTAACAACAAAAAAAGCAAGTACAGAAGTTGACCCACGTTGGGAAGGCTTATCACAATTTAAAGATAAAAGCGAATAAAAATATAAGATTATGGCGCATCCTAAACGAAAGATTTCCAAAACGAGAAGAGACAAGAGAAGAACTCACTACAAAGCTGTGGTTCCTACTATTGCAACATGTCCAACAACTGGTATGCCTCACTTGTATCATAGAGCACATTGGTATGAAGGTAAACTCTATTACAAGGGAAAAGTGGTAATGGAAAAAGCGGAAGCTTAACTGTATTACTTATAAATTATTTAAAGGTGAATTACGCAAGTAGTTCACCTTTTGTTTTTAACAGTTCTTATTGAAAAGCTTACCGCTTTTGGCTTTTATTACTTCACGGAAATGCAGTATATTAGCCTTTTAAAAGCATTTATAAACACAGAATGAGTAAAATTCGTGCAGCAATTACTAGTGTAGGTGGTTACGTTCCTGAATATAGATTGACCAACAAAGTGTTGGAAACAATGGTAGATACCAACGATGAATGGATCACTTCAAGGACGGGAATTAAAGAAAGAAGAATTTTAAAAGGGGAAGGACTTGGTACTTCTGACATGGCTGTCGAGGCTGTGAACGAATTACTAAAGAAAAGAGGGATCTCTGCAGACGAAATAGATTTGTTGATTTGTTGTACCGTAACGCCTGATCTTGTTTTTCCTGCTACAGCTAATATTATTACCGATAAAATTGGGGCAAAAAATGCTTTTGGTTTTGATTTAATGGCGGCCTGTTCAGGATTTTTATACGGCGTTACAACAGCATCAAAATATATTGAAGCAGGGGGATATAAAAAAGTAGTTGTTGTAGGTGCCGACAAAATGTCATCAATTGTGGACTACGAAGACCGGGAGACGTGTATCATTTTTGGGGATGGTTGTGGAGCTGTATTGTTAGAGCCAACCGAAGATGACTTTGGAATTATAGATACCATTATGAAAAGTGATGGTTCTGGAAGAGTTCATTTACATCAAAAGGCTGGAGGCTCAGTAAAACCTTCGAGCCACGCAACAGTTGATGCCAAAGAACACTTTGTATACCAAGAAGGTAAAGCTGTATTCAAATTTGCTGTCACCAATATGGCAGATGTTTCAGCTGAAATAATGGAGAAAAATAACTTGGGTAGTGACGACATTCGTTTCTTAGTTCCACACCAAGCAAATAAAAGAATAATTGATGCAACTGCCCGCAGAATGGGAGTAGGTTCAGAGAAAGTGATGCTGAATATCGAGAAATATGGCAACACGACAAGTGGAACTATTCCCTTATGTTTATGGGAGTGGGAAAAACAATTAAAAAAAGGGGACAATTTAATTCTATCTGCTTTTGGCGGGGGATTTACTTGGGGAGCCATTTATTTAAAGTGGGCATACGATAGCAAGTAATAATTGTACTAACTAGGATATTTAATAAATTTAACGACATAAATTAAGAATTACGACCTATGAAAGTGAGTGAAATTCAAGAACTGATAAAGTTTATTTCAAAGTCAGGTGTAAGTGAAGTTGAAATAGAACACAAAGATTTTAAAATCAATATTAAAACTCCGCCTTACAGAAAAGGCAGAGGAGCCGAACCAGTTGCTCCTCAGCAAGTAGTAACGCATCAAATGATGCCAGCTCAAATGCAGCAAGCTATGCCGGCTCAAATGCCGATGGCAGCGCCGGTGTCAGCTGCTCCTGTAGCTGCTGCTCCTCAAGAAGATGAAAATGCGAATTACATTGAGATTAAATCACCAATGATTGGAACGTTTTACAGAAAACCATCTCCTGATAAAGACGAGTTTGCGAAAGTAGGTGATGTAATTGGTGAAGGGGATACTGTTTGTGTAATTGAAGCAATGAAATTATTCAATGAAATAGAAAGTGAAATAAGCGGAAAAATTGTGAAGGTATTGGTTGACGATATTACTCCAGTTGAATACGATCAAGTTTTATTCTTAGTTGACCCTGCAGGTTAAATCCTGTTTCTCTTCATTTAATACGTAGAAATATGTTCAAGAAAATATTAATTGCCAACAGAGGAGAAATTGCTCTAAGGGTAATTCGTACTTGTAAAGAAATGGGCATTAAGACAGTAGCGGTTTACTCTACTGCCGATGCAGATAGTTTACATGTGCGATTTGCAGACGAAGCAGTCTGTATAGGGCCTCCTTCAAGTACAGATTCGTATTTGAAAATAACAAATATTATTGCTGCAGCAGAGATTACAAATGCAGATGCAATTCATCCTGGATATGGATTTTTGTCAGAAAATGCAAAATTTTCTAAGATTTGTGCAGAGCATGACATCAAATTTATTGGCGCTTCTCCGGAAATGATTGATGGAATGGGAGATAAAGCATCTGCCAAAGCTACAATGATTAAAGCTGGTGTACCAACTGTTCCTGGTGTCGCAGGGTTAATGAGAGATTTACAACATGCAAAAGACTCTGCTAATGAAATTGGATATCCTGTAATGATGAAGGCTACCGCTGGTGGTGGTGGCAAAGGAATGAGAATTATTCGTGCTGAAGAAGGAATGGAAACTGCTTGGGAAAGTGCACGTCAAGAATCATTGGCCGCATTTGGTAACAATGGAATGTACATGGAGAAGTTCATTGAAGAGCCTCGCCACATTGAAATTCAAGTTGCAGGAGATCAGTTTGGTCATTATTGTCATATGTCTGAAAGAGATTGTTCGATCCAAAGAAGACATCAAAAATTAGTGGAAGAGACACCATCTCCGTTCATGACTGCGAAGTTGAGAAAGGCAATGGGTGAAGCTTCTTTGAAAGCTGCAGCTGCAGTGAAATATGAAGGTGTTGGTACTGTGGAGTATTTGGTAGACAAAGACCGAAACTTCTACTTTATGGAGATGAATACTCGCATTCAAGTAGAGCATACCATTACAGAAGAAGTGATTGGTTTTGACTTAATTAAAGAGCAAATTAAAATTGCCGCAGGAGAGAAAGTGTCGGGTAAAAATTATGAGCCTAAAATGCATGCTATTCAGTGTAGGATAAATGCAGAAGACCCTCAAAATGATTTTAGACCAAGTCCAGGTAAAATTTCTACTTACCATGCTCCTGGAGGTCACGGAATTAGAATCGATACGCATGTTTATGCAGGATATACTATTCCTCCGTATTACGACTCAATGATTTCAAAATTGATTACTGTAGCCCAAACAAGAGAGGAAGCTATTTTAAAAATGGAAAGAGCATTGAGCGAATACATAATAGAAGGAGTGAATACAACGATACCCTTTCACAGGCAATTGATGGAAGATCCTTTGTTTCGCAATGGGGAATGCACGACTAAATTCATGGATACTTTTGAATATAAAGCTCCAAAGGATTAATAGTAAATAAATTTGAATCTAAAGAAAGCCCCAAGTACATCGAGATGCACTTGGGGCTTTTTGTTAGTTTAATCTTTTTGCGGTAAAAAGTAGCGTGTAAAAACCGAAGGCTACTTTTACTCTAATCAGAATGCGAATTATTTTTTAAAAAATTCTTGCTTCATCTGTTATAAGTTTATTCTGCGGTCCAAACGTTACTTCCACTTAATAACAAGTCTAGGTTTCCCTTTCCCATTCGCTCAGTAGCGCCTGCAATTTGTTCCTCCATAGCTTCCTCGTAGCGGTATCTATCTTCTGCGTAGAACACTCCAAACGGGCGAGGTAAGTGTCCTTCTGTTTTTGGATCATCAAAAAAGCTTACCAATAATTGGGCTTGAAAGCGATTGCGTTCATCATGAATCATGAGGTCAGCTTCGTTTGCTTCTGCTAAATTCACCACTCTAGGAATTGTGCCGTCTAGTGCTATCGCTTTTTCTCTATCTGCTCCAAAAATTAAAGGTTTTCCACTTTCCAAAAATAACGTTTCTTGTAGTTTCGATCCTTTGTCGGTGTATACCTCAAACGCTCCATCATTAAAAACGTTGCAGTTTTGGTAAATTTCAATCATAGAAGTCCCAACATGTTGACTTCCTTTTAATAGAACTTCTCTCTGGTGTTTTGGATCTCTGTCCATTGTTCGAGCAATGAAAGTTGAATCTGCTCCCAAGCATAGTTTTAGAGGATTAAAAGGGTGATCTAAACTCCCAATTGGAGTAGATTTTGTCACTTTTCCTTCAGGGGAAGTCGGTGAATATTGACCTTTTGTTAAACCGTAAATTTCGTTGTTGAATAATAAGACATTTACATCAAAATTTCTTCGAATCATATGAATTAGGTGATTTCCCCCAATTGAGAGAGCATCTCCGTCTCCAGTAATAATCCATACACTCAATTCTGGTCTGCTAATTTTTAGCCCACTTGCAACCGCTGTTGCACGGCCGTGAATACTGTGCATTCCATAAGTATTCATGTAATACGGGAAACGAGAAGAGCAACCAATTCCTGAAATGAAAACAATGTCTTCTTTTTCTCTGCCCAATTCAGGCATAATAGATTGGACTTGCTTTAAAACAGAATAGTCACCACAACCCGGGCACCATCTTATATCTTGATCTGTTGTAAAATCTTTTGCGGTTAGCGGCTTTGTTAGTGTTTCACTCATGCTACTTCAAATTTTTGTTCAATGACTTCTATAATCTCTTTCGTAGAAAATGGAATTCCTTTTATTTTATTTAATCCTTTAGCATCGACTAAAAATTGATCTCGAATTATCTTGATTAACTGACCATTATTTATTTCTGGAACAATTATATGAGTATAATTTTTAAGAAGATCGCCTAAGTTTTTAGGAAAAGGGCTGATGTAAGTTAAGTGAATGTGGCCAACAGTCATTCCTCTTAAATTACACTCCTTTACTGCTGTTTTCACAACACCGTAGGTTGATCCCCAAGAAAGCAATAACACGTCTCCTTTTTCTGCACCGTTATTCACGATTTGAAGCGGAATACTATCCGCTATCTTTGCAATTTTCTCCGCTCTAATTTTAACCATTTGTTCATGGTTATCCGGATCGTAAGAAACGTTTCCTGTGTCGACCTCTTTCTCTAATCCACCAACTCTATGCTCGTATCCTTTCATTCCCGGTAACGCCCAGTCCCGAACTAAATTTTTGTCTCTTTTATATGGAAGATATGTTTCGTCGTCTTTTTTCTCAGGAACAAACTTTGGTGTAATGTTCGGCAAATCAGCTGAGGTTGGGAATTTCCATGGCTCTGAACCATTTGCGATGTAACCGTCAGAGAGTAAAAATACAGGGGTCATGTGCTCTAACGCAATTCTGCACGCCTCGAAGGCTGCATTAAAGCAATCTGATGGAGTTGAAGCTGAAACTATTGGCATCGGAGCCTCTCCGTTTCTACCGTAATACGCTTGTAACAAATCAGCTTGTTCAGTTTTTGTTGGCAAACCTGTGGAAGGACCCCCACGTTGAACATTAACGATTACCATAGGTAATTCCAACATAATTCCAAGGCCTATGGCCTCAGCCTTTAACGCAATTCCAGGTCCAGAAGATGCTGTTATACCCAGTTTTCCTCCAAAGGACGCGCCAATAACTGAACACATGGCAGCAATTTCATCTTCTGCTTGGAAAGAGCGAACACCAAAATTTTTGTGTTTGGCCAATTCATGTAAAATGTCTGATGCTGGTGTAATTGGATAAGAACCGTAAAATAAATCTAAGCCAGATTTTTGTGATGCAGCAATTAAGCCCAAAGCAGTCGCCTGATTTCCCATTATGTTTCGGTAAGAACCTGCTGGCAAGCTAGCAGCCTTTACATTATAACGTGAAGTGAAAACTTCACTTGTATCTCCAAAATGGTATCCCGCTTTTAAAACCCCTACGTTGGCTTCAATTAAAGCCGGTTTTTTAGCAAACTTTTGTTTTAGGAATTCAATTGTTCCTTCTAGTTTTCTGTTGTACATGTAATACAAAAAACCAAGGACAAACATATTTCTAGACCGATCCATCTCTTTTTTACCTAAGCCGCTATCCACTAAGGCGGTGCGAGTCATTTTGGTGACATCAATTTGAATGGTTCGAAAATCATTCAACGACTTATCTTCCAAAGGGCTATGTTGATAACCAGCTAGTTTCAGATCTCGAGCATTAAAACCATCAGAGTTGATGATAATGGTGCCATGTTTCTTTAGTCGGGCAATATTAACTTTAAAGGCTGCGGCGTTCATTGCTACCAAGACATCGCAATCATCTCCTGGGGTTGCAACTTCAATACTTCCGAATTTTAATTGGAAACCTGAAACTCCAGCTAGTGTACCTTGCGGAGCTCTAATTTCCGCCGGATAATTTGGGAAGGTGCTTATGTCGTTGCCGTAAAGGGCGTTAGTGTTGGTAAACTGCGTTCCTGTTAATTGAATTCCATCTCCAGAATCTCCTGCAAATACGATTGTTACCTCTTGTTTTTCTTCTACTTCTTTTATCATTAAAAGTCAGTTTTTTTCGACTAGTAAAATTAACTAGAATATGTCCAAATAACAGTAAATAAACGGATGTGTTTAAATGGATTTTTTTCTATAATTTTAAATCAACTTTAACAAAACTTTAACAAACATGAAAAAACTATTATTGCCTTTATTGGGCATCATTCCTTTGCTATCTTTTGCAGGAGGTTTTCAAGTAAACCTCCAGGGAACAAAACAAACTGGAATGGGACACCTAGGGACTAGTTTCCATCTAGGTGCTTCAAGCGCTTATTTTAATCCTGCGATGATGGGTTTAGATGAAAATAAATTTTCCTTTGAGGCAGGTGGAAGCTTGATTGCTTCCAGTATTCAATTTCAAAATGGGAATACAGGAGTTTCTGAATCTACTGACAACCCGATAGGTACTCCATTTTATCTCTTTGGTACGTATAAAATTAATGACAAATTGTCTGCAGGTTTAGCCGTATATACGCCATTTGGAAGTACGGTAGTTTGGGGAGATGATTGGTCAGGTAAGTATTTGATTCAAGATATTGCGTTAAGTGCTGTATTTATTCAGCCTACTTTGTCATACAACATTAGCGATAAATTGAGAGTTGGAGCTGGTTTTGCAATTGTTCAGGGTCAAGTTGAAATTAACAAAGCTCTCCCTTTACCGGTAGGAAATGATGCAGCTGCCAGCCTAAAAGGCAGTGCGACTGCATTTGGTTTTAATGCAGGAATACATTACGATGTGAATGAAAAGATTAGTATTGGTTTGACGCATCGTTCTAAAGTGGATGTTGAATTAGAAGAAGGTGATGCAGTTTATTCTGATGTAGAGCCTGCTTTGGCATCAAGTTTTCCTGATGGGAAATTTTCAGCAACCTTGCCTTTACCTGGAACAACTACATTGGGTATTGCGTACAACGTTTCTGAAAAGTTATTAGTGTCTGTAGAAGGAAGTTTTGTTCAATGGAGTGATTATCAATCTTTGGATTTTGACTTTGAACCGAATACCTCTAGTCTAAAGGATTCAGAGAATGCTAGAAAATATGAAGATGCAATGATTTTTAGAGTTGGAGCTCAATATTCTTACAATGACATGTTTGATTTCAGAGCTGGATTCTATTACGATCAATCTCCAATTCAAGACGAGTATTTTAATCCTGAGACTCCAAATTCTGATAACATTGGATTGACGCTAGGTTTAAGTGGTCATATTGGTGAGCGATTTGGATTTGACGCTTCTTTTTTATACGTTATAGGAACAGAAAGAGACTCAGAATACCAGCCAGCAAATTTTGGTGGAAAGTATGCTTCAAGGTCATTAATCACCGGATTAGGGCTTAATTACAATTTTTAAAAATAAAAAAATGAAAAAATATAAATTATTATACCTTCTACCTGCCGCTCTTTTATTTGGATGCGAGCCGGATATAGAAGATGTATCGACTAATGGAGGGAGTGCAGATTTTTCTGTTTACGTTGCCGTCGGTAATTCGTTAACCTCAGGAATTCAAGGGGAATCATTAACACTTGAAGGTCAAGAATACTGTTACCCAAATATTATTGCCACCCAATTAGAACCACTTGGTGGGGGAGAGTTTAAACAGCCCCTTTTAACAGGGGAACCCGCTACAGAAGGAGTTTTTACCACATTTTATCCTGATCCAAGAAGTAATTTGGTTCTACCTTCTATAGTATTAAAAGCTACACCGACTGGACTTGCGCCAGTATTTCCGGACCCACTTATGGACTGGTACTCTGCTCCAGCCTTTTTTGAGAATATTAGTGCAGAAGGGCCATACAATAATGTGGGCGCTTCTGGTGCAAGAGTTGGATCTCTGAATGATCCAGCTTTTAGTAGTTCTAACAATTGGTTCAAAAGGTTTTCAAGCCCAGGCGAGACTGTTTTAGAGGCAGCGATGAAGAACAACCCAACATTTTTTAGCCTGTGGATAGGAGCCAATGATGTATTGGGTTATTCAACTTCTGGAGGCGACGAAAGTGGAAGGTTAATTACAAGTATATCTGAGTTTGAAGCAGATATTAGTGAAGCATTAGACACATTGACAAGAACTGGAGCTAAAGGTGTTATTGCAAACATACCAAGTGTAACGGGTATTGCATATTTTAACACTGTTCCATTGGGAACTATCCTTGATGCTGCATCAGCTAATGCTCTAACTCAGGGTTACGCTGATTATAATGACGCATTGGAAAACCCATTGCTCGGTATTCCTGCTGCGGAGGCCGCTAAGAGAAAAATTACTTTCACTGCTGGGCAGTTCAATTTTTTCATAGTTACAGATACCACTTTACAATCAGATCGCAGGTTAGCAGGTGTGCCGAGTATCAGACAAATAACTTCAAATGAGCATTTAATACTTCAGACGCCTCAAGATTCATTACTTTCAGGCTGGGGCACGGCAAAACCAATTCCAGGAAATTACCACATAAATACTGACGAGTTGAAGAAGATAAATGATGCCACTGCGGAATATAATAGAATTATCAAGAGGGAAGCTGATGTAAGAGGACTTGCTCATTATGATGCATATGCAGCATTTAATGTCATTTCTAGCACAGGAATTATTGAAGATGGGATATCTCTGAATGGAGATTACATTTCCGGAGGTATGTTCTCCTTAGATGGAGTTCATCCTAGTACAAGAGGTCATGCTGTCGCGGCTAATGGTTTCATTGACGCTATCAACGCTAAATATGGGTCAAATATTCAGTCTGTTTCAGTTTCTAATTATCCTTCTGTTGAAGTAACACCTTAGAGATAAAATTACAACAAACAAAAGGCTCCATTTGAAACTTTCAAATGGAGCCTTTTAATTTTAACCTGTTTAGTCTTTATTAATCACCTTAGGTACTTTAATAAAGTCAGAATCTTTTTCAGGAGCATTCTTTAACGCATCTTGTTGCGTAATACTTCCAATTACTTCGTCCTTTCTTAATTCGGCTTCTTCTTCAAGCATGTAAATAAGTGGTTTCACGCCTTCAGTGTCCGCTGTAGACAATTGCGCTACAAAGTCTAGCATTCTATTCATGTCAACTGTTATCTCTTGTTTTTCAGTCTCGCTGAACTCCAATTTAGATAAGGTTGCAATTCGTTCTACGGTTTTTATATCTACAGCCATGGTGTCTTCGTTTAAAGTTGATTTAATCTAATTCAGATTCTATCGCTTTCCTAGTTTCTTCTCGCAAAGTTAATAAATCTACTGCTCCGTTTTTTGGGTTAACTGGCGCATGAATGTATACTCTGCTTTTTCCGGGTCTTGTTCTAGAAAAGAATCCCCAATTGTCCTCTAATAGGCGATAGTTGTCCTTAAACGTAATGGGAATAATAGGGGTGTTCGATTCCTTAGATGCCTTAAACGCTCCATTTTTGAAGGCTTTCATTTCTGGTGTCGTTTGAGGGATTGTTCCTTCAGGAAAGATCACCAAGTTAGTACCTCCTTTTAATTTTTCGCAGGCTTTGGTAATTGCTTGGTGAGCAGCTTTTGGGTTTGAGCGGTCCACCAATAAATTCATTTTTTTGAAATACACATTGAAAACTGGCACTTGACCTAACTCTTTTTTGCCTAAGAATACGAAGTAGGTTGGAAAGGCGGAGTAAAGTAAAAGGATGTCTAGATAGGAGCTGTGGTTGGGGCAAATTATATACGATGTTTTGCTGTCGTTTGGAATAGTGCCGTGCACCTCTTTTCTAACTCCAATCAAAAACAAAATGGTATTGGCTTGAAACTTAATGAGCTTAAATCCTTTTTGGAAGTATTTCTCATTGTTCAGTAAGATTACCTGAATGGGGTATAAAATTAAAATCACCAACATAACTACGATTAGGAAATAAATTTTCCAGGCGTATGCAAATATGGCGACGATTATTTTCATAGGGTCAAAAATAGGTTAAATACCGATAAAACTAGTATGCCTACTATGCTTCACAACGACACAGTTCAGTGTAAACTTGCTTCATTTACTGTGGTATAAATTATTCGACGTGGAGTAGGTTCCTGTGCTGAAATAAAAATACTTTAAATAGAAAATATATTGACTGATTAGGAAGTCATTTGAAAGCATAGCTGCTATAATTCTTATTTTTGACACATGGCGAGAATACTAACGGGAATACAAAGTTCAGGGCAAAGTGGCGAGGTTCATTTAGGTAATATTTTAGGTGCAATTCAACCGGGAATTGAACTTTCTAAAAAGGCTGACAATGAGGCTTTCTTCTTTATTGCAGATTTACATTCACTAACTACAGTTAAAGATGCTGAGGTTCGAAAAGCAAATGTATATGCAGTTGCAGCAGCTTGGTTGGCGTTTGGCTTTGACACGGATAAGAATGTTTTTTACCGTCAGTCAGATGTACCAGAAGTGTGTGAATTGACGTGGTATTTAAACTGCTTTACTCCATTTCCAATGCTAGCAAATGCGCATTCTTTTAAAGATAAAGCCGAAAACTTATCTGACGTGAACGCCGGTTTGTTTGATTATCCTGTATTGATGGCTTGTGACATCTTGTTGTACGACGCAGAATTTGTGCCGGTTGGAAAAGATCAAAAGCAACATTTGGAAATGACGCGTGACATGGCAAGCTCATTTAACCACAAGTTTGGTGAAACCTTTGTTGTTCCTGAAGCGCTTATTGATGAAAGAGTCATGGTGGTGCCCGGAACTGACGGTCGTAAAATGAGCAAGAGTTATAACAATTACATCAATATTTTCTTGCCGGACAAGCAGTTGCGAAAAGTAGTAATGAAAGTAGAAACGGACAGTAAAGGTTTGGAAGAGCCAAAAGACCCGTTGACTTGCAATGTTTTTGCATTGTATTCTCTCTTGGCCAACGATGCTCAGGTTGCTGAAATGACAGCCAACTATAAAGGCGGAAATTATGGCTACGGTCATGCAAAACAAGCCTTATATGAATTAATTATAGCGCAATATTCAGTTCAACGTCAGCTTTATTTCGAATTAATGGAAGACAAGTCGGCCATCGACCAATTATTGAAAGAAGGTGCAGAAAAGGCGCGAAAGGTTGCTAGGCCAGTATTGAACAAGGTAAGGGCGAAGCTGGGGTTTGGAGTGTAGTTAACTCTCCTTACTCTTCTTAATATCCTGCACCATTAACTGTAAGCTAGTTCTGCCTTGCCACTCGTTTTCTTCAATGTGATACACGACATCAAAAGGTTCTCCGCTTTTTAGAAGATTCATTTTTGTACCCAAGTTAAAAGCGATGCCTGCAATGCCTCTTGTATCATTTTTATTTGCAACAACCTCTAATTTTAAGTGATTGTCTCCCACAATTCGAGCTTGCCCCTTTTCGTAAACACCTTTGCTCACAAACGTAGGTTTCATGTTGAGCGGGCCAAATGGAGCGAACTGCTTTAACACGCGATAAAATTTAGACTCAATGTCTGCCAAATCTAACTCTGCATCAATTTCAATTTCGGGAATGAGTAAGTCTGGGTCAATTGAGCTGGCGACGACTTCCTCAAACTTTTTTTGGAACGCAGTTACGTTTTTAAGAGGCATTGTCATTCCTGCAGCATATTTGTGACCGCCAAATTGCTCTAACAAGTCAGCGCATTCTTCAATGGCATTGTAAACACTAAACCCCTTCACGGAGCGAGCAGAACCTGCTGCCACTCCTTTACTCTCCGTTAAGATAATGGTAGGTCGGTAATAATTTTCGATGCAGCGAGAGGCCACGATGCCAATTACGCCTTTGTGCCAATCCTGTTTAAACAAAACCGTGGTTTTTTGAGCGATTAGTGTTTCATCCGCCTCTATCATTGCCAAGGCTTCTTTGGTAATGGTTTTGTCTAATTCTTTTCGGTCTGTATTCTGTAGGTCAATATAGTTGCCGCCTTCATCGGCTAATTGTGGATTCTGCGAAAGCATAACTTCTACCGCTTTGTTTCCACTCTCTATTCTACCAGCTGCATTAATTCGTGGAGCTAATGAAAATACAATATCGGTTACCGTTAATTCTTTCTTTTTGTTGTTTGCAATGGCCAACATGGCCTTAAATCCGGGTTGTGGATTCTTATTCAGTTTTTGAATTCCAAAGTGGCAAAGCACCCGGTTCTCTCCAGTCATGGCCACAATATCTGCACAAATACTAACTGCTAAAATATCGACCAATGCGAATAAAGGATCAACCTCATGCTTTTCTTTTTCAGCCCAAGCTTGCATAAATTTAAAGCCAACACCACAGCCAGAAAGCTCTTTATATGGATAGTCGCAATCACTTTGCTTTGGATCTAAAACGGCAACCGCATTGGGAACTGTATCTCCCGGCAAGTGGTGATCACAAATAATAAAATCTACGCCCTTTTTATTGGCATAGTCAATTTTTTCGACTGCTTTAATGCCACAATCTAGTGCAATAATTAAGCTAATGTCGTTTTCTTCGGCAAAGTCAATTCCTTGGTAAGATACTCCGTAACCTTCGGTGTAGCGGTTTGGAATGTAGTAGCTAATGTTGCCGTAGAAATTAGACAGGTAAGAGTAAACTAAGGTAACAGAGGTTGTTCCATCGACATCATAATCTCCGTACACTAAAATATTTTCTTCATTTTCAATTGCTCGTTGAAGTCTTGCAACGGCCTTGTCCATGTCTTTCATTAAAAAGGGAGAGTGCAATTGATCAGTATGTGGGCGAAAAAACACTTTTGCTTTATCAAAGTCATCAATGCCTCTGTTGATTAGAATGTTGCAGAGTGTTTCGTTGAGGTTGTTCAGCGAAGAAGAAAGCTTTTGAATTGTTTCTTTATCAGCCTGTGGCAATAGTGTCCAACGTTTTTCCATGGCTCAAAGGTAGAAATTATAGTAGGCTAATCGCAATAGAGTCTCATGGATTAATTTGAAGAATGGAAACTTTTTCTACCCGATCAAACAGGTGGTAACCATTTTTAATTCGCTCATTATTTTCATAATAATTCTTGGATTTTTGATAAATAATGAACTTTGGTTTTTTATCTAAAATTTTATTCATTTCCTCCTCCGTGTCAATTTCAAATGCAGCAGTATGGCTAAATATTAAGCTAGGGTGAACATACTTAGAGGGAGGAGTTAACCCTAAAAGGTAACTTGTTAATTGTAATTGTTTGTCAGTTACTATAAAATCGCCATTCTCAATCTCTGGAGCTAATTTTTCAGAAATTTCTTTCACAACATCTGGCTTAACCAAGAAATATGATTGGTTAATTACGCCAATTACAAATGCGATAGCGATAGAGAAGTAAGCAACTTTATTTTTTGTGCTTACAGCAACCGACCTAATGTTTAGCAGGTGATTAAATGCTAAGGGAACGATAAGGCAGATCGCAGGTAATAATTGCAAGTAATAGTGTCTAAATGGCTTGCCGGGTAAAATAACCACAATCCACGCAAGTATAAACCACAAAGCGGCTATTTTTCTGAGGTCTGAATTTACCCCTTTGCTGAATAAACCGAAGTAGAACAAAATGGTAAAGGGGAGATACGATAGATGAAAGTTTAGGAAAAATGTTACTGAATTCGCGAGAGAAAATTCGGAGGAATAACGGCTAGTAACGTTATAGATTATTTCATAAAAGTCATCAAATCGGCCGTTTATTTTAAAGTAGAGGTGTGCTAGTAAAAAAGGGAGTAGAACTCCGAGTAGGCCAAGTGTAAATTTTAAAATCTTTCGTAGAATGGTTTTTAAAATCGATTTTTCCAAGAGAAAGAACAAGGAGAATGCTCCAAAACTAGCAAGTACAACATATTTAAAAATAAACCCGATTCCAATGATTAACCCTGCAACAAGCCATAACATTGGGGCATTTCTATTTTCAGCTTGTGACAAAACAAAAAGTCCGGCTAAGGCAAAAAGGGAAAAGAATATTTCTGTATTAACTGCTAATCCCGTTCGATAGCAAGAGAAAGCTATAATGTAGCACAAGCCCGATAAGAATGACAGTGATTTATTAACCCCAAATTGACGAGAGATAAGAAATAGGAAAAATGCGGAAAAACCAATGATTAAGCTGCCGAACAGTCGAATGGCTAAAACACTTTTTCCAAATGCCCTTTCTATGATAGAAAAAGTCATAAAAATACCTGGAGGTTTGGTATCTACAACGTCTGTATAGAGTAAAGCTCCTTTGTTTAATTCGCTAGCAATAAGTAAGTAGGTGGATTCGTCATGATCGATGACGGAGTAATTTACAGATAAAGACCTAAATAATAGGCTAGCGAATAATAACGTGCAGAAAACCTTCCATTTGGATTGGAGAAGGTTCTGGTAGAGTTCTGTCAGCGTTTTTTTCATTTTATTATTTTGTAGATGCACCTTCTACAACCAATACAATTTCTCCTTTTAGCGTATGTGTTTCGTAGTATTGAATTAATTCTGAAAAGTTACCGCGAATATTTTCCTCGTGCATTTTTGATAATTCTCTGCTCACACATGCTTTTCTTTCTCCTTCAAAAAATTCTAACAACTGTTTTAGGGTTTTTAGCAATCGGTGTGGCGATTCATAAAAAATAATGGTTCTTGTTTCTGAGGCTAGCAGTTTTAATCGAGTTTGTCTGCCCTTTTTGTGTGGTAAAAACCCTTCGAAAATAAACTTGTCGCAAGGCAGACCAGAATTTACAAGAGCAGGCACAAATGCTGTTGCTCCGGGTAAAGTTTCAACTATTATATCGTTTTCAGCGCAAGCACGAACTAACAAAAATGCAGGATCGGAGATAGACGGTGTACCAGCATCTGTAATGCAGGCCATGATTTCGCCAGACTTTAATCTTTCAATTAAAGTATCAATCACTTTGTGTTCGTTGTGTTGGTGATATGAAAAGAGTGGCTTCTTAATTTCGTAATGTTTTAGCAGCTTGCCACTTGTTCTAGTGTCCTCACAAAGAATAGTTTCTACACTTTTAAGTATGTCAACTGAGCGAAAGGTCATGTCGGCTAAATTGCCAATAGGAGTAGGTACGATGTATAGCTTCGACATAGAAAAATTTTAGCTAAAAGTAATTCTTTAAACGCAAAATATTTTTCTGGAAAGCTTGAAATAAATTACCGTCATTTCGCAATATGCAGGATCAATTTTTAGGCATCACCACTACTTTTAATGAAGGGAAAAACATGGAACATTGCGCTCTTTGTCCAAAAAGTGACTGAGGTCCTGTTGCTATTTAATTCTTGTCGTTTGCAGCAATAAGTTCTAGCTTTCATTCAATTTAAAATAATTGAGACATTAGTTGTCTGGTTAAAGTAGACCATTGATAATAACACCATGGATCGCCTTAAAAATAAGTTCAAATTTATTTTTAGGTCTTGCAATTAAAAAATTTTGAGAAAAGTCAAGCGGATAGATTGCTAAAAGTAATTGAAAGAGGAGGGAGAATTAAAGACGAGTTTATCATCTAAATTCCAACAGCACAATGCCTGCGGAAGGCAGGAAGCGATCTATTGTCTTTATTAGACCACAGTATAATTGAAAACGATACTTTATAAGGTATTACCTACTTTTTACTGCATTGCCAGCTTATGTTTGTGGGCATGAAAAATTTGGAGCGGATAAAAGAGAAGATTTTGGAATATTCGTCGACAGGTAAAAAACTGTTTGCAACTTCTAGTTTTCAGACACACAGCATCCCTTTGCTGCACATTATTGCTCAAGTTGACAATTCGATACCCGTTTACTTCTTAAATACCGGTTATTTATTTCCCGAAACCATACTCTTTAAAGATGAACTCGCCGATAAATTGGGGTTGCAGTTCATAGCGCTTAATTCAATTGTTTCAAAAACACAGCAGAGAGACGAGAAGGGAAATTTGTTTTTTACTTCTGATCCCGATTACTGTTGTTTTCTTAATAAAACTCAGCCCATGGAGCCTGTTTTGAAAACCATGGACATTTGGATTAATGGAATAAGAGCTGACCAAAGCGCAACGAGGGCGCAAATGAAGGAAGAAGAAGAGACCCCGCAAGGAGCGCTCCGATATCATCCGATGCTTCATTGGTCTTCAAAAGACATCTATGAGTACCGGACGGAGCACAATCTTCCTGCGCATCCTTTAGAAGCGAGAGGGTATTTAAGCGTTGGTTGTGAGCCGTGTACTCGTAAATTACTCAGTGGAGACGATGAAAGAAGTGCAAGATGGTTTGGAATGAACAAAGTAGAGTGTGGATTGCACACTGATTTAATAAAGAAATAAATGAGGATATTAATTACAGGAGGCGCAGGGTATATTGGAACAGCTTTGGTGGAAAGTTTAGTGCTTCATGAAAGCGTGGAAAGTATACTCGTTTACGATAACTTAAGAAGGGGTAACCGCAACTTGTTCATAGGAGGGCAGCATGGGCAGCATGATAAAGTAGAATTTATCCATGGCGATCTGTTAGACTCTAGAAAACTGAAGAAGACGCTCCAGGACATAGATGTTGTGTATCACTTAGCTGCAAATGTTACAACTCCATTTTCAGATCAAAACCCACATTTGTTTGAACAAATTAATAACTGGGGAACTGCCGAATTGGTGTATGCGATCGAAGAAAGTTCCGTTAAAAAAGTAGTTTACTTGAGCAGTGTTTCTGTTTACGGTACCTCTTCAACGCCATTGACCGCCGAATCTAATCTTAACCCGCGTACCTTTTATGGCATCTCAAAAATGAGAGGAGAGGAGCATTTGAAAAGCCTAGAGAGAAAGGTAGAAACCTATATTATTCGTTGTGGAAATGTATACGGATACAATAAAAGTATGCGTTTTGATGCTGTAATTAATAGATTCATGTTTGAAGCGAACTTCCACAACCGGATAACTATCAACGGCACCGGAGAGCAATGTCGGCCTTTTATTCACATCAGTAAAGTAACAAATGCTTTGGTTCAACTAATTTTTGGAGGGACTGAAAAAGGGGTGTACAATTTAGTGGATCAAAATTGGGCTATTGGTGAGGTGGTTAAAACACTCAGAGAAGTATATCCGACTCTAGAAATGTTATTTGTAAATCAGCATATGAAAATGAGAGAGTTGAAAGTGCACGGTTCAGAAGAGTTGAAAGAGCTGTATAATGAAGAGAGTTCTTTGTTGGAAGAGTTAGAGCAATTTAAAAGGCATTTTACCTTTTAATAGCTCGTCATGCAATACGTGCAATTTCTCGTTTTGATGCGCATGTTCGGCACTTAATGTATTATTTGGGAGATATTTTGGCTTATTGTTTCTTCCTGCATTTTACCTACTTCCACATTCACAGTATACTTTCGGTATTTGGTATAAAACACCGTAAATTGGTTTAGGATTTTTATGAGCCCGTGTGTCGGTCGTAAAAAAGTAACTCGGTAGTATTATGTTGCTATAATGCAGCAGATTCCCATTTGGTCACCGCTTAGAATAGGAACTTTTTGGGAATAATTGAAAATAGGGTTAAACGCAAAATGTTTTTGTGAAAAGATTGAAATAAATTACCGTTATTTTGCAACATGCAGGTTCAACTTTCAGCGGTCATCATCACTTTTAATGAAGAAAAAAACATTGAACGCTGTGTGCTCTCTGCCCAAAAAGTAGCAGACGAAGTGTTGGTTGTTGATTCTTTTTCAACGGACAAAACCAAATTTATTTGCGAGAAGTTGGGCGTTCGTTTTATAGAGCATGCTTTTGAAGGCCACATACAACAAAAGAATTGGGCTAAACAACAAGCTCAATTTGACTACATATTATCGTTAGATGCGGATGAAGCACTGGATGAAACGCTAACAAAATCTGTACTGCAAGCTAAACGAGATTGGTCAACTAGCGCCCATAAAATGAACCGGATGACGAATTATTGTGGCCAATGGGTTCGGCATACTTCGTGGTATCCTGATACTAAAATTCGCTTATTTGATAGAAGAGTCGGGAAGTGGGATGGACTGAACCCGCATGACGAATATAGGATTCCAAAGGCAGTGAATGTGGTCCATTTAAGAGGAGATATATTACATTACTCCTTTTATACAAGAGGGGAGCACCTGCAACAAATTGAGAGATTTTCTACCATAGGAGCTCAAGCACTATTAGAAAAAGGAAAAGAGTCCAATTGGATATTGATTTTAGTTAAGCCATTTGCAAGGTTCTTTAAAAACTACATCGTCCAGTTTGGGTTTCTTTCAGGTAAAGCAGGTTGGGACATTAGTACACTTTCTGCATATGCCAATTATAAAAAATACAAGAAGCTAATTCAATTGCAAAAGCGGGGCAAGTAATATGAAAAAACGTGTATTACATGTGGTTACAGCCTTAACTTGGCGAGGAGGGGAGCAACAAGCAGCCTACTTGATTGAAGAACTAAAGCAGGAAGTGGATCAACTGGTATTGTGCTCTGTAGGTTCAAAAATGGAAGCACATTGTCAACTGAACACAATTGCTCATTTTGTCCAGCAAAAAAATGGTGGTATAGACTTTTCTTACGCTAAAAGGTTGAAACGGATTTGTGTTTCTGAAAAGATTGACCTCCTTCATGTTCATGATGCTCATGCGCACACTTTTTCAATTTTAGCAGCAAGTGTGTTTGGCAATAAAGTGCCTATTGTGTTAAGCAGGAGAGTCGATTTTCCCATCAAGAATAACTTCTTTTCTCACGTTAAATACAATCACAAACAGATTGAAAAAATTCTTTGCGTAAGCGACACAATTAGAAGAATCACTGCAAAGGGAATAAAAGATGTATCGAAATTAGTTACGGTATATTCTGGAATTAATTTGGAAAAATTCAAGTCTGATTCAGGCAAGTTTAAAGCTGAATTAGGGTTGGGCAAAAACGACTTTTTAATAGGAAACACTTCAGCTTTAGCAGACCATAAAGATTATTTCAGCTTTATTGATGTGGCTGAAAAGGTTATTTCAAAGCATGGAAATTGTTACTTCGTAATTATAGGCGATGGTCCCATGAAAAAAGAGATTCATCAATATGCTGAATCGAAAGAACTGGGGAATAATCTAATCTTTACAGGGTTTCGAAATGATGTTCCTGAAATATTAGCTGAGTTAGATTTATTTTTAATTACCTCTAAAACGGAAGGGTTAGGTACATCAATTCTAGATGCTTTTGCTTGTAACGTGCCTGTTGTAGGAACAGCTGGAGGAGGAATTACTGAATTGGTTGAGAACGAAAAAACAGGCTTGTTGTGTGAGGTAAAAAATGTGAATCAAATTGCTGAAGCAGTTGAAAGAATGATCGTCGATCCAGAGCTGAGAGCAAGTTGCGCAAAGAATGCTCTTGTGAAGGTGCAGGTTTTTTCGAAACAAGAAACTGCTAAAAATACCCTCAAGTATTACTCGGAGTTGTTGAGCTGAAATTTCTCTGTTCCTAAAATTAGTAAACAGTAAAAAAAAGAATATAGGGTAATTCCTGCTTGGGTTTCTAAGGTGTCCTCCGTTAGAAAGGATAAAGCCATCATGCATACAAAAACCCAAGCTAATTTTTTATTTTTTGCAAAATTTAAGGGGATAAAGATCGAAAATAAAGCAATTGTAAGTCCAATAAGGCCGAACGTTACACCGAATGTAAGTATTTGATTGTGGGTTCTTTTTCTGTATTTCGTATCCAATGTTGTATTGCTTGCTGTGTACTCTTTTTCGAAAGCTATTTTAACGTCTCCTGTGCCAACTCCAAACCATACATTCTTTTCTATAATTGCCCGTGCAGTTTCCCAATAAACAAGTCGCATAGCAATGGAGTAGCCGCTTGCGTTGCCGGTGCGCTGAAACTCTTTTAGTTCGTAAAAAGTCTTGTGCAGTCTGCTTTGAAGCTTTGTATGGGTAAAGTAGTAATAGTTGGCAACTCCGTTTTCTATCGCTTTAATTTCTTGATTACTTAGCGTGGAAAAGGACAAAGAATCTTTCTTTAGCCCTTTGGAGGACATATACCTGTAAAGGCGTTGAGCAATTGGGTTGTCAACATTCTGTTCATTTTTAAAAGATTGGTTGCTAGCTTTATTCCATTCTTTTTCGATTTCGTTTCGTGCAATGTATCTCCTGGTGTACACTCCATTTTCTTTTCTTTGATCTGTTGACTCGTGGCTAAAATTTTCTCCGTTTATGGTTTGTGAACTAGACATATCCTCTTGATTATAACTGAGAACAACTGCTGTATTAAAAGCTACATAAACTTGATTTGTCTGATAGCTTAAATATATTAATAATATGGATGTAGCAATGTAGAAGAGCCTCCGAACGACAGGTGTTTTAAAGAGATGTCTTCGTCTTATTATTGAAATAACGAGTAATGTTACCCCTAAAGTAATTAAACCCGTATATAACTGAAATAGAAGTAAGCAGAAAATGAACCATAACCCTAGCAAGTAACTGGCAGCCCTAGTTGGGAGTGGTTTAAACCAAAACAGCAAAATAGCTACAAATGCTAAGTTGAGGCCATAACGAATATGAGAAATGAAATTTGAAAGTTGGCGCTTGTCGGTAATTTCGCCGCCCCAATAGCCTAAATATTTGCCCAAGCTTGCAATGCTTAGAGCAAGCAGTGTAATCACATAAACATTGATAATTAACCTCCACTCCTTTAACTTTAGTTTTTGGGTGGTACCAATAATTATAGGAAAAGCGAGTAAAGGCAATTTGACAGTGATGTCCTTAGTAGCGTATTTAAAATCTTCTGTCCATGCTAATCCAATTATGTGCAAAATAAAAAGCAAAAGAATAATCCAGATTGCTCTGTTTTCTTTTAGTGCTTGAAACTTTCGTTTAAAGTCGAACTCAATGATCCAGTTTCCAATAATTATAAGTTGGCCAATGCTCATTAACACATTAGACCAACCAAGGCCGCAAACTATGGTCGCTAATCCCAGCAGGTAAAGGTGTCGGTGATTCAGCCAGATAAGAATTGGATGATCTGCTCTAAAAAAAATAGTTAATAAACCCAATGTTTTTATTTGTTAGAAACAAACGTACCAATCAGGATTTCATTGTATTTTTTCTTATTTTTTAATAATTCAATTGCTTGTCTCACATCTGGGTCAGTGTTCAGTGATTGTTCAATTCTACCGTTTTGGTAGTAGTACCGCGAGATAATCTCGTTTTCTAAGATTAATTTAATTTCTGTTTTAAATTTTAGAAGATCACTCTTGTTGTCGGGAGTTAATTTTTTAAGCAATGCAGCGTACTCTTTTTCGGCATCGGTAAAATACTTTTCATTTTCAGCTACTTTCTTTAATTCCTTTAAAATAGTTTCACTTTGAGTAGAGTAAGTATATTCTTTATTTTTTAAAAAATCAATAAATGCAGAGTATTCCGTATCATTTAATTCAAACTTTTTCGGTGTTGCTATAGTGGGGTGGCTGAGGTAATACTTTGTAGCATAGTTGAAAATATGAAGCCTTCTCATGAGCGTCACAGTGATCATTCCCATGTTTTCATCTTCCGTAAAAATGTCTGGATTTATTCCTTTTCCATCCTGTACTGGTCGGTTGTTTATTAATGTTTTAAAAGAGCCAATTAAAGAGTCCGGCACAACTTGCGCTTTACCGCGGTCATCTTTGTTTGAATAGTCTAATCTTTGAATACATCGTCCACTTGGAATGTAATATTTAGCTACTGTTACTTTTAATTGTGCGTTATAACTCAAGGGTCTTGTTTGTTGCACCAATCCTTTTCCAAAAGTTTGTTTCCCAACAACTACGGCTCTGTCATAGTCTTGCAGTGTGCCCGATACAATTTCAGAAGCAGAAGCAGAACCTCCATCGACTAAAAGAGCAATAGGAATTTCAGTATCTACCGGTTCTTTTCTAGTAGTGTAAACGGCATCCCATTTTTTTAATTTACCTCTCGTTTCTACAACCTTCTTGTTTTTTGGAATAAAGGCGTTTACTATATCCACAGCTTCAATCAGCAGTCCTCCGCCGTTTCCTCTAAGGTCAAAAATTAATTCTTGCATGCCTTCCTCTTTCAATTCGGTAAAGGCTGCAATAAATTCCTTTGATGCAGTTTGGGTGAAGCCGGTTAATTTGATATAACCTACAGTGCTATCTAGCATTTTGTAGTAAGGCACATCTTTAATTTTTATATTCTCCCTTATAATTTCTCTCACAAGTGGCTCCTTAATTTGAGGCCTCATGATCGTGACACGTAAAGGTGTTCCAGCTTGGCCTTTTAATAAATCGGAAATCTCGCTGGAGGTCTTTCCCTCCACTATATTTTCATCAACTTTTAATAAAACGTCTCCTGCTTTTAACCCTGCTTTGAAAGCGGGAAAGCCTTCATATGGCTCAGAGATTACAATATTATTGCTGTCTTTGTGAATCAACGCTCCAATTCCACCGTATTGCCCGGTGGTCATAAAGCGGTAATCTTCTATGGCAGATTCTGGGATATAGTTGGTATAGGGGTCGAGTGAAAGTAACATGGCATCAATCCCCGTTTTCATCAACTCTCCCGGCTTAGTGTCATCTACATAGTAGGTATTTAGTTCTTTTAGTAACGTGCTAAAAATATCTAAATTTTTGGATAATTCGAAATAGTTATCTGCAAATCCAAATGATAAAAATGCTGAAGCTGATATACCTAATGCTACGATTAGTTTTTTTGTCTTTTTCATAGGTTATTTTTTTGGTACAGAATCAATGCCGCTGCCTCCCCAAGGGTGGCAAGATCCAATACGTTTTATTGCCAACCAAAAGCCTTTAAAAGGTCCGTGAATTTGAATGGCTTCAATACTATAGGCAGAACAAGTTGGCATGTATCGGCAATTAGCTCCTAAGAAAGGAGATAAAGCAACTTGATATAGTTTTACTAAAAAAATTAAAATTTTACTCAGAATCTTCCGCATATATAGCCTGCAAACGTTGTAAAGTTAAGATTATTTTCTCCTCGATTTGGGCGTAAGCGATGGGCTCTTTTGCAATGTAAATGAGCATGAAGTGCAATTCAAATCCTAAATTTGAAATTTTAAACTTCAGCTCAGTTCTGTTTTTTCTATACGCTTCCTTAGATCTCCTTTTTAATAGATTGCGATTTACTGCTTTCTTAAATAGCCGTTTGGGAATGGTTGCCGCAAATTTCAAGTTGCTACCTTCTAATTTGACTGATTTTATATGCAGTACTTTAAAGGGATACTGCATAAAACTTTGACCCTCGCTAAACAGCAAATTAATGTCGTCTCTTTTTGAGAGAATTTCATCTTTTTTTAAAGTAAAACCTTCGTCGCCCATTAAATTTAAAAATAAAAAAAGGCATTGACTCTATGGAGCAATGCCTTCTAAAAACTTAATTTATTTTTTTACTTCTTGCTTTGTTTTTTAATATACTGTTCTAACGCCATTGACATAGAAGGAGCCTCAGGTTTAGGAGCAGCAATATTTATTTCTAAGCCTGCGTTTTCTGCAGCTTTTGCGGTAGTGGATCCAAAAACAGCAATTCTTGTATCGTTCTGCTTAAAATCTGGAAAATTTTCATAAAGTGATGCAATTCCTGCAGGACTAAAGAAAACCAATACATCGTAGTTCACATCAGCCAAATCTGACAGGTCGCTGCAAACTGTTCTGTACAACATTGCTTCAGAAAAATCAATGCTGTTTTTTACTAACAATTCAGGAATGTCTCTTTTTAAGATGTCTGCGCAGGGCAATAAAAACTTTTCTCCTTTGTGTTTTTTAATTAAAGGCATTAAATCACTCATGGTTTGTCTTCCGTGAAAGATTTTACGTTTTCGGTACACTACATATTTTTGTAAATAATAGGCAGTAGACTCAGAAATACAGAAGTACTTCAAGTCATCTGGCACATTGTACCGCATTTCTTCAGCCATTCTAAAAAAGTGATCTACTGCATTTCTGCTTGTAAAAATTACTGCCCCGAAATCTTGAATATTTATTTTTTGACTTCTAAACTCTTTTGAATCGACACCTTCTACGTGAATAAAAGATCGAAAATCGACCTTTACTTTACACTTATCAGAAAGATCAAAATAGGGGGACTTCTCTGTTTCAGGCTTTGGTTGAGAAACTAAAATTGTTTTTACTTTCAATATGAAAAAATTTTATAAATTAGCAACTAAGAAAACTCGTAATCATAAACTAGTCGTTATCAATTTGCCGAACACTAACCAGGGTAGAATTTCGAGAGTGCAAAGATAAGCAATTATGAAAAACAAATGCTTCCCATTTTCCAGACCTATCATAACTCCTCTACTTAGTTGAAATACAGTGGACAATCCAACTGCCCCAAGGGCTATAAATGCTAAACTAGTCAATTCTATTTGCGAATAAACAACTAAGCTTGTCAAGATTAGAAAGACAACACCCAAATATTTGTTGAATAAATTGGATTGAAAAAGATATTCTTCAATTACTCCCTTTTCGTTCCAAAGCCACGCACTAAACTGGTAACATATTAATTTTACGAGTAAATAAATAACCAAAGGTGCTAAGATATAAAAGTAAACCTGCCCTATATTTGTTGAAGGATTGTAAAGTCTCACATATAGGATGCTGAAAAATAATGGGAATAAAAGAATAAAATTAAATGACATTAAAATATTCACTGGGTGGGTGTAGACTTTTTCATAGCGAATAATTTGCTTCGATAATTTCCAGTTTCCTAGCGTTTTATAAAGCATTCTAAACCTTTTCTTGTAAACGGAACGGGAAATGGCCAAGCAAGAGAAACCTATTACAAGCATGAAAATGATCCATGTTGGGGAGTTCAGTTGTAAGGAAGATCCCTGAAAAGTAGTGGTTTCAAGAGTGAATTCCTTGCTACTTAAAACAACCTCATTAACCCATGCATTATAATCTGTCTCTTTTTCAGGGAAGGAGAACGGGGCTGATTCTGGAATAGAAAGCGTTAGGGTAGAGTCTTTCACAATTTATTTTACGTGAAACAAATTTACACTTTGGCTGTATACTGGAAGGGAATGAGAACTTCTTTTTATTACTAATTTTGCACAAAATTTTAAAACACATTTTATGGCTAGCGATAGATTTCAAGCACCGGACTATTATCATCTAGATGATCTATTAACTGAGGAGCATAAGCTTATTCGTGACACAGTAAGAGAATGGGTTAAAAAGGATGTTTCCCCAATTATCGAAGATGCAGCCCAAAAAGGTGAATATCCTATTCATTTGAACAAAGGAATTGCAGCTTTAGGTGGTTTTGGACCATATATTCCTACAGAATATGGTGGTGCGGGCTTAGATCAAATTTCTTATGGTCTAATCATGCAAGAGTTTGAGAGAGGCGATTCCGGGTTAAGGTCTGCTGCTTCCGTTCAAAGTTCATTGGTAATGTATCCTATTTACAACTACGGAAACGAAGCTCAGAGAATGAAATACCTTCCAAAATTAGCTTCTGGTGATTGGGTGGGTTCTTTTGGCTTAACAGAACCAGATCACGGGTCAAACCCAAGTGGAATGATTACCAATTACAAAGATATGGGAGACCATTATTTGTTAAATGGAGCAAAAATGTGGATTACTAATTCACCAATTTGTGATGTTGCTGTTGTTTGGGCGAAGAACGAAGAAGGTAGGATTCACGGACTCGTTGTTGAAAGAGGCATGGAAGGGTTTACGACACCGGAAACGCATGGCAAATGGTCGCTAAGGGCTTCAAGAACTGGAGAGTTAGTATTTGATAACGTAAAGGTTCCTAAAGAGAATTTATTGCCAAATAAATCAGGATTAGGAGCACCACTTGGTTGTTTAGATTCTGCCCGTTACGGGATTGCTTGGGGTGTTATTGGAGCAGCAATGGACTGTTATGACAGTGCTTTGCGATATGCACAAGAACGAATTCAGTTTGGAAAGCCAATCGCTGCATTTCAATTAACACAGAAGAAGTTAGCTGAAATGATTACGGAGATTACAAAAGCGCAGTTGTTGACGTATCGATTGGGTCAGTTGAAAAATGAAGGTAGAGCAACGACGCAACAAATTTCAATGGCAAAAAGAAACAATGTTGACATGGCATTGAATATTGCGAGAGAAGCTCGTCAGATTCATGGAGGTATGGGAATTATCGGAGAATATCCAATTATGCGCCATATGATGAACCTTGAGTCTGTAATTACTTACGAAGGAACGCACGACATTCACTTATTAATCACAGGAATGGACGTTACAGGTCATTCAGCTTTTAAAGGTTAACAGCAAAACAATAGTTTATACCAAAAAGCCACTTCGATATCGAGGTGGCTTTTTTGGTAAATAGCATTTGTGCTAAATTAGTTAAGGTGGAATGTCTCCTTTGTGATGTTAAAAATTTGAACCAGTCAAACCACGTTATTGAACGTTAGTGTATTTAATCTTGACAGGTGTTCAGTAGAATTCTACTACCAAATAAACCGTTTTCAATCAAAAAAAGCTCGTTAATAAAACATGTTGAAAAGAGGAGCGCAAAAAAAGTTTTAAAAACAGCTACAGAGTGAAGTTGTATCCTTCTTAACTGTCTAATTCTTCTAGTTTATTCGAGGATACTTCTAGCTGCGAGCTTATCTTTATGTACCTGCTGTCTAAAACAAACAGCTGGCACTGATTAAAAAATAGCTGTTTTTTACTTCAGTATTATTTATTTCACCTGCTGTACCTAGTGCTTGGTTTAATCTAAAATCAAGAAGGTAAGATCTGCCGTCATTTCCGACCACTTCGACACCTACACCATAAAAATAACTATAATCGACTGTTTCTAGATCTTCAAGGCTTCTCTTGGAATAACCATCTCTGTCATTAAAATTGTCATCCTCAAATAATCTGTCTTCTGTTCCCAAAACTTTAAAGTTGATGCTAGGACCTCCAAATCCCCTCAAATAGAAGTTTTCTTTTAATGGAACACGTAACGTTAGTGCCAACGGCAATTCAGCATAAAAGAGTCTGTATTTGTCAGTGTATTCATATTCTTGATTGAAACCCAACGCACTTGATGTTGTTTCAACTCCGTCTCGTTTGCCACCCTTTGAAGTGAAAAGAAAATCAGCGGAAACACCGATTATATCGTTGAATTGATATGCTGATGCAATTCCAATTGATAAAGCAAGCTTGTTTGATTCTCCAGAAATGTCTGAGAAGCTTAACTGACTTTCTCCCAATCCAATTCTAGTCCCGTACTTAAATTCTCCTTCCTGAGCCTGTGCCATGATAAAGGAGCTCACTAGTGTAATTACTATCAGAATTACATTCCTACAACTAATGTTCGAGTTCATATTTTTTTGTTAGTAGGTTTATGTACTTTTTGTCATTTTCAAAGTTACTAACTTCGAATCTAAAAAAGTGCTAGGCTAAAAAAGGGTAAGAATACGTTCTTGTTTCTTTGAACCTATGTAAGTAGCGATTTCAAATTAGTCAATTGCTGGGAATTATGATTTGATTAGAATGGATCAAGGTGAAATTTTGAAGAATTAGAGTTTAATCTTTCACGGCAAATTTGCTTAAAATAAAATCATGAGATAGCATTTAGAAATCGAGAATTGCACTAAACTTGATCCGACAAAGGCAGTAAATCAAAGCTAGTTGGTGTTTTAGTTTCAACCCTTAATCAAGAAAATTGAAAAATGGTAAAAATAAATATCCTTTAAGTTCATGCAAATTCAGACAGTTAATCCTATTTCTTTAACACCCACTTCACCAACTTCTCAACAGTAAGGCCTTGTACTAAAATTGAAAATACAACCACAACATAGGTAAGCACCAAAAACATTTCTCTGTGCATGCTATCTGTTAGACTTAAAGCCAAAGCAATCGAAATACCTCCTCTAAGACCTCCCCAAGTCATGATTAGGTTGGTTTTGGGTACAAAGGCTAGTTTTTTTTCAAAAAGCTTGATGGGCAACCACAGTGATGCATAACGACAAAGTATTACAATCGGTATGGCCAATAAACCTGCGAAAATATAATCGCCTTTATACGTTAAAACTAGCATTTCCATGCCAATCAGAACAAACAAAATGGCATTGAGTAAAATGTCTATTAACTCCCAAAATTTATCTACATATCGCTCTGTAATTTCTGACATGGCGCTATCTCTCATTCTATCATTGCCAATTAATAAACCGGCTGCAACCATGGCTAAAGGAGCTGATAAATGAAAGTGCTGTGCTGCAACTGTTCCCGCCATTACGGCTGCTAGGGTGATGATGATTTCTGTACTGAAATCGTCAATTGATTTCATTAGCTTGTACGCAATCCAACCTATGGCTAAACCTAGTGCAATGCCTCCAAATACTTCTTGAACAAAAAGTTGCACAATATCCATAGGTTCAATGGAGGCGCCCTCTGAGCTAGCTATACTGTAAATAGTCAAGAAAATAACCACTCCTACACCATCGTTGAACAGCGATTCTCCTACAATTTTTGTTTCAAGTTTTTTGGGAACATTCGCTTGTTTTAAGATACCCAAAACGGCAATTGGATCTGTAGGCGAAATCAACGCTCCAAAAAGCAAGCAATAAATAAAGTTTACGGATAAACCCAAAAGCTGAAGCAAATAAAAGGTAGCCGTACCCACAAGGAAGGTAGAGACTAAAATTCCTAACGTGGCAAAGGCAACAATGGGCCACCGTTGAATTTTTAGTTGCTGAAAATTGGTGTGTAACGCTCCGGCAAACAGCAGAAAACTCAACATGTAATCCATGAGTATTTTCTCGAAATCGATTTGCCCAATCAAATCAATTTCAGCTTTTAAAAGAGTATCGTCAAAATAGCTTAAGGCCAATACTGCAAGGGTATATAAAATGGTAATTAACATTAAACCAATGGTAGTAGGAAGCTTTAAAAAACGGGCATTGATGAATCCAAAAATGGCAGCTAAAAAAATGAGTGCAGTGATAATAAAATAATAGTCCATTCGATTTTAACACTTTTAAATAGTTGATTTAGTAAGCTAGGCTTACTTTTTAAAATTCAAAATTAAAAGTAGGCACCTTTTTAGAATGGACTGCCTTTGTTGAGGGGTAGGGTTCAACTTATATGCAAAGAAATTTTACCAAGTAGGATTATACCTTTTCTTAATTGAATTAAATAGGATAAAAGAAATCGTGATGGAGTAAAGTTCTCATAAAAACAAGGAGTTAGGGATGGTAGCAATTTAGCGCAAATGATAAAAGGTTTTTGAAAAGAATGGATAAAGAAAACTTTAGAACTTAATTTCTGTTAAGTTAACGCAGGTAAAAGTATGATAGTGTAAAAAAGGTGAATTGGAATGGTGCAAAAGGAACTACTCCTTTGTTGTTCCTGAATTAAACCTTCTAATAATGGCATTTCAGCCTCGTGAAAAAATTTGCTTAACAACGAATAATTATGAATAAATTTCTAAAATACGGATCAGCTTTTTTACTGATTGTGATTCTTGCACTTGTGTTTACTAAACCAACTGAGCAAGAATTTTTTAATAAAATTGTAAGTGATTATTCCCACGTTCATCCCGGATTTGAACTGAGTAACGCAGAATTAGAAAACATGGGTTCAACACAGTATCACTCACAACTGCTTTTCAGCAGCTACAAATACAAATTTGGGGGCATTGAAGTAAGTTACTGGGGAATATTAGGCAATGTGTTTTACCGAGGTTATGAAAATGAGGGAGAAAATGAAGGTAGAGAGGAGGAAAAGTCGACCACGATAGATGTCTGATGTAGATCGAAATTTTTTGGAAGAGCACTATTTTTCCCTTGCTAAAAGACTTGAGGAACGTTATTCAAATAAGAATTTTAAGAATCATTGTTATTGGAGAATTGCTCTCGACCAAGTTTTTGGAAAGAAATGGGACACAGCAGTTGCTAAACCTGCGTATAAGAACCTAAAAATAGAGGACCTTAGATCTACTGTTATACTTTTAACTCGTTATTTGGAAGATGAGAGCTTATTGCTTCAACACAATCAAACATCGTTGCAACTTAGAAGATGAAAAGAACGCAAATAGAAGACTATAAAAAGATTGAGCATGCTGATGATTTGGACAGCTTGGTGAAGGATAAGCGCAAGAATAAGAGAGCAAGCAAGCAAAAGGTAACCAGAAGGAATCGACATTACGGTAAAACGCTGCTGAAACAATTGTCAGATAAAATAGAGAACCATGAAGGAGATTAAAAATGTATTGGGCGGAGCCCTAATTGCCTGTAGTATTTCGCCGCTAACTGGCTTTTACAGAGATGGCTGTTGTAAAACAGGGGACGAGGATTCAGGAACACATACGGTTTGTGCAGAAATGACAGAAGAGTTTCTAACGTACACCAAATCAAAAGGGAATGACCTTTCTACAGCTATACCTGCTTACAATTTTCCTGGATTAAATGCAGGAGATTTTTGGTGTTTGTGTGCCATTAGATGGACAGAAGCGTTACGAATGGGAAAGGCGCCAAAAGTTAAATTGGAGGCTACTCACGAAAAGACTCTGGAATACGTAAGTTTAGATGCCCTTAAAAAACATGCCGTTGAAAACGTTGATTGAACCTGAGAATAATTTAGACCAAATTTGGAAAGTCTTAACCGATGAATTTGAAAAAGCTTGCACTGTTAAGCGCCATTCGTTTAGATACGTGGTGCTTTCTACTTCTAACGAGGGCAATGTAAATAGTCGTTGGGTTGTTTTGCGAAAGTTTACAGCGAATGCTAGTTTCTTAATTTATACAGACGCCCGAAGTGAGAAGGTGAAAGAGGTTCAATCGAATACGTCAGCCAATATTTTGTTCTACAACGACAGAAAAAAGCTACAAGTCCGAGTCTCGGGAAAGGTTACGATTCATCAGCAAAACGAATTAACTAAAAAATATTGGCCAGGAGTAAAAGGGGCCAGTGACAAAGCGTATACAACAGAACTTGCGCCTGGAAAACTCATAGAAAATAAAGAGGAAGGCTACCGTTGGTCTTCTTCGATGGATGATGCACATTTTGTGATTTTAGAAGTAATACCTTCGGAAATAGAGGCGCTTCAACTAAATGGAGAACATCATGTCAGATGTCAATTTGTAAAGAAAGATACGGATTGGGAATCCTCTTTTATGGTCCCCTAACTTTTAAGGTAATGAAATCTGAATGTTCTTCCGTAAGAAACTTTAAGGGCTTTTTCTAAAATAAACGTCGCTCACAAGAGGAACAAATTACACCCTTTTGTAGCGGATATACATCCCTTTGAATAAAAAGTTTTGGCTACCTTGCCTTTTAAAGGACATTGCATTTCATCGATAGGATGTTTGCTTTCATAAAGTCCTTACATCAAATCAAATATAAAATGAAGAAATGCCTGCTCTTTTTCTCTTTTGTGCTCACGTATTTTTTGGTAAGTAGTTTTAGCCTTCAAGCTCAAGACAACATTCTTCAAGAATTGGAAGAGCTTGCGATTGTAGATCAAAAAATAATGATGCCAATGCGAGATGGGATTCGTTTAGCAACGGATATATATCGACCGAAAACAGATCAAAAAGTACCCATTATTTTTTCGCGCACTCCGTATAATTTTAATTCTTGGGGAGATGGAGAACAACGCACAAGAACGGCGAAGAGGGCATTAGAAGCAGTTAAAAAAGGATATGCTTATGTTGTTCAAAATGAACGGGGTCGCTATTTTTCAGAAGGGGAGTGGGATATTTTAGGTGTTCCGCTAACGGATGGTTATGATGCATTTACATGGATGAAAGACCAACCTTGGTCGAATGGCAAAATTGGCACGATAGGATGTTCTTCTACTGCAGAGTGGCAAATGGCAGTTGGTGCTTTAGACCATCCTTCTCATGCGGCAATGGTTCCACAAGGGTATGGGGCAGGTGTTGGTCGAATCGGTAAAATTAATGAACAAGGGAATTGGTACCGTGGTGGTGCAGAACAGATGTTGTTCTTTTCTTGGTTGTATGGTGTAGAGCACGATAAATTTAAACCACGAATTCCTGCAGGAGCAACTCAAGAGGATTTGATTCGGATTTCTCGGTTTTACGACTTAGCACCCGAAAATCCGAAAGTGGATATGGCCGAAGCCCTGAAGCATTTGCCAATTCAGGATATTTTAAAAAATATAAATGGGAAAAATGAGATTTTTGATAAAATGATACGCCGTAAGCCAAATGATGAAGCTTGGTTTAAAGGAGGAATTTATCATGATAATATGGAGATTGGTGTACCCAGCTTCTGGTTTACTTCCTGGTATGATGTGTCCATCACTCCAAATCTTGCGTTGTTTAATCATGTTCGGAACAACACCAAAGATGCAAGTATTAGAGAAAATCAATATTTGATTATTGCACCAACGTTGCACTGCGGTTATACCCGAGCAACCGAAAATACAATTGTTGGTGAGCGCAGTGTCGGCGACGCAAGGCTTAACTATGAAGAGCAAATTTATGACTGGTTAGACTTGTGGTTAAAAGACAAAAAAAACGATTTTAAGGCGAAAACGCCAAGGGTGCAATACTACACCATGGGGAGTAACGAATGGCAAACCTCAGAAACTTGGCCGCCTAAAAAAGCAAAACTGACAACCTATTACTTAACAAGCAATGGCAGTGCCAATACCCTTTTTGGAGATGGGAAGTTAACAACATCAAAAGCGGTATCTGCTCAAGCAGATAGTTTCGTCTATGATCCGATGAAACCTGTTCCCTCATACGGGGGTAATGTGTGTTGCACCGGCAATGCAATTAAAGGAGGATCTTTCGATCAGCAGCAAATGGAAACCAGAAATGATATTTTGGTCTATACCACAGATGCTCTGGAGGAAGGGGTTGAAATTTCAGGTTTTATTGAATCTACCCTCTTTGTTTCTTCAGATGCAAAAGACACGGATTTTACCATTAAGCTAATTGATGTATATCCTGACGGAACAGCCTATAATTTAGACGAAACGATACAAAGAGTGAGATATCGAGAAGGCTATGACAAGGAAGTCTTTATGGATAAAGATGAGGTCTATCAAGTAGACTTAACCCCCATGTCGACAAGTAATTTTTTCAAAAAAGGACACCAAATTCGAATTGAAATATCGAGCAGTAACTTTCCTCGCTTTGCTCGTAATTTGAATACTGGAGGCAATAACTACGATGAAAAAGTAGCTGTAGTTGCGCGCAACAAGGTACATCATTCTGCGGAGTATACATCAACAATAAAGCTTCCAATAGTTGCCAAATAGATAGTATAATTAAGATATCTTCCTCTTTAAAAGCAGTCGGAAGTTAGCTTAATTTATTTTGGAAAGCGAATGTCATTGCAGTGAATCAAGATTGTTGAAAATCGTCGTTCTTGGTGTCTGAATCTGCTCTTTTATGATCTTAAGTAACCGATTGAAGACCCGTTAAGGATTCTTAAGTAGCTGAGAATTTTGCTGTTCTTTAAGTATCGAAACTATCCAAGTGATTGTTTTTATTCTATTTATTGAATACACCACAGTAAAATCTAGTAGTAAATAGTAGTGCACTGACGATTTCATTTTTGAATTAATTGTATCATTTTAAATTAATTAAATCTATTTTTGGTGCGCTAGGTTAAAAAATAGTGCTTCGTTTAATTTCTAAAAGAATAATAACTATTTTTATGTAAATACTTCTAAGATGGAAAAAAATAAATATTCTGTAAAAAAAAGAATTACGAAGTCAAAATTAAAGCATTATTCTGCTTTAGCAGCTTCTGTTGTTGCTCTCGATGCTTCTGCTCAAGTAGCTTACACCAATGTTAATGACACAATTTTAGTGAACAATGGAGACTACTTTGATATTGATTTAAACAATGATGGAATTTTAGAAGGAAGAATTGAGTTTATCGATTACTTAACAACCTCAACCGGAGTTATTATTAATGTGCAAGGAGCAGAAGTTGATTCTCTTGTCAATGCTTCCATTAACATCATGAATAGTAATTCGAGTACAACCACGGGTTCTACAACATCGACTAATTCAACGTATGTAGCTGCCGCATTGAACTTAAATGCAAACATTAACAATAGTTTGAATAACTGGTCAAACGGGAATTCTACAACTAGTACTACTAGTACATCTTCAGCTTTCAATGGTGTTTTAATAGGTGGTAAAGCAGTAATAAATGGACCAACTACAACATCCACAGTTAGTGTTGGTCAGTTTCCAGGGAGTGGGGATAAATTTATGGGTGTAAAGTTTACTATTGGAACATCAATTCATTATGGCTGGTTAAGGTTAGATATGAGTAGTAATTCAGATTCTATTACAATCAAAGATTTCGCTTACGAAACCACACCAAACACACCAATACTAGCAGGCGATACGGGCTCTGCTGTGGGTCTATCAAGTCAAAATTTAAAAAGTGACCTTGATTATTTTGCTTCTAACGGTAGAATAACAATTAATTCAGAGTTAGCCTCAAATTCAGTATTATCCATTTTCGATTTGGGCGGAAAACTATTGCAGTCTGAAATAATTGGCGGTCAAAAGCAAGTTGCAGTGCAAGGGAACTTAGAAGGAATTTATATAGTAGAAATTAGAAACTCAACGGGTGTCACGAGAAAAAAGTTTTGGTTGGAAACCAACTAAATTAGAAGGAGAATCTAAATTTGTTGTGAAGGAGTTTAACAACGAAGTGTTTCTTGTAAACGAGCGAGGAGAGGCTATTGAAGTTTCTGAGAAGGGTTCATTGGCTTTTCTTGCATTAGGTTCTGTTGGTCATCAAGCATGGCAAAAAGTAAAATCTATTTCTAAAAAACATGCCAAAACCTAAAGTACTACTAATTGGCTGGGATGCGGCTGATTGGGATGTAATCAATCCACTGATGGAGAGTGGTCAAATGCCAGCGCTAAAAAGAGTAGTTGAGAACGGGGTATCTGGAAAATTAGCAACACTAGAACCGGTTTTTTCTCCTATGCTGTGGTCTAGTATTGCAACTGGAAAATTAGCTGATAAGCATGGAGTTTTAGGATTCACAGAGCCAGATTATTCAACAGGCAGTGTGCGACCTGTTAGCAATAATTCTCGAAAAACGGCTGCCATTTGGAACATCCTAAGTCATCAAAAATTGAAAACCAATGTGGTTGGTTGGTGGCCTAGCCACCCTGCTGAGTCAGTAAATGGTGTTATGGTTTCAAATTTCTACCAGAAAGCTTCTAAGCCGCACGGAGAAAAATGGCCAATGGCTACGGGAACCGTATTTCCGAAAAAAGCATCAGAGACTTTTTCGAAGTTGAGGGTTCACCCGGGAGACCTTACCGATGAGCATATTCTACCTTTTGTGCCGCTTGCCAGCCAAGTGAATCAAGAAGAAGATAAAAGATTAAACTCGGTTGGAAAAATATTAGCTGAAGCCGCGACGATTCATAATGCAGGAACTTGGCTAATTGACAATACCGATTGGGATTTTATGGCCATCTATTATGATAACATAGACCATTTTTGTCACGGGTTTATGAAGTTTCATCCTCCACAAATAAAAGGAATTGACGATAAGCAATTTGAGCTTTATAAGGATGTTGTGAATAACGCTTATCGCTTTCATGATATGATGCTAGGAAGGATACTCGACTTAGTGGATGACGACACTACGATTATGCTTATTTCTGACCACGGGTTTGAATCAGGGTTCAATCGCTTGCTCAATCTTCCAAAGGAAGCTGCTGCTCCCGCTTACGATCATAGAGCGTATGGAGTATTTGCTGCAATGGGGCCTGACATAAAGAAGGATGAATTGGTTTTCGGGGCTACGCTGTTGGATATTGCTCCTACTTTATTGAGCCTATTTGATTTGCCTCAGGGTAAGGATATGGATGGCAAGCCCTTGTTAAACATATTCAAAAAAGAAAAAAATATTCAATACATCAACTCGTGGGATGACTTAATTGAACGAGAATTTGAAGAGAAATTAGATTCTGCTTCCTCAAAAGAGGCGTTAGAAATGTTAATTGAACTGGGCTATATTGAAAAGCCCGATGACAAAGCTGAGGTAGCCCTGGAAAGAGCAAGAGTTGAGAATGATTTTAACTTAGCGCGTGTTTACTTAAGTTCAAATCGACCGAAAGAGTCTGCTGCAATATTGGAAGTGTTGTTTGAAAAGGAAAATTCAGTTCGCTTTGGTCTTCGATTAATCATCGCATACGAAGCATTGAAAAAATACGATGATGCCCTTCAAATTATTGCAAGGCTGGAAAAATCGATTAAAAACGAAATTCAGCAGTTAAATGCGTTAAAGTCATCTATTTTAGCAGAGAAAAATGAGAAATCCGCAGCGTTAGAAATTGCAAACAATGCCTTTAAAAGGAGAATAGATACTCCTTTTTCTGCTCAGCGTTTTGCTAAGGTTTTAATTAAATACAAGCAATTTAAAAGAGCAGATGAATTTATAAATCGTGTTTTAAAGCGTTTTCCTGAAAACTCAAGTTTGTTGTATTTGAAGGGTGTATCTGCTTTTGGATGTAAGGATTATGAGAACGCCGTTGAATTGTTTTTAGAATCAATCAACAGTCAATTTTTTAACCCAACGGCTCATTTCTACTTGGGAGAAAGCTTAGTGAAGTTGGATTTGTTGGAAGATGCATTTCGAGCCTATTCCATTAGTTTAAAGCAAAAGCCAAAAAGTAGAAAGGTGATGCAGCGCCTAGCAAATCTAGAATCACAGGGTGTTCAAGTTAACTTTTCGGAAGCTGAATTTGTCAACTACAACAGTAAAAACATTGAAAAAGCAACCTTGAAAAGGGAGGTGAGTAAAGAGTTTCTTGAAAATTTAAGGGGCACCATTTACATTGTTTCTGGTCTTCCTAGATCGGGTACTTCAATGATGATGCAATTGTTGCACGAAGGAGGAGCTGCTGTTTTTACGGATGGGAAGCGAGAGGCGGATGATAGTAACCCAAAAGGTTATTTAGAACATGAAGGAATTAAAAAACTCGCTAGTAATCGGAAGTTGATTTTTGAAGCCAATGGAAAAGTAGTAAAAGTAGTTTCTCCTCAACTTAAATTCTTGATGCCTCATTTTCGATACAAGGTCATCTTTATGGAAAGAAAAGTAGAAGAAGTTGTTGCCTCTCAGCACAAAATGAGTGGCAAGGATAAGAGCAGCTATCCCTTTAAATTAGTAGACTTTTATAAAAAGCAACTCGAAGAAGTGAAAGGTTCTACGTTGAGTCAGTTACACATAGAAACCATATTTATTGATTACTCATGTGCAATAAACGAACCTCAAAAAGTCATTTTTGAGCTAAACGCTTTTTTACCGGAGCTGAATTTGGATCTACAAAAAATGAAAGGGGTTATTGATCAATCGCTTCATCGAAATAAGATGGGGTAAGTTTATATTAAATGGTTTAATGTATTATTAGGGAACCAAAGCGTTTGATTTTATCGCATTACTGTATTTACGCATTTTATGAAGGTTAACGAATTAAGAATATTCATACCCTATATGTTGTAGTTTTATTTGGTTTATTTCGGCATTCTAATTTTTAATAACTGATATGCATTATAGTTACTCAATCACTAGTGTCCGAAAAATATTTTTAAAAGCTGGATTTCCAATTATGGATTTCTCACTTTATTGTAATTTGGTTTTTGGAAACATAGATTACATGAATAAAAGTGGCTACTTTTTTGGACAATATGTTTTCGGACAGCTGATTTCTTTAATTAATTTTGATTTGATAAAATCAGCAGTTAGAAAACATAATTCTGATCATTATACTAAGAAGTTTAGCACTTCATATCAATTAATTAGTATGTTATTTTCCACAATTTCTCATTGTAGTTTACTTCAATAAGTTGCTGCCGGGGTGTTAGGTTTAAAAGGAAAAACAAATCACTTTCAGCTCAAAAACATGCCTCATAGAATCACCTTAAGTGATGCTAATGCAAGAAGAAGTTGTCTTGTTTTTTTTAAGAAATTTACTATTCGTTACTTAATTTCTATCGTCTGATTATCTTGGACAGCCGCCAATAGTATGCTTGGGAAAATCGACTAGAAATTATTGATTTTAGTATAATTTCATTGTTTAAATCAATTCTTAGTTGTGTTGGTAGAAATCCATCAAACGGTCAAAAAAAAGTCGAAATAAAAGTTCACACACAAATAAGTTTACAGGAAAATTTATCCCATTTTGTTTGGTTATTCGCTGCAAATGTTCACGATAAAAGCTTTGCAAAGCACATAAAAATTAAATTCGGTAAGATTGCTGTTTTTGATAAAAGTTAAAATGATTACAAAACTTTTGATGAGTTTACTACAAGCGGAGTACTCTTTGTTACAAGGCTAAAATAGAATGCCTCTTTTGAGTCTGTGGCTGAAAATGAAATCCCTGATTATTTAGATGATGGAGTACTAAAAGGTGAAATCATTGAGGTTGATGTAAAAGAAAAAGGAAAGTTTCTAAAAAAGATTCAATTAAGAAGAATAGCTTAATGGGATAGTGAAAACGAGTGCTGCTTTGAATTTATCACTAACCTTATCGGAATGAATGCAGGACATATTGCAATGATCTATAAAAAGCGATGGTCAATAGAACTTTTATTTAAGCAGCTAAAACAGAACTTTCCGTTAAAATACTTCTTGGATGACAATGAAAATGCCATTAAAATCCAAATATTGTGTACCTTAATTGTAAAGTTATTTTTGACTGTAATTCGTAAAAAAATTAAGAGAAAATGGTCATTATCTAATTTAGCAAGCTTTTGCCGCCTTCATTTATTCAATTATATTCATGTGATGAAGTTACTAGAAAACCCAGAGGAAGACTGGTTGAAAGAAATTAACCCATCACTTCAGATAAAATTCAGCTCAGCCTAAAAAGGAGGTGCTTACTTTTAGTGAAAACACAGGATTTAGTAAAATTAAACCTTATAGTAATTAAAAAAGCTTTCTCTTATTTTTGTCGTATATCGTTGATTATGAATACAACATAAATAAACTACGACACAATACTAAACTGTTTTGATAGCAGGGATACTAATGCGTTGGTTGACTTATTCAATGCGAAAATAAAAGCGTTCAGATCACGATTTAGAGGTGTGATAAATGTCGAATTTTTCCTTTTCAGATTGACCGATATTTATGCATAAACATAACTTTTAGTCTTGATTCCCGAATATTGTCCCTAATAGTTGGTGGGTAAAATAGATGAGTTATAAGAAAGCTATGTAACCAAAAAAGCCTCTCCATTTCTGAAGAGGCTTTAAAGTACCCGGAGCCGGGGTCGAACCGGCACGGTCGCAATGACCACAGGATTTTAAGTCCTGCGTGTCTACCAATTCCACCACCCGGGCAATTGGTAAATTCCAAACTTACGTTTAGAAGACACTTCCTTTTACCTTAAAATAAATTCTAAGGATTTTTACTACTAAATAACTTTTTATGATTTTTTTGACTTTTCATAAAGGTTTCCTTCTAAAGGAGACCGCGAGCGGGAGACGGGATTCGAACCCGCGACCCCGACCTTGGCAAGGTCGTGCTCTACCACTGAGCTACTCTCGCATTGTTATTTTAAAGAACTACTCTTTTTAGGAGGGCGACAAAAATACTATTTTTCAATTCAATTGCAACCTAAAAACTAAAAAGAACTTTATGTTGTCCGACTAGGGCTCGAACCTAGACTCTTCTGTACCAAAAACAGACGTGTTGCCAGTTACACCATCGGACAATTTTATTTCGGTTGACAAAAGTAATAAAAAAGTTAAAGAATATTTATAATTTCTTATGAAAACTATTCGAATCAATTCAAAGTAGTTTTTTATCTTCGCAGGATATCTAATACAAGAACTAAACAAAGTACATGTCTATATTTAAAAAATTAAACCTCAGTTTCGGCTGGGTTACTTGGTTAATCGCATCCATTATTTATTTAATGACAATTGAACCTACAACTAGTTTTTGGGATTGTGGTGAATTTATTGCAACCGCTTACAAGTTAGAGGTTGGGCACCCTCCAGGAGCTCCTTTGTTTATGATGCTTGCCCGATTTTTCACCTTGTTCGCATCCCCTGAAAAGGCTGCCTTAATGGTAAACTCATTATCTGCATTGGCTAGTTCATTCACCATTTTATTCTTGTTTTGGACCATTACAGCATTCGGTAAAAAGTTAGCATTAAAAACAGGAGAACTTACAAATTCAAAGGTTTTTGCGGTAATTGGGAGTGGTTTAGTTGGCGCATTGGCGTATACTTTCTCCGATTCTTTCTGGTTTTCGGCGGTTGAAGGTGAGGTTTACGCCCTTTCTTCCCTGTTTACAGCAATAGTTTTTTGGGCCATTGTAAAATGGGAAGGTGTGGCAGATGAAAGTCACAACTTAAGATGGATAATTTTAATAGCCTATTTGATGGGACTCTCAATCGGAGTTCACCTATTGAACCTGTTGGCAATTCCTGCTATTGTAATGGTGTATTACTTCAAAAAATACAAGCCAACACCTAAGGGGGTTATTACTGCTCTTGGCCTTTCGATTGTGATTTTAGCAGCCATTCAATACGGAATAATTCCTGGTTTAATAGTAATGGCTTCTTGGTTTGAGTTGCTTTTTACCAACAGCTTTGGATTACCTTTTAATACAGGGTTCTTTGTGTACTTAGCGCTGATAGTAGCGGGTTTAGCATATGCATTGCACTACACACAGAAAAATTCCAAAGTTGTGTTGAATACCATTTTTTTGTGTGTTTCTGCAATTATATTAGGTTACTCTTCTTTTGCAGTGATCTTGATTCGTTCTAATGCAAACACGCCGATGGATGAAAATAATCCTGAAAACGTTTTTACGTTCCTTTCTTATTTAAATCGGGAGCAATATGGAGATAGACCTTTATTTAACGGCCACTCGTTTAATACACCGCTAGATACAAAAGACCCATATTCTGATGGAAAACCAGTTTACTTTCAAGACAAAGAGACTGGTAAATATATTGTTACGGACGATAGAAAAAATTCAGTACCGAACTACGATAGCAGGTTTAAAACTATTTTACCTAGAATGTGGAGCACGGAAGGTCGACACAAAGGTCATTATGTAAAGTGGGCTAATTTTAAAGGAAAACCAATTCGTTATCAAGACGCGAGTGGCGAAACCAAAGTAATAAACTCTCCCACATTGGGTGAGAATCTAGCGTACTTGTTTAATTACCAAGTTACTTGGATGTATGCGAGGTACTTTATGTGGAATTTCGCTGGCAAACAGAACGATGTTCAAGGTCATGGAAATGTGATTCACGGAAACTGGTTAAGTGGAATCAACTTCATTGACGAAATGCGCTTGGGAACACAGGATAATCTTCCAGAAATGATAACGGATAGCAAAGCTAACAACAAGTATTACATGTTGCCTTTAATTTTAGGAATTATTGGACTGGTCTTTCAATTCAGCAGAGACAACAAAGACGGCAGCATTGTGCTGTTGCTCTTCTTCTTTACAGGGTTAGCAATTGTGCTGTACTTGAATCAGTACCCCCTGCAACCAAGAGAGAGAGATTACGCTTACGCTGCATCTTTTTACGCTTTTGCAATCTGGATTGGTCTAGGAGTATATGCGCTTTACGATATTGTTTCTCGTGGTAAAGGGAATAGTGTCGTCGCAATTGGAGTAACTGCACTTACACTTATTGGTGTTCCCGGTATAATGGCTTCAGAGAATTGGGACGACCACTCAAGAGCAAACCGCTATACTGGTAGAGATTTCGCGAAAAACTATCTTGATTCTTGTGAGCCAAATGCTATTTTATTTACCAACGGCGATAACGATACTTTCCCATTATGGTATGTCCAAGAGGTAGAAGAATACCGAACGGATGTAAGAGTGATTAATTTGAGTTTGTTAAATACAGATTGGTATGTTAATCAAATGCGTTTGAAAGCTTACGGTTCAGAACCAATTCCATTGTCGCTTCCTGAAAAGAAAATTAGACAAGGGACAAATGATTATTTGCCGGTGTATGAAAGAAAGCAAATCTCAGGTTATACAGATGTGGATGATTTGATAGATTTTATTAGATCAGATAATCCTCAAACTAAAATACCCGTTGGAACAGGAGAAAAGATTGACTACATTCCAACTAAAAAATTAAAAATTTCAGTGGATAAGGCCAAGGTATTAGCAAATGGAACTGTTCCTCAAGATCGGGCAAATCAAATTGTTGATGAGATTACTTGGGAAGTTAAGAAAAGCTATGTGTTGAAGAATGACCTGACTGTTCTCGATATTCTAAGTACGAACAATTGGGAAAGACCGATATACTTTGCTAGCACAACAGGCCTAGCAAGTTACATTGGCCTTGAAGATTACTTTAGAGCTGAAGGCATGGCTTACCGATTGGTGCCAATTAAGAAGCAAGGAAGAGGTGATGGCAACCCAGGATATGTAAATTCTGATATTCTATACAAGCGAATGATGGAGGACTTCCATTGGGGAGGTATGGATCAACATGAGATCTACATGGATGAGACCAACCGTAGAATGACCATGAGTTTAAGAATTACTTTCTCTAGATTAGCAGATCAATTAATTGCTGAGAATAAGTTGGATAAGGCAAAATTAGCATTGGACAAAGCGTTTGAAGTGATGCCTGAAGAGAATGTTCCTTATGACTACTTTGTGATGTTCTTGGCTGAAAATTACTACGCAATAGGTGAGTTTGAAAGGGGAAATGAAATAGTATCTCGTTTGGTAGATATTTATGAAAAGGAAGTAATTTATTTTCAAAGTCTAGACCAAAAACATGCAGCTACAGTTAAAAATGACCTGCAACAATCTCGAGGAATATTAAATAGATTGGTTGTAATGACCAATCAATTGTATCCACAAAAAGAGTTTGGACAAGAGTTAAATCAACGGTTGGCACCCTACTTTGCTGCGCAAAACCAGTAGAATATGTAAAATGTCTAATTTGGGACGATGAAACCTGCTAAAATAAATTTACTTTTCATCCTTTTATTGCATTTTCTGCTCTTACTCTGCTCTGCTGTTTTTGCAGGAAATAAATCGGATAGTTTAGCTCTTAAAGGATCGATATTTAACAATGACAGCCGTGTTCAAGGAGTTGTTGTGAATATATATATCCAAAATAAATTATTCAAGGCGATTCTCGTAAAATCTCAAAATAGATTCATGACAAATTTGCCTATGAACGCTTTAGTAACCATTGAAATTACGGCACCTGATTTTCATACTAAGCGATTTATTATAGATACTAAAGTGTCTGAAAATCTGAAGAAATCTCAGTTGAAGTATGAGTTTGACATTGATATTTTCAAAGAAGAAGAACTAGCAAATATTAATTCATCGTTTTTAGATTTTCCCGTTGGGCTTGTGTCTTACGACGAAAAGAAAAAAGCTTTCCAAAGGGATAAAAAATACACTAAACGAATGAAGAAAGCATACCTCAAGTTGTGGGAAGAATCCCAAAGTGCCGAGGCACAGAGGCAAAGCGAAGGGCTTAAATAACGCAAAGCCATTCCGACTTAACGGGGTGGCTTTTTTGATATCTCAATTATGAATGTTACAATTAGGTTGGCAGAAGCAACCGACAATTCGGCGCTTGCTAGAATTATTAGAGCAGCCTTTATTGAATTCGGTGCACCGTTGACAGGAACTGTTTATGAAGATCCAACGACTGATGAGCTTTTCGGATTATTTGAACCAATTGAAAATGCCAATTTATTTGTTGCAGAATTAGATGGGCAGGTCGTGGGATGTTGTGGCATTTATCCCACGAATGGATTAGCCATCGGCTATGCTGAATTGGTGAAGTTTTATTTGGCGAAACAGGCTCGAAGTAAAGGCATTGGAAAAGCATTGTTTGAAAAAAGTATCGATGCTGCTAAAGAAATGAATTACTCCCATTTGTACATTGAAAGTCAACCAAGCTTTGGCAAAGCAGTTAAAATGTATGAGACATATGGTTTTAAATACTTGAATACACCTTTAGGGAACTCTGGTCACGATAATTGTGATATATGGATGATAAAAGTAGTGTAAATTTTTTCAGACTAACTTTGTAATATGGAGACTCAAAAGAAAGTTGCCTTACTAATATTAGACGGCTGGGGCTATGGCAAGAAAGACCATTCAGATGCTATTTTTAATGCAAATACCCCCGTATTTGACGGTTTTATAGCGAAATACCCCAACGCTACATTGCATACTGATGGAGAGTATGTTGGATTGCCCAATGGCCAAATGGGAAACTCAGAAGTAGGTCATTTAAACATTGGAGCAGGGAGGGTGGTGTATCAAGACTTGGTAAAGATTAACAATGCTTGCAAGGACAATTCAATAGCAAAAAATGAAGCGCTTTTGAAAGCCTTTGAGTACGCTAAAAAGAACAATAAATCAGTCCACTTTTTGGGATTAATATCTGATGGAGGAATTCATTCTCATCAAAAGCATCTAATAAAATTATGTGAGCTTGCTGCTGAGGCAGGGATAGAAAAAAGCTTTATACATGCATTTACAGATGGCCGTGATACCGATCCTATGGGAGGGAGGGGCTTTTTGGATAGTGTCGAAAAGGCAATTCAAGCGACGCCAACAAAAATAGCCTCCGTTATTGGCAGGTACTTCTCCATGGACAGAGATTTGAGATGGGAACGAATTAAGAAGGCGTATGATTTGTTGGTCAATGGGGAAGGTAAATCTTCAGAATCACTTCAAGAAATTTTTGAGAATTCTTATAAAAACAAAATAACAGATGAATTTATAGCGCCTCATTTTATAGCCAACAAACAAGGATACCCCATTGCAACAATAGGAAAAGATGACGTGGTTATATCTTTTAATTATAGAACAGACCGTTGTAGAGAGATAACTAGGGCGCTGCATCAAGAAGATTTATTGAAACATGGAATGAAGCGGCTACCGCTTTATTATGTAACCATGACCAATTATGACAATTCTTTTAAGGACGTCAAGGTACTTTTTAACAAAGATAATTTAAAAAACACCCTTGGTGAGGTAATTTCTGCCGCAGGTTTGACTCAAATTCGTATCGCTGAAACTGAAAAATACCCGCACGTTACTTTCTTCTTCTCTGGAGGAAGGGAAGAGCTGTTTGTTGGAGAAAATAGGCTGATGGCAAAGTCTCCGAAAGTAGCGACTTACGATTTACAGCCGGAGATGAGTGCAGATGAGGTTAAATTCAAGATAATCAAAGAAATTCGAGCCCAATCAGCTGAGTTTATTTGTCTCAATTTTGCAAACCCTGATATGGTAGGTCATACTGGAGTTTACGATGCTATAATAAAAGCAATAGAAAAAGTAGATGCCTGTGCAGGAGAAATAGTGGAAATAGGATTAGCAAATAATTATTCATTTATAATCATAGCAGATCACGGAAACGCGGATTTTACTGTAAATGCAGATGGTAGTCCGAATACCGCTCATACAACAAATTTGGTACCTATTATATTAATAGACAAGGAGTATCATTCAATAAAAAGTGGAAAATTAGCGGATGTTGCACCGACAATATTAAAAATATTGAACGTTCCAATTCCGACAGAAATGAATGGCGAAGTTTTAGTCAAAGAACCTTGAATTTAGACGCTGAAAGAGTAATTTTAAAAAACATTAATCAGACAGTATGAAGCAAGTTTCAGAGTATATACAAGCCAACAAAGACAGATTTATAGAGGAATTGATAGAGTTATTAAAAATTCCTTCTGTAAGCGCAGATTCCAAGTATAAAGGCAGTGTTATGGATGCTGCTGAGGTAGTTAGAAAGTCGTTAGAGAAGGCTGGGGCAGATAAAACTGAGCTTTGCCAAACTGCAGGCTTTCCTGTAGTATATGCCGAAAAAATGATTGATGCATCTAAGCCAACTATTCTTGTTTATGGTCACTATGATGTTCAGCCTGCAGACCCGCTAGAGTTATGGGACAGTCCTCCATTTGAGCCTGTTATTAAAAATGGAAAAATCTACGCTAGAGGAGCTTGTGATGACAAAGGTCAAATGTATATGCACGTAAAAGCTTTTGAGCTGATGATGCAAACAGACCAATTACCGTGTAATGTAAAGTTTATTATTGAAGGGGAAGAGGAAGTCGGATCAGCGAATCTAGAAACTTTTATAAGTGCAAACAAAGAAAAGTTAAAGGCTGATATTATTTTAATTTCAGATACGTCCATGCTTTCTATGGAAAACCCTTCAATAACTACTGGCCTTAAGGGGTTGAGTTATTTAGAGGTAGAAGTTACAGGACCAAATAGAGATTTACATTCAGGTGTTTATGGTGGAGCTGTCGCTAACCCTATTAATATTTTATGTGAAATGATTGGTTCTTTGAAAGATGAAAACAATCACATTAACATTCCTGGGTTTTACGATAATGTGTTAGAAGCAAGTGCGAACGAAAGAGAATTAATGGCAAAAACACCATTTAATTTGGAGGATTACAAATCTAAATTAGGAATTGATGAGGTTCATGGTGAAGCAGGTTATACAACGATTGAAAGAAAAGGTATTCGACCAACGCTAGACGTAAACGGAATGTGGGGAGGTTACACTGGTGAAGGAGCGAAGACTGTTTTACCTTCTAAGGCGTCAGCAAAAATTTCTATGAGATTAGTGCCAAACCAATCTGATGAAGAAATTACAGAGAAGTTTAAAAAACACTTTGAATCTATTGCGCCTAAGTCGGTTAAGGTACAGGTGAAGCCTCATCACGGTGGTGAACCATACGTTATGCCAATCGATATTCCTGAATATAAAGCTGCAAGTGATGCAATTATTAGAGCTTTTGGAAAAGAGCCAGTGCCTGTTCGAGCAGGCGGAAGTATTCCTATTGTAGCTTTGTTTGAAGAGGTTTTAGGGCTTAAATCAATTTTATTAGGATTTGGCTTAGACACCGATGCAATTCATTCACCAAACGAGCACTATGGAATAGAAAACTTTCTGAAAGGAATTGAAACCATTTCCTATTTTTATGAAAGTTATTCGAATTCTAAATAAATGAAGAAGTTATTTCAAATCGGACTATTCCTTATTTTAACAGCTTCTTTAAGTTCTTGCTGGCAATATGAAGAAGTCACGATTACTAACATTAAGCAGGTGAAGTTGGTTGAGTTTTCTGAGAAAGGTCTTGTTGTAGAATCGCAGATAAAAATTAAAAATCCGAATGGGTTTAAATTAAGCGTAATAGATTCTGAGTTCGATATCTATGTAAAAGGTAATAAATTAGCAAAAGCGAGTATTGATGGGAAAGTTAGTATTCCTAAAAATTCTGAAGAATACCATACCGTTGTAATGCGGAGTAAATATGAAGACTTTGCAGACGGAGCTTTGGTAAACATGTTGGCGTTAACTTTCGGAAGCAGGGAGGTGGACTTTAAGGTAGACGGTTATGTTACCGGAAAGGTCTTTTTTATAAAAAGGAAAGTTCGTGTAACGCATGAAGAAAGAGTGCCGCTTAAATTATATTAGTCTTTCAGTAAAGTAATACTTCCTTGGTAAACCAGCATTTTATTTTGGAATTGGCGAATTTTTATGGTGTAAAACAGGTGCCGGAGTTTACAGCTTTTCCTTTTCTGGTGCCATCCCAATCTATGTGTAAACTATTGCTTTCAAATACCTTTTCTCCAAACCGAGTAAAGACTTTAATGTTGTAGTCGTATACACCGCAGGCTTGCATTTTAAATTCGTCATTAATAAAATCTCCGTTAGGAGCAAAAACATTTGGGATAACGAATTGAAATTCATCAAATACAAATGCTTCTGCCGTGCTAGTATCCTCGCAATTAAAAGTGTTTGTTGCAATGTAGGATACTTTAAAATGTCCGGTATCAGTAAATTGATAATTTAAAATATCTCTCTGACCTACTTCTATTCCGTTAATTAAATAACGCAAAGATTATTCACATCATCGGGAATTGTAGTAATGCGAATTAAGTTGCTTAAATAAAAATAATCAGTTTGAGTATTGTTACTGTTAAAAACTGTAATCGGGATGGAGTCTGTAGGAGTGTTCCTAGAGCCGAGAAGAGTCTACGTAGAATCGGAAAGTAACTTCAAAAGTATTTTCTAATAGGCTAGCGATGGGGAGGCATCTGTATTCAATATATCCTCCAACTTGATGAGCTGATTTCCCTTGAAAAAAGGCAAACAAGCAAAGAAAAAAAATAATTGTTCCAAGATATTTTTTCATACACTAAAGGTAGAAGAGAATCTCCTCAATTTTTAGACGTATAATAGAAGTTATTTGTTGTCTGTTGTTAATAATAGCGAACTTTGAACACATGAAGAACTTCCTCCTATTACTTTCGCTTTTTTTATTTTTTAGCTGTACTAAGGCACAGAAGGAGTCGCAAAAAAAAGTTGATATGAAAGAGTACGAACATACAAATGAGTTAATTAATGAAACTAGCCCGTATTTGTTACAGCATGCTCATAACCCGGTTAATTGGATGCCTTGGAATGAGAAGACTTTGGCAAAAGCTAAGGTTGAAAACAAACCACTTTTAATAAGCATAGGATATTCTGCTTGTCATTGGTGCCACGTTATGGAGCACGAAAGTTTTGAAGATAGCGCAGTAGCTGCCCTAATGAATGAGAATTTTATCTGTATAAAAGTAGATCGAGAAGAGCGGCCAGATGTAGACCAGGTATACATGAACGCTGTTCAGTTGATGACTGGAAGGGGCGGTTGGCCATTGAACTGTTTTGCCACCCCCGACGGTCGGCCGTTTTACGGTGGAACTTATTTTCCAAAAGACAATTGGGTGGACCTTTTGAATAAGCTAATTGCAGCGTATAAAAATGAACCTCAGAAAATAGAAAATTATGCCAATCAATTGACATCCGGAGTTCAAACCTCTGATTTAATTGTAAAAGTCGATTCTGGAGAGGAGTTTACCAATGAACTTTTTGAAGGAGGCTTGGCAAATTGGAGCAGCGCCTTCGATCCTAAATTTGGAGGGAACAACAAGGCTCCTAAATTTCCGATTCCGTCTAATTACGATTTTCTTTTGAGGTTGTATTACCACACGAAAGATTCTGAAATTAAAGATCACCTAGACCTGAGTTTAGAAAAAATGGCATTTGGTGGAATTTATGACCAAATTGGGGGTGGGTTTGCCCGATACTCTACTGATATGCAGTGGAAAATTCCACACTTCGAAAAGATGTTATACGATAACTCACAATTGGTCTCATTGTATTCGAAGGCATATCGCTTAGATAAAAACCCCCTGTATAAACAAGTAGTTTTTGAAACAATAGCCTTTGTTTCAGAGGAGTTCACTGCAAAAAATGGAGCGTTTTATTCTGCATTAGATGCCGATTCTGAAGGGGAAGAAGGAAAGTATTACGTTTGGAGAAAGGAGGAGTTAAAACAATTGCTAGGAGAAAATTTTACAATGTTCAAAGCTCATTTTAATGTGAACAACTTTGGTTTTTGGGAGCATGAGAACTATGTGTTAATTCGTGATGAAGAAAGTGCAGTCTTAGCTCAGAATGCAAATCTTACACTTGCCCAATATGAAGCAAAGATCGCAGGCATGAAGAAAATCTTAAAAAAAGAACGTGAGAAGCGAGTAAAACCGGGCTTAGACGATAAGTCATTAACTTCATGGAATGCGCTCATGGTCATTGGTTTGGTTGACGCTTATCAAGCCTTTGGAGAAAAAAGACATTTGAATATGGCACTTGAAAATGCTAAATTTTTATCAGACAAACAACAAAAGAAAGACGGAAGTTTGTGGCATTCGTACAAAGACGGAAAATCAACAATTTCAGCCTATTTAGAGGATTATAGCTTTACCATTGAGGCATTTATAAAAGTATATGAAGTAACTGCAAATGAGGATTGGCTCAATAAAGCAAAACAACTAGCAGATTATTCTATCGAAAATTTTTACGACTCAACAAGTGGGATGTTTTATTTTACCAATAAAAACGATGCCGCGTTAATTGCGAGAAAATTTGAAGTCTCGGATAACGTAATTCCATCGTCAAATAGCAGCATGGCGAAAGGCTTATTTTCGTTAGCTATTTATTTTGATGATGCGAATTATCACGGAATGGCGACTCAGATGCTTCGAAATATTGCACCTAAAATAAATGATTATTTACCTGGGTATAGTAATTGGGCAGTTTTATTATTGAACTACACTGAGCCATTTTATGAAGTTGCCATTACAGGCGAGAAAGCAATTTCTTTTGCAGCAGAATTACAGCAGGACTATGTGCCTAATAAATTAATTTTGATGGATTTAGATGGAGAAAGTGCACTCCCCTTGGTGCAATTAAAATGGACAAAAGGAGCAAGTACTATTTTTGTTTGTGAAAATAAAGTTTGCCAACTCCCTGTAAGTGAGGTTTCGTTGGCTAAGGCGCAAATGTTGAGTGAATGAAGTTAGTCTTTCTCCTCTTAGTCTCATTCTTCCCCTTTCAAAGCTATGGTCAATTTGACCCTAGTAAGGAGTGGTTTACTTTACATGATTTTTTTGAAAGTTCAGTCATTAAAGAAAATCAAGTTAGAACTATTTCTGTTTTTACAAGTAATAAAAAGGACGAAGCTATTTTTAGTTCGGAAGTAAAACTTGCTGAATACTCTTTTTCAAAGGAAGGGAAACTAACAAGGAGTGAGTATTATGTTGCGTTAAGTAATCGTACTGATACCGCCAGTTTTAAGTTTGAATATAGTGGGAATAAGGTGTATAAAAGGACAGAAAATCAAGGACCCTTCAGTTTTTCGTATGGTTACAATTGGTTAAATGATTCCTGTTACCAGGAGACCAAGTTGGATAACAAGACGAAGGATACAAATTATATCCACAGTACAAAAGTGATTCAAACAGGACGTAAGAAGAAGCTAACGTATTTTAATTCAATTGGAAGGCCTATGAAAAACGAATGGGTAACTCAAAATTTATTTGGAAAAGTAGTTTATAAAAGAACAAGTTATGCGAGGTCTTTAAGTTTTATTGAAGAGGTTTTTGATTATCGAGCTACTCAAATAGTTGATCGATATATTTGGAATACAATTGGTAAGCAAAAAAAGACCGATTGGGAGTTTACGTATAAAGAAGGTTATTTAGACTTTATTACTGTAAAGGAAAATGACAGCTTAATTTTCAAATATGGACTCTTGTATAACGATCAAAACCTGTTGAAGGCTCTCGTCAAGAGAGACGTAGTAAATAAGTCAGTACGTGTGTACAAAATAGAATACCGTTTTTATTTAGACTGAAAAATGACTGTGACAGTGAGTGCTTGGAACTCCTTCATTGACTCAAGCTGATCTGCTACTTTCTTATTCCAATAAATCTGAGGTTTAAAAATTCGCGCATAGTTGGTTTCTAGATCATATTTATCCTGCATTTTGCGGTAAGAGTTCTCCCAAATAGCAATAATTATTTGGTCTACCTCTTTTTCATAGGTATCAGCGTTGAAACTTCCTTCAACTATCGACTTTACAATCAACCTTCTGTGTAGTTCTGCGATGTCGAAATGAAGTTGCTCGTGTAACAATAGAATGTTATTTTGTTTCCCCTTTTTAAACCAAGATTCACTTTTTACTAAACAGGTTTGAATGGTGAAAGTCATATCAACTTCTCTATCTGAGGAGGTGGAGTATGGTAATTCAATTTTTGAAATGGCAGATAAGCTCTTTGCCGAATCATTTGTTGCCTGAAAGTCAGACCATTTTATTTCAGTTGTGTCTGACCAAAAAATACGGTCTGGATCAACAGCCAAATTAGTTTGAGCACGCAAAGAATATTGAAAAAGCAATAAAGTAGTAAGTATTAAAGGTCTCATAATCGTAAATTTAGACAAAATTCGAATAGTATAATATACCACATATAAGATAGTTGCGTGTTATGGTAGTCTGTTTTAAACTAATTTCTTTCCTTTTAGCGCAATAAATTCCTTCAAATAGTAGGGTTCAAAATAAGCTACATTCTCATTATCAGCTTTTTTAAATTTTCTAAACCCTTCTTTGCCTAAGTAGGCGGCTGATGGTAAAAAATCTGTTATAAAAGTTCTTCTTTTCGCCGTTAGCAACGTCTTACATTTTATAGCACCGTCTCCAATAAAAACAATTGATTGGTCTTTAATTATCTCTGAATAGCTTCCAGAATATATAACGTCTGCGGAAATTGGTTTTATTACTTCTAATGAATTGTTGAAGATTGAGGCATAAACTTCCATCCTTCTAGCGTCAATCATTGGGCAAATCAAGTCAAATGAATCTTTCTTGGCGTCAGTGAAACCTAAAGCTAGCGCATGTAAGGTATCTATGCTTATTAAGGGAATCTTTAATGCATAGCATAATCCTTTTGCGAAAGAAATTCCTATCCGCAGACCTGTATAGGATCCTGGTCCTTTACTAACGATAACGCCAGATAATTCAGTACTCGCAACTTCGCCTTCTTTTAATAGTAGGTCCGTGAAAACAGCTAGGTTTTCAGCATGAGAGAAATCTCCTTCCACCTCTTTTATAGCAAGTAACTTGTCGTCTTTAAAAAGTGCTGCAGAACAAACCTTTGTAGCAGTTTCAATTGCTAATAAATATGCCATTATTACTTTTCCTTAGAAGTATAGAGGTCTTTCTTGTCAACTACTGTTACGTTTTGGCCATCTTTTAAAATCTTTGAAACCAAATTGTAGGGTGCCGTCACCACTTCATCTCCTTCAGTTAAACCAGATTTTAATTCAATATACATGGTGTTTTGAATTCCAGTTTCAACCTCAACCATTTCGACTTTCTCCCCAACTATAACAAAAACTACCTCAATTTTTTCGTCTTCCCCATCCATGTCAGCCGATACTTTAGAATCCTCAGTTATGGAAGTGTCTTTTCTTGTAGTAACTGCTTGAATTGGTATGGTAATTACATTTGAAACTTGTGTCGTTCGAATGTCAACCGTTGCTGACATTCCCGGGCGAAATGGTGAAGAACTATCTGCTCTTTTGTTCAATAAATCTTGGTAAGAAGATTGTAGCATTCTAATTTTTACGTCAAAATTAGTCACTTGGTCCGCGCTCATTCCTGATGTATTTGCAGAATTTGCAATTTCGGTAACAATGCCTTTGAAATTTTTATTAAGATATGCGTCAACTTCAATTTCAGCAGTATCGTTAATGGAAACTCGAACAATGTCATTTTCATTTACTTCAACAGCAACCTCCATAACATTTAAATTTGCTACGGTCATAATTTCAGTACCGGCCATTTGAGCTGTTCCTACAACTCTTTCGCCTTTTTCTTTGTTTAGTGCTGTGATTACTCCATTCATAGGCGAATAAATTGAGGTCCTACCTAAGTTTTCTTTCGCCTCTTTTAAGGTTGCCTCTGAACTTCTTACATTAAATATTCCTGCCTGAATACTTTCCTTTGCAGCTTGCACGTCGGCTCTCGCTACTTCAAAGTTTGCTTTTGCTTGGTCAAACTCTGCTTGAGAAATCACTTTACTGTTAAATAGTTTTTCACTTCTATCAAACGAGGCTTTTGCGTTTTGATACTGTGATTGTGATTGAGTCAAGCGTGCCCTAACACCTGCTAAATTAGCTTTTGTCGTGTTTAAAGCTGCCTCAGCTCTACTTAATGCAGACTCAACCAAGTCAGGATTTATTTTAAGTAACAAGTCTCCGGCTTGAACTCTGTCTCCTTCTTTTACAGGCATCTCTATAATTTCTCCTGAAACATCAGAACTTATAATTACTTCCGTTTCGGGTTGAATTTTTCCACTGGCTGCTACGGTTTCAATAATCGTTCTCAGTTCCGCTTTTTCGATGGCAACTTTTTTGCTTTGTCCTCCAGATTTACTCTTGTATATTCCGGCAATTACCAATATAATAACAACTACACTTAGGATAATTATCCACTTTTTTGATTTCATTTTTTGACTTATTTCGATAATGAGATACCACCGCCTTGGTAAAAGTCCAACACTTTAGTACTAAAAATATAATTATACTTTGCTTGTAATAGCTCTGATTGAGAATTAATTAGTCTATTTTTTTCGTTATTAAAATCGAAGGAATTAATGATTCCAACGTTGTATCGTTCTTGGGTGTAGGCAAAAGATGTCTCCAAAGCACTAACTGATTTCTCTGCTGCTTTAAAACGCTTTAATGCAGCAACAGCGTCGTTGTGCGCCGACTCTATGTTTTGGCGAAGCGCTAATTTTGTTGTTTCGTAATTTAAATCCGCTAATTGTTCTTGTATTTTAGCCCGTTTAACTCCAATTCTCGCACTAAATTTGTTGAAGATAGGGATGGCTAGAGAAAACCGTATGGACTTGTTTTCATTGTCAGAAAACTGATCCGTGAATGATTTATCCTTAAAAACAGGAGTTGCGGATGAGCTCAGTACTCTTTCGCCTCCTGAAGTAAAATCGCCTGTTTCAATAATTGTTGGATTTTCAAATCCGGTAACCTCTCTATTTGCTCCGGAAAAACCCGTTCCCATAGATCCGGAAACAGAAAGGGTAGGCATGTAACTGCTTCTGGCAATTTGTGTTCCTTTTGTGGAAGCAAATAAATTATACTCAGCACTTTTTATCTCTGGCATGGTTTCTAGAGCAGAAAGGTACAACGCACCTGGACTAATCAATTCTTTTACGCCATTGAAATTGCTCAAGTCAGGACTTAAAATTTCAAACTCATCTGAGCTTTCTAGCCTAAGAATTTGTTCTAAGTTCAATTTAGAAAGTGTCAATTGGTTTTTGGCATTAACAACGTTCAATTCCTCCGATGCGAATTGTGCGTCTATATCTTTCAGCGCACCTTGAGGCAGCGCTCCGGCTTCTACTTGCTTTACAATTCTGTCGATTTGTTGCTGTGTAACTCTTAACTGAGCTTGTGCGTTGTTTAATAATTCTTGATTAAAAAGAATCCCTAAAAAAGAATTTGCAATGTTTAGAGAAATGTCATTCTTCATTTTCTCTAAATCAAATTGAGCAGATTTTTGCTGCGCTTGATTTTGTTTAACTGTATTTACATTTCTAAAGCCATTGAAAATTGTAAATGTTGAAGAGAGGGAAAAGGAGTTGGACCGCACCTGAGTATTAGCAAACTGATTGGTGAAAGGATCAATGGTTTGTCCAAAATTGTAGGCATGTGTAGCAAAGCCGTTTAAGTCTGGTAAAATATTGTACTTCGCTTGTTTTAAATCATAATCTGCAAGTTTTTGAGATAATTCGTTCTGCTGTATTTGTAGATTATTTTCTAAAGCGTAGCCGATACACTCTTCTAAAGTCCAGACCTTGCTTTGAGCTGATATACCGGCTAACAAGCCAAAAAAAAGCGTTAAACTTAGTACATATGATTTACAACTAGATATCTTTTTACTCATGGGTGGTGGTGATTTGGCAGTAAATGTAGCACTAATGTACCTTCATGAAAAAAGGAAAGGATAATCGGCTTAAAGCTAATTTAGAAGGCAAACCTCAGAGATATCGGCGCTCTACTAGGCTAAAAAGAGCATTTGCCAGCATATTGTCATCTTCCCATCCGTAAGTATCTCTTAATCCGTTGTTAAAAAATGTCATCGCTTTTTCGCCGTTATCAAACTCATTTAGTATTTTGATTGTAGTTCTAAACTCTTCAATATCCCCATCGAATAATTCGTTTGAGTATAAGTAGCGCTCATTTAAGCCAATAGCGCTCATTAAGTCAGCTATGGGTTGTTTTTTTAGATGATTGCTAATACTAGAATCTTCTGCGAAGAGTGCATCGTTTACATCTGGTTTCGACGAAAGGTCGTTATTGGATTCTAATTTCTCAACCAAGTTTTCAATTTGCCCTTCTTCAGTTTCTTCCTCTCTCGCATCTGCCAAAATTTGGTTGAGCATAGCGTCATTTATTCCGCTGCTTTTTTTGTTTGGCTCTTCAGTACTTTCCTCAGTCTTTTCTTCTTCTTGAATACTGTCCTCCTCAATTGGTTTTATTATTTCAGTTTCCTCGTTTTCTACTAAATTGTCAGTCGGCTCGATGCTATGGTCGTCCTCCAGTGTTGCCTCTAGCATTTGTTGGATTGCGTTATCCTCGCCTGCTTCATTTGCCATTAATTGCGCAGTTCCTTCTAATGTTTCTTCTTCAGTTTTGTCATTTGTAGAGACTTTTTCTATGTTCACTTTAGTGTCAGGTATAACTCCTAATTCGCTAGAGTGAAGCTCCACTTCATCTCCTTGTTGCATTTCACACAAATATTTTAAAACGGCAGTTTCTTCATGTAACTTGTTTATTTTAGATAAAATAGCCGCTAATTCTAAAACTGGGATAGATTCCATTTCTTCTAAGTGATCTGAGTGTTTTTGAATGTTATTAAGTAATCTAGTTATCTCGGCTCGTTTATTTTCAATCGTCATTTTATGTGCTTCTTTTGGTCTATAAATAATATCTTTGCTTTCCAATTTACAAAAAAAGAAGGAAGGCAATTATGTTTCTCGAAAATACTATTAATTCTAAAAATCGCAAAGGTTGGATTGAGGTAATCTGTGGTTCTATGTTTTCCGGTAAAACTGAAGAGTTGATTCGTCGTTTAAAGCGAGCAAAAATTGCCAAACAGAAAGTAGAGATTTTTAAACCTACGATCGATATTCGCTATGACCTGGAAGCTGTGGTTTCCCATGATTCAAATCAAATACATTCTACTCCTGTTCCAGCATCGGCGAATATTCCACTTTTAATTAACGACGAACAAGTGATAGGAATTGATGAGGCTCAATTTTTTGATATGGAATTGGTAGGAGTTTGCAATCGGTTAGCAAATCAAGGAATTAGAGTTATCGTAGCAGGCTTAGATATGGACTATAAAGGGAATCCTTTTGGTCCTATTCCTGCGCTTTTAGCAACAGCAGAGTATGTAACCAAAGTTCATGCCATCTGTGTAAAGTGTGGAAACCTTGCGAATCATAGCCACAGAACAATGAGGAATGATAATTTAGTAATGCTCGGAGAAATTGAAAGCTACCAACCATTATGCAGAAGTTGTTTTTCAGAAGCGGAGGAAAGCAATGTCTAACAATAAGGCGTATTTTTTAAGTCAATACAGCGACAATACTCTGGAGGTAAGTTGGAGTGCAATAACCCACAATATCAATTATTTTAAAGAAAAATTAAGCCCTTCAACTAAAGTGATGCTTATGGTAAAGGCTGCTGCTTACGGACATTATACAAGTGTTATCTGCAATAAAATTCAAGCAAACAAGATGGCGGATATGTTTGGTGTTGCAACATTTGCTGAAGGTATGGAGCTAAGAGCGGATGGGATTGAGCTGCCGGTAATGGTGCAAAACGTCAGTCCCCAATATTGGGATGTAATGGTTGAGCACTGTTTGGAACCTGTAATTCATTCGTTTCAAGTTTTAGATTCACTTTTAACTTATTTACATTCTCAAGAGAGCTTACTTGCCGGTCAATATCCCATTCACATAAAGTTAAATACAGGGATGAATCGGCTTGGTTTCGATGAAGTGGATTTACCTGAACTGGTAGATCGCCTGATGAATCAAGAAGCGATTCGAGTAAGTTCAATTATGAGTCATTTAAGTAGCTCCGGGAATTCTGCTGCAGAACAATTCACTTTCGATCAAATTGAGTTGTTTAAAAATTTAAGTTTCCGGTTAAAAAATGGACTAAAGATTGATGCCTTTTGCCATATTTTGAATACCGATGGCATAAACAATTACTTAGATCATCAAATGGACATGGTTCGATTAGGAATTGGACTATATGGTGCTTCTGAAGCTGCCGACTTGAAAAATGATTTAATTCAAGTTACCCGTTTTTCAAGCAAGGTAGTCGCTACAAGAAGAGTATTCAAAGATGAGTTTATTAGTTACAACCGAAGTGGGACTATTGAGAAAGATAGCAATATTGCAATTCTTTCATTGGGATATGCTGACGGTGTGCCTAGAGTTTTGGGGAATGGTAATTGGAAATTTGAATTGAATGGTAAACTTTACCCAACTGTTGGTAATATTTGTATGGATCTTTGCATGATTGATTTAGGCCAGGATAAAATTGAGGTCGGGACTATTGCAATTGTTTTTGGAGGTGAGAAAAGTTTATTTGATTTTGCCAAAGCACAAGGTACAATTACATATGAGGCTCTTACTAACATTGGCAACAGAATGCGAAGAAAATTAGTCTAGCACCTATTTAGAAAATCGCTTATAATATCTTTATTAAAACTATAAACGTTTGGGCTAAGCTTGTCTTTTTCACTAAGCTCCTTTAATTGCTTCTCCACATCTAAATTGTCTTCTTTTGAGAAAACAAAAAGGGGGCTCCCCGACAAGTGTTCCGATAAATACTCCTGTTCTGTTTGGCCTGGGGTTGGAATTAGTATCGCTTTTTGGCTGAGGGTTAGCAAATCCATAATAGTAGAATAACCAGAACGAGCAATTACAAATTCTGATTGCTGTGTTTCTAGTTGTAATTCGTCAGCTTGCAAGTAGTTCACTACTCTCAATTGTGGCGATAAGTTCTTTTTTTGTTGCTTTTCTTGAATTACTCCTCTTACAATCATTGCTTTGCAATTTAGTTTGAGTAGTTCTTTGGTAAGGATTTCTTCTAAATTTGTTCTAAATGGTTCAGGCCCCGAAAGCACCACTAAAACTTTTCTGTGAGTGATTGCTTGCTCTTTTTGTTTTGTAAACCTAGAAAGTACTCCAATATACTTCACTTTAGGCAAAGGTTTGTTAGAATGGGAAAGTCTGCCGCTAATGTTGCTTTTACCGCGCATATCCGGCACCCAAGTGGCTGAAAAACGATTGTTCATCTTTTTCATAAGGGCATGTAACGTTTTTTTAAAGGCAGGAGTTTCAATGTACAGTTGATGTGTAATTATAGCGGAGGGTTTGTATTTATGGAATAATCCATACCGGTTGTCTGAAATAATTCCATCAATTTTGTGTTCTCGAACAAGTTTTTTAAGCAGTCTATTTTCCTTTTTTACGTGCGAAAATAGCCTAGGTAAGCGCAGGGCAAAGTGCAAGAAGAAACCACCACTTTTGGGGTATCGAATCTTTAAGTCAGGAATTTGAATGTTTTCTAAATGAGGAAATTCTTTTCGTAAATAACTTAATGCCATTCCATCACCTCCGATGACCACTTCTGCTTTTAATGCTAATAATTCGCGAATAACCGGCACGCACCGAGTAGCGTGACCTAAGCCCCAATTTAGTGGCGCCACTAATATTTTTTTATGTTCAACCATTCGGAAAGATATCAAATGTAGGGAAATGACATAAGCTATTTTGCATTAATTTTGAACAATGAAAGCAGTAATATCTGGAGCAACAAGAGGAATTGGTAGAGCAATTTCAGAAAAATTAGCAATTCAAGGATTTGATTTAGTGTTGATGGCAAGAAATGAAAAAGCTTTAACGTTTTGTAAATCAGAATTGAGTACACCTAACATTAGAATAGAATACGTGGTAATAGATTTTTCCAAAGAAAGTTATGTTGAGGTATTAGCGCAAAATAGCTCGTTATTCGAAAACACAACACTGCTGGTAAATAACCTAGGAATTTATTCCATGCAGAATGCTGCTGACATAGAACTTGTAACGTTAAAAGATCAAATGCAATTAAATCTTTACAGTGCGATATCACTGACACAGCAGCTGCTTAATATCAGCGGAAGCACATTGAAGAACATTGTAAACATTGCATCAGTTATGAGCATCAAAGCCACTAGTTTTGCAGCGGATTACTCTATAAGTAAACATGCATTTAAAGCGTGGAACGATGCTTTGCGAGAGGAATTAAGATCAAAAAACATCAAAGTATCGGCTATATTTCCAGGATCAGTAAATACTTCGTCTTGGGATGGAATTGAGGTGGACAGAAGTGAGATGATTCAATCAGAAGATATTGCGGAGTGTGTTTCTTGTGTTTTAAAAATGAAAAGTAGAACATTACTAGAAGAGATTCATATCTCGCCGCAAGTTTTTATGCCCTAAGCAATTTCAAGTTTATACCCAATTCCCTGAACAGTGGTAATTGCATCTTCGCCTACTTTTTCTCTAATTTTTCGAATATGAACATCTATTGTTCTTGTCTTTACACTGTCTGAATTATTCCATAGAAAGCTTTTTATCTCTTCTCGGGAGAAAACTTTCTTTGGTTTAGAATAAAGCAATGAGAGCAGTTGAAATTCTTTTTTTGGTAGAAAAATTTCTCTATTATCTTTAATAATTAAATAGCGATCGTAATCAATGTACAATGCCTTAGTTAATCTAGGTGATTTTTGTTTTTTACGCCTCATCAAGGCCTTTATTCTTCTCAGCATTACCCACTGTGCCATAGGTTGAACCCAAAAGGCGTCAGCCCCTGACTCAAGCGCAATAACTTGGGTTTCGTCCTCTATCTTTTGGCTCAGCATTACTATAAAAATATCTTTAAAAAATGGACTTGTTTTCAAAAGCTTAATTAACTGAACTCCTTCCTCGTTAAAGAAATTAACGGATACTACAATAATATCAATACTCTTGGATAACAACTGGGCTTCGAGTTTTGCACTGCGATCAAGTTTAACTATTTCAAAGTGATTTTCTAAAAGAAATACAGACAGTCCTTCCTGTTGACGTTTGTTTTCATCCAATAGTAAAATAGTTCCGGCGCTTAGCATAAGTTTTAATATTAAATCAAATGTATTGGTTAAACATTCCTTTTCTGTTAACTCATTTTTAAGGTAAAATCAATTTTTAAGCGAGGTTAGATGCATTTATTTAACTTAAGGTTAACGCTCTATAATTTTGCTCTAAGCTTGCCCTATCACGGATTATGCTTAACGTTATATTAACATTCAACTGTTGAAGTCTCATTATTTTTGTTCTTTGTTTTTTACATATTAAACCAATACCATGAGTTTTACTTTCGTTGACTTTTTGACCTTATTTGGTGCACTCGGATTTTTCATTTACGGAATGAAAGTCATGAGTGAAGGGATTCAGAAAACCGCAGGATCAAAATTGAAAGATATTTTGAGTAGCATGACTAAAAACCGATACTTGGGTGTTTTTACAGGGTTTTTAATAACTTGTTTGGTCCAGTCCTCTTCTGCTACAACAGTCATGGTGGTTAGCTTCGCAAATGCAGGTTTACTTAGTTTAGTTGAATCTATTGGTGTAATAATGGGGGCTAATATTGGGACTACAATTACAGCGTGGTTAATTGCATTCTTTGGATTTAAAATTAAAATCTCGGCTTTTGCATTGCCAATTATAGCTATCGGTTTTCCGTTAATGTTTGCCAAAAAGGCAACACTTAGAAGTTTGTCTGAGGTTTTGATAGGATTTGCGCTATTGTTCTTAGGGCTGGACGCTTTGAAAAACGCGGTTCCTGATTTAAATCAAAACCCTGAAGCCCTAGAATTCTTAAATAGCTTCACAGGTCACGGTATTTTAACTACTATTTTATTCGTTGCTGTTGGAACAGTAGTTACCATTATTGTGCAGTCCTCTTCGGCAGCGATGGCTCTAACCTTAACCTTATTATTTAACAATGTAATTACCTTTGAAATTGCAGCAGCGATGGTCTTGGGAGAAAATATAGGAACCACAATTACAGCAAATTTAGCAGCTTTAATTGCAAACGTTCATGCAAAACGAGCTGCAAGAGCTCACTTAATTTTTAATGTTGTCGGGGTCGTTTGGTTAATCCTTATTTTTCCGTGGTTCTTAGATTTTATAGCATACCTATGGGGCCCAGCTCAAAATATTTTAGCAACCATTATTCCTGATATTAGTGGGTCAGAGTCGGAGCTTAAACTCTCATTGTTTCACTCAGTATTTAACATAATTAATACGTTAATAATGATCGGATTTATTCCACTTATCGCACGTATCGTAATAAAGGTAGTTCCATCTAAAGGTCTGGAAGATGAAGAGTATCATTTGGAGTATATCAGCAATGCTACAATGGTTAACACAGAAGGGTCAATTTTAGAGGCAAAAAAAGAAGTATCTAAGTTTGGTAATATGGTTACCAAAATGACCTTATTTGTCCCTGAACTCTTAGTAGAAACTGACAAAAAGAAGTTTAAGAAAAAGGTAGAACGTATTGTAAAATACGAGGAAATAACGGATAATATAGAATCTGAAATTGGGACTTATCTCGCTAAAGTTTCCGAAGGAGAATTAAACGAAAGAAGTTCGCTTCAAATTAGAGCAATGCTAAGTATTGCCAATGATTTGGAAACTATCGGGGATATCAATAATTCAATGGGCAAGGTTTTACAGCGTAAAATGGAGTCTAAAATTTACTTTATTCCGAAGCAGCGAGAGAATTTGTTGGAGATGTTTAAATTATTGAATGTCGCCTTAGACGTAATGAAGAAAAACCTTGACAACGGATTGCAAGGAAAACATTTAGAAGAGGCAGAAGAAGCGGAAAAAGCGATTAATAAATTTAGAAACCATCTAAAAGAGGGACATTTAAAGAGTATAGAAAAAGGTAAATACAAATTTGATAGCGGTATGATTTATACAGATTTGTTCGCAGCAATAGAAAGTATTGGTGACAGAATTATCTCTATCAGCGAAGCAGCTTGCGGAAAAATTAGCTAGTCTAAGAAAATAGGAGTTTCTATGCTGTTGCTTTCATTGAAGGATCGGTCAATAACATAGCCTTCTAAATACATACTGTCAATATTGAAGCTGATATAGGAATCAATTTCAAATTCAAACCGAAATTCTCCTTCGATTCCATTACGGGTAGATACATTTTCTGCAGCTGGAATGCGATAGCCTTGCAAAGGGGGTAGTGTAGTAATTTTACCATCAATATATTGAAAGCCACTTACTATAAAGTTATTAGAATCTTTTTCGTTTCCGTCACGAACCCCAATATTCCCGTCGCCATCGGTAAAACCTAATTTCCAAATCGCTATAGGTCTACCTGCTTCGTTAGTTGAAATTTGAAAATCTCTATAGAAAAGCTCAGGAATTTCAGAAAAATCACTGTCCTCTCGGCAAGCGCAAAGAGATGACAAGATGCTAATTCCAATTCCTATTTTTACGAATAATTTCATGCATTAAAATTAAACAGAAAAATCGTTAACCATTGAACTCAAAATCTTCAACCTTTATAACAACCTTCGAAAATAAAGTTTTCGAAAATGCAGAGAACTGCTTTAACGACTTGTGTATTGAGTTATTTCAATTCCAAGTAGAAAAAAATCTGGTGTACAAAGAGTATTGTAGATTGCTAAACTGCGACATTGCTAGAGTTGAGCACTATACCAAAATTCCGTTTCTTCCAATAAGTGCGTTTAAGTTTCATGAACTGAAATGTGATGGCTTTGAAGCTGAAGCTATTTTTTCTAGCAGTGGAACCACAGGAAAGCAAACGAGTAGGCATTTTGTAAATAATTTGGAGACTTATGGGAAGAGTTTTAATTTGGCATTTGAGCGATTTTATGGGAATGTGGAAGGTTATTGTGTTCTAGGCCTGCTTCCTTCTTATCTAGAACGTCAAGGGTCCTCTTTAATTTACATGGTGAATGATTTTATTGAGCAGAGTAAGCACGAACAAAGTGGTTTTTTTCTGGATAACCAACAAGAGTTATTTGATTTACTGCAGAGGCTATCGAATAATAAAGAAAAGGTTTTGTTAATAGGAGTCTCTTTTGCGTTGTTAGATTTTGCTGAGCAGTATGATCTTAAATCAAATAAAAATTTAGTGGTGATGGAAACTGGAGGGATGAAAGGTCGACGTAAAGAGTTAGTGAGGGAGGAGCTACATAGTATCTTGCAGAAAGGGTTTTCGACAGAAAAAATTCATTCGGAATACGGTATGACGGAGCTGTTGTCCCAGGCCTATTCTAAGGGAAACGGTGTTTTTGAGACACCGCCGTGGATGAAAATATTGATTCGAGAGCAAGACGACCCCTTGCAATTAACAAGGATAGGCCAAGCGGGAGTAATGAACATTATAGATCTTGCAAATACAGGATCTTGTGCATTCATTCAAACTGATGATTTAGGTAAAAAGCTGGACGAAAATCGGTTTGAGGTACTAGGGCGACAGGATGTTTCGGATGTAAGAGGGTGTAATCTAATGGTTAACTAAAGGGCTTTCGCATATTTTTTTGAAAAATGGGATGTACTGTTAAATATTTCTCCTAATTTTAGTGTATATATTTTACTGTCAACACTATGCTCTCACGGTTTTTTCTTTACGCTCTGTTGTTCCTCTCGATTACAGCAGCAGCTCAAAACACAAAATACAGTCAGATTATTATAGAGGCTGCTGATTTTCAAAAAGAAGGAAGGTTTGAAGCGGCAATTAAAAAATACGATGAAATATTATTGGCCGACAATAAAAATGTGAATGCTTTGGCAGAAAAAGCGTATTCACAAGTAAGGCTGAGAGAATACAAAAAAGCAATAGCAACATGTAAAAAGGCACTTAAGATTGAGTCAAGTGACACAAAAGCTATCAAGTTAGTCTATATTACATATGGTAACGCGTTAGATTTAGAAGGTCACCGGAAATCTGCTTTGAAAATGTATAACAAAGGGTTAACTAAGTTTCCGGAATTCTACTCATTACACTATAACAAAGGGGTAACGTTGAGTGGAATGAATGATTTTGGTGGTGCAATTGCTGCCTTTCAGCATTCTGTTCAATTTAGACCAAGTCATGCTGCCTCATTTTTAGCACTGGGAAGAATGCTGGAATTCGAAGAGAGAAATATTTCAGCGCTCTTATGTTATATGCGGTTTCATACCACAGAACCAGATAGCGAAAAGGCAAAAGAAAACCTAAAAAATGTAAAAGATTTAATATTTTCAAATGTTGAAAAGGTAGATGATAATATAGTGATAATTAGCGTAGCAACCTCAGGTCTTGAAGAGTTAGGAGGAGAGGAAAAGGCTGAAAATAGTTTTCAAAGTGTAGAACTGATTCTGTCGATGCAAAGTGCCTTAGATCTTGGGGGTAATAAAGGGGAAAAAACGGAGGTGGAAATTTTTGAAGAAAAGTTGAGTTCTATCTTTAGTATTATGGAAGACACCAAAGATGAAAATTCAGGATTTTATTGGGATTTTGTAGTGCCCTATTTTATAGAGTTACACCAAAACGAATACGAAAAGGTATTGGCTCATTTACTTTACTCCAATCAAGACGATTTTGGGGTAAACGAGTATTTAAACAAAAACGAAGATTCTGTTCGTGATTTTTACGATTGGTCCGGAGCTTTTGAATGGAAGTAGGTTAGGCTGCTTCTTTCAAGTGACTTTACTTTCCTCCAACCAAATTTTTGATTTCATTCAATTTCATCAGTGCTTCAACTGGCGTTAAGGTATTGATATCAATTTTAGTTAACTCTTCCTTAATATTTTCTAGAATGGGGTCGTCTAACTGGAAAAAGCTTAACTGAAATTCCTCATCGACTTCTTTTCCCAGTTGCGCTATTGATTGTTTGTTGTCACCCGATGTGTTTTTCTTTTCTAGCTCTACCAGCAATTGATTTGCCCTTCTAATTAAGCTGGCAGGCATTCCTGCCAGCTTTGCTACGTGAATTCCGAAGCTATGATTTGATCCACCTTCCACTAGTTTTCGCATGAAAATGATTTTCTTACCTACTTCCTTTACAGAAATATTAAAGTTTTTAATCCGAGAGAAACTTTTTGTCATTTCGTTCAGTTCGTGATAATGCGTAGCAAATAGAGTTTTAGGGGAAGCAATTTTATTTTCATGAAGATATTCCGAAATAGCCCAGGCAATTGAAATGCCATCGTAGGTGCTTGTACCTCGTCCAATTTCGTCTAATAGAATTAAGCTACGTTCTGAAATGTTGTTCAAAATACTAGCTGTTTCGTTCATTTCCACCATAAAGGTAGACTCTCCTGAAGAAATGTTATCTGAAGCCCCAACTCTGGTAAATATTTTATCTACCAAGCCAATTTTAGCGTGCGTAGCGGGCACGAAACTTCCAACTTGTGCCATTAATGTAATCAAAGCAGTTTGGCGCAACAGTGCAGATTTACCAGACATGTTTGGCCCTGTAACCATAATAATTTGCTGGCTTTCATTGTTCAAGTAAATGTCGTTTGATATATACTCCTCTCCAACGCCTAATTGTTGTTCAATAACAGGGTGGCGACCGGCTTTAATTTCGATAGCTAGGCTTTCGTTTATTTCAGGTTTTACATAGTTTCTCGCCTCAGCAAGTGTGGCAAACGAAAGTAAACAGTCTAAACGAGCCACTAGGCTTGCATTGAGTTGTGTAGGTAAAATGTATTCCGCTGTTTCTTGAATTAAAGCCTGATATAAATTTGTTTCGAGTATGCTAATTTTCTCTTCGGCTCCTAAAATTTTGATCTCGTATTCTTTTAGTTCTTCTGTTATGTATCGCTCTGCGTTAACAAGAGTTTGCTTTCGAATCCACTCCTCTGGAACTTTGTCTTTGTGCGTATTTCTAACTTCAATGTAATAACCAAAAACGTTGTTATAGGCTATTTTTAAAGAAGAAATTCCAGTAGCTTCAGTCTCTCGTTGCTGCATATCGAGCAGCATATTCTTACCGCCTGTTTGTAATTTCCGAAGTTCGTCTAACTCATCGCTAATTCCTTCCGCTATTACAGCGCCCTTCTGCACTTGAACAGGTGGTTCTTCTTGCAGCTGTGATTGTATCTTTTGAACAAGAGATTCACACAAATTCAATTGCTCAGAAATTCGATTCAGGGCAGGGTTCTTCGCCTTCTTTGCATCAGACTTAATTCGCGCTAAAGCTGCAATTGCATTTGCCAATTGTCTTAACTCTCGTGGATTAATTCTTCCTGTAGAAACCTTTGAAATTAGCCGCTCTAAATCTCCTATTTGTGAAATTTGCTGCTTAAAACCTTGCGCAAAATCACTGGCTTTGAGTAAAAATTCAACTGCGGAAAGTCGTTCTTGAATTGGTTTAAGTTCCTTTAATGGCAGCGCTATCCACCGGCGCATCATTCTAGCTCCCATGGGCGAAATAGTTTCGTCCATTACATCCAACAAGGTGGTTGCTCCCTCATTTGCCGAATACATCAATTCCAAATTTCGAATGGTAAACCGGTCTAACCAAACAAAGTTGTTGGCATCAATTCGGGCAACTTTATTGATGTGTTTTAGTTTATCGTGCCTCGTATCTGCTAAATAGTGAAGCGCAGCGCCGGCAGCAACAATTCCTGCATTTAGTGATTCTACGCCAAACCCCTTCAGTGATTTTGTTTCGAAGTGCTTTAGTAAACTCTCTTCTCCAAATTCCCTTGTAAAAACCCAATCGTCTAGCATGTAGGTGAAAAATCCAGTGCCAAAATGTTCTTCAAATTCTTTCTTGTATTGCTTCTGGAACAGTACTTCGCTTGGACGAAAACTTTGTAACAGTTTGTCAATGTGCTCTATATTTCCTTCAGCCAACAAAAATTCGCCGGTAGAAATATCTAAAAACGAAACGCCAATTAAACCATTGCTTTTTTCGACAGATGCAAAATGAACCGCAGCTAAAAAATTATTCGATTTTTGAGAAAGAACCTCGTCATTGTAAGAAACACCTGGTGTAACTAATTCTGTAACGCCTCTTTTTACAATCTCTTTTGTTTGTTTTGGATCTTCAAGCTGATCGCAAATGGCCACTCGGAAACCTGCCCTTACTAATTTGGGTAAATAAGTATTGATAGAGTGATGTGGAAAACCTGCTAAGGCAATTTCGTTAGCCGAGCCATTGTGACGTTTGGTGAGAGTGATTCCGAGAGTTTTTGCGGATTTTACGGCATCTTCCCCAAAAGTTTCATAAAAATCGCCAACACGAAACAGTAAGATTGCATCAGGGTATTTTGCCTTGATTTTGTTGAATTGCTTCATCAAGGGCGTTTCTTTCTTTGCTTTGGCTGCTTTTTCTTTGGTACTCACTCTGTTTATTTTCAAAGATTAAAAGTAGGACAATCACTCTGGTAGAGCTACTTTTGTTCAGGTCTACTTATCATTAGTTTTTCACAAAAATAGAGCACCATGAATAGAAAGTTAGCAAACGACGAGTTGGGTAGAATTGACTTAGAGCGTTTTAAAATTGCAGAGAAGACTCCAATTGTAGTGGTGTTAGACAACATTAGAAGTTTGAATAACATTGGTTCTGTTTTTAGAACCTCTGATGCTATGGCAATTGAAGCGGTTTATTTGTGTGGAATAACTGCCAAGCCACCTCACCGAGAGATAAACAAAACGGCTTTGGGAGCGACAGAATCTGTCGTCTGGGAATATTTTGATAGGACGGAGTTGGCTGTCGAGAAATTGAAAGACAAAGGATATACTATAGTTTCAATAGAGCAAACAGAAAATAGCACGTATTTGAATGACTATAAGGTTAAAAAAGATCAGAAGCTAGCAATTATTATGGGGCACGAGGTAAATGGAGTGGCACAGGAGATTATTGACCTGAGCGACGATGTAATTGAAATTCCACAAAAAGGAACCAAGCATTCACTCAATATATCGGTAACAACCGGCGTTGTGTTGTGGGATTTATGCTCCAAATTTGAGAAGCTTTAGAATTTACCGTTAACTGCAATTTAAACCGCCCTTTATTAGATATTTTATAAAAATGGCATATTCTTTGAAATGCAAGGTGAAAACAATGAGGATGAAAAATTTGATTTCAGTCATAAGCATTGCGAGTTTACTTATGTTAAGCCTTACGGCGAATGCGCAAGAAGTAGAGAGCGACAAGCCTATGGCAGAAACTGACTTTCAGTACAGAAAGGTGGAGAACAGGGCTTTTAAAGATGGAGAGTTTTTAAAATACAAATTGGCTTACGGTTTCATGAATGCAGGTGAAGCCACCTTGGAAGTTAAGAAGGTGAAGAGGAAAATACAAGGTCGTGAAATTTTACACATTGTTGGCAGAGGATATAGCATCTCTGCGTTCGACTGGTTTTTTAAGGTGCGCGATAAATACGAGACCTATTTAGATGAGGAAGGAATTTTTCCTTGGCTATTTGTGCGCCGAATAGAAGAAGGCGGATACAAAAAAGAACAAGACTATAAGTTTTACCAAAATCAAGAAAGAGTAGAGCATGTGCAAAAAGAGTTGGAGTACGAAGTGCCGCATGGTGTGCAAGACATGATTTCTTCTTTCTATTACGCGAGGACAATTGACTTTACAGATGCGAAAAAAAATCAAGTATATCAGTTTGATTCCTTTGTTGATGGGGAGGTCTATCCGATTAAAATAAAGTACGTTGGTACAAAAAATATTCGAGTAAATGCAGGAAAATTTGAGTGTATGGTATTTCACCCTGTCGTGCAGGAGGGTAGAATCTTTAAAAAGGATGACGACGTGACTGTTTACATTACAAACGATGAGAACAAGATTCCGGTTCTAGCACGGGCAAAAATATTGGTTGGTTCTGTGCGTATGGAATTAATCGATTACAAGAATTTGGCAAACCCCATTGCAAAGCGATAGGGATCTGAATTACGAATCATAAAAATTTTGAAACGTGAACTTAGAAAGCTGTTGCTAAAAACTCTATGCAGGGGTTTTTGTGTATTGAATGAGGAGTATGTGTAAAAAATGGAGTTTACTTGAGAACTAAATCAGAATTAAACAATTCTTAAAACTAAAAGTGACTAAAGTTATTTTATCTAAATGTTAGATTTATCCGTTTATAATCAGTAAGTTATAGGTATTGTAAATGAATTATCATAGTAGGGTTAGCATAAAATTTTATTGTTCTCGAGTAATTTTGAATTGAAATGTTTTTAGAACTAAATCACATTGAAATCTGTTTCTACTTAAAAAGCCAAAGCATGCACTTTCCACACCTCTTCGAATTTTTAGAACTCCTCCAAGAAAACAATTCTAAAGATTGGATGGATGAAAATCGGAAATATTATCATGAGATTCGAGATTCACACATTGCTTGGTTGGAACAAATGAGTTTGAAACTTGCAGAGGTGGACAAAGAGTATACCCCAACTACCGGTAAAAAAGCAATCAACAGAATCAACAACAACTTAATGTTTCATCCCAACAAGCCAGTGTATAAAGACCATTTTGGAGCTGGGTTAGATCAACTCTCAAAGCAAGGTGATTTCTATCTGCACTTAGGTGTTAATGAAACCTTTATTGCCGGAGGATACTACAAACCAAACACAGACTTGCTGTCAAGTATTCGTGATGCAATTGATTACAACGGAGACGAACTTCAGAAAATTTTAAATAAGGAGTCATTCCAAAATACATTTGGCGGCTTAATTAAAACTGGAAACGAATTAACAAACTCCCCGAAAGGGTTTTCACAAGACCATAAACACATTGATTTGTTAAAATATAAAACATTTGCTGTTGAAAAGTCCTTAGCCAAGAGTGAAATTTTTTCTGAACACTTTGATGAACAAGTTATTTCAATTTACCAAGAAATGTTACCTTTTAGAAGGTACTTGAATAAAGCAGTAACGGTTTGATCGATAACACATAATCGTGAATTAAAAAACATTTGTCACTATGCAGCTAATTGATAAGTCGGCAAGCAAGTGTATGTTAAACAAGGAAGGGAATTTAATTTTTCGAAATAATCAACTTTCCTGAATTTCCATTTTCTGTTCTTACAAAATACACTCCATTACTTAACTGTTGAACGTCAATTTGATTGCTAGTTGAATTTATAAGAGTTTTTCCATTTAAATCGTAAATAGTTTTCATCGTTTTTGAGGACGAAAAAGGGAAGTATAAGAAACTGCTAGCCGGGTTCGGGTAAAAATACAATGTTAAATCAGACGTTCTTTTTTCCTTTACAGAAGTGGCTAATTGACTTTGAATTTCAATAAAAGGATTATTCGAGCCTCTAACCCCATAAATTCTGTTTGAATAAAGAACGGTTTCAAAGTACGTTGTTAAATTTAATTCTATTCCATTTTCAAACCCTGTGCTATTGATTAATTTATAATATAAATTACTATTTTGAGATATTAAAATGTTGCCCCTTGGATTATGCCCGTTGTTGTTGTAGTCAAAGTCCTTTACCTTAGTGAAGGTGTTATTAGCTAAATCAAAACTATAAATACCACCATTATTATTAACTCCTCCACCATTGGCAATTGCATAAAATTTACCATTTGGGTGCCTATTTAATGCATGTTGAAATCCAAAAAGGTTAAAACTAGTGGAGTTGGAATAATATTTAATAATTGAATTCGTATTAAAATTGAAAGCAAGAACTCCATTTCGGTTCGAAATGTAATTTTTAAATGGGATGTATAAGGAGTTTTGAAATTCTGTAAAGTCATTTCTCCAATTTGTTCCATTAATTGAATCTAATTCTAAATTTCTTAAGGAGGTTAGATCACCACTAATGGTGTCGTATTTAAAAATCATGCCCTTGTTGTTGTTGCCTCCGGCCGAAGTATAACCATAAACATTACCGTTGGAAACTTGAATCAAATTACTAGTATATTGATATGGAGCAGTAACGGTATCAAAATTATTTTTAATTACAGTGTTATTAGTTTGAGCATTATATTCATAAATAATATTTTTTCCTGTTTTATACCCTACTCCAATAAATTTGAGAGGAGAAATTTCAAGCATGGAATGTGTTGGCATTAAGCTATCAGTGCTAAAGTCGTACAAATATTGAATAGAGTTTGACTTAGTATTAATCTTGAAAACATTACCTCCCAAATTATTGTTTGTTCTTTGATTTAGCCCATACAGACAAGAGTCGGATGCCTGAACTAATTTTCCAACTGGCCAATATCCTGTTTTTGAGCCCTTAAATTGGAATTCAGGAATTATAGAATCTTGCTTCTTATTTAATCTATAAAATCCTTCACGATTAATTGCAAGTGATACTGTGTGAGAGTGGTAGCCTAAAATACTACTATCTTGTAATTCAATCAAGCTAGCTCTTGGCGAACGAATTTCATCATCGAAATAACATTTGACGGATAAACCCGAAAGATTTGTATCTACGGCAAAGATCGTTCCTTGACCGACTCCAGACCAAAGGCCATGACGTCTGTGATATAAATTAGTTCCATATAAGGAATCATTGGAAGCGTAAAGTAATTGACTGTTAGGGTAAGATCCTTCCAAGCTTGGGTCTAGGTGATAATAAGCTGAGAAAATATGGCTGTTAGGGTCGTATTTTGCAATCACTGACGTATAAATACCTCCGACCTGGTTGGCTCTATTGGTCATAAATAAATGATCATTAACTCTAGTAAATCCCGAAGAAGGCAAGTAGCCTTGTGTAATATGATATGTGTCCATATTTCTAGCTAAAAGAAATGTGTCAGTTATAAAATTGTATTTGTAAATCACACCTTTATCATTTTGACCGCCATTAGTTGTGGTTCCAAAAATCCATCCGTTTTTCCATTCTTCTAGATTGTATTGAGGATTTCTGCCATTAGTGCCATCAAAATCGGCTTTTTTGATAAATTGCCCTGTTGCGAGGCTATATTCGAATAATGTTCCTAGGTTATGAGATCCACCTAAATATGTTGTTCCATACAAGTTGCCATTGCTAGCTTGAAAAAGTGGGCCTCTAGGATTTTTGCCATATGCAGAATCAAGGTTCATCAGCAAGGTGTAGGCATAATTTTGAGGGTTGAACTTGTATAACGTGCCACCGTGATTAGTCCCTCCATAATAGGTGGATCCATATAACATTCCATTTGTTCCCATTATAAGACCGCTTTCAGGAGAACTCCCTGTAGGAGTTTCAAACTCATGCACAACCTTGTACGTTTTTGATTGAACATCGTACTCAAATATTACTCCGTATCCTGTTTGACGAGGATATTTAAAAATGCTTCTAGAAGTGGTTCCGTAATATTTACCGTTGTTTGCTAAACATAATTTAACGTCACCCATTTGTTCTCCATTGTAGTAAGAGAATTCATTAATTACAGTTATTCTTTTATTGTTGGAATCAACTTTTAGTACTAATCCAGCATCAGAGTCTCCACCACTTGCTTGTAAAGTCCAAATTTCGTTGTTTTGGGCTAGAGAATTGACTGTAATGAATAAAGTAAGAATTGAGGTAAGTAAAGCTTTCATGCTGGAACTAATTGATATAAAGTTAAATGTAATCAATCTAGTTCTTGTTTGTAATCTACAAAAAAAAAGACGAGCCAATTTTACCATCTTCTAGATAGTATTTGGGAAAGCCGAGGATGTCTAGTCAATTGAGAATTACGAACAAGATTCAAAAGAGTTATTCTCAATTCTTTTTTAAGATATAAACTCATAGATAGCAAATTGTCTTCTTCGATTCCGCTCAGATTGACAAACTTTACCTTCAGGAAATCGTAATTAAATAATTGCTAATTCTCAAATTCACTTACCGTTTTGAAGTTGTCTTTTTCATAAACCCTTTCAATTAAAATCCGTTTTGGGTCTATGGCTGCCTTTGCAGGAATGGTATCAACTGTAAACGTATAGCTTTGGTTAGTTGTACTAAACATAATCCGTTCTAATGCGAGCAACTCTTTTCCTTCACCATCTTTAAATAAACCTACATCTACCCAATCATTCAACGGAACTTCTTTTTCATTACCAATGGTGTCAGCTTTCAATTTTCTGTTTTCCATCTGAAGGGTCACTTCATACTTTCCAGCTTCATTTTTTACATACGTAGCCTCATTTAGTCTAAAGTCGTAGAGTGTAATGGTCTTGAACCAATCGTCTATCAAATAATTTAAGCTGTCTGGGATTTGTGGTTCTAAGTACCTTATAAAATCCAATGAAGTAGGGTATGGAGGCGCCCTGTAGCGGAACTCTGCTAAAAAGCCGCTCATTGCTTTGTTCACTTTCTCTTCGCCAATATAGTCTTGCAGTGCATATAAAATCACACTTCCCTTTCCGTAGTGAATGTACTGTTGATTCTCAACTTTGTAAAGTGGTAATTCTTTCTCAGTTTCCCTGCCTCTGCCTCTTAAATAACGGTTAAAATCGTATTTCAAAAATTCCTTCATTTCTAGTGGAGATTTTTTCTGTTTCATTACCATTAATGAAGAGTACTCCGCAAACGCTTCCGAAAGCATGGTACCACCTTGCATGTTTGCTCCAACCAATTGGTGTGCCCACCATTGGTGTGCCATTTCATGAGAGACTACCGCATCGATAACATTGTTTTTTGTGGTGTCTTCCAAATCAATTATAAATCCAAACGACTCAGAGTAAGGCATGGTACCGGGGAATGCCTGAGCAAATGTAGCGTAATTTGGAAATTCAATTATTCGTGCCTGCTTGTGGTAATATGGGCCAAAATTTTTGATGTAATATTCTAGTGATTTCTGAATGGCATCTAGCATTAAATCCGTATTGTAAGCGTGCTTTTCGTCGTAGTATACTTCTAGCGAAATACCTTTCCAATCTCGTTTAGCTACTTGGAATCGCGCAGAAACAAAAGAGGTGAAGTCTTGTGAAGGAACATCTACTTTGTAATGGTAATAGTTGCGTTCTCCCTCTTTCCATTCTTTTACTAGTGAGCCGGGTGCAATTGCAATTTGATCGGCTGAAGTAGAAATGAATGTTTCCGTTTTGATCCAATCTGATCGACCTTCAGATAAATAATTTGTCATACAGCCTGTTGTGCAAGAATCGCCTTCATACAATTCAGGCATTCTGTCTTTTGGAGGCAATTCAAATTTAATTCTATCGTTTTTATCGGAAATTTCTGCACTTGAATTATAGCCCATTTGAGGTATAACTCTATTGTTTAGAAAGGTTCCATTTCTTACGATGCTAGTGTTACCCGTTCCGTTTTCAAACCCTTCGGAAATGTAATCGATTTCAATTTTTATCTTGGTCGATTCACCGGGTTGCAGGGGTTTGCTCAACTCATAAATGCGGTAACCTAATCGCTCGTCATAAAAAACAAGTTGGGCGGTTGGAATTGTAATTGTTAGGTCCGTATCAGAATTGATGTTGTAATGTATTGAATCAATTGCTTTGTTGGTTTCGTTTTTGACAATTAAATTAGCTTTAACTTTTACGTCTCGATCATTTGGATAAATGTCTAAGGTATACACCACTTCCTTTACTTTTGGTAAGGTGATTTTCTCGTATTTTTTGAGTTCTTTTTCATAATCAACAGAGATTTGCTCTCGTTCATCTCTGCTGTCATAACTGTTTAACTCCTGAGTGTTATAGTATACAAAGGATGCTGTTGCAATCCAAAGTAAACTTACCCCGCCTAAAATTAGACTGTTCTTTCCACGCAAGTTTACTCTTGCAGTTTGCCAACGAGTTTTAAAATTTCCTCCGCTAGAACGGATCCAAAACAATGCAGAAAGCACCATTAAAACGGCTCCAAAAAGTAACCAGTATGCGGTAAACCACATAGAGCCTTCGAAACCTGGTCCGTAACCATTCATGTCGGAATAGCGTACACTTGGAGTGCTCCCAAAGCGAATCATTTTACTACTGATATCTAATGCTAACAATATTAGACCTAATAAAAAGGTGAGTAAAATTGAAATAAAATAGCCCTGGTATTTGTTATTAACAAACACTTGTATCGCTATAAATAACATGCTGTAGAACACGTAATTTGGCAAGAAAACGTAGAAATAATTAGAAAGATACAACCCGAATTCTATTGCAGTAAAACCTAAGATCAATTGATAGAATATACCAATTACTGAGAAAACGAGGTACAAGAAACTCGCTACCCCAACTAAGGTTGACATTTTTGCTAAAAGGGAAGTGAATGAACTGTGAGGAGTGGCATTGATAACTTCATTAATTTTTGAGCTACGGTCGTTCCAAATGAGTTCGCCACTAAAAAATACCATGATAATGATGAAAAAGATGGTTGTCGAATCATTAATCATATCTATCACTATGTAAGTAAGCGGATAAGATTTAAGTCCATAATATTCATATCCGCCAACCGCTTCAACGGTCAAAATAATTAAAGCAAACAAGAAAATTACTTTGAAAACAACACTTTTTATAATGTTTAAAAAGCTGATGGTGAAGAAACTTTTAAACTGTAGCCAGTTGCTATAGATGGCTGTAACTTGTGGCTTAGAGATAAGAGAAAGACTTTCGTTAACGGACTTTTTCTTTTTAACCTTTGATTGTTTTTCTCTGAAAGAAAAGCTGAAGTAGCTAAGCATCAAAACGACCATGCCAACACCAATCCAAATTAGTCTGTTTAAAAAGAATATTCCGCTAAAACCAGGCGATAGTGTGTTTTTTTCGATGGGCGTGAAATAACGTGATTCAACGGACCATGCAGTAACGCCGAAGGAGTCTGCCAGAGCTGCAATCGTTTCATTGTCAACTTCAGATAATAGGGTGTCGGAGATTCCGTAAGCAATCAGTAATCCTAAAGCACCGACAAACGAAACAACAGTGCTTTTAAATCTGGTAGATAGCGCAAAAATTATGGCACCCACAAAAAACATGTTGGGTAGAATAAATAGCAAGTAGTTGTTGACGAAGGTTTCTAAGAAAAGCGGTCCTATTCTTTCAGCTCCAATAGATCCTATTATAGGGCCTAAAAATGAACCTAAAACAACACCTAAGTAGACTCCTAATAGAGGTATTGTTGCCAGAACTAGTGCACCAAAAAAACGACCAAAGAAAAAGGATGCCTTACTAATTGGTGTACTAAATAAAATTTCGTTGAACTGGTTCTCGTAATCTTTAAGAGAGGCATTGTTAAAAAATGCGACGACAAATAAAACGCCAATAACTGACAATACACCCACAAATTGAGTAATAACGAAGGGGGCATTCTTCATTACATTCCCTACTGAGCCTCCAATTTGAATGTTGTCGAAAACAATGGCTCCGAAGGAGAGAAGTCCAATAATTAGGAAAAATATATAAACCATCGGCCGCTTAAGGGACGATTTGATCTCTAGGAGAAAAAATTCTTTAAACATGGTTTTGGTTTTAAACGGTTTGAGAAACTTGGTTCAATTTAGTTTTTACGAAGAAAACATCTTCTAAACTAGGCTCAACTAATTTAAATCCATGATCGGGATTGCTTTCCGCATACGCATGAATTACAGGCTTACCGGCAATCATTTTATCGGAAATTACTTGAAAATTATTTTGGTGTTCAACTAGTTGTTCTCGTTCAATTTCCTTTTGCCAAACCTTGCCTTTTAATTCAGCAACTGCAGCATCTGGTGTTCCATGATAAACAATTTTGCCTTGATTCATTACCGCAAATTTGCTGCATAATTCATGCACATCGTCTACAATATGAGTTGATAGTAGAATAATTACTTCTTTGCCAACGTCGGCTAGCAAATTGTGAAAACGGTTGCGTTCTCCAGGGTCTAAGCCTGCGGTTGGTTCATCAACAATAATCAGTTTAGGGTTGCCAATTAGCGCTTGTGCAATTCCAACTCTTTGTTTCATTCCACCTGAAAAACCTTTCACACTTTTATTCCGCTTATCGTATAAATTCACTTTCTGCAACAAGTAACCGACAAGTTCTTTGCGTTCCTTCCGATTTGAAATGCCTTTTAATATGCACAAGTGATCTAGCAGTTGCTCAGCTGTAATTTTGTTATATACTCCAAACTCTTGCGGTAAATAACCCAACACTTTACGCAGCTCAGTAGTATCCTTTAAAATGTCAATATCATCTAAAAATGCAGAACCCGAATCAGCTTCTTGAAGTGTAGATAAAGTTCGCATTAAAGAGGATTTACCTGCCCCATTTGGGCCGAGTAAACCGAACATGCCGTTCTCTATTTCAATGGTTACGTTGTTGAGCGCTTTCACGCCATTAGGGTATGTTTTATTTAAGTTCTGAATGCTTAGTATCGCCATTGGTTTGGTTTTTTAGTTAAACGAAAATATAAAAATGCTTAGCACAATGATCCATTTTTGTGTTAGACGGTTGATAAGAGGGATTTGTTACAGGAAATACTTGCGAGATGATTAAAGTGTTAAAATGACCAAAAGCGTTGGTTATGATTCAAAAATTCCAAGAGTTTTGAATGAGGCCAGGTAATCAGCAGATCTCAAAATTTTTATGTCGCGTAATTATTGTTGTCTGGTTAAAATAGATTATTCATTATAACAGTGATATTTGCATGAAAATAAAAGTTAATTTACTCTAGAATTTTACTATTCTAAGGGTTTTGATAGAAGGCATGAGAATTACTTAAAATCAATCCAGTAATTATTAAGCATTGAAACTAGTCTGTCCCCTAAATGCTAACGTCGACATGTTGGCGGCAGTTAGGAAGCGGTCTATTATCATTTATTGGACAACATTATGATACAATCTGTGAAATTTGAAAGATTTTGGTTGGTTTGTGATGCAGACAATACCTGGTTCCAATAAATGACTAGAATTTTGGAGCGCTGCAATAAATCAACTATTTCATATCTTAGTAGAACCAGTCAGTTTAGATGGAGGTAACAAAGAGGTTTCGAAAATAGCAGATACAGTGAAATTTGGGAGGTATTCAATGTTTTATTTTAGGAAACGTCATCGATTTCGCCAATATGCTCAAAGGAAATGTCAACTATCTTTTTCCCGTTAACTTGGGTGTCTTGCATATCTTATTCATCAAAATACCACGCAACAAGGAACTTCATTGGCTGCCGTTACAATTGGTTTAACTTTACGAAGTCCTTTAACATTATGACTTAATATATAGTGTGGTGGTAAATCGAATTAAATTGAAACAAGCAATTCCGTTGGGAGCTATCCCGTCCTCTTTTAGCTATTCTAAAATTGCACCTTAGAGCTTCTTTCCATCTTCAGGAAATTAACCCCTTTGATGCTAAATACGCTTCACTGCTTGTTTAATTCGACGGTGGTAGGGGTGTTACTGACTTTTATTAGCATCTGATTTACAATAGCTAACTAAGTTAAACTTAAAGTAATATTACTCTAGGTTTAACTTAGTTTCTATTAATCCTAGCTCTACGCTATTTTCCGTGACATTGTTTGTATTTCTTTCCGCTTCCACAAGGGCAAGGTTCGTTTCTACCTACTTTATTTTCTACTCTTACAGGCTGTGATTTTGGCTTTGGTGCAGCTTCAGGGTTTCCACCTTGTTGTTGTTGTTTACCGCCATCGTTTCCCTTGCTAAAACTTGGAACTTCAGTTCGTGAAGTTTGTAATTTTGGTTGCTCTTGTCTTGGAGCCATTGCTTGCTGAACTTTTGGTTGAGCTTGTTGTTGAGGTAAATTACCTTTCATTAAGAAGGTGATAATCTCTTTGTTTGTTCTGTCTATTAGTTGCTTAAACAATTCAAAAGCTTCAAATTTGTAGATTAACAAGGGGTCTTTTTGCTCGTAAACAGCACCTTGGACAGACTGCTTTAAGTCATCCATTTCACGCAAGTGCTCCTTCCACGAGTTGTCAATCATGGCTAGAATGACATTCTTTTCAAAAGAAGCAATTAATGACTTTGCTTGAGTATCGTATGCTTCTTTTAATGGAGTAACTACTTGAATCGTCTTTTTTCCATCAGTAAAAGGAACTACTATATTCTCAAAGGCATTCGCTTCATTTTCAAATACGTCTTTAATTACCGGAAAAGCAGTTCGAGAAACTATCTCAGATTTATTCGAGTAATTTTTATAGGCTATCTCATAGATTTTTTCAGTCAACTCATCTTCTCTTGAGTTTGCAAAATCTTCTGCAGTTACAGGGCTGTCCATGCTAAGGTTTCGAATCAATTCAAATTTGAAATCTTCGTAATCTTTCGCTTCTAATCCATACTGAACAATAGTCCCTGTAGAGTCATACATCATGTTAGAGATGTCAACGTTTAAACGTTCCCCAAACAACGCATTTTTTCTTCGTTTGTATATGACTTCCCGTTGAGAGTTCATTACGTCGTCGTACTCTAACAATCGCTTACGAATGCCAAAATTATTCTCTTCAACTTTTTTCTGTGCTCTTTCAATAGATTTGGTAATCATTGGGTGCTGAATAACTTCTCCTTCCTCTAGCCCCATTCTGTCCATTAATTTGGCAATTCTTTCAGAGCCAAATAAACGCATTAAGTTATCTTCCAATGAAACATAAAACTGAGAACTACCTGGATCTCCTTGTCTTCCTGCACGACCTCTTAACTGTCTGTCAACTCTTCGAGATTCATGGCGCTCAGTGCCAACAATTGCTAAACCACCGGATTCTTTCACCTCTTTTGAAAGCTTTATATCAGTTCCTCGACCTGCCATGTTGGTGGCAATTGTCACTGCGCCAGCTTTTCCTGCCTCTGTAATAATTTCTGATTCTCGCTGGTGCATTTTTGCATTCAGAACGTTGTGTTTGATATTTTTCATCTTCAACATTCTGCTCAACAGCTCTGAAATTTCAACAGATGTTGTTCCAACTAGAACAGGCCTTCCAGCTTTTACTAAAAGCTCTGTTTCGGCAATAACGGCATTGTATTTTTCTCGAGTTGTTTTGTAAACTAAATCCTCTTTGTCGTCTCTTACAATTGGTCGGTTAGTAGGAATTACTACCACATCTAATTCGTAAATGTCCCACAGTTCACCTGCTTCAGTTTCCGCTGTTCCGGTCATGCCCGAGAGCTTGTGGTACATTCTAAAAAAGTTTTGTAAAGTAACAGTAGCATAAGTTTGCGTAGCTGCTTCAACTTTTACATTCTCTTTAGATTCGATTGCTTGGTGTAATCCGTCAGAATAACGTCTACCTTCCATGATCCGACCGGTCTGCTCATCAACAATTTTTACTTTGTTGTCCATTACAACATACTCTGTATCCTTTTCGAAAAGGGTATATGCTTTTAACAGCTGATTTACAGTATGAATTCGTTCTGCTTTTATCGAGTAATCGTTTATGATTTGGTCTTTTTCTGCAAGTACATCATCTTCACTTTTTCCGGACTTTTCAGCTTGTCCTAAAAGGGTGCTCAAGTCTGGCAAGATAAAGAAATCTGTGTCGCCGCCTGTTCCGGAAAGCAACTCTATTCCTTTTTCAGAAAGTTCTATAGAATTGTTCTTTTCATCAATTGTAAAAAATAATTCAGCATCAACCTGGTGCATTTCTTTTGACTGGTCCTGCATGTAATAATTTTCCGTTTTCTGGAGTTGAGCTCTAATTCCGTCCTCGCTCAAAAACTTAATTAATGCTTTGTTCTTAGGTAATCCTCTGAAACTTCTTAAAAGTGCCATTCCACCTTCTTCTGTCAGTTTCTTTTGCTCTTTTGAGTCAGTTGCTTCAGCAGTCAACTTTCTCTTAGCGTCTGCAATCAAAATAGTAACTAACTTCTTTTGGGCATTTACTAATTTGTCAATTACTGGCTTTAGCTCAGCAAATTCGTGAATATCTCCTTTTGGTGTCGGTCCGGAAATAATTAATGGAGTTCTAGCATCATCAATTAAAACGGAATCTACTTCATCAATAATAGCATAATGAGGTTTACGTTGAACTAACTCCTCAGGAGTTCGGGACATGTTGTCTCTCAGATAATCAAATCCAAATTCATTGTTTGTGCCGTATGTAATATCTGCTTTGTAAGCAGTTATTCGCTCTGGAGAGTTAGGTTGGTGATTGTCAATACAATCAACAGTTAGACCATGAAATTCAAATAACGGTCCCATCCACTCAGAATCTCGTTTGGCTAAGTAGTTGTTCACTGTTACCAAGTGAACGCCTCTCCCTGCTAGGGCATTTAAGTACATCGGTAAAGTAGCAACTAGGGTTTTACCTTCACCAGTTGCCATTTCAGCAATTTTTCCTGTGTGAAGTGTAATTCCACCAATCAACTGAACATCATAGTGTACCATGTCCCATTTAATTTCTGCACCGGCTGCATTCCACGTAGTATTCCAACGGGCCTGTTCGCCAATAATTGCAACACTGTCTCTTTCTGCTGCAATGTCGCGGTCCATCTGAGTTGCAGTTACTTCAATTTTGTCCTTTTCCGTAAATCTTTTTGCCGTTTCTTTGACTACTGCAAAAGCTTCAGGTAAAATTTCCAGCAAAACTTCTTCAATTTTGCCATCAATACTGCCTTCAATTTTATCAATTTCAGCGTAAATATCTTCCTTGGTATTGATGTCTTCAGTAGTGTCTACCTTAACTTTTAGTTCTTCGATAGTAGATAACTCAGAGGCAATGTATGCTTGAATTCTAGCTTTAAAATCTATGGTTTTCGCTCTCAACTCATCGTTAGAAAGTGCTGCTAAACCCGGAAAAACCGCTTTGACTTTTTCAACTAATGGGGTTACTTCTTTTAAATCTCTGTCTGCTTTACTTCCCATAAGTTTATGGAAAGTTTTAGTTAGTGCTGCGAACATAATGTTGTATTCAGTTGGGTAATTTTTTCAAACGAGAACAAAGTTACTCAATTAAAGAGTGCTTTTGAGCTCAGAAAGTTGCTAAATATATGGCAATTGTTGTACCTCTTTATGCAATTCGGACAACTTGGCGCAGGATCATAAAAAAGGCTGTGTCAAACAAATGAAACAGCCTTGTTATAAGAACGTTATATGTTAATACTCATCCTCATTAAAGAAGAAATCTTCTTTCGTCGGATAGTCCGGCCAAATATCTTCTATGGTTTCGTAAGAGTCACCTTCATCTTCAATTTCTTGGAGGTTTTCGACAACCTCTAGTGGAGCACCTGCTCTAATTGCAAAGTCGATTAATTCGTCTTTGGCAGCTGGCCAAGGTGCGTCTTCCATGTAGGAAGCTAATTCTAATGTCCAATACATTTCCCTTCTCGTTTTTTATTCGTCGCAAAAGTAATTTTTTTGCTTTAAAAAATGAATTATTTTTAAATTCTTTTTAACACCATAACTCTCTATAAATCAGAATTTAGTTATTTTTTAGGTACCCAGGCTATTTCTTTAGCATTCAAATCTTTCGTCAATTTTCGCGATAAAGTGAATAAGTAGTCTGATAAGCGATTAAGGTAGCTTATAATCTTTTCATCAACCTCACTTTCTTCAGCTAATTGCACTGCAATTCGCTCAGCCCTTCGACATACGCAACGTGCAATATGCGAATAAGAGACAACAGTATGTCCGCCAGGGAGTACAAAAGACCGCATCTCTTCAAGTAGGTCATCCATGCGGTCAATTTCATTTTCAAGAAAGGTTATGTCCGTTTCAAGTAACTCTGGTAATACCATCTTTGATTTTCCAGGATCTGCTGCTAAATGAGAACCAATTGTAAATAGTCGGTCCTGGATTTCTAACAATACTTCAACATCTTGAGCAGAAATGTCTTGATCACGGATTAACCCTATGTATGAATTCAGTTCGTCAACAGTTCCATAGGACTCAATTCGCAAATGGTGCTTTGGTACTCTGGTTCCACCTATTAATGAAGTTTTTCCAGAGTCGCCCTTTTTGGTGTAAATTTTCATTTTAATATGTTTTCAGTCCAATGGTAGTCATTTTAAAGAAACGTAAGACTCAAAAAATCCTCGTTTCGTCAATAATACAATAAATTGGGGGATTGGTTCTAAAAAGCTAAGAATTTTATAGTATTAAAATAGATGCTTCGAGTATCGATTGATTTTATATTGTGTTAAATCGCAAATATGACCTATACCAAAGTCTCTTTTGATGAGGTTCTCATTTTTATCGAGTCATAATCTTTGGCATGTTATAAAATCTACTCTAACAGCAAAGGTATTCCGACTACTTTTCTGTGTAAACTTCCTCTTTTTAAAGCTTTGATCGCAGCCTCGGGATCTGTGCTTTCCTTTAAAAAGAAGTGTTATTTACGATGCAAGAACATACAAATTAAATCGTTGTATGCTTTTCATAGACCCAATGTCTTTCAGCTTCAAAGTCAAAATAAACTTTAAAATTACCTTTGAATTTTAATTAGTGTCCAGGGTCGACTCCAGGAACACAAGTCTGTAAATTGATAAATAGAAACAGTGAAAGGATTAGATTTTTAATAGCGGGGATGGTCGCTATTGAATATGACAAGGTAAATTAAACTAGATATTAAGGCCCTATAATGAATACATTGCTTGTGAAGATTCTACAGTAATTGAATTTTCTATTTGAAAGAAGTAATCTCGGTGTTTAACTCATCACTTTCGATGTTGCCGTCCATTAGTCGAATGATTCGGTGAGCATGTTTCGCAATATCCTCTTCGTGAGTAACTACGATAATAGTATTTCCTGCTTTGTGAATAGCGTCGAATAAGCCCATAATCTCATTCGAGGTCGTTGAATCTAAGTTTCCTGTCGGTTCATCTGCCAAAATAATAGAAGGAGAATTTACCAAAGCTCTCGCCACAGCTACTCTTTGTCTTTGACCACCGGAAAGCTCATTTGGTTTATGCATGACTCGATCACTTAAGCCAACCTCTGTAAGGACTTGCATGGCTCTCTCTATTCTTTTGTCTTTTGGTAGGCCGGCATAAATAAGTGGTAACGCTACGTTGTCCAGCGCCGTAGCTCTTGGCAATAGATTAAAGGTTTGAAAAACGAAACCAATTTCTTTGTTTCGGATTTGAGCTAGCTCATCATCAGATAGCTTACTGACATCTTGATTGTTTAGGACGTATTTTCCAAAAGTAGGTGTATCTAAACAGCCCAAGAGGTTCATTAACGTAGACTTCCCCGAACCAGATGGGCCCATAAGAGCGACATACTCATTCTTTTGAATAGAGAAAGAAATCTCCTTCAACACTTTAATCTCTTGGTTGCCTAATCGAAAATTACGGACTAGACTCTCTATGTTAATAATTGGTTCAACCATACTGATTTCAAAAATACGGCAAGTTCACGTATAAAAAGGGCATTAATGATAAACGGTAAAATGTTCTTTAGCTTGGTCTTTTTTAAAGAAGACAAATCCCATGGAGTAACAATCTATTGTTACAGTTACAGAGGGATGTTTTTTGATTTCTCCCCAAGCTTCGGTCATCTCCTTTGACCAATAAATATCGTCGAAAACAAATATAGCATGTTCGTTAGAGTGTAGTAAAGCTTGTTCGAAATAACGCAACGTTGGTTCCTTGCTGTGATTCCCATCAAAAAATATAAAATCAACTATTTCTAAGTTGGCTAAGGTTGCTTTTAAGGTTTCGTCAAAGTTTCCTTCTACTTGAGTAATGTTTTTTAGTTCTAATTTACTGAAGTTGATTTTGGCAACTCTTGCTAGTTCCGAGGAACCTTCTAGGGTTGTAAGTTGGCCTTTTAGGTTAGCTTTTCCCAGATAAGCGCTCGTTATACCCAAACAAGTTCCTAGTTCAACTATGTTGTTGGGTTTAAAGTGGCGAATAAATCGAAATAATAATTGAGCAGTTTTAGCTGGCTTTAAACTAGTTTTTGCAATGTCCTGAATGCGTCGCTTGTTTGACTTGTGAACTGTTGACCCTGCCCCTAAGTCGCTTATAAAAATATACTTATTTGTAAGCAATAGCTTTGCTCGTAAAGATTCAATCTCGTCAAAGGCATAGTACTTTTCTTCCTCCTTAAACAGATGGGGGTATAATTCAAATACAATAGTGGAGTGTATTCCGTGCAAGTGAATACAGCGAGGTAGGTAAACGAGGTACTGCCAGATTTGCCAAAGCTTATTCTTCATCTTTTGGAAGGCTTTCCCATTCTTTAAATTTAGTAATGTCTTTTTTTAAGGCAGCAGTGACGAATGTTATAACAGTTATATCATCTAAAAGTCCTGCAAGTGGAATAAAGTCAGGAATGAAATCAAACGGGTTAACAAAGTAGAAAATAGCAGATGCAGCGAATAGAATTGTCTTCCAAGGGATTTCCAGATAGTCTTTTTTCCACCAAGCTTGGACTAAGCGTAAAAGCGTCTGAAGATCACTCCAGACGGCTTTTAATTTTCCTTTTTTTTCATCTGCCTTTTTTTTCGTATCTGTAAGCAATTTCGAAAGTTTCTCTCCATTTTCGAGAAGTTCTTCCGTTTTTTGTTTGGCTTTTGCAAAACCGTTTGGCTCTTGATTTTTTTCTTTCATTTTACCAAATAACTGCTTTCGTAGAATCCGCGTTAACCATGAGGTCATCAGCAGAGCAACCAAAAGCTTCTGCAAATTCACTCATGTTGGCAAGTGGTCCTTTTACCCTAAACTCTCCCGGAGAGTGAGAGTCTGTTGCAATTCTTTTTCTCAATTCCTTTTCTGTCATGTTCATGTGCCAAACTTGCGCCCAACCCAAGAAAAATCTTTGCTGGTAAGTGAACCCATCGATAGGTTCAGGCTTTCCTATTCTTTCTAATTCTTTTTCTAATGCATAAAATGCCATAGTAGCTCCGCCTAAATCAGCAATGTTTTCACCAAGAGTTAATTTGCCATTTACATGTAAGTCTGATAATGGGAAGTATCCATCGAATTGTTCTACGACAACATTTGCTCGAGCATCAAAACGAGCTCTGTCCTCCTCTGTCCACCAATTTGAAAGATTCCCGTTAGCATCGTATTTACTTCCCCGGTCGTCAAATCCGTGACTAAACTCATGGCCTATAACCGCTCCAATTCCACCATAATTTAAAGCATTGTCTGCATCAATAGAGTAGAAGGGAGGTTGTAAAATTCCTGCGGGGAAAACAATCTCATTTTTCGAGGAGCTGTAATATGCGTTAACCGTTTGTGGTGTCATAAACCACTCGTCTTTATCAACGGGTTGGCCAAGTTTCCCAATCATTTCATTGAAATTGAACTTTCTCGTATTCATTACATTTAGAACTAGATTGTCTGCTGTAATTTCAAGAGCCGAATAATCTGTCCATTTATCTGGATAACCAATTTTCATTTTAAAAGCATCTAATTTCTCCAACGCCTTTATTTTTGTTTCTTCACTCATCCAATCTAATTTACGAACCCGCTCTTTAAAAACAGTTCTTAAATTTTCAACCATTTGGCGAACGTTAGCTTTTGACTCTTCTGGAAAATATCTCGCAACAAAAGCTTTTCCAACTAATTCTCCTAAACTTCCGTTAACCGTCCTAAGTGCTATCTCTTCTCGAGACTTCATCACCTCTGTACCGCTAAGGGTTCTGTTGTAAAAATCAAAGTTTTGATCTACGAAAACTGAACTTAGTTCTGAAGCATATGCATCAACAAGCTTCCAACGTGAATATGCTTTCCAATCTTCTAGTGGAACACTTAACAGTAGCTCATTTAGTCCTTTCATAAAATTTGGTTGACCAACAACTACGTGTTCAACATTTGATAAACCAATGGTTTTAAAGTAAGTTTCCCAATTAATGTTGCTGGTAATTTTTGATAATTCATCCATATCTAGCTTGTTATATGTTGAGTCTGGATCTCTTCGCTCAACTTTTGTCATTGAAACTTGCGCCAAAGCTTCTTCAATTGCATAAACTTTAGAAGCCAAACCTTCTGTGTTTTCATCTCCTATTAAAGTAAACATTTTAGAAAGGTGTGTTTTGTATGCCTCCTGAATTTTAATGGCCTTTTCATCGGACTTGGTATAATATGCTTCGTCCGGCAATCCTAACCCTGCTTGAGATAGGTAAGTAATATACTCATCACTCTTCTTGTCGTCTTGACTGATATATACCCCATTAAAGGAACCTATTCCGTATTCTTTCCAGGATGCGTTTAGTTTAATGTAATCTGCGATGTTTTCAATTTTTCCTAATTCATCAAACATTGCTTGAAGCGGTGTTATTCCAAGCTCGTCCGCTTTGGCAGAATCCATTACACTTTTGTAGAAATCACCCACCTTTTGCTCTATGCTGCCTTTGTCAAATTCTTTTGCAGCGAACTCAGCAAAGATTTTTTTTAGCTTAGCATTGTTGGAGTCTGTGACCACATTAAAACTGCTCCACCTGCTTTCAGTGGAAGGAATAGGATTGTCTTTTAACCAACCGCCAATTGCGTATTGATAAAAATCGTTGCATGGAGAAACTGTGGTATCCATGTTACTTAATGGAAAAGCTATAGTTTTTTCTACTTCAACTTCAGTTTTCGGAGTCTTTTCTGGGTTGTTGCAAGCTAACATGCATAGGCTTAGCGCAGCAGGTAGAATGTATTTATTCATGAGTATTATTTTTTTTCAAACTTAATTTATTTTGCTGTTAACTCAAACACTTCTTAGAAATTGGGCATAAAAAAAGCGCCCCGATATTCGGGGCGCTCTTCATTTACAAGTTAAAGACTGTTACTGAACAATCAATTTCTCGTTGATTACTGATACTCCATCCACAATTGTGATAAAGTATACGCCTTTAGATTCTTCATTTAAATCAAATGACTTTGAGAAGTTTCCATTCGCATTGCTAACAAACTCAGAAGATATCAATCTGCCATTAATGTCTCTCACATAAACGTTTATAGTAGAATTGTTAAATCCACTTGATTTGATTTCAAACAAGCCATTTGTTGGGTTAGGAACCAATTCAAATTGAGCCGAAGCTAAATCAGAACTTTCAATTCCTGTAGACAATCTACAGATTGTTAAATCTGTCCAACGCATTGGGAAAATTTGATATCCGGCTGTGTAAGGGCTAGAACCGTCAAACTGACCGCCAATTCCAAGTAATCCACAAATAGTGTCACCTGGTAC
>CAJJAT010000010.1 GCA_905182175.1 Flavobacteriales bacterium UBA1494 | reverse complement strand
TCATTAACCCTAATATATGTAATATCAGACACCCATTTTTCACCAATTGAATTACTTTCGAAGTTCCTGTTTAAGATATTCTTAGCGATTGGGTAGGTGTGATTTGAATTTGTTGTAACAACAAATTTCCTTTTTAAAACACTCTTTAGTCCTAACTCTCTCATTAAAACAGCAACATAGGAACGAGAATAAAATAAGTTCTCTCTTTCTAACATCTTCTGTAAACGACAGCTGCCATAAATCTCTCTACTCTCCTTAAACAGCTCTAGTATTCTATCTTTCAAGAAAGTTGTTGTCGTTTGTTTTTTTGGTATGTCTTTTACTTTTAGCCAATTGTAGTAAGAGTTTTTACTTATTTTCATACAGTTACACATCTTTTCGACAGGAAATAATTCTTTGTTTTCTAGAACAAAATTATATCTTAATTGACGCTCTTGGAAAAGATGCTCACCGCCTTTTTTAATATATCACGCTCTAATTTAGTTTCTTGTAATTCTTTTCTTAACCGCTTCAGTTCTAATTCATCGGCAGACACTACTCTTTTCTTTGAGAAATCTCCTGATTTGACCTCATATTCTCTACACCAACGTCTTATTACTCCGTCTTGTATATTATACTCTTCACTAACTTCTTTCGCTGTTTTGCCAGAGATTAAAAGTTCTGCAATCATAGTCTTGAACTCATTGTCAAAATGTCTTTTCATAATTCAAATTTATAGTTTCGGACTATATAAATTCGTCACATCAAATGTAGACACTCCATTCCTTCCTTTATATAACCAACAATATCTTCTTAGAAATAATCTAGAACGATAATCAGTTTGTAATATCCTACAAACTCTGCTTCCACTTTTGAATACGCAATAAAAAAGATATCTGTAAAATTAAAATGGCCTGTTATATGTAAAATAATTTGAATCAAATAATTATAGAAACCAACTTAATTTGCATTTTTTTTAAAGTACCAATCCTCCTTCTCATTTGGATAAAGTCTTACGACAAGTTGGTAATTATTGTATTTCTGTAATTCAAGATTCATGAAATCCGAATCGAAGCTATTGTGAAAATCATCAACTTAATCAACGGATTTTGTCTTAAATTTATTTTTTTCTAATTGGAAAGCTGTAACATTTAGTATTTTATTTTCTACTGATCAGAAAAAACAGTTATCTCTAAAGCGTTCGATTAATTCTAGGTTAACTTCTTCTTCTTTAAATATTGGTCCTAAATTATCCTTCAAAAGAATTGATATTTAAGCATAAAAACACTTCTCTTTTTATAGTTATGACTTAATAAATTCATGTAAAACCATATCTTTGAATAATAATACATTTAATGAGAAAAACTTTAGCTTTTATACCTGCTAGAGGTGGTAGCAAATCGATTAAAAGTAAAAACATAAAATTATTTTTTGGTAAACCTTTAATTCACTGGAACATCATTGAGTTATTAGGAATTAAAAAAATGGATGAAATAGTCGTGGCTACTGACAGTAATGAAATTGCTAAGATTGCTTCGATATCTACAAAAATTAAGATTTACAAAAGAAATGCTAAAAATGCATAAGACGGATCTTCGACAGAATCGGTGATGTTATAATACATAAAAAATGAAAATCTAATTGGGGATACGACTTTTATGCTCGTACAAGCAACTTCACGATTTACAAAACGGAGCGATTTCGAAACAGGTCTAAAACAGTATAATGAGGAAAAATTTGACTCAACATTAGCAGTTGTGCCATTTAAAAGATTAGTTTGGTCTGAAGGCAAAAAACCTTTAACATTTGAATTGAACAAGAGACAAAGAAGACAAGACTTTGACGATTTTTATTTAGAGAATGGAGCCTTCTACATAAATTCAGTAGAAAATATCACAAAAAATAAAAGTAAAATCTCTGGAAATTCAGGCTTTCATATTATGCCAGAGCATACTGCTTTAGAAATGGATGAGCCCTTAGATTGGAAAATAGGAGAAATAGTGATGGAAGATCTGTTGAGCAAAGATAAAAATGAATTTCACACCCAATAAACTATCTGAAATTGGAGAAAAAAGAATTGAAATTAAAAATTATTCTCTGTGGATATAATTGGACCGGGTGTAAAGCACTCGCTTACTTAATAGATGCAGGACATACAGTATTCGTATTCACGCACAAAAGCCCTTACTACATTCCGAGTTTAATCGATTTTTGTGAAGAGAAAGAGGTTGCTTATTCTACAAAGAATATTTCTAAAACGGAATTGCCGTTTAAACCGGATGTCATTTGTTCAGTCTTTTATAGATATATTATTAAAGATTGGGTTATTGAATCATGTAATGGGAAAATCTTTAACCTACATCCTTCTTTACTTCCTGATTACAAAGGATGCAGCAGCTTAACTTGGGCTTTAATTAATGGTGAAAAGAAAACAGGGTTTACGTACCATTACATTGATAAATAAGTTGATACCGGTAAAATGATTCTGCAAAATGAAGTCACTATAGAAGACTTTGATAACCAGGGCTCCTTATACAATAGGTGTATGTTTAAAGCTATTGAATCATTTAATGAAGTTCTGCTAGCAGTCATAAATAGGATAAACGGAAAAGAACAAATTGGACTGGATCCTATTATAGGCGTGAATGTCCGCACAATGGAGAAATGAATGAAAATTGGGATGATAAGTATGCTGAACGATTTATTCGTGCTATGATTTACCCACCTTAAGCTAACGCCCAATTTCGAAACGTTGAGATAACTTCATTTCAAGAATTCAAGTAATTGAAAAAAGAACAATAAAAAATATAATTACTAATTTGAACTATCCTAATTATTAAATTCGATAAAGAAATAATAATTGATAATAAATTTATAGGAACAGATCATCCAACTTTTATAATTGCAGAAGCAGGAGTAAATCATGATGGTGACATTGGGTTATCTAAAGAACTTATTGATTTGGCTAAAGATGCAAGAGCAGATGCTGTAAAATTTCAAGCATTTCGAACTAGTGAATTAATTATTGAGAATGTTGGTAAAGCGCCTTATCAAACTAAAACGACTTCTACTACTGAATCTCAAGCAGACATGCTACGAAGACTTGAGTTAAGTACAAATCATTACTTATTATTGAAAGACTATTGCGAAAAGAAAGACATAATTTTTCTAATTACACCTTTTGATGAAACTAGCTTAAAAGAACTAGAAGAAATAGGTGTTTCAGCATATAAAATAGCCTCTACTGATACCACTAACTTACCATTCTTAAAAAAAGTAGCGCAAACTGGTAAGCCTATTTTTCTTTCAACAGAAATGACTTATTTGGACGAAATCAAAGAAGCTTTGAAAGAAATTCATCCGAAAAATAAAAAAATAATATTAATGCAATGTACTGCAAATTATCCTATTGAAGACAATGAAGCAAATTCGAAAATAGTCAAACTTTTTCAACAAGAGTTTGACTGTCTCATTGGTTATTCTGATCATTCTGTCGGAATTGGGGCTGCTCCTTATGCAATTCCAATGGGGGTTTGCATGATTGAGAAACATTTTACTTTGGATAAGTCAGCAAAAGGTCCTGATCACTTAGCATCACTTGGCCCTGCAGAACTAAAGGCTTTGTTTAAAGAAGTAAAACGAATTGAGACATACATGGGTGTTGTAATTAAAGAACCTACTAAATCCGAGTTGCAAACAAGAAAGTCTTTACAAAAATGCTTGGTTGCTGCTAAACCTATTACAAAAGGAAGTGTAATTAAAGAAAGTGACCTGTTAGGCAAAAGAACCGGTGGCGTTGGTATTTCGCCAATAGAATATAAAAAAATAGTCGAATCAGTTGCCGTCAAAGATTTTGATTTAAATGAAATCATTGTTCAATAACACATCATTCAATATCACAAAGTAATAAAAAGGTAAAATCTATGATTTACGTATCTAGATCATGTAATAAAGCTAATAACATCGAAGATGTTATAAAAGCGTTAGCCAATGAAAGGTTTACCAATATCAAACTTTTCGGTTGAACTAAATATGATAAAAAGTCTTAAATAAACTTATAAAACTGAAAGAAGATTGTAATATTAATTTCTTGCGCCACAATTACTTTCCAACTCCAGAAATACCATTTGTTATTAATTTAACAACTTGCAAAGCTCAGATTGCTCGGCTAAGCCTCAAACATATAAAAAAGCGATTGAATGGTCCATTTTACCTGGGCCACAAAATATGAATTTCACGCCGGTTTCTTGCCAAATATTCGCTTAAAGCAAATTAAGCAGAAAATCACAAAAGGAACCTTATTTGACGAATCACAGGCCATTGAACAATTTGAAAATAACTTGGAGGAAATTTTCAATTATAAATATAACAGAATCAAATTGTACACAGAAAAAAATATGATATCAGAAGCTAATTACAAATCTTTTAACCAAGTCGGTTTTTCTTTGTTACATCAAATAAAAATCTTGCCCGCTTTAAAAAACCTAATGAATTGGATATTTTTCTTGATGCTGCTCATTTAAAATTAAGCTGCAACATGTCTCGATCCCTTTACTGTGAGTGTATTTTATTAAATTTCGATTATTAGTTTTGCAGCCATGCTTTTTGTTAAAATTAATTGCTTGTCTCTATTCCTTTTTTCCATTGATGTAATTCGTCCTAATAGCCCGTGTAACCTAATTCCGTTATAAAAAGGTACATATCTTTTTAATATCTGCTCTATCTCACCAAATGTTCTGTAGTCGAATCTTTGAAATATTTCCTTCTTTAATATACCCTGATAAGCTTCAATATGTGCGTTTTATTCTGGAGTTGCTATATGTGTAAATTCCTATTGAACACCTAATAAACCCAAATGTTCTCTAACATTTTTAGCAATAAATTTGCTACCATTATCACTTCTAATTACTATGTTTTCAAGGTATTGATAATTTAAAAGAATGTCGGATAAAAATTCAATTACCTTGTCTTACTTCACGAAAAATGAAAAATAATCACCAAGTATGCTTCTAGTATGCACATCAATTACGGATAGTAAATAAGCGTTTCTACCGAGGTTCGATATCCAAACCATCTTTATATTCATCTCTAAGCATTCAAAAGGCCTAGAGGTAAATACTTTTCAAAATTTCACAAATTTTCTACCTGCTCCGCTTCTGTTTATTCTATTTTCAGATTTTAAAAATATCTCTTCTTTCATTATTCGATAACGCTTTTTATGGTTAATTGTATAACTATTTCTCTTTAAATAAGTAGTCATTATACGGTAACCACAATCTATAAATTCATGACTCAAAATTGATTTAACAGATTTAATAACAATTTTTTGACTCACCATTCCTTTATCTTTATGGAAAGTAAACTTACTCGGTTTATTGCCCTTTTTACAAAAACTTGGTGTTCGATAATAACCACATGCTACCATGCCAACCACCTTAATTATTTTGCATTTACTGATTTTGTATTTAATATAAATTTGACTCACTAGATCTTTCTTGGATCGGATGTCCCAAACTTTTTTTAAAAGTTCTCACTGAACTTCTAATTCAATATCTTTATCACTTAGCAGTTTACGAAGAATCCTATTTTCTACTTCCATCTGTTAACCTCCTTACCTCAGACATCATTTCCGGCTTTAAAACCAGCTTCGCCTCGACTTTCGAACTTCTTTTTCCAGCTGTAATG
>CAJJAT010000009.1 GCA_905182175.1 Flavobacteriales bacterium UBA1494 | reverse complement strand
GAAATGAGAGCTTCCGTTTTGAAATGCTGAATTCAGTAACTAAAGAAAAACTGAAGGTAGTTGGAAGTATTTCTTTCGAGAAAGACAAATTGCAAGGTGAGGTCAATCAACCAATTCTATTTGATTTGATAGAGGGCATAGATTGTGACCAGTTTAAAAAGATAGAAGATGCAGCGGCAGCTGAAGATCTAGCAGGTGTTGCTTATCCTAATCCTTTTTCTTCTTTCTTAACCATTGTTATTCCACAAGAGATTTCGGAAAATGGTACAATTGAAATATTTGACCAAAACGGTAGATTAGTCTTTGTCCGAAATGCCGGAACCGAAAGGCGAATTTTCTTGAATGGTGCTGAATTGTTCCGCTTCACAAACGGAGTATATCAACTGAAATTTACTGATGGAAAAACAATTGTAACCGAAAAGTTAGTTCGACTTGATTAATTCAGATAACAACAAACAGTGCCTTTGAATTGAGGCTAATTTAAAAAAATATGAACACCGATAAAATGCTTTCCGAATCAAAATTCATAAAATAGATAATTATTGATTCTTTTCGTAGAAAATTATCAATGTCCCTTTGAACGATAAACGACAAATCCATATGAAATTCTTTAACTATTTAACACTTCTTAGCCTACTTTTCATTTCAGGCTTTTCCTATGCCCAAGCACCTAATTGGTCTGTAGATCCGAATCAATTTCAATATAGCATGACGGCTACTGCTGTGCTAGATCTAAATTGCGCAGAGTTGACAAATCCGTCAAATCAACTAGGAGCTTTTGTTGGCACTACTTTGCGAGGGACAGCTCTTACATCGACAGTAATTGGAGGCAGGTATGAAGCTAGTATGACAATTTACAGTGACCTTGTGAACGGAGAAAACGTTACTTTCCGATTTTATCAAAACTCCTCTAGTATTACTTTTACTAGTATTGACAGTATTGCTTTCCAAGACAATGCAATATTTGGAAGCCCCGCGAGCCCATTGGTTATTAAAACAAACAACGCTCCTACACTTCTTGCTATCAATTCAGATTCTTTAAATGAAAATGCAACAACTGGAACAGTGGTTGGGAGTTTTACAACAACGGATCAAGATTTAAGTCAAACCTTTACCTATTCTTTAGTAAGTGGAAGTGGAAGCACAAATAATAGCCTATTCAGTATATCCGGTGCTGATTTGGTAGCTAGTTTTTCAGCCAACTTTGAAAGTAAAAGCAGTTACGCGGTAAGAGTAAAAACAACAGATTCAGATGGTTGCTTTTTAGAAGCACCCATTACAGTTATCATTAAAGATTTAAACGATGCTCCTACTGCTCTCTTATTAAATATAACTCAAGTTGATGAAAACCAGTTCTCTAACACTGCTGTCGGCGCCCTTTCGGCAACCGATCCTGATGCAAATGAAGTTTTTACATACAGCTTAGTTTCCGGTGCAGGCAGCAGTGATAATACAAGCTTTAACATTAATGGAACAAACCTAAGAAGTAGCGCTATTTTTGACTTTGAAACAAAATCTATTTATAACGTTCGTTTGCAGGTTGCTGATAAGTTCAACAATACGTTCGTAGATACTTTTAAAATAACAGTAAACAACATTAATGATGCCCCTACAGACATTGTTTTAACAAACGATTCAGTAAATGAAAATGCTGCAAAAAATACCATCGTTGCTACTTTATCAACTATAGATCAAGACGCAGGGCAATCCTTCGGCTATAGCTTTGATAACGTTCCGGGCAATGACAATGCTCAGTTTAATATTGTTGGTAATACACTAAGAACAAAAGAGGTATTTGACTTCGAGGTAAATAACTTATACTTCATTTACATTGAAACAAATGATCTTAACGGCGGAATATATACCAAGCAAATCAGCATAAACGTTGCTGATGTTAACGACGCACCAACTGACATTCAACTTTCTACTTTAAGTGCAAATGAAAATATGCCAATTGGAACTTTTGTTGCCAAAATGACCTCAACAGATCAAGATGTAAATTCTACCTTCAACTACTCTTTAGTAAATGGGGTTGGAAATGCAGACAATGGAAACTTCCAAATTAGAAATGATAGTTTATTTACAGCAATTGTTTTAAATTTAAATTCTCAAGCCACTCACGACATTAGAGTGCAAACAAACGATAACGACGGTGGAACTTTTTCTGAACCCTTTTCAATTATTGTAAAAGATATAAATGACGTTCCTACAAACATTACACTTTCAAATAATGTAATTTCTGAAAATCAAGCTCAAGGAACTGAGGTAGGTTCTCTTACGTCAACAGATCCAGATGCAGGTGATATTCACACCTACAGTTTGGTTGCTGGCAATGGAGATGCAGACAATATCTCTTTTTCAATTTCTTCAGATAAACTACTAACAAACAACACGTTTAATGTGAATACTAAAAACACCTACTCCGTTAGAGTGCAATCAAACGATGGTTTTGGTGGCGTTTTTCAGAAGGTTTTTACAATAACCATTACAAATTCAAACGACGCACCAACTAATATCGTACTTTCTTACGATAGTATATTCGAAAGTTTGCAACCAAATACTTCGATTGGAAACTTCTCAACTGCTGATCCAGATACGGCTGATACGCATACCTACAGCTTTGTTAGTGGCACAAATGACAATTCCTCTTTTGCATTAGTCGGCAATGAATTAAGATCTACTGTATCCTTCAATTTTGAAGTAAAAAACAGCTATTTTATCTTGGTAAGAGCTAGCGATGGAAACGGTGGGACTTTTGATAAGCAATTCAACATTAGCATTAAGGATACAACGGATGGTCCGACAGACATTATAATTAACAATAACCTGATTGCAGAAAATAGTGCTACAAATTCCCTTATTGGCATATTCAGTTCAATAGATGAAGATGCAAATGATAGCTTCTCCTACTCTCTTGTAAGTGGAATAAACTCAACCGACAATGCATCATTTCAAGTTTCAAACGACAGCTTGTTTACCAATGCAGTTTTTAACTTTGAAAGCAGAGTAGATTACAACATAAGAATAAGAAGTACAGATGCGAGTAATTTATTTACTTCAAGATCATTTCTAATTAAAGTCATAAATGCGAATGACACGCCGACAGATATAAACTTGACGAACTCAAATGTATCTGAAGATGCCACACGGAATACTACCGTTGGAATATTCACGACGCTAGATCCTGACACAGGGAACACACATAGCTATTTAATTGTTCCGGGTATTGGTGATGCGGACAACGACGATTTCCAAATTGTAGGAAATGCGTTGAAAACAGATACTGTATTTGATGTAAACGTTAGGACCTCATATTCAGTTAGGGTACAAACAACGGATGCTCAAGGCTCATCTTTTGAAAAGTCATTCCCCATTACCATTACAAATGCAAATGATGCTCCAACAGATATATCATTAACTCCTTCAGACATTAACGAGAACTTGCCGGCCAACACGTTAATTGGGAATTTTGCAACCGTAGATGCTGATGCAAATGACAACCACATTTATACCTTTGCAACTCTTTCAACGAATGATAATGCAAGCTTTGCTATCGTAGGAAATGAGTTGAGAACATCTTCAACATTTGATTTTGAAACCAAAGCAGTTTACTTTATTCAAATCCAAACAAGCGATGGGAATGGTGGAGCTTACAGCAGACAGCTTTTTGTAAACGTTAACGATACTAATGATACACCAACAGACCTTATTCTTTCGGCAAATAGCATTCGTGAAAAACAAGTAGCTGGAGAATTTTTAGGAAGACTTAATTCAGTTGATCAAGATGCAACAGATACATATAGCTATTCACTGGTGAATGGAACTGGTGCAGTTGATAACTCCGGGTTTGTAATTACCAATGATAGTGTCTTCTCAAATTCTTCTTTTGATGTATTGGTGAAGAGTCAGTTAAGTATTAGAATTCGTACTACCGATTCTAGAAATAAGATTTTTGAAAAGGCCTTCAGTGTCTTTGTTCAAAATGTAAACGATACACCAACAGATATTTCAATCGACAATGCATCAACTCCTGAAGTCACAGCAATAAATACTACCATAGGTAACTTTTCAACTTCGGATATTGACCTAATGCAGACGTTTAACTACCAGCTTATCGCAGGAATTGGAGACGTTAACAATGGAAACTTTATCATTACAGGAAATCAATTAAAGAGTAACGTTCTATTTGATTACAACACACAAAGACAACACAAAATTCGTGTGTTGTCAACGGATCAAGGTGGATTAGCAACTGAAAAAGCTTTTACAGTGAACATTACAAATAGCAATGATGTACCAACTGATATCAGCTTAACTCCGAATAATTTTAGAGAAAACCTCCCGCAGAGTTCGTTTATAGGTGCTTTCGCAACGGTTGACAAAGACAGTACTGATTCATTCAGTTACTCCTTTGCGAATCAAGGAACGAACGATAACGCTTCTTTCATTATATCAGGTAATGAATTAAGAACAGGAGTAAGTTTTGATTTCGAAACCAAAAATCTATATGTTATTGAAGTCCAAACAAGGGATAATGCAGGAACTACTTTTAGTCGTCAATTAACCGTTACAGTTGTTGACAGTAATGATGCTCCCACGGCCTTAGCTATTTCAGTTGATAGTATTCTTGAAAAATCTGCAGTTGGAACTTTCACAGCAGACTTAACTACCACGGATGCAGATGGCACAGACAATTTTATCTACAGTTTAATTGCCGGTCAAGGCGCTGCCGACAATGCCCTTTTCAGAATTAACGGTAATCTATTAGAAATTGATTCTGTTTTAAATTTCAATAACGCAAAAACAAGAAGTGTTAGAATACAATCGTCAGATAAAGGCGGCAGAACAATACAAAGCAGCTTTATAATTCGAGTTATCAATCAAAATGATCTACCAACAGACTTGTTGCTTTCAGACACTACAGTGAATGAAATTGCCCCAATTGGAACAAGAGTAGCAATTCTATCGAGTATTGATGAAGACCCTTCAGACAACTTTATTTACACTTTAATTGCAGGTTCAGGTGACGGCGGAAACGCTAATTTCACAATTGAAGGAAATGAATTAAAAACAAGCACAACTTTTGATTTTGAGACTCAAACAGCTTATTCAATTAGAATAAGAACAACGGATAATCAGGGAGGAAAACTAGAAAAAACCTTCATCATAGCACTGACCAACGGAAATGAAAAGCCAAATATCGATGCTCAGTTCTTCTTAATTTCTGAAAATAGCACTCCAAATACAAGCATTGGAACGATAACAGCATCAGACATGGACGCCCTAGAAACATTCAGCTACAAAATTTTAGGAAATCAAATTGACTTTAGAATAGTGGCTTCAAGCGGAGAATTGACTTCTTCCAGAACATTTGACTATGAAAACAATAAAGGCTATGAAATTACAATTGAAGTTAGTGATGCAGAAGGCTTAACAGACACCGCAACTATCACAATTGAAATTTCAGATCAAATTGAGGGAACACTTCCAGCATCAAATTACTTTTCCCCAAATGGAGATGGTAGAAACGATGAGTGGAAAATTCAAAACGTAGAATTATATTCAGACTTTAGTTTAAAGATCTTTAGTGTAAACGGAGAAGTTGTGCATGAAAAAGCAAGCAACTACAGCAACGATTGGAAAGGAACATTGAATGGGACTCAATTGCCTGAAGGAATTTATTACTACTATTTCGAAAATACTACCAATCCAAGTGAAAACTTTAAAGGTGTAATTACTTTAAAAAGATAATATTTAGACTCAACTCAGGACATCAAAAAATATTTAAAATTGAAGAAGATGAAAAATATAAAAATACTAAGCCTTTGCATTGCCCTTTTTAGCGCTGCCAATGTTCAATCGCAAGAGTTATCATACGGCTATTACAACTACATTATGAACCGTTTCAACATGAACCCGGCTTTTGCAGGGAATAACGGAAGCGTTTCAGCTATGTTGAACACCAAAACATATGCAGCCGGATTTAGCGATGCGCCAAGAAATACCATGTTTGGACTTCATGCACCAATCAGCAATTCACAAGGGATCGGAGGGCGTATCATTTCTGACAAACGAGGAGCTTTTGAACTTACGAAATACGATGTGGCCTACAGTTATCAAATTAGGTTTGATGAAAATTCTGACTTGAGGTTTGGTGTTTCAGCAGGCGCCGTGCGCAGAATGTTAAATTCTGGAAGCATCCAAAATGATGAATTTTTAGACCAAGCAGACCCTACTTTAGCTAGTGGATTTTACGATGAAACAAACTTTATTGCAGGGATTGGTTTAGTGTATGACTACAATGATTTCCAGTTCGGCCTTAGCGCCCCCAGCTTAGTTGTGGGTGGGGAAGCACTCTCGGAACATATTGTGGCAACAGCTTCTTACAAATACCAAATTAACACTTCAGACTTCTCCGTTTCGCCCATCGTTATTTATCAGAACCTTCCGGTAATTGATAATCGTTACGATATTTTAGTAAAAGGAGAATACAAGGAGAAGATTTGGGCACAAGTAGGTTACCAATCTACAAATAATTTGAACTTTGGAATTGGTTTCGATCTCGGTCCTTTCGGAATCGGCTATTCTTATGAAATGAACAACTCAGAATTTAGCGATATCTCAGCTAACTGTAACGAGATTATAGTCCGAATTAATTTTTTACCTGCCAAACAAGCTGAGCGAAACGAAACGTTAAAAACATTGGATGACTATGCTGCAAAGTTCGATGCCATGCTTAACGATGAAAACAATACTTACGACAAGTCAAGTGTCTTTTCTGAAATACAAAAAATCAGAATTGAATTAAGCAACTTGAAAAAGGCAAATGATAAGAAAGCGGCAAAAGCAATAAGTAAAAGGTTAACCGTTATTGAAAACCAAATTATTGAATTAGAGAAAAAATATAATAAATAATGAAGTACTTCATCCCTCTATTTTTTATTTTGTTTTCTGTTAACGCTTACGGGCAAAAAACAGAGCAAAACGATAAAAAAATAACAGAACTAAACCGGCGTTTAGACAATTTACTCGGTACCTCAAAAACAATTTCGGGAGACAGTGTGAATTATAAGTTAGATCGCTTGTTTCTAGAAATTAAAACTATCAAGGAAGACGTACAGTCAATACAGGAATCTATTGGGGAATTAAAAACCAATGGATTACCAAGCTCCAATGCCGCAAAATTAGCAGCCATAAACTCCAAAATTGCCGATACCGAAAGTGGCGGATATTATGTTGTAATAGCATCAGAAAGAACAAAAGATAGAGCTGAATTATTTTCAACAAAGTGGAGTTCAACGTACGCACTAAAAATAGTTAAAAACGTTAGAGAAACATGGTATCATGTAATTTTAGAAGAACCTCTTTCTATGCGTTCCGCTATTCAAACAGTAAGCGATATTCAAGAAAAAGATGTAAAAGATGTGTGGTGGGTTAACAGTAAAAAACTAACAGACATATAAAAAAAGGCTAATAAAAAAACCAAAAAAAATCGAGCAATACTCGATGTTTTTTGGTCTGGTAATTCCGATCTTCGATTGTTTGCACCGACAGAACCTATTATCAACATAATTGACAAGCGCTTTTTTGTTAGTTAGGCATCTGTAAGGAAACATTACTGACTAACAAAACACCTTACTTTTAACTGGGGTAAATACAACTTGATTCGCATACTTCTCTTCCATTTCTGAAATAAAACGCTTCGCATCAATACAAAATTTCTTTTTGTGTTTACATGACTTTGCATACGCGTTTGCAAAAAATAATTTTGCCCTTCTCTGATTTGGGCGAACTTGTAGTGCTCTTTGGTGCTTGCCTATCGCTAAAAAATAGTTCTGTACTAGCACCCTATCTTTTCCCATAGCCATGAAAGAGTCGTAGCCATCGGACAGCATAAATTGAGGAGTACGCAGGTATTGAATTTTCTGTTTTGTCATTTTCTTGGTCTTAGATAATACAGAGAACATTCCTAAACTCAATATAATTACAACGATCATAAAAAGTACAATTTGCATGTTTCCATTTTTTCTCCTTTGCTTCAATAATCGTTGCCGAATTTGTTTGTGGTTCACTGGTTATTCTATTCCCTGCATCTGTAAGGGGAACAGATAAGTCTTTATAGTATTTGCGAACTTGAGCATAGGAGAGTTCTCTTTTGAAGAATCCTCTCTTCTTTCTACCATCCAATAATTTTCTGTCATTCTTCAAAACTGTTTGCATGCTCTGCATCGATCCTCCTCCTTCCATCCTCATTAAATTTAAATGTTACCCTATTAAATTAGGCAGAAAGGCTCATTTGTGCAATCGAAATCGGATAAACGAGAAGTTTCTAGAGGCGAATAATTCGGATGTTAGACCGTTCATTCATAGAGTCAGGACCGTTTAAAGTGCTCCTCAAAAAAAGCTCTTTCCCTACTCTTAGAATAACAAAGAGGCAGAAGTTAAGTAAATATAAATTTTACAAGCATCAAAACTTTTTAACTAAAAGATTGCTCTAGATAAGAGAAAAGGTTAGAAACTTTATAATCAATTTTACCTTTTTTATAATCTAGTTTTGAAATGAATAGAATCGAACACATACAACAGCAAATTGCCCCTTACAGAAAGCAACTGCAAAACCATAAATTATACCAAGAGTTAAATAGCTTATCTGATATTGCGGTATTTATGGAGAATCACGTTTTTGCTGTTTGGGATTTTATGTCGCTGTTAAAGTCCTTGCAAATAGAGTTAACAACTACAACAGTTCCTTGGACTCCTAAGAAAAATGCAACTCTGGCAAGATTCATTAATGAAATTGTACACGGAGAAGAAAGTGATCTTAACGAACGATCCGAACCGAACAGTCATTTTGAAATGTACCTAGATGCAATGAGAGAGATTGAAGGGGACACTGCTCAAATAGAGAATTTTGTGAAGTTAATTGAGGAAAATTATTCTGTAAGTAAAGGTCTTGACTCAATCGTAATTGAAAAACAGGTTGCCAATTTTGTAAATCATACTTTCGAAATAATCCAGAGCAATCAAACCCACAAAGTAGCATCGGCATTTACCTTTGGAAGAGAGGACGTAATTCCCGATATGTTTATTGAAATTTTAAATAACGCTGAGGCAAAAGGAGAGAAATTCAATAAACTTAGGTATTATTTAGAAAGACATATTGAACTTGATGGAGATGAACATGGCCCATTGTCTTTAAAAATGGTAAGCGAACTTTGTGGGGAAGATGAAACAAAATGGAACGACGTTTTAACAGTCGCCAAAGAATGCCTGCAGCAGAGAATCCAGCTTTGGGATTCAGTAAGTAATTCAATTCAAACTTCAAAAGTTAAAACAATTTAACACCCTTTCGCTTTATAGCCCTTGTTTTCTGCGTTTTTCATTCGTTTCTTTGCTGTTTAGAATGATTCTAAATAAATGGGGCTAAATATCTTACATGCGAATGCAAATGTGCTAATGGCGAATGGCTTAAATGCTATATTGACGAAAGGTGATGGCATAGATTTTATTAAAAATGCGGCGGATGAGCAATGCTTATTTGCAAGTTTAGAAGAGGACGATTACGATTTAGTAGTGATTGACCCCTTATCATCCTCCGAGCGCTTTACAGTAGCCACAACACTTAAACTAAAAGAAAGATATCCAAATAAAAAAGTGCTTATCATTTCTGAAATACACAGCCCACAAAATGTGCTGCAAGTATTAGAGAAAGGCGTTCAAGGGTATTTAACAAGGCAATGCGGAACAGCTGAAATAACACAAGCTATTTTTGCGATTGCGAAGGGAGAAAAATTTTACTGCAACAAGGTAATTGACATTGCTTTAAACAAAAAGTTTGACGCTGATAACTGCGAGCCAACCAGTTTAACCGAGCGGGAAAATGAAATTACGGCACTTATTGCGAGTGGATTAACCAACAAAGAGATTGGCGAAAAACTTCACCTCAGTCACCATACCGTTCACACACACAGGAAGAATGTCTTAAAAAAGCTTGGCATTAAATCCGTTTCAGAATTAACGATCTATGCTATGAGTGTTGGGTTGATCTAACCTGTATGTCTGATCTACTAGAAAGTTACCCCAGAGGAGGACCCTATGTTAATTGGAGAGAAAGGCAATCTATAATTAGGAAATAGCATTATTGTTCTAGTAGATGTGAGAATAAACTCTGCTTCTATATCAAACGCCGAACCAACAATCACAATATCAAAGTTTAAGTTTATCCTTTCACTAATGTAAAACTCGAGCCCTCCATTAATTCCATAACATAATCCACTTGCTGGAGAACTTTCGGTCTACACCATTAACAAACTATATCCATTTCTTGTATTTGCTGAAACTTCTATTCTGCCCGCTATCATACGACTGTAACGTAAGAATGGATTCACGAAACCTTTATTAATTTGAGAGCCTCCCGAGAATTTATACCCAAAAGTAAAAGGCTAACCTTGTGTTTTTCGGCGTATATCTTTCTGTTTATACAAAAGCCGTCAAACTCAATCAACCCAGGTTCATTATAACTATATTCTGACCCTGTAAAACTGAATACAAGGTTGCTATTCTTTGTCAGTAGAATTTGATACTTGTTTTAGTGCCGACTTCGGCAAAACCAGCGCTGTAATTGTCCTTCTATATAGATGAAAGTTCACCCCATTATTTTTTGTTCTTCTAAATTTATTGAATCAAATCTAAAGAAAATTCTGTACTTCTTTTGGTCTTTTTTCCCTTCTTTGACCTTTTTACTTTCTATTTGAGCGAAAACAAACAATTGGGCAATGGTCAATAATAAAACTAATACATACTTCATTTCATATACCAAATCACCAAACGTATATAAAACCAACTCTATATCAACTAATATTCATACAAACGCCTCCTAATGAATAACCTTTCACATAGAATTAATACTTCAACATGCGCAATTCTCATTGCTATTTAATAAGAATACCTCATCAGGTACTCTTTTGTCATCAGGTTTCTCAACTTTCCCCTCTGAGGTTATTACATTATTTTTTCTACTTTTTATATGTTGTTTCTGCGCTATTCAACCTGTCTTTGGTTCTTTGTCAGAAACAATCTACAAGGCAAACCCAAAACGGCCAATTTCGAAAGGTCTAAAGCTGTTCCGAATAAAGTCTGCTCTTGTATAATTAAATCGATCAAATAAATTAAATGGGTCAAGTAAAATAGAAAGTTTAACCTAATTGTTATAAAACAAGGGAAGCACTCTTTGAAAATTGAATGCTATTATATTGCACAGGTTGCACTTTTTTATTCAGCAACAACCTTTATACCACTGAACATTTGAAACATATTTAATTGAAATGCAACTCTACCATGCGCTAAAAAGAGTATTTGAAATAAAAGACCACTAAAACAACACTCCACTAATATCCCTGCTTTTCATATTCCCTATTTTTACGCTAACCTTTTTGAATCCTTACTCTCTTTCACAACCACTGAAAATATGAATCCATTCCACCTCGCCATTCCTGTTACCTCATTAGAACCATGCCGTACTTTTTACCGTGAAACACTCAGTTGCAAAGAAGGTCGTAGTTCTGACCATTGGGTCGATTTTAATTTCTTTGGGCATCAATTTGTCATTCATATTGACAAAAATCATTCAAAAAAAATTGCCCCTACCAATAAGGTAGATGGAAAAGCAGTTCCTGTTCCTCACTTCGGCGTTGTTCTAGATTGGGAAGTTTGGGAAGAGTTAGCTGTTAAAATGAAGAATCAAAATGCTGAATTTATTATTGAACCTTACATTCGATTTAAAGGACAAGTTGGAGAACAAGCCACTATGTTTTTCTTAGACCCTGAGGGAAATGCTTTGGAATTTAAGGCCTTTAAAGACAAGAGTCAGGTTTTTGCAAAATAGAAAAGTATCCATTTCTTGCTCATTTTTCTCGATTCTTTGTCTATTCGATGTATTAAATCGCCACAATTCGAACACTAAAATTATTTTTAGTGTTCGAAAATGAGTGCCTTATATATTGAAAAATGATACAATCCCTCACGCATCTACTCAGTTATAAATTAGGTTACATTATTATTTTATGCTGAAAACCCGCTCTTAACATAAATCTCATTGTTATAATTCAGTTACTTACCACATTTTTATCACATCTACATTCCCAATTCGTTACTATTTTTTCAAATTCATAACACACATTTGCCATTCTTTTAAAACAATGGTAAGTCTGAGTTAAGATTGTATAAAGAAGTCATTTCTAGTTTTGAATCATATAAATAACAAAATCTAGAAACACTAAAAATACCATGAAAAACAAGTTTACCCTTTTAACTCGGTTTTCCTTAGTAATTGCAGCTATGACTTGCTTCGGCCAGCTCAATGCGCAATCTAACTTAAGCTTAACCACAGGCATACAAGCCGACTCTGACGATGCAGAGGAGCGAGGCTTAAATGCCCTTTCTAATCCCGGACTAATGGATTTGGGAAGTTCGGATATTGAACTAGTAGAGGATGGCAACGACGGCAATCAATTTATTGGTTTGCGCTTCGCCAACTTAAATCTGCCTAAAGATGCGATTATAGATTCTGCCTTCATTCAATTTACTGTTGATGAAACAAATTCAGGGGCAACAACAATTGTATTTAAAGTAGAAGATGCCGATAACTCTCCAACATTTACTGCTGCGACAAGCAATATTTCTTCAAGGACAGAATCTAGCGATAGCGTAATTTGGAGTAACATTCCTGCATGGGGAACAAGACAAGTAGCAACACCGGATCAAAAAACTCCAGACCTTAGTACTTTGCTAAGCAGAATTATTACCCGGCCAAATTGGGCTACTGGAAACCCAATTACCTTCCTAATTACTGGAGTCGGCGAACGAACTGCTGAAGCACATAACGGAACAGGTGCAGAGTCAGCGCAGCTTATGGTCTACTACACGGCACCTGTAACTTCTACATTTGCAATTACTACCGGAGACGACGATGCTGAACAAGATGCTCAGTCAGGAGCAATGGATTTATCTAGTTCCGATCTGGAGCTTACTACAGATGGCAGTTCCCTGCAAATTATAGGAATGCGCTTTCAAAACGTAAACATTCCTAATGGTTCTGTTATAACTGACGCTCATATTCAGTTTCAGGTAGATGAAACTAATTCTACCGATACAGTAAATGTTGCTTGGGCAGCTGAAGATACAGACAATGCGATTCAATATGCAGCAACTACTAATAATCTTTCGGGTAGAACGTTTATGGCAGCTCCAACAATTCAAAATTTAATTCCAACTTGGCCAACTGTTGGTATTGCAGGAGTTGACCAACAAACCATTGGCCTAGTAAGCCAAGTACAAGCTGTGGTGAACAGAGCCGGGTGGATTAGCGGAAACGCAATGGCTTTTGCAGGAGTTGATCCTTCTATACTATCCATTCCCGGATATACTTCAAACGCAGGGAAAAGAACAGCAGAATCTTACAACGGTTCTGTTAGTGGAGCACCAAGGTTAGTAGTTACTTACATTCCTCCTTCTACTTACGTAAACGGAAGTTTCCCAATAAGCAAAGGAAACTCTTGGAAGTTTGACGATACGGGAATTGATTTAACTGCTACAAATTGGACAGCTATCAATTACAATGACTCAACTTGGGAGTTTGGCGATGCGATTTTAGGCTACAACAACGGAAACGAAATTACTACGCTAAGTTTTGGTCCAAGTAGCAGCAATAAGCAAGTTACTACCTATTTACGTTATACATTCAACACAAACAACGTAAATCAGTATGATTCATTAATTTTTGATGTATTAAGAGATGACGGAGCGGTAGTGTATTTAAATGGTTCTGAAATATTCAGACAAAACATGCCTGCCGGAACAATAGGGTTTGGTACACTTGCCTCTTCTGTCGTAGGAGGTGCAGCCGAAACTACTTACTTCAGGTCAACTGTCGACAATAACCTCGTAAATGGCTTAAATGTAATTTCCGTTGAATTGCATCAGCAAGATACTTCTAGTTCAGATTTAAGTTTCGACATGGAGGTAAGAGGTAAATTACCTCCTTTAACAACTACTTCTTATCCAGTTTCTAGTGGAGATGACTGGAATTATTTCGACAATGGAACAGATTTAGGAGCTACTACTTGGAAAGACTTGAACTACAACGATACAAGTTGGGCATATGGAGCTTCTCCGTTAGGTTATGCTAACATTTCTGCTACTACATTATCTTACGGTCCAGATGTTAATAACAAGTACATCACGTATTATTTCAGAAAACGTTTCAATTTTGCCAATTTAGCAGGCTTAGCCGATTCGTTGATCTTAAACTTAAGAAGAGATGATGGAGCAATTGTTTACGTTAATGGAACGGAAGTAATTCGTTCAAACATGCCAGCAGGAGCTGTTAATTACCGCACAAATGCCTCAAGTATTATTTCCGGAGCAGATGAGCAGCTATTTTACGGCACTACGGTTTCAAAAAGCATCTTTTTGCAAGGCGATAACATCGTTGCAGTAGAGCTACACCAAAGAGATAGTTCTAGTTCAGATTTAACATTCGACTTTGCAATTGCTGAAAAGCCAAATGCAAGAAAAGCTTGCAATGGGGCGAACGATCAACATATCTCTTGCTTTGCCTCATTGTTCCCTACGGCTCAGGGTCCTGACTTTGTAATTCCAAATACACATGCATTTCAAGTGTTAATTGAGCAAGGTGATACCTACACGAACACCGGTGTTCGGACAACTGTCCCTGGCAACAATGATTTTACAGGTTATATCGGAAGAATTGGTAGTAGTGAAGACGGGTTTTTAGGAATTAATCATGAAAACACCCCTGGAGGAGTCTCAATTCTAGACTTGCAGTACAATAGCACAGTGAAGCTTTGGACGGTAGATTCTTCGCAAGCGGTAGATTTTTACAATACCGATTTAGTAACAACCACCAGAAACTGTTCCGGCGGAATTACTCCTTGGGGAACGTTTATTTCTTCTGAAGAAACCAGCAACGCAGGCGATGCAAACGTTGACGGTTATCAGGATGTAGGATGGCAAGTAGAGATTGATCCAGTTACTCGAAAAGTAAAAGAGTACGGAACACCAGGAAAGCAAGAAAAACTATGGGCGTTGGGCAGAATGAATCATGAAAATATTGTAGTAGCAAACGATAGCATTACTGCTTACGAAGGCGTTGATGCAGGTTCTGGCTGTTTGTTTAAGTTTATTGCAAACAACCCAACAGACTTATCCTCAGGTACGCTGTATGCGTTAAAACTTGATAGTGGAAGATCTTCAAATGGTGAGCCACTATCTCCTACAGGAACTTGGCTTGTCGTTCCAAACACAACACAGTCCGATCAAAACAACTCTAATTCACTTGCAGTTAGTTTAGGTGCAACTACGTTTAACGGCATTGAAGATGTTGAGATTGGTACCATAGATGGTAAAATTTATTTTACTGCAAAAGGTTCTAACCGAGTATATAGCTTTAATGATTTAAGCACTACCAACATCGACCAATTTCAAACGTTTGTTGGTGGACAAGATTATTTAATTAATTATGGTGGAGCTGTGGTTTCAGAACCTTGGGCTTCTGGAAACGACAATCTTTGCTTTGATGATTTAGGCAACCTTTACGTTTTGCAAGATGGCAGCAGAGACCATGTATGGATGGTTGGACCAAGTCACACACAAGCAAGTCCTCGAGTTGACATATTTGCAAAACTTCCTGTAGGTTCTGAACCTTGTGGAATGACGTTTACCCCAGATTACAAATTCATGTTCTTATCTGTTCAGCACCCAAGAGGCAGCAACAGCAGTACCGTGCAAGTAGACGCATCAGGATATGGAGCAGATATGGGCAAAAGCACCACCGTCGTTATTGCAAGAAAAGAATACTTAGGAAACTATGCTCCATTGGCCGGAGCAACTAATTTAATTTTCACTACCAATGCTTGTGATTCTGTTGATTTAAACTTTACCCCAGGAGCCGGATCAGGACATTTAGTAATTGTAAAACAAGATAGTTTGGTAGATGCGACACCTGCAGATGGATTTACGTATTCTTCTGACAACAATTTTAAAATTGGAGATGAATTGGGTCAAAACAACTTTGTAGTGTACGATGGCTTGGATTCAAACATCACTATTAAAGGCTTGAATCAGAACACAACATATCACGTTTCAATTTTTGATTACAACGAGGATCCAAACAAATACTACTTGATAAATGCACCTGCAATGGATAGCGCAACAACTACAGCGGTTATCACTAGTGCAATTTCAGGGAATGTTAATTCTGCAGTGTTAGCAACTGAGACATACACTGTAACAAATACTTCAGGTTCAACTTACTTATGGTCTGCCGGTTTAGGAAACGTAATTTCCGGTCAAGGAACAAATCAAATTCAGGTGACATGGCCAGCCTCCATTGGTAGCTCAGATTTGAAAGTTTTGGAAACGAACGCAAGCGGTTGTGAAGGCGACACCATTGTCCAAACAGTTAATTATGGTTCTGTTGGTTTAAGTTCATTTGATTTAAAAACAGCAATCACTGTAGCGCCAAATCCAACTGATGGAAGAACCACTATTTCAGTAAGTGGAACGGACAAACAAGTTGACATTTTGGTATACAACTTAATGGGCAAAAAAGTAATAGAACAGAGAAACATTGACAATAACTATTTACTTGATTTAAGCGGAAAAAGCAAAGGCACCTATGTGCTGCAGTTAACAAGCGAGAATAAAATAGCAACTAAAATGCTAATTGTAAAGTAAACAAACATTCTAATTTGCGAAGAAGCAAGGTGAGAGAACTCACCTTGCTTTTGTCGTAATTAAAAACAAGCTACATGAAAAAAATTTTACTCCTTTTAACCGTGCTTTTTATTACCCAAGTTTACAGTGCACAAAGTAGAAAAGCGGAGGACCCAATTTATGCTAGAGACCAACCCAAAGCGATCCTCTATTTCTCTGTTGAAGAAGCGTTGGAAGCAACAGAACCTGCTGAACTATTAAACCTCAGGAATAAAGAATTACAAACTGTCCCACTCGGAATAAATAAGTTACAAAACCTTAAATTTTTGAACTTAATGAAGAACAGTTTAAGCGAACTACACGCTGAAATTTTTGACTGCCCTGAATTGACCGAGTTAAACATACGACAAAATAAAATCAACGAACTTCCAAAAGAAATTGGTCAGTTAAAAAAGTTAGAAGTGCTAAATGCATCAAAAAATAAGTTTACCGTGCTGCCCATTGAAATTGGAGATTTAGAATCCATAAAAATTATTCACTTGGTTGAAAACAACTTAAAATATGTGCCTAGTGAATTGGGAAAGCTAAAAACCCTGAATACATTAGAACTAGAAAAGAATGCACTAAATACCTTACCAGCGTCTTTTAAAAACTTAAAATCTCTGGTTTTATTGAATGCTGCTCAAAATAATTTTGAGTCGATTCCAAAAACAGTCTTTAAATTAAGAAGACTAGAATCAGTCAATTTTAATCAAAATAATTTAACGTCAATTCCTGAAGATGTTGCACGACTGAGAAAAATTAAAACGTTGTTATTGAGCGACAATAAAATTTCTAGTATCTCTCCAAAAATATGCAGATTAAAAAAGCTTGAGCTACTAAATTTAGCAAATAATGACATCCGTAGTTTTCCCGAAAACTTACATAAGTTAAAGTCTTTAAAGACCTTAATTCTAAGCGGAAATCCACTTACAGATGCAGAAAGAACTAGAGTTCAAGAAGCATTACCAGGAGTAGACATTCGATTTTAACACACCCTTTCTTGTGGAGCACAGTGCGTGCTCCACTTTACTATCTTTTCTCCATCAGTTTTAAGACTTCCATCATCTCAGTAGAATTAATCAAAGCTGCCTTTCTATAACAAACTCGCCCGTTTCCATTTAAAAATAAAATAGTTACGAATTCTCAATCATTGGCAAAGGACAAACTACTACAACTATTTTGCAATAACTAAACGTTGTACTTGTCTGGTTTGACCTGAAATTAGCTCAACCATGTAAATTCCGTTATGTAGTTCTGAAATATTTATTTCATCTTTAACATCTTCTACGGTCAAAATCAATTTTCCAGTTACCGACCAAACCCGCAGGTTGTCCAACTTTATTCCCCCATCAATATATAATGTTGACTTTTCAGGATTTGGATAAATTTTTACATTCCCTTTATTTGATTCTTTTACTCCAACAAGATTAGAGTTAATTATTACAAAATTATTTAATGCACCACAATTGGAAATATTATTGTGTGAATTAAGAATCCTATGTGTATTGTTAACCGCATCATATTCAATCAATCTTGTTCTATTTTCAAAATTTCTTCTATAAATATACTCTGTTGAAGTTTGAAAATAAAATTTTCCATTGGACGCTTCCGTAAAGTTACCACCCAACTGAACCTTGTGATCTTCTATCTGAGTTTTCTCACTAAATTTACTTCCATTTTCAAGAATATGAGTTGGATTGACAAAAGGCGTAGTGGTATGTTGGTTAAAAGCTAACCTATAAAGCTTACCGCTGCTATGAGCCGAAAGTGGAGAAAAGTAATCTATAGAAAACAAAGGGATGTTATAAGGATGATAAGTAATTGAGTCTGTAATATAATTCAGTTCAAAAACGCCTCCAGCATAAGCAGCAAATAAACTGTTGCCAAGCTCGGCGAAGTTTTCAGAAAACCCGTTGATCGATGTATTGCTTAAATCAAATACCAATCTTATAGATTTAGATACAGGGTTGTATTCATAGATTTTTGCGGCCTGTGCTACGAAGTAAACCTTGTTATTGCTTGCTTTAGTAAAACCGAAGTTTTGTAATGTATATAAATTTGGTGGATAACTTAACGTTTGAACCTGCTTAAAAACTTTGCTGACTAAATCAAATTCAAATAGCTTCTTTATTGTGTCTTTTTGTCCTATTCCCAAAATGGTAGTTGGGTTTAATAAGATTGTACTTTTTATGTTGTAAATAAAATTACTATCCACATCTACCAATTTGACAGTTGCAGCAGTTGGTAAATCGTGTTCCACGATTGTTCCTGCGAAATTACTCCCCCCATTTCTATTCGCCCAGTACAACTTTGTGCTTCCATTATGCATGAGCTTGTTGGCTGGCACATGGCCTAGGTTACTTGAGCCAAATTGCAGTTTGCTTTGTATCTGATCGGAATTCAAATTAAATTCATAAACGGAACCTAACCCGTGCATGCACCTATTCACATAAATGGAATAATTAGAGCGCTCAGGTTGATTACCGATAAAGCCTAATATAATACAGTCATTTTTAAAAATATGCCCGCCAAAGAGATTATACATCCTATTCAGTTTGCTAAATGGGGACTTGATTGTAATGGATGACAAGTTGGAATCTTACATATAAGAAGACCCAACACCACTAGGTCCTCTATTCAACAACGTTCCGGAAACTTTTCCCAAAGAACTTAGAAACATTTCTCCCAACGGATAACTTCCGTGTAAGGGGCTATTGAAATTAAGGTTGGCTGCAATACTAACAGAACCGTACAGCACATTCATTTTATACATGATAGAGTTAGTGTAACCTGCACTTATGTCAAGCGAATTATTTACAAACATCAAATTAGTATAAACCGTATGCCGATTTCCTTGCCAGGTATCAAATTGATAAATTCTCGTTAAAGTGTCTGTATTGTAGTTGTACTTATACAGCCTACCAAAATAAGGGCTATACCCGTCTCTTACACCATAAATACAACTATATGGCCCCTCCAACAAAGGGTTTTACCCCTTCTTTCCCAACCCATTATATTATTTGTAGATTCGTCAAAATAATAAATATCTCTGAAAGTATTATTTGCAATATCGTACTCATCAAAAGAGCCATTTCCTGTATGAGACCAACCTCCGTAAGTTGCACCATAAAGGTTATTGTTCGAAGCAATAATCGGGGCTATTCTAGGATCCTGATTGGACTGTACAAAGGAGTGGGTTGGACTAACTGCTCTATTTTGAGAGTTAAACTTAAATATTACTCCGAACTGATTATTGTCTCCGGTATTTGCTACTCCGTACATTTCTCCATTTGCTGCTTTAACCATGTGTTCCATAAGTGATTTAAACTACTCACGGTCAAAAATGTACACCGTTTTATATGCATTTGTGGTCTCATTATATTCGAAAATTATGCTCCTATTGCAATCAGATATGGAATTGAATCCAAAATACTTTCCATTATTTGCTTGGCACAATTTTCTGCGAATGGGACCTAAATAGCCCTCTAAGTAGTTCATCTCTTACACGGGAGAAAAAGCAGAAAAATTACTATCAATAGAAAATAGCTGACCTTGACCGCCTGCCCCACCGTTGCAATCTAAACCATAAATTGATGAAGTATGCGCACTAGTAAATAAAACAAAAGCAATCGAGAACAGAAATGACAGACATAGCTTTTTCAATGTAAATATTTTACGTTAAACATAAGCCTTTTTCACTTAGCGTAAAAAAGGCAAACTTATAATAATGAGTTACTTATTAGCCAAATTGAAACTAATCCAAATTGCAAAAAAAACGTAAAAATCATACTTTATCCTCAACGGTTAATATAAGGGGTAAAGATGCGTTTGACAAAACCCTATTGGAGCTCCTCAACCACTCACAAAGCAGCGCACTTTTCGCTAAAGAGGTTATTGCTTTGCAATTTTTGAACTCGATGAAAAGTGCCCTAAACTTGCAAGCAGGAGCTAATTTTTTACTGTTTCCACCACTTTTAAGATTTCGATCATCTCAGTAGAATTGATCAAAGCTGTCTTTCTAAACCAAATTTGAAGCTTGTTGTCCAAAAGCACCGTGGAAGGAAACACGATTTGCTTGTTGTTTTTACCAAAATACAAGGCTAAATCATGGAATTTTTCAGCGGTATTAAACGTATAGATTCGATTAAAAAAAGAAAGCGAATCTTTACTTTCCGCATCCAGTTTAAATGCATAAACAGTTTTATTCATCCAACGGATTACCGAATCATTTGCAAAAGTAGTGTTCTTCTGCATTTTGCAAATCTTACACCAACTCGTTGTTAAAAAAATTAGAATGGCCTTAGGTTCTCGGTAATAGCTCTGCTCCAGTTCTTCTGCACTTAGCCAATTAACCCCAGTATTCTTTTGTGCAGAAGCGAGGTTCAACATGGCAATGAAAACTGCTCCTAGGAAAAACTTCTTCATGCTACTTTACGGTAAATCTAACGCCAATTAAACCTCTTATTCCCTGATTGGCTGCATACACATAAGTAGGGTCAAACGTTAGTGCGTTAGGGTTTTCTTCTGTAGAATTAACACTGCCATCTGCATTAAAATCCACGTTTTTGTCAAACGGATCAAACGACCGTGCAATACTGTTTCTTGCAGGCGTAAAATTCAAAATATTTTTTACTGCTACATACAGCTCCCAGTTCTTGCCAAAAGGTCGGGTTAACTGAATATTTTGAATGCTAAACCAAGGCGAAAACCCTGCTCGATCATCCAACTCCCCTAATAATGGTAAACGCATCGGGCTGTACACATTTCCCGTATAATTTAACCTCAGCTTTAGTGGCAAAATAGTATATTCTGTGTTCCAAACAGCAGTGAATTTTTCTGTTAATAATTGTCTGCGTTCTTCCCCGTCTTCAGTTACAGTTACGTCCATTAATGTGGCACCACCCATAATTTTTAATCCATTTTGTAACGTTGCGTCTACGTTTAGCGAAACCCCTTGCGAAACAGCAGAACCATCTAAATTGCTATAAATAATTTGATTTGGATTGGTTTCATAATCAGGCACTATTCTGTTATCAAATTGTGTGTAAAACACAGACCCGTCTAACGAAACGGAGTTTTCATTTTTCGAGTAAATCCTTTTAACAACATTTAAGTTTACATTTCTCGACGTTTCAGGATTTAATTCTTCTTCAAAAACGACTTCTCTCGCTCCTGTTAAAGCTGCATGATCTTCAGTGAAAACATTGGCAACTCTAAAACCATTCCCTAAACTCAATCGAACAACCGTTTTGTTATCTTTTGTATTCCATTTGTAGTTAATTCTTGGCGAAAATATATTCCCATGAATACTATTGTAGTCTGCCCGAACACCTAAAAGTAGTGTGTTAAACTCGTTTATTGTAATTTGATCTTGCAGGAAAACCCCTGGTAAATGAATGTTTTGAGGCTGATTATTTAAACTGTCAGCACTAAGGGTAGCCGGTGTATTGTCGTCATAATAAGTATAACGATAAGCTGCGCCCACCAAAAAGTCATGAGATGTAAAAAGCTTTTTGTTCCACGTTAACTGACCAAATCCAATGCGCTGATCAGCGTTATAAACAGTCTCTCCGTAAACTGAATTTTGAAGATGGCTGTTCGCACTAAATTGAAAATTAAGATCCTCTTTGGTCGGTAACTGGTAGTTTCCGAACAACTCCCAACGGCTCGTATAAATACTTTCTCCATATACGGAATCACCCCCCCTAAATTCAGGGGTCCAATTCATTTCTCCTCCCCAACGGTCTTCATAAACATAACGCATACCAACGTTAAACTCTTTCTTGCTTTTTCTGTCGAACGAGAATTTATTGAAAACCGAAATACGATCCTGTAAGGTAATGTCCGTAAAACCGTCGTCATTGACATCAATAGGGTTGTTGTAATTAAAGTAGTTCACCCCTAAAAGGGCATTGACTTTTTTTCCCATTTTATATTTCGTTGCGACATCGACATTTACTTCGCCCCAAGAGGTTGTAAATACATCGGCTGCAAAAAGCGGAGCATTTATCGGCTTTTTTGTAATAACGTTAATTAACCCACCAACGGCTTCAGAACCATATAAAGTTGAAGCGGGACCTTTTACAATCTCCACTCTCTCAATTAATGAAGCAGGAATTCCAGTTAAGCCGTAAACAGTAGAAAGTCCACTAACAATTGGCATCCCGTCAATTAAAACCATAGTGTATGGCCCTTCCAAGCCATTAATGTGAATATCGCCGGTGTTACATACACTGCAATTCAACTGCGGGCGAACACCATTAACATTTTGTAACGCTTCAAAAACGGAAGGAGCCTTATTGTTCTCAAAGTACCGAGCAGAATACACCTCAACAGGAACCGGACTATTCAGCTTAGATAATTCCTTCATGGTACCAGTTACGACCACATCGTTCATGATGTTTGTTTCTTCTTTGAGTACAAAGTTTAAATTGTAAACTTCATTTTCTTTTACATCAAGTACTTTCTTCTGTTTTTCGAACCCAATAAATGAGGCTACTATAATTTGTTTCCCGACAGGAACATTCTCCAATTCAAAAGATCCGTCTTTTTTAGAGGTTGTCCCAATGCTTGTTCCCCGAACATAAATATTTACAAATTCAGCATTTTTTTTGTCTGAAAAAGTAACAGTTCCTTTTACCGTGGACGTTTGTGCAACGGATAAAACTGAGGTGGAAATAAATAAAAATGTAAAAAGGCTATTTTTTAATGATTTCATGTTTGTGCTTTTTAGAGCCACAAATATAAATTTTTAGATTAGTCTAAAAATTTATTTAGATAACTTTTTTAGAAAAATAAACTAATACTCTAGCAAACAAAAAATGCTGCATCAAGTTTTAACCCTAATGCAGCATTTTATATTTTAAATTATTTAATACTTAGTGCTCAGCGCTCGCTAAACCTGCTAACTCCTTATCAAAAAGGTAAAGACTTCCAGTATCACTCCCAATCATTTCTAACTTATCGATGATTGAACGAGCCAATTGCTCTTCTTCCATTTGCTCATTCATGTACCACTGCATGAAATTGTTTGTCAAGTGATCGTTCCCCGCTAAACAATTCGTTATTATGTTGTTGATGCTTTCTGTAACGACAATCTCGTGCTCCAAAATACTTTTGAAAACTTCCATCAAACTATTAAAGTCTTTCTTTGGTGCATCTAAAGCGGCCACAGTTGCTTGACTTCCTCTTTCATTCAAGAATTTAATCAGCTTTAACATGTGTTCTCGCTCCTCGTCAGAGTGAGCGTATAAAAAATCTGCAGCCCCTTCAAAGCCTTTAGTGTCTGCCCAGCAAGCCATGGCTAAATACGTTTGGGATGAGGAAGCTTCCTTTTTTACCTGATCTTGTAAGAGTTGTTCTATATTCTTTGATAACATATTGTCTTTTTTTGAACTCCTAAATTAATCGAAAAGCTTCCCGATTTATCCGTTTTTAACGGAGATTAACATAAATATAGTTGAATAAAAGTGCATTAATAATGCATTTTACAATCCCTTAACTAAAATTTCATACAAAATACCCTCTCCGTGGTATTGAACACAGAGAACTTTGGAGGTAAATTTGCGGTTCAAAATAAACGCTATTTAGATTTAGTCTAAATAAAAATAAGGAATATGAAAAAATCAACATTTAAAGCTATTTCCCTAATCGGACTTGGATTGGTTACCAGTTTATCCTCTTGTACAGACGACGAAGAGGACGCAATAACGCCTGTAACTGCAGTTGTAGATAACTTTACTGCTAGCCAAGTAGAAAAGTTAAGTTCAATAAACCTAGGTACTTTTGTGCAACCTACGACATATGACATTACAGGGGCTTTTGCACCTGCAGCATATACAGGCCAAATAAGAAGAGTAGCACAATTACAAGAAATTGTTGATTCTAGTAGAAACGAGCCTATCTATTGGAACCTTAGGGAAGCACTTGCAAATACAGGTTTAGATCAGTTTGAAAGTACAGATGCAAAAGGGAACTCAAACCTTAGAACCAAAATTGACGAGCTAAACTTCGACAATGGAAATACATCTGTTGCCGATCGTTTTGCAGAATTAGCAGATAGTTTATCACTTTCTAGCCGAGCTAACTTTGCAATTACAGCTATGAACGGAAAAGCAGGAATGATTACTACCGGAAGCAAGAAGAGGCATGTAAGTGCAAACGGATTAGAATACATTCAATTGCTAGAAAAAGGATTGTACGGAGCATTGCTATATGACCAAATAGTTGATGATTATTTGAGACCCGTTCAGGCAGGAAATTTAAACCCTTCGGGAAACAATGAAACCGCAGCAGGCGCTGATTATGCCACAGAAGGAACTGCAAGACAACATGCATTTGATGAGGCTTTTGGTTATTTAGCAGTAAACCCCGATACCTACCCAAATAGCGCAAACACAAGCAATGGCGATGGCAAGTTTATTGCCAATTACACGTACGATTATAGCAACGAAATTGAAGCAGTTTACGGTGTAAATCCCTCTCAAAAATTAATGGATGCTCTTATTTTTGGACGTTCAGTATTAAAAGCCGGCGAAGGTTTTGGACCAAGTAATGAGACCACCAACGAAACGTATTTCAATGCGGCTGTAGCTGACATTAAATTATACACAGAAATTGGCTTGGCTACAGCGGCTTATGATTATTTAAATGATGCGATAGCAGATGTTACCGATGCAGATAAAATTCACCACCTATCTGAAGCACTAGCCTTTATCTATGCTCTTTCGTTTAATTCTGAAGGCAGACTAAGTGCAACGCAAGCTCATACAGCTTTACAAACAATGGGCTGGGATGCAAACAATTCTTCTTTAGAGGGTGTTTATAGAATTAACTTATGGAATGTGACAGCTGCACAAATGGAGAGTGCTAAAAGTGTATTAAACCAAGCTTATCCAGGATTTGGAGCAATACAGTTTTAATTGTAAAAACAACAAACATGATTAGAGGAAACACTAAAAATACGTTTGTCTTAGGCGCAATGAGCTTCGCAGTAATGGCAACATTAAGTTTATCGTCTTGCACAGAAGATGAAGACTCAGTGGTTACGGGCGAAGGACAGAATCAACCTTCTGAAACCGATTTCACCGACCTTCTGACCAACCAAATAAACGACGTTATCATTCCAACAATGGTAACATACCAAAATAAAATGACCGCTTTTGTTAGTGCGGTAAACGGATTAACAGCATCAATTGATGCTGTTAATCTAACCGCTACTCGCAATGCATATAAAGAAGCTTACCTTGCCTACCAAGCAGTTGCTGTTCACAACTATTATGCAACAGCAAATTCAGGATTGGTTGAAAATACCAACTTGTATCCTGTAGATTCAACGGTATTGAACAACCTCGTTTCAAACAGATCATTCAATTTTGGAACTACGGCACAAATGAGAGCCAATGGTTTTCCAGCATTAGATTATCTGTTGTACCATGCCTCAGATGGTGTCACTTATTTTAATGCAGACGGCAATCGAATCGACTATCTTTCTGCCCTAGTAACAAGTATGAAATCTAAAGCGGACGACCTAGTAGCACAGTGGAGCGGTAATTTAAAAACCAATTTTGTTTCAAATGCTGGAACTGCCTTAGGTAGCTCAATAAGTACACAGCTGAACGAAAGTTTGGTGTATTACGAAGATCATATTCGTGAGAACAAAGTAGGTATTCCCATAGGCAAACTAGGACCAAATGATTCTCCTATTGCTGCCGATGCCACCAAAATTGAAGGATATCATCAATCACTTGCCGCCGGAAACGAAGATTTTACCTTAGAATTAGTGAAGGCAGCTATAGAAGAAATGGAAGACTTTTACTTAGGTGAAAGTTCCTTACAAGTAAATGGAACCGGTTACGATGACATGCTTATTATCAGAAATCAAGCTGCAGTAGACCAGGACATTAAAAACCTTTTTACTACCATTTATACTCAGATAAATGAGCGAAGTTCTATTAGCGGAAATCCAGAACTCTACAACAATATTCAAGCGTTGGTCACAATTTATAAATCTGATTTATTGCCCTTGCTAAATGTGCAAGATGCCGATGGACTAAATGATGGAGATTAATTACGATATTGTAACATTCACTTTATAAGTAAGAGGTGCTATTCATTTAGTACCTCTTTTATTATTTATTATGCAAACAACCCTCGTAAAATTCAAAGAACTCTGCTTTCAGCAAGTTTCGAGCGCTCCATTGGTTGTGTTCAGGATTTTATTTAGCAGCTTGTTGTTTTATAGCACAGTACGCACTATTTTCAAAGGATGGGTAAAGGAGTTATACGTCATTCCAACCTATCATTTTACTTTTATAGAAGGTCTCCCGTTGCCCTCAGAAAATGTCATTTACTCCATTTTCGGACTGCTTGCGTTGAGTTCTCTTTTTATGATTTTTGGTTTGTTCTACAGAGTAAGCACAGCTTTGTTCTTTGTGCTCTTTACCTACGTTGAGCTAATCGACAAAACCTATTACCTCAACCACTACTACCTTGTTAGTACCTTAGTATTTTGGATGGTTTTGGTTCCTGCACATCGCAGTTATTCTATTGATTCATTTATTTTTCCGAAAATTAAAAAACCAGTTTGCGACAATTGGTGTGTCCTTATTTTTAAAGTACAACTATCAATGGTCTACTTTTTTGCAGGCCTAGCAAAAGTAAATGCAGATTGGTTAGTAGAAGCACAACCGCTAGCGACCTGGTTACCGGGAAGGTATTCAGTCCCAATTATTGGAAAATGGTTGTATTTAAAAGAAGTTGCTTTTTTATTTAGTTGGGCTGGATGCCTTTACGATTTATTTATATGGATTTTTCTTTGGTTTAAACGAGCTAGGCCTTTAGCGTACCTCCTTGTTCTCATTTTTCACATTCTTACAGGTATTTTGTTTCCACGGATTGGCATGTTCCCATACATCATGATCGTGTCAACCGTCATATTTTTCTCAGCAAACTGGCATCAAAAATTATTGACTTTCCTTCCTTTAAATGCATCTACAACACGGAGTTATTCAACAAGAAAAAGAACGGCTTTTATACCGATTGTGTTAATCGGTTACCTTATCATTCAACTCTATTTACCTCTGCGCCACCTGCAACACCCGGGTAATTTATTTTGGAACGAAGACGGCTATCGTTTCAGCTGGCGCGTTATGCTGATGGAAAAAAATGGATACACCACCTTTATTTCAAAAGACCCGAAGCTAAACCTGCAAAAACAGGTAGACCTCAACAACTACCTAACGGCATTTCAACAGCAACAATTGCGCAGTCAACCAGACATGATTTTACAGTTTGCCAAACACATTGGAAGATTACAAGAGAGTCAATTAGGCTATGCCCCAGAAATTTATGTTTACAGTAGAATCTCGTTAAACGGAAGGCGTAGTCAGCTCTTTATTGACCAAACTGTAGATTTGTACAATAAAGGTAATTTTAACGCTAAAAACTGGTTGATCCCCTTATCTGAATAATGAAAAGAGCAACTTCCTTTTTGTCTTTTTTAGTTCTTTCTTTCTACTCTCAATTTGCTGTTTGTCAAAACACCATAAGTCTTAGTGGAATTGTCACTTCTTCGTCTAACCAACCGGTTGAAGAGGTGGTTGTTTACGTAAAAAACAGCCCTAACTTCACAATCACAAACGCGCAAGGAAAATTTACCTTTGAACTTCCAGCCTCAACGTACACTCTTAGCCTTCAAAGTTTGAGCATTGTGCCTGTTGAAGTTCCAATACGGCTAGTAAATGATACAAGTATTAAAATACAAGTTAGCCTAAAGGTTAACACCATTGAAGAAGTTGTAATACAGGTAGATGAAGACCCTTTTGGGATTAGAAAATTGCGCCCAACAGAAGGTGGAGGATTGTATGAGGGCAAAAAAACAGAAGTCATTAACATTGAAAAATTAATTGGGAACAAAGCCTCAAATAATGCCCGCCAAGCATTTAGTAAAATACCAAGTTTAAACATTTGGGAAAGCGACAATGCCGGCCTGCAATTAGACATAGGCGGAAGAGGATTAAGCCCAAATAGAACCTCCAATTTTAATACCCGTCAAAATGGTTACGACATTAGTGCAGATGCACTAGGTTACCCTGAAAGCTATTATACACCTCCCTTGCAAGCTGTACAGCAAATAGAAGTGGTTCGGGGAGCGGGGGCTTTGCAGTATGGCAGCCAGTTTGGAGGTTTAGTCAACTTCAAAATGCGAAAAGGAAATAATAAGAAACGATTCAATTTTGAAACGGAAAACACTTATGGAGCCAACAATTTCTTTAACACCTTCAACAGCTTTCACGGACAAGTAAAAAAACTAAACTACTACAGTTATGTGCAATACAAAAGAGGCGATGGCTGGAGGGAAAATTCAAACTTCGAACAAGTAGGTGCTTTTGTCGGCTTAGAGTATGCCTTTTCAGACAGACTTAAGTTAAGCTTTGATTATACCAACATGCACTACCTTAGCCAACAAGCAGGCGGCTTAACAGATGAGGCTTTTGAAATTGACCCAAGAAGCTCTAACAGGGAACGCAATTGGTTTCGAGTAAACTGGAACTTAGCAGCGTTGCGATTAGAATATCAGATGTCTGAAAATGTGAGGTTATATAGCCGAACTTTTGGCTTACTGGCCAACCGAACTTCATTAGGTTTACAAGAAACGCCTGATGTTGCCGATCCATTATCGAACCGTGATTTAATTGACGGAACCTTTAAAAACATTGGAAATGAAACTCGGTTTGTTTATCAATACAAAGGGTTAAAAGGACTTCAAAACACCTTATTGGTAGGAACAAGAATATACCAAGGAGTTACAAATTTTAGTCAAGGTTTTGGAACTGCGGGATCAGATGCCAACTTTACTAATGTAGATACTTCCTTTTTAGATCGTCGCAGGTCTGACTTTGAATTCCCCAATTTAAACGCTGCAGCTTTTATTGAAAAAATTGTAAAATTAAGTCCCACACTAAGCTTAATTCCAGGTCTTAGGTATGAGTATATTGAAACTCAATCTCAGGGGTTTTTTACAAATTCTGTTAGGACCGATGCTTTCGGCAGTTTTATTGAAAATCGCAAGACCGACACTGCTAAAACCACCCGCAACGTTTTACTATACGGTCTTGGGATTTCCAAACGATTGGGTGAAAAATACAAACTATATGGTAATCTAACAGCTAACTACAGAGCCATCAATTTTACCGATGTACAAATACAAACCAACACCCAAATAGTTGACCCCAATATTAAAGATGAAAGCGGTTATAACTTTGACTTAGGAATCCGAAAAATGGACTTTAAACCCTTTTTTGTAGAAGCAAGTGTTTTTTATACCCTGTACGAAAACAGAATCGGCCAAGTAATTGACGATGGATTAAGACTTAGAACAAATATCGGTTCAGCTAGAATTTTTGGTATTGAGCTTTATTTAGAGGTAGATGTGCTAAAAACATTGAAAAAGAAAAGCAGTCACAAGGCGAGTGTTTTCTTCAATGGTTCTGTTAACCGAGGAGTATATTCAGAAATAAACGACCGAGCTTTGGTAGGTGTTCGGGCAGGCAATAAACTTGAAGACTTGCCACAATACAACATAAAATCTGGAGTGACTTACGGCTTTCAGGACTTTACTGCAACCTTACAAGGCACTTTTATTGGTCAACAATTTTCTGATGCTGCCAACACTGAGGATGCGTTTAAAGGAGTGTTTGGCCCGATTCCAGCCTACACTGTTTTTGACTTATCAGCCAACTACAAATTTTCGGAAAATTTTTCATTGGCTAGCAGCATAAACAACCTAACTGATAACTATTACTTTACCAGAAGGGCTACTGGTTATCCAGGACCAGGAATTATTCCAGCATTGGGTCGAACTTGGAATTTAACGCTAAAAATGAGGTTGTAAGAGAGGGTGTTATCTTCGCCTCTGTTCATACCTTCTTTCCTTTTCAACCAAAAATAACGCATACAATTTAGTCGTGCTAGACGACTAATTCGTAGCTTATAAACAACGATATTTGAGTCAAACGTTGTGACTAGACTGCATGTTGAACATTATCAAATTTCATAAAAAACCAAAAGCCCACTAAATTTCATTTAACGGGCTTTTAATTATAAACCAATTCCATAAATAAACATTATTTTATCATGAGGAATTTCTAAATTATGCTTTTAAATAGCTCACTAATTCAATCTTTCATGAGTGGGGTAGTATTCTTCACAGATGAAGTAAAATACTTCACCGTTGAAATTGACTAGCTAGATGTTTTATATTTGGCCTGTAAATTTTTGAAGTATTCAATTAAAATTTCTCTTTGTTCTGCAGTTAAATCTGCTTCGCTGTGCATATAAGTATAAGACTCTAGCGGCATTTCCTTCTCCTCTATTTCCTCCCAGGACTCTTCAGCTTTATGCTCTTTTTTAGCATTAGAATATTGAGCCCACTCCGAAAGGTTTAAGTGCTCCCTTCCTTCTTCAATGTGGTCCGCAATCCACCATGAAATAGGCGCAACCTCACTGTACCAAGGGTAGTCAATTTGATTTGAATGACAATTCAAACAAGTCTCCTCTAAAAGTTTAGTTACCTCAATGCTTGGCTTTTCGTAACTTAAAATACCGCTGCTCGTCGGCTCTTTATACTCAACTTTCTCAATTCTAAATAGTTGAATCACAACAAACACCCCAATCAACCCAAGCATGATTTTATTCCTCATAACATAAAGTTAACAAATATCGCTTAAAAAATTAACCTTTATCGAAGCCCTAAACGTTTTTCTAACTCCTCTTTTTTAGAGGCAATCACAGGGATTGTATCTCCATTTTTCATAACAACGTAAGGCGTTTTTTGCTTGCCTACCTTCTCTATTTGTTGCTGATTCACGAGATAAGAATTATGGCAACGTATAAAATTAGAGCCCTCCAACTTTTCCTCCAAATAACCCCTTCGCTTACTCACTAATAACTCAGGATTTATCATGGCAAACTTTGTATAATTCCCTTCTGCTTTCAGGTATACTATTTCCGACTGGTTTAGAATGGAATACTCATAGCCATCAAAAATCGTAATAGTATTCGGCTTTTATTACCCTTGATGGTTGTTGCTGGTTATTGAGTACGATTCTCTTAAACCTTCCGAACTGAATGTACAAAATCTTTTTCTTCTACTGTTTTCATGATGTAATGCGTGGCATTTGCCTTAAATACTTGTACTGCATATTCAGAATGTGCAGTGGAAAAGACGACTGCTGTCGTTTTCGGTTAAAGAACCTTTTTTAAAAAATCAAGCCCATTCATCTCAGACATTTCCACATCTAAAAATACAATGACGTAAGTATTGTTTTTCAAATGTTATATGCCGGTTATTGTCAAATAAATCGACTCTAACGAATCAATTTCAAAACAATGTTGTCGTATCATTTCTCGCAAGTGCTTTGCCGAAATCGGCTCGCCATCTATTATTAATGCTCTCATTTTTTTAGTCTAATTATTACCTCTACCCTGGTCCTTCGTTTATTTTGCTCTCATAAGTCTGTAATTAGGATATTATCTCCTTTGGTTTTTCCATTATAAATTTTTAGTCGCCCTTCAATTGTTTGAATACCGAACGATTTGTGCTTTTTAACTTTGCTTTCTAACGACTTAAAGTAGCCCATTCTATTGTCGTTTATTGTCACTTTTAAAAAGGAATTATTTACCTCAAATTCAAGTTTCAACTTTCCTTCACTTTGAAAAGCTTTTAACCCGTGCTGAATCGAATTCTCCACAAAAGGCTGTAAAATAAATGGAGGTATGAAACTATTTTGGCCTACATTTTTTGGCAATTATTTCATAATCAAACGCATTTTCGAGTCTCATTTGTTCTAACTCTATGAATTCCGTCAAAATTTTAACCTCATATTGTTTGCTAATAATTTCAATATCAGACTACCTTAATGTGTTTTTTAACAATGAGAAAAACCAATTTAAAAAGACCGTTGCCTACTCGTTTTTCTTTGTCAGAATTAAATATTGAAGTGAAAACAACACATTAAACATAAAATGAGGATCCATACAGCCACGTAGCGCCTTTTACTCTACTGTTAAACTGTCGGCTATCAATACCTTTTCTCGACTGTAAATTTTAAACCGGATATCAAAGATTCTATGAACGATAAAGAAAACAAATAATGGCGCGAGACAGATAAACCACCACCGTTTCCAATATAGCAGAATTACTGAAAATTGGATTCTTTCTGATTTACTCCACCCTTCTAAACCAAAACGAAATTATACATCAAAGCAATAATCGTTTGCCGAAAGCGACACATAATTAACATACCTGTTTTAGTCGTTGTCCATTCGCTTGCACCCCCCAGCCACCAATAAAGCACGTCTAAATCATGAAAATTTAAGCTATTAAAATAAATTTGAATATTATTTTCATGGTAAGGAATTGGAGCAATCTCATACGTTCCAAGGTATTGTCTCGCATTGGTTAACACTTTTTTAATCAATAGTTTTAGAGAGTTAATACGTGCCTTTTCTAATTGCTAAAAGTCAACAATTCCAATGCCATTGTTTCTTGTTTGAGGGTATCGTTTATCATCCAATATCCCTCTCGTTTTTAAAACCAACCGAGGCAGCGTGCCAAATGCCTTTACCTTAACAACACAACACCCTTGCCTGCCGAAAGCTTAAAGCACTCATAATTTGAAACGACCCAAAGAGAGTGAACTCTGTGTTTGGTAATATTAGCTGAAGGTAGCACGGCATTATTAAACACAATTGGTTGAAGGCCTTCGTTATTAAGGTAATGAATCCCATCGGAAGAAAATAAAAAATAAGTTTCTCTTTAAATACAAGGATTTTTCTATCAACGTTTTGAGCAATTTTATATCGAGTAACCAAATAATATGAAGTATAGGGCGTTTCAACATAAATTCCGCTTCCAGAATTAATGTAAAAAGTATCTTACCAAAGCAATACACCTTTCAACTTTTGCTCACACCTTTTCGAAATATATGATGTTGAGTAATTTTTACAAACAAAGTACTGATATCCATTTGTCCCTATTAGAGAAATAGAACTATCCGTCCTGTCAAAATTGAGATAAGAGAAGTTTCCGTGTAAATCTCTGTTGTGGTTCCTCAATTTTTTTAATTTCCCTTCCTCATAGTAGCACAACTCTCTCCGATTTGAAAGCCAAAGTCTGTCTCTCGCTTCATCATGCTCTAATCGCATCATTTGACGATCAGCTTGCAACAGTTCTTTAACGTTTAACGTTTTTCCATTTCTCACAACCTTTAGTTTATTCTCATCACCATAATACAAATCTTTCCCTGAGCTTACTAAGTTTCTACTAACAAGCTCGCATTTTTTTTAGTGCTTATAAATTGAATTGTTGGATGAGAAATATAGCCCAAGCGTTTGCCTTGAGAGCTCAACCAAACGCCTCCCTAATAATCTTGGGCAGAAACAATACTCGTGCTATTTGGCCCAAAGACCTTTCAATTGTCGACCGATAAATCTGAATTTGCATACTAATGAATTCCTTCATTTCTCGTACTCACCCAGAGTTTATTCTGTTTGTCTACAAACAGTTGCAAAACTTAATTGGAACAATCGATTCTGTCACTAATTTTATTTTGATTGAAACGTACCAGCTCACTTTTACCGGAAGAATAGAAGTAAAATAAATCGGCTAACCTAACAATTGCTGTTGGATTACTTTGCTTTTCTAAAGTAATCAAACAAGAGTCTGTTGCGTTTAACTCCTCATCAAATAAGTAAAAAGTAGTTGATTCTGTCTTTGACTTTTTAGCAATCGGTCCTGTAAACATAAAAGGACGAATACATTTCCTTAATCTAACCGCATTACCGTCAAAGTCAACTCCTTTTTTAGCTAGGGGGGGTCACTTCTGCCTTGTTAACTATTTTATACCCTGATGAATGATATGAAAAATAATATGCTTCATCTTCGTAGCTCACATCAAAGTAGCCGTATGAACGATATAAGGCCCTTATTGTTGAATTTCCTTGATATGAAAACATAGAATCATTTCGAATGAAGTAAATCGCACCACAATAGTCTAAAACAAAATTTTCAGCTTGGTTTCCCTCGTAAAACCGAATTAATGATCCAAAACTATCGTAATTGGTGCTTATCTTCTGAAATCGATGACCATCAAATCGGTATAACCCTTTAAAACTTGCAACCCACACATAGCCATCTCGATCAATTTTAACATCGGAAATCTCTTCAGAATTAATGGAACTGTTTGGTATAGAGAAAAGCTCAATACGAGGTTTTACTTCATTGGCTTGAGCAACCGCAGAGGCGCAACAACCTAAAGAAATAAAACATTATAAAAAATATTAAATCACATTATTAAAGAACAACAGCATCATTTACAGGTAATTAATCTTATTAAGTCTTATTGACACAGTCGAGAAAAATTCATGAATACAGTATATAAATTCACAGTTGAAACTCCCCAAGTTTAACGCAAGTATTTAAAATAGCTTTTTATTCGTTACACGTAATTAGCCTTCACGTAAATTTACATATCCCATCTACAAATAAAGGTTAGCTCCCCCAACCCTATTTAAATGTTAAATTTTTAACTTCGTAAAAACCAATTCATGAAAACAATTCTATTCCTTCTGTTTATTAGTATTCCCTTTATTGTTTTATCTAATTCATTTGGAAAAATCAATGAAGTAGTTAATGAAAATGGCACTTTGATGTTAACGGTCCCAAAAGGAACTGTTATAGATGGAATTCTTTTTGCAAGTTACGGGAGCCCAAATGGCACTGCTAGTTACTACACCATTGGTGCATGTCATGCAGCAAATAGTATAGCCGCAGTTTCTGCTTTCGCTATTGGCCAAAACTCTGTATCCATTATTGTAAATAATAGTTTATTTGGTGATCCATGTCCCGGAGTGGTAAAAAGACTTTATGTGACGGCAACCTATTCTTCCTCATCCCTGCACCTTAAAGAGGACAAAAAAGGAGGGTTATGGAAATCTTTTAGCAGTGGTGTGTTAACAGAAGAAGGAAACGTTAAAGAAGGGAAAAAAAAGGGGCTGTGGAAATACTATGATCAAGATGGTAGGTTAATAGAAGAAGTAACCTACAGAAAAGGTGAACTAAATGGACTAGTTAAGACCTATAGGAAAAATGGTCAATTAAGAGAAGAGGAGACCTATAAGCAAGGCAAAAAGGAAGGGCTGTGGAAGGCTTATTACTACAACGGCCAGTTAATAGAGGAAGGAAATTATAGCGAGAATGCAAAAAATGGGCGTTGGACATTTTATACTAAACATGGAGACTTGAGCTATAAAGGAGCGTATAAAAATAATGACAAGGTAGGAGACTGGTTCCTCTATGATGTAAATGAGAAAGTTGTTTCAAAGCAAAATCAGCACAATTTTTTAAACAGCAGAAATAAATATCTCTACACAGATTCCACATATACCATTGACAAATCACACATTTATTTTGCTAACAATGAAACTAATTTAGTAGCCTATAGTGACCGTGAGAATGGTAAAAGCTACAGAATTATAGACTTTCAAGAGAATGAGCCCATTTACGGGAAAGGTCTTAGGCGTAAGAATAAGGATTTATCGGTAGTAAATGAAGGCTGGGGGTATGTCACTATTAAATTTCATAAAAAGGTGAAGCTAATTATGGTAGACTTTTATGATGATGGCTGTGGACAGCCATTTACTAATATTCTATTAAAGAACCGATTCAAGCAAAAAGTGAACAGTTACAAAAGCATTTCAGATCAGACTCCTCAAAACGTAGTTTTTAACGACCCAAAAACACTAAGTAAAATGACGCTTTTTGAGATAACTCACTGCGAAGGCAGCACCAATAGAATTACAATTATTTACGAATAATCTGCAAGAAGCTCTAAAATCCAAGATAGAAAGTCTTCTATTCTATCTGTTCGTAAAAGCTTTTTATAACAAATTTCAACTGTGAATAGTTGACCCTCGTTTGTCTTAAACCAAGTGCTTCAAGATACTTTTTACTCGTTGCGCATAAGAAGCTCCAAATAAGTTTACATGTACCATTAAAGGGTAAAGATTTGCTACGTCAACTCTCTTTTCCCACCCTTTTTCTAACGGGAAATAATCGTTGTAAACCTCATACATTTCTTTTCCAAAACCACCAAACAAAAGGCTCATCGCTATATCTACCTCCCTATGTCCATAATAAACAGCAGGGTCCATAAAGCAAGGTTTGCCGTTCTTCACCAAGTAATTCCCAGACCATAAATCACCATGCAGTAAAGATGGGTCTTCTGTAGGAAAAAAGGATTCTAACTTAGGGTACAGATTCTCTAATTGATCGGATAGAGTTTTATCTAATCTTCCTTTATCATAAGCTTGACGTTGTTGTTCCATCAATCTATTTTCAACAAAAAAATCAGTCCAATTACTCTTTACGCTATTAATTTGAGCAAGAGACCCATTGTAATTAGTGTAGTCCAAACCAAATTGAGCACTTGAATTTTGATGTAATTGAGCCAAACCCTCTCCAAATTTTGCCCAATAATTTTTATCCAGATCACACTCCTCTATATACTCCATCACCAAATAAGCATGGTTCTCAAACTCTCCGTAAAACAAAACGTTGGGAACAGTAATTAAGCTTTTGTTATTTAGCAAACTAAGCCCTAAGTCTTCTTTTTCAAACATTTGAGGAAAAAAATCTAATCGATTCACCTTCAAAAAGTAATTCCCAGAAGCTAACTCGACTTTATAGGCCTCGTTAACCGACCCTCCAGAAACCGGAACGAAAGTTTGGATTGAATCATCAGCTAAACCTTTAGCGGAAAATACATTTTGCAAGTGAATTTTGAATGGAGTTGAAATCATAATTGGGGGAACAAAAGTAATCAGCATTTTGAATTTCAAAACCGAAGTTTTTAAATACTTTTGAATTTCCTCAAAATGGGGGATTAGCTCAGTTGGCTAGAGCGCTTCGCTGGCAGTGAAGAGGTCATCGGTTCGACTCCGATATTCTCCACAGAAAAGCATCCAATTTGGTTGCTTTTTTTGTTTTTAAAAGATTTTAATTATTTAATTTTCTATCTTCTCTGATTGCGTATCCCAAGTTTAAACCTTTTATTTTAATGATTCTTTCTCTTTATGGATCAACAGTACTTGCTCAAGACAACTCTAAAATTGTATCTCCTTATGTTTTCAATAAAAATTTAGTCGCTCTCTCTAATGCATTAATATATAACGAACAGATTAGTCTTAGAAGCGCTTCCGACTCTTTGGACCGGTTCACAATTCAGCTACCAAAAGCTTCAACACTCCTCAGATTTTCTCATGTAAGTTACACTACTCAGTACAAAAATATTGGAAATACCGATACCATTAAAATTCAACTGATTCCAAAAATAAAAAACTTGAGTCTGTTTAACTTAAGTCTAGCGACATCGTTAAGGTCCATCAAAAAATCAATGCCAATATCCTAGATTTTTAAACTTTACGATAAGAACATTGTATTGCTACTAATTGAAAATGGTACCTATTACATTAGAGTCATTGATGCTTCTGATAATACGTTAGCCTAGCTTCACGTTTCTCCGCAAACCATAGATCTTGATTATGAACGGTAACTTGTCAGCTAATCCAGATGGGCTTATAGGGATTGTCATTCCCGATAAAGATCCAATGGAGGTTTCGGCTTATAACACCTGGCAAAAAGCAACTACAAAAGTTGCAGGTTTTCCTAACGGCTCTGTTGACCGAGCTGATGCAACAGGAAGAGGGTCTTGGACGTCAACAATTACCAGTAATTTATCTAACATTGCAATATTAGGTTTAGCTATCGATGCAAAAGATGAGAATGAAATTTTAACTCTCGACGTTTATATTGGCTACAACGGTACTATTAAATAGGATACAAAGTTGACAGTTACTTACAGAAGACGATGTTCCCCGGTCTATCCCAAATGCGCAATCAGTTTATCGAACCTCTGCCAGCAATAACCTAAGCCCCTTGCCACAAAATTGGAAGAACTCACATGATCTTAAAGGAATTGTTACTACAGCCGTTTCCGGATACAGTATACGATTGAATTCGCCTGCCAAATACACCAAGGTATCGTTTACAGCGGTAGATTTAAATTCTTACGGAATTTTAGACAACTCAAGGGTTCACGTTTTGCTTTTGTGCACACGAACACATCTCCGAAGAATATATTAAATACCAAAGAATCGACATTGCATGAAATAAAGGGCTGGGATTAATTATTGAAAATTTCTGATATTAGAATGATTTTAAATCGCACCCTTTTTCGTAAATAGCTAGATTTTAATATCAATTACCAAAATGTCGTCTACCTGCTCAGCATCACCCTTCCACTTATCTAATTCCGTTTTCAACATTATATGTTGTTCTTGAATTGGGAAGTCCGAAATCGAAAATAAAAACTCTCGAAATCTTTTTGTCATGTATTTTTTGTTTCTTGCGCCACCAAATTGGTCTGCAAAACCATCTGAATAAATGTAAATAGAATCTCCCTTTTTAATATTTACCTTTTGCTGAGTAAACTCGGGAGTATGAGCTCCAACTCCGCCAATAGGCGCAGAATCTGCCTTAATTCTATTCATCACTCCATCGGTAATATGAATCAACGGTCTAAAAGCTCCGGCAAATTTTAAATTTTTAAATTCGATGTCGAAAACACAAAAAGCAATATCCATTCCGTCTTTCGATGCTTTTTCCTTCCTATCCTGTTTCAATGACTTTACCACATCCTTGTGGAGCTCAGTCAAAATTTGATCCGGTTCGTAAACTCCTTTTTTCTCGACGATCTCGTCTAACAAAACAGTCCCAATCATGCTCATAAGTGCCCCCGGAACTCAGTGCCCGGTGCAATCTACGCTAGCAATAAAAATCTTATTCTCAGTTCGTTTAAACCAATAAAAGTCCCCGCTAACTATATCTCGGGGCAGGTCAAAAACAAAAGACTCGGGCCGTGATTCCAATATCCTTTCTCTCAAAGGTAGAATCGCCTCTTGAATTCGTTTAGCGTAAATAATACTATCCATAGTTTCCTTACTCTTTTGCTCTAATTCCTGTTTAGACTGCATTAGGTCTGCGTTCAATTGATCTTCTTGAACTAAGATCGACCTCATTGATTGAATTAAGAAAAAGATGATAATTAGCATAAAAAATAAGGAAATCCCGATGTTAATAAAGATCTCTTCTCTTGCTTGCGCTAAGAACTCATCAAATCGGTTATCAACCTGAACAACGGCTATTACTTTCCCATCAGAATTACTTATTGGAGCAAAAGCTGAAAGCCAATAGCCGTTCTCGTCCTCATATACATCTACGCTTCCTCCTACCTTATAATTGGCCTCTATTTCTTTTGGGAAATGCTCATATTCATACCTAAAGTATGGCTTAGATTCTGAATTTACTCCAAAATAAAAACTCGCGCCCTCTCTAAAAAAGGTATAAATACTTGTATTTATACCTTTTTTAGCTCTTTAATTTCAAGTAACACTTCCTGCAACAATTGGTAAATTCTGTCTTGGTCATTTGTCTTAATTGCATTTTTCTTGTGGTAAGAAGTTTGCAAATATTCTAATTGATTCCCATCTAATTGTAATGAAGCTGTGGTAGCGGCAGCCTCTAACCGAGTTAATATTTTCGTTTTGTGAATGTCAAGTTGGACAAAGCAGCTGTGGGTTAAAAAATACCCTATTGATAAAAAAAGAAAAGAACAAAAGCACAAGTACCCTAGTGCTATGGTTCTGAAATATTTTCTTTAATATATAGTTCATTTACTGTTCTTCAATATTCTTAATGTCGTCAATTTCCTTTTTATCGGTATAATTTATAGCTTCGTAGAGTGGAATTTTTTTACCTCTACTATATGCAACTATAAAAGCATCGGCTACTCCTGCTGCTATCGTTTTTTCTTTCTCAAGATTTGCTTTTTTAAACGTGCCGTATGCTCCAATAGCAATAACGGTTCTGCTCTCCCTGCTATATTCTTGAATTCCGTCGATTTTAAAATAAATAGCTGTCATTTCCGATGGGATTGTATCTTCAAAAGAACCCAATTGTACAAGATATTCAACCTCCCCTCTGAGACCAGACCTTAAGTTCACATTTTTATAGCTAATTAATTCGTTTGAGTATTTTTTCTCATTGTTTACATTTACAACATAAGCATCTGTAAATCCTTTTTCTTGTATTGACCTAAGTAAATTTTCAGCCTGTTTTCTATAAGAGAAATGACCCACAACGTATCGAATGATACCTAGGCTATCTATAAAAACATCTACATTCTTTACCTCGCTAAAGGTGCTTGTCGGACTAGGGTTTAGATTACTACCAATTTGCACTCCATACAACGGAGCATTGGTAGTGTACTCTAACTTTTCGGTAACTAAACCCTTGTTCTTCAAATACATTGAATCAATTGGCTTTAATGGTTCTGTTATTTTAACTGCTACAGGTTCGTATTGAATAGGTTTCGAATTTAACTTATTCCAATTCTCCGTATCTTCTTCAGAGTTAAAGGGGCATTTCTGCATGTGCCTGTCAACCTCATCGATATAGTACTGGTCTACTTTTGAACTGTACTTTTGAAACTCTTTAAAAGCTCGATTTGCTAGGGCACATTTATTTTGTTCTACGTAAGAAACTGCCAAATAGTAGTATACATGAATTGGTGCAGCTTTCTCCTCAAACGACCCCACTTTATAGTTTACGTTTACATTTTGTACAGCTTGTTTTAAATGACGCACGGCCTGTTCCTCCGTTCCCGAAAGCTCGGTATAAGCAGCGCCCATTAAAAAATTAACATTCGCATTATTAGGCTCAGCTTCATACACCAACTTTAAGCCCTCTAGTCCTTCCCTTATTTTTCGCTGAGCAAGATTCGCTCTTGCTACATCAAATTGATATTCTAGATTATTTTGAGAAGACAATTCCATAATAGATAACAATATCAAAATAAGGGAAACAACTTTTTTCATGTGCTAGTTTTTAAATTCATTCAAATGCTGCAGCGGAATTTTTTTCCCATTGCTTAAAGCAATTACAAAAGCATCATTTATTCCAACGTCGACAATTCCTTGGCAATACGCCTTGGCTTCTAAATATGTTTTGAATTTTCCCACAGTTAATAATGTTAGATCTGACTCTCTATATTCCTTAATCCCTTCAATTTTTAAATACAGCCCTGCAAACTCTTTGGATATCTCGTCTTTAAAAGCTCCAATTTGTATTCGGTACTCCACCTTTCCCGTGGGGTTTGCCCTGATGTTTATGTTATTTATGCTAATGACCTCATCTTTAAACTTCTTTTCATTGTTTACATTTACAACAAATGCATCTATATACCCCTTTTCGCGGATTACTTTTAACAGCGATTCTGCCTGTGAATAAATCGAAAAATGACCTACAACGTATCGAATCCAACCACCTTTGTCCATAAAAGCGTCTACATTTTTTAAATCGTTGAACCGACTAACCGGCACGGCTTCCTTAAAAGCTCCTAATTGGACACCATAAATAGGGTACTGCGTACTGTACTCTAATATCTGCGTTTTAATGTCCTGCGCCTCTCTATGAATCGGTTTTATTGTCTTGGTAATAGGCTTTTTCACGCTCACCGTTAATTTCTCTTTGAGAGAAACGTAAGGCTTAAATTCAGGAAAATCTGGTAATGGAACCTCTTCAGGCTGGCTTTTCATTCTTTTACAACTGTTTATCCACCGCATTGATTCGTCTGGGTAGTAAGAATCTCTATGCGGATAAACTTCCATGAAAGTGTTTCTGTACTTTTCAGCTAAGTCGCACAATCTGTTTTGAGAATAAGCAATGCTCAAATAATAATAGACATATATCGGCACTCGCCGCTCTTCTATCGTGTTAGGATCATATTCCAAGGAAGCCTTATCCGATGACTCAGTTAACAACTGTAAAGTTCTTGGATTAACTATTTCTAATTCAGCATAACAGAGTCCAATTAAATACTTCAAATTTGAATTTTCGGGCTGTTTCTTGTTCAGGTACAAGAGGTAAGGTAGCGCCTCATTAATCTCTCTTCTTGAAAGATGCTGTTTTGCAATATTGAAATTTTTTTGAAAATCAGACTCTTTCTTCTTCTTCAAACCTCCTGCAGAAAGCGATAAGGTAGAAAGTATCAAAACGTATAAAGATAAAAATCTTAACATGTATCAAAGATATTTTCAATTATTTGGTGCCATAAGGAGTGAGCCGAATACTTTTAACACTTTACGTGTGCATAACGGCTAAATGCTTATGTCAATAATTTTTAGAGGCCGTTTTTTTGTAATTCTAAAGGGTCTGTTGGCTAAATATCCTGAAAGCAGAGCAATTCCTATAAATCCAACTCCACTGTATAACTGATTCTGCTTAATAATTGGACTGTCGTTGTTTATAAGACCATTAGTTAGAATTAATGGCACGTAGCCCACCGCCGGAATAATAAGAATACTCGCAACTAGGCGATATCCCATTCCAGTTTGAGTATTGTATACTTTTCGGACAGAATCCAATGCAACCTTTTCTCCTTCCAACACAAACGAACTGTCGTTTATCGCTTGTATCATACCCCTAACTTTCTGTTTATTGAATTTTTGGATGGTAATGTACTCCCCATCGTAATATCGAACTCTTTTTACTTTTCCCAATTTATCGAACACTAAAATTTTTTGAGAAAACGACGCTGTTGATAAAAGTAGAGTAAAAAGTGAAAAAAATGAAAAAATTTTTAATTTCATCTGCATATAGATTAACCAAACAAGCTGGTACTTTTTTTGTTAAAACTCAACTGCGAAAATATCCTTTTAAGTTATTGTAAAAATCAAACATTTAGAATGAACAAGTCTAAAAGCCAACTCTGTAAATTTAATCTCACATAAAACCATTAATTGACATTGAATTTAAGAATTCAAGCGAATACCCTTTGCACCTCGAAGAGGTACAAGCTATTTAAGGTTTTAATCAAAATAAATTATAAAAGCAAACTCCAGAGGTTGAGATTTGACTCTCATATGGGTTTTAAATCCCTTGCATTAAAAACCTCTACTATCAATATTTTATACAAATATTTTTAGGTTCTGTAAAGAACCTCAATGCCTCGAACCCCCCTTCTCTCCCTACACCACTGTTTTTAACCCCTCCAAAAGGCGTTCGCAAATCTCGCAGCAACCAGCAATTTACCCAAACTATTCCCATATGCAACTGATCAGCAACCCTGTTTGTTCGGCTTACATTTTCTGTCCAAACAGAAGCTGCAAGTCCATAACTCGTGGCATTTGATAATCCTATTGCTTCTTCTTCCGTTTCAAAAGGCATTATTGTTACAACCGGACCAAAAATTTCTTCTTGGTTCGTTCGGCAACTCATATTTAACCCTTCAATTACCGTGGGTTCAACGAAATAACCTCCCAACCCTTCTTTTGACAAATCGACTTGATTGCCTCCACACAGTATTTTACCCCCTTCTGTTTTTGCAATTTCTATATAATCCAGCACTTTCTCCATGTGCAGTTTAGAAACCAAGGCTCCCTGATTTGTATCAGGAGATTTCGGATTTCCCACTTTCAATTTTTGGACCTCTCTTACAAAGTCAATTTTAAACTTTTCGTAAATCGAAGACTGAATCAATAAACGAGAACCACACAAACAAATTTGTCCTTGGTTTGCGAATGATGAACGAACAACCGTTTTCAACATTTTATTATAATTACAATCGTCAAAAATTAGAGTCGGGTTTTTTCCGCCAAGTTCTAACGAAAGCTTTTTAAACATAGGAGCTGCAACTTTTGCAATTTGCGCTCCAGTTGTAGTGCCTCCGGTAAATGAAATTACCGGTATTTCTTTATGCTCAGTGATTGACGCCCCAACTTTATGTCCCAATCCATGTACAATATTTAAAACCCCTATTGGCAAACCCGCCTCGATACATATTTTTGAGAGTAAATATGCAGACATAGGAGTTATCTCTGAGGGTTTTGCCACTACACAGTTCCCCGAAGCAAGAGCCGGAGCAATTTTCCAACTAAACAAGTAAAGCGGTAAATTCCATGGGGATATACAACCTGCAACTCCAATTGGGGATTTTAAAGTGTAGTTAATTGCTCCTTCTTCCATGTGGTGAGACTCTGAAGCAAAGTGAAGAATCGCCGTAGCAAAAAATCGAAAATTATGGGCCGCTCTTGGAATATCTACAGATTTTGCTAAGCTTACAGGTTTTCCATTGTCTCGAGATTCAGCAGCGGCTAATTCGCCTAAATTAGCTAAAATCAATTCTGAAATTCGATACAAAATAACCGAACGCTCATCCTTTGTTGTTTTACTCCAGCTTGGAAATGCTTGTTTTGCAGCTTTAACTGCTAAATCAACATCTTCTTTGTTACTATCTGGAATTAAACTGTAAACCTGACCGGTCGCAGGCTCTACGTTATCCAAATAATTTCCAGAAACGGGTTCTTGCAACTTACCTCCAATATAATTCAGAATCTTCTCCATTTTTTTGTTGTCGAATAAAAAATAAAAATAAGGTTAATGAACAAAAAAAGAGCAGTCAGACGACTGCTCTTTTAACCTGTAGTTTAACCAAACGGATTGTTTAACTTCTATTACGCATTTGAAATGTCGTTTGATTGATGAATCAAATGTAATCCACACAACTGTATGTAAATGTTAATAAAACGTCAAAGGCTGTTAAATAGTGTTAAGCGGTTAAAATGATTGTTTTTATTGCTTTATTTTATCTGATTATGCTTAAGAAACATCTTATTATTTTAATTGTACTTGCATCAATAAGCATTTTGGTGCTTATTGTTTTGCAAGCTTACTGGGTTAAAAAAAGTACGGAAACACAAGAAAAGCAATTCGACCAGATGGTAATGGACGTCATGAACAATGTAGTTCGAAAGTTAGAGCGCGAAGAGGCTGTTACTAAAATTACAAGCTCATTACTTGACGGCGAAGAACTATTCTCAGGATTAAGCTCCGACTCTCTGCTTAATGTGCAACCAAAAAGAGAAGAAAATGAAAGCATTATTCTTAACAACAATATCGCTAGAATTCCTTCAGATTACTTGCAAATAAAATTTAATCCACCTCCTCAAAACGATTCCTCCTATTTTATTATTCGAGAAACTAAGAAAAGAGTACTAAGTTCATCGATTAGAGATTTTTACGCCAATGATACTTTACTGAAAAATCAATTCAGAAAAAAAGCAACTTTGGTGAACGACCTTGTCAATGAAATTGCTCTTATTACGATTAGTAAAAATCATACTGACCTAGTTTCTTATGAAAAGATGGACTCACTTTTCGCCAAAGAATTAATAATTCATGGAATAAAAGCCGACTATATATTTGATATTTTAGACGTCGAAACAAACCGCTTAACTTTTACTGAAGAGGAAACAGGATCTAGTGAGCTAAGAGACTCTCCTTACCGCATTGCTCTTTTCCCAAATGCCTTCCTATTGGAAAGCGATGAATTACTTCTTTACTTCCCCGATAAGGATTCGCTCATTATTAAAAACAGCTGGAAGGTTCTTTTAATCTCCATCCTATTAATATTTATACTAATAGGGTTGTTTTATAGCTCTATTTCAACTATTTATAAACAGAAAAAACTATCTTTAGTCAAAAATGACTTTATCAACAACATGACACATGAACTAAAAACTCCTATTTCAACCATTTCTTTAGCTTGTGAGGCCCTAAGCGATAAAACCCTGATGCTAGACGACAAAAGACAGTCAAGTTATGTCGGAATGATAAAGGAAGAAAACAAACGTTTGTCCGTTTTGGTGGATAACGTTCTAAAAAGTGCCGTTTGGGATTCAACAAAATTACAATTGAATTTTGTTAAGATTAGCTCCCATGAAATCATACAAACAGTAAGTCAAAACTTTGATATTCAAGTTAAAAACAGAAATGGAAAATTAAAGTTAAATTTAACTGCAGAAAAAAGCTGTATACGAGCAGATAAAGTTCATTTTTCAAATGTTATTTACAACTTGTTGGATAACGCAAATAAATATAGCCCAGAAACTCCAAGAATAACAATCGCTACTCGAAATGAAGGAACCGACCTCATTCTTTCAATTAGTGATAATGGCATTGGTATTAGCAAAGAAAATCAGAAAAAAATATTCGATAAGTTTTACAGAGTTTCAACAGGTAATATTCATGACGTAAAGGGGTTTGGTCTTGGATTGAGCTACGTGAAGCGAATTATAGACCTGCACCATGCAGAAATCAGCATAGACAGTGCAAAGAATAAAGGAACAACAATAAATATAAAAATTGCAACTCATGGAAAATAAAAACACGACGATACTCGTCGTTGAAGACGATGAAAACCTAGGAAAAATGCTTTCAGATTATCTAAAAGTAAAAGGATTTGAAGTAATTCTAAAAAGAGATGGCGAAGCAGGACTAAAAGGATTTATTGAAAGCGAAGTAGACCTCTGCTTGCTAGATGTAATGATGCCAAAAAAAGATGGCTTTACTTTAGCGAAAGAGATAAGAGGCTTGAAGTCAAGCGTCCCCGTTATTTTTCTGAGTGCCAAAACAATGGAAGAAGATTTAAAAATGGGTTTCCAGTCGGGAGCAGATGACTACATTACCAAACCCTTTAGCATGGAGGTGCTAATGTTACGGATTGAGGCCATTATGCGAAGAATAAATCAAATCGAAGACAACCTCTTACACAAGAAAGAATTTGACATAAACGAGTACAAGTTTTATCCTGAAAAGCAACTTATCATCAGAGGAGACTTCGAAAAGAAGCTAACTTCAAAAGAGAACGAACTGTTAAGGTTACTCTGTATGTACATGGGCAACGTTGTAGATAGAAATGATGCTCTTAACATGGTATGGGGTGATGATAACTATTTTAATTCAAGGAGTATGGACGTATACATTACTAAACTGCGGAAAATTTTCAAAGAGGACGAAAATATTCAAATCATCAACAGCCACGGCAAAGGGTTTAAACTGCTTGTTGATTAGTCGTCAATTTTAAGTTAAATTTGGTAGGAACCATGAAAAGCTAGAACCATGAAAAATATTTTATTTCCAACTGATTTTTCGTTTAACTCGGATCAAGCTTTTCCGTATGCTTTAGATATAGCATACTTGCTTGGTGCTGACTTGGTTATTTTTAACTCCTACAGACTACCTCACTCAAAATCCAACGTAATGACTAGTTTGCTCGATCGAATGAAAGAAGATTCGAATAATGACTTAGAGCGTTTAAAAAAGGAGGCTTTGGCAAAAGAAAAGTATAAAACCTTGAAGATTACCATTACTTCCCGTTCTGGTAACTTTATTTCCCTTATTCCAAATGTCGCAGATGAGTTTAAGAGCGACTTAATTGTCATGGGAACAAAAGGAGCTAACAGCCTAAAAGAAATCTTTATCGGCACAAATACATTAGAAGTAATCCAAAGCACTAAAATTCCGATTTTAACGGTACCTGAGAAGGCCAAAAATAATAAAGTGGACAAAATCGCAATGGCTGTGGATTTGAAAAAAATTAAGGACCCCGAGCAATTGAGACCTTTGCTGGAAATGGCAAAGATTTGCAGAGCTTCTATTGAATTTGTGCACGTTATGCATCCAGATGACCAGGATAGCACTAAAGATCGCTTTAACCAAATTATGTTCCTTGAAAAATTTGCTTCACAAGCATCTTCAAACATTCACATTATTACCGACACGGATATAATTGAAGGCTTAAGCAGGTATGTAGCAACCGAAAAGCCAGACATGCTAGCAATGCTATCAAGAAAGCATACATTGTTCGACAGGCTATTCTCCGAATCCCTAACGAACAAACTATCTTTTAGAAGTGAAATTCCTTTACTTGTAATGGACGAATAAATACCGTGCTTTTACTAATTTTGCCTCGCAATTAAAGCGACTCTTTTGAACAGAAAGCATTTTATTTTAATTTTACTTGTTTGTGCTCTTGCAGCCTGCAGTCCTGGAGGTAGTATATACAATACGAGCAAATCTGTCCGTAAGGTTGCTCCGTCTGGTAAATTCAAGAACCCCACTATTTTTAGTCGAGCCAACCCTTTTCAAGGCCGTGCGAAGGCGAAGCTAAATAAAAATAAGAAAAAAAGAAGGAAACTTTTTCGTCGAAAACAGACACAAAATGGAACATTCCGCAAATCAAAAAAACCTGGCAGGACTTTTGGTAAAAAAAGATCCTTACCAAGAAGAAGAATGAAAAGCTCGGGAAGTCGCTCTAAATCAAATGCAGGAGGGGGAAGAGGAAATAAAAACTTATTCAATGCTCGCAAGAAATAATTGGGAAAGGAAAATAGTTGTATCAGCAGTATGTTTAACACTGCAAAAATTTATTACCTTTATCAACTGATAGACAAAGTATTTGTGAAGAAGTTATTAATAATTTTATTCGTTAGTTTGATTGCATTAACGCCTTCCTTTACCCCTGATTTGCCAGAGGATAAGGTAGATACTAAGGCGAAAATTAAGGCGGTTTTTATTTACAACTTTACCAAGTATATAGAGTGGCCCGCCGACTACCAAGCTAGCGACTTTACTATTGCGATTCTAGGAGATAACCAATCTCTTTATAATGAATTGACCAACATGTCGAAGGTAAAGAAAGTAGATAATAAGCCATTCAAAATAAAATTAATTAGTGATGTAAGCGAAATTGGTAAATCCCATATTGTTTACATACCAAATGAAAATAGTTCTAATCTAGCAAAAGCAGTAGTAAATACAAAAGGGAAGAGTGCACTTATTGTTACGGAGACAAGAGGACATGCAGGCAAAGGAGCATCTATCAATTTCATTATTTTGGGTGGAAGGCAGAAATTTGAATTAAATAAATTAACAGCAGAATCAAATAACCTGAAAGTTTCTTCAACGTTAGCTAATATTGCTGTTTTAGTGAATTGAAATGAAAAAAATATTTTACATAGCTTTTTTATTGTTTTGCACAAACCTAGTTTTTGGCCAGAATAAATTAGCGAATGCAATTTATAGCCTAAAAGAAAACCAACTAGATAAAGCGAAGGAATTAATCGATGCTGCTGCAGAAGATAGTTTGTTCATTAATAAAGCATCCACTTGGTATTATAGGGGTTTTATTTATAAAGACCTCTTTAAGCGAGACGAGAAATCCGATAAAGAGTCTGCTCTTAGAGAAACGTCTATTAAATACTTTAAAAAATCAATTAGTTTAGAAAAGGAAGGACCGTATGCAAAAGGCTGCGAAAATGCAATTAAATACTTTGCAGAAACTTTTTACAACCAAGCTGCTCTTTCTACAAATCCCAGTGACTATACAATCGCAATTAACTCCTTTTCGAGATATAAAGAGTTAATAAAAAGCGTGATGCCTAATGCAGATTTCACAGAGAAGAATACAAACTTTAGCCTTGCATTGGCCGCGACCTACAGTCGGATTTCTTCGATTGACACAAACAACGCTTCTGTTTATTTAGATAAAGCAATAAAACTGTATAAGAAAGCCTTAATTTTAGATTCCAACAACTTCAGTGCAAATTATAATATTGGCATTATCTATTACAACAAAGGAGTTGAAATTGTGAATAAAATGGATTATGGTCTGGATCTACTTGAGTTAACTATGCTGCAAGATCAATTGTTCGAGATCTTCAGAACCTCTTTACCCTTCATGAAAAAAGCTCACGATTTAAACCCAAATAGAAGAGAAACTTTAACGGGACTTCAAGGTATATACTTTAGTATGAACGATGCAGAAAAATCCGAGTTGTTTAAAAAGAAAATTGAAGCGTTGGATATAAAACCTGTTGAAGATGAACGCCAGGAGATCGATTCCCTAAACAAACAATAACTAACTGTTGATAAAAGTCTACTAAATGAACTTTCGATTTACAATAGGCAAAAAAATTGCATCTGGCTTTGGTATATTAATTATACTGACCATGATTGTATTCATAACAACCTATGTTACTCTAGAGCGATCTAGGACCACCAACGATAGAATTAGTAGCGTAAACACTCCTTCTGTAAAAGCTTTACAAGAACTTAAGTTTTCGATACTAGAAACAAAGGTGTTTTTAGAGACTTGGCTTAAAGAAAACAAGGCTCACCAAGACAAGGATAACCTCATAAAATTTAGAAATGACGATTATCCAAAGTTGAAATACGAGCTAACACAACTCGGAGTATATTGGGATCAAGATCAACAAGACACTTTGCAGGCTTTGTTTTCAGAGATTGACTTGCTTTTTACGCAACAAAACAACGATTTAATTAACAGTTTACAGTCCTTTTCAGACTATGAAGATGGATCAAGTAAATTTATAGCAAAATACAGCCTAGAAGAAGGTGGCGAAATTCATACCATGACTTCTAATATTCTAGACCAACTAAGCAGTCTAATTGCCAATCAAAAGCAAGTCTCCAATACTGCTAACGACAGCATGTACAAACTGTTTGATTTTCTTAAAAATTTGGTTATTGGTTTAGGTATAGCACTCATAGTAATCAGCGTAATCGTTGCTATTATTACAACCAAAAACATCGTAGATCCTATTTATCGACTAAAGAATGTGCTTGTTAAATTGGGAAGAGGTGTTTTCCCAGATAAGGCAACATCCGCCGGTAATGACGAAATTGGAGAAATGTCAGTAGCGATGAACAACGTTGTTGACGGTCTAAAACGAACGAAGGACTTTGCACAAGAGGTAGGCTCAGGTAATTTTGACACAGATTACAAACCACTTTCGAGTAAAGATAGCTTAGGAAAAGCATTATTAAAAATGCGTGACGATTTAGCTGAAAATGAAAGGTTCCTTGAAGAAAAGGTACGACAAAGAACTGCAGAAGTAGTAAAACAAAAGGAAGAAATTGATATTCAAAAAGAGCAGATAGAAGAGTATTTCATAGAAGTTACTGATAGCATCAAATATGCTCAAAAAATTCAAGAAGCAATTTTGCCTCCTGAAAGCTACGTACGTAAATTATTGCCGGATTCTTTCATTTTTTACAAACCGAAAGATATGGTCAGTGGAGATTTTTATTGGCTTGGAGCCTCCGAGGATGAAGTCTATTTTGCTGCTGTTGACTGCACAGGGCATGGAGTTCCTGGTGCATTTATGAGTATTATTGGTTACAACCAATTAAAACAGGCTTTAATTACAACAAACAATGGTACGCCTGCAGAAATATTAGATCACCTAAATGTTGGAGTTTCTGAAACACTTCATCAAAAGGATGAAAACTCAACATCAAAAGATGGAATGGATGTTGCAATTTGCTGCTTGAATCGTAAGACAAAAGAACTCCAATACGCAGGAGCATTTAATCCGCTATACTTGTTAAGGGATGGAGATATCATTCAAACCAAAGGAGACAAATTTCCAATTGGTTCATTTCTAGACGGGGAAACACCAAACTTTACCAACAATATAATACAACTTCTAGATGGTGATCTTTTATACATATTCTCAGATGGTTACGCCGATCAATTTGGAGGACCTAAAGGTAAAAAAATGATGTATAAAAAATTCAGAGACACCTTAATTGCCAATAGCCACAAAGACCTTTCCGTACAAAAAGACTTGCTTAGAGATCACCTCTCCGATTGGATGGGAGATGAAGAGCAAGTGGATGACATAATTGTTATAGGAGTTAAAATTTAACTTTCACCTTTACAGAATTTGTTACCTTTAGAAAATGCTGGACAACCTAAAGCTCAACAAGGTTATTTTTATCGATATTGAGACTGTTTCGAAAGAAAAAGAGTTCTCAAACCTATCTAAAAAATGGAAATCCCTGTGGGACAAAAAATCAATCTATTTAAGAACTGAAGAGCAAACCGCTGCGGACATTTATGGAAGAGCCGGAATATACGCCGAGTTTAGCAAAGTAATATGTATCTCGATTGGAATCTACCGCGATTTTAAAGAAAAGAGGACGTTTAGAATAAAGTCTTTTTACGGTAAAAATGAAAAAGATGTTCTCAAACCGTTTTGTTCCTTATTCACAAAAAACTTTCAATCGACAGATTTCATACTGTGCGCCCACAATGGCAAAGAATTTGACTTTCCATTTTTAGCCAGACGAATTTTAGTAAACAACCTCCCTTTACCCTATATTTTAGACATCGCCGGAAGAAAACCGTGGGAAGTTCAACACCTCGACACCCTACAACTCTGGAAATTTGGAGACTATAAAAACTACACTTCGCTTGAACTGCTTTGCGAACTTTTTAAAATAAAATCTCCAAAAAATAATATGGATGGCAGCGATGTGGGAAGAGTCTTTTGGGAAGAAGACAACCTAGACAAGATTGTTACCTATTGCCGAAACGATACGCTGGCTGTTGCACAGCTAATTTTAGCTTATAAAGGATTTAAGCAACTAAAAGACTCTGAGGTAGATATTATTGAATAATGAGAAAGCAGCCTTTAATTGAAATTAAAAATTTATGCATCAGTTTTGGTGCACGAAAAACTATCACCCATTTATCCTACTCTATTAATGAGGGTGAGACCTTAGGTGTTGTTGGGGAATCAGGTTCGGGGAAATCATTGACCTCCCTTTCAATTATGGGACTATTGCACCCTTCTGCAAAAATAGATTCCGGTGAGATACTTTTTCATCTCAACGGACAAACGATTGACCTGCTAAAACTGAAAGATGAAGAAATGCGAAAATTTCGGGGCAATGATATTGCCATGATTTTTCAAGAACCCATGACTTCACTAAATCCCGTTATTAAAAACGGAGAGCAAGTTGCAGAAGCTCTTCGATTGCATAAAAACCTCTCGAGAAAAGAGGCACGGGAGAAAACGATTGAACTTTTTAAGGAAGTTCAACTGCCAAGACCTGAATCAATTTATGATTCATACCCACATCAAATTTCCGGTGGTCAAAAACAACGGGTAATGATTGCCATGGCTATAAGTTGTGAGCCAAAATTGCTGATTGCAGATGAACCAACCACCGCGCTAGACGTAACCGTTCAAAAAACAATTTTAGACCTCATTAAATCATTGCAGCAAAAGCGCAACATGAGTGTAATCTTTATTACCCACGACTTAGCGGTAGTTGCTGAAGTTGCAGACAACGTGGTGGTCATGAAAAGTGGAGAAAAAGTTGAAAGCGAAACTACTCAAAAACTATTTGAAAACCCTCAACATCCGTACACTAAAGGCCTTCTTGCTTGTCGACCTCCCATGGACTTTAGACTGAAAAAACTCCCCATTGTGGAGGATTTTTTGTCTCTTGATCAACCTGTAGCACAATTCATTAACCAATTAAAAATGAGCAAACAGGATCAGCAGAATAAGCTCAACTCAGTGCTTGCACAAAATAAAATAATTGAAGTTTCTAACTTGAACACTCACTTCCCTATCCACAAAGGAGTTTTTAGAAAAACAGTTGGTTACGTCAAGGCAGTAAATAAGGTTTCCTTTCATGTACACAAGGGGGAGACCCTAGGATTGGTAGGGGAATCAGGTTGCGGAAAAACAACTCTCGGTAGAAGTATTTTGAGATTAGTTGAACCGACTAGTGGTAGCATTAAATATAACGGACAAGAATTAACAACACTTGACTCTTCTGCCATGAGAGCTAAACGGGAAGACTTGCAAATTATATTTCAAGACCCCTACTCTTCACTAAACCCCAAAATGAAAATTGGCAAAGCAATTTTGGAGCCAATGAAGGTTCATAAAATAGAAAGTAATGATAGTATAAGGAAAGAAAAGGTAATTGACTTAATGGAGGTTGTAGGGCTTGATGCAAACCTATTTGATCGCTATCCTCATGAATTTTCGGGAGGACAGCGACAAAGAGTCTGTATCGCTAGGGCATTGGCTATGAACCCAAAATTCATTATTTGTGACGAATCTGTATCTGCGCTTGATGTTTCCGTTCAAGCTCAAGTATTGAACCTATTGAACGAATTAAAAGCAAAATTTTCATTTACCTATATCTTCATTTCGCATGACTTGTCTGTTGTAAAATACATGAGCGACAGAATGATTGTAATGAAGGAAGGACAAATTGAAGAGATGGGAATCGCAGAAGATATTTATAGGAACCCGCAATCTGAATACACTCAAAGATTAATTGAAGCCATTCCTAGAGTCCACTTTAATTGGACCTAAATTCGACTAGATTACGAGCCATGTTACCAAAAATAAAATGATGAAATGGTAACATAGAGTACCAGTAGATCCTTCCAAAAACACCCTTAGGTCGAAAAGTTGCCGTCTGAACCATTTTGTATTCTAACCCAGATGGTTCAATTTTATATTCCAACCATGCCTCTCCGGGTAGTCTCATCTCAGCAAAAAGCAGTAAACGCTGTCCTTCTTTATCTGCTAAAATAACTCTCCAAAAATCTAATGAATCTCCTGTAAATATTTCAGTTGGACTTCGTCGTCCCCTTCTTAAACCTACTCCTCCAAACAACTTATCTAGATAACCTCTAATTTTCCACATCCAGTTGCCATAGTACCATCCATTTTGTCCCCCTATGGACCATATATTTGTTAGAACTTTTCCCCTGTTATTTTCTCCAAATGTAACTTCTTTCTGGTCTTTAAAGGTGCCATTAACCGGAACTGTAATGTAATGATTTAGTGATTGACCTTTCCGTAATAACTCTGCATCTGTCCAACTACTGACAACCATATTCTGCTCTATTCGCATAAAGGCCAAGGCTACATTTTCTTTGTACGGAATTAAATCTAATTGAATGTACTCTTGTATATTCCCTTCCTTTACAATAACCTCGTTCTTCATGCTGTCTACTAAATTAGCTGCTAACGAATAAGATGTGGAGGTAACAAAATACAACCAATAAGAAGATAGTTTAGGAGTCATGATTGGAACTGTACCAATCCAACGCTTCATTTTCCTCACCGAAGCAAACTGCAAAAGCATTTCCTTATAGGTTAGCACTTCGGGACCTCCAATGTCGAAAGTTTTATTAAAAACCTTTTCATTCCCGCAGCATGCTAATAAATAATCCATTACATTTCGAATCCCAATTGGTTGACACTTGGTGTTTAACCATTTTGGGGCTATCATAACAGGAAGCTTTTCGACTAAATCACGAATTATTTCGAAGGAAGCGCCACCTGACCCTATAATAATTGCAGCTCTTAGCGCTGTTAGCGGGACTATAGACGTTCCTAGAATACTTCCCGTTTTTTGACGAGACTTTAAATGATCCGAAAGGTTTTCATCATTGCTAATTCCTCCTAGGTAAATAATTTGTTTGCTGGTCGTTTTGTTGATATAGCGCACAAAATTTTGGGCTAAAAGGTCTTCCTTTGCCGAAAACTCTTTGCCACTAGTGGTGAGAGAGTGCATTAAAAAATAAGCAACATCAATTGATTTCGGTAAATCATCCAATGACTTTTCGTTTAAAAAATCAACTTCAATTATGGTAACTTTGCCATTTTCTTCCTCTGACAAACGCAGTGTGTTTTTGTCTCTAACACAAGCTATTACATCATTCCCTTCAGCCAATAAAATAGGCAGTAATCTGCGACCGATATAGCCATTTGCACCTGTTATAAGAATTCTCATATTAATAAAACAAATTAACGCTAAATTGTTAGGTCTAAAATTTAGATTCCGCCCTGTTTAAAACAAATGATTCAACTTCCAATATCCGTAAAATAAACGTGAAATTTCTTCTCTGCCTCAAATAATGTCTAAGAAACACCTCTTTAAAATATTGAGACCCCATTATACTTCTCAATTTTTAAAAGCACAAATTTTATACAATTAAATCATTACTAAAAACCCAAGTCCATCGCTAGGCAATAGAATAAGTGAACCCACCGACATCTCCCAGATAAAATACATGAATTTTTATCAAGGAAAGACGGATTGGTACGTGAAAGACATTACACCATCAGGGTCATTTTAATGCCGATAACGGAATGCCAAAATAACAAAGTTCTGTTGGCCTTTTTAGTCTAAATGGTTGAACAAATTATCACTCATGGTGGGCCAAAAAAGATATTAGATTCCACACAGAAAAAACGAAAGAACTTTTTGGTTTTGTCTGCTAGAGGTTCACTGCTCTTTTAAATTCAGCAATCGCTCTTTCGCGAGCCATTTTGTGCTCTACCATTTCCTTTGGATAACGTTCTGTTCCAAATTCTGGCACCCACTTTCTAATGTAAATTCTGTCCTTATCAAACTTCTCGATTTGTGTCGTTGGGTTAAATACTCTAAAATAAGGCTGAGCATCAACTCCTGTTCCAGCGGACCACTGCCAGTTCCCATTATTAGAAGATAGATCAAAATCCAATAGCTTTTCTGCAAAATACGCTTCACCCCATTTCCAATCAATCAATAAATGCTTCGTTAAAAAACTAGCCACTAACATGCGCACTCTGTTGTGCATAAACCCTGTTTGATTAAGCTCTCGCATGCCGGCATCCACTAACGGATAACCTGTATTGCCAGTCTTCCACTTTTCAAACTCCTCTTCGTTATTTCTCCATTCAATTCCATCGTATTTTTTACTGTAATTGTTTTCTACCACCCTTGGAAAATGATGGAGAATTGTCATAAAAAACTCTCTCCAAATCAGCTCTTTTAAGTAGGTATTCTCCTCGCTTTTAGATGCCTTTTTAGCCATTTTTCGTATACTTACCGTTCCAAATCTGTAATGCAATCCTAGGTGTGAAGTACTGTCTCTTGCAGGAAAATTCCTTTCATCGGCGTATTTATCAACAGTTTCAGTTTTTAACTTTTTGCTAGGCAATTTTATTTCAGTCTGCTCAAAACCCATTTCTTCTAAAGAAATAATATTCTTAAAACTGGTTTTGATCCAATTGTTAGACTCTAAAGCTGAAGGATAAGATTCATAGTCTTTTCCCGTCACTTTAGACAACCACTTTTTACTGTAAGGAGTGTACATCAAATAAGGAGTTCCATTGTCTTTCAGCACCTCGTTACTTTCAAAAATGACTTGATCTTTGTGCGTAATAAATTGAACATTACGACCTAGGACTTCCTTTACTTTCTCGTCTCTTGCAGTAGCGTATGGTTCGTAATCTCTATTGGCATGCACTTCTTGAACGTCGTATTGATTAAGCAACGCTTTAAAGCTCTCTTCGGGAGTAGAGTAAAAGGTATTCAAACGCCCACCTTTGGATTCTAACTCTCCATTTATTTCACTCAACTCTTGATGTAGAAACGAAACTCTAGCATCTTTTTTATCCAATAAATCATTCAAGATATGTTTATCAAATATAAAAATCGGGAATATCGGGAACTCCCCTCGTAAAGCCTTATACAATCCACGATTATCGTCTAATCGCAAGTCTCTCCGAAACCAAAAAATACTGACTTTTTGTTTACCCATTATCGCAAACTTCCCATTCCACCATCAACGGCAATTACTTGGCCTGTCATCCAACGAGAGTCGTCACCGAGTAGAAAACGAGCGGTATTTGCCATATCTTCAGCAGTTCCAATAGATTTTAAAGGGTGTCTGTCAGCATTGGCTTTCTTTTTGTCGTCACTAGATAATAGTCGCTCAGCCAAAGGAGTATCTGTTAATGAAGGAGCAATAACATTTACTCTGATTGTTGGAGCTAATTCAGCAGCCAACGCTTTTCCCAATCCTTCAATAGCTCCTTTCGCTGAAGCTACACTTGAGTGAAAGCTTAATCCGGTTTGAACAGCCACGGTACTAAAAAGTACGATAGAGGCATTCTCTGATTTCTTAAGCGCTTTCAATGATTGCTGAATTACTTTAACTGCGCCAATGTGGTTCACCTTAAAGTCAGCTAAAAAATCTTCTTCTTTCAACCTATGAAAAGGCTTCAAATTAATTGACCCAGGACAATATACTACGGCATCCAATTGTTCGGGTAGGTCTAACTGGAAATCTTCTAACACATCAATATGCTGGTAATGTACTTTTTCTCCAGTTACTTCGCTCTCTGATCTCGACGCCAAATACAATTGATTGGATCCGTCATTTAGCTGATTGGCTAAAGCCTCTCCAATACCTGAACTGCCACCGATAATTAAAATATTTTTTTCCATGGTTCTGTTTTTTCAATGAAACAAGGTGTTTCAAATAATGTTTGAGTTATTATTTGGAATCACCTAAAGCATGCCTGCTTTGTCCTTTAAAAAACACTGCGCTAAAATCGCATACTTCTTTCCGTCGGTTATTCGAATTCTTTCGCTGCGAATTCTGTCAGCTTTAATGCCTTTGATTTTTTCAAAAAGAGCGAGGTAATACCTGTAAGCTGTATAAACTCCAAATTTCGAGTTTTTCGGTAGGCCTTTAATTCCTTCATAACCGTCTTGAAAATCTTTCAGGATATCCGCTTCAATTTCTTGCTTTTGTTTGTCGTTAAAACTTTCTATTGTCACATCAGGAAAATACGTTCTTCCCTTGTCATCGAAATCATCTTTTAAGTCCCGCAAAAAGTTAATTTTCTGGAAAGCTGCACCTAAGCGTTTTGCGGCATATTTTAATTCCTGATATTGCTTTTCGTCACCTCTACAAAAAACTCGTAAACACATCAGTCCAACGACCTCTGCTGAACCATAAATGTATTCTTCATATTCTGAACGGTTGTAGCCAATTTTAGTTAAATCCCATTCCATGCTCTTTATAAAAGCATCAATTAATTCCCGTTCAATGTTGTACTTATTAACCGCCCATTGAAAAGAATGCAAAACAGGATTTAAACTTAATTTTCTTTCTATAGCAAGATGAGTTTCATTTACAAACTCATCTAGTAATGTTTTTTTGTCTTGTTGATGAAAGGTGTCCACGATCTCATCTGCTAAACGAACGAAACCATAAACAGCATAGATTGGATCATGAATTTCTTTGCCCAACGCGTTAATGCCCATTGAAAATGAGGTACTATAACAGTTGGTTACAACTTTACTCGAAAGTAAAGATGCCTCTTGATACAAAGCTTCCATATGTCTAAGCTAAGGTTTTTAAAACTTCTTTTGCGACTACTTGACCTGAAATAAGTGAAGGAGGCACCCCAGGGCCGGGAGTTGTTAACTGCCCTGTATAAAATAAGTTTTTTAGTTTTTTATTTCTAAGATTGGGCTTTAAAATAGCAGTTTGTGTTAGTGTATTTGCCAAGCCATAAGCGTTTCCTTTAAACGCATGGTAATCCGCTTTAAAGTCTGCATGAGCATAGGACTTTTTATAAATCACGTGATCTCTAATTTTCTGATTGGTCAACGATTCTAATCGGTCCATTACCATGTGGTAGTATTTCTCTCGAGTTTCTTCATTGTCCTCCAAGTCCGGTGCAACTGGCACTAAAATAAATACATTTTCTTTTCCTTCAGGTGCTACAGTTTTGTCTGTTAATGAAGGCACGCAAACATAGAAGAGCGGATTACTTGGCCATTGAGGATCGTCGTAAATTTCAATAGCATGTTGATTAAAAGACTTGTCGAAAAAAAGATTATGGTGTCTTAATTTTTCTACTTTTTTGTTCACTCCAAGGTAAAACAGCAAACTAGAAGGGGCCATTTTTCTCGTGTCCCAATACTTTTCAGTGTAGTTATGGAATTCTGGATCCAACAAATGTTTGTCGGTGTGGTTATAATCCGCACCTGAAATAAAGTGCGTCCCTTCGAAGTCTCCTTTTGTGGTAATAGCTTTCGCTACTTTACCATTTCTAACTTCAAGTTTTTTAACCTCACAGTCTAACACAAACGCTACCCCTTTTTCTTTGGCGAGAGCGGTCATTCCTTCCACTATTTTGTGCATTCCACCCATTGGATACCAGGTGCCTAACTTAATATCAGCAAAATTCATAAGGCTATACAATGCGGGAGTGTCTTGTGGTTTTGCTCCTAGAAACAAAACAGGAAACTCCAGCAATTCAATCAGTTTTGAATTTTTAAAGTGCTTTGCGATGTGAGAAGTCATCGAGGTAAATAATTGAAGCTTAAAAACACCTGAAATTACTTTCCATTTTACAAATTCAAGAATAGATTGACTAGGCTTGTGAACAAACTCGTCCATTCCAGCTCTATATTTATACTCCGCTTCTGCTAGGAATTTATCCAATTCAGCACCACCTCCCTTTTCGTATTTCTCGAAAAGAGCCTTTAATTCCTCGTAGGCAGCAGGGATGTCTACAAATTCTTTGTCATCGAAAACGACTTGATAACTCGGATCTAGCCGAACTAATTCATAATAGTCAGATACTTTTTTCCCAAAACGTTCAAAGTATGCTTCAAAAACATCAGGCATCCAATACCAACTGGGTCCCATATCAAAAGTAAAACCGGAGGTTGTGAACTGCCTAGCTCTTCCTCCGGTTTGTGAGTTTTTTTCTAGAATTGTAACTTTCTTTCCTTCACTTGCTAAACTAGTAGCAGCTGCCAAGGAGGAAAATCCTGATCCTATAACTATAATATTTTCTGTCACAGATTTATATTTTTTCATTGACTATGCGAAGTCTCTCAATGCATCGGTCAATTTTTTTCTAGCAAGAAAAATACGGCTTTTTACGGTTCCAATTGGCATTTTTAATTCATCAGCAATTTCTTTGTATTTATATCCATCGAAGTGCATTTGAAACGGAATTCTGCACTCATCATTTAATGCATCAACTGTTTTCAATATATCTTTATGATTGTATTCAGAATCTGGTGTTATTGGAGAAACCTTCTTTGTTGAGTTCACAAAATAATCATCATCGGTATTGTCCATGATTGTTCTTTTACGAACATTTCTTCTGTAATTGTTGATAAACGTATTCTTCATGATGGTATACAACCATGCTTTTAAGTTGGTAGCTTCTTGAAATTTATCTTTATACTTAAGTGCTTTTAAGAATGTCTCTTGAAGTAAATCCTCCGCATCTTCATTATCAGATGTTAATTTTAACGCGAAATATTTCAATGGGTTTTGAAAGGATATTAATTGCTGGTTGAATTCTATTGCAGTCATAACTTTGTATGTTTGAGTGACGTTTTGTTTAACTATTTCGAGTCAAAGATAAACAATATGTCAATACACACAAATGTTTTGTTTAATATTTTGTTAAAAAACTTAAACAAAACATTTTTTTAGAAGCTATATTACCTCTGCATACGATGTAATTCTCCTAACATTAGGCGGATATGTTATTTTTGCATCCCGCTGAAAACTGTTTACTAAGAAGTAATTCTCATCAGAAGTACAATCTCCTAAATCCTTTATCAAACCTTGTAACCCTCCAGGTGGGCTAACTACTGTGTAAGTTAATACCCAATTCGGTTTAATAACTCTTGCAGCTTTTTTTATTTGATCAATAGGAGCTGATTGGCCAAAGTAATAGACTCTCACCCCTTTTTTCTTATACAAATACGCATAGAACAACAAGCCTAATTCATGATACTCACCTTCCGGCAGAAAAAGAATCACTTTTTTCGAACTTTCAGAGTTACTTGGCAAGGCATCAATAGCAGCAGATAGTTTTTGACGAATTAGATGTGTCATAAAGTGCTCTTGAGCCGGATCAACTTCGTCGGTCAACCATAATATTCCGATTTTTTCCATAAATGGATACAACACATCGGTGAATGTTCGTTCCGCTCCCATTTCAGTGTAATAAGACTCTAATAGCCTATTAATCTCATCTTCATCAAATTGTAACATAGGAAAGATAAGATCGTCGATGCGCTTTTGCTTCACCACATCTTGGTCTTGAATTTGAGACACGGCCTTTTTAAGCTGCATATCATCCAACAGAACTATTTTAGAAATCTTTGTCCCATGATTTGAAAGCATTGCTACGTTCAATAACTTTTTCAAGTCAGTATCTGAGTAGCATCTAATATTAGTTTCTGTTCTATCAGGCTCAAAAAGGTTGTAACGCTTCTCCCAGATTCTTAAGGTGTGAGCCTTAATTCCTGATAACCTCTCTAATTCTTTGATAGAATACTTTCCCATATATTTGGAGCAAAATGTTAAAAACTTAGTTGGTTGGGTAAAATTCTGTGAGGTTCGGTCTGAGTCATGAGTTAAACACAACATCTCTGAAATAGTTCGACCAGCAAAAATTATACTTTTAATCGAATTAAACAAAGATTGACTCTAAATTTACCATGTGAAACTTTCTGAAGAATTATCAAACAAAGTAAAGGCTGCTCCAAAGAAACCCGGAATTTATCAATATTACGATAAAGACGAGAAGCTCTTGTACGTGGGAAAAGCTAAAAATCTAAAAAATCGAGTAGCCTCTTATTTCGTTTCTGACAATACCAAAAGTGGAAGGATACGTCTGTTGGTAAGCAAAATACGAGACGTTAAGTACATTCTTACCGAATCAGAGATGGATGCCCTGCTGCTAGAAAACAATCTCATTAAAACACACCAACCCCGCTACAACGTAATGTTAAAGGATGACAAAACCTACCCTTGGATTTGTATTAAAAATGAACCTTTTCCTAGAATTTTCAAAACTCGAGCCTTAATCAAAGATGGCTCTGAATACTTCGGCCCGTATGCTTCGGTGAGCATGATGAATACTATTCTGGATTTAATACGAAAAAATTACAAGCTCAGAACCTGTGCTTATCATCTAACAAAGGATAACATCGACAGTGGCAAGTTTAAAATTTGTTTGGAGTACCATATTGGTAATTGCAAAGCCCCTTGTGAAAATTTACAATCAAAAGAAGCATACGATCATAACATATCTGAAATAAGAAACATTATAAAAGGCAATGTAAACGTTGTAAAAGCAGAGCTAAGAGAGGCAATAAAAAGAGCCGCGGGGGAACTCGATTTTGAAGAGGCTCAAGTATTAAAGACAAAGCTTGAAGCCTTTCAAAAATTTCAATCAAGGTCTACCGTTGTCTCCCCTACCATTCACAACGTTGATGTTTTCTCGCTCTTAACCGACAATGACGTTGCTTACGTAAACTACATGAAGGTTAGTAATGGAGCCATTATTCAAGGACATACCTTAGAATTAAAAAAGCGATTGGATGAAAGCGAGAGTCAACTTTTAGAAATTGCCATAACTGAAATGAGAGCTCGTTTTAACAGCACCTCGACAGAAATGATAGTACCGTTTATTCCTGAGTTTGAAATGGAAGGGTTGCAATTTCACCAGCCTCAGCGAGGAGACAAGAGAAAATTGTTAGAACTGTCAGAACGAAATGCAAAATATTATATGTTGGAACGCAGGAAACAACATGAAAAAATAGATCCTGAAAGACACACCAAACGTATTTTAGAGGGAATTAAAAAAGACATGCGCCTAAGCGAATTACCAGTTCATATTGAATGTTTCGATAACTCCAATATTCAAGGAAGCGACCCAGTTGCAGCTTGTGTCGTATTCAAAAACGGTAAACCAAGTAAAAAAGAATACCGCCACTTTAATATTAAAACAGTTGTTGGCCCAGATGACTTTGCTTCAATGGAGGAGGTGGTTTACAGAAGGTATAAGAGACTATTAGCCGAAGACCAACCACTCCCGCAGTTAATCGTGATTGATGGTGGCAAGGGCCAATTAGGGTCTTCTTTAAAAGCGCTAGAACGATTGGGACTTCGAGGCAAGATTGCGATTGTAGGCATCGCTAAGCGCTTAGAAGAAATATTCTATCCAGGAGACAAGTATCCTTTGTTTTTAGACAAAACCTCTGAAAGTTTAAAGGTAATGCAGCATTTAAGAAATGAAGCGCACCGTTTTGGAATTACATTTCATAGAAACCAACGCTCTAAAAACAGCATACAAACAGAACTTTCAAACATTGAGGGGGTAGGGGAAAAATCAATTGAAGATTTATTGCGAAAATTCAAATCTGTGAAAAGAGTAAAAGAAGCTACTTTAAAGGATTTACAGGAGGTTGTTCCTTTGAACAGGGCACAAGCGGTTTGGCAGTATTTTAATACCCCATAGAAATTAGACGGTAAAAATTAATAGTCGGCAACAGGTGTTAGAACGCTTTGCGGTTAAAAAAATAAGATAACAAAAGATTTGCAACAGTATAAATTAACCTTTTGCCCTCAATTCTGTTATTTTTATCTATGACTGCGCTACAACAAATAGAAAATTGGTTTTCTGCTAAAAAGTGGAAAGCTTTTCCTTTTCAAAAACAAACTTGGAATGCTTATTTAAGTGGCAAGGACGGCATGTTAAACGCACCGACTGGTTCTGGTAAGACCTATGCAATGGGGCTAGGGATTCTCGCAGAATATTTAGAGAACCAAGACTCAAAAGATCATCAAACAGGAATTCAAGCCATTTGGATTACGCCGATTCGTGCCTTAGCAAAAGAAATTGAATTTTCTCTCTCAACAGCTTGCGCGGAACTAGATATTCCTTGGGATGTAGCTAAACGGACGGGAGACACAAGCGCTTCCGAACGAGCAAAACAGAAAAAGAAACTACCTCAAATATTAATTACTACACCTGAAAGTTTGCAGCTACTTTTAGCAAGCAAAGGCTATCAACAGCAATTTAAAGGATTAAAGTGTATTGTAAACGATGAGTGGCACGAACTACTAGGAACAAAAAGAGCTGTGCAGATGGAACTCGCTCAATCTAGATTAAAACGAGTTTGCCCAAAGCTGAAAATTTGGGGAATTTCCGCTACCATTGGAAACATGGAGGAAGGCGTTGAGGTACTCTTAGGCGATGATTATTACCATGGAAATCATGAATTGGTTATCGCAAATATTAAAAAGAAAATTAACCTCGAAACTTTAATTCCAAAAGAAGTGGAAAAATTTCCTTGGGCAGGTCATTTGGGAATTAAAATGTTGAAACAAGTAATCCCTGTTATTCGAAAAAGTAAAACCACACTCATTTTTACTAATACCAGATCTCAGTGTGAAATTTGGTATCAACGGCTCTTGGAAGAAGAGCCGGACTTAGCAGGCCAAATAGCAATGCATCATGGCTCCATCGGAAAGGAGTTACGAGAGTGGGTTGAAAATGCTCTGCATGGTGAAAAGCTGAAAGCTGTTGTTTGCACTTCAAGCCTTGATTTGGGAGTTGATTTTCGGCCAGTGGAAACTATTGTGCAAATTGGCAGCCCTAAAGGTATTGCCAGATTTTTGCAACGAGCAGGAAGAAGTGGTCACCAACCGGGAGCAACTTCAAAAATCTACTTTGTTCCAACTCATTCTCTCGAAATTATTGAATCAGCAGCTCTAGGTCAGGCCATAAAGGAAGGAACATTGGAACGAAGAATACCTTACTTCCGATCATTTGATGTTCTTATTCAATACCTCGTTACACTTGCAATTTCTGATGGCTTTAAGCCAGACGAACTTTATAACGAGGTAAAATCAACGTTCAGTTATTCGACTATCTCTGAAGAAGAGTGGTATTGGGTATTGAAATTTATTGTTAATGGAGGAGATTCACTAGACAACTACGATGAATACAAAAAAGTAATTATAGACGAGGAGGGAGTTTACAGAGTAGTTGACAGAACCATTGCTACAAGGCATCGACTCTCAATGGGTACGATTGTTAGTGAACCTGACATTAAAATCACTTTCATGAGCGGTAAATACATTGGCACCATCGAAGAGTATTTTATGGCCTCTTTGAAACCCGGAGCAGTTTTCTCTTTTGCAGGAAGAAATTTAGAGTTCATTCAACTCAAAGGAACCAGTGGAATTGTAAAGCTTTCGAAAGAAAAAAAAGGGAGAGTACCTTCATGGAAGGGCAGTAGAATGCCCCTTTCATCACAGCTCTCTGCCATGCTGCGAACGAAAATAATGGAATGCCAAACTAATCCTGAATCCCAAATAGAATTGCAAAGTGTAGCACCACTAATTCAAATGCAGGCAGAGCGATCTCATGTACCTCAACTCGACGAATTTTTAATAGAAACTTTTGAAAGTAAGGATGGATATCATGCTTATTTCTACCCTTTTGAAGGCCGTTTTGTGCACGAAGGAATGGCTTCAGTAATTGGTTATAGAATTTCACTTTTACGGCCCATCAGCTTTTCCATTGCCTTAAATGACTATGGTTTTGAGTTACTTTCCGATCAGCCTATTCCGCTAGTACAGGCATTAGAAAACAATATTTTTACCGAAGAAAACCTGTTTAATGACATTCAAGCTTCCGTAAATTCGACAGAAATGGCTCGACGTAGATTTAGAGACATTGCCTCTATTTCAGGTTTGGTCTTTAGAGGTTTCCCCGGAAAAAATAAAAAAGACAAACATATACAAGCCTCTTCGCAATTGTTTTTTGATGTGTTTGCAGACTATGAAAAGAACAACCTCCTTTATTTGCAAGCATTTGAAGAGGTAATGGAGTTTCAGTTAGAAGAGACCAGAATGCGAGAAGCGATGAGAAGAATTGCAAATCAAACAATTGTTTTAAAAAAGTTAGAAAAACCGAGCCCTTTTTCCTTTCCAATTATGGTAGACCGTTTAAATAGAGAAAAACTAAGTTCTGAGAAATTAGAAGACAAGATTAGAAAGATGAAATTGGAATTAGATTAATTTTCCTAACTTTAATGATGTATCAATTATCTACTCATCAAAAATGGACTATAAAGAAAATATCACTTTTGAACTCGAAAAAACCCTCCACCTAATTAAAGGTAGGTCATTAGCTATTTTTAAAGAAAAAAACTTTCCGATTTCTAAAGATCAGTGGATGATTTTAGAGCGAATAGCTGAACAAGAAGGCTCTAATCAGAAAGACATAGCAAAAGATACTTTTAAAGACCCTGCAGCCTTAACGAGAATGTTAGACATTTTGGTACACAAGGGTTTCGCAAAACGTCAAGCCTCAAAAAGCGACCGCCGAACCTTTGATGTTTACTTAACAGTTGAAGGAAACAGGTTGGTAAATAGAATGCGTATTTCGCTGCAAAAACTAACTAAAAACATTAGTCAAATCCTCACAAAAGACGAACAAAAAACCCTTACATCGACATTAACTAAAATGCAAAACAACCTTCACTAATATGATTTCCGTCCTTCAATCTTTTTTTAGATTTTGTCTTTCATTTATTCTGGTTTTTCCATCAATTGTTACAGCTCAGTCTAGTCTTCCATCTATTGATTTTCAAAAAATAGAAGAGGAAAGGAACCTTGTCAACTATTCGTTAGATCAAATTGTAACTATTATTGAAACCTCTCTTACTGCAAAGAAACAGGTAACTATTCCTGAAAATGTTACAGAATTTGAGAGAGCTCTTTTCCAAGCAAAGTCAACCCAAAATCAAAAAGATCAGAGAAATCAGTTAGAAGCAATTAAGCAATTAAACACTTTATTAGAATTCGAATGCTACCGAACTAAAGGAGAGGAATTATACATCAGACTATTGCTCGGCACATCGATAAGTTACATGGGAACACCCTTAATTGCTCACAACTACATAAAACCTGTTTTCCCCGATATATTTAAAGAAATTGATAATCCTAAAATAAGCAATTCCTTAATCAATAGTTATGCAGGCTTGTTGATTAGAATTGATAGCTTAGAGCTAGCAGAAAAAGTTTACAAAGACAACCTAAGTCGCTACGAAAAAAACGATGAAATATATGAAATCTATAATACCTTAAACAGTCTCGGCTTTATCTATATCAAACTTGGGAAGTACGACAATGCTAGAGCCGTTTTCATAAATAATCAAAATAAAAAATACGCAAGTCTAAACCCCGTTATTCACGCCTTCTCATTTGGAAACTATGGCACCCTTTTATCAGCAGAGGGGGATTATGATTCAGCGCTATTTTACATGCGAAAAGAGATTAAAATAATGAATGCAATCCCCTCAGATGAGGGATTAGAAAATACCTATTTCGGAATAGGAAAAATCTTTGAAATTAAAAACGAGATAGATTCAGCAAAGAAATACTACCACCTAACTCTTAAAACTGCCAAAAAGAACAAAAACCTCCCTCTTCTTATTACAGCTTATGAAAAATTGATAAACATATCTGTCGTGAATGAAAAAACGACTGATTTATCCAATCTGCTTCAATCCTATCTTTATTACAGCGACAGTCTAAAAACAACCCAAAAAATTAATGCGGTAGAAAAAGAACTGCAAGTATCTCAATTATTAGAAATTTTTAAAACCACGGAAGATTCAAAAAAACGGTATGACCTATTAAAAAACAAAACTAATTCACTTGTTTACACGGTAGTCGGGTTAACGATAATTATTCTACTAATGACCTTAACAATAAGCGTCTATTTTCGAAATCGCAATAGATTAAAGTCAAACAACCTAAAGTTAGAAGAAAAAAATAATGAGCTCAAAAAGTCGCATCAATTAACATCCGATTCTAATGAACGAAATCGAATATTATTAAAGGAGCTTCACCATAGAGTAAAAAACAACTTACAAATTATTAATAGTCTATTTAATTTGCAATTGAACGCAAGCGGCATGAAAGTAGAGACGGAACAGGTATTTAGAGATGCCAAAAACAGGATTTACTCGATCTCTTTGGCTCACAAGAAAATTTACCAATCTAATAACATAGACAGTTTAGACTTTGAAGAGTATTTAAGAGACTTTTCTGATGAACTATTTAATGCTACCCCTAACGATGTAAATTTAAGTATCGAAATATTGAGAAACCCTATTTCAATCGAGTCTGCAATTCCTCTTGGACTTATTTTTAACGAATTATTTACCAACTCCATTCAACATGCAAGGCGACACGATTCATTACAAATAAAAGTACTGTACGAAGAACTAAATGGCAAGGAAAAGTTTATCTACACAGACAATGGTGTTGGCGTTCAAAATACAGAATTAATGAAAGAGTCAGACTCATCAATAGGCGTTACATTAATTCATCTTCTTGCCAAACAATTGGACGCAAAGATTGAATACAAAGAAGCCAAAGATGTTGAACATGGCTTTTGGTTGAGTATTGAAGGTAATTTTAGTTAAATATGGTAAAAGCAATTATTAAAGTTTCAGTTATTATGGCATTATGCGGTTGTGGGAGCTCAACTCATGAAAAAGGCATCGCTAACCACTACATGCATAAAAGCTCATTTGAAGAGCTGTCGAAAAAATTTGAAGATCCAGAAAGGGAAGAATGGCAAAAACCTGATTTAGTTATACAGAAATTAGGAGACATCGCCGGTAAAAAAATTGCGAACATTGGTGCAGGCACCGGTTACTTTAGCAGAAGATTGGCTCAAAAGGGAGCCTCCATAATTGCTCTTGATGTAGACGATCAATTCTTGAATTACATTAACACTCATTCACAGGATAGCTTAGATATTACGACTAGAAAAGTCCCTTTTAATAGCCCGCAACTCGATAGTGCAGAAGTTAATACTGTAATAATTGTTAATACCTATCATCACATTGAAAACAGATATGAATATTTTAGAGATGTTTGGCGTGGAATTAAACCGGGGGGACAGCTAATGGTTGTGGATTTTAAAAAGGAGAAGACTCCGAATGGCCCACCTGTAGAATTGAGAATTGATGGTTTTAAGGTAATGCGAGAACTACAGAAAGCTGGTTTTATCAAAGTAGTTATAGATATAAAAACACTTGATTACCAATACATAGTAATTGCAAAAAAATACGAAAAGGCGACATAAAAAAACCCAAGACCGTAAACGGGCTTGGGTGATCTATTACAGAACCGAATAATTACTAACTGGCTACTACTACCTTTATGAAACAAGTTCTGCAATTTTCTCAATATCTTGTTCCTATTGTAAAGATAACAATAAAACTATGCTTAATTAACAATAGTTAAAATAATACTAACGCTGAAGATCTTATTTTCAAGTCTAATCCTTTAGTTTACTCGCGTAAAAGCTTCATTTTTGTGAAAACTGTTCTAAAAATGCTCAAAACTGTTACGGATTTGTTCTTTTTAGTTTTTCTAACAACTCTGTTCGTCGTTTCTCCACTATTGGTATCTCAACATTCCAAATTGTTAAATTGGTTTTATTGAACTGCTCCAAATAATCGATATTCACGATGTAACTTTTGCAACAACAATAAAATGATTTACCTTATTTTTCTGTGTATTCATTTATGCTTCCTCTAATCGTTTGTTTTACCGTTTGTATAAAACAAATCTATTTAAATATGATCAATTTAAATGTATAAAATGTCTTTATAATAAACTTTGTAAAACATCTTATTCTCCTTAACAAATAGATATTCTGATGAGACCAATGTGTTTTCTTTCTGCTGATTTGAATTTCCTGAGTAATTAAAAAGCGCAACTTCAATTGCTGTAAATAACTCATCTTTTGTAAAAGGCCTAACCAAGAAAGTTGAAGACCGTTCGCTTTTAGCAAGATTTACAGTTTCCTTGTCCACATTAGGGCTTAAAAAAACGAATGGAAAGTGGTAGTCAGCACTGATTTTTTGCAATATCAATCCCTGTTTTATTTCGACTCAGTTGTATATCCAAAATTGCAAGGTCAGGCGATTCTTGTTCTGTTTTCTTAACAGCTTCAGTATAGTTGATAGCAGGTTCTATTACGTCATAACCTAAGCTCAAAAGCGAGCTGAATAGCTTATGTGAAGATAACACCTCTTCCTCTACCACTAATACTTTCCCCTTACCCAAAGACAAATGTCTATTAATTTATTGCGAATTGCGATTTATAAGGCACAAAATGCAACTTTTGTTCTGAACTCCATTTTTTCCGTTATAAACAGTAAATTAAACTCCCAACATTGGAGCTGCCGAGTGTTTAAAAAAAACTCTAAAAACCGAAAATGAATTGTTTTTAAATTTTGGTTCACCGTGAAGTTGTCGACTAAAATAAGCCCCGTGCTCGTTGAGCTTTTTAGATCAAAATATGGTTGTTCTCTTGAGCCAGACTCAATATAAAATCTAAGGATTCTTTTCTTCTTTTGAAACCAAAATATCCCTTGCTATTAATTCGTAGCCCCTTGGCCTCCGCCTTTGATTCTCGTATATACCTTTTAATAAACCTTTTACTTCTGCTGTTACTACTTTGGTGTGCATTTAACATCTGCGCGGTGTAAGAGATTGTCGTAACAATATACTGACTTATTAACACGTATCTAGTCAAGTGCTAATGCCAGTCTTATAACTTAAATTACTCCTTCTGTATTATTTATACTTGCTGTAGGTATTGTATAAATAAAAGTTCGCAGGAATAACAAAGGTGGTGTCTTTTAACTTTTGCGCTTTTCTTAAACTTTCTAACCCTAGTTGCTCCGACTGCACTCCCTTGTTTTGAATCATCGCTTCCACTTGACCGTGTATTAAATCATACAACTTTGCTCTTTTTACTTCTTCTGTATTTGTGCCAAATAACTCTATGTAATCTTCTGGCCCATTATTCAGACTGTTTGGTTGACTAATTTTATTGCCATTTCGCAAACTGCTTACTTAAATGAATCTCAATTCCATATAGTCCAAATCAATCTCTGATTGTTTTGAGGGTGTAATCAACCAATCTTCTAAATACCCTTGTAATCCCGCATCGTTCACCTTCGTTCTCAACTGCGCCGAACTAATAAAAGTTAGCTGCTCTTTATAGGAAAGCTTTTGGTTAGTAATAACTCTTAGCAAAGGATCAGCATATTCATTTTGCTCAATTTTAGAAACTAACTGTTAAGCTGAGTCAAGTTCATTTAAAAAAACAAATCGCTCGACCTTTCTAACAGTAGATATACCCGCCGCATTAATCGCTGTTAAAAACCCAATAAAAAGAAATAAGCTCAGGAGAGTTTTTCTCATTTAGTGGTAGTTTACTTTGAAAACAAGTAATTCAACTTGGAAAGTTGAATTACTTTCAATTTAAAAAAAATTGCATTCTAAAACTACTAAATTATACATGCTGACAGAACTCATATCTTGAATAAAATCCGAGCTAACATTTACCGATACCGCGCGAAGACAATGTAGCTAGCGCAGTTGTGTGGTATTTTATCAAACAGTTACATCATTTCCAACTGTAATAGTTCAAGTAGTTCGAAAAATTAAATTTTATCTCACCTTTACTATGTGCCAAAATACTTCTTCGCTATTCTTCCCTCGACAATTATTTTAAATGAGATAATTGCCTTTCAAAAGGAGATTGAAGCTAATTTTGGCTCAGTCCATGCCCAAAAAATACCCCCACACGTTACTATTATTCCACCATTTCATTGTGAAGAACAACAACTACGGGATTTTATAGAAAAAATAAGCTTGTTTTTAAATGGTACATCAATAATTGATTTAAAAATACATCTAGTCAACTTTCAACGTTTTGAGGGTAGAACATTATTTATAGACATAGCTAAAAACGAGACCTTTGAAAAACTTTGTAAAGGATTAAAACTACTCTTCAACCAACAAAAAATAATAAAGCAAAGAGTTGAAAAACACTTTTTTATTCCTCACATCACAATCGCCAACAAAGACATAAAGAAACGAGATTTCAAAGTAGCTTGGGAAGATTTCAAAGCGCGCAAATACCAACGAAGTTTTGGGTTGGAAAGTTTAGCCGTTTTAGAATTGATTGAAGAGAAGTGGGAGGTAAAGACTACCGTTGCTTTTTGAAAAGTATAAAGTCTGCAACATGCCTTCCTATTTCTATCAAAAATAGCCTTGTCATGCTAGTTATCAGATGTAGTTCTTTATGAAAACCTACCCAACCTTCCCGACTTGAAAAAAGTTGAACTCTAAAGACCCCTTTTCCGAGCACAAAGACCCCAGAAAGTTTGAAACTATCTAGCAGTTTTTTCTAACTTTTTTATCCCACATCAACTTCAAAATGCAATTTTTTGATTATATTATCGTCAATATATTGACGTAATAATTGTCACAAAATGAAATCAGTCCTACACTTAGATTTAGATAGCTTTTTTGTTTCCTGCGAGCGTTTACTGGACAGCAAATTAAACAATAGGCCAGTATTAATTGGCGGAACTTCAGACAGGGGTGTTGTTGCTTCTTGCAGTTATGAAGCTCGTGCTTTTGGAGTGCACTCCGCAATGCCTATGAAAATGGCACGACAACTCTGTCCGCATGCCGTAGTTATTCGTGGCAACAGCGGGACCTACAGTAAATTTTCCGATATCGTTACCGATGTTATCAAATCCAACAGTCCACGGTTTGAAAAATCGTCTATTGACGAGTTTTACATCGACACTACAGGAATGGATCGCTTTTACGGAACCTACAAGTGGTCAAAGGAACTGCGCACCCAAATTATGAAGGAAAGCGGCTTACCTATTTCATTTGGTCTTTCTACCGGAAAAACAACTGCTAAAATTGGAACTGGAGAAGCCAAGCCCAACAACTTTATAAAAATTGATGAAGGCGAAGAAAAATCTTTTCTAGCTCCTTTGCCCGTTCGTAAAATGCCAATGATTGGGGCAAAAACGAATCAAAAGCTTCACCTTATGGGCATTCAAAAAATACAAACCATACAGGAAATGCCGGTAGAGTTAATGACTCGAGTCTTGGGCAAGAATGGCCATTCTATTTGGAAGAAAGCACAGGGAATTGACAATACTCCCATTACTTCGTACCACGAAAAAAAATCAATTTCTATTGAACGAACCTTCGAAAAGGACACCACAGACATTAATAAACTGAGAAGTATTTTAACTGCTATGGCCGAAAACCTGTCCTATCAACTTCGCAACGGAAATAAACTCAGTGGCTGCGTTAGCGTAAGGGTGCGTTATTCCGACTTTATTACCGAAAGCAAGCAGCTACACATTCCATATACATCATTGGATAACAAGTTAATAGAAACCGTTATTTCTCTTTTCAATACACTTTACAGTCGAAGGGTTTTGGTGCGTTTAATTGGTGTTAGATTTAGCAAATTAGTAGGAGGAAACCATCAAATCAACTTATTCGACGACAGTGAAGAACTCATCAACCTTTACCAAGCGTTAGACAACATTCGTAACCGCTTTGGACAGGATGCTGTGAAACGAGTAGTCGCGATGGGCTCAAAAGGCATTGGCAGATCTTCTAACCCTTTCAACGGTCAACCTATTGTAATTCCTGCACACAGGAGAGCATGATAACAAATCAGTTTTGTCTACACTTCGATACAAATTTTCACAGAAAATTCACTCAGTGTGACAAAATATCCATTCAACCATTCACAGAAAATTCAATCACTAAAACAAAACATCCATTCAACTATTCACAGAAAATTCAATCACTAAAACAAAATATCCATCCGATTATTCACAAAAAAATCAATCAGTGGAAGTTCGAAATGCGCACCCGAATGGGAAACGAAAACCAAAAAAAGCAAATAACCTGAAAGGTTTCTAAACTAATAAGTCCATAACCTGATAGGTTTCTATTCAAAATAGAGTGAAAAACGGTTTGCACTTCTATACCTTTTAATTTGTCACACTAAGCGTTTTATTGTGCCCTTCGATACAGTCAGATCAAAGGGTACAATAAAAAGTGTCTCGGAATATGAACGAATTAAGAGAATCAGTATAATGATCAAAAACTCTTTATTGATTTACTCACAGATTTAAATTTGACTACCTAAATAATATGCTCATTAATTGCCACAGTTATTACAGTTTAAATTACGGCTGCTTGTCCATTCGTGATTTCCTAGCTACTTGCCAATTGTTAGGTCATAAAACTGTTGCGCTTACCGATATCAACAATACATCGGAGTGCTTTACCTTTCTACTATTGGCAAAAGAATACAACATTCGTCCTGTGGTAGGCATTGATTTCCGAAACGGAGTAGACCAACAATTTATTGGCCTAGCTAAAAGCCACGAAGGCTTCCACGAATTAAACGAATTTTTATCGCACCATAAACGGAGCAAATTACCGATCCCCAAAAGAGCAGAGTTTAAACATGCATTTACTGTTTATCCTTTTACAAAGGCACTGCATTTTGATGAATTAAGAGCAAATGAGTATACCGGAGTTGCTCCTGAAGAACTAAATCGACCAATTTTTAAGCAATACAAAAAACTGTTTAAAGAGAAACTAATCGCCTTGTGCACTGCCACATTTCGACATAAAAAAGATTACAATACCCACCGTTTACTTCGGGCTATTGGAGAAAACACCTTACTCAGTAAACTCGATAAAAATTGCCAAGCAAAAGAAAGTGATAAATACCGTAGTGCTGAAGAAATATCAGAACTGTTTCAATACCATTCTGAAGTTATAGAACGTACAGAGAAACTGTTACTAGAATGCCAATTCAAATTCGAATTTCACAGGCCAAACAACAAAGCTCACTTTACCGAAAGCAACGACGAGGATGCGCAATTGCTTAGAAAACTCAGCTATGAGGGCTTGCCGTACCGTTACGAGTTTAACCCTATGCGAGGAGAAAAACTAAACAGTAAGCAGCAAGAGATTCTCAACCGCGTAGAGAACGAGCTCCAAGTAATTGAGCAATACGGCTTTTCTGCATATTTTTTAATTAATTGGGACATGGTGTGTTACGCAATGAGCAAAGGTTATCCGCATGTTGGGAGGGGTAGTGGAGCGAACAGTATTATTGCCTATCTGATTCGTATTACGAACGTAGACCCTATTGAATTAGACCTATACTTTGAACGCTTTATTAACCCCTATCGAAGCAGTCCGCCAGACTTTGATATCGACTTTTCGTGGACCGACCGCAACGATGTTACTAGCTACCTTTTCGAAAAGCATGGCTACGACAAAGTAGCTTTATTGGGTTCGTACACCACCTATCAGCATAAGTCTGTAATTAGAGAATTGGGAAAAGTTTTTGGCATACCAAGTGAAGAAATAGAACAACTGCAGCGCGGAGGGATTGCCGACAATGAATACGGTCAGCTGATTCACAAATACAGCAGTTACATTGCGGGCTTCCCGAGTAATCTGAGCATTCATTCCAGTGGGATTATTATTTCAGAAAAACCCATTCATTATTATTCTGCCACTTACCTGCCCCCGAAAAATTACCCCACCGTACATTTCGATATGCAAGTTGCCGAGGACATTGGGCTCTATAAATACGATGTATTAAGTCAACGAGGTTTAGGAAAAATAAAAGATGCAGTTGAGTTCGTAGAAAAAAACCACGGTGTAAAAGTAGACATCCATGCCATGAAGGTGATCAAAAACGACCCTAAAGTAAAAGCCCTTCTGCGAGAAGGGGACTTGACTGGTTGCTTTTACGTCGAATCCCCTGCTATGCGGATGTTATTGACCAAGCTAAAAGCTGAAGATTACACGAGGTTAGTGGCTGCGAGTTCCATCATTCGCCCAGGAGTAGCTAAGAGTGGCATGATGCGAGAATACATTCTTCGTTTCCAAAACCTTGAACGACGGGAAGAGGCACAAAAAGCTTTGCCTGAATTATATGAAATTTTAGAAGAGACTTATGGTGTAATGGTGTACCAAGAAGATGTGTTAAAAGTAGCGCACTACTTCGCTGATTTAAGCTTGGCAGAAGCTGATATACTGAGAAGAGGCATGTCGTGGAAATTCAAACAGCGAAATGAATTTGCTAAAATAAAGAAGCAGTTTTTCGATAATTGCGCTCGTAAACGAATTCCCCAAAGCACCGTTCAAAAAATATGGGATCAAATTGAGAGTTTTGCCAATTTTGCCTTTTCTAAAGGTCACTCCGCAAGCTACGCTGTAGAAAGTTTTCAAGCACTCTATTTACATGCCTATTACCCAATAGAATATTTAACAGCTACACTAAACAATGGAGGTGGTTTTTACTCGAGGGAATTGTATGTTCACACCGCTAGAATGAAAGGCGCACAAGTGGAGTTACCCTGTGTAAATGAGAGCATGGCGACAGCCGATATTAGCGGAAAAAAGTTAACACTTGGTTTTGCTTTTATTGACGGAGGGTTTGAGTCAAAAAACATGGAGTATATTCTTAAAGAACGAAACAAAAACGGGACATTCTGTTCCTTTCGGAATTTTATAGACCGAATCCCCCAAATATCTTTGGATCAAATTGTTGTACTAATTCGATTAGGCTGTTTTAGAAACATAGAGCAAGACAAAAAAAAGCTACTTTGGGATGCTCACTTCTTGCTTTCGAAGGCTCCAAAAAAAATAACCAATCAATCACTTTTTGAGCTAAAACCGCAAGAATGGCAATTGCCAGAATTGGTTCAAAACCCATTAGAAATAGCCATGGATGAAATTGAATTACTGGGTTTTCCAGTAAGCTACAGTCCTTTCGATTTAATTGAAGAAGAACAAAGTTTACCAGAAATAACCGCCATAGAATTAAAAAATAAAATTGGTAAAAGAGTAAGTATTGCAGGTTACAGAGTGCACGTAAAAACGACCAGAACAAGTAATGGAAAAGCCATGCACTTTGGAACATTTATCGATACAAAAGGCAATTGGATAGATACCGTAATGTTCCCGGATGCTGTTGCCAAAATAAAACACATTGGCCCTGGTTGCTACTTGCTAAAAGGAACGGTAACTGAAGAGTTCGGACACATCAGTTTAGAGGTAACCGACTTGAAGCGGTATAATAACAAATCTTTAATGTAATACATTTCACACGTTCACCCTATTCCTTTGAGCTATCTTATAGCTAACGTTTGCCATAAATAAATCTAATTAATCAATTTAAAACCCAAATCAACAACCAAAGCCGTATAACTTTATTCAACCCTTTTGAAATCGCACTATGAGGGCGTGGACGAACCAGAGCTCTAAACACAACAGAGCCAAACTACCAACACAACTCTGCCTTAGACAGTTGCCATTTGGTTTTAAAATAAAGGTTTCCATTCTATTCAACCAACTGCTGTTAGTAATGATGTGAAGTAACTATAGGTAGCTTCACCCGAAGTGACGCTGTTTTTTGAACAGACACAACCAATGACCACATCTGTACACCTAAAATAGCGCCAGTTATTGAATCGTTGAATTGATTTTAGCAGGCCGATCGATTAGCCTTTTGCAGATTAGTCTTAACCTTATTCAAGCAATTGATACAAGACTATCCATCGATTTACAAGAAGCCATACCATTAACCAAGACATCGATAGAATCTGTAGCGGAATATCGGGTACAATTGATTGCACCGAAACTTAGATTTAGACGACGACCCAAAAGTTCACACAACCGAGCTTGCAGCAGCTAAAGACGAACTAACTTAATGCAACACAATAACTGTTCAAGTAAAACCCTATTCGATTCATCCGTACGAAAGAATAACCCTGTATCCCAACGTGACAAGTACAGGCTTAATCTCTATTAATTAAAGAACTGATTACCTCTCTTTACAAAGGATTTTAAAACAGATTTTTACTCACGAAGTCTACTGTTCGTCAAACCCTTCTTAAAAGATAAAATGGCTTTATTATTTTAATGTGTACAACAGGATTTTGTCTTTTGTGATCTCTACTATGATAATTAAACCCTCAATAACTTTAAACACCCTACAAACAAATACAAGAAACGTAACACCTCCAAACACCTTATTTATAATGCAGATATTTCGTTTTTGTTACGCTATGAATGACAATAAAAATCACTGCTATCGACCAATTTTATAAATGGATTCTACGTTGTAGACCAAGAATTCATTATCTATAAAGACTTAATTTATGAACATTAGTAATGGTATGAGAAAGATATTCCAATTCCTTGTTTTAACATTTATCTTTTCCTCTTGTGCGAGGAAATACCACAGCATTGATCCTTCTAAGTATAGTTATGAGAATAAGATGGCTGTTACAGATGAAGTCAATACATCTTATTTGTATGACGTTCAAAATAAAGAACAAAACAAGCCCTATGCAAGAAAGGAAAAAGGGGATGAAGTTGATTGCGGTATCAATTGAAAATAACGGCGAATATCCTATCACACTAACAAAAGATAATTTCTTTATCCAAACTCATTCACATAAGACAATAAGAATCATCGACAGCGAACTTTATGCACAGACTATCCGACAATTTTCGGAGGTGTTTCTCTTAGCTTATGGCATTGCCGGAATTGGGGTTAGAGTAGAGCAAAGTAATTTCGGTGGCACAACCACAACAGAAACCTCGGTTACCTATAACCCAATACCTTTGGGCATTGGAGTGGGGAATGCGATTTTTACAAACTCCTCCAACAAAAATCAAAAAACTAATTTAATTGAGAATACTATTTTTAATATCTCTATACTTCCCAACACTACCCTTTACGGATTAGTTGCAATTGACGAAAAAAGCTATCCTGTGTTAGTTTTCAAGTTTATCGAAAATTAAACCTGCTAGTGGATTTTTCCTGTGAATCAGCATATCGCTTTCCTTCAAACTAGATTGCCGACTTCCCAGCTCTTTTTTTAAACTACAAAAGCGAAAGTGCTTCATTTACTATTTACAGTAAACCGTAATCCTTTTCCCAACTTTCCCGACTTTTGCAGCATGCTTAACAAAGATCTTTTTTCTTCTTTTGAAACGGTTGAAATCTGTGGAGAAAAACTATTCTTGTTACCTGAAAAAGCAATGTATTGGGAAACAAAAAGCCTCTTACTTATCGCTGATTTACATCTCGGCAAATCAGCACACTTTCGTAAAAATGGAATTGCTGTTCCCGCAACAGCAGAGAATAAAAATTGGGATTTGTTACACCACCTGTTCCAAAAAATTCAGCCCAAAAGAGTCAACTTTTTAGGCGATCTTTTTCATAGCGTTCACAACAAAGAATGGGAAGTTTTTAGTGAAATCATCCAAGAGTATCCAACCATTCAATTTGAATTAACGATTGGGAATCACGACATCTTAAATCCTAGATTATACAAGGAACTTAATTTCAAACTGTTCAATTCGTTAATTGAAGAACCGTTTATTTTTACACATGAACCCCTTGAAATAAAAAGTCAGTTTTACAATTTAGCAGGGCACATTCACCCAGGAGTAAAATTAAAAGGAAAGGGAAACCAAAAATACCGGTTGCCTTGTTTTTATTTTGGTAAAGATGGTGGACTATTGCCTGCCTTTGGCTCGTTTACCGGCTTGGCTACGATAAAAGTAAAAAAAGGAGACCAAGTTTTTGTAATTGCAGGAGAAGAGGTTGTTTCTTTTATAATCAATTACTAATCCGCAAATTACGAGTTGGTTCACTATTTACTTCCCCAACTTGATCACCAAATTAAGTTGGCTACAATCTTTTAGTTCAATGTCTTTCGGGTTTTCTTTTGGGAGTTTTACATTCCCATCTTCGTAATTCTCAAGAATAGTGCTTCTTCCAATACTGCGGCTCCACCATTGGCTTCGGGTAGTCCAATTCGGGCTTCCCAAATAAATCATCTGATTTTGTCCACGGATGGTGAACAGTTCCAGCATCTAATTCCGCTAACTCAGGCAACCATATTTTTACGTATTTCCCTTTTTCGTCGTAACGTTTTGCTTGTAAGATTATATTAAAATAGCGATCTCTCGGGTCGTTTCCGACACCAGAATTGTACATCCAATTTCCATAATTACTCGCAACATCGTAGTCAATCAATTTGCTTTCAAAATATTCAGCACCCATTCGCCAATCTATTTCCAGCTCATTGGTTAAAAAAGAGGCTACATTTTGACGCCCTCGGTTACTCATGAAACCTGTTTGATTCAACTCTCGCATGTTGGCATCAACAAACGGAACACCCGTTCTTCCTTCTGCCCACTTATTAAAATCTTCCTCATCAGTTGACCATTCGTACTCTTCGTTCTTAATACCCTTTTGAAAAAATATCTTATTCCCATGCTTTAACGAAATGAATTTAAAGTAGTCTCGCCAAATCAATTCAAAAATTAACCAATATGTTGATTGATTCGATTTGACTTCTTTTTCATACCGCTTTACCTCCCAATAGATTTGCCTAGGAGAAATACAGCCGTTCCACAACCAGAGTGAAAGCTTAGAAGAATAATTAGACCCAATCAATCCGTTCCGTTTTTGTTTGTACCACGTGAGTTCTTCCGTTTCAAAAAAGTAGTGTTGTACCCTTTTCAAAGCCTCATCTTCTCCTCCTTTTGATAAAACTGCAGCTCGTTCATCAATTGGTTCGGGAGTTAAGCCAAAATATTCCAGTGTTGGAGTATCTCCTAAGTCCAATGGCAGCGTTAGTTGTGGTAACTTTTCAGGAGTTTCAAAAACTGCCCTAACCGAACTCTTCTTCTCTACTGTTTTTCGAAATTGTGTGAAAACTTGAGGCGTCTCTTTATAAGAGTGTGGTATATCGTTTATATGAAACAACGTTGACCCAAAAGAATAATCAATAGGAATACCTAATTGTTCTACTTGATGCTGAACGGCGATCTCTTCGGAATGGATATCTTTAAACGCATAAATTTTAGAAACTTCTACTTCTGCTAAAACCCTTGCAATCTGTTCTGCTGTATTTCCTTTTCTTACAACTAAATCCGATCCTATTTTTTGAAGGTTTTCTCTGAGGTTTTGAACGCTTTCGATTAAAAACTGAGCTCGAAAAGAACCAGTCTTTTCGAATCCAAAAGCAGTCGTACCAAACTCTGTTTCTTCAAAACAATAAAACGGAATAATTATATCATGATTTTTGAGTGCTTTTACCAAAGCCTCGTTGTCATGGATTCTTACCTCTTTTCTAAACCAAACTATTGCTGTACTCATGTCTTTTTATTTCTTCTACACCTTTCGCTACAATACTTTACCTCCTCCCAAACCTTTTCCCACTTTTTACGCCAAGTAAAAGGTTTGTCACAAACAACGCATGTTTTTTGAGGTAAATATTGCTTTTTCACACTTTCAAAACAAGGCTAAGCAAGCATGGTTTAAAAGAGCACAAAAAAAGCCTTGAAAAGTGAATTTACTCATCGTTCAAGGCTTTACTATTTTTTACTTATTTCTCTACCACTGTTACTGACCTTTCGCAATGAATTAAGTCAATAATACTGTAAAATGAAGACTAATGAGACTTAAAAATACAAATTCCAGCTAATGTGTTGGTAACAAATCAGTTTCTTTACAAAGGGGGACTTCTTACTCCCCACATGAGTAATTCTAACTTCTTTTTACACCAAAAGATAAAAGAAACACTACTCTTAGTGTTTCTCTTCCTTATTTCAAAAAAGAAACACTCATGCTGCTTTGTATATAATGTGGACACTTTCTGGAAAAAAATTTTCTTTCCCCTCAACAACTACATGCCAAGAACCATCTACCGGCTTTTGAAAGTGTGCATAGCTATCTTTAACTTCAATATTCTGACCATAATACCTTCCCTCTTTACGGTATGAATTAAAGTTATCTTCATCCAATAATAAAACACTGTAATTGTCAGGCAACTCAATTCCTATAAAACCTGGTTGACTCCCTCTTATTTTATGTTGTATGTTTTTCATGTTGCTAATTATTTTAGTATTGCGTACTTTTATGCCGTAAATATACTATATTTTTTAGTTTACTAATATTTTTAGCATTTATTTTGAATTACTTTCAAGCAAACTTAAAATACCTTCGCAAATCAAAGGCTCTAACTCAGGGCGATTTGGCCAATAAAATCGGTGTAAACCGACCCAAAATTGGATCTTACGAAGAAGGAAGAGCAGAACCTAAATTCGAAACTCTTCAGAATATCTCACACTTTTTTCAAGTAACACTAGACGACTTGTTGGAAAAGGATTTGAGCCAAACTAAAAAGATTAGCCTGAAAAACATAGAAGGAAATAACTTAAGAGTTCTTCCTATTGTGGTAGATGCTGAAAACAATGAGCGAATTTCTCTAGTTCCTGCAAAAGCAGCAGCGGGCTACCTAAACGGTTTTTCCGACCCTGAATTTGTGGAGCAATTGCCCAACTTCGGCTTACCAGTAAAAGAACTTAGCCAAGGCAGTTACCGCGCATTTGAAATAACAGGGGACAGTATGTTGCCGATACCCTCCGGCAGTTATGTGTTAACAGAACACATAGAGAATTGGAATTGGGTAAAATCTGGAGAGTGCTATATTATCGTTTCTAAAAATGACGGGTTAGTTTATAAGAGGGTAACCAATAACATTGAAGAAAAGCGAAGCTTAGAATTACACTCTGACAACATGGAGTATGACCCTTACGAAATCCCTGTAGACGAGGTTGTTGAAGTTTGGAAAGCAAAAGGATATTTAACCTTCGAATTACCAGAAAAACAAGTCAATCAAACCTCTGTGGATGAATTAAGCAGCATGATGTTGAAATTACAAAACGAGGTGGAGAAGTTAAAAAAACATTAACCTACACAAGCCTTTCATTACAATTCCTCTTTCGTTCAACTGAATAAAAAGCGACAAAACATACAGTAAAACTCTACTTACCTTTACCATATGCGATTCGAATATTACAATGCACAAATGGGATCTATTGTTGGGTTAACCGATAATTACAGGGTTGACAGAAATTTGTTTTCTGTAAAAAAAAGCATGGTGAGTATGTTGTGGAACAGGAATGCCGAACCTGTGAAGTTGGTGATAGATAGCGAACCATTTTTGCTGCTGCCGAACCAAATTGTTACCCTTACTTATTTACAAAATATTGGTTTTGGAATGGGCTGTCCGCCGCTGCACGGCTTTGTTTTTAACCGGGAATTTTATTGTATTTTAGATCACGATGAGGAAGTTTCTTGCAACGGAATTTTATTTTTTGGGACACAGGATTTACCAATTTTAACGATTTCCCAAATTGAACAGCCAAAGTTTAATGTCCTGCTCCAAGTTTTTATTGATGAGTTTGAAACGCCAGATAAAATACAAGGAGAAATGCTTCAAATGATGCTGAAACGCTTCATTATAAAGTGCGTTAGACTAGCAAAAGACCAATTGATTTCCAAAAAGTTAAACAATAAACAGATTGACATTATTCGCAAGTTTAATGTATTAGTAGACACTCATTTTAAAGAGAAACGCCACGTAAAAGAGTACGCTGATTTACTTTTCAAATCACCAAAAACGATCTCCAACCTATTTGGAATTTACAACCAACAGTCCCCTCAACAAATTATCCACAACAGGTTGGTTTTGGAAGCAAAACGACTACTACTTTACACGGATAAAAGTATTTCAGAGGTTGGATTCGATTTAGGGTATGAAGACCCTGCTTATTTTAGCCGATTTTTTAAGAAAAATACCGGTAAAAGCCCAAAAGAATTTAAGGTTAGTCTAACAACTGCACTGGGCTGATCGTTGTAAAATCATCAAAGTGCTTTGCACAACCGTTATCAATCAATCTCTCCTTGTTTTTCAACCCAATTCCTACAAACTCCAAACCTAAATTCTGTGCGACTTTTAAATCCCAAGGTCCGTCACCAATGGAAATTATTCTTTCAAAACTATCTACTTGGTAGAATGCTTTTGCATCTGCAATCGCTTTTTTCACAATACTTTCCCGCTTTAAAAGGCGATCAGAAGCCACTAAGAGCTGATCGTCAAACTTAACCCCTATTGATTGTAATTTTTGAATTGCAGGCCGTCTCAAAGAACCTGTGGCGAAGCAGACAGCTATTGATTTGTTTTTCCGCACTTCTTTAATAAAATGTGATGCTCCTGGGATTTCAATAATTTCTTCTTCTGCCATTTTATTGCTTAACAATTTTTCAAACTGAGCCTTCACTTGCTCCGTAAATGTTTGCCACAATTCCTTCTCGTAAATAGTTTTAGAAACATACGAGTCAGTATGATGAAGGTATTCGCCAAAGTTGGTGTCCATTTTTTTAACTCCCAATTCGTGCAAACTTTCAATAAAAGCTTGTATGTGAATTGCTGCACTTTTAGTTAGCGTATCGTCAATGTCGAAAATGAAGAGTGTTTTAGTCATATTCCAAAGCTAGGAATAAGCTTTGAAACACATTCGGGAATTCTGTTCCATTTTTCGGGAATTCGATTCTAATTCAACCTTCATTTCAAGGCAACCTTTGTCCCATCAATCTAAAACAAACGAAAAGTTATACCCCATGAAAAACTTTAGTGTTCCAACGAGAAATGAAGTAACACCTAACAAACAAGCCATTTTCGACAATTTAGAAAAAGCTGTTGGTTTCTTACCCAACCTATATGCCCCTATGCGCATAACGACACTGCTTTGTCAGACTATTTAGCCCTAGCAAACAGAAAAACATCCCTTTCCGCACAAGGAAAAGAGATTGCAAATCTGGTTGTAAGTCAAGTAAACGATAGTGCTTACTGCCTTGCAGCACATACTGCCATTGGTATAATAAATGGTTTTACAAACCGCCAAATTTTAAAGATTAGAAGTGGACGAGCAAGCTTCAACTCAACATTTGATTCCCTAGCACATTACGTGAAAGATGCTACTGAAAATAGAAGTAAACCCAGCTCGGAAAGTATCGCAAATTTATTTTCAGCTGGATATACTAAGGCAGAAGTTATTGATATAATTATGCTAATTGGAGACAAAACCGTTAGCAACTATTTACACGGAACAACTCAAGTTCCTGTCGACTTTCCTGCTGCAGCGGCTCTTTAAGAAAACCACCCTCTTCGCAGTTAAAGCTTAAAATACGATCTGGTAAATCTGAAAAATGCATTTCCCCTCAAATAAATTCTATTTTTTACATTAACTCGCCTAAAAAAGGAACTTATGTCCTAATCAATTAAAAATTAACCCAAAAAGTATTTGAATAACGTCTCTTCATTAAACACAAACAACATGAAAATTTTGATTAAAAATACAGTAACCATTTTAACATTGTTCATCGGATTTTCTGCTGCTGCACAAAGTGCTGCTCATGTTCGAACTTTGGACAAAGAGGCGAAAGTGATTAAACTAACCCAAACACCAGGCGACTTCAACCAAAGTGAGTTAAAGTTTGAGGCTGGAGAACCGTATGTTTTTGCGGTAACAAACAAAGGGGTGGACCACGAGGCGGGTTTTGTAGTTGCTCCAAAAGGAAAAACTGAACAAAAAAGACCACATAAAAAATGCACATGTAACCAAAACTGTAAAAGAAGGTGAAACTCAAATGAGTAATGAAGTCATATTGGAAGCAGGAGAATATGTATTCTTTTGCCCTATGAACTCTACAGCACACTATTCCATTACAGTAAAGTGAAACAAGTTGACCAAGAAGGGCTCTATAAAGCCCTTCTTTTTTGCTTTTGTAGGCCTCCTTGCCTAAACACATATTTTCAAAATGTTATATAAATAATTAGTTTATACAAACCCAACTAAATTCTTCTCTTAATGGAGGTCTAACAAAGAGACCCCTTTTCGATTGAAGCACAACGCAGTCCTGTTGTCCTTTTTCCTCCTTCTTAAATTCAATATAAGTTTCCTCGAAAACTCTAGAAAATACAGCTAAAACATTAATTTAGCTTACGGATGCGATGGAAAGTAATTTACGAACCCTACCCTTTTCATGACTCTGTAAAAAGAGCCACAATTTCTGCTGTAGCTTTTGGCCTTTTTATTTTTATTTTTCTTCGATTTTTCCAACCTTTTGGATTGAGCAATTGGCAATCCGATTCTAAAACTATTCAACTTTTTGGCTATGGCTTAGTCACAACTTTTTGTTTGTTCAGCAATTTTCTAGTGTTTAAAACCCTACTGCCTAATTGGTACAGCAAAAAAACGTGGACCGTTGGTAAAAACATTGTCTATACCTTGTGGATGTTTTTCACAATTGGCTTTGGTAATTTACTGTACTCTACGTATCGTGATTTTATTGAATTTAACTTAGATGGCTTTTGGTTTTACCAAGGTCTAACGCTAACAGTTGGTGTTTTTCCTGTTATTGTTAGCACGTTATTAGTTTACAACAGAAGGTTAAGCACCATGCAAAAGACAGCTGCAGGACTAAATACCTCAATTCACAAACATGCTGACTCAGCTCAACTAGTTACTATCCCATCACAAAATAAATCTGAAAACATTCAACTAAATTCAAACAACATACTAGCAATAAAAGCTATAGAAAACTATGTTGAAGTTTATCATGATTCAGAAAATAGAGTAAAGAAAGAGGTAATTAGAAACACTCTTAAAAATATGGAAGAGGCCTTTCTAGAATTTAACTCAGTTCAAAAGTGCCACCGAAGTTATTTAGTGAACCTTGAAAAAGTGCATAAATTTAATGGAAACGCTCAAGGCTTAACGCTGAGTTTCGAGATACAAAATACTCTTGAGGTTCCTGTTTCGAGGGCCTTTGTAAATAAAATAAGACTTTCTTTGGAGTCTTTGTAAAACCAGCTAAAACTGCACCCTTTTACCTTTTTGTTATTAATTGAAAAGGTCGTTTTCTCAACCGATCAAATCACAACAAACTGAAATTAACTTTGAAAGTGTGGAGCTTTTTAAAAAGAGTTAATCTGATTTTATAACAGCTCTTTCCTCCTTTTACCTTGTCATTCATCCCAAATCGATCTGACCGCCTACATTTTGCTTGACATTCATCACATAACCGAGTCAATCATCACCCTTTTTTGCAGCGCTCTAATAACTCTCATTTCTTTGAACCATCAACATTTCGACAGGCTCAATTACTACAGAGAAAATCAGAGGCATGAAAAAAAACTTTTTAACCGTTTTACTTCTATCAAGTACCGTTGCCTTTTCGCAAGAAAAAAAACAAAGGGATCCCTATCAGTTTGCGCACACATACTTTGGCATAGAAACTGAATTCTTACCCCAATCGGCAACTTTTACAACGCTAAACTCAGGCGGAGATTTTGACACCAAAAAACTTCCTTCTTTTGGTTCTGCTCGTTTTGTAATTGGCGGAACACACTTTTGGGATCATGCTGACTTTTACATCTCAATTCCAGTACTAGAATTCGCTCTCAATAATTCTAAGGATGCCAGCATAAGCAATGGAGTGTTAACAGGCTTTCGATACTTTCCACTGAAAATTAAACCAAACGCTATCCGTCCATTTATTGGTACAGGTTTTGGCGGAACAGATTTTAGCGCAAAGGGTAGCGAAGGAGAAGGGCCAACAGATAACAATCGGCAGTGGTGTTTTGAAGGAGGTCTTTCGTATCGTCACAAAGGCAGTAAGCTTTTCGACTTGGTGGTAAGGTACTTTAATAACAAAAGCTACAATTACGCAAACTCTAGAACTACCTTCGAAAAGGTTGACCTAAATCAATTTTCGATTATGGTGAGTTACAAAAGGCTCTTCGATTTTACCCAAAGCTATGGTAAAGACGAAATGAAAAAATTCGTTGCCAAAGCGCAGGATGCATTGGAAAAAGAAAATGGTCTGTCTACTTTTTCATTTGCCGCAGGACTGAGCTACACCATTCCATTAGAACCAATTGAATTTTCTGAACGAACTCCCTTTTTAAATCAAGAAGCCACCCAAAATTTTAACCTTGAAATTGGTATAGGTTACTATTTTCACAAACAAGATGCTGCTGTGCGTCTATCCTATCGACCGTTGCAACAAAAGGAAACCGCTTATGGCTATACTTCGGAATTAAAAACCAATTCATTGGCTTTTGAAGCATTTAAATTTATAGGGAATTATCATGGTTTTGTTCCTTTTGTTGGCCCATATGTTGGACTGAACAACTATAACTATAACGAAACAGATAGAGGATCTGAAGTGGTAGACTTTACTGAAAATAAATTAGCTTACGGACTTGTTTTTGGGTGGGACATTCGAATCTCAGATGTTGATTACTTGCTTTTAAGAACCAACCTACGATTCACTCCAGACCTCAATTACAAAAAGAAAAGATTGAGTTTTACCAACAACCAAATAGAATTCAACTTTATACAAGTAGTTTTTTATCCAGAGAGAATGAAAATTACTAAAAAACTTCGATAACCAATCCCACTCATATCATGAAAGATTTTGTTCAATACGTTCTCTATTCTCACGCCTTTTCAGGCGGAATTGCCCTACTTTGCGGCATACTTGCGATACTCACAAAAAAAGGCTCAAAAAACCACACCTTAAGCGGCGAGATTTACTTCTATGCGATGCTTTCTGTTGTTGTAACAGGGCTTTTTGTTGCTTCCTTTCGGGGAAATTTGTTGCTACAGACCATTGCTATTTTTAGTTTTTACATGGCCTTTACAGGGAAACGGGTTTTACGAAACAAGAAAGAAGTTGTTCGCTCTTGGTTAGATTGGGGCTTTAACATTCTTTCAATGCTGTGTGGTTTTTTCATGTTGTATTTGGTAGCCGTAAATTTTGGTAGAATTGGATTCGCCGGAGCCATGCCTATCTTATTAATATTTGGAGGTCTTTTAACTTGGATGACAGTTCAAGATGCTGTAAAAATGTGGAAAAGAAAATGGGTGAAAAATGATTGGTTGTACACTCACATTGGTCGTATGGGCGGCTCGTTCATTGCCACCTCAACCGCTTTTCTACTGACAAACATTCATTTTGAACCTGCTTGGATTGTTTGGTTGGCGCCAACGGTAATTGGTTCACCCATAATGGCCGTTGCTATTGGAAAGTGGAAGGTGAAGTTGGGCGATCGGAAGAATAAGGTACAAACCGCTCAAGTTTAAATAGGTATATGTAACCTGACAGGTAACAAGTACCTGTTAGGTTATTTTTAATCAAAAATGATTTAAAAAATGGTTTTGATTCGGTTACTGCTTTCTTATTTTTACAAAAAAGAAAAACATGTCAAGCGAAAAATTTGATTCTAATAGAGCTCCTGAACCAGTTGGAGCATATCCACATTCAAGAAAAGTTGGGAATTTATTATTTTGTTCAGGCGTTGGGCCAAGAGAACGAGGAAGCAAGAAAATTCCAGGAGTGGAGCTAGATGAAAATGGAAACATTATCTCTTACGACATCGAAACGCAATGCCGATCGGTTTTTGATAACGTTAGAGCTGTAGTAGAAGATTCAGGTGCTAAATGGGAAAATGTTGTTGACGTAACTGTTTTTTTAACCAACATGAAAGACGATTTCAAAACCTATAATAAGCTTTACGCAGAGTATTTTAAAGACAACCAGCCTTGCCGTACTACACTAGAAATTAAAAGCTTGCCCACTCCTATTGCGATTGAATTGAAGGTTATTGCAACAATATAAATACTTCTATAAATAGCGTTAACGCAAAATTAAGCACCTAGCCTAGGTGTTTAATTTTCTGCTCGCGCAACCTGACCCTTCATTTTCGAATCCGCCGCGTTCCACGATGCCCAAGTGGTACCCTCCAAATTTTCAAGATAGCGTTGCGCTCTGTATTCCAATTGAATCTTAAACGCTTCTATATCGGTGTACCGCAACCACACTTCTTTATTCTGACGAGCTAAGTGCGCCTCCATTTGTGCTTCTACTACAGCAATATTTTTCAAAATCAAAGGAGCCACACTTTCATCTAATTTCAAGTAATAATCCACATCTATTTCACCCATGTTGGAGTGAGTTAAATTGTAATGCGCCGTCATCCTGTCCCAATTTACAGCCGTCATCGTGATTAAGGTAAAGAAGATGAACCACCCATTTAAGCGCAATAAGAACGCTGTTGTTTTTAATCGGTTTACTTTATAAATTAAGGTAAGTAATCCAAAAACTGTCATTAATAAAAAGGCAATTACCCCAATGCGCTTTCCCGCCAAACCATGGTAACTTATGTAGTGGTAGTTGCGAATGAAAACAGAAATCGTAAGTACTGCATTTTGAGCAATCCAAAGGTTGCCCAATATTTTTAACCACTTGTTTTGAGAATAAAAATTTAAGTTTCCTCTGAAGAAGTAAAGAAAGATTCCCATCGAAAGCAGTATACTAAAGATGAGCAAGAAAGTTCCTTCATGTACAAATGATTTTAGGTTAAACTCAGCAGGAACTTCAAACCCAAACCAAATCCAATTAAGATCAATCATGTTTACCATTAACAGCAATATGTTTAACACGCCAAAAATTAAAAGCCCCACTCGGTATTCGTTCTCAAAGTCCCTATAATTAATTACTCCTAGACTCAGCTGTTTTCCGTATTCGGAATTTCTTGTGCGCTTCAGTTGATCTTCATGCGAAATAAAGCCAACAGATGAATACGGTTTAAAAAGCGCAACAGAAATGAAACTAAACCCAAACAAAAGGAACATAAACCGAACAAAACTAAAGTCTTTAAATAGTTCTGCTATCGACTACGTTATGGTAAGCGTTAATTCGTCGAACTTGGGGTTTGCATTTTTGTAGATAATAAAAAATAGCACAAAAGCAAGAAGTGGGATGAGACACAGTTTGATGAAGGAAAATGTCATCGCTAATTTCTTATTGCCTTTTTCTCTTTCCTTTAGTGCTTTGTACCAAGTAAAAGGTCCTGTAGCGTAGGTTATTAAAGAAGCTACTATTCCTTCAAAAACAGTAGTAATCCGTTTGTGCTTTAAAGTTGCTAAGGTTATGAAAACACTTGCAAAGTGCATAAAAATACTGAACTCACTGTGGTGCCAGCAGAGCACAAGTCCGGTTAAAACAACACCAATTAAACCGAAATAGAATTCTTTTCGTTTGCCTGTTAGAGGGCTTTTGTAATAGGCCAAACCAATTAGAAAGATTGAAAACAAAGGGAGATTTACGCCCATGTTTTCTTGCCAAAATAGGAAGTTAAATAACAGTAGTCCAACTACAGTTAGTAGGAATAAAAGGTGTTGATTCTTCATTTCGGTTTGTTTCTCGCACAAACGAAAATGAAGAAGCCTTTATTGTACTGAAGAAGTTAAGACAGGTAAAAAAGAGTTTTAGAAGCTGCCTGTTAATCCATCTAATCTACCAGTATTCCCAATTCATGAATGTCTAGCTTAACGAAGCTTTTAAATTAGAAAAGGATACATGGAATGTGTAACCAGAAACTTTACCAAATCTGTTCTTTGATTAGATTACACCCTTTGTGGCAGCCGAAGTGACGCAAACGTAGTAGTGCTATGAATGTTGTTAAACGGCTATTTTTCTGAAGGGTGGACTGTAAAAATGAACGAGCTCACCGGCTGAACAAATCGCTTACGTGTGAAGTTAACCGCTCTGAATATTCGGCTCTATAGAAACCCTCACCTCAACATTGTTACTATAAAAGCCAATCAACTTTCCGCAGAAATAGTACCGAGGTTCGAGTTAGTTGCAGAAAGCTCTGAAAGCCGCCCACTGTGGTGGAAAATTGTAGTAATACAACGTGTAAAAACTGCTACATTCAATCGTTTTTATAAAAAAACGTAAAAGACTCTGTTAACTAAAAAACCCCACCTTCTGCCGAAAATTAACTCAACAAAAAATGGGGTTATAAATGATGGCTTTAGTCGTACAGACTTATTTTACAATCAACTTTGAAGTTCTAATCCCTTCAGAAGTTGTCACTCTTAAAATATATACATCAGAAGCAAAAGAAGTTACATCTACCTTCTCAATTTTCTTCGTTGATTCAATTCGTTGAATTAAGCTTCCTTTCGAATCCAAAACTTCAATTACTTGAATCGTTTCATTGTTTGAACTTGTAATGTAAACAACGCCAGCAGCTGGGTTTGGGTAAACCGTTAGCTTGCTATCGATCCCTATATTCTCAGAAACCGATGTTGAAAAGCTAGAATCAACTTCCCAGATACTTAATGTATTACTTGCTTCGTTAGCCGAAATTAGCATCGCTCTGTTAGTTGGGCTTTGACTCTCAGGTATAAAGATTAATCCTTCTGGAGCTTGGTCACCGCCACCCGTTGCTGTATCTCTAGAGATTTTCACTTCTACAAAAGTTGGAGAAGCTGGGTTGGTAATGTCATACACCATTACTCCGCCTGTTCTTTCCATTCCTATAAAAGCATATGGCACACCATGCACAATTCCTACGGTTACCGCTTCAGGCTCTGGACCTTTATCGTCACTTCTATTTTTAATTACATTGTCATCATCGGTCACATTAAACAATCTAAAATATTCAGGGTGATTTTTGATTATTTGCTCAAAGTCATCTCCACTATCGTACACAAGGTTTCCTGTTACTCCATCCCAAATGGTAAACGATCTTGCTCCGTAAGTATGAATAACATCATAGTCCCCATCGTTGTCAATATCTCCACTAGCTGTCGTAATCTTTATGTCGCCATACGCTTCGAAAATTTCTGCCTCATTTGGAAAAATCGTTGGGTCCAATGTCAAATCATCTAACCGATCTTCCTCACTATATCCGCCATAATCCCTCGAGTCGCCTTCGTTTGCCGTAATAAAATACTTGTTGCCATTCGCATCGTAAGGCGCAATTGCATCCGGCATATAAAACCCTTGAAAAGGAGCTTGAGCGATATGAATTTCATCAGACCTTCGATCGGAATCTAATCCATTTCCTGGCAGAGAGTGGTCTTTTGTTCCCAGTGCATTTATTGAAAGTATGGTGTTGGTCACTAAGTCCACAATCACCACTGCATTGTTTTCCTGACAAGCAACATAAGCTCTAGTATTATCAGCTGAAATTGCGACATACTCCGGCTCCATGTCTTGAGCAACTGACGCACCCGGCCCAAATAAACGAACTCCTTGAATTCTCAAAGCAGCTGCTTGTGAATTAAAAGAAGCAAACCCCAATGTCGTAACATTGGAATTAGTAACACTTGCAACTCCTCCACTAATGTCAATGATTGAAATACTTCCTTCAGGGTCCATTGTATAGGTGTCATCCGGCTCTCCTTCGTTAGCCGTCATTACTGTATTTCCATCAGGAGAAAAAACAACCATATCGGGTAAAACTCCTACAGTAACATTTGAAATTGCAACTCCATTTGTATCGTAAAAAGCAACTGTTCCATTTGCCATTGTAGAATTCGCCTGTATCGCACATGCCACAATTCCGTTTTGAACAGCAACACTATTTATTGCACCAAAATTTGAAATGTCAATAGAGTCAATTCTAGTGATTGCAGAAGGGTTACTAAAATCTAAAATTTCAACCCTATCGTTACTTGAATTCGTTACAAACAAACGTTGAGAGGTTGAGTCGTAAGCTAAAATTTCTGTAGAACCAGCGCTAACTAGCCCTCGGTAACTCGTTAATAAGTTTAATTGAACGGCTTTTGAAGCTATTGGACCAACGTTATCGTTATCTCTTATAAATAAAACACTAAAAGCATTATCTCCATCCGCTACATAATAGTCTGTTGAATCGGTGTCTAACTCAATAAAAAGAACTTTATCATTTTCTGACACTGCATCATCGTTTACAGATACATTAAAATTAAACGTTCCATTTGTATTGGCCCTTGCCGTATCAGTTAAGTTAGCAATTGTGTAATCAGATGCATCAGTTGTGCTAATTCCTAATACTCTAAATCTAATTTCTTTGTCAGAACCAGACTGATTATTGTAATTCACACTCAAATTTACTGAGCCTGCTGCTTCATCTACACTTGTATTTTCCTCATCAAAAGAAACCGATACTCCAAAAATATCATCTGCTCTTTCGTTTACGTTTTCTATTCTACTATCTTCTGAGATATCTGTATCTTCAATGTCGTAAGCAGTTGTGCTAAAATTTGCTGTTAAATATTCCGCCAAAGCATCTTGCTCAGAACCAACAGGCGCAAAAGTAGATGCTCCTGCCGTTAATGCAGACGAAGTATCTAAATCAACTCTATTGGTGCCTAACGTCGGAAAAGGATAACTGTCACCACCGCCTGCTAAAAAGTTTAGCGTAACAACTTTAATAGTTCTATTCCCGTTTCCAAACACTACTCCGTTTTTAACTAAAGTGTCCGTTGTTGTGCCGTTATTATCTAAAATAATGGCACTAATAATTCTACTGCCTGCGGCTAATTTAGGGTCATAACTGAATCGAACACCACCAACTTGTGCAAATTGCCCAGGAGTTGAACCTGCAGCTACTGCAGCAACACCATGTTCTAAAACATCTTTCAAGCCTGAAGCGGTTAAGTCTAAAACAGATAACAAGTTATTGAATCTCAAAGAATTTTCAATGTCTAACTGACTAACTTCTTCCACCAACTTTCCCGATAAAGGATTTGCTTGTGGAGGCAAATAATTATATACCCCAGGAGAAACTTCTACTACTTCACCAATGGCTGCCCTAATTCCTCCGCCATTTTTAATGGAAACTCGAACAGAAGGGTCAAATTGTTGTGCCTGAATTAAGTTCGCATCTGCGGTTAAGTTCCCGTAATTGGTCTCTTCTGTTCTTACCGAAGCTCTTTCCCCGTTTAAATAAACCTCAGTTTTACCTAAAATATTGCCATCTTTTACAACTACAATTCCCTGAACTGCCAATGCTAAAGAATCTACTAAGGCAGCTTTACCACTTGGATTTGCAAAAGCATTTGCAGAACCCCACGTTGTTGCTACCATAGCAGAGTCAGAAATATAAGGGCCGCTAATTGTTGAATCAATAGAAGAAGGGATTAGCTTTCCTGCACCGTCAAACTGAACCACCAAACGACCAACATAGCTATATTCTCCATTTGTAGAGACAATAGCTAATGTATCGCCATCTGCATTTGGAGTTAATATAGGGTAAGGTCTTACTGCTACATCGCCTGCCATTAACCTGTCGTTGGCATTCGCTAAAATTGCATCTGATCCTCCTGCTATTATTATGTCTACACCACTTACTAAGCCTGCAAGCGCCTCTTCTAAAGCTAATTGCTGTAGGTGTGTTACTAAAATAATTTTGTTAATTGCTTGATTTGTTCTCAAAGAATCAATCCAAGGCTGAATTTCAGCAGCTAAAGCTACCATGTCATTTGTTGTAGGTCCAGTAACCGTTACCTCTTCAGTGGAAGAGATTGTTGTTACTATAGGAGTAGTTGCTCCCACTACACCTATTTTTTCGCCGCCTCTTGAAATATAAGTTGCTGCTGCAATCTTGCTAATTGAACCATTTCCTGAAGTCGATTGCGCAGGACCTGATATGAAGTCAGTATTTTCTTTTAGTGTTGCGCTGTATAGGTTACTTAAGTCTCCACTTAACGAAAAATCTAAATTTGAACTAAGGTAAGGAAACTGAGCTCCAACCCAACGATCCCCTGCCGGTCCATTTGGAGAACGAAAATCTTCTTCAATAATTTGCTCAATTGCATCTAATCCCGCGTCAAATTCATGATTCCCTATGGCTGATGCGTCAAAACCTATAATGTTCATGATTGAAATGTCTGCTCTTCCTGGAGCTTCTCTCAAACCATCGTAAGCAGTTGTATTGTATAGTCTATTGTAAACGTTGTTAAACGTGCCGTTATCTCTAAATGTAGTTCTATCTCCCGATGCGTTAAAAAATGGACCAGGTATGTAATTATCTCCTGCAGAAAGAGTAATTGAGTTGGCATATTCTCCTTCCAATGTATCAACAAGGGCTGCAAAGTATTTAGCTCTTGTAATCGCTTTTACTCCCCCTTCTAAATCAGATGCATGAAGAATCTGAAGCGTGTAGTTTGCTGAGGGAGTAGCACTTGAACCCGAAACTCTTACATGGTCAATTGCTGCTTCTTCGTCGCCAGATTGCAAATCCATAGAAATACGAACATCTAATGAATCCCCTGAACCCATAATTGGCCAAGAAAAATCAGTAAAGTTTCCTGTTAATCTTGTTCCGTCACCGTAACCATCACCATTGGTATCCTCTGCAAACTGACCGTTAAATGGACCTGATGAACTTGTAAAGGTGCTACTATCGGCTCTAAATCTTCCTACAACAACCCAATTACCGTTATCAATTCTTACTTCCACACTAATGGAGTCTGCTGTGCCATCAATATCAATGTTTGTTCCTGAAGCAAAAGCTGCTGTTAACTGTAAATTAGATTTCCCTGAAATATCAATGTTATCTAAGTAAACCTGGCCCAAAGAACTTGTCAGTGCTCCATCAATATCCTCCCCAGCTATAAAAAAACTACCGTTGAAACCGGTATAATTAAAAACTTCTTGAGGCGGCGCTCCGGCAGAATCTGTTCTGTCAAAAAAATCTTGAGTGCTTGTTCCTACTCCATTTCCGTTAGGATAAGAAAACCCAGAGCTTGACTCGAATGATTCGGTGTAAAATGTTGTTTGCCCAATTGCTCCTAATGTCGTAAACAGCAAGGCAAATGTGTAAAATTTTTTCATACTACTTTTAGTTTTATTTAGAACACTAAAGTATTTTGAAAGGGGTTAATTTAAACGTCACTTTGCTTTATGAATGACTTATTTAATCTTTAACAGAAGGTTATTCTATTGTTAAAAATAGCGCAACATAAGTAGTAATTGTTACCTAAACTCTTTCAGAACGACGAATTTTGCTCGACAGACGAGGTTGAAAAATCATGCTTTGGGTTGACGAGCGAAAAGGTTTATGCGGGGTAAAGTCGAAATAACGGGCCTACACTTCTATTTCCTGCAGATATGGCGGAATAAGAAGAATTAGATTACGAGCGAGTCACTTTTGACACAACAGCGAACGAAGAAGAAATTGGGAATCCTTCTTTTGACAAAAAATGGATTCAATTTATGAAGAACAAAATAAGAGGCTAGAAGAACATGTTAAATAACCAAAAGAACAGCCAATTGACGAAAACCTTTTTCAAAAACGGGAAATAAAGTAGACGAAGAAACGATGGAAGCTATAACGTTTACCCATTTTTTTATGTTAACCCAAGCAATATTTATGAAACCGATGAGCTGTTACTTGATAAATTTGTTGCTAAGGCACTTTTAAATTTCTGATAAAAATTTAAAAATAACTTCGATCAGATGGATAAGAAATTATATAGGAAAGATATGATTCAAAAAAATCAATTGGAAGAGCTCATCCCTTATTTAAACCCTGAGGAATGATTGGCGGAATGAAGCGGTATCGAATTCCTGATTAGTTATAATTGACTCGAATTGTGATTTACCCTTCTCTTAAGCAAAGCCTCTTTTTGACAATGGATAATAATTCCCCACGTAATTTGAAAATTAACTTCCAATATGCTTAGTGAACATTGGCTTAAAAAGCCTGAATATGTGTGAAACGCTCAAAGGGCTTTTTTGATTAAAAAACAAATCGCTTTCTCTCCTAATTAGTCCCCTACAAATCAATTTAAACCTTTATGAATTTTCCTTTCAATTTATTACCTTCGCAAGCGCTTATTTTAAGTTAAGAACAGCTATGAGTAAATACAAAGAATACAAGCAATTAGACCTTCCTGTGGTGGCAGACGAGGTGTTAAAATACTGGGAAGAAAATGACATTTTCGCCCAAAGTATTGACAGTCGTGAAGGAAATAAGCCTTTTGTATTTTACGAAGGCCCACCTTCAGCGAATGGAATGCCGGGTATTCACCATGTTATGGGCAGGGCGATTAAAGACATTTTTTGCCGCTATAAAACTCAAAAAGGTTTTCAAGTAAAACGAAAAGCTGGTTGGGATACACACGGGCTACCAGTTGAATTGGGCGTAGAAAAAGAGTTGGGAATTACCAAAGAAGACATTGGAAAAACCATCTCTGTTGAAGCGTATAACAAGGCTTGCCGTGAAACGGTACTAAAATACACCGATGTTTGGAACGGCCTGACTAAAAAGATGGGCTATTGGGTAGACATGGAAAACCCATACGTTACCTACGAAAACAAATACATTGAAACGGTTTGGCATTTATTGCAAAAGCTTTACAACAAAGGGTTAATCTACAAAGGTTACACGATACAACCCTATTCCCCAGCTGCAGGAACCGGATTGAGTTCACACGAACTAAACCAACCTGGAGCATACAAAGACGTAAAAGATACTTCTGCTACAGCACAGTTTAAAATTAGCAAAGACGATAAATCAAACTTTTTGTTTGATGATGTACATGGCGATTTATTCTTTTTAGCTTGGACAACCACACCATGGACCTTGCCCTCGAACACTGCTTTGGCTGTTGGAAAGAACATTGACTATGTAAAGGTTAAATCGTTCAACAAGTACACCCACGAGCCGATTACTGTGATTCTAGCAAAGGAATTATTGAGTAAGTGGTTCTCTGCAAAAGCTGCTGATTTGCTCCTTTCAGATTACAAAAACGATGGAAAAAACATTCCGTATGAAATTGTTTCAGAAGTTAAAGGACGCAACTTAGAAGGAATTCGATATGAGCAATTATTGCCGTATGTTCAACCTGAGGAAGGCGATGCTTTTAGAGTTTTATTAGGCGATTTTGTAACCACATCTGACGGTACAGGAATCGTTCACTTGGCGCCAAGTTACGGTGCAGACGATTATCAAGTAGCAAAAGTAAATGAAATTGGAGCGTTACACTTGGTTGACAATCAGGGAAGGTTCAAAGCTGAGGTGACTGATTTTGCAGGAGAATATGTAAAAGAGCAATACTTAAAAGACGAAGATAAACCTACTGATTACAAATCAATTGATGTACGCATTTCAATTAAGCTAAAAAAAGAGAACAGAGCCTTTGACGTTCAAAAATACGAGCACAGTTATCCGCATTGCTGGAGAACCGATAAGCCAATTTTATACTTTCCGCTTGATTCTTGGTTTATTAAAACAACAGCGGTTAAAGAACAATTAATTGCGAACAACAAAAAAATTAACTGGAAACCAGAAAGCACCGGAAAAGGACGTTTTGGAAACTGGTTAGAGAATTTGCAAGATTGGAATTTAAGCCGTTCTAGGTATTGGGGAATTCCAATTCCTATTTGGACTTCTGAAGATAAAGAAGAGCAAATTTGTATTGGTTCTGCAGAGCAGTTGAGAGCTGAATGTGAAAAAGCAGTTGCCGCCGGCATGATGGACAAAAACCCGTTAGCTGATTTTGAACCACAAAACATGTCAAAAGAGAACTATGAAACGTTTGATTTCCACAGACCCTTTGTAGATGATATTATTTTAGTTTCTGCTTCTGGTAAAGCCATGAAAAGAGAAACGGATTTAATTGATGTTTGGTTTGATTCAGGCTCTATGCCTTACGCTCAATGGCATTACCCATTTGAGAACAAAGAACTAATTGAAGAAAATGGTTTTTACCCTGCAGATTTTATTGCCGAGGGTGTTGACCAAACAAGAGGTTGGTTCTTTACGCTTCACGCCATAGCGACCTTGTGTTTTGATACCATTGCCTATAAAAATGTAGTTTCAAACGGATTGGTATTAGATAAAAACGGACAGAAAATGAGCAAGCGTTTAGGTAACGCTGCGGATCCTTTTGAAACGTTAAAGAAATATGGCCCAGATGCTACTCGTTGGTACATGATTACCAATGCACAACCTTGGGACAACCTGAAGTTTGATTTAGATGGAATTACTGAAGTGCAACGGAAATTTTTCGGCACACTTTACAACATCTATAACTTCTTTGCATTGTATGCCAACATTGATAACTTTAAATACGAAGAAGACAATGTTTCTTACGAGAACAAACCTGAAATTGACCGTTGGGTTCTTTCAAAACTGAACTCGTTGGTTAGAGATGTTGATGCAGCTTTTGATGAATACGAGCCCACAAAAGCAGGTCGTTTAATTCAAGAATTTACCACAGACCATTTAAGTAACTGGTACGTTCGTTTGTGCAGAAGAAGGTTCTGGAAAGGCGATTATTCAGAAGATAAAATTTCTGCCTATCAAACCCTTTACAACTGCCTAATCACCGTTGCAAAACTTTCTGCTCCAATTGCTCCATTCTTTATGGATCAATTATTTAAGGATTTAAACGCAGTCAGCGGGAAAGAAACAGTCGATTCTGTTCACCTTTCTGATTTTGGAAAATTAAAAGAGCAATACATCGATGAGGATTTAGAGCAACGAATGGAGATTGCGCAAAAAATTTCTTCTATGGTTTTAGCCTTGAGAAAAAAAGAAAGCCTAAAAGTTCGACAGCCATTGCAAAAAATGATGGTGCCAATTTTAGACCCAACCTTCAAAAGACAATTACAAGAAGTAGAAGCTTTGATTCTATCTGAAGTAAATGTAAAAGAACTTGAATACTTAGAGGATACTGCAGGTGTTCTAGTGAAAAAGATAAAAGCGGACTTTAAAAAGTTAGGCCCAAAGTTTGGGAAAGACATGAAACAAGTTGCTGGAGCCATTAATCAAATCACGCAAGAGCAAATTACCGAATTAGAACAAGAAGGAAAAATTGATTTGATCCTATCAGACAAGACAATTACGCTCGACGTCTCTGATTTAGAGATCTCTTCCGAAGACATTCCTGGTTGGCTAGTTGCCACCGAAGGAAAATATACAGTTGCACTGGATGTAACAATGAGTGTAGAATTAAAGGAAGAAGGTGTTGCTAGAGAAGTAGTTAACCGCATACAAAACTTTAGAAAAGAAGCTGGCTTTGACGTAACTGATAAGATTAACATTTCTTTGGAAACAAGTCCTCTCCTAAACGATGCAATCCAAAACAATAAAAATTATATTTGTTCTGAAACATTGGCTGATGATTTATCGTTTGTGGATGTATTAGAAGGTGAAAAGTTTCTATTAGAGATTGACAACGAAACCAAAACCTTTGTTCATTTAAAAAAGGTGTAAACGTTTTCAATTGCTGATAAAAGCACAAAATAAAAGACCATGGAAAAAGAAAAATACGACAACTCAGAATTACAAGAATTCAAAGAGTTAATTGAAGGAAAACTAAGTGAAGCAAGAATAGACTTAGACGGCCTGAGAGGATCTTTGTCTCATAAAGATGATCACGGAACAGAAGACACGTCCCCTTCGTTTAAAATGATGGAAGATGGCTCTGAGACTCTTTCTAAGGAAGAGATGAGCAACCTCGCAATACGCCAAGAAAAATTCATTATTCATTTAGAAAACGCTTTAACCAGAATTTCAAATAAAACTTACGGAGTTTGCAGAGAAACAGGAAAACTGATTCCAAAAGAAAGATTGAAAGCTGTGCCGCATGCAACATTATCTATTGAAGCTAAGAACGCACAAGGCTAATAGAACATGAAGAATAAATTTTCTTCTTACGGACTGCCGCTACTCGTAATAGTGGCAGTTTTAGTTATCGATCAGGTGTCCAAGTTTTGGGTTAAGCTGAACATGGAAATTTCTGAAGAGATTCCCGTGATAGGAGATTGGTTTATAATTCATTTTACTGAAAACAACGGAATGGCTTTCGGAATGGAATTCGCCGGAGAATGGGGAAAGCTTTTTTTGAGTGTTTTCAGAATTATTGCTGTTACTGGAATCGGGTGGTATTTGTTTAGCTTGCCCAAACAGGGTGTTTCAAAAGGACTAATGGTTAGTGGAGCTTTAATTTTTGCCGGTGCACTTGGCAACATTATCGACAGTGCTTTTTACGGCGTTATTTTCAACGATAGCTACTATCAGTTAGCAACACTTATGCCTGCAGAAGGCGGTTATTCTACTTGGCTCTATGGTCGTGTAGTAGATATGTTGTACTTCCCGTTAATGGAAGGGTTTTTTCCTGAATGGTTTCCAGTTTGGAGTGGAGAACACTTCGTTTTCTTTCGACCAGTTTTTAACATTGCCGACTCCGCGATTACTTGCGGAGTAGCCTCTATTCTTATCTTTCACAGGGGGTTTTTTAAAGAGGAAGAGGAGAGTGGTGAAGTTAAAGAGTCGTAAATTAATTGTTGTTTATAAATTGACACACCACCCGAGTAAAATTAAATGAAGACTTATGCGGCAAGAAAGTCTCTATCTAATCAAGTAGTAAATCTCTTTTCTTTTGTCTTCTTCCTTAACATAGACCTCCAAACTTTCGCTCGCGAAAATTCCTAGTTTTTGGTTATACTCCTTTTGTTGCTTATTTCCTGTTGGCTTTTATCGTTTTATGCTCTCGTTAATCCGATTTTGAGGGGGCTACTTTTTAAAAAGATTGTCATTAATAACATTGACCTTTACACACCTAATTTAAAAGAAACCAACGTTAGAAAAGACTTTTTTAACCTACGAGTCTTTCCAGATGCAAATACGGTAGATATTTTAGACGAAAGGTGCCAACAGTCATCTTTTATAAAGACGAGAAAACAGTTAAAATACGTGGGTTTCCTCTAATTATAGCAACCAATTAAATTATAGCAACCAATTAAAACGATCTTATTTAAGTTGGGGATTCTCGAATTAACTTGAACAACTTCTAAAGAAAAGACTCCATCTTAAACTAAGCGTTTAAGAATGCTAAAGTCTGTAACACAATAAACCTTCAAGGTCTTCGCGACCTTGAAGGTTTATTGCATTTGTGAATTGAATACTATATTCTTTAAAACTTCACACTTGTTCCAAAGCTAATGCCCATGTATTGCAGTTTCTCTGTAAATCGGGCTTCTTCTTTCGTAATGGAATTTATACTTCTTCTAAAGCTTGGTGTTACTAAGAATGAAGTTCTTTCCGTAAAAAAGTACGTAACCCCTGCAGCCAAGTGAATGTTTACAACGCCATTTGCTTTGAATGGGTTCTCTTCTTCATTTTCTAAATTAGCGACCTCATTTCTAGATTGGCGATTCGATAAATTATGGTTTTGACTTACATAGCCTTTTACTGACCCTTTGTGCATTCGTGTTAAAAGCTCCGGCTCTTCTCCTCCAAATACATCAACCCTTTTCAAGATATAACCTTTATAAGAGTTCATAATTTGCAGTCCTAACCCACCTTTAACTTGCCATCCCCATTTCGAATTTCTATTTTGAAATCCTAGCAACAACGGAACCTCGACAAAGTTGTATTGATTACTAAATCGTTTCTTCCCCTCAAAATGCATTTCCTCGTAAATCTGAGTATAGTTAATTCCAGATTCTATGAAACGATGCCTTGTTAATTCATATTGAAACAATCCACTGACAGTGTAAGCTAAACGAGTATTTTCTGCCTTTTCACGGTCTCTTAAATAAGAAGACGATAAATTGTATTTAGCTCTCATACTTTTATGAACCGTATGCGGAGTTATTGCAACAATAAAAGAACTGCGCTCCCAAAACGTTTTGCGCTCTACTCTAGGCATTACATAATCATAATCTATCTCAACCTTCCCTGGATTCACCTGTGCCAACTCTCTATTTACAAACTTCATTTGCATAAAATCCATTTTATAAAACCTTGTAAAAGCCTTTGGTCTTGCACTGCCCCAACCGTGTAAATTTTCAATGTAAGCTGATAAGTTTTCATTGTCTTTTAAATGTGGTCGCACAAATCCTGCTTTAGCCAAAGAAGCTAATTCGTCAAGAGATGGATATAAGTGATCGTAATCGAAATCAGCTGCTTGTACGTTGCTCCTTTCTACGAAATTTTTATTTTCCATAGCCTGCTGTTTTACGACCACAACATTATTTTCAATTTCTGTGTGGAATAAGTCAATGGCCTGATCATTTGCTACCAACTCTTCTATTTTATTTGCTCGATACGTATATTGCTCTAATTCTTCTTCGCCAAAAAGCAACAGAGAACTACCCCCGGCCAAAAGCAACATTAATAATGTTCCTAAGATTCTCCAGTTATTAGAAATTCGGTTCGCCACCACATGACCAAAAGACCGCTTTGACTGAATATTATCCCATACGGCGGAAGGAGGAGTTACCGCATGGCCACTCAGTCTATCTCGAAAGACTTGATCAAAGTCATTTAATTCGTTAGACATGATTTGTTATTTTTAGTTTTTCCAATTCGTTTTGCATCCATTTTCTAGACTTTGCCAGCTGAGAGCGAGAGGTGCTTTCAGTTACATTTAACATCTCTCCTATTTCTTTGTGACTATATCCTTCAATTACATATAAATTGAAGACCATTCTATATCCATCAGGTAATTTTTGTATCAAAGCCAACAATTCTTTTTCGCCTAAATTACTTACCGCTTTGGATTTAACAACTGTATCTTGGTAGTCTTCAATTCCTATTTGTTCTTGTTTGAAGCTAGATTTACGACAATAATTCAATGCTGTATTTACAACAATTCTACGAATCCAACCCTCAAAAGAGCCGTTTGATTTAAATGAGCCAATGTTGTCGAAAACCTTTATGAAACCGTCTTGTAACATGTCTTGAGCCTCAGAGGCATGTCTTGCATAACGCAAGCACACATAGTACATTTTGGGTGAATAAGTTTCATACAGGTATTGTTGAGCAGACTTCTCTTCATTAATACATCCTTGTATGATTCTTTCTTCGGTCATAAATTGTGATAGTTTTTACACCTACTTTCTTGAATATATGACCCAAAGTTTATGGAAAACGCTGCTTCATAAATTACAATATATGATATAATTCTGAAAACAAGCCATTTGGGAGCTATGTTTTTTTTGTGGAAATTAAGTATTCAGCAATTTGAATGGCGTTTGTTGCTGCTCCTTTGCGTAAATTATCCGCAACAATCCATAAATTTAGGCTGTTTTCTGCACTTTCGTCTCGTCTAATTCTACCGACAAAAACATCGTCTTTCTCTCTTTTAAAGAAGGGCATTGGATATTGGTTTTTGGCAGGGTTGTCGTCCACTACCACACCAATTGTTTCATTTAAAATCGATTTAATCTCTGCTACATCAAATTCCTTTTCGAAGGTAACGTTAACAGATTCTGAGTGCCCCACAACTACAGGGACTCTCACCGCTGTCGCTGTTACTTTTAAATTCGGTGCGCCCAAAATTTTCCTGCTTTCGTGAACAAGCTTCATCTCCTCTTTAGTGTAGTCGTTTTCTAAAAAAACATCGCATTGAGGAATGCAATTTTGGTGAATTTGATAATCGTATGCCATCTGCCCCTCAATTCCTTTCTGCTCATTTTCTAGTTGCTGAACAGCTTTAACACCTGTTCCTGTAATACTTTGGTAGGTAGAAATTACCATGCGCTGAATGCCATATTTTCGATGTAGCGGCGCCATTGCCATTACAAGTTGTATTGTTGAACAATTTGGGTTCGCAATAATCTTATCATTCTCAGTTAATTCGTGTCCATTTACCTCCGGCACAATTAACTTTTTTGAAGGATCCATTCGCCAAGCAGAAGAATTGTCGATTACTACCGTTCCTTTTGCCGCAAACTTTTCAGCATAAGCCAATGAAGCTTCACCCCCAGCAGAAAAAAAAGCAAGATCAGGCTTCTCATCTATCGCTGAATGAATGCTCACTACCTCAACATCAGTATTTCTGAAGCGAATCTTTTTACCCACAGAGTTTTCTGAAGCCACGGGTAGCAGAGTGGTAACAGGGAAGTTTCTGCTCTCTAACAAGTTTAATATAACGGTTCCAACCAATCCTGTTGCTCCTACTACTGCTACTTTCATCTATCTTATTCTTTACTATTTCTTTACTTGGACAGGATCCAAAATTACTAACTTTACGCAGCTTATTTTTGATGTATGAAGAAACTCACTTCACTCTACTTTTTACTCTCCTTTTCGTTTTTTATCCTTCAGCTAAATGCTCAACCGGGTTTTACTGATAATTTCAATGACAGTAATTTTACCGCTAACCCAGTTTGGAGCGGCGAAACTAGCAAGTTTGAGATTAACCCTACAAAAGAGCTTCAGCTAAACAACATAACAGCCACTAGTACTAACGAAACTTATTTAACCACAACCTCAACTGTTGTTAATAGTGCTTCTTGGGAGTTTTCTGTTCGATTAGATTTCAACCCATCCACTGCTAACTTTGCAAAAGTTTATCTTATTTCAGATAGTCAAGATTTAACAGCACCACTAAACGGTTACTACGTTAAAATTGGTGGTCAAACAGGCACGGTTGACAATCTTAAACTCTATCGACAAGATGGTTTAATAGACACCATGCTAATTGATGGTAGCAGTGGCACGGTTGCAACAACTCCTAACGTTAAGGTCAGAGTAACGAAGAGCGCCAACAATCAATGGAGCTTATTTTTAGACCAAACAGGTGTGGGAAGTGCTTATCAGTTACAGGGTTTGTCAACAGAAAGCAAATTTGATAATAGTTCTTATTTCGGCGTTCTATGCAACTATACATCTACAAGGTCGGACAAGTTTTTCTTTGACGATTTTGTAATTAATGGTGCCAGTTTTCAAGACACTTCAAAACCAATCTTAAATCAAGTAACTACAGTTTCAAATAACAAAATTAAAATCTTTTTTAATGAAAGGCTAGATGTCGTTACTGCATTAAACCTGAACAACTACACCGTAAATCAATCTATAGGAAACCCCTCAACAGCAAGCTTTACAGGCGTAGACAGTAGTTCGGTGGAACTCACCTTTTCTACAGTCTTTACAAATGGCAACAGCTACTCTGTAAGCGTGCAAAAGGTGCAAGATACTGCAGGTAACACGATGCTAACTTCAGCCTTGACTTTTACTTACTTTATTCCTGCGACTGCCGTTTATAGAGACATTGTTATAAATGAATTATATCCAGATTTCTCACCAAGTAATGGTTTGCCCGATGCAGAGTTTCTCGAGCTATTCAACACTTCCAACAAAGTGTTTGATTTAAACAATTGGGTCGTTTCTGACGGAACTAGCAGCTCCATCTTGAGCAATCATATTTTACGCCCAGGAGAATACTTGATTATTTGTCCTCAAGCTTCTACAGCTGACTTTTTGAGCTTTGCTACTGTCCAAGGTCAAACTAGTTTTCCAATACTTAACAATACCGGAGACAACATTACGTTGCGAGACAATACAGGACAAACAGTGGATTTTGTTAATTACACTGACTCTTGGTATCGGGATAACAACAAGGATGACGGAGGGTACTCTTTAGAACAAATCAACCCTTTCACAGATTGCATTGGAGCTAGTAATTTTATTGCAGCGACAAATACTGTTGGGGGAACTCCGGGAAGCATTAACTCAACATTTGATTCTGTTCCTGACCAAGTTGGGCCGCTACTTGTTAGCGTAAAAGTATTAACCAGAGACACCCTTCTTTTAGAGTTTGATGAGTCCATAGACACCAACACTGTTGTTTCTGCCATCTTCCAAATCAATCAGAACATACTCGTGGGGCTCGTTTACAACGTTACCCCAGATTTTCAATCAATTAAAGTATCTCTTTTAACTCCGTTGGACTCAGGCATTATTTACACCCTTTCAGTTGATAACATTAGAGATTGTAATGGAAATAATATTCAAAACAGTACTGATATTTTTGAATTTCTTATTCCAAGCATAGCCACATACCGAGATTTGGTAATTAATGAGCTCTACCCCGACACTGACCCAAGCAATGGTTTACCGGCTTATGAATTTATTGAACTTTTTAATGCCTCAGCCCATGCCTTCAATATTGACGGCTGGATTTTATCAGATGCATCGGCTAACGCAACACTTACTTCGCAAATAATTAAACCAGGTGAGTATTTAATCCTTTGCTCTCAATCAGCAGTTGCAGATTTTTCTAATTATGGTACGGTTCAAGGTCCGGCTAGTTTCCCTTCGTTAAATAACACCGAAGACAACATTACATTGCAAGACAATAATGGTCAAAAAATTGACTTTGTAAACTACAAAGAAAGTTGGTTTAGAGACGATGTAAAAAAAGGTGGAGGGTTTACCTTAGAGCTAATCAACCCTTTTACAGATTGTATTGGTAGGGCTAATTTTATAGCAGCAGCAAACTCGATTGGTGGTACTCCCGGCTCACAAAACAGCACATTTGACACGTTGCCTGACCATGTTGCACCAAAGTTGTTAGACGTTTTAATTTTAAACGACACAACTCTTTTAGTCAGATTTAATGAGCTAATGGACAGTGTGTCTCTGCAAACTGCAACCTATGCCTTATCTCCGGCAATTAACCTGAAATCGAAAAGTGCAATTGCTCCTGATTACGAAGAATTAATATTAACTCTCAATGCTCCATTAGACTCGGGTATCTTTTATTCCTTTTCAGTTATAGACGCAAATGATTGTTCAGGCAATGCCGTTGAAGAAAATGCAAGATTCATCGCCTTACCAGACAACGCAGACAGTAACGACTTGGTAATAAATGAAATTCTATTTAATTCCCGATATGGAAGTGTAGATTTTGTAGAACTGTACAATCGTTCTGAAAAAGTAATCACTTTGGAGTACTGGCAAATTGCCAACTTTCAAGACGACACAATAGCGAACCTAAAAATCGTTACTGAAGTTCCTGTTCTTGTTTTTCCTAAAGAATACATCGTGCTCACAGAGAATAAAGCAAACATTATTCAGCAATACCCTCTAAGTGTAGCCGACAATATTCTTGAGATAAAGGACCTACCAACCTACAACGATGACGAAGGCACAGTTTACTTGTTCAATTCGAATCAAGAGCAAATTGACCAAGTAGAATACAAAGACGATTATCATTTTGCTTTGTTAGTTGATGAAGACGGAGTCTCTTTAGAACGCATTAGCAGCGAACGTGAAAGCTTGGATGAAAGTAACTGGCATTCAGCTTCAGAAAAGGTAGGCTTTGCAACTCCGGGTTATAAAAATTCTCAAGATTTTACCAATCCAAGGTCAAGCGGCACAGTAAGTTTAGATCCTCAAATTATTTCCCCTAATAACGATGGTTTTCAAGATATCCTAACAGTAAACTATAAATTCAACGCTCCCGGTTTTGCCGCAAGTGTTTCCATATTCGACCGCAATGGGAGGCTCATCAAAAAGCTTATAAATAATGAACTATTGGGTTCTGAAGGTAGCTTTTTTTGGGATGGGATAACAGATGAAAATAGCAAGGCAAGAATAGGTGTTTACGTTGTGCTATTTGAAGCATTTAATTTAAATGGTGATCAAGAACTGTTTAAAAACGTCGTTACTGTAGCAAGTCAATTGGACTAATTTTTCAACACCTTTTTTAATTTTTTATCAAATTCAGGTGTTCCCCGTTGGTTAACGTTTAATTTAGAAACCACTCCTTTTTGTCTATTCAAGCAAGAGCGGGAAATTGATCGCAAACATCGTAAGATCTTCAATTGTAGACTCTACAAACGTGAATTCCCTTATTGATTCGTTAAGTCCAGTGCTCATCTAGAAACTTTGGTAGTTCGCTTTGTGATTTCCGGTGTAATTAATACACTTTTCTTTTTCTTAGTCTATCCCAATTGAGAAAAAACGATATCATCGTTTCTAAACTTTCCTTTGGCTTTTTCAAATTCCTGACTTAATGCTATGAACAGTTTACAAAAGCAACCCAAATATCAATCACAAACTTCCTGCTCTTAAACTACTAAACTGAATTTCATTTAACATCGAAGAGTTAGCTTAAGGCCATCCAACAGCAACCGAATCCGTTCTATTTTGCATCAAAACAACCTTTTATTCTTACAATTTGAAATTTTGTGTAGAAGCCGTCTTCGACCAAAGGAAGATAATTCAATAAAATTAAGACTAGAGTATTTGGATCAAAACAAATAAAACAGTTTACGCACCATCAAAGGCTCCGCTTGCTGAAAACCTTGCATTAAACGAAATTGAAGGCACGCTTACTGTTGGTTCTGAAATCGTTGTACTCTCACCCACCGAGGCTGATCCATCAGGTACAGTTACCGTATATGTTCCTGCTGCGAAAACGGTAATTGAAGCTGTTGTTGCAACATTGCTCCACGAATAAGTGTATGTCCAAGAGCCAGTAACCGTTGAAGTATCCGATCCGGCAGAAACCCTGTGCGTGAATGGCTTGCGCCCTAAAATGTTGCCACCGTAAATGTTGCAGACGAAGGGCAAAGATTTTTTGTGTGTGTTCCTAGTGAGTCTTCTGTATTTTGAGAAAAAACATCGCATTCAGTTGCTCCAATAGCCCAATCAACTTGACCGTCAAATACCGAAACCTTCCTCACCAACGTCGTGTTTTGAGTGCTTCCCGAACCAACAGTCCACCTTGAACCTGGATCAAGTCCCATAACATCAATGATATCTAAAGTGTCCCCTGTAGATATTTTTTTCATCCAAACAGCATCATCCCAATTGAACGAAGTAACCGAACTGGTGGTCTCTGACCTCGAAACAGTTGAGGGTATTGATGAGAAGTTTACTATAACATGCACAGAAGTGGACGCTAAAATACCTTGAGGAGAAAGTGGAACCAGGAGTAAGACTTTCCCTATTTTTACGGTAAACCATGTAATCACTAAGGTCAATTGAAGTTGAAGTAGAGTTATATATCTCTAACACCTTATTATTGGGGGACCCCTCCATGTATTCTGAAAAGAATAAATCAGAATATTGCGCATCCGACAATGCCGGTCCTAGTAATAGTAACAGAGTTATTATTCTATGTTTTTTATTTTTTTGGGATTTGAACTGTAAGTTTAACTTTAATAAAGCTAACGGGAAGATAGAGGTTCCATATTACTAATATGATACTCTCTTAGATAGTATTTATGTTATCTAATACATGTTGAGCACGTTCTAATATTTTTACTTTTTGTTCGGGATCTTGTTTTTTCCAATTGGCTACCATCATGCCCATTCTGTGGTTTTTCTCCCACTTTTCAATGTGCTGATCTATAAAATTCCAATACAAGCTGTTAAAAGGACAAGCTTTCTCTCCTACCTTCTCCTTTTTCGAGTAATAGCAACTGCTGCAATAATCGCTCATTTTATCAATATAATTCGCGGAAGAAACATATGGTTTGGTGGCCACTAGGCCTCCATCTGCCCATTGGCTCATGCCTCTAGTGTTTGGCAGCTCCACCCATTGTATTGCGTCAATATATATTCCCAAGTACCATTCATCAACATCATTTGGGTCAACTCCTGCCAAAAGCGCAAAATTACCTGTAACCATTAGTCGCTGAATGTGGTGCGCATATGAATATTGCAATGATTGTTGAATCGATTGCTTCATGCAGTTCATTTTCGTTTTACCTGTCCAGTAAAACTCAGGTAGCTTATTTGTATGATTTAATTGATTTTCCTGCTCATAGTTTGGCATTTTTGCCCAATAAATACCTCTCATATATTCGCGCCATCCTATAATTTGCCGCACAAAACCTTCCACCTGAGAAATATCGATTGTTTCTTGATTTTCCTTCCAATGTTCAACAACCCTATCTATTACCTCCTTTGGTGAGAGAATCTTTGAATTCATTAAAAAAGAAAGGCGAGAATGGTACAAGCTCCACTCTCCAACCGTCATGGCATCTTGAAAATCGCCAAATAGCGGCAAACACTCCGCTACAAAAAAGTCAAGCATTTCTTCTGCTTCTTTCCGAGTAACCGGCCAGACAAAGTTTTTAGGATCCACTGAACCAATCGTTTTTACACCATGCTTTTCTAAAAGTTGAACCAATTCACTAACATCTCTTTGAAATAATTTTGGGGCAATTGGTTTGTGGTTTTTGGGCAATTTCTTTCGATTAGACTGGTCAAAGTTCCATTTCCCACCAATCGGCTTGTCGTTCAAATCTATCAGTAAATCATGCTTTTTTCGCATTTCTCGATAAAAGCTTTCCATTAACCAACCTTTGCTTTTCTTTTTATCGAAAAGCTCCTTCATTTCTAAACGACCTGTATAAAAATGCTCTGAATCTACAACATCAGTTTCTATGTCCAAAAAAGTACATAACTTATTCATTTCTTCATCCAACCTAAATTCATCCGGCAATTGGTACTCAAACCGCTCAAATCCGCCGCTTTTTATAATCGTTTTAATATTTAACGAAAAACTCTGCTGATTGCTCTGATCGTCTAAGTTATAATAAACAACTTGGTGTCCTTGAGCTTTCAAATCATCAGCAAAAGCCCTCATAGCCAAAAAGAAGGAGAGTACTTTTTGAATGTGATGCTGAACATAGTCTGTTTCTGAACGCACCTCCATCACTGCATAAGTTACCTTTTCGTTTACCTCAGAAAACCAGCTATGGTGTTGATTTAATTGATCTCCAAGTATTAGTCTTATCGTCTTTTTCATGTTTTGTAAACCTCCGAGCAATTAATAAAGTTTTAATTTATCGAACATTTTTTGTCTTTTTGTTGTTTGACTTTACCAACCATACGTTTATGATTATTGGAATAGATTACGGAGCAAAATTAGCAGGAACAACGGTAATAGCTCGAATGTACGACCACAACAAAGTAGATTTTTTTGCTTCTGCAAAAAATCAAGACGCTGATCAATTCATAGTTGACTTCATTAAAGTCAACGAAAATGTATGGCTTGCGTACTTTGATGCACCTCTTTCTCTACCAAAAATCTACTCCCAGGATGTTCCGAATGGAGATTATTTTTATAGAGAAGCGGATAAAGCTACTGGAGCAATGTCTCCAATGTTCTTAGGTGGATTAACCGCAAGAGCGATGAAACTATCAGTTGAAATTACCAAACTTGGAGTTAAGGTTGTTGAAACCTACCCGTCAAAACTTGCAGATGTACTTAAGCTTAAAGAGAAAAACTATAAGAAGGACCGCCATCAAATTGCTGCTTTGTGCGAAGAGTTAAAGGAAATTAGTGGTTTTATGTTTGACAACGAAAAAGTTGAAACTTGGCATCATTTTGACTCACTCTTGTGCCTTTATTCTGCAAAACGTCACGAAATGCAGTCTGCAATGGTATTTGGAGATGCCAAAGAAGGCACTATTACCGTCTAACTTTCGCCGCTTCCTTAAAGTATTTTGTGGGTACTACTAGCATTCCAAAACACTCCCCTTTTCCTTTTCCTAAATGTTTGTGATGCACTTTGTGTGCTTTACGAATTGCCCTGAAATATCTGTTATCAGTTCTTTTAAACCAACTTAGTCTCTGATGAATGAATACATCATGAACAACAAAATAAGATATTCCGTAAAATAAAATTCCAAGGCCAATCGACAAACCGTATTCAAAAACGCCTTCACCCCAAGCAATTAATAAGCCTGTGCTTATTGCTGCGTAAAAAATAAAAAAGGTGTCATTTCTTTCAAACCACCCTTTTTGAGGCTGATGGTGATCTTTGTGCAATACCCAAAGGAAACCATGCATAATATACTTGTGTGAAAACCAAGCCATAAATTCCATCGCACCAAAGGTAACGGGAGTGATCATAATATGAAGCGCTATATTCATAGTTGTAAATTTACTTTTAGAATTTGTAACATTTGAGAAGCCCTTTTGTTATAATATTATGAAAAATAAACTTCAGAGAGTTTTTATTTATTTTATTGCAACGACTATCGTCTTTGTGACTGCTTTTGCAGTGTTTGGGCCAGAAGGTAAAAAAATTAATTTAAAAGAAATTGATTTCACGACCTCCTCTTCAGGCCAACTTTATTTTAAAAATATCCGCTCGTATTTTTACACAAACGAAGTTAGAGATGATGCTAATTTTATATTGTATAAAATTGGTAGCAGAGAGTTTGACCCACACCTAAATAATTTAAGCTTCGTTTTGGTAAGTAACTGGTTAATGAATGAGTGTTACATTGTTGTAGACTCTAAATTCAACGACTTTACAATAAAGTGGCAATATGAAGATACTAACGGAGAATTTGAATTACTTGGCGAAGACAATAGAAGTCACTTTGTTTTTGCAGCTCAACTTTTTAAGCAACTAGACCGAAAAGCTGAAACAAGTATTGTTTCTTTCACCGGGGAAACACCATTAAGCGAAGGAGAGAAAGCCTCATTGCACACTTCTTTAAAAGACTACTTTAAGTTAGTCGGTAAGTTGAGGTAAAGATATAGTTCCCTTTTTTATCTTGTTTTATTCCCCAATTTTTTTGTTTACTACCCACATTGCGTCACCCCTTATTGCCTTATCGAGAGACTCATTTCTCCTAATCGCCTTTTCTTTTACACCCGCTAGCCAAGTTGGAGTAGATTTAATAGCCACGATTACTTTTTGTACTTCAGCTTCATAATCGAAATCAACCAGCCACTCGTTTTTTATTTTGCCCTTAATTAAAGACTTTTTCATTTGAGGAATACTATACCCTACTATTGATGCCATTTTTTTGGCTTGTTTATCAATTTCTAAGTCCAATGCAAGTTTATTATACAATGACTGTTTTCCCGCTGTAATTATATGCTTTCCCTTAAAATGATCAAATACATCTTCAATAAATCCGTACCCCGTCATTTTTAAATTCTCTTCCGTCATTTCTAATATCACGCAGTCCCTGTTTTCGAGTTCCAACTCTAAATCTAATTGAAAGGTCTTTATGCCGTAACGAACTATTTCTTGTGGCCAGCCGAGGGTTTTATTGTAGTACCATAGATTAGATTTTTTTGAGAAAACAGAATCTAATATTGGGTAAAACCCATAAAAACTTTGAATAAAACTATCGCCTACGCCCAAAACATTTGGCTTATTTTGCTTGCTATCAGAAAAGCGTAAGGTTGGATAATGCAGAACATCATCAGAAATATTCCACAATAGGTTCATGGCTTCTCCAATGTCGTAATCAGTAAAACGGTAATTTAAGATCGTTTCTTCCCCTTTTGTCAATTCAATACTTGGAACCTCCAACCCAATTTCATGTGCTAAAAAATCAACTAATGTATCAGAAATTTTTGCAACAGTATTTCCCGACCAATGAATTCCGTTTTTTGGAAAAACCGGATAGTCAAAAAAGGACTTGTCTTCCAAAATAATCTTTTTTGTATCAAATACTTTTAAATTCCTTTGTTTGGCTCCTGCTATGAAATAATCATAATTCGTTGTGCCTGATTTATATATTTCAAAATATTTTGAAGGTATTTTATCTTTATAAACCGAAGCTTTACTCGGAGCAATTATAAAAAAGAAAGAGATCCCTCTCTTTTTCAAAGTATCGTCTATGAACTTTACCTTGTCAAGCATTTCGTCGATTCGTGCCTTTCCCGCAAAGTCTTTTCCAAGGTAGGATTTTATATCCCCTTCGGTAATCAGCACATTGTCTTTGCAAACTATAGTACCGTTAGCATTTGCCTTGTCGAAAAGCGAAAAATTAACTTGATTGTTTAACCGAATAAAAAAGTTTCTAAACCCATGTTCATTCTTCCAATATTTACTTGACAACTTCTGATAATCCCCACTCTTAAGATTATTTAAACTAAGTACAGGAATTTTAATTTTTTCCTTTTTATAGCTCCCACTCAGGTCCTCTAACTCAACAAAATTAAAGTTATACTGAGCTACAGGAATAAGGAGGGCCAATACAATAGCAATGTACACTGCCTTTATTATGTTCCGTTTTGTATTTATCAAAATCTGAAGTATATAAAAGGGTTAAAACCTGAACCTGCCAAATTTGCCACACAAATTGTAATTAAAAACAAAGCAAAAACCGACTTTATGATTTGATTTTGAAATGCACCTGAATCAACAAATCGGCTGTACATGTTCTTTATTCGATCTGAAAAAAGTAAAAAACTCATGATTAAAGCAACACTTAACACTCTGTAAAATTTCGCACTAACAAAAAGGTAAATATTTTGAAAATCAAACGATAATAGTGCGGAATAATAGTCTACTGCCGCTGTCAAATTCTCAGTCCGAAACAATACCCATCCAAATAGTACCACAAGAAAGGTGATCATGACTCGTCCAAGTTTTCCTATGCCTTTGGTAAGAGTATTCAAAAACAACCTATCAAAAATTAGAAACAGCCCGTGATATGCCCCCCAAAGAACAAAATTCCAAGATGCTCCGTGCCATAGGCCTGAAATCAAAAACACCAACCATAAATTACTGTATAATCTCACCTTGCTACTTACCCTATTCCCTCCAAGTGGAATGTATAAATAATCTCTCATCCAACTTCCTAAAGTAATGTGCCATCGCTTCCAAAACTCTGTAATGCTTTGCGAAATATAAGGACTGTTAAAATTCTCTGGAAACTTAAACCCCATCATTCGACCAAGACCTATGGCCATGTCTGAATACCCGGAAAAGTCGAAGTAAATTTGAAACGTATAACAAATTATGCCCAACCAAGCTACTGATGAGTTTAAGTCTACAGACTCTAATCCAAAAATTAGATCTGCTTTTTCTCCAAGAACATTGGCAATTATTGCTTTTTTTGCCAAACCAATAGCAAATCGATACAGACCATAAATACGATCGTTGTAATTCCTAAACTCTCTGTTATTAAGCTGATCTGCAATTTCATTGTACCGAACAATTGGTCCTGCAATTAACTGCGGAAATAACATTATGTACAGAGAATAATCAAGTAAGCTTTTCAGAGGGGGAGCTGTTTTTCGATAAATATCAACCGAATAACTAATTTTTTGAAAGGTGAAAAAACTAATCCCTATGGGTAAAATAATAGCCGCAATGTCGTATGTATGTCCTCCTTCTAAGACTATATTCAAATTTTCAATAAAAAAATCAAAGTACTTATAGTAGAGTAAAAACGAGAGATTAAACACAATGGAAACCCACAGCATGACGAGTCTATTTCTCGCTTTAAATCTCGAAATGAATGCAACTAGATAGTAATCTACAATGATACTACCTATGGCAATTAATATAAAGTTAGGTGCGCCCCAAAAATAAAAAAGTAGGCTAAACAGTAACGCAAAGCTGTTTTTATATCGTTTTTCTACAAGGTGATACCCTATTAAAAAAATTGGTAGAAAAAGAAGAAGAAAGATTAAACTACTAAATACCAATTATCCTATTATTTCTTTATTGCTAAAATACTTAGTTTTAACTTAAACACAGAAATTATTGTGCCTAATAAAACACACTGAAACCTTACCGAAAAGCCTATTTGTACTTGAAATATATTCTCAAGAGATCAAGCGGAGCCTGCAAGAAATAAGAAAATGGAATTTTAGACCCCGCAATATCATTCCATTTTTTTAAAGGAATCTCAATTATCCTACATTCAAAATCAGTGTATTTGTTTTTTAATCTAAAAAACAACTCTACATCAAACATCCATTTTGAAGAAAATTTTTCATTGAATAACGTAGATACAACTTTTGAATGAATCAGCTTTGCTCCGCATTGTGTATCATAGATCGGTAAACGAAGCATATTGCTCACAACTGTAGCGAACACTCTTCCAATATAGTGCCTACTTACATTTCTCCTTATTTCGGAAAACCCAAATAACTTAACTCTACTTCCCATAACAATGTACGGAACTACGTTCCTTTTTGTATACTCTAATAACCTTGCTATTTCGTCTAATGGAGTCGCTAAATCAGCGTCAAAATACCCGAGATAATGATGGTTTTCTTTTTTTGCTGTCAACATGCCTTGCCGAATGGCTTCTGCCTTCCCAACATTTTGTTTTAACTCTAAGATTTCAACCTGATCATTAAACTTACTTTTCAATTGCATTAACACACCTATTGTGTCGTCCGTACTTCCATCGTTGACAAACAAAAATGCTACTTCTAAAGACTTACTCTTAATAAAAGTTTCAAACCTTTCAATTGGAAGCCTTTTAGCTTCGTTAAAACACGGAATAATTATAACTGTCACAACGTAGTAATTTTTTGCAAAGAAATAGATTTTATTGAGACCTTCATTTTTAGCTATTTACTGTTAACCCGATTGTCATTAAAGCAATATTAAGGAGCTCTTTGTACTTTTCAAGACTTTAACAGATTGCACGTTCCCCTTTTTTTAACTCATCAGTACTCTACTGATTACACTTCCCTTATTTACAAACGACTGCTATATTTCTAATAAATATCGGGGCAGTTGATTTGTTCCAGACATAGGCTTTTAATGTCGCTCCTTCAACAGGTAAACCCATAGGCAAGTTAAAAGAAAAACGTTCCAGCTCCCAATCTTCTCCTTTTCTTTCGAGAGAGTAATGTTTATAAAAATAACTCTCTTTCTCGTTGCCAACACTTACGATAACTCCTCCTCCTGAATAATTGTACTTTAAGTTAGCGTTTAACTCTACTTCAATAGAGTTGCGCCCGTCAAGTTCAGAAATTGGCAAAGATAAAGTTGAACTGTATTGGTGAGTAGAGTCTACCCATTCGTAGCCTTTTTCTTCCAAAATTGAAGAAGACTTAGACCAGTTTCCAATTATTAATGTGTTGTAATCGTTGTAATAAGTTAGTTGTTCTAACCTCGGAAGAAAGGAAGGGTCAAAAACCTCAACGGAAAAGTTGTCGATTTTAACAGGCTCATTCCCCTTTACAAATACATTTATCCGTATGCTATCATTTTCATTTCTCATGAAAGGAGGAATCACAACTAAATCCAATGTACCCCAGCTTCCTTTCTCAAACCTATCAATATTTTCAACTCCTCGATATACTCGACGGTAGCTCTTGCCACTTTTGGCATCTATCATATTAAATTCGATGCCAAAAGGATTTACTTTAGCATCATATTCTGATTTGAATCGTATTCTTGAAATAAGGTAACTAAAGGTGGTATCCGATATGTCACTAAATGCAAACTGCACGATCTTACTCCTTCTATTCTCGTTCGATAATGTCAAGCTGCCTTCCTCTTTATGGTAGCGCCCATCTACCATTACGTCAACATCACTTTGATCACTATATGTCTCACTGTAAATTATTTTGTGCTTCTGAGGCTTTTCTTCAGGTAAATAATCAACAGATCTGTCAGGATCTAATAACCTTCTATTCGCGTGATAAAAGTCTGTTTCTCCTATTATATTCCAGTAATATTCTTTTGTCATTCGCTGTGAATGAATAATTCCCTGTTCGAATTGCCAAACTTGAAATACATTCAGGACAACAATTACAGCTAAAAGAATAATAACAGGTACCTTGATTCTTTTGAAAGAAAGATTTAGCTCTTGAATGAAGTACCCAAATGGCAATAGAAAAATAGGGTAACACTGCACAATGGAACGCTGACTAAAACTATCTGCATACCACCAGCAATCCCAACTACTCAACACCCAAATATTCAGCAACATGAATAAGAGTATTGGCAAACCAACTCCTCGGTTTTTCTTAACGGTGATGAATAAACCTATTAACCCAATTACCATAATCGGAGTGTATAGGAGCCATCCTTTTTTATAACTAAACAAATACTCTTTCAAGTATGGACTTAAGAACTTAAAGTCTTCGTTGGTGTAGCTATCGAAGATCCACTGTCCTGTTGTGTAATGCCAGTAAGTAAGCTGCACTAATCCAAATAACACCAAAGGAACTGCTACCGCAATAATGTGCTTTTTATTATTCCAAAAAAATAAACCTTTCTGTTGATAGGTTTTAAACTGCCCTCCAAGCCACAAAACAGGAACCAACAAGAACAACAACTCATTGGCCCTACTTAGTATCATCAAAGCTGAAAGAAGACCGATTAAAAACGAATAGTTAAGCTCCGGTTTCTTGTGCCAAAGGTGTATTAAATACAGCAGAGCAGCATAGAAGCCAAACAAATAAACATGTGGTGATGAAACATTTGCAGGAACAATTTGCAAGTAATTTGTTCCGACGCAAAGTAAAAATATAAGGAGCGCAGATAGTTTATCACTAAAAAAAGAAAGAGCCAACTTTCGCAAAAAGAAAAGACCCAAAAAAACCATTAAATACGACTGTAATAACAGTGCTAATTGGTAAGGCTGAGAAAACCCGTCTGCCGGATACGATGTTAGTTTTGCTGCTAGGTGACCAGCAAAAAATGCAGGACTGTATAAAAATGCCATACCAGCTGTGTACTGGACAATATGATTACCATTCTCAATTACGTGTGCTTGATAGTAATTTGATGATAAACTGTATTTGCGTTGAGCTTCTTCCACCCAAGTATTGTCCTTTAATTTTAAATCGTCATAAATAAACGTTGCAGGCAAGTACATGTAATACCCAAAGTTATCCCAATCTATCACTCCGTAATTCCCTCTTTCAAATGAAGAAGTAGTTTCAACTTTCTTGTAGCAGAAATAGCTCGTTAATCCTATTATGACAAAAAAGGAAATAACGTTTTTCATTACTTTTTGAATATACTATACTTAACAATACAATAAATAGCCCTTACCCCATCTCTCCAACCAATTTTCTTTCCTTCCTCATACGTCCTGCCGTAATAGGATATTCCTACCTCGTAAATTCTAACATTCGGCACTCTAGAAAGCTTAGCGGTCAGCTCGGGTTCGAACCCAAATCTATTCTCAACTAAGTTTAAACTCTTGGCCATTTTGCTATCCATTAATTTATAACAGGTCTCCATATCAGTCAAATTTAAGTTTGTAAACATGTTTGATAGAAACGTTAAAAACTGATTCCCTAGTGAATGCCAGAAAAACAAAATTCGATGTGGATTCCCACCTAAAAATCTTGATCCATAAACAACGTCTGCGAAACCTTCTATTATAGGTTTTAATAAATCATTATACTCTCGGGGATCATATTCTAAGTCTGCATCTTGAACTATAAGGTAATCCCCTGTTGCTAGCTCAATTGCTTTGTGAATGGCCGCCCCTTTCCCTTTATTCTTTGGTTGGCTATGTAACTGGATGCTCATTTCAGGATTTGCTGCAGCATATTTCTCTATTGCTTGCACGGTTCCATCAGTAGAACAATCGTTCACAATTATAATTTCCTTCTCAATATTGTTTAGCAATTTAACATCTCTTACTTTATTTAAAATAAACTGAATGGTACGCTCCTCGTTATATGCCGGGATTAGTATGGATAATTTCATATTTAGTGTTCAAACAGTTATTTCAAGCGCAGTCGACTGCAAAAAAAAGAATATTTATTTGTTTATTGTCTTTTTTTGTTGGTTCTGATTGATTATCCAACTAGTGTTTTTAATAATATTTTCATCTAGAGAAATATTTCTCTCTATTGCTTGTTTTCGAATACTCTCTAACCAGGGAGCACTACTCCTTATTTTTAAACTTATGCGTTCAATTTCTGGGTCATTAATGCCACTTATCACTACAATATCATCTTTTAGATCTTTTTTCTTCTTCCATACTTCCCTCCCAATGCTGCTAAATACTGCATATTGCTAATAACCTGTAGGAACGTTTCCGGTATAACCATTAAGTGTTTTTAATCCAAACTCTTGAGCAATTATCATAGCATCTATTTGAAGCCACGCTTTTCTACCTGATGATATAATCGGTTTATCTGAAACTAACGTTTGAGGAGTTAGCCCTTTCATCTTTTCTCTAACTAGGTCAACTCTCTCCTTCGCCCGATCTTTTTTAAATCTACCCAGCCCAATACCATACAAAAAATTATCTGCAACCATAAAAGTTAAAATAAGAACAAATAAAGGCCATTTGTATTTAACCATTCTCGATACAACTCAAAACGAAATTGCACCAAACAAAGCCAGAAAAATCAACTCAACATTAATTATTCTGTTTAAAGCTCTTACGGCATTGAATCCTGGTATTTCAAACAATAAACTATAGAGAGAATTATCGTCAAATCGCAAATAAAACAAGAATGTAATTATACCTGAAAACCCTATCGCCCACAATGTTTTGGAAAATTGGTTTCTTTTGAAAACTCTTTTACATCCATAAAAAATCAAGAAAAAAATAGCGGTAATGACAGTTGCTCCTGGAAACAACTGGTGATTCCACCACAAATCAAGATGCTTACCAACATTATTAAGGGGCTCCCAAAATATTGTTTCTCGATTGATAAATAAATAAGATTGAATCGTTGGAATCGTATTAATCACTTCTTCAAACTTTCTATAAACGATTTCTCCATTTGGCCTAACCTTAGCTGGACTATTCATGTACGGAATCACCAAAGGCAACAATACTAAAATGTTTATAATCAAAAATATACCTGATTTTGCTAGATATTTCAAACTTACTTTTGAAATAACCTTGCTCCCACTTGTTATAATTGCGATTGCAAAAAATATTGCCAAAGGAAAAGCTAGCATAAACCCCAAATAAACTACAAAAAATACCATCCAAAAAAATGTCTGGTTTTAAGAGTCTCTTGAAATTTTACAGCAAACATAAATGCAAGAGGCACGCAGAACCTTGCATAAACCTAAGGGTAAGAATACTGCGATACCAATGCAACAGAAAAAGCAAATATAAAGGCACCTAATGCTGCTGCAAATTTATTCTTGATCAAATAGTTTATAAAAAGATAGGCACAACAATAATTTAAAATGGTTATCGACACCATCCAAAGTTGAAATGCTAAATAAACATCGCACCCTAAAACCCTATAAAAACTATATAAAATAGACGTTCCTAATAAGTTATCTGAAAAAATCATGATAGCCTCTTGAGGGTACATAAATGGGACATTCCAATATCTTTCTGTAGGCACGTTATCAGTAAAAAAATACTGATGGGCGTGCTCTAAAAAGTAGATATTTAAACGTGTATCTCCTAAGTTTCCAGGTCAAAAAGCTAAGTCAAATCGAAGTATTTGAAAGGTTACAAAAAATAACCCGACTACTAACCCAAATAGCAGAGGAAGGAAAGAGATAAGTTTCGCAAAACTACTTTCATTTTATAATAAAAACTGTTATCTAATGCTTTATCGAGACTATATTTTCATTTCGGGAACTTCCTCAGCTATTATTAATTCTCCTTCTGTAGCGTTTTGAATTTCTTCAACAGTAACGCCCGGAGCTCGTTCTAGTAAGTGAAAGGCTCCTTCCTTAACTTCTAATACTGCTAAGTTAGTTACAACTTTAGTAACGCAATTCACACCTGTAAGCGGCAGTGAGCACTTTTTTAATATTTTACTTTCTCCAGCTTTATTCGTGTGCATCATTGCAACAATAATATTTTCTGCAGAAGCAACTAAATCCATAGCTCCACCCATGCCTTTTACCATTTTGCCGGGTATTTTCCAATTGGCAATGTTTCCATTTTGATCCACCTCCATGGCTCCTAAAACGGTTAACTGTACCTTTCCTGCTCTAATCATAGCAAAGCTGTCAGAAGAGTCAAAAAAGACGGAACCCGGCATCGTAGTAATCGTTTGTTTGCCAGCATTTATCAAGTCAGCGTCTATATTTTCCGCTGTTGGAAAAGGACCCATACCTAACAAGCCATTTTCAGACTGAAGTGTAACGTCAATTCCTTTTGGAATGTAATTCGCAACTAATGTTGGAATTCCAATTCCTAAATTCACGTACCAACCGTCTTTTAATTCCTCCGCAATCCGTTTAGCAATATCTTCTTTCTTTAGCATTTGTAATTCGTAATTAAAAGATTCGTATTTCTATTGACTAATGGTTCTTTGCTCTATTCTTTTTTCATAATCCTTTCCTTCAAATATTCGGTGAACAAATATTCCTGGAGTATGAATCTCATTTGGATCCAATTCTCCTGGTTCTACCAAATGTTCTACCTCTGCTATAGTTACTGTTCCCGCCATAGCCATAACAGGGTTAAAGTTTCTTGCCGTTGCTTTGAAAACTAGGTTACCTTTTGTATCTCCTTTCCAAGCTTTCACTATTGAGTAATCAGAAACCAAACTCTCCTCCAAAATGTACATTTTTCCGTTGTACTCTCTTGTCTCTTTCCCTTCTGCAATTTCGGTTCCGTAACCTGCTGGCGTAAAAAATGCAGGAATTCCTGCTCCTCCTGCTCTGCACTTCTCAGCTAATGTTCCTTGAGGTGTTAGTTCCACCTCCAATTCGCCGCTCAACATTTGACGCTCAAATTCCGCATTTTCGCCAACATAAGAAGAAATCATTTTCTTGATTTGGTGGTTTTTAAGTAACAACCCAAGACCAAAGTCATCTACTCCTGCATTGTTAGAAATACACGTTAAATTGCCTATTTCTGGTTTTTTTGATAATGCCTCGATGCATTTCTCAGGAATTCCACACAAACCAAAACCCCCCAACATTAAGGTCATTCCGCTTTCAATTCCTTGAATTGCTTCTTCAGCATTTTTTACAACTTTTTTCATCAGCTATCTTTATTTATCCCAATTAACTCCACCACCTGTTCCTGTTCCAAAGTCCGTTGGAGTTCCATAGTTTTCACAATCTAATTCAATTGAAAGCGGATTTTCTGGTTTCTCAAATTCTTCTTTTGAAATTTGTAAAGTTGAATCGGCGTAAATTTTATTCATGTAATAACCCCACATTGGCAACGCCGTGTTGGCTCCTTGTCCTAAAGCAGTTCGATCAAAACGCACTGAACGATCCTCTGCTCCAACCCAGACACCTGTAACCAAATCCGGTGTAATGCCAATAAACCAACCGTCTGAATTGTTTTGTGTTGTTCCTGTTTTACCTGCTATTGGATAAGAAATCCCCGCATAAGGCCTTTGCTCTGACTTTGGAAACCTTAGCCGAATTCCTGTACCTGCTGTATTTTTCTTGAGGTCTTTATTATAGTTATAAGAGGTCACCCCTTCCATTAATTTTAGCATAACATAAGCATTCTCTTCACTCAATGCTTCTCGCGATTCCGGAATGTACTCCACAATAACTTCCCCCTCTTTATTTTCAATTCGAGCTAAAAATTGCGGTTTGGTATATACTCCTTTGTTTGCAAAGGTTCCAAAAGCTCCTACCATTTCATAAACAGAAACGTCAGCAACACCAAGCGCCAGTGAAGGAACCGGAGGTAAGTCCGAAGTAATTCCTAAATCTCTTGCCATTTTTACCGCCTCTTGCGGTCCAAATTGTTTCATTACCCAAGAAGTAATCGTATTCATAGAGTTGGCTAATCCATACTTTAACGATACGTTATAACCGTACTCTCTATCTGAGTTGTCCGGTGACCAATCTTTTAGCAGCCCATAAGTTCCTTTTGGTATCGTATACGGAACATTCGGCAATTCGTAACACGGCGAAAACCCTGCCTCAATTGCCATGGCGTAAATAAATGGCTTAAAGGTTGACCCTACTTGCCTCTTGCCTTGTCTCACGTGATCGTATGCAAAGTTATCGTAGTCAATTCCACCAACCCAAGCACGTATGTAGCCAGATTGTGGCTCCATGCTCATCAACCCTGCTTGTAAAAAGCTTTTGTAATATTTTATTGAATCTCTTGGACTTAGGACGGTATCTATGTCTCCTTTCCAAGAAAATACTTTCATCGAAATTGGAGTATCAAAAGATTCCATTATTTTATCGTTATTGTACCTTTTAGTCTGATGCTCGCAATCCTCTGCTGTGCAAACCGTCATCAACTCTCCATCAATCTCTTCTTCCGAAAGAATTTTTCCTCGTCTACCGCAATTTGAACACTGTTTCCCACTCATGATCAAGTAACGTTCACTTCTTTTAATCGCAGAATTCATAATTCTATCAATCTCAGATTGTTTTAAATCTGAACTAAATGGATTGTTCTTTTTCTTTGCTAATTCTCTGAAAAAAGCGCCTTGCAGTTGGTAGCTTAAATGTTCTTTTACAGCATATTCTGCATATTCTTGCATTTTATAATTCAGCGTAGTATAAATTTTCAATCCATCGCTGTACAAGTCATAAGCATCTCCATTAGGCTTTCTCAAAACGGGCAATCCTTCGCTGTCTTTTTCTCTGAAAATTTTCTTGAGCTCTGCCCTCAAAATCTCTCTAAAATAGGGAGCAATGCCATCTTTGTGATCCACTTTCGTATACTCTATTTCCAATGGAATAACTTTCAAACTATCGAACTCTGTCTTGGTAATCTTCTCATTTTTCAACATTTGTCCCAACACAACATTTCTTCTGTGTCTTACAGTGTCTGCTCTTCTTAGCGGATTAAATAAAGATGCGTTTTTAAGCATTCCGACCAACATGGCAGATTGTTCAATGTTCAAACTATCCGAAGAGGTTCCAAAATATACTTGGGCTGCAGATTTAATTCCAACTGCATTGTTAACAAAATCATACCGGTTAAGGTACATCGCTATAATCTCATTTTTAGTATACAATCGCTCTAATTGAGCAGAAATAATCCATTCTTGAACTTTTTGCTGTAACCTTCCTAACCCTGAAGGTGGAACTCCTGAAAACAGCATTTTTGCCAACTGCTGCGTAATTGTACTTGCTCCACCATTCTTTCCTAAATAAACGATTGCTCGCGCTAGTCCTTGTAAATCAATCCCAGAATGATTGTAATAACGCTCATCTTCTGTAGCAATCAATGCTTCTACTACAAATGGTGAAATGTCGTTGTAATCAACATTCACTCTATTCTGATAAAAGTATTTTCCCAAAATCTTCCCATCTGCTGTGTATACCTCGGTTGCTAAATTACTTTTCGGATTCACTAAATCATCCACTTTTGGTAACGCGTCAAAACCAAACCAAGCATTTCCTGCTGAGAACATTAACAACACAAATAATAAAACAGGAACAACAACGCACAGCCAAAAAAGACTTGCCAACTTTACATAACTACGTTTTTCTTTTTTCAATGCTTACTCATTTACTTTTTTAACTGCTATCCCAATATCTGTTACGTTGTCAAGCACCTCTTCTCTCATTGCTTGCTCAATTTCGAAATAATATTTCCCGTTTTCAGGAAACAACGGACCCCTCTTAAATCGAAATTGGTAATCGAAAATATCCCCGATTCCTTTTCCCATCCACCGGCCCTTATTGTTTGCCAATATCATTTGTGCTGTGTCTCTTGCGATTTGCCCAGAAGGACTTTTGCTTTTAATGAACAAGTAGATGTTTTGATAAGGATAGTCTCCTCCATGTCTAAAGTTCAAGTACAAATCGTAAATGGCCGTACTGTCTTTTATTTCAAACTCAAAAAATGCTGTTTCATTGCGCTCCCAAGCTGCATTTTTTATTCTCAAGTTTTCCTCGAAAACAGTCGAACTATCGCAACCTACCAAGGTCACTATTGCACTAAAAACGAATATGAAATTCCTTATTTTCATTATTCACTTGGTTTATTTGACCCATCTCCACTCGGTTTCTTCCTGTTGTTTGGTCTGCGTTTTTTAAATGGTCTCTTCTTAGCAGTTCCCTCCTTGTTCTCGTTTGAGTTAGGCCCCTTTGCTTGAGCGGGTTTGCTTTGATTCGGGTTATTATTCCCTACTCGTTGGGATTTGTTTGCCTGCTGTGGTTTGTTTCCTCCTTGAGCATTTGCTTGAGCAGGCTTGTTTCCCGATTTTTTCTTCGGGCGCCTTTTCTTTTGCTTCATTTGATTGTCGAAACGAGTTAAATCGTCTTGCCCTACAACATTTTCATATTGAGGAGTTTCTTCAACAAAAATGTTGCTAAAGTCTTTCAGATTGTCAACCTTTTCGTCTTTCTTGTTGATCGCTACAATCTCCTTTACGCGATCTACACTCATTTCATGGAACTCGTAAGGCTCATCTTGGTATGAGTACCACATTTTATTGGCAAAAATGTCCATTTTTTGGAAAAAAGCATTTCCTTTTTTAGTTTTTAACTTCAGCTTTGTATCCGGAAATTTTTTTAGTTCATCCACATATGTGTCTAGCTCAAAATTTAAACAACATTTCAACTTGCCACACTGTCCTGCTAGCTTGGTGGGGTTCAAAGAAAGTTGCTGATAACGAGCTGCGGAAGTAGAAACAGACCTAAAATCTGTTAACCATGTAGAACAACACAACTCTCTTCCGCAAGAACCAATTCCACCTAATCTTCCTGCTTCTTGTCGCATTCCAATTTGCTTCATTTCAATTCTTACTTTGAAACTTTCTGCCAGTTTTCGTATCAACTCTCTAAAGTCTACTCTCTCGTCAGCAGTGTAATAAAACACAGATTTCGACAAATCTCCTTGGTATTCAACATCAGAAATTTTCATCCGAAGTTTCAACTCATTCGCAATAGCCCTTGCTTTTAGCATCGCTTCCGTTTCCTTTGCTCTACCCTCTAGCCATTTGTCTACATCATTGTTGTTTGCCTTTCGGTGAATTTTTTTCAAGTCCGCCTTTTGCAAAAAGATGTTTTTCTTCTGCATTTGCAAGCGAACCAGCTCGCCTGTTAAGCATACAACACCAACATCGTAACCTGTCTCAGCTTCAACTTTTACAACATCGGCTTCGTATAAACTTAGCTTGTCTGCATTGATAAAAAATTCTTTTCTTCCATTCTTAAATCGAACTTCTACACAGTTAAAAGGTTCTGTATTTGCCGGTAACGACATGTTAGAAAGCCAGTTAAATGTGGATAATTTGGAACATCCCCCATTGCCGCAACTTCCATTGGATTTGCAGCCATTTGGGACACCTTCTATCTTGTTTGAACAAGTAGCACAGCCCATATGTTTTTATATTCTGTAGTGCAGATGCACTAGTGTAGTTAAATAATTTGGGTAAAACCCTTAACTCACAAATGTACGTTTTTTGACTTTAAGCAGGTTTGCAAATTTCATCGACATGTCCATAAATAGAATCTTTGCATAGGCGTTTCTAGAAACATGGTAGTGAGCTTCGTTTAGTATTTCCATGATGCCAAAAACATTGTTTTCATGCACAAAAGGGGCAAATTTTTTCATAAAATTCCCTTCTGCTCCATCAAATCGCTGCAAGCCATTTTCTGAATAATTCCTAATCATTCCCTCGCGCATTACTTCTAACGCATATTCTAAGAATCGTTTTTGTCTTTCCCTACCAAACTTTCTATCACTAACCTGCTCCACCCAAGTGTGCATTTTTTCAACATTTGCTTCATAGCAGCCTCGCATCCAAGTCACAAACAAGTTAAAAAACATTTCTTGATCTTCCGAATAGTGCAACTTTTCATCAGCAACCAATACATCTCCTTCTGCCAAAGCGGCAATTTGATTGGCTTTTTCAACCCCAATTTGTTCTTTTTGCTCCAGGTATTTTTTTATATCCTCTTGCGCAATTGGGGGAACTCTAATCAGCTGTGTTCTTGAAGTAATTGTTTTTAACAGGGCCTCTTCGTCTTCTGCAATTAAAATAATGATCGTTTTGCCCGTTGGTTCTTCTATTAGCTTCAATAATTTATTCGACGCGGACGCATTCATGTGCTCCGCCTTCCAAATCAGTAACATTTTATATTCCGCCTCAAAAGGCTTTAAGGTCAATTTTTTTATCACCTCGTGACTCTCGTGAACGCTTATTAAACTTTGCTTTTGAACAATGTCAATTTTTTCATGCCATTCGTCTAAATCAAAATATGTCTTCTGAAGATTCAGCTCTCGCCAATCTTGCATAAAATCATTGCTAACCGGCTTTGCTTTAACACTGCTGTTTGTGCTTACCGGAAAAGAAAAATGTAAATCTGGGTGAGCAAGCTTATTGAATTTAATGCAAGAAGTACAGGCTCCACAAGAATCACCCTCTTGTTTGTTTTTACAAGTTATGTACTGTGCATAAGCAATGGCTAATGGAAGCGTTCCAAAGCCACTTTTCCCAACAAACAATTGGGCATGTGATATTCGCCCTTCGTTCACGGTTTGAATTAACCTATTTTTTAAATTTTGTTGACCAACGATGTCTTTAAAAAGCATACACCAAAGATAAATCTTCTTTTGTTACTCAAAATGATTTAGCACAAGAAATATTAAGTTTGTGCTTTGATACACATTGCTAAAAAGAACCTCATGCAAAACATAGAAACTTTTGATTTTCAAAACAAAAAAGCACTAATTAGAGTCGATTTTAATGTGCCGCTAAACGATGCATTTGAGGTAACAGATACGACTAGAATTAACGCAGCGGTGGCAACTATTAAAAAGGTTCTTGCAGGTGGCGGTTCTGTTATTTTAATGTCGCACTTAGGGAGGCCAAAAGGTCAAAAACAAGATAAATTTTCCTTGAAGCATATTGTTTCTGCAGTAAGTGAAAAAATCGGAGTTCCTGTAATGTTTGCTGAAGACTGTATTGGTGAGGTTGCTGAAACAGCGGCAAAAACCCTGAGTGTTGGGGAAGTTTTATTACTCGAAAACTTGAGATTTTACTCCGAAGAAACTAGCGGAGACCCTTCCTTTGCTAAAAAACTAGCCGATTTAGGGGATGTTTACATCAACGATGCTTTTGGAACAGCGCACAGGGCTCATGCCTCCACAGCAGTTGTCGCTTCCTTTTTTGACGATAAAATGTTTGGTTACGTTATAGAAAATGAATTAGAGGCAGCTCAAAAAATAGTAGAAAACGGAGAACGTCCGTTTACTGCCATTATGGGGGGAGCAAAAATTTCAGACAAAATTTTACTCATCGAGAAGCTACTCGATAAGGTTGACAATTTAATTATTGGTGGCGGAATGAGTTACACTTTCTTTAAGGCTATGGGCGGCGAGATAGGGTCCTCTTTAGTTGAAGAAGATAAATTAAATTTAGCTAAAACAATTTTAGATGTAGCAAAAAAGAAAAATGTAAACCTTTGCTTACCCGTAGACTCTATCGTTTCTTCCGCTTTTAGCAACGATGCAGAAATTGGTGAAAGCGAAAACACTTCCATTAAAAAAGGATGGATGGGATTAGATATTGGCCCAAAAGCGATTGAAGACTTTTCAACCATTATTAAAAAGTCTAAAACCATTATGTGGAATGGACCAATGGGCGTTTTTGAAATGAGCAATTTCGAAAATGGAACAAAATCAGTCGCTCAAGCAATAGCTAATGCAACAGAAAATGGAGCCTACACTTTGATTGGTGGTGGTGATTCCGCCGCAGCAATAAATAAATTCAATTTTCAAGATAAAGTAAGTTACATCTCGACCGGTGGTGGAGCATTGTTGGAATATTTGGAAGGAAAAGAGTTGCCTGGAATAAAGGCGATTAAGGATTAATTTTTTAAAGAAAAGAACTATAAAGCTGTAAATGATTTTAAAGAACCTAGAAAGGTAATAGAGGTTCTATTTTATTTTTAGTCACTTTTTTTTGATCAAAAATACTTCGCGAAATCTGTTTTTTTCAGTAAACCCGACTCTAGCTTTTCTTGGTCATTGAGCTTTCCTTTTTTATTATTCGTTTTTTATCCCTTATTCCTTCTCAAAGAATATTCTCTTTAGTCTTACCCTCCAATACCTAAATCCTCCACTTTCTTTTCAACCGAATTTTTAAAATCATTCGCCTTTTCTTTCACTTTGCTAATTTCAAAGTCTTCCATCAGTTCTTTAAATGGGGCCGTTGCTAATTTTATTGGTTCGTAAAGCATGGATTCTTTTGCAAAATCCTTTTCAACAACCTCGAACTTGCGATTCATGTTTTCGAAAAAATAAAGCCCTATGCTTACAATTAGAGCAAACTTTAACGTTCCAAACAACAACCCTAATATTCGGTTAACCGTTCCCAACGCAACCAGCTTTAGCGCTTTGTTTAAAATTTTAGCCAATAAAAACACCCCAAAAACAATTGCTATGAACGTAACCAAGAAGCTAATCAAGCCCAACCACTCTTGAGTAATCTCTGCGTATTGAACTAACTTTTCTGCGGTATAGTCTGAAAACTTTATGGCTCCATATATTCCTAAAATTAACCCAACAAGTGACGCTAACTCTAATATAAGCCCTTTCTTAAACCCCATAACGGCGCCCCAAAGCAAAGGAATAATCAATATAATATCTATCTGACTCATGTTTTTTATGTCCACCAGACTAACATCAAAACCAATCATTCATAAAAATCAGGACGTTAGTATTTAGCAATTTATTAATAAACGTTGCTAAAGTATTAAATTATTATTCGAGATTTCTGACTACTACAAAGGTCTTTTACATTAAAAAATAGACCGTTCTCAGAAACCCAAAAACTACGTTATTATTTCTTTTGAGCATAACTGCTGTATATGGCATGAAAGACGAGATATATTAAAAGTATGCCTCGTGTATTATCCCTCCCTAAAATCTAAGCCACAAAACAATAATAGACCTAAGGTTATCATTAATTTTGCCTTTTATGGAAATAGAATTTCAAAAAAATTGGGATGTCCTTGCAAACAAAATCAACAAGCGCTTTGATGACACCTTAGATGTGGAGTCTATTTTATTTGTTATTGGAATGCAAGAACTTGGTCAGGTGATTGATAAATTCACAAAAGACCAGAAACTAGAGGTGATTCATGTTGCTGTTTGTGTTATTTTGGAGCCTTTCGGTTTTTACGAATTTGAAGGGAGAGACAAAGATGCTTGGCCACACTGGAAAGTAGTAAAAGAGTTACCTAGGCTAGATAACAACCAACAAGAACAGTTAATTAAAGAAGGGATTTTGGAATATATGAAGGACTCTCCGTTCTTAGCTTAGTTTCTATAAACCAACTTCTTTTCTGTCGTATTAGTGCTTTTTCTAGCTTTTCGTTTCGTTTCTAACAAAACGCTCGCAGAATCAACAATTACATTCGCATTTGGCCTCGCGTAAATTGCAATATCTATCAAACGAGTGTTTTTGTAAGAAAAGAAAACCTTTCCAAACATATTTGTTTGAGCCGAGTCAATTACATCGGACTCTAAAATTCCAAAAATAGCATTTGGTGCAGATGTTTTAACCCAAACTTGCCCAACAGGGTCGTTATTGTCGTCAACGACAGTAACTTCAAGGTCCGGCGAAATTTCTTTTTTACATGAAAAGGAGAATGCCACGGCGAGCAAAACAAAGAAAGTAGGGTATAATTTTTTCATACTTTTGTTGAAGTTTCTAGAATTCTTTACACACAAATTTAATACAATTTTGAACAAGCATTTACTTGTCTTTCTTATTTGTCTTTCACTCGCTTTTTATAGCAAAGGCCAAACCTTGGTTTCTATGGAAACCAGTGCAGGAGAAGTTATACTAAAGCTATACGACGACACACCTATTCACAAAGCAAACTTTCTTAAGCTGGTAAATAAAGGGTATTACGATAGTTTATTGTTTCATAGAGTAATAAAGGACTTTATGATGCAGGGTGGCGATCCTAATTCTAGAAATGCTTCTCGGTATAAGAAGCTAGGAACAGGTAGTCCAGGCTATACCTTAGAAGCAGAAATTGGACCGCAACACATTCACAAAAGAGGTGCTTTAGCTGCTGCTAGAAATGAAGATAAAATAAACCCGAAGAAAAAAAGCAACGGTTCGCAATTTTACATTGTAACCGGTAGAAAATACCCTAGAAAATACATGCCACGTTTCGAAGAAACAAGAGGTGAAAAATACTCCGAAAAAGAACTAATTGCCTACGAAACGATTGGAGGCTCGCCACATTTAGATGGATTGTACACCGTTTTTGGTGAAGTAATGAGAGGGTTAAATATAGTTGAGAAGGTTTGCAACGCACCGGTAAATGGAGCAAGTAGACCTTTAAAAGACATTTATATATTAAAAATTAAGGTAATTCGATAATGTTAAGCAAAGCAAAAGAACTGTTACAAGAAACAAACAAATTCAAAGCGAAAAGCTTAGAAGAGGTTGAAGCGTTTAGAATTAAATTGTTGGGAAACAAAGGCGAAATTAAAAAGTTGTTCGCTGAATTTCGAAATGTTGCTGCAGAAGAAAAAAAAGAGTTTGGCGCTATATTGAATCAGTTAAAGGACAAAGCTCAAAAAAAAGTTGACGAATTAAAAAGTGAATTAAGCAGTTCCGGAGATACTGCCGATACAGGAAATTTTGATTTCAGCAGACCTACCAATCTCAACGAACTAGGATCTCGTCATCCCATTTCAATTATAAAAAACGAGATTATCGAAATCTTTAATCGCATTGGCTTTCAGGTTTCTGAAGGCCCTGAAATTGAAGACGACTGGCATAATTTTTCAGCATTAAATTTTCCGCCAGAACACCCTGCAAGAGACATGCAGGATACGTTTTTTGTAGAAAAAGACCCAGACATTGCTTTAAGAACACATACTAGTTCTGTTCAGGTTCGAGTAATGGAAAACTCCACTCCGCCAATACGGACTATTTCGCCAGGAAGGGTTTACCGCAACGAAGCAATTTCTGCTAGAGCACATTGCTTTTTTCACCAAGTGGAAGGCCTGTACATTGACAAAAACGTATCGTTTGCAGACTTAAGACAAACGCTATTGTACTTTGCGCAGGAAATGTTCGGCAAGGAGACAAAAATTAGACTCCGCCCGTCTTACTTCCCATTTACAGAGCCAAGTGCAGAGATGGATGTTTCCTGTACTATTTGCTCTGGCAAAGGGTGTAACGTCTGCAAATATACTGGTTACCTCGAAATTTTAGGTTGTGGAATGGTAGATCCAAATGTATTGGAGAACTGTGGGATCGATTCTAAAATATACTCTGGGTTTGCTTTCGGCATGGGTGTGGAGCGTATTGCTCAGCTAAAGTATAACGTAAACGATTTGCGCTTGTATTCTGAAAATGACAAAGGCTTTTTAGATCAATTTAAATCGGCATTGTAGCCTTTTGATTGTGGAGTTAAGAATGTGTAATGGTCAAGTTGTGAAAAGTCATCGCCAAAATTGAGCCTGCACGGAATAAAGTAAAGCAATCCGGTCCTTGATTACCAGATTGCTTCATTCTGTTGCACAGCATTCGCAATGACAATAGCGTTAAACAAAGTTGCTTTTTTAAGCAAATGACCAATTAAAAAGTCATTGCGAGAAGGCGGAAGCCGACGTGGCAATCCCTATTTAACTTTCCTGCCACTATCTTCAAACGAAGGCTTGCTCTCAATAGCACAAAATCAGAAATCTACTGGTCCTTCCTACTTAAAACTCCAATCGTACTGATCTAAGTTTAGCAAACACTTTTCTAATAAATCAATAGAAGCCGTAATGTCTTCTTTGTGAGCCATTTCAATGGTTTGGTGTAAATGTCTAGTTGGTATCGAAACCGCTCCTGCGATGGCCCCTCCTCCATTCATGCGCTGAATTCCTGCGGTATCAGTTCCGCCGGCAGGCAAAATTTCTGGTTGCCATTTAATCTTATTGTCGTTTGCTATTTTTTTCATGTACGCTACCATGCGGTAATCGCAAATGGTTTGAGAGTCCATAATTTTTATGGCCGTTCCTTCCCCTAATGAGGTAATTTTTTCGTGTGCTGCTGCACCAGGTAAATCGTATGCAATGGTCGTATCTAATCCGAAGCCAAAGTCTGGCTGAATGTCTAAAGCAGAAACATTCGCTCCACGTAAACCAACCTCTTCCTGCACGGTAAATACTCCATAAATATCGTAAGGCACTTCCTTGTCTTTCAACAACCTCAGCGTTTCAATTAAAATATAAACCGAAACTCTGTTGTCAATTGACTTACAGTTAACACAATCGCCCATTTCCATTAATTCGCTGTAGCGAGTAATTGAGTTTCCTACCTCAACCAATTTCTCAACCTCCTCTTTCTTCATTCCCAAATCAATGAAGTATTCTTTGGTCTTTGCTGGCTTATTTCTTTCCTCAGGGCTCATAACATGAATGGGTTTTGCTCCCATTACACCCATTACATCTTCTTTACCATGAATAATAACTCTTTGTGCAGTTAACGTCTTTGGGTCAAAACCACCCAAGGTATGAAAGCGAACAAAACCATTATCATCAATGTGCGTAACAATGAACCCGATTTCGTCCATGTGCGCACCAATCATTACTCGCTTACTTTCCTTCCCTTTTTTAATGGCATAAACATTTCCCATGTTGTTCACTTTTAGCTCATCAACTAAGGGCGAAACTTCTTTAATTACCAGCGCTCTAATGCGTTGTTCGTAACCTGGAGCTCCAGCAATTTCACAAATTTCTTTTAATAAGGGAATGTTAATTGTCATAGTAGTTTATTTAGATTTACAAAGTAATAGATTTAATTGTGTTTTTGTTTACTACAAGGAACTGATAATTTTTTGGTGAACTGAGCGAATTTTTTTCGAGATATGAGCGAAGCCGAAGTCCCGAAAAACGGATGGCTTCGACTCCGCTCAGCCATCAGGTTATGCACTCCTTAATTTATACGTTCTTCAAAAAAATTAGTTTTATCGTTAGAATGAATAGTTACATGCACATACTAGAGTGTTGTGACGGTTGTTATTACACTGGCAGCACAAAACAGTTGGAATTGCTACTCGCTCAGCATCAAACCGGAGAAGGGGCAAATCATACTGAGAAAAAACTGCCCGTTCAACTAATTTACGTCAAAAAATTTGATAGGATTGATACCACATTTTACCGAGAAAACAAGTACAAGGCTGGACTCGGATAAAGGAAGAAGCGCTGGTTAATGAAATGCCTGAGGCGCTCCTTAAACTTGCAGCCTGTTTAAACGAAACAAGTCATAGAAATAATGTTAGTAGACTGAGTGGTTTTTCGGAAAGTTCCTTTTTCCCAGAGATTGAGCGGCTTTTCAAAAACTCTGCGAAGCCGAAGTCATGAAAGTTTGGAATACCATTGACTCCGCTCAGCCAACAGTATTTCATTCATCCAACAGCATTTCACAACCCTAATCGGGTAGCTGGGCGAAGTTGATGCTACTCTACGTAACTCAACTTCACCATATTGGACTGACCCTTTTCGTTAATTGGCATGCTTGCAATGTTAATAATCAGGTCTTTTTCAATAACATACCCTGCTTTTTTCAACAAATACTTAATGTCTGCAATGGTGTGGTCGGTACTTACAAACTTATCGTAGTAAAACCCTTGTACACCCCAAACCAAGCTTAACTTGTTTAGTAAACTGTGGTTTCCTGTAAAAGCAAAAATTCCTGCCTTTGGTCTAAAACTTGATATTTTTGCGGCTGTATAACCTGAATGAGTCATGGTTACAATTGCCTTAGAATCTACTCTTTGGGACAATCTACAGGCATTGTAACAAACCGAATCTGAAATAAAGCGATCTTCATTTACCTCAGCTGGAGGAAATTCTAAATGGTAAATACTTTCTGACATTTCAATTTGCTCCACAATTTTTGTCATGGCCTTAATTACCTGAATGGGGTAAGCTCCAACCGAAGTTTCTGCGCTTAACATTACCGCATCTGCACCATCTAAAACAGCGTTTGCAACATCATTAACCTCTGCCCTGGTTGGCGAAATACTTTCAATCATGCTCTCCATCATTTGGGTCGCAATAATTACAGGCTTTGCAGCTCTCAAACATTTCTTCACCAAATCTTTCTGAATCATAGGAACTTGTTCCATAGGAACTTCAACTCCTAAATCTCCACGGGCAACCATAATGGCGTCAGACTCCTCAATAATATCGTCTATATCTTCTAATGCCTCAGGCTTTTCAATTTTCGCAATGACACGAGCAAGGTTGCCTTCTTTTTTAATCAGGTGCTTCAGCTCAATAATATCTCTCGCTGAGCGAACAAACGAAAGTCCAATCCATTCCATATTGTGCTCCAAAGCAAAGGCCAAATCTTCTTTGTCTTTTGGCGTTAAACTTGGCATCGAAATTTTTGTGTTCGGAAGATTAACTCCCTTATTAGAAGAAAAAGCCCCTCCATTCAAAAACTTCGCTTTTACGGTAGTTTTTCTATCGGTATCAATAATTTCTAACGCTAACTTGCCGTCGTTAATTAGGATTTTCTCTCCCTTCTGAACGTCTCTTGGAAAAGTTTGATAGCTAATGTAAGCTCTTGTTCCATCTCCTTCTACTTCCTCGTTAGTGAACTCGATTACATCTCCTTCCTTAACAATTGTTCCTTCTTTAATTTTTCCGACTCTGATTTTTGGCCCTTGTAAATCCCCTAAAAGAGCAGTGTGTATCTGCTGCTCTTTGTTTATTTGTCGAACTCTTTTAATCACCTCTACATGGTCTTTGTGTTCCCCATGAGAAAAGTTAATTCGTATTACGTTAACACCTTCAGCAATAATTGCTTCAAGCATTTTTTTTGAGGCTGTTGCCGGCCCTACGGTAGCAACAATTTTAGTTTTTTTTGTAGTTTTCATTCTCTATTTTTAAAACAATAAATTGCTTTTTGACTTTAAGCTTTCTACCTCTATTTCGTAAGTAGTTAATACATTTTTTATTTCGGCAATTCCTTTTACTAAACTCTCTTTTTGCCCGCCTCTTAATACTCCTCTAATCAACAAAAAGTAATCTGACTTTTTCTCCTCTGGTATTAAAATACCATTTACTGTGCGGTTATTAATCAGGTAATACTCTACCCAATTTTCCTCGTCAATAAAATTAAAAAAGGAATAGCTTTGCTTTTCACCCTTAACACTTAACTCGTAATTATCCCCTTTTACGAGGTCTAGCTCCAACGCTTTATTCATTTCCCAACTTAGTCGATAATCTTTTGCATGACTGCAAATTCCAATCAACTCAAAATCGTAATCCTCTTCAACTTCTAACGTAAGTTTTGCCATTCAGGAACAGTACTTTTTTTATTGAATGATTGGCAAATTTACGGCTTTGTTAGCGAAATAAAGAACATTAGATTGCAAGTAAGAATACAAAGTTTTGTGTGGTTTTAGTTTTCAACTTCATTCCTTACCTTTAAAAACATGAAAGTCTTTCTAAAATTCCTCTTCTTTTTATTTATTGTAGTCTTTATTGCCAGTGCCTCTCTTTATTTATCGGGAAATAGCCATTTAATAAAAGCGGTGCAAAGCACTTATTTGGTGGGTAAAACAGGACCTACTATAGATGACTACCCCAAGTTTATAAACCGAAAAGTAGCGGCAAAAATCCCACAAAACTGGCCTCAGCATTCTAAGTTTAATACTTACACCCTATCAGCCGAAGAAGAAGCACTCTTCAACAAGTGGGAAACCAGTGCCTTTGTTGTAGTACAAAATAGAGAGGTATTACTTGAGAAATATTATGATGATTATTCTAAACAAAGTTTAACAAATAGCTTTTCCATGGCAAAAAGCTTTACGAGTTTGTGCATTGGTTCAGCAATAAAAGAGGGAAAAATTAACTCAGACGATCAATTGATTGGAGACTTTTTGCCAGAATACAATAATTCTGGTATTCGAATAAAAGATTTGCTACAAATGAGCAGCGGAATCGATTTTGGCGAAAGCTACGGCGACCCATTTGGCTTTATGGCAAAGGCATATTATGGAACCAACGTTTACGACTTAACCCTTTCTAAAAAAACCAAAGTCCCCGCTGGTAAAGAGTGGAAATACCAAGGCGGAAATACATTGTTACTTTCTTTTATTATCGAAAAAGCAACAGGTAAATCGCTCTCCAACTATTTTGCTGAAATGTTTTGGCAACCACTCGGGGCTTCAACTGATGCGCTTTGGACAATTGACAAAGAAAAGGGACGAGAACGATCATATTGTTGTTTTTATAGCAATGCCACCGATTATGCAAAAGTTGGTCAACTAATGCTCGACAGTGGCCGTTGGAATGGAAAACAATTGATCGATTTAGGGTATTTCAACTCTTCTATTTCTCCTGTTAATTTACCTGATGAATCTGGAAGTTTAATTGAGCACTATGGGTACCTGTGGTGGTTGGGAAATTACAAGGGCATTTCATTTCATTATGCTCGAGGTATTTTGGGCCAGTACATTGTAAGTGTTCCTGAATGGAATGTGGTATTTGTGCGACTTGGTAAAAAACGAGACCCAACGAGAGGAGCTATAATTCCAAGCGATTTATTGGAATATTTTGAAGTAGTTGAGCGGATTAAAAAAAGCCACTAACTCTATAATTTCTCGTACTTACTATTTTGCCACTAACATCTAATTTCCTTCTTTTGTGGAACAATAATTGTAGTTCCCGATTTATGAGATTTGTGCTGTTTTTTGTTTTTTGTTTTTCTCTATTAATGTCTCATGCTCAGAAAATTATCGTTATTGACGAAGAAACCAAGCAACCGCTTGAATTTGTAAGTGTGGTTGGTTTTCCGAGCCAAAAATCGGTTAGTACAAATGCCAATGGTATGGCAAATGTTAAGCCGTTGAAGAACAACAATTACCTTGTTTTTCAAATGATGGGGTATCAAAAGCTAAAAATTCCAATCGCCTCTCTAGTAAAAAAAACAACAACAATTTCATTGGAAAAGTCCTACTTCGATGTAGGTGAAGTTGTTATTTCTGCTACTCGCTGGAAACAGCAACGAAAGGATATTCCACAAAAAATTTCAACGATTTCAACCAAAGATTTTCAACTGTTAAACCCACAAAATTCTGCAGACTTGTTGGCTACTTCGGGAGACGTTTACATTCAAAAAAGCCAGCAAGGCGGAGGAAGCCCAATGATTCGCGGTTTTTCTACCAATCGTTTGCTGTATGCTGTTGATGGAGTTCGCATGAACAACGCTATTTTTAGAAGTGGTAACCTACAAAACGTTCTTTCTCTAGACCCTTTCGCAATGGAAAATGTTGAAATTATTTTTGGTCCTGGAGCTATTATTTACGGTAGTGATGCCATTGGAGGGGTAATGAGTTTCAATACTAAAAATCCAACCTTAGGTGCCGATAGTTCCATTGTTTTTAATGGTTCTGCAACGTTACGAGGTGCAAGTGCAAATGAAGAGCTGAGCTTACATGCAGAGCTTTCTGTTGGAGGAAAAAAGTGGGGCCTTCTGAGCAGTTTTAGTAGCAATATCTATCGCGATTTACGAATGGGAAAAAACGGTCCTAATGACTACAAAAGAGATTCATTAGTTATTACCCAAAACAACCAAGATTTTATTGCAAAATCAAGCGATAATTTAGTCCAAAGCCCAAGCGGCTTTAGCCAAGTAAACTTTATGCAGAAGGTAGTTTTTAAGCCAAACGAAATTTGGAGTTTCAACTACGGTTTTCATTTTTCTGAAACCTCTGAATATGGGAGATACGACAGGTTAACTCAAAAAAGAAATGGAACCTTACGTTTTGCTGAGTGGAATTACGGTCCGCAAAAATGGCAAATGCATCATGTGGAAACAGCCTTTAACAAAAAGGCAAAACTATTCGATAAAGCAAAACTAAACCTCGCTTTTCAACAGTTTGAAGAAAGCAGAATTGATAGAACCTTAAACAGCTTGACAAGAAGAACTAGAACAGAAAAGGTGACCGCCTACTCTATCAATATAGACTTTACAAAAAAACTCGGTGGTAGCCACGAATTGTTTTACGGGATAGAAAGCATTGTAAATCAAGTTAACTCAGAAGGCTTTTCTACTAACATTGCAACGTTAGAAAAGCAATCCGTTCAAACGAGGTATCCTGATGCACTTTGGTTCTCTAATGCCATTTACCTTACCGACCAAATTCAACTTAATGAAAAACTAAGCCTAGAGGCTGGAATTCGTCTTAGTCAATTTGCCATGCGAGCAGAGTTTGATCAACGTTTCATACAATTACCATTTGAAGAAATAAACCTCAATAAATTAGCTTTAAACGGAAGTTTGGGAATGCTTTACAGACCAACAGATTCTTGGGTTTTAAGTGCCAATTTATCAACAGGTTTCAGGGCGCCAAATGTTGATGATATGGGCAAACTTTTTGATTCGGAAAACTTTTCTGTTGTGGTGCCAAATGACAACTTAACTGCAGAGTATGCCTACAATGCGGAGTTGGCAATATCAAAAACCTTCGGAAGTATTTGGGAGTTTGACATTACAGGGTTTTATACCTTTCTAAATAATGCTTTAGTTCGGAGAAATACTACCTTAAACGGCAGCGATAGTCTGTTTTTCGACGGAGGGTTAAAAAGGATTCAGTCCATTCAAAATGCCGCCTTTGCAGAGGTTTACGGAATTCAAACAGGAGTTGAAGTTAGAATAACCAAACGTTTAAAATTTGAAAATAAACTCAACTTTCAAAAAGGAACAGAAGAGTTGGATAATGGCAGCTCAAGTCCATCAAGGCATGTTGCTCCATTATTTACACTTTCTAGCTTAATCTATAAAAAAGACAGGCTGCAATTGCAAGCTTCATTTCTTTACAATCACCAAATTGAATACGACAACTTAAATGTTGGAGAACAAGGGAAAAGTTATTTGTATGCGAGCGATGAAAATGGAAATCCTTATTCACCTTCTTGGTATACCTTTAACGTTAATTCCCGGTACGACTTAACTGAATTTATTACATTAACATTTGGTATTGAAAATATTACTGATCAATTGTATCGCCCATATAGCTCGGGGATTAACGGTGCAGGCAGAAATTTTACAGGATCCATCCTTGCCAATTTTTAAACATGAACATTGAAGAAATCAGAGATTACTGCATTCATAAAAAGGGAGCAACAGAAAGTTTCCCATTTGACAATAAGGTGCTTGTCTTTAAAGTTATGAATAAGGTATTTGCGCTAACAAATATTGAAGAGGCAGACAGCATTAATTTAAAATTTGACCCTGAACGAGCCATAGAACTAAGGGAGCAATTTATGGGCGTTAACGAAGGATTCCACATGAGCAAAAAGCATTGGAATACAGTACTGATTGAATCTGATGTAAATCAAAAGTTATTAGAAGAGCTTATAAACCATAGTTATGCTTTGATTGCCGGTAATCTAACAAAGCAGAAAAAAGAGGCTTTAAATCACCAATAAAATTTATATTCTAATAGAATTCTCTAATTTAGTTTAACAAGATTATACATGAGAGAAGTAGGCAACGATAAGCGGTTTTTTAAAACCTTAGTAAAATATTTTTTGCAGGGTCTTTTTTATGTTGTTCCGATTAGTGTAACTGTTTATCTTATTGTTTGGTTGGTTGTTAAAATTGACGGAATCATAAATTTAGATATTCCTGGTTTAGGTCTCATTGCTATTTTAATAGGAATTACGCTAATTGGCTTTTTAGGCTCTCATTTTTTTGTTTCCTATTTGCGCCCACTTGACAGAGCCATGGAAAAAACACCATTGATCAAATTGGTGTACACTTCTATGAAAGATTTGATGAATGCTTTTGTTGGAAAGAAGAAGCAGTTTAAAACGCCTGTTTTAGTAAAAATGGGAGAAGGCTTAGAAGTAGAACGAATGGGCTTTATTACCAAAGGTGACTTAAGTGAGATGGGTATTAGCAAAGATAAAGTAGCCGTTTACTTTCCCTTTTCATACGGTATAAATGGTCAAGTAATGATCATTCCCAAGAAAAACATAAGCATCATTCATGCTTCTTCTTCGGATGTAATGAAGTTCATCGTATCGGGTGGAGTGACGAACGTGGAATCAACTGAAAAACAAAACAATAAAACAGCCTAAATGCGATGGCTAACTTTTAAACCTAAAGTTTCTCTCTTTCTTTCAAAAATCCCCCTCTCTTATTGAAAATATATAGCACATTAAATGCTGAAATAGATATAGCATTAAAGCCCGCTAAGTAAAAGAGCCTTTCTGTAATTAGAAGCTAACTCAGTACAAACCGATTTCGCATACTGACAATAAACTGGAGTTTAATTACTTAAGTCGGATCTAATTAATTGCGGCGGCAATAACTTTGACAGCACAAGATTAAATGAGTATCCTTGTTTCTTAAAATAAAGTTTCAGTAAAAAAACTTTATGTTTCTACTGCATCAAAAGCATTAAGATACCATTTACAAATGAAAATAAAAAAGCACCAAAAGAATCTATAGCGAAGTTCTGAATACAGGGAATTAATGTTAGTAGAAGCTTAAAATTAAAATTTATTGCCTACGAGAAATAGGCTGATTTATAAAAAGTAATAATCCTCCAATAATGAAGTTGACCTTTTTAAATAGTAGTATTTTATTACTGTTTTTAGCAGCCTGCGAAAATCCAAAACCCTCTGAAAACTTGAACATATTACCCGTTGTGAAAACAGGAATGTGGCGCATGGAAATGGAGTTGGTAAAAGGCAAAGTTCTTCCGTTTGAATTTGATTTAAAAGAGGAGAACGGAAACCTTCGCATGCAAATTTTCAATGCGAAAGAAGTAATTGTAGTCGATGAAATTCAACAGCAAAAAGATTCCTTATTCATTCAACTCCCTATTTTTGAGTCAGCCTTTAAACTAAGAATAGAAACCGATTCCAGCTTGAGTGGCATTTGGTATAATTATTACCAAGGTTCTGACTACCAAATTCCTGTTAAAGCTGCTTTTGGAAAAGGCTCTCGTTTTTCAAACTTAGCAACCAACTACTCAAAATATTTTTCAGGTAAATATGAAGTTACTTTTGGTCCTTCAAGTGACTCTCCAAGCAATGCTATTGGTTTGTTTGAACAAGAAGCAAACGTAGTTACTGGAACTTTTGCAACAGAAACCGGTGATTACCGGCATTTAGCAGGTAACGCTACTGGAAAAAAATTACTCCTTTCAACTTTCGACGGCTCTCATGCTTTTCTGTTTGAAGCAGAAAAATCAGACACTGGTTTGGTTGGCACGTTCTATTCTGGGACACATTGGAAAGAAGACTTTATTGCTCAAAAAAACGACTCGGCAACTCTTCGGAATCCAAATGATTTGACCTTCATGAAAGAAGGCCATAGGGACTTCTCTTTTAAATTTCCAAACGCAAATGGGGACAGTGTTTCTCTTGATGATGATCAATTTAAAAATAAAGTGGTAATCGTTCAAATTATGGGTTCATGGTGTCCAAACTGCTTGGATGAAACTGAATATTTTTCAACTCTATACGACAAATACAATGCTCAAGGTTTAGAGGTTATTGCTCTTGCTTTTGAGCGAACGAAAACTGAAGAAAAAGCATATAAAAACGTAGCTCGCCTTCAAGAAAAAACAGGAGCAAATTATACCTTTTTATTAGGAGGTTCGACAAAAGAGGACAAAGCTGCCGAAAAACTGCCCATGTTAAATCACATAATGAGTTACCCCACTTCAATTTTCATTGGAAAAGACAAAAGCATACGAAGAATTCATACTGGGTTTTATGGTCCTAGTACAGGTGAATTTTACACCACTTTTGTAAAAGAAACGGAAGACTTGGTAGAGGAAATGATTGCAGAATAAAAGCTAACTAATGCAAGAATCAGTGTTAGATGCCTAGAATTGTCTATATATATACACCACTTAACAATCAAAGCCTCCCTTTTTTATTTGTATTGCATTAACTCTTCCGGTGTTTGAAACTTTGGAAGAGTATAACAGTTAATTAAATCCACTACAAATAGTGTATTTACAATTCAGTATAATCCTAAATAAGGGCTTTTCTTCTTTCTACATTTTTAGCTTAACAATCATTACTAAAGAGATACAAACATTCAGAGACGCAAAAAATAATTAAAAATGGAAAAGGTAAGTTGTAACAAGTGCAAAACGGAAAACTCAACCAAGTCGACAAATTGCTCTAATTGTAAGCATGAATTAAATCAACCCAGTGTTGTAAGTACTTCCTTTTTTACAGCTCGCGTGAAGTTCCAAATTGCACTTGCTATTGTGGTGTTCATAGCGGCCTTCTTTGGAACAAAATACTTGATTGAAGAATTTAAAAAATCAACTTCAGATAAAGTTGAACTTGATGTGTCAAGTAAATTCAATAATAGTTCTAATTCTATTACTTTATTAAATTTATAAGGGCGACTCTTTACTCAAGGTGTTGGTATATTATTTCTCAAAAAAATAAATTCCCTTCTATCCCATAGTTTTAACGAAAGATTTGTCCCCTTATAATAATACAAACAACTATTTAGAGTATACAGACCTTCGAGGTTTTTTATACCCTGAATTAGCTGCAATAAAAATGTAGAATTTTAACTATTAACTATATAATAAAGAAGAATGTCTCTTCTAAGATCTACTATTAATACAACTCTTCCCGGCCTTTATACAAAGGAGTTTAAGCTTTCTTTTCGCTTCGCATTTTTTCAGTTTCCCACTCTACTCGATATAAACTCCATCCATTTAGTATGGTGCCGCTTCGTCTGCCCAAACAGCTCACCCTTATTAGCCTTAACTATTTTTTAGTTTTTTACTTAGTACTTCTAAATAGCAATAAAAATGCTGTTCTTTTTACTCTCCATCAACCTCAATTCGATTATCTCTATTTGCAATTTCCCATGCGGTTAAAAAGACCAATCTAGCAATCCTTGCTGTTTTTTCAAAATCAATTTTTTCTACTGTGTCTGTCTCTTTATGATAATCTTCATGGACACCACTAAAGTAAAAAATTACCGGAATATTATTTTTTGCAAAGTTGTAATGATCTGAACGGTAATAGAAACGATTTGGATCGTTCTCGTCATTAAAAGTATAATCCAATTCAATTTCTGTGTATAGTTCATTAACTTTTTCACTTACCTTGTGTAAAGTGCTACTCAGCTTATCGGAACCAATTAAATAAACATAGTCGTCTCCTTCCTCGTGGTTTTCATCGTAACGCCCAATCATGTCTACATTCAAATTTGCAACCGTATTTTCCAATGGAAAAACAGGGTTGTTCGTGTAATATTTTGATCCTAACAATCCTTTTTCTTCACCTGAAACAGGCATTATTAAAATGCTCCTTTTTGGCTTTAACCCATCTTTAACAGCCATTTGGAATGCTTGAGCGATCTCCAACATGGACACTGTTCCTGATCCATCATCATCTGCTCCGTTAAAAACCTTGTCTCCATCGATCCCTATATGATCGTAATGAGCTGTTAACACAACTACTTCCTCCGGGTTTTCACTTCCGGGAATAAAAGCAAGTACATTTTCACTTGTTAATTTTTCGGTTGGTTTATTAACCTCTAGTTGAAATGTTAAAGCTTTCGTTTTTTCCGAATTTATCCCCTTCCTTAGTATTTTTTTCCACCTCAGGCCTGCTGCCTTTGTTATTGTTTGTGTTAACTCTGTAGTTGATGCAATTACAATTGTTTGCTTATCTTTTACATCTTCTTTTAAGGTCAATTTTGGTGTACTGTAATAATGCTCATACTTTATCAAATTATCTTTCAACTTTAGACTGTGGTAAAGAACAACAATCGCTCCTTTTTCCTTCGCCAACGCTATCCTATCTTTCATTAACCATTTCCCAGCTAACTCAGTTTTTCCCGGCATGCCATCCATAATAAAAACAGCTTTTCCTTTTATATCCAATCCTTTATAACTCGTGTAATTTCCTTCTTCTATTCCATAACCCACAAATACTATTTCACTTTCAATAGCCCGTTTCAATATTACACTTGGCGAGACAGTAAAATCTTTCAAAACTTCAAACGTTTCCTCTCCTATTTTCAACTGAATATTTTCAGTCTTTTGCTCTAATAAATCAAACGTTTGGATATATCCATATTCTTTAATTGGTTTAATTCCGTAGGATTTAAAGTTTTCTATGAGGTAATCCATTGCCATTTTTTGGCCTTTTTCCCCGGTTTCCCGTCCTTCAAATTTATCTGATGCAATAATGGAAAGATGTTTCTTTAAATCCTCTGCAGTTATTGTTTTTGAATATTCTTCTGCCTTCTCGTTGTATTCTTGAGCAATGCCCACAAATGTGAATACACTTAACAACAATCCTAAACCTACTTTTTTCATACTATACTAATCTAATTTTATTCACTCTCCGTTCATGTCTCCCACCTTCAAAAGTTTCATTAACAAACGATTCTACACATTCTTTAGCCAACTCTAAAGAAATAAACCTAGAAGGAAGCGCCAACACATTTGCATTGTTATGTTGTCGTGCTAATTTTGCTAGGTTAACTTCCCAACATAGAGCTGACCGAATTTGCTGATGTTTATTTAAGGTCATGTTAATCCCATTTCCACTTCCACAGATTGCAATACCTAATGTATTTTTACCGGATGCTATTGAGTTTGCTAAAGGATGTGCAATATCGGGATAGTCGCAACTTTCTTCTGTTAGCGGCCCAAAATCTTGAACCGTATGTCCTATGTTTTCTAAATGCTCTTTTATCGAATTTTTATACTCGAATCCTGCATGATCTCCACCTATAGCTATGTTCATTTGTTTTTTGATTGAATTATACTGCAAGTTTATCAATTGTTAGTAATGTGTTAACATGTCCTGTTAATTACTTTCAAACAAAACTCATAAGTTCTCACATCTTAATTTGTGTAATCCAATAAAAAAACCAACCAATTATTTTATAATACCAGCACTAAAAGTTAGCAAGAGTTTACCAGCGATTTATGAACAGTCTGTAAACTTTTTTTAACGTGCTTAAAACAAAAAGTTATGAGCACTAACAAAATAATGTCAATTGTTAATAGCTCCTAAATTTTACGTCTATTCAATAACTTAAGTATATTATCTTTGTTAACAAAGTGTTATTTTATATTAATAAGTCAATTGACAACTCAAATGTCCAATTTTGTTTAAACAGTATTAACGCCCTAATAGTAATAGTAGATTTGTTTTAAAAATTTAATCAAAAACTACTATAATATAATATGATGTTGAAAACATTAATTTTTATTTTTTCATTTGTTCCTTTTTTAGTGAAATCTCAATTTGTGGATTCTACTAAAAAGAATTACAAAACTTATTATTATGAAAATGGTAATCTTTCGAGTGAAGGAACTTTACTCAATGGTAAACCCGACCATTATTGGATTACCTATTACCCAAATCAATTGCGAAAATCTGAAGGAAATAGAAAGAACTTTTTATTAGACAGCACTTGGAAATTTTATGATGAAAAGGGAAATATACAAAACAAAATCAATTACTTAGACGGTAAGAAGAATGGAGTTTATCAACACTTCGATGATGATTGTGTGTTGATAAAAGAGGAAAACTATACATTTGATGTAATTGATGGAGTATCAAAGATTTTTTACTCAGATTCTTCTTTAATTTTAATTAAAAAAACAGTTCCGTATGTTGATGGAAGAAAAGAAGGGATAGGTTATGAATATACAATTGATGGTTTGATAACGGCTATAACAAAGTATAAAAAGAATTTCATCGTCTTTATCGAGCAAATTAATAAGACGGATGACGATGGCTTAAAACAGGGTGTATGGAAAGAATACTTTGCCAATAAACGTTTAAAAACGGAAGAACGGTATAAAAATGATTTATTGAATGGATATGTTAAAGAATATAATGCACAAGGTAAATTAAAAAGTGCAACACTTTATTTGAATGGAGAGTTACAAAGCGACGAGAAAAATATAGCAGATTTTGATGTGAATATTATTTATTATTCTGACGGTACCACAAAGTCAACATCGGTAGTGAATAAGGCGGGTAAAAAGGATGGTGTATCTACATTTTATGGAGAAAATGGAAGAGTAGTAGCAACGGAAATTTATAGAAATGGATATTTGTTAAAAAAAGGAATAATAGATAAAAAAGGAGTCTTACAAGGAGTGTGGGAAGAGTTTTATTTGAATGGAAAAATTAAATCCAAGGGTGAGTATAAAAATGGAAAGAAATATAGTAGATGGGAATACTACTTTACTACAGGGAAAATAGAACAAAAAGGATCGTACGATAGCAATGGACAATATACAGGAGAATGGATTTGGTATTACGATAATGGGAATGTACTTAGACGAGAAGAGTTTAGGAAAGGAATTGAAGATGGTAAATTAGCTGAATATACTATTGACGGGATTGTAATTACACAAGGTGAGTTTTTTGATGGGGAGAAAGAGGGTGAATGGTTTTATGAATTAAATGATCATCAAGAGAAAGGGAAATATAGATATAGTCAGCGAAATGGTTATTGGGAACATCGTTTTCCAGGTGGAAAAATTTCTTTTAAGGGTAATTACATTGATGGCACTCCAGAAGGTAAACATAAATACTATAATGAAAAAGGACAGTTGACAAAAGAAGAAGTATATAGCTTTGGTCAAAAAGATGGGAAATGGAGATGGTTAGATGATTTTGGAAATGAAACGACCACAATTACATACAAAGATGATGTCGAAATAAGGATTGATGGACAAAAAATAAAATACAATAAGGAGTAACTTTTTTTTTGATATTATTTGTATCCCTACATTTACTAGGTGTTAGTAGGTTTATCTAAGTTTTTTAGCATTCCAATCAATCTCATTAGATTGGAAATTATATTTGCTGCACTATTTTGCATATTTTTTTCAGCCTTTGTAAATACTTTGACAGAATTGGAAATAAATACTTCTATTGGAGTAGGGTTATCTGTTGTTTTTCTATTTATTTGTGTGTTATCGTTTTTAACAAATTTTAAAAAAATACTCCGTATTTTCTAAAATTTTACTAACATAACAGGCTTTTATTTAATACTCTATGTTGTCTATTTAAATCAATTTTCGGCACAGTCATGTTATTTACTAATCATCACTTATGGTTTATACTGCTTTTCACTTTCAAGTATTAAAACTTATATTAAACTGAATGTAATTATATGGTTACTCACTATTTTTTTTCTAAGATTTGAAACAAACATTTCTTTGTGGTTTATTGCATTCGCTTATATTAGTTTAAGGTTAAGTGGTTTTTTAATAGCGTACGCTAGAAGTACAAGTAAAAATAAAAACAGAGATAGAAGTGAATACTTAAATGTTGTATTTAATAACGCGTCAAATGCTTTGCTTTTGTTTAAAGGAGAAAGTTTAACATTTATTGATGCAAATTAGAAAGCGAAACAATTATTAGATTTTAGCGAGAGTAGAAGTAAAAAACATTTTGATGTAAGCGAACTTAATATTGGTGGTGAATATATATTTAGAGCGTTAAAAAGCGGTGAAAAGAAAACAATTGAATTACCGGATCAAAGTTTAATAAGGGTAGACAAAAAACAAGTTAAACTCGAAAATAAGCTATATTATTTAATTGAAATTGAAGAATTTAAAGATAGAATTGAGTTAAGTGAAACACTTGAATTCAATAAGCTAAAAATAATTAATTAAGAGAGTTATAAAAATTTATTTAAGACTAATCCTTCGTTAATATCAATTGTAAATAAAAATGGTAAAATAATAGATATTAATGATACTTACCTAGATTTTTTAGGTTTTGTTAAAAGTGAGGTTGTTGGTATAAAGTATTCAGCATTAGATTACAGAAATTATAGTAAAGAGAGAAAAATTATTCAAGCTAAAGCTTGGTTAGGTGAAACCCAATTATTTGAAAAACAAATTATTTTTAAGAGTGGAACTATTTTATTTATTGAGGCAATCGTACGTAAGTCAAAGTATTTTGGTGAAGATGTTTTAATTTGCATTGCTAGAGATATTTCTCAACGAAAAATGTTGGAGAAAAAAGCAGTTTACAACCAATATCAGTATTCTACGCTCTTTAGATAATCTCCTATAGGTTTATTTATAAGAGATTTAGATGGATATATTGTTGAAACTAATAAATCATTTCAACTTCTTTTAGGGTATAAAAAAAATGAGTTTACAGGAAAGAATATGAGTTTTTTCTCAGGAAATAAATCCAGTATGGAAGAAAAAAAATTAATTAAAAACCTGCTTTTAGAAAAAAAACTTTCGTTGAGTTACAGACAATATTCAAGAAAAAAAATGGTCAAGTAATTCATATTTTATTAAAGATAAATGTACAAAAGGATGAAGATGATATTTCTGCTAAATTATTAGGTCAGGTCATTGACATTAAAAATTTTATAGAATCTGAAAGCTCTTTAAAGGCTTCTTTAAAATCGTATAAAGATGCATTTATCACCTCATTTGAATTAAGGTATATTTTAGGTTTAAATAATGAATTTGTAGATGTAGGTAATTCCTTAGAAAAAGAATACAAGTAAAGTAGAGAAGAAATAATGGGAAGGACTCCAGACTTTTTAGCAGATTTAACGAAAATGGATTCTTTGCAAACACAGCGAATTATACAATTGGCATGGGAAGGTAAAGATCAGGACATTTTATGGTGGAGTAAGAGAAAAGATGGAACTATATTCCCTAAAAAATTACACATACGAGAAGGAGTTTATTTTGGACAAAGAGTGTTAATGTGTAGCGGCCAAAATGTTCAAAAAGAACTAGAGCACAAAGAGCAAATTTTACTCAGTGAAAAAAAATATAAAGATTTAATAAACCTGACCATTTTTGGAATACTAATATTTAAAGCAAATAAGGTAGTTTTTGCCAATCAGAGAGCTGGAGATTTATATAAAATATAAATCTTTTCGGGAAATAATAGGGTTAAATAGATCTAACATATTCAAACTAAAGGAGCTTCAAATTCTTAAAGAAAGTGAGGCAAATATTCGAGACAAAGAGCTTGTATCGTTATGAGAACTCGAATTAATAGATGCTAACGGAGAGTTTATCTTCGTTGAGTCCATTGCAAAAAAAATTCAATTTGAGGGGCAAGAATGTTTACTAAATTCTTTTGTAGAGATATCTGATCGCAAAAAAGTTGAAGAGGGAAAATTAAAAGCGGAAAAACAAGAATCAGATAAATGACAGTTTACGATTTCAATTGGAGCAAAATAGAATTATTCAACGTCGGCTGCAAAATTCCCAATCTTATTCAGAGGCTATTATAGAAAGTTCTTTAGATATAATTTTTACCACTGATGTTAATGGCAGGATTAACAAAATGAATTATGCTGCTAAGGCACAATTTCAATACGATAGGAAAGAGTTTATTCAGCAATAATTTAGTTTACTTCTAAGAGATGAAGAAGAGGGAAAAGACATTTTTAAAGAATTAAAGATTTCTAAATCTTACTCTGGGAAGTTAGAAATGAGACGTAAGGATGGAAGTGTTTTTCCTTCATTACTTTTAGCAAGTCAACTTTTTAATAACGATGGAACGTTCTTAGGAATTATGGGAATAACCAGAGATATTTCCGAAATGGTAGCTAAAGAGTCAGAAATAAAAAAGCAGGCTTCAAAATTAAGCTCCTTAATAGAAAGTAGTTCTCATTATTTTTTTACAATTAACAAGGAATATAGGTTTACCTCATTTAATAAAATATTTTTAAAGGATATAAAGCACAATTATAACGTTGATTTAAAAATTTTCGATCATTTTTTTGAGTTAGTTAAAGTCGCTCGCAAAAAGAATAAAATTGATGATAATTTTTGGAAACCAATTTTCAATAAATCCTTTGATGGAGAATCTACTCAGTTCGAAATTGAGCGTAAGAATGCTAAAAATGAGATATATTCTAGGGAATTATATGTAAATCCAATCTTCGGGGAAAACGGAGAAATCGATGAAATTTTAGGAATCGGACATGATATTACACAAAAAAACGCAATGAAGATGAGTCAACAAATTCATTAAAAGAAAAGGAAATTCTATTGAAGGAAGTTCATCATAGGGTGAAGAATAACATGCAGGTTATTTCTAGTATTTTAAGTTTACAAAGTGTCTATGTTACTGATAGACGTGTGTTAGATGTATTAAGAGAGAGTAGAAATAGAATTGCAGCTATGGCATCTATACATGAGCGCTTATATACAACTACCAATTTATCGAACTTTCGTTTCTCAAGTTATATTAAAGATTTAGCTGAAAGTTTAGTTAACACTTATGAGTTATCAAATACTTCGGTCGAATTAGTTTTTTCTTTAGATCAAGTATTCCTATCTTTGAATAACGCAATTCCTTGCGGCCTAATTTTGAATGAACTAATTTCTAATTCGTTAAAGTATGCCTTTGAAAGAATGAAGTATGGAAGAATTGATATTAATTTGACTAGTAAATCGGGAAAAATTTCGCTTTCTTTAGAAGATAATGGGGTGGGTCTTTCGGAAGAGATAACTGCTTAAAATACAGATACATTAGGACTTTAGTTTGTTTCGACTTTAGTGGAACAAATGGAAGGAGAATTACGTTTAGAGCGAAATAATTGGACTAAATTTACCATCAGCTTTACAATAAACAACGAAGCATGAAAATTAAAATTTTAATTGTTGAAGATGAGGCAATTGTTGCCAAGGACATTTCTGTGTGTTTGGAAAAAATTGGATACGAGGTATTGGCCTCGTTTTCTAAAGGAGAAAAAGCTTTAACATTCCTAGAAGAGAATACACCTGATCTTGTTTTAATGGACATTATGCTTGCTGGAAATATTTCCGGCATTGATGCTTCCGCAAGAATTAAGAAAGATTACGATATACCTGTCGTATTTTTAACAGCATATGCTGATGAAAAAACGATAGAAAGAGCAAAAATTACAGAGCCTTATGGTTACGTAATTAAGCCATTTAAGGAAATTGATTTAAGAACGTCAATTGAAATGGCGCTCTATAAATTTAAGAAGGAGAAAGAGAAATTTGCCGGTGTAGAATCCTCAAGTTTTAAAAACGCTCCAATCTCCTCAGAATACATTTACGTGAAGTTCAATTCTAAATTGGTAAAAGTTCAAAATTCAAATATTATTTTTGTTGAAGCTCTGAAAGATTACGTAATAATTCATACAGAAAAAGAGAGATTCACTATCCATTCAACGATGAAGGACATTGAGAAGAAACTTCCTGTAAAAATATTCATGAGAGTGCATCGATCATTTATTCTCAATTTAAATAAAATTAATTCCATTGATAGTTCAATTGTAATTATAGAAAATTCAGATAAAAAAATTCCAATAGGAGGTTCTTATAGAGAGAGTTTGTTTAAACGATTAAATTTAGCTTAGGTATTATATCTGTTTAGATTCACTTCGGGATGTAGTGCTGTTCCATGTTCTGCGTGACCTATGAATTCATCTACTAACAGGGGTGCCATAAAACAACCTCTGCTACCCAATCCGTTAAAAATGTAAACATTTTTTTTATCAGGATGCTGTCCTATAATTGGTCTTCTGTCTTTTATGGATGGACGTATGCCGGTTTCAATTTTGCTAACAGTATAATTAGCCGACGTCATCTCTTTCATGTAAGATTTTAGCATGTCTGTTTTTTCTTCTTCAATTTGATGTTCCGCTGCTTCAGAGCTTGTATCCCATTTCCAAGAATAAGTGGCGCCAATTTTAAATTCTCCTTTTGCTGCCGGTAATATAAAAACCTTCTTCTTTAACAAGCAATTACTTGGTAATTGATCACTTTTAACAGTCATTAGTTGCCCTTTATTTAAACTAAAAGGCAGGTTTTTAAATAAAGGATTGTATTTACCTCGCGCTCCTTCGCAAAAAACAATAGTTTTAAATTCAATTTTTTTGTAGCTATTTTTTTGTAGGAAGGAAAAATCGAAGTCTTCTTCTAAAACCGAATTATTTTGAATTAGACGACTCCGGAAATCAGGAAGCAGCTCTCCAATATTAAGCCAAGACGCTTGTTTTACAGTACCTACTTTAAAATTTTGTGCAGGCAGTATTTCGTTTCCAGCATCTATTAATTTTCTGTTAATAAAATCACTCACATTTTCTTTGTGGTAGCGGTGTTCCCAAAAGTCAATCTCTTCTTGAGAAGAAATGAGTTTTTTCAAAGGAAGGTCAAAATGGTATTGATTGCCCAAGTAAGTATCTAACTTTTTATAGAATGAAGGATTGTATTTTAGGAATTCTTTTGCGCGCCAAGTAATTGTAAACCTTTTTAAAACAATTGGATTTATAACACCTGCGGCAACTCTAGACGAAGCATACTTTAAACCTTTATCTACAACCAAAACGCTCTTTCCTTTTTGCATAAGTTGAAATGCTAGAAAAGTTCCTGCTAAGCCTTGCCCAACAATAAGGTAATCTACTTTTTTCTCCACACCTCAAAAGTATTTAATTGGGCAAGCAATTGGGTGAATTGGGCTCTTTTTATTTGGTTATCTTTGATTTAAATTTTAAGCATGGAAACAACCGTATTCGAAGTAGGAATGTTTGGCCCAACTCAAATTGTATTAATAGTAGTTGCTGTGATTTTATTGTTTGGCGCTAAGAAAATTCCTGAATTAATGAAAGGAGTCGGAAAAGGCATCAAGGAGTTTAAAGATGCAACCAATGAGGACGATAAAGACAACACACCAAATAAGTCGAACTAAAAAATAGCATCTATTGAAAGGCTTTACTTCGCTGAAAAACATTCAGAAAGATTTACAAAGTTATACTGTAACTTGTGTAGAATTAGTTGAACACTATTTAGATAGAATCAAGGATCAGAAAGATATTAATGCTTTTGTTGAAACTTTTGATGTATCAGCTAGCGCACAAGCCGTTCTAGTTGATGCTAAAATAAAAGAAGGGAAGGCTGGAGTTTTGGCAGGTCTCATTATTTCAATAAAAGATAATATTTGCTATGAAGGACACAAGCTTTCGGCTTCTTCAAAAATGTTAGAAGGATTCGAATCGCTGTATTCTTCAACTGTGGTTGAAAGGTTGTTAAAAGAAGATGCTATAATTATTGGTAGAACGAATTGCGATGAATTTGCAATGGGGTCATCCAATGAGACGTCTTTCTATGGACCGGTAAAAAATCCTTTAGATAAAAATAAAGTTGCTGGGGGATCCAGCGGAGGGGCAGCAGCTTCTGTTGCCGCAGATTTGTGCATGGCGGCTTTAGGTTCTGATACAGGAGGGTCAATTCGTCAACCGGCGTCTTTTACAGGTACCGTAGGGTTAAAACCAACTTATGGAAGAGTTTCTCGTCACGGATTAATTGCCTTTGGTTCTTCTTTTGATCAAATTGGAACGTTTACAAAAAACGTTGATGATGCTGCTTTGATTACAGAAGTAATAGCAGGGAAAGATGAATTTGATAGCACTGTTAGTAGAAAAGAGGTAGAACCATACTTTGAAGAAATTGACTCACAGAAAGACAAAAAACAAAGAATAGCTTATTTTGATTGTTACGTTAATCATAAAGCAATCGATCCTGAAGTAAGAAAACGAACAATCGAAATTATAGAGAAATTAAGGTTAGAAGGGCATCAAGTAGACGAAGTAAAATTTGATTATCTAGATCAAATTGTACCAACATACTATGTGCTTACAACAGCAGAAGCGTCTTCTAATTTAGCCCGTTATGATGGGATACATTTTGGTTACCGAAGCACAAATGCAACGGATTTAGAATCTACTTACGTAAAATCGCGTAGTGAAGGTTTTGGACGAGAAGTAAAACGAAGAATTATGCTAGGAACATATGTTTTAAGTGCAGGATACTATGATGCTTATTACACTAAAGCGCAAAAAGTTAGGCGCTTGGTCCGCGACTGCACAAACGAAGTTTTCGAAAACTACGACTTTATAATTTCGCCTACCTCGCCTCATACGGCATTTGATTTAAATGCCCAAAAGGATGATCAAATTAAAATGTATTTAGAGGATATTTATACTGTTCAAGCAAACCTTGCAGGTATTCCTGCAATATCTTTACCACTTGGAATTGGTTCTGATAAAATGCCCTTCGGTATTCAGTTGATGACAAGTGCTTTTAATGAAAAAAAACTGCTCAGCTTTTCAAAGCAAGTCGTTAACAAGTTTGCGTTAACAAGTGAATTAGAAAAAGCTTAAGAAACCTTCTCATTTAAGGAATTTCGTTTAGCTGCAAGAAAACCTAATTTCTTGCGTTTCCAACTAAAATACCCTATGCGCAAAATTTTTTTATTTTTCACCTTATTTTTCAGCGTTGCCGCCTTTGCATCAGATAACGAGGTAGAGCAAACAGATTCTATTGTTTACACGATTGCTCCCGACGATGCCGTTCTATCAATGATAGATAGTTTATTGAACGATAAGTTTTACAACTGTTTTCGGTATTGTGAAGGAACAGAAGATACTTTACAAGTTAACGATTTTCAAGAATTGCCAGATTCTATTTTAAAGGATCGAATGCAGGTATTAAATGAAGCAACCCCCTTTGATTTAACATACAATAGGTACACCAAGGCTTTTATTAATTTGTACATTAATAAGAGAAAAAGCTTGAGTAGTTCTGTACTAGGTCGAGCTCCCTTGTATTACCCAATGATAGAAGAGGTCTTTGATCGTTTTGAGATACCTTTGGAGCTAAAGCATTTAGCAATTGTAGAGTCAGCGCTAAATCCTTCGGCAAGATCTAGAGTAGGCGCGCAAGGTCTATGGCAATTCATGTATAGAACAGGAAAGATGTATGACCTTAATGTGACATCATATATTGATGACCGAATGAATCCGTATAAAGCTACCGTGGCGGCGGCAAGTTATATGAAAGATTTATATAAAATGTACGGAGATTGGAATTTGGTTTTAGCTGCTTATAATAGTGGTCCTGGAAATGTAAATAAAGCGATTAGACGGTCGGGAGGGCATAAGGATTATTGGAAAATTAGGCCATTTTTACCAAGAGAAACAAGAGGCTACGTCCCTGCTTTTATTGCTGTTAATTACATGATGAATCATGCCAACGATCACAAAATATACGCGTCAAATACATTGCTTTATGTCGACGCTGTTGATACAATTGAAACAAGAAACGCTTTTTCATTCAAGCAATTGGCAGATTATTTAAAAATGGATGAAAAGGAAATTAAGTTTTATAATCCTGCATATAAGCTGAGTTATATTCCAACCTTGGAAGAAGGTTCTAACACATTGTGCTTACCTACTGATAAAATTGGACTGTTTTTAACGAATGAGAAAAATATTTATGCTGATTTACGCAGGAAAGAAATTTCCGATAGTATTTCGGGAAAGGCTAAACAAATAATTGCACAGCCTAAATTGATTGTTCACCGAGTTAGAAGCGGAGAGTTTCTAGGATATATCGCAGAAAAGCATGGTGTAACTGTTAGACAACTGATGGCTTGGAATAACCTTCGTTCTTCTCGTTTAAAAATTGGGGATAAATTAAAAGTATATACTACAGGTAAGTCTACAACACCTAGAGCTGTGGTAAAAAAAGGGTCTGTGCCAAAATCTGTTAAAAGTGGAAATTATCAAGTACATGTTGTAAAGTCTGGTGATACGCTTTGGGATATAGCGCAACTGTACAATGGGACATCAGTAAATGATCTAAAAAAATTAAATAGTAATTTAAATTTCAAGCGGTTAAAGCCTGGAATGAAAGTAAAAGTAAAAAGCCTTGGATAAATTAGTAAGATTTTTTGTTGTTTTTAGCGCGGGAGCTATATTGGTTGCTTGCGGGAATATAAAAACGGAAGATGGGGATAAGAGTCTTTTGCCCAGCAGTTCTGGAAAGTATGGAGAAGTCTTAATTGTGGTGGACACTTTTTATGAAAACAGGGCAACAGGGATAGCAATTAATGAAATTTTTTCTGTGGCTTTTGATGGCTTGCCACAGCAAGAGAATCAATTCAGAGCTTCAACAGTTCCAACCAAAGCTTTCCAATCCATATTAAAAAGAAGCAGAAATGTTCTGAAACTAAGTATTGGAAAAGGGAAGAAAACAGCCATCAACATTGAAGATGACGTTTGGGCAAAAGATCAATTGCTAATACAAATTACTGCGGCAAGTGATATTGATGCTGCTAGAATACTTACGAAAAACGTTCAAACGATTAGAGATTATTTCAACGAAAGAGAACTAAGTAGACTTCAAAGGCAACATAGGGGAAAGCCTCAAAAAGAAGTAATGAAAAAGATAGAAGAGAGTTATAAGGTTACATTGACTATTCCTCCTGGTTTTATGCAAATGGCAAAAAATGACAACGGCTTTTGGTTGAAGAAAGAAAAGTCTATTGGACAACATCAAATCTTACAAGGCATAAGTGTATACGTTAGGCCTTATATCACGGACACTATTTTTAATTCGACCGTTATGATTTCGTATAGGAATAAATTTACAAAAGAGATGATACAGGGATCTGTTGACAGCTCTTACATGGTTGTTTACGAAGAGTACACGCCAATGACAAAAGAAGTCAATCTAAATGGTGTTTATTCAATGGAATATAGAGGATTGTGGAACATGGAGAACGATTTTATGGGTGGGCCGTTTTTGCATTACACTTTAGTTGATGAGAAAAACAACAGAGTAATAGAGTTAGATGCCTTTGTTTTTGCTCCAAAGTTCGATAAAAGAGAGTATTTGAGAGAATTAGAAGCGATAGTTAAAACGGTAAGAATAGTTAGCTAGTGATGGCAGGATCATCAGCTACCTTAATTTTTCTGCTTATAAAGATAGAAAGGATTCCCATGGCTATTGCAAAATATCCAACCAAATCATAGTTGTGGTACAACCCATCCTCTCCAATTGTAATAATTAGGCCTGCAACAAATGCAGCGATGCCATTTGTTAATTGTCGAAAAGAGGCGTTGAAGCTTAAAAAGCTACCTCTATTCTGAGGTTTTACAGAAGAAGTAACCATGGCCGTTGAAGGTACCATGCGTCCTGCCCCAAAAACAAAAAACATAGAGGTGATCACCAAAACTAACTCAATGGGTGTTTCGCCAATTTGGGTCATTAAGAAAACTGGAATGGATGCCATTAACACAGTAACGGTAAATATTTTAGAACGGCCATATTTGTCAGCCATTTTACCAATAAGAGGAGCTGTAAAAACTGTTAACGCTCCTCCAATTAGATAAATATATTTGATTTGAGAATCGGCAAATCCAACGTTAGTCGTCATGTAAGGACTAATAAATGGAACTATTGAAAAATGGCTAAACATGATAACGCTTCCAAAAGCTAATGCAAGTAATTGGTTTTTGTTGGTCGTAACGTTTTTGATGATCTCGAGAGGAGTAGGGTTTGTATTGCATTTGCTTATGTGCTCCGTCATGCTTGGAATAAAAATGACTATTGGCAAAAGTGTAAGTATTGCGATTCCTCCTAGTACCATGAATGGTGCATGCCAATCAGATAAGTCTGCTAAAAACAAACCTGCAGGCACACCAACCACGGAAGCAAACGAAAATGCTGCCATAACCATTCCCATGGCACCTGCTCGTCGTTTATTAGGAATTACGTCTCCTATTATCGATAGAATTAAAGCACCCATTACACCACCAAATAACCCAGTCACAGAGCGAGTAATCAACAATTCGTAGTACGTGTCAGTAAAGCCGCACGCGAGTGTTCCTATGGCAAATCCTGAAGCCATAGTTAGAATGGCTGTTTTGCGATCAAAGCGATCAATAAAGAAAGCGCCTATAAAGCCGGAGATACCTGCTGAAAAAGTGTAAGTGGAAACAAGTAAGGCAAACTGGCTGGGGAGGATATTGAAAGCTTTCATCAATTGAGGACCAAGAGGCATCAAAATCATGAAATCAGTAATGTGGGAAAATTGAATAACAGCAAGTGTTAACAGTAAAGCTTTTTCTTTAGACATGAGAAGACGTGGGAAGTGTTGTTGTTTATTCAAATACAATTTCTAACACTGCTTTTGATTTAATGTTGGCAATGCCTCCGAGTTGATTATCGTAATAAGTAAGCAGCAAATTTAACAATAGGCTACGTTCGTTTTTTTTTAAAATAGTTGGGTTATTTTTTCCTAATAAGTATAATTCTATTTCTTGCTTGTTGAAAAAGTGCGAATGGGTCGGCCTAGAGAAGCAACCTTCTCCTTCTTGTAGGTCTAAATAAACATCTGTTTCATTTAGATAAGGTTGAATTCCTAAGATATCCATTAATTCTGTAATGAATTTAATGTGAAAAAATGATGGTATCTCTGGGCTTGTGTTCATTTCTGATAGCCGTGATTCAATGAAGTCGAAAAGAGTAAAGTTTTGCTCTTGCTCTCTGATGACTTTAGAAAGAAATTCCGCCAGGAAGAAGCGCACTGCGTGCACAGTCACGCTATCAGGGGCGAGAGGTATGCTATTGTTATAGGTGATTTCTTTAACTCTGTGAAAATCTGATTTATTAGAAATGTAGCAAACAAACTGTATAGCGGAAAGCGGCTCAAAGAAGTTGCCTTGTTTGTTTTTTTTCGCTTTTGTTTTGTTCGAGAGCAAAGTAATAACGCCCCTGTCGCGGGAAACCACTTTACTTATTAAAGAGTTTTCTCCGTATTTGAATGACTGTAAAACAATTCCTCTACTCGTTAGTAACATTAATTGACAAACAATATTTTTCCTACTTCTGTTCGGAGTATTTGACTTTGATCACTGCCACTAACAAAGACCAAATACACTCCAGTAGATGCTCTTCGTCCACTAAGGTTGTTGCCATCCCACAAAGCTTGGCCACCTTCTGATTTTAATTCATTTATAAGGGTTCCGTGTACATCTGTAATCTTAACTGTAGACTGATCTAATAAACCACTAATAGCAATGCTTCCTTTGTATTCTGGGCGAACAGGGTTGGGATAAATAGTAATATCTGTTAAGTTTTCTGCACCAGAAATGGCTTCTGCTCTGTATGATACTAGTCCTTTTGATGTTGCGATATACACCTCACCTGATTCGTCGTCGACAGCAATCGCACTGATCGTGTTAGATAGTAAAGGACTATTGTCCTCGTTAAATTCAAGAATGGTCTCCTTACCGTCTGCAGATAGTAAAATCACCCCCGAGTTTTCAGTTCCAATCCATTTGCGGTTAAATCCGTCCACTGCTATTTCTGTTACAATAGAATTTTGAAGGACGACTTCGTTGTTTTCGCCATCAAAAAAGATGATCCGATCAAAATCGTAATCACCATCAAATACCCCAGCTGGGTTAAAATGTACCGCAATGCCGTCAGATGTGCCTATCCAAATTAATCCGTCCTTGTCTTTTTCAATTTTTATACCTCGTTGTCCTGGGATACTTCCAAGACCTACACTTCTTGTCAAACGTATTGATCTGTCGTCTGATACATCTTTTATTGTACCGTTGTCGTCGTAAACAATAATATCGTTGTCCTTAGCCATTGCAAGCCATTTGTAACCATTATCGTCAATAGCTATGTCAAACATAGCTGTTTCGTTAGAGGAATATAGGTTTCCTAGGTTATAGCTAAACCAACTACCATCCACTAATCTTACTAGCAATCCATTCTTCTGGTAGGTGTTTGTCATCCATAAGTTTCCTTCCTGGTCGAACGAGCCTTCTCCAGTTCCAACCCATAAACCTGCTGTCCAATTTTCGCGTTGTTGGATAGCGGAAGAGAGTTGATTAAAATTATTTGTGTAAAGCGTATTGGTGTCTTGGTAAATTTTAAAAGGGGTCTGTCCTGTAAAATGTGCAATTCCTCTACCCCATGATCCGAAGAATACTTCATTGCTATTATTAGGGTTTATGGTAACAGAGACGATGTCGAAAATATTATCAATTCCAATACTTTGCCCGTGACTGTAATTTGTCCAGTTAGTTCCGTCGAAGCTGGATAACTTAGCTAAATCAAATCTATTGTTATAGGTACCGTCAATTGCGCCATTTGTAATCCAAAGGTTGCCACCTTCGGCATCTAGATCAAAGATATTTGCAATTTGTGGACCGTTTGGTTTTATTCCTTGCACAGTTGAGCCGTTAGTTGTTGAAACTTCAACTAAAGGCGTAAATTGGTTTATGTCAAAAAGCCTATCGCCAATTAATGACGATCCTAGTACGTTTGAGTTATTTTTTTGAAATCTTCTAATGGTTCTTGAGTTCTCAAAAATGTAGGTCGAGTCATTTGAGTTTAGTATATATTTGTTTCCTGTTGTTTGTGAAATAGAGGTAAAGTCAAAACCAGACAAATTATTATCTATAGCAAATGTGGTACCGTCAAAACGAAGTATACTGTCTTTTGCTGATCCCTGTTCAAATATAAAGTTTAGTTTATTATTGTTTGACCATACTGCTTTTATATTGCTGTTGTTCTTTTCAGGTAATTTAGTCCAAGAGTTAAAGTCTAATAGGTTTGAGTTATTACTTGCTATGTAGATTCCTGAATTTGTACCTGCGTAGATATTATTTTGAAATACGCCTACGGAAGTCACATTTATTTCAGTTCCATTACTTCCGAACTTATAGGTGTCAACTATCTCTCTGCGCTCTAAGTTTATAACTGTAATGCCATATGCCATAGATAAATATGCCAAATTTCCAATTATGGTAATTGAATTAATGTCCTTTTTTTCTCTGCTAAGTTTGATGAAAGGAATATTGGTAACGGTGTTGTTTGATATCAGGTCAATGTTAGCATTATCATAAACAACGATGAGTGTTCTGCTTTCATCGGAATAGGCAATCTGCGAGATTTCAACATCGTTAAGAAGGTTAACTTTTGTAAACTTTTCAATGGAATTGTCATCGACATTTAATGTAAAAAATCCAGTTGCAGTGGCGGCGTAGATTAATGTGCCATCAGACGTAATGGATGTCCCTCTGTTTAGCGGAAGATGGTCTGTCCAGCTTCCAATAGGTTTGAGTTGTCCAACGGCTGATAGACAAAAAAGAAGAAAGGTGTAGCTTAGAACAGTTATTTTCATAATCATGTAAAATAAAACAAAGATAGTTGTAAAATATTGTATCCAATTACTACTATATTTGCATCCTTTATTGGCCCCGTAGTTCAATTGAATAGAATATCAGATTTCGGCTCTGACGGTTACAGGTTTGAATCCTGTCGGGGTCACAATATAAGAGGGCAATTTCCTATTATATAGGTGATTGCCTTTTTTGTTTCCCCACATCTTCCCCACCACAGAGCTTTTTAGAATTATTTGTAGTAAAAGAGCTTTGACAAAACTCACTATACTTTACTAGAATAATCTACCCTGTTTAGTTACCACCCCCAACAGAAAATAATTTAGAATCTCCCGACTCAATATCGCAAAGGTGACAGCTACCAAATTTTCTTCTCACCTCACAGGTAAAAACCTGCGCTTAAAAGAACACGGCACAGCCTTTATTTTATAAAAAACACCTAAGCCGAAAACATTTCTCCTTTATTTCTAAACTTGCTTATAAAGAGATAGATACACATTTAAAATTAAAAATAATTATCTAGAATTGCACGATTAATGTAAATTAATAGCAGAAACTAAATGTTAAATGGCTCGAAAAAATGAAGAATCTTTAAAACAACAGAGTGGTTTCGAAAACTTGTTATAATTATGTATTTTAGATTCAAGAAGAACATTAACCCTGCCAGTTTTTATACTGACGGATTATAAACGCGCACTGTCCACTCGGCAGGCTTCTATGAGACACAACTTTTAGTGGCATCGGAGTGTCGAGACCACACAGGTATGAATGACACAATTGCTAAACTAACAAATTGCTTATTTCCACAGATAGAACATTATGAAGAAGGTTCTTTAAGAGAGAAAAAAGCATTGAAAAATCGACGGGAGCAGTTTGACCCTTTTGAGGGGGAGTTGAAAAATATCAACCCGAACTACTCCACTATAAGTGGTTTAAATGAAACCCGATTAAATCTTGTATTGGAATAACTTCAACAGCAAAAAACAATACAACTTTGTAAATAATTACACACAAGGGGTGCCGAAAAGCTGAGATTATACCCAATTGAGTTGTTTTCGAAACGAATTCTGCAATTTCTATCGCTTTTATATGAAACAGCTAACGGGGCTGAAACGACTTACCCATTATGAGTGGCATAAGCTAAGGGTGTTTGTTTTTTTTGATATTTAAAGGCTCTAAAAAATGTGACAGGCGACTTAAATCCTGAATCAACAGAAAGCGAAATTATAGTGTGCTTGGCTAAATAGCCTCCATCAATAAGTGACGCGGCATGAAAAATGCGATGGTGGTTTAAAAATGCTTTAAAGTTATCGAAATTGGATTCTCTTATTGCATTTCTAATAGTGACAGCACTTACGCTTGAGTGGTATTGCATTTTTGCTAATGAAAAATCTGGGTCTAAAAATAATTTATTAGACGTTATTACTTGTGTTAAGTGGATTAAGGTTTCATTTTCATGAGCCGAATCAGAACCCACCAGTCCAGAGAAATTAAGTTTTTTTACGCTAGTTAAAAAGCTAGGAATTATAAAAGGAAATAAAAACTCAACCATCAAGAGCATTCGACTTAAAATAGTGAGCGTTTTAGCACCAATATGCTCCTTAAAATAATATTGTGAACTAATTAAAAATAAGAGGTTAAACATTATGATTGAAACGTAGAGAGTTAAATACCTTACAAAGGTCTTTGATTGATTTGTTTGCAACTTAAAGTGCTTCAATGCAACCCTAAAATCATACGCTATTAAGGCCACTATAATGATACTGGAAAAATAAGTGAAAACGGTGGCATCCCGATATAGTATTGTGAGCGTGTCTGTTTGATAGCCAGGGTTTATTCCTAAATGAACTGGCGACAAAAACCGATACCCCAAGAAATTACAAACAAAAAGTGTAAGACATGTTAAAAAAATCAAGATAATTACTTTGGGCACATTTGGAGTTGTCTTTAAAAAAATAGCTTTTGAAAACAGTAATAGAAATATCAAACTCAGCTGTTTAATTAAAAGAAGTATCATTCCTGGAAACACAACCAGTTTCATGAACAATAGAAGTCCTGAAAAACATAACAAAAAATTCAGAGCGACATGGCCCATGAAAAAAGACAAATAGATTTTGTTGTGAGCAGTCTTTGAACTGGCTGAGCGATAAACAATGATGCCCAGAAACAATACAACAAAAAAAGAAAGTGAAATCGTCATTTATTTAGAAAAAGATCAAATCTACTTTATTTTATATGTTTTGGAATTTCAAAATGTACTTTATGGCAGTCATTTATGGTAAAATAAGAAATAAGGGATTGAACAGAGACTAATTTTGTTTTGAAAACCAAACTAATTTATTGAATGGTTTACCCGTTGAACCTGATTTCGAATAACGCGAGCGAATGGTACTAAGTGGATTTATCATTTCCGAAACTGGTTATCGGCAGTGTGTATTTCATAATAAAAACATCAAAATGAAAAAGCTGTTCACAATTCTCTTTTTAAGTCTTCCTTTTTTCGTTCAAGCACAAAACGATGCGAATGGAAAAGTGCTTGATAAGAACACCAACAATGTCTTAATTAGAGCAAATATTAACGTAGAAGATGGGCTTTATGCATCGTATACCAAAGTGGAAGGGGAGTTTAGTCTGAAAAGGGTGAATGCTAAAAAAGTGTCATTAATCGTTTCGAACATTGGCTACAAAACGGATACTATAACGGTTGATCTTTCAAGAAAAAAACCACTTACCTTTTATTTAGAGCCATTTAGCTACCAGTCGGATGAAGTTTTGGTGGGTAGTGCTAGAGTTGCAGGCAATGCTCCGGCAGTTAAAATCAATGTATCAAAAGAGGCAATTGCAAAAACCAATTTAGGCCAAGACCCACCCTATTTACTGCAGCAAACCTCGTCGGTGGTAACTCCTTCTGACGATGGCACAGGAATAGGCTATGAAGGAACTAGGATAAGAGGTAGCGATGCCAGCAGAACAAATGTTACCATCAATGGTGTGTCCCTCAATGACCCCGAATCTCACGGTGTGTTTTGGGTAAATATGCCAGATCTTGCTTCTTCCTTAAACACTGTTCAATTACAGAAGAAGTCGCTGCACGGTTTTGCGTCGGCAAAAAGTATGTCAATTAAACTAATCTGAATAAAATAAAACTCTAATGAACAGCGGTATTCTGTTTGTTTAAGTTCCCAATAATCTCGACCCTTATGAAGTTTTTATTTACTATATTTTGTGCAAGCGTATTATTATTTGTTTCAATCGACCTTTGTGCTCAAACTCCCTGTTCATCACCAATTGTTGCTTTTTCTACTTCTGCTTTTCCTTCGGGACTTACGGCTGCTCCATCTTCAATACTTTCAAATGTGCCCGAGGCTGCAGGTTATGGAGTTGTTTACGAGTTAGATATACCATTAATAGGGAATTATGCAAATAATGCAATTAATTATGCGATTGATAATGCCAATACACTAAACACTAACCACACTCGAGTTGCTTATTTCATGCAATTAAATTCTGATTGGATTTGGGTTTCAATGGATGATTTTGCAAGTGGAAATCTTAAATCTTTAGGTTTGCCAAGGAGCCCAACTAATAATGTTATTTGGGATAGGGTTGTGAATAATATGAACATCTTTACCAATAAGCCTGGCATTACAACAGGTAACAATATTACAACAGGCAATATAGAGATGTGGTCTCAATGCTATGGGACGAATGCAAATTCAGGTTTAGGAGGTAGCGCAACAGTTTATGACTTTGACGATTATTATGCCGGTGGTCCAAATTGTCACGGATCTTTTCAAGTACATAATTATGGAGCAAATCAAACATTATTTGCGTACAATAGATTTCCTCGAAATGTTCAAGGAGAGGTTGGTATAGGGAATGCTCCAGGTGTACATACTGACTGGACAACTATGGCGAACACGAATACTTATACCACACGTAAATTATATATACTAGCAGGAGGAGGCGCAGTGACATCATTTACCGCATTAGATTGTAATGGAGATACTGATGGGTTTTTAGCTCCAATAGTATCAGGTGGCACAACCCCATATAGCTACCTATGGAGTAATGCAGCAACAACTGCGAGTATTACAGGGTTAGCAGCAGGGACGTATACTGTAACAATCTCAGATGCGAATAACTGTACAACAACAGCAAGCGCAATTATTACCGAACCTTCACCAATTTCTTTTAGTTTTGCTCAAGATACCATTCTTTCTTGTGGTGTAGATTCTGTAATTGTAGACGCAGGAGCGGGTTGGGCTAGTTATGCATGGAGTAATAGCGCAATTACACAAACGACTTCAGTTAAAACCTCTGGGACTTACTATGTAACAGTAACCGATAACGCTGGTTGTTCGGGTAGTGATAGCTTGGTAGTGAGTGTAACAAATGGACAAATTGCTCAAAATGATACAACAATTTGTAATGGGGAAACACTACAATTAAGCACACTTCGATTAATTACTAACAACCACTCTATGTCATTTGATGGAAATGGAGATTATGCATTAGTCCCATTTGACAATTCATTTAACGTTAACAATTTAACTATTGAGTCATGGGTTTATACTGGCGACTTAAATGGAGCTCAAGGAATTTTTGAAAAGGGAGATATAAACACACAATATGTACTTTTTTTCGTTGCAGGAAATTTAAAATTTAGAACTAATCATTTAACTGGATCGAATACAATGCAAGTAAGCCATGCTAGTCTTGGACTCACACCAAATAATTGGCACCATTTAGCTGCTACATACGACGGGGCAAATAAAAAAATATATGTAGACGGTACTCTTCAAGCTACATATGCCTGTACTGGGGCCATAACAAATAGTACAGTTGGCTCTGTCATTGGAGCAATAGGTGGTGGAACATTTCATGGCAACTACTGGTGGGATGGGAAATTAGATGAAGTTAGAGTTTGGAATGTAGCAAGAACATCAGCTGAAATTTCAACAACTTATAATAAAACGGTTTCTATTTCATCTAATGGACTTATTGGGTATTGGAATTTTGAAGAGGGCTCCGGGAGCGGTACAATTAATCTAGTAGACAACCAATCTGCTTCACTAAATGGTGATGCTGTATTTAATAATACGCCCTCTCCTACAAGTGTTATTCCAAATATAACTTATAATTGGTCAACATCGGCAACGACATCTACCATAAGTGTATCGCCAACGGTTAATACTAAATATTACGTAACTATATCTGATGGAATAGGCTCATGCGTGGACTCAGTGACAGTAACCGTGAGCAGCCCACCTTTTAGCTTTGCTCAAAATACATTAACAGCTTGTAGTGGAGGGACTGTTTTAGTAGATGCAGGTGCGGGTTGGTCAAGCTATGCGTGGTCCAATAGCGCAACAACACAAACTACTTCAGCAACTATTTCAGGAACTTATTCAGTTACAGTTACAGACGCAAATGGATGTACAGCTACAGACGATGTAGTCGTAAATATTTTTTCGCCTGTTATAGCTTCAAGTGCTATAAACACAGCAGTAAGTTGTAATGGTTTGTCAGACGGATCAGCCACAGCAAGAGCAACCGGCGGAACATCACCATACACATTTGTATGGAGCAATGCAGCAACAACAGCTAGCATAACAAATGTAACCGCAGGAACCTATACTGTAACGGTAACTGATGCAAATTTATGTACCAACACATCAAGTGTAACCATTGCAGAACCTACAGCTTTAGTAGCAAGTTCAGTAGTAAACACAGCAGTAAGTTGTAACGGTGGAGGTGATGGATCAGCCATAGCAGGTGGAACAGGAGGCACAACCCCATATAGCTATCTGTGGAGTAATGCAGCAACAACCGCAAGCATTACAGGAGTAGCTGCAGGAACATATACAGTAACTATTACTGATGCGAATAACTGTACATCAGTAGCATCAACAACTATTACAGAGCCATTAGTATTATCAGCAAGTGCGGTAAACACAGCAGTAAGTTGTAACGGTGGAAGTGATGGATCAGCCACTGCCAGTGGAACAGGAGGTACAACCCCATATAGCTATATGTGGAGTAATGCAGCAACAACTGCAAGTATTACAGGGTTAACGGCTGGGACTTACACTGTAACGGTGACCGATGTTAATGCGTGTACAACAACATCAAGTTTAACAATAACTGCGCCTGCTTCGGTAACTGCAAGTATAGTAAGTAACAACATTAGTTGTAACGGTTTGATAGACGGATCAGCCACTGCCAGTGGAACAGGAGGTACAACCCCATATAGCTATCTGTGGAGTAATGCAGCAACAACTGCAAGCATTACAGGAGTAGTTGCGGGAACATATACAGTAACAATCTCAGATGCGAATAACTGTACAACAACATCAAGTGTAACCATTGCAGAACCTACAGCTTTAGTAGCAAGTTCAGTAGTAAATACGAATGTAAGTTGTAACGGTGGAAGTGATGGATCAGC